>CAWDUB010000014.1:0-43452 GCA_963805375.1 uncultured Alphaproteobacteria bacterium | reverse complement strand
TGCACGCTTGCCGTTTGCCGCTTTTTTGCCTTATAGACCATTAACTTAGTATTGTAATAAATGTTTAACTGCTTGCCCGCAAAGTTTGCGCCGGACTGGGGACGGCTCGCATGCTTTCAAGACTATTGGTGTTGACCGCACTTCTGGTGCCGGCCACCGCTGCGTTTGCGGGTTCGCCGCGCATTGTCGCCAGCGCCGATAACACGGTGCCGAAATGCGTCAAGCCCGCCAAGCTCATGGAATTCGTCAACGAGCGCAATGCGCTGCATCATCCGGCGCGCTCAATCGAGCCGCGCTTCGAGCACGTCGCCTCGCTTTATCAGCGCATCGGCCAATGCGTCGACCGCTCGCCGGCCAAATGCGTCGGCGTGCGCTGGGATTATGCCTTCTTCCAGATGCTGATCGAAACCAATTATCTGACCTTCGTTCGGCCGGGCGGCGGGCGCGCCGGCGTGCCGGCGAGCGACAATAATTTTGCCGGCCTCGGGGCGACGATCCCCGGGCGACCGGGCGAGCACTTCAATGACGTCAAGACCGGCGTGCTCGCGCACCTTCAACACCTGTTGATGTATTCGACGACGCCGATTCCCAATCCGGTCGCCCATCGCACGCGACTGGTGCAGGACGACGTGCAGGCGAGCATGCGCCGTTTGCACCGGCCGGTGACCTTTGCCGATCTGGCGCGCGAATGGACCGGCACCAACAAGAACACCTATTGGCCGATGATGCAGAAGCTGGCGGAAAAATACGCCGAGAATTTCTGCGGCCGCGACGACGAGCCGGAACGCAGCGCTTCGATCAAATAGCTTCCGCGATTTCGCTGATTTCAACCTTCGGCAACAGGCGCTTCACGTCCTGCGGCTGGCACAGGCCGGTGCCGGGCGTCAGGACCGCCGCCGAAGCCGCCGCGACTGCCGCCCGAAACGCCGCTTCGAGCGGCTTGCCGGCGGCGAGCGCCGCCACCATGCCGCCGAGAAAGCTGTCGCCGGCGCCGACCGTGCTGACCGCTTCGATGTCGAGTGGCCGCGCGCGCCAGGCCTGGCTTTGCGTGACCAGCAACGCGCCGTCTTCGCCGAGCGTCAGCGCCACCATCTCGGCCCGCTTGTCCGTCACCAGCTTGCGGCAGGCGGCGATTTGCTCGGCATCGGCGTCGATCTTTACGCCGACGTAATCGCGCAGCTCGACAAAATTCGGTTTGACCAGCGTGACGCCTTCCGCCAGTGCGGCGGCGAGCGCCGGCCCCGAGCTGTCGACGACGGTGGCGGCGCCGAGCGCCTTGGCGGCGCGAATGACGCGCGCGAAAAAATCCTCCGGCACGCCCGGCGGCAGGCTGCCGCTCATCACCACGAATTTCGGTTTGTGCGCGAGGTTCGCGAGCTTGTCGAGGCAGGCTTCCCACTCGGCACGGTGCAGGGGCGATCCGGGCAACACGAAGCGGTATTGATTGCCGGTCGACTCTTCATAAGCGGTGAAATTTTCCCGCGTCTCGACGTGCGACGGCGTCACCAGGCTTTCGATGTCCTCGCGCTCGAGCAGGCGGTGCAGCAGTTTGCCGATCTGGCCGCCGATCGGATAGATCGGCAGCACGTCGCTGCCCAGCCGGTGCGCGACCCGGGCGACATTGATGCCGCCGCCGCCGGGATCGCGCTTGGGCTGCGAGCAGCGCAGCTTGCGCGTCGGCTCGACGCGTCCGACGTTGACGAAAATATCGATCGCCGGGTTGATCGTGAGCGTGACAATGTCCGGCACGTTACGCCATCCATTCCGGTCGGTGCGGGCCTGCGGGCGAAAAAATCATGCTGCCCTGCAAAATAGGTATTTTTGCGCCGGGTTCACACCCCCGTGACGTGACCAAAATTTCGGCTGGCGGCGCGGCGGCCGACCTCAATGATCTTGCGGCCCGAAGTAGCGCGCGCCCCACAGGATGGCGATCCAAAGAACCACCAATATGCCGACAGATATGATCAGCGCCTGCATCGCGTCCTCCCCGCTTATTACGGCCGCTCAAGGACACGGGGTCCGGCACGGCCACCCAGCGGGCCTGATTGTAGAGAATAATACCGGCCGGCGCAGCAGGGGTCGCGCTGGATAATAAAAAAACCAGCCGCGCAATCGCTTGCGCGGCTGGTGAAAACTTCTGCGGATCAGGTCAGTTGGCGCCGCCGCCGATCGTCTTGATCACGCTCGACATCGGGCGCGCCTCGGCGAGGCCGCCGCCCAGTTCCTTCATCACGATCGCCCTATACTCGGGGATTGGCTCGACCCCGGTCTTGCCGGTGACCCAGACCACCTTGTAGCCGGCTTCCTTCATTTGCTTGAACAGCTCGGGCGCCGCCTCGGCGGTCGCGTGCTGGAAGTCGTGCATCAGAATAATGCCCTTGCCGTGCTTGGCGAGCTTGGCCATGACCGATTTGATGACCTGCTCCGGCTTACGCATCTTGAAGTCGAAGGAATCCATATCGGTGGAGAAGACGCCGATATTCCGCGTGGCGAGATATTTGAGCATGTTCGGCGGATGCCGCAGCGCCGGGAAACGGAAAAACGGCGCCACCGGCTTGTTGCCGAGCGCGATGCTGACCGCCGCAATGCCTTGCTCGATCTCGGTCTTGGCCTCTTCGTCGGTCAACTTCGACAGGTCCTTGTGCGACCAGGTGTGCGAGCCGACAGTATGTCCGCCGGCGGCGACCCGTTTCAGGATTTCAGGATGCCAACCGGCATGCTTGCCGATCGGGAAGAATAGGGCGCGGGTGCACTCGTCTTCCAGCGCCTTGAGGATGCGCTCGGTATTGCCGGGCCACGGCCCGTCGTCGAAAGTCAGCACAACTTCCTTGTCGCGCAGGAAGTCGTAAGCTTTGAAATGCTCGAAGCCGAACCCGGGACCGCCGGTGGTGTCGATCTGCACCACGCGCTCGACGCCCCAGGCTTTCGGATTGTCACATTTCGGCATTGTGACCGGGGTCGCCGGCGGCGGCGGCGGTGCGGCTTGCTGCGCGGCGGGCTGCGGTGCAGCCGGCGCCGCGGCGGCGGCGGCCGGTGCGGCATTCTGAGCCCAGGCGGAAGCGCCGATCGCCGACATCGAAATTGCAAGCGCTAGCGTCACAGCGGTACGCATCGGATTCGTCTCCTTAGCCCTCAGGTCGGGTTGTGGAAGGTTGAGCCATTCATCACGAGTTTAAGCTTTGGAGTCAACGCGGTCCATAAAATGCCCGATTTGCGCGGGGTTATAGCCCACGGGATGGTTAATTTCAGCCCGGCGTCATGCGGTCGCAGTTTGCGATATTGCCGTAAGGGTGAATCGGTCCTATGTGACAAATAGTTCCACCGAGATGATGACATGCCCGCGATTACATCCGATTCAAGGCAGTCACGGCCGGTGCTGATCGCGCTGGCGCTCGTCGGCGGGCTGATTATGGCAGCAACGGTTGCGCTTTGGGCCTATTACGGTACCGCCGTATTCTTCGAAGTCGTGCGCACTGGCTGGCAGGCGTGCTTTTAAAATAGGGTCGATGCGCCAATGACGACTCGGTCATCTCACATCGTCGTCGTTTTCGCGTCATTCCTAGCCGGCCTGGTCGTCTTTATCGGCGTCATTCTGTTTGCGACCGGCCACTTAGGGGGGCACGGCGGTCCCGGCGCGTCGGCGATCGGCGGACCGTTCAAGCTGATCGACGAAAACGGCAAGACGATCACCGATCAGGATATGAAAGGCCGGCCGTATTTGGTGTTCTTCGGCTACACGCACTGCCCCGACATTTGCCCGACCACGCTTTTTGAGTTGTCGGAAGTGATGCACGCTTTGGGCAAGGACGCCGACCGCGTCAGCGCGCTGTTCATCACCGTCGATCCCGAGCGCGACACGGCGGCGGTAATGAAGGATTATCTGTCGAGCTTCGACCCGCATTTGCGCGGCGCCACCGGCGGCGCGCAAGCGATCAAAAATGTCGAAAAGGAATATCGCGTCTATTCGAAGAAGGTCCCCACGCAAAAAGGCGACTACAGCATGGACCACAGCGCGGTGGTCTATTTGATGGACAAAGAGGGACGTTTCGTCGCGCCGTTCAAGCTCGACCGCAAGCCGGCTGAAGCCGCCGCCGATCTGCGGCGCTATATGTAGCGCCGCTACGTCCCGACGCTGGTGGCGGCGGGAACAACCGGCTCCTCGTTCGTTGCCGGCGGCGTTTCTTGATCCAGCCGGCGCAGCAGGCCGAAGCCGTATTGGCCAAAGAATTTCAACTGACGTTTCATCCGCCAGCGCAGCCCGCGATCGAGCGAGAACGAGCGCAGATCGTAGGCCTTGGCCAGTGAATGGCCATCGCACGCGGTCTTCACCGGGTCGTCGTAGAACGTTGCGATCTTGTCGGCTGCCATGCCGGGGGTGGCGAGCCAGCGCGGAATGTGCACGTTGCACAACCGCTCGACGTCGTTGAGCGCCTTGCGCGCACCGGTGCCGGCGGCGGGGCAGGAGGTCGAGAAGGCGTCACCCACCAGCACGATGCCGGCCTGCCGATGACCGTGCGTGGCGACAAGATCGACGGGGCGGATCTTGACGGTATCGTCGACGACAAAATCACCCGTCAGTTTGCGTAAGGCTGGCATCAGCGCGTGCAGTGTTTCTACGGGCTTTATGCGCATGGCCCGCAGCCACGGGTCGTGCAAGTCGCGATAGACGAACAGATTGGCGCGCATGGCGGCGCCGATTGGAAACAGCGTGAGCAGCGCGGTTTGGTCCTCGGTGCGCTCGGCGTAATAGGTGAGCGCGGGAAACTCGAACGCCGGCCGGCCAGCCGGTTTGACGTCAAAGCCGATGCTGACCGAGTGACATTCGCTCAGCAGCTCGCGTTCCAGCCCGAGCAAATGGCGCAGGCTGATATTCAGTCCGTTTGCCAGCACCACCAGCCGCGCGGAGATTGTCTCGCCGTTCGACAAGGTGAGGCTCTGCCGTTCCTCGCCGGTCGCGATTGCCGTCGCCTTGGCCTGGATCATCGGCACGTTAGAGGGAATAAGACCGCGGATGGTGTTGACCAAAGGCGCGTAGAAAATGCCGTGCTGGTCGCCCGGCCGTTTCTCAACCAGGCGGCCGTTGCGGGCGACCCAGGATTCACGGTCCGGCGTCGCCGCCCGCAGCACGCCCTCGGCGAGGCCGGTCTTGCGCAAAATTTCGGTCTGCGCGCCGTCGAGCTTTTCGCAACGGAAATCCGGCGGATAGACCGGATGCGGATCGATGAGCACGGCATCCACGCCGGCGCGGCCGAGCATCGCTGCCGTGAGCGACCCCGCAAGCCCGCCGCCGACGATGGCAATGTCTGTCACGACGCCGCCACCTTGGATTTTTGTTTGGCTGCCCGCGCCCGCAGGCCGGCGAGATAGGCGGCCTTGGCCTGCATGCGCAGGCTCAAATAGGTCTTCTGCAATCGGGTCAGGATGCTGAATTCGAGCGAGCCGCCGGGCCGCGCATCGATCCAAACATCCGCCATCGCCTGCCGCTCACTCCACGCTGCCATGAAGCTGGCCTCGTCATAAGCACAGGAATCGACGCTCGTGATGCTGCGGTCTGCGAGGAAGGCGGCGGTGTAGTCTTCCAGCAGCAGCATGCCGGGCGAGTAATCGCTCAACGCCTGATCATAGGCGGTCTTCCAGGTGTAGGCGGTCGGCCCCGCGCGCAGCACGACCTGCATGCTCACCGGCGCTCCGTTGAGATAGAGCGCGTGCATCCAGGCATCGCCCCGCGGCGCTAAAGCGGCGATCATCTCGCGCGCGAATACGGCGTCTTCGGCTTTGCAGAGCAGAGCGGTGCCCTTCTCGCCCTTCCAACCGGAAGCTTCAAGGCGGAGGAAATCGTCCATCGCGATACGAAGAGCCTCGGGCTCGCTAATGGTCTTCGATTCAAGCGAGCCTTTTTCGGCGAGCCGGCGGCGGTGCTGGCGCAATTTCTTGCGGCTCGAGCTCGACAGCGCATTTTCCAAGTACTGCTTGGCGTCGAGCCCGCAGACGAGCATCGGGCGGACGAAACGCCGCAGCGTCGCGGGCGCGGTGCCGCGCGCGGCGAGCACGCGGTTGAGCGCCTGCATGGTGGCGCCGTCCTCGGGCATGGCGTCGAGCGCGATCATGTTGGGAAGTTTCGGATCGGCGGCAATGTGATCGAGCATGGCCTGCAAGGTTTCCTCAAGCAGGTCGCGATCGATCGCCGGGGTGGCCAGATAGCCGTGCGTGAAAAACGGCGCCGCCAGTACCGATAGCGGGAGGATCGAACGTGGCGCGCGGCCGACGGCAAAGGCCCAGAAGCCGACGAGCCGGCGGACGCCGTCGAACTCTTTCCAGGCCACCAGCGCGCGGCAGCGAGTATCCGGATAGGACGCGTACAGCGCAACCAGCATCGGATGCATGAAGGCATTGGCGACGTCGGCGCGCGCGATCAGGTCGGGCCACGCCGACTGGATTTCGGCAAGCCGTGAGCCGGCGGCGACTTCAACGGTGACCGGCGCTTGCACGCGGCCGGGTGCGCGGTGGCCGACAATGATATCGGACGGCGGCGGCGCGAGGAGAGCGTTATCCTCGGCAACGGTTGCAGACGGTGGCAATTGACTGATCCCCGGGTCGTGACGTCTCCCTTTACCCGCAATAGTTTCACAAGCCGTTACGGCGACGGCAAAACAGCGACCGCCGATTCACCGGCGGTTAGGGTTAAACATTTGCGCGCGCCGCTTTCCCGCCATGCCAACATCGCTAATATGCGCTATGGCGACGCTCGCGACCGCGCTCTTGCAAGGCCTTAAGGATCACGGCGCCCGGGAAATCTTCGGCATCCCCGGCGACTTCGTGCTGCCGCTCTACAAGGTCATCGAAGAATCGAAAATCCTGCCGCATTACCAGCTCAGCCACGAGCCGGGTGTCGGCTTCGCCGCCGATGCGGCGGCGCGTTATCATCAGGGCCTCGGCGTCGCGGTCGTCACCTACGGCGCCGGCGCCTTCAATCTGGTCAATTCCGTCGCCGGCGCCTATGCCGAGCGCTCGCCGCTGGTGGTAATCGCCGGCGCGCCGGGGGCGGGCGAGCGCGCCAGCGGATTTTTGTTGCATCACCAGGCGCGCAATATCGACAGCCAGCTCGCGGTCTATCGCGAGATCACCTGCGATCAGGCGGTGCTCGACGATCCGGCTAAAGCGCCGGAAGCGATCGCGCGCGTCTTGCGCAGCGCGCGCGAACAATCGCTCCCGGTCTATATCGAATTTCCACGCGACCTGACGGCGGCCGAGACCGCGCCCGTGCCGGTCCTGCCGGGGCGGCCCGCCGATCCGAACGCGCTCGGCGAATGCGCCGATGAAATATTAGCCAAGCTCAAGCGAGCGCGCGCGCCGGCGCTGATGGTCGGCGTCGAGATTCGCCGCTACGGCATCGAGCAGCAGACCGCCAAATTGGCGCGCCTCCTCGGGCTGCCGGTGGTCACCACCTTCATGGGGCGCGGGCTGCTCGAAGACGCGCCCGACGTGCTGGTCGGCACCTATCTCGGCGCCGCCGGCGATCCGGCGATCACCAAGCTTGTCGAAGACGCCGATTGTCTGCTGCTGCTCGGCGTCATCGTCTCCGACACCAATTTCGCGCTGTCGCAGCGCAAGCTCGATGCTCAGCGCACGATCCTGGCCGTGGGCCGCCAGGTGCAGATCGGTCACCACCTCTATCGGGATTTGCCGATCGAGGATGTAGTGGGCGCGTTGGCCGAGCGGGCGCCGGCGTTTAATAAGAGCGCCCGCAAAAAGCGCAAACCCCCGGCCTATCCGCGCGGGCTCAAGGCCGACGATCAGGCCATCATGCCGTCCGACGTCGCCGCCGCGATCAACGATTTGTTCGACCGCCACGGCCGCATGCCGATGGCGGCGGATGTCGGCGATTGCCTGTTCATCGCCATGGAGATCGACAACACGGCGCTCGCCGCGCCCGGCTACTACGCCGGCATGGGCTTCGGCGTGCCCGGCGGCATCGGCGTTGCCGTCGCGACTGGCCGCCGGCCGCTCATTCTGGTCGGCGACGGCGCCTTCCAGATGACCGGCTGGGAAATCGGCAATTGCCGGCATTACGGTCTCGATCCGATTGTCGTGTTGCTCAACAACCAAAGCTGGGAAATGCTGCGCGCGTTCCAGCCGGAATCGGAATTCAACAATCTCGATGATTGGAATTTTGCCACCATCGCGCCCGCGCTCGGCGGCAGCGGCGAGCGCGTGACCACCCGCCGTGAGCTCGCCGCCGCGCTCGAGCGGGCGATGCAAACGCCCGGGCAATTCGCGCTGATCGAAGTGATGCTGCCGCGTGGCGTGACGTCCGACACGCTGGCGCGGTTTACCGCCGGCTTCAAGGCGGCGCGCGCGGCCGCGCGAAACCCATAAGCCTGCGCCCCATGAGGGGCCCTTTACTAAAGGTTGTCAAAACAAACTCCACTCGCCATAATGAATTTGTACGCGAGCCGTTTTGCAATTCACGAAAGAAAATCGTCCGCTGCCCAAACATCCACATCAGGTTCAAAGGCAACCGTATCGGAATATGAAATGGGCCGTCGGTGCTTCATTCTGTTCTGTTCTTTTGTTGCACTTGCCATCCTGAGTCCGGTTCAAGCCCAGGATTGGCCAACCCGGCCGGTGACGATTGTTCACCCGTTTCCGCCCGGCGGCGGGGCAGATTTCGTTTTGCGCGCATTGGCGCAGGCTTTGACCGATAAGCTCGGCCAGCCTTTTGTCGTTGACAACCGCAGCGGCGCCGGCGGCACCATTGGCACCGCCTATGCCGCAAGAGCTGCGCCGGATGGATACACGTTCGTCATGACAGCGGTCGGGCCGGCCGTCCTCAGCCAATACCTCGTGAAGTCCCTTCCATACGACACGGATAAAGATCTCACGCCGGTCGTGATGGTCGGCGAGATTCCTCAACTCATGGTCAGCGACCCGAAACTCGGTTTTAAGACGCTGCAAGACCTAATTGAATTTGGGCGAAAAAATCCCGGCAAACTAAATATTGGCCACGCCGGGGTAGGCTCGATGGGTCATCTCGCCGCCATTCTGTTTCTCGCGCGCACTGGCATCAGGGCAACTCTCATCGCCTACCGTGGCGCCGTGCCCGTCGTGACCGACGTTTTGAGCGGCGCGATCCAGGCGGGCGTGCCGATTTACGTCCCACCGGCGAGAAACACCAGCATGCTTGCCGTCATGAGCGAGCAGCGCGTTTCGTTCCTGCCCGACGTTCCCACCGCCCGCGAAGGCGGCGTTGACCTGGTCGTCAGTACCTGGACGGGGATCATGGCCCCGGCAGGGGTGCCCGAGGATATCGTCAAAAAGCTGAACGCGGCGGTCAACGCGTTCCTTGCGTCTCCCGAAGGCGCCAAGCAGTTCACAAAAGTCGGCATCCGCGTCCTTGGCGGCACGCCGCAGCACTTTGCCGAGGTCATCAAGCAAGACCGCGCGCTCTGGGCTCCCGTCATCGCGAAAGAACACATCAAGCTCGACGCAAAATAACCAGCCGGCATTTTAAACCCGCGGCCCGTCTTTCCGATGATCGAAGCCATCACCGAAATTCCGACCCCCGACGGGCGCATGGATGCGTTCGTCACTTATCCGCAGGACGACGGACCGTTTCCGTCTGTCGTGATCCTGATGGACATATGGGGGCTGCGCGAGGAATTGTTCGATATTGCCCGCAGGGTCGCCGTGGTCGGCTATCACTGCACGGTACCGAATTTCTACTACCGGCAGGGTCCGGTGCGCTTTGAGTTTCGCGACGAACAAGGCCGCATGAAAAGCTTCGCGAACATCTCGCCCGAGCAACAGGGCAGCATGCGTACGCAAATGGCGCTCATTAAAGATGAAATGGCCATGGCGGACCTGCGCTCTGTGCTGGAATTCCTCAACACGCAGCCCGTCAAGGCAGGACCGAAAGGATCAATCGGCTATTGCCTCGGCGGCCGTTACGCGCTGCAAGCCGCGGCCTATTACCCCGACGACTTCCGGGCAAGCGTAAGCTTGCACGGAACGCGTCTCGTCACCGATGCCCCTCTCTCTCCGCACAAGCTTGCCGTAGCTTGCCGCGGCGAAATCTATTGCGGCTTTGCCGAACATGACGAGACGGCGCCGGAAGAGACGCGAAAGACAGTCAATGAGGTATTTGCGGCCTGTCCGAACGTCCGCTACCGCCATACGCTTCATCGCGGCGCGACGCACGGCTACGCTCTTCCCAACCGCGATGTTTATGATAGGCGCGCGGCGAACCGAGACTGGGAAATCATCTTCGCCATGTTCCGGCGCGCGCTCGCCGTTTAACGCTTTAACGCGAAAGACCGCATGTATTTGAGCAGCACCTTTGCCGCCGGCGAAGATTCATGTCGACGGCCGATGAAGGCCATCGAGACCACCGGTGGCGCGTCGGTGTCGAATTCGCGGTACACGACGTTGGGCATGTCCAGCCTGGTGAAGGCCTGCGAGACGACAGCCACGCCCTGTCCGGCGGAAACGCAGGTAAGAATGCTCACCATATCCTTCGCGCGCAGCACAATCCGCGGCGTGAATCCCGCAAGCTCCCCCACCGCTTCCGTGTGCTTTAAATAACCGATCTCAAGATCGGGCGACGTGTTGATGAACGGCTGGTCTTTCAGCGATGAAGGCTTGATGCGCTTCTGGCTTGCTAAGGGATGGTTCCCCGGCAAAGCAATGACCATGGGTTGCCGATAGACGATGAAGCCCTCGATGCCGGTCGGATAGTTGTCGGGTGCGCGCACGAAGCCGAAGTCCAGCGTCCGCTCAAGAATCGCGTTGATCTGCTCGGCGGTCACCATCGTCCGCAGGATAATCTCGATCCCGGGATTTTGTTTTTGAAAGCCGCCGATGCACTTTTCGATCAGGCCTGACAGGCTCGCCACAGTCATGAACCCGATTTCCAGACGGCCGATCTCGCCGCGCGCCGCTTGTCGCGCCACCGCTTCAGCTTCCGCCGTTTCGCGCAGGACGTTGCGCGCGCGTTCGAGGAACCGCTTTCCGGTTTCGGTCAACTCGACGTGGGTATTGCCGCGCCGCTCGACGAGCCGCGCGCCGAGCCGCCCTTCGAGTTTTTGAATCTGATTGGTCAGCGTCGGCGGGCTGATACCCAGGTTAAAAGCGGCCCGTGCGAAATGCTGCTCTTCGGCCAGAGCCACAAAATACCGAAACAATCGGGTTTCTATTTCGCGCATTACATTCGACGCCGTCGAATGAAACAACCATGACGTTTTAATGACGAGCTTAACACGTTCTGATCACATAGCTCTTCGATGACGCGATTTGGATGGTGTTCTTGGCCGGGCAAAACCGAGGGCCGCGGCTTACAGCAGATACGCCACGGAAGCCAACCTAAAATTGTAGAATGACCACTTACACGCCACTTGCGGCCGGGACGAGCACCTGTGCCGCGCCGCCAAGCGGCCGGTGGTCCTTGCCCAATCAAAGAGTTGAAAGGATGGCCTGATGGCAAAAAAATCCCCTAACCCTATCGATAAATACGTCGGATTGCGTATTCGGATGCAACGGCTGTTGATGCAGATGAGCCAGCAGAAGCTTGCCGGTTCGCTCGGACTGACCTTCCAGCAGGTGCAGAAATACGAGAAAGGCACCAACCGCGTCGGCGCGAGCCGGTTGCAGCACATTGCTTCCATCTTGCGGGTGCCCGTGGCGTTCTTCTTTGAAGGCGCTCCCGCGGGCCCCGGCGAAAAGCGGGCCAGCCCGGCCTCGCCCGTTCCCGATTATGTGTCGGGCTTTCTTGCGACCACCGATGGGCTTGCGCTGCTTAAGGCCTTCACCCGGGTTGACGACCCCAAGCTGCGCCGCTCCATTGTCCACTTGGTCGAGGAGCTTGGTTTTTCAGGGGACTAGGTTTTTTATGACCGCCGCGGCCTCAGCGCGACCGCCGTTTGCGCTTATCACGATGCTTGGCGCGGCGCTTGGCCTTGTGCAGACGCACGACGTCGGCTGGAGCGCCGGCGCTTTTTCGTAGGGCCTCTTTCAGGCTTGCCGGGCGGCCATGCTTTTTTAAAACGTCGCGGAACGCCTCGTCGGCGAGCTCCTGGAAGGTCATCATGCGGTCTTTCGCCAGGAGATCGACCGAGGCCCAGGTTTCGGCGTCGAACTGAATGCGTTTGCCGGGCATGGCTGACTGTCTCCAAAGGCCTTGAAGCGCTCAAGCGGCGATGCGCGCCGGTCGAACGCGGGGCTCATCCCAAAGCGCCGGCAGTAGCCCGTTGTCCTTGAGGCGCCTGAGATGACGCTCCAGTTCGAGCAGTGAACGCGTCGTGCCAGATGCCAGCCGCGAGTTTTTCGCCAAGCCGTGCTCGGTCTTTTCCCAAACATAGGGCGAGACGACAAGTTGATAAAGCGCGCGCCAGGCCGCCAGCGACAGCAAGAGCCAGTGTACCGGCGTCAGCAGCAATACCCAGGCGACCGCCAATAGACCGCGCCGCCGCAGACCCAGCCAGCCGAGGACGATCGACGTCAGATATCCGGCCGCGATGGTGGTCGCATAAAGCCCGGTAAGAACGGTATCGGCCAAGCCGTCGGCTAGCCACATTGGGGTTTCGCTGATCGCGGCGTAAGCGAACCAGCCAATGAGCAAGGGATGCACCAGCGCGGCGAGCGCGTTACCGCCGACAATGAGCTGGAAGGAGAGAAAACCCGCCGGACCGAGATCGCGCATCAGCCGGCGCGGCTGGCGCATGTGCACGGTCCAGGTCTGCATCCAGCCTTTAAACCAGCGCGTGCGCTGGCGCAGCCAGGGCATGAACTGCGCCGGCGCTTCCTCGTAAGTGGTCGAATCGATCACATCCGACCGGTAGCCGAAACGCGCCAGGCGCATGCCGAGGTCGGCATCTTCGGTGACGTTGTAGGCATCCCAGCCGTGCACGGCGCGCAAGGCCGCGGTGTGGAAATGATTGGACGACCCGCCGAGCGGCAGCGGCAGCCCGAGCGCGGCAAGGCCGGGCAGAAAGACGTCGAACTGCCCGGCATATTCGGCGGTGAACAGCCGCGCCAGCCAACTGTCTGCGGTATTGTCGATGCTCAGCCGCGCCTGCACGCAAGCAAGTTTGCCGCCGCCGGCACCGAACGTCCGCAAGGCATCGCGCAACTGGTTTGGCTGCGGCCTGTCCTCGGCGTCGTAAACGACGGTGAAGGCGCCGCGCGCGAACGGCAGCGCAACGTTAAGCGCTTTTGGCTTGGTGCGAGGACCCTCCGCTGGCACCGGGATAACCGTGATGGGGAGACGATTTCGGCGGACGGCAATCGCTGCGCGCGTGTCGTCATCGTCGACTTCGATCGCGACGATGACGTCGAGTTTTTCAGGCGGATAATCAAGCCGTTCAATGGCCGTCAACAATTCACCGACCGACGTCGCTTCGCGATAAAGCGCCGCGACGACCGTGTAGACCGGCAGCCTATCGTCGGCGAAATAGGCCTGGGATTTGTTTGACCGCCCGGCGATCAGGGCGACGGAAAATCGCAAGGCCAGCCAGGCCAAAAACACCGCGGCCAGCGTGACGTCGATGATGAGCAGGGTAACGGTTGGCGCCATGATGGCGGCGGCGAGGGCGAAGGCTGCGGCGAGAGCAGCCGGCACTGTATGCCCGCGCCAGCATCCAAAGGCGGCAGAGAGCATCGGGTGTGACTGTTTCAATTCCTGCGTGGCGCGATCGGCAATCGCCTTGCCGCCGTGGCGTAGCACAAACCGGTTGAGCCGCTCCGCGGTGGTGAAACGGAAGCGGCGTACCAGCGCGGAATTATTCGCGTGCGCGCGGGCAAACCTATGAGCCGTCATACCGCGCGGAGCCACGACCAGACAAAGCTCATCATTGTCCATCAGCGGCAAAATACCGGCGGCGGCGGATTCGATCAGCCGCTCGTCGGCGAGCGGGCATTGCGGGCGCGCGACGTTATCGAGCGGCTCGAACGGCACATCGAGCGCGTCGGCGAGCGCATGCAGATAGCTCTCTTCGCCGATCGCGCCGCTGGCGATCAGCACCCGGTCGGCGCCGATGCCGAGCATAGCCGCGCGGCGTTCGGCGGTTTCGATCGCATGGGCGCCGATAACGCCGCGCAGGCAGTCTATTTCCGGGCAGCGAGGGAGGGGGGCGGCGAAACCGGCGTCGGCAACCGCAGGCGCAATGGCCGGCGGGTCGATCGCCGGCACACCCGATACGACCGCGGAGCGGGCAACTGCCGCTCCGGCTGAAACCGCGGAACTCCATACCCCACGCTCCGCCAGTACGCTCAACCGGAAGATGATAGCCCGGGTACAACTCTTTCGCGAGTCTGAATTGCAAACCCGCGGCGCGCGACTATGTCGGGCTCAATCAACCGCGGTTGGCCGCGGCCAGCCGCCGGTGCTAGAAGGCGCCTATGTCAGGATTTATGTCACATTACCTCGTGCCGGCCGCGATCGTCGCGGTGGCGATCATCCTGGCGCTCGGCCTGATCAACATGATGCGCGGCGGCTCGCCCAACCGCTCGCAAAAGCTGATGCGGCTGCGCGTGCTGTTCCAGTTCGTCGCCATCATCATCATCATGGCGACGATCTGGGCGATGGGGCGTTGAGGCGGGCGGCTACTTCGGCGGCTCGCTCGGCACCGCGCGCATATATTCGACCTTCTCCTTCGGCTTTTTCATCGCATGGTGTTTGCGATGATGCTTCTTCTTTTTCGCGGCATAGTCCGTGGTGGCAGCCTTGGCGGTATGCGCGCCGGCGCTGCGGGCATTCGCCGCTGTGACGGCCGGCAGCGACAAGAGCGCCACGGCAATTGCAATGGTTAGAAATCGCATGATTATTCCCCCCTTATTCAAGACCGAAACCGGATAAGATAGAGCCTACCGCGAAACCCAGCCAAGGCGAAGGGCGAAAGATCGACATGGTCGTGCTCAACCGCATCTATACCCGCACCGGCGACGACGGCACCACGTCGCTCGGCAGCGGCGCGCGGCGCAAGAAATACGATCTGCGCGTGGAGGCCTATGGCACCGTGGATGAGGTCAACGCCGTCATCGGCCTGGTGCGGCTGCATTCGGCCGGCGATGCCGCGCTCGATGCCGCGCTCGGGCGCATCCAGAACGACCTGTTCGACGTCGAAGCCGACCTTTGCCTCGCCGAAAAAGGGCCGGGCGGCGCGCGGCTGACCGTGACCGATGCGCAGGTTACCTGGCTGGAGGGCGAGATCGACCGGCTCAATGCCGAGCTTGCGCCGCTCAAGTCCTTCATCCTGCCCGGCGGTAGCCCGGCCTCGGCCTATCTGCATCTGGCGCGCACCGTCTGCCGGCGGGCCGAGCGGATCATGGTCGCGCTCAAGGATCAGCCGGGCGAGGGGGTCTCCGAGCCGTCGCTCAAATACATCAACCGGCTGTCGGACTATCTGTTCGTGGCCGGCCGCTACGCCAACGACAAAGGCGCTGGCGACGTGCTTTGGGCCCCCGGGCAGAACCGGTAGGGGCGCATGGCCCCGGTTTGCGTGCAGCGCAGCATAAACGTTGACAGGCCGATAGCGCGGCCTTTAGCTTCCGGCCGCGCCGCAACGGCGTCCACCCGGGATGGGGGATGATGAAAATTCTGGTGCCCGTAAAACGGGTTGTCGATTTCAACGTCAAGATCCGCGTCAAATCGGACGGCTCCGGCGTCGAACTCGCCAATATCAAGATGTCGATGAATCCGTTCGACGAGATCGCGGTCGAAGAAGCGATCCGTCTGAAGGAAGCCGGCAAGGCGACCGAGATCGTTGCGGTGTCGATCGGCCCGCAGCAGGCCTCCGAAACCATCCGCACCGCGCTCGCCATGGGCGCCGACCGCGGAATCCTGGTCAAGACCGAAGGCACGGTCGAGCCGCTGGCTGTGGCGAAAATCCTCAAAGGCATCGTCGAAGCCGAGCAGCCCGGTCTTGTGATCATGGGCAAGCAAGCGATCGACGACGATTGCAATCAAACGGGCCAGATGCTGGCGGCGCTGCTCGGCTGGGCGCAAGGCACTTTCGCCTCGAAGATCGTGCTCGACGGCGACAGCGTGTCGGTGACGCGCGAAGTCGATGGCGGCTTGCAGACGGTGAAGCTGAAAGCGCCGGTGATCGTCACCACCGATCTGCGGCTCAACGAGCCGCGATATGCCTCGCTGCCCAACATCATGAAGGCGAAGAAAAAACCGATCGAGGAAAAGACGCCGGCAGACTATGGCGTCGACGCCAAGCCGCGGCTCGAGGTTCTCAAAACCACCGAGCCGCCGGGCCGCAAGTCCGGCGTGAAAGTCGGCTCGGTCGCCGAGCTGGTCGGCAAGCTCAAGGACGAGGCGGGTATTTTATGACCACGCTTCTTCTCGCCGAGCACGACAATAAGACGCTCAAGGACGCAACCAACAAGGCGCTCACCGCCGCCAAGGCGATGGGTGGCGACGTGCACGTGCTGGTCGCCGGCAAAGATTGCAAGGCGGTGGCCGATGCCGCCGCCAAGCTTGACGGCGTGAGCAAGGTGCTGCTGGCGGACACCGCGCCTTACGAACATATGCTGGCCGAGCCGACGGCGGCATTGATCGTCTCGCTCGCGGGCAGCTACGACGCCATCGTCGCGCCGGCCACGACCAACGGAAAAAACGTCATGCCGCGCGTCGCCGCGCTGCTCGACGTGATGCAGATCTCCGACATCACCAAGGTGATCGCGCCCGATACCTTCGAGCGGCCGATTTATGCCGGCAATGCCATCCAGACGGTGAAGTCGAGCGACGCAAAGAAGGTCATCACCGTGCGTACCTCGACCTTCCAGGCGGCGGGCGAGGGCGGCGCGGCGAGCGTGGAGAACGCGAACGCCGCCGCCGATCCGGGCCTGTCGAATTTCGTCGGCGAGGAGTTGTCGAAATCGGACCGCCCTGAGCTGACCTCGGCCAAGATCATCATCTCCGGCGGCCGCGCCATGCAGAGCCGCGAGAACTTCACCAAATATATCGAGCCGGTCGCCGACAAGCTCGGCGCCGCGGTCGGCGCTTCGCGCGCCGCGGTCGATGCTGGCTATGCGCCGAACGATTGGCAGGTCGGCCAGACCGGCAAAGTGGTGGCGCCCGAACTTTATATCGCGGTCGGAATTTCCGGCGCCATCCAGCATCTGGCCGGGATGAAAAACTCCAAGGTGATTGTTGCCATCAACAAAGACGAGGAAGCACCGATCTTCCAGGTCGCCGACTATGGTCTGGTCGCCGACCTCTATCAGGCATTGCCGGAGCTTGCGGCCGAACTGGGCAAGCTCGGGCGTTGACCACAATGCAATTTAGTTTTCGCGCCGGTGGTGTCACCGCGCGGTTCGGCGTAGAAATGCAACGATAACAACCGAAGTCGAAGCAAAGTACCGGGACTTCGCATCGATCGGATCAAATCATGGCGACCACTATCAAGACTGTCGGGGTGATCGGCGCCGGGCAAATGGGCAACGGCATCGCCCATGTCTGCGCGCTGGCGGGCTATTCGGTCATGCTGAACGATGTGACGGCCGACCAGATAAAGGCCGGCATGGCCACCATTAACGGCAATATGGCGCGCCAGGTCGGCAAAAAGATGATCAGCGAGGAGGAGCGCAAGGGCGCGCTCGCGCTCATCAAGCCGGCCGAGAAATACGACGCGCTGTCGGGCTGCGATCTGGTGATCGAAACCGCGGTCGAAAAGGAAGATATCAAGCGCAAGATCTTTTCCGACCTGTGCCCGGCGCTGAAGCCGGGCGCCATCGTCGCCACCAACACCTCTTCGATCTCGATCACGCGGCTGGCCGCCTCAACCGACCGGCCCGAGCATTTCATCGGCATCCACTTCATGAACCCGGTGCCGCTGATGGAACTGGTGGAGGTCATCCGCGGCATCGCCACCGACGACGCGACCTTCGAGAGCAGCAAGGCCTTCGTCTCCAAGCTCGGCAAGACGATTGCGGTGTCGGAGGATTTTCCCGCCTTCATCGTCAACCGCATTTTGCTGCCGATGATCAACGAGGCGATCTATACGCTGTACGAAGGCGTCGGCAACGTCGAGGCGATCGACACCGCCATGCGCCTTGGCGCGCATCATCCAATGGGTCCGCTGGAATTGGCGGATTTCATCGGGCTCGACACCTGTCTCTCGGTCATGCAGGTGCTGCACGAGGGGTTGGCCGATTCGAAATACCGGCCGTGTCCGCTGCTGGTGAAATACGTCGAGGCCGGCTGGCTCGGCCGCAAGACCGACCGCGGCTTCTACGACTATCGCGGCGAAAAGCCGGTGCCGACGCGCTGACGGACGACCGCTAGGCGATTGTCCGTTCCGCCCCGTCGGCAGTTCGGCCCGCGCCGGCGGTTACGCCATCAGTTGGACGAATAGCCCGATGATCACCACGAAGCCGAGCGTGAAGACGATCGTTCGGATGTAGGGGATGGCCGTCCAATAGACGATGGCGTGCGCGAGCCGGAGCCAGAAAAACGCTGCCGCCAGCAAGGCTGTCGTTGCGTTGGCCTTGCCGGTCAGATGAAGCAGGATCACCAAGGCCGCAAAAGGTGCGAAAGTCTCGACGGCGTTGAGATAGACGCGATCGGCGCGTTTGCCCCAGAGCGGCAGCGGACGCGGCTGCGGGTCGCGGTAGTTCGGCGGCGTCAGCGGTCCGTTCGTCATGACCTGCGAGACGACATAGGGAATCCACAGCGATGCGGTGAGCATCGCCGTGAGCGCGAGATATTTGAGGTCGGTCGACATTTGTTTCGCCCCTAAGGGTTGCCTCTAGCCCAGTTCCTGTCGCCTCAATCGCAGCACGATGCCGGATTTTGCGGTTTTTCAGATTTCGCCGTTGCGCCGGCGGCACTCTCATATTCGTCGTGCCGGCGCACCCAGGCCATGCTCCACGGCAACGCGTCTTCGTCGCGGCCCTTCGGCGCCATGTCGAGGAGATTGTAGGTGCCGACCAAGGTGTCGAGACCGCGTTCATAGGTCGAGTAAGTGTGCAGGACGGCGCCGCGCTCGTCTTTGACGAAGGCGGAAAGGCCGGGCAGTTCGTCGTGCGCGTTATTGCTCTTGCCGTAGTTGTAGTCGACTTCGCCGGTCGCGATTTCGTTCTTTGTGAACGACACGTGGAAGTCGAAGTTGAAGTCGCTGCCGTTGGACGAGACCCATTTGAAACGCCAGCCCATCCGCTTCTTGTAGGCCTCGATCTCTGCCAGAGGCGCGCGCGAGACCACGACAAAGGTCACGTCGCGCTGCGCAAGGTGCGGGATGGCGCCACCGAAGTGATCGGCGAGGAACGAGCAGCTCGGGCAGCCTTGGATCCAGCCGGGACCGAGCATGAAGTGATAGATCAGCAGCTGGCTCTTGCCGCCGAACAAGTCGGCAAGCGTTTCCTTGCCGCCGGGTCCTTCGAAGACGTAGTTCTTTTCGACCTTGACCCAGGGCAGGGCGCGCCGCTCGGCGCTGAGCGCGTCGCGCTGCTTGCTGAAGGCCTTCTCCTTGGCCAGCAGCGCCTTGCGCGCTGCCAGCCATTCGTTCTGCGAAACGACCTTGTGCTGCATGGTGTGCTCCGTCTCACGCCTTTGGCGGCGTCATCCAGCCGACGCCGGCGCCGCCCGGCTCGGTGAGGATGGCGATGCGGCCGACGCCCGGCACATCGAAAATGGGACGCATCAGCTTGGCGCCGGCCTTTTCCGCCTTTTTCACGCGCGCATCGACGTCATCGACCGCGAGATAGGACATCCAGCTTTCCGGCACGCCGTCGAATTGCGGGCTCGACAGCGGGAACAGCCCGCCGACATATTGGCCGTCCATCTTGGCAACCCAATAGGTGCCGTCCGGCATCGGCATTGCCTCGAAACTCCAGCCGACAGTGTCGCCATAGAACTTCTTCGCCTTCTCGGCGTCGCGCGTCATCAGCTCGTTCCAGTAAAAACTTCCGTGTGACCAAGCATGTGGCATGTTCGACTCCCGTTACTAGCTTGCGAGGTATGCTTCGAGTTTGACGAGGGCGCCGTTCCAGCCGCCCTGATGGCTGTCGCGCGCGGCGTCATCGAAGAATTGTTCGTGCGTGAGCGTGAACAGCGTGCCGCCGCCGTCGCTTTTGAAGGTCACTGTGACCAGCGACTCGCGTTCGGGCGTCGACTTCCAGGCCCAGCTGTAGACCAGCTTCTCGTTGGGTACGATCTCGCGGTAGACGCCGCTGACATCGTGCGCCTCGCCCGACGGGGTGACCATTCCGATATAATACCGTCCGCCGACGCGCAGGTCGTTTTCCGCACGCACCGTCTTGATCTCGCCGGGTCCCATCCAGCGCTTTACTTTTTCCGGATCGGTCCACGCGGCGAAGACTTGCGCCGGCGGCTTGTTGAACCGGCGTTTGATGCTGAGGCTCGGTTTGACGGTGGTTGCGGTGGCCATGTGTCTTCCTCCAGGAATGCGGCAAGTTGATCGAGGCGATCGGTCCAGAATTTCTGATAGCGGTTGAGCCAGTCGTTGGCGTCGCGCATCGGCTCGGCGCGCAAGGTGCAAGAAACGATGCGGCCGTTCTTCTCGCGCGTGACGAGGCCGGCATCCGACAGGACGTCGAGATGCTTCATTACCGCCGGCAGCGACATCGGCAGCGGCGCGGCGAGTTCGCTCACCGACAGCGCGTCCTTTTCGCTCAACCGGGCTAGCAGCGCCCGCCGCGTTGGGTCGGCAAGCGCGGCAAAGGTGCGGTCGAGGCGATTGGGCGAATAGTAAACCATATGGTTAAGTATAGGCGCGCACGCGATCGAGTTCAAGAGGCAAGAGTCTAGCTTTTGCCCAGCGCCGCCTGGATGAGTTTGACGGCGTCGTCGCTGGCCCATTCGGCGGGTCCCGCGATGCTGCCGATCTCGCAGCCGTTCGGGTCGACCAGCACGGTCGTCGGCATGCCGAAGGCGCGGCCGATCGCCTTCAAGTCCTGAAACACCTTGGCCTCCGGATCGGCATAGTAGGTGAGCTTGCTGACGCCGATCTCCTTGAGAAAGGCCTTCGGCTTTTCCAGGTTGCGGGTGTCGATGTTCACCGACACCACCTGAAACTGCGGGGTGCCGAGGCGCTGCTCCAGCGCGTCCAGCGCCGGCATCTCCTTGCGGCAGGGCACGCACCAGGTGGCCCACAGATTGAGCAGCACGGTGCGGCCGCGCCAATGCGCGAGTGAGGTCTTCTCGCCGGAGGCGTTAAGGAATGTCAGATCGGGCAGCTTCAGCGGGCTCTTGGCAACGTTAACGGCGGCGACTTCGCCGTGTGCCAAAGGCGCTATTTTCTTGGCCAATTCGACCGCCGGGCGGCAGGCCGGGTCGCCGCCTGCATTGCGCGTGAGGGTGGCAATCCCGTATACCCCGACAAACCCGACGACCAAGCCGGCGACAATGCCCGCCGCGATCAAGGCGAGCCGCCTTCTGGCCGGTGAACGTTCGGGGGCGGTCATAATCGGCGAACCTCGGTGGCTATGCCATGAGCAATAAGATGTGGGGCGGGCGGTTCAAGTCCGGACCCGACGCGATCATGGAGGAAATCAACGCCTCCATCGATTTCGACAAGGCTCTCTATCGCCAGGACATCGCCGCGTCTAAGGCGCATGCCGACATGCTGGGCAAGCAAGGCATCATTGCGGCCGACGATGCGAAAAAAATCGCCCGCGGTCTAGACACGATCCTGTCAGAGATCGAGGCGGGAAAGTTCGTCTTCAAGCGCGCGCTGGAAGACATCCACATGAACGTGGAGAGTTGGCTTTCCGAGGTGATCGGGGAGGCCGCCGGGCGCCTGCATACCGCGCGCTCGCGCAACGACCAGGTAGCAACCGATTTCCGGCTGTGGATACGCGACACTATCGACGCGCTCGATGCGGGCTTGCGGCTTTACCAGCGCACGCTCGTCGAAAAGGCATTGGCGCATGCCGGCACGGTGATGCCGGGCTTGACGCACATGCAGACCGCGCAGCCGGTGACCTTCGGCCATCATTTGCTGGCCTATGTGGAAATGGCCGCGCGCGACCGCGGCCGTTTTGCCGATGCGCGCAGAAGGCTCAACGAGTTGCCGCTCGGCGCCGCCGCGCTCGCCGGCACTTCGTTCGACCTCGACCGCGACATGACCGCCGAGGCACTCGGTTTCGACCGGCCGTCGGCGAATTCGCTCGATGCCGTTTCCGACCGCGATTTCGCCATGGAGACGCTGGCCGCGGCGTCGATCGCATCGGTGCATTTGTCGCGGCTCGCCGAAGAAATCGTGATCTGGACCTCGCCGCTCACCAATCTGGTCAAGCTGTCGGACAAATTCACCACCGGCTCCTCGATCATGCCGCAGAAACGCAACCCGGATGCCGCCGAATTGGTGCGCGGAAAAACCGGCCGCGTGATCGGCGCGCTCACCGGGCTGCTGATCGTGATGAAGGGCCTGCCGCTCGCCTACGCCAAGGACATGCAGGAGGACAAAGAGGGCGTTATGGACGCGCTTGAGGCGCTGTCGCTGTCGATCGCGGCCATGACCGGCATGGTGGCCGATCTCGAGCCGGACGCCTCGCGCATGAAGAAGGCTGCCGGCGAAGGCTATGCCACCGCCACCGATCTGGCCGACTGGCTGGTACGCAGCCTGAAAATGCCGTTCCGCGAGGCGCACCATCTGACCGGCCGCATCGTCGCCAAGGCCGCGGAAACGGGGGTTGCGCTGCACCGCTTGCCGCTTTCCGCCATGCGCGAGATCGAGCCGCGCATCGGCGAGGACGTGTTCGGCGTGCTTTCCGTCGATAAATCGGTGAAGAGCCGGACCAGTTTTGGCGGCACCGCGCCCAGAAACGTGCGGGCGCAGGCCAAGAAATGGCTGCGCCGGCTGGAAAAGGAGAAATCCTGACTTCGCCTTGATCGCGGCGTTTGCTATGCTTCTCCGCCTGCCATGGGAGCGCGTTTCTTGAACCGATTTTGTGACCGTCCGTTGCTTTGTCTCGCCTTGATCGGCGTATTCGTCGCCGTCTTGGCGCTTGCCGGTTGCGGCCGCAAGGGGCCGCTCGACCCGCCGCCCGCGGCTTCGGTTGCTGGGGAGCAAGGCGCAGACGCCAATCCCGCCGACAACGCCAAAGCCGATCAAGAACGCCTGAAGAAAAAGCATTTCGTTCTCGATCCCATCCTCAACTGAGCCGGCGATGCACCACTTTGCCTATCGCGACGGCGTCCTGAACGCCGAGGCGGTCCGTCTCGACGCGCTTGCAGCCAGCGTGGCGACGCCGTTTTATTGCTATTCGACCGCGACGCTGGAGCGGCATTATCGGGTGTTCGCCGGCGCCTTTGCCGACGTCGAGGCGCTGGTCTGTTACGCCATGAAGGCGAACTCCAACCAGGCGGTCATCGCAACGTTGGCCAAACTCGGCGCCGGCGCCGACGTGGTGTCGGGCGGCGAACTGATGCGCGCGCGGCTTGCCGGCGTGCCGCGCGACAAGATCATGTTTTCCGGTATCGGCAAGACCGAAGCCGAGCTCGCGCTTGCGGTCGATGAGCGCATTCTCTGCATCAATGTGGAATCCGAACCCGAGCTTGAGCAGCTCTCGGCGATCGCATCCGCCAAGAGCAACACCGCGGCGATTTCGGTGCGCGTCAATCCCGACATCGATGCCAAGACGCATCACAAGATCGCCACCGGCAAAGCCGAGAACAAATTCGGCATTGCGCTGAGCCGCGCCCGCGCGGTCTATGCGCGCGCGGCCAAGCTGCCGGGGATCGAAATCGCCGGCGTCGACATGCATATCGGTAGTCAGATCACCGAGCTCGATCCGTTCGGCGATGCCTTTGCGCTGCTGGCTGACTTCGTGCGCACGCTGCGCGGCGACGGCCACACCATCTCGCATATCGATCTGGGTGGCGGCCTCGGCATTCCCTATCGCGACGACAACGAGCCGCCGCCGCACCCGGACGACTACGCCAAGCTGGTCAAGCGGGCGACGCGCGATCTTGGCTGCCGGCTGATCTTCGAACCGGGGCGGCTGATCGTCGGCAATGCCGGCATCCTGGTGACGCGGGTGCTGTTCGTGAAGCACGGCGAGGCGAAGAATTTCGTCGTCGTCGACGCCGCGATGAATGACCTCATACGTCCGACGCTTTACGAAGCGCATCACGAAATTTGGCCGGTGACAGAGGCAGGCGCCGGGCGCCGTATCCGCGCCGATGTGGTCGGGCCGGTCTGCGAGAGCGGCGATTTCCTGGCGCTTGACCGCGACTTGGCCGAGCCCAAGCCGGGCGACCTGCTGGCCGTCATGTCGGCAGGCGCCTATGGGGCTGTGCAGGCGGGTACCTACAATACCCGCGCTCTGGTGCCGGAAGTGCTGGTGAAAGGCGCGGATTGGGCGGTTGTCCGCCCCCGCCTTGAAGTTGACCAATTGATTGCGCTCGATCGCATGCCGGCTTGGCTCTAGGCGCATAAATACCCGCGTAGTTCGGGAAATAACCTCGTGCTAGCGTGTTATTAGATAGATTCTCCAGTCCAAGGCGACGGAGCGGTTTTTGGACAGTTTGGATCAGCAGGCACCCGACCGGGAGCACTCGACCCGGGCTGTGCTGACGCGCGCCCTCAAGCGCGCGCGCGGCAGTCTGTTGTGGGAGCGGCTGTGGCCGGCCTTGGCGACGCTCATCACAGCGCTCGGCCTGTTTCTGGCCTTCTCCTGGGCCGGGGTATGGATGGTGCTGCCGCCGCTCGGCCGCGCTATCGGCCTGGCGGGCTTTGCCCTACTGACGCTGATCGCGGCGCTGCCGCTGCTGTGGTTGCGGCTGCCCAGCCTGAATGACGGGCTGCGCCGGCTCGACCGCGCGAGCGGCGAGACGCATCGTCCGGCGACCGCGGTTGCCGATGAGATCGCCGCCAACCAGCACGATCCGGTCGCGCAAGCGCTGTGGCGCGCGCATGTCGAGCGCGCGCTGCTGTCGGCGCGCAAGCTCAAGGCCGGCTGGCCGTCGCCGAAACTTGCGCTGCGCGATCCGATGGCGTTCCGCGCTTTGGTGCTGATCTTGGCGGTCGCGACATTCTTTGCCGCCGGCGGCGAGCGCATCAAACGCGTCACCGCCGCCTTCGATTGGCAGGGCGTGGTGGCGCCGGCCAATTTCCGCATCGATGCCTGGGTGACGCCGCCGGTCTATACCGGCCGTCCGCCGGTCATGCTTGCCGGCCTGCGTCCGGGCGAAACACCGCAGGTGACCGGCCCCGTCGCCGTGCCGGTGGGCAGCCAGCTTGTCGTGCGCGCCACCGGCAATGTGCATTTCGACGTCGCCCGCAAAGGCGGTCTTGAGGTCGCGCCGGCCGATCCGCGGGCGCCGTTGCCGGCCGGCACCGAGGAGCGCCGCTTCCTGATCAAGGGCGACGGCTCGGCCGTGCTGCACGGGATCGTCGGCAGTGATCTGTCCTGGACGTTCACCGCCATCCCCGACCGCGCTCCGACCATCGCACTTCTCAAGGATCCGGAACGCCAGGCGCGCGGTTCAATGCGCCTCGATTACAAGATGGATGACGACTATGGCGTCATTGATGCGCGCGCGACCTTCGCGCTTGCCGGTGAGGCGCAGGGAAAAAACCCGCCGCATCCCTTGTTCACGGCGCCGGAAATCAAACTGACCTTGCCGCAGTTGCGCGCCCGCAGCGGCGTGGCGCAGACCACGCACGATCTCACCGAACATCCATGGGCCGGCGCCAAGGTGAACATGACGCTGGTGGCGCGCGACGAGGCCGGCAATGAAGGCCGCAGCGAGCCGCACGAGTTCGAATTGCCGCAGCGCATCTTCGTCAAGCCGGTGGCGCGCGCGCTGATCGAGCAGCGCCGCATTCTGGCGCTCGATGCCGGTGAGCGGCCGTTGGTGCTGACCGCGCTCGATGCGCTGACCATCGCTCCCGAGCGCTTCACGCCCGAGGCTTCCGTCTATCTCGGTCTGCGCTCGATCTATTTCGATCTTGCCAACGCCAAGAGCGACGATGGCATGCGCGAAGTGGTGGCGCGGATGTGGGACATGGCCGTGCAGATCGAGGACGGCAATGTCAGCCAGGCCGAGCAGGCCTTGCGCGCCGCGCAGGAGGCGCTGCGCCAGGCGCTGGAACGCGGCGCCAGCGACCAGGAGCTGAAAAAGCTGATGGACGATCTGCGCGCCGCGATGGACAAGTTCCTGCAGGCGCTGGCCGAACAAATGCGCAAGAACCCGCAACAGCTTGCGCGCCCGCTTGACCGCAATACGCGCACACTCAGCGAGCAGGACCTCAAGAGCATGCTCGACCGCCTGGAGAATCTGGCGCGATCCGGCAACAAGGATGCCGCGCGGCGGATGCTCGAGGAACTGCAGTCGATGCTCGAAAATCTGCAGACCGCGCAACAGGGCCAGCAAGGCGAGGAAGACGACGACATGATGTCGTCGCTCGACGAACTCGGCGACATGATCCGCAAGCAGCAGCAATTGCGCGACAAGACCTTCAAACAGGGTCAGGACGCGCGCCGCGACCGCCAGCGCCAGCAAGGCGGCCAGCGCAAGTTCGGCGATTTGCGCCAGGATCAGCAGGCATTGCGGGACCGGCTGAAGAAACTGCTCGAACAATTGCGCCAGCGCGGGCTCGGCCAACAGGGCCAGCAAGGCCAGCAGGGCAAGAAAGGCGAGAAGGGCCAAGGCAACGAGATGGGCCAGCTCGGCGATGCCGGCGAAGCCATGGGCCAGGCGGAAGGCGAACTCGGCGAAGGCGACGCCGACAGCGCGGTCGATAGCCAAGGCCGCGCGCTCGAGGCCATGCGCAAGGGCGCGCAGGGGCTGGCGCAACAGATGCAGCAGAACGGCATGGGCATGGGCCCCGGTCAGCCAGGCCGCAACGGCCGCCAGCGCGCCCAGCAGAATACCGATCCGCTCGGACGGCCGCTGCGCGGCCGTGAATACGGCGATGACGTCACGGTGAAGGTGCCGGGAGAGATCGACGCCCAGCGCGCCCGCCGCATTCTGGAAGAGCTGCGCAAACGCTTCGGTGAAAGCTCACGTCCGCAGCTGGAACTCGATTATATCGAGCGGCTGCTGCAGGGCTTCTGAGGGTTAGCGCCGCTGCAGCAAGGCTTCTTTCACTGCAACTTTAATCTGCGACAGCGTGAACGGCTTGGCGATCACGTCGTGCACCAGCGCGTCCAATTCGTGCGCTCGCTCGCGCTGATCGGCATAGCCGGTCATCAGCATGATCGACATGTCGGGATGATTGCGCCCGGCCGCCAGCGCCAGCGCGATGCCGTCCATGACCGGCATCTTCACGTCGGTCAATAACAAATCGAATTTCCCGCCTTGACGATTGAGCGCCTCGATCGCTTCGCCGCCATCGGCGACGGTTGTCAAAGCGTGGCCGTCCTCGCTCAGCGCCCTGACAACGAGCGCGCGAACGGTCTCGTCATCTTCGGCGATCAGGACTTTTGCCATGCGTCTAATTTTGCCCGCGCGGCGGCTCGGTCTTGCGCCTTGACGAAACGCACGGTCATGTCGCGGGCGTCTGCCGGCGGCGAGGTCAGCCGGCTCATGAACTTCGCTTGCTCGCCGGGACCCAGCACACTGCGGCTTGGCCGCGCCGTCCACGTATAGATGTCCTGGCCTGTGGCGTTGCGCGCGGTGATGCGCAGACGCGGGACCTCGGTCGCCTTGCCGGAGGTGTTGACGATGGCGCCTTGGACGATCAGCACACCGTCTTGCGCATCTTTCGAAATCTTGACGTGCTCGAAATCGAGCTGCCGCAAGTTGACCGGCAGGCCGATGGCCGCGAACAGCGAGGCGGTTTGCGGCAGGGTGCGCACCAACGCGCTGCGGCCGCCAAGCGCCGCCGCGTTACAGGCGATGAGAACGAGGATGACCGCGGTCCAGCCCGAAGAGCGGCGGCTTTTGCCGCGGCGGCTCTGCATCCGGCGGCGGCGCGCGGCGAAGGTTTCGATGACTTCGGAATCGAGCTCTTCATCCGATGGCTCGTCCGCAGTGGCTTCCTCTGACGGGGGCGCCAGCGGCGGCGTGTCGATGACCACGACGGACCGCTCCGACATCGGCTCGGCCGGCGCAAGGAAGTCATCTTGGACGTCTTGTTGCGTTGCCGTCTCCTCGGATGGCGCGATGCCGTCGCTTTCGGCCGCAAATTCGGTGGATTCGGCCAGCTCCTCGTCGCTATCGGCTGGCACCAGGGTCTCGGGGCCCGCCTGATCGGCGGCTCGCCACTCCTCGACATTGGGCGCCGAGAACCATGCCACGGGCTTGAATACGTTTTCCGCGGAGATGGGGGTGTCGGGACCGGGCTCCGGTCCCCCGGCAAACCACGTCGCCGAGCAGTGGGTACACTGCACCAGCCGCCCGTCCGGGCCGACCGCTTGAGGCTGGACCTGGTACGAGGTGGCGCAATTCGGGCAGAGAATCAGCATGGCAGCAATCCCGGATCAGGCCTTCGACCCTAGCAGCCGTCCGTTAATGGATTGGAAACCATGATTGGCCCCGCCCTTTCGGCAGGCAGTGGATTTTCTCCAGGCCGCGGCTATGGCGGCGCCGTGATTCTCCTGTAAAAGCACAGGTCTAGGCCACACTTGGCGCGCGGGCGGCAAATTGGGGATTTTTCCGCGGGGCCTCGGCCAAATCCACGGGTCCTAACGAGACGTTACCGGAGAGGGGTGTGGTCCGATTCGAGAATGTAGGCTTGCGCTACGGGCTGGGGCCGGAGGTACTGCGCGACCTCACGTTCCGGATCGAGCCGCATTCGTTCCAGTTCCTCACCGGCCCCTCCGGCGCCGGCAAGACTTCGCTGTTGCGGCTGTTGTTTCTGTCGCTGAAACCGACCCGCGGCCTGATCACCCAGTTCGGCCACGACGTCGCCACCCTGTCGAAGGATGCCGTGGCGACGCTGCGCCGGCGCATCGGCATCGTGTTCCAGGATTTCCGCCTGCTCGAACACATGACAACGTATGAGAACGTCGCGCTGCCGCTGCGCGTGATGGGTCGGGCCGAAGCCAGTTATCGTAACGAAGTGATCGAATTGCTCGATTGGGTCGGCCTGGGCGAAAGGAAATGGGCGCTGCCGCCGGTCCTTTCGGGCGGCGAAAAGCAGCGCGCCGCCATCGCGCGCGCGGTGATCGCGCGGCCGCAACTGCTGCTCGCCGATGAGCCGACCGGCAACGTCGATCCCAATCTGGCGCAGCGGCTGCTGCGGCTGTTCATCGAGCTCAACAAATCCGGAACGTCGGTGGTGATCGCCACCCACGACATCGCGCTGATGGACCAGTACGATGCGCGCCGGTTGGTGCTGCACCAGGGTCGGCTGCATATCTACGACTAGCGCAAGAACGATCGGACGAAAGCGTGACGATAGCCGATACCAGTAAGACCGGAGCAACTTCGCCGCCGCGCATGCAGGGCGGCGCGTTGCCACGCTTTGAAACGGCGATGGTGCCGCGCAATTCGATTTCCGGACGCGCGCTGGTCGCGGTCGTCGCCATCATGACGTTCCTGGCGTCGCTCACCACAGGCGGCGTGGTGCTGGTGGGGTCGGCGGCGATCGAATGGCAATCGGACGTCGCGCGCGAGGCCACCATCCAGATCCTCCCCGCAGCCGGGCGCGACGTCGACGCCAGCATCGAGAAGGCAACGGCGCTCGCGAGCGGATTTCCTGGCATCGGCGCGGTGCGCGCCTACAGCAAGGCGGAATCCGACAAGCTGCTCGAGCCCTGGCTCGGCAATGGTTTGTCGCTCGGCGAATTGCCGGTGCCGCGGCTGATCGTGGTCAAGCTTGCGCCGGGCGCGACGCCCGATCTGTCGGCCTTGCGGCAAAAACTGACCGATGAGGTCCCAGGCGCCATCCTCGACGATCATCGTGGCTGGATCGGCCGCATGCGGACGATGGCGGGAAGCGCGATCGGGGTCGGCATCGCCATTTTGCTGCTGATGGTCGTGGCCACCATGTTGTCGGTGACTTTCGCCACCCGTGGCGCCATGGCGACCAACAAACCGGTGATCGAAGTTCTGCATTTCGTTGGCGCCAAGAACGGCTACATCGCCAACTTGTTCCAGCGGCATTTCCTTCTGCTCGGTCTGCAAGGCGGCGCCATCGGTGGCGGCATCGCCATCATACTGTTCGCGCTTGCTGGCCTCATCGGCAATTGGCTATCCGGCACCGCGCTCGGCGACCAGACGGCGGCCATGTTCGGCACTTTCGCCATCGGCGTCGTCGGCTATGCCGCCGTTATCGGACAAATCATATTGATCGCGGGGGTGACGGCCGTGACCTCTCGGCAAACCGTCAACCGCACCCTGGAGACGATCGATTAGGCATGATTGCAAGCCTTGCACGCGTGTTGGGATTTCTCACGATGACGGCAGTCGTCACCGGAAGCGTATTGCTGGCCGGTGGGTTCCTCTGGTTCGTCTTTCACGTTCCGGCGGAGGAGGTGACGCTCGATCGCAAGGCCGACGGCATCGTCGTTTTGACCGGCGCCTCAACGCGCATCCCCGACGCGATCGAGCTGCTGGCGGAACAGCGCGGCCAGCGCCTGCTGATCACCGGCGTGCACCGTTCCACCAGCGCGCGCGAAATCGCGCGGCTGATGCCGCTCTACAAACAATACTTCGGTTGCTGCATCGATCTCGATAAATCCGCGCTCAACACTTTCGGCAACGCCATTGAGACCAAGCGCTGGGCGCAGGAGCACAACTTCAATTCGATCATCGTGGTCACGTCGAATTGGCACATGCCGCGCGCCATGGTGGAGATCGCTCACCAACTTCCCGACGCCACCTTGATCCCGTACCCGGTGCTGTCGGAGAAGATCAAGCGCGAGTCGTGGTGGTCGAATGAAGAAATCGTCAAATTGCTGGCATCCGAATATATGAAGTATCTGTTTGCGCTCGTCCGCCTGCGTCTCGATCTGGACACGGCGGGCTGAAGGGCAGGGCCGCGGTGTTCATTATCGTTCGTTCGATCGCCTTCAACGTGCTGTTTTATCTCAACACGCTGATCTATTTGATCATCGCGCTGCCGACCTTTTTCATGAGCTATCGCGCCGTGGTCGCGGTGGCGCAAGCCTGGGGCCGCGCCAATCTGGTGCTGCTGCGCGTGGTCGCCGGCATCGACTGCGAGGTGCGCGGCCGCGAGAAGATTCCAAAAGGACCGCTCATCGTCGCCTCCAAGCACCAGTCGGCTTGGGAAACCTTTGCACTGCTGCCGCTGTTCGACAATCCGCTCTTCATCCTCAAGCGCGAATTGCAATGGATCCCGATCTTCGGCTGGCTCTTGATCAAGGGGCGCATGGTGCCGGTCGACCGCGGCGGCGGCGCGCAGGCGCTCGCCGCCATGGTCGAGCGTGCGCGCACCGAACTTGGCCGCAACCGCCAGCTCATCATTTTTCCGGAAGGCACGCGGCGGCCGCCCGGCGCCGAGCCGCGTTATAAATACGGCGTGGCGCATCTTTACGCCGCCGAAGGCGTGCCGTGCGTTCCCGTCGCGCTCAACTCCGGCCTGTTCTGGCCGCGCCGTTCGATCCGCCGGGTGCCGGGAACGGTCGTGGCGGAAATCCTCGATCCGATCCCGCCGGGGCTCGACAAAGACGACTTCTTCGCACGGCTGAAAGACGCGATGGAAGAAGCAACCACGCGATTGATCGCGGAGGCTGAGGCCAAGCGCCGAACCGGTTAGCCGCTCTCGTGGATGCCTTTGATCTGCTCGGCCAACAGGTGCAATTCGCGGTCGCGATAGCCTTGCGCCTCGATTTCCTTGACCGCCGCCAGCACGTAATCGCGGTTGTTGCCGGAGCGGCCGTGACCTTGGCGCACAAAGTGCACCTGCTGGGCCAGCGTCAGGCGGCCGGCATATTGGCGGTGGCCGCGATCCACCATGTAGCAAAGCGCGTGCACGCTTTGCTGCGGATCGTCGTCGAGCCAAACCGTGCGCCAAGTCTCACGATAAACCAGGGTCACCTGCTCGCGCGCACGCAGATAGCCAATGGTTTGCGCACGCTTGGCCGCGGCCACCCGGTAGGCGATGCCGCGGCAATTGCCGCCGCGGTCGAGGCCGAGCACCAGAGCCGGGCTTTTGCGGGGTGCCGCGATGGACAAAGGAATAGACGCAGAGCGCGCGATGGGCACCCGACCAGGCGGGCGTGGCGCCGCTCCAGGAAGGCAAAGCCAGGCCGCCACATCAGCGACCCATAGCCGAAAACCCACAGGTCTTCGCCGCTTTTTCTCGACCTTGTGCGCATCGTGGCTGGAGACAGTCCGCCGCGTTGACATTGCCCGGCGACTTCGTGTCGCCTAACAGGAGGCCGGTTCCGGCGCAACCCATTAGCGTAGCGCCGGGGCTTCCGGCGTAGAAACGCCGCATTCGGCGGGTGATAGAGCAGCCATGGCCCTTTCCAAGTCCGCGCGACGGCGCCGCTGGTTCTACGTGGCGTTGCTGCTTTTCATCGTCGCCTTAGGCGGCGGCTGGAGCGGCCTCTGGTACTACGCCGTAGGCAAGGCGCAAATCGAGATGGATGCTTGGCGCGCGCGCGAGGCAGTGGCCGGCCGCGTCTACGATTGCGGCGCGCAGAGCATCGGCGGCTTTCCATTTCGCTTCGAGGTCAATTGCGACAAGGCGTCGGCGCTGTTTCGCAGCAATCAGCCGCCGCTTGAGATCAAGACCGCGGGCCTGCTGGCGGCGGCACAAATCTATCAGCCGAGCCTGCTGATCAGTGAGTTCAAGGGCCCGCTCACCGTCGCCGCTCCGGGGCAGCCGCCGAGCATCATCGCCGACTGGAAGCTCGGCCAGACCAGCGTGCACACGACCGCGCTGTCGCCGGACCGCGTCTCGCTGGTGTTCAACAGCCCGGTGGTGGATCGGGTAAAAGGCGGTCAGCGGGAAGCCTTTTTGAACGCCAAACGCGTCGAGCTGCACGCGCGCATCGTGGAGGGTTCGGCCACGACCAACCCGGTGATCGAGATGGTGTTGCGGCTCACGGCAGGGTCGGGGCCGGGCCTTCATCCTGCCGCTGTCGCGCCGATCGATGCCGAGATCACCGGCGTGCTGCGCGGCCTGAGCGATCTGACGCCGATGCCGCTGCCACAGCGCCTGCGTCAGATACAGGCGGCCGGTGGCCGCATCGACATCACCGCAGCGCGCATCAAGCAGGGCGAAACCCTGGCAACCGGCAGCGGCGCGTTGTCGCTCAACAATTCCGGCCGGCTTGACGGTCAGTTGCGTGTTACCGTCGCCGGATTGGAGCCGTTTCTCAACGCTATCGGCGCGCAGAAGGCGCTGCAGTCCTCGCCCGATGTTGACAAAGTGGCCGGCGCGCTCGATCGGCTGCTGCCCGGGCTCGGCGGCGTCGCGCGCGAACAGGCCGGCGCCAATATTTCGTTCGGCATCAACGCGCTCGGAAAGCAAACAACGCTCGAGGGCAAGCCGGCGGTCACTCTGCCGTTGCGCTTCAACGACGGCGCGATTTTCTTAGGGCCGATTCCGATCGGCAAGGCACCGGCGCTGTTCTAGTCCCCGTCGGCCGCGTAGGGCTTGGGCAGCGGCGCATGCGGCAGGCCCGGATGCGGACGGCCGAAGTCGGGCGCCGGCGAATCCTGGCCGATATCAACAATGCCCTTGCGGATAGCGCGGGTGCGCGTGAAGCGCTCGAACAGCGCGTCGCCGTCGCCGCGTCGGATCTCCTTGGTCAGCGCCGCCACGTCCTCGTTGAAGCGGCCGAGCATTTCCAGCACCGCGTCCTTGTTGGCGAGGAAGACGTCGCGCCACATGGTTGGGTCGGAGGCGGCGATGCGGGTGAAATCGCGGAAACCGCCGGCGGAGAATTTGAGCACTTCCGAGCGCGTCACCGTCTGCAATTCGTGCGCCGTGTCGACGATGGTGTAGGCGATCAGATGCGGCAGATGGCTGGTGATGGCGAGCACCAGATCGTGATGATCCGCCGGCATTTGATCGACATTGGCGCCGAGCAGGCGCCAAAAGGCGGCGAGTTTCTCGACCGCCTTGGCGTCGGCACCCTCGGGCGGTGTGAGAATACACCAGCGGTTGACGAACAATTCGGCAAAGCCGGCATCGGGGCCGGAATATTCGGTGCCCGCCACCGGATGCGCCGGGACGAAATGCACGTTGTCCGGCAGATGCGGGCCCATATCGCGCAGCACCGCGCCTTTGACCGAGCCGACATCGGAAACGATGGCGCCCGCTGCGAGATGCGGTCCCATCTCCTTGGCGACCGCGCCGCAAGCGCCGACCGGAATGCAGACGATGACCAGATCGGCGCCCTCGACCGCGGCGGCATTGGTTTCCACCACCTGATCGGCGAGCCCCAGCTCGGCGACCCGCTTGCGCGTTTGTGGCGAGCGCGCGGTCGCCACGATCGAACCGGCGGCGCCTTGCGCGCGCGCGGCGCGCGCGATCGATGAGCCGATCAGCCCGGCCCCGATCAAAGCGAGGCGGTTGAACAAGGGCTTGCTCACGCCGCTTTTCCCAAAAACTCCGCCAGCGCCTGCACGACCAGATGATTGGCCTCCTCGGTACCGACGGTGAGACGCAACGCATTGGGCAAACCGTAGCCCGCGACGCGGCGCAGGATCAGCCCGCGCTTGGTGAGGAAGGCGTCGGCGTCGGCGGCGGTGTGGCCCTTATCTTGCGGAAAATGGATGAGCACGAAATTCGCCACGCTCGGCGTCACCTCCAGGCCAAGCTTGCCGATTTCCGCCGTCAGCCAGGCGAGCCAGCGGTTGTTGTGCGCGATCGAGGTTTGCACATGCGCGCTGTCCTCGATGGCGGCGATGCCGGCCTTCATCGCCGGCGTGTTGACGTTGAACGGGTTGCGCACGCGGTCGAGCGCGTCGACGATGTGCGCCGGCCCGTACATCCAGCCCAGCCGCACGGCGGCGAGTTCGTGGATCTTCGAGAAGGTGCGCGTCATCACCACGTTCTCGCAGGTGGCGACCAGCTCGATGCCGGCCTCGTAGTCGTTGCGCTGGACGTATTCGGCGTAAGCCGCGTCGAGCACGAGGATGACGTTGCCCGGCAGCTTCTGCTGCAGCCGCTTGATCTCGTCGAACGGCACATAGGTGCCGGTCGGGTTGTTGGGATTGGCGATGAAGACAATGCGCGTGCGTTTCGTCACCGCCGCCAGAATGGCGTCGACGTCCGCTGTGTAGTTCTTTTCCGCAACCGCGATCGGCTTGGCGCCGTGCCCGCGGATGTAGATCGGGTACATCAGGAAGCCGTGTTCGGTGTAGATCGCCTCGTCGCCGTCTTGCAGATAGGCATGGGCGAGCAGGTTTAAGAGATCGTCGGAGCCGGCGCCGCACAGGATACGCGCGGGATCGAGACCGAACGCGCGGCCGATGGTGGCGCGCAGCTCGGTCACCGCGCCGTCGGGATAATCCTCCAGCCGTGCGGCTGCCGCCTTGTAAGCGGCAACGGTCTTTGCGCCCGGCCCCAACGGACTTTCGTTGGAGGAGAGCTTGAAGACCTTGGCGACGCCGGGCGCCTTGCTCTTGCCCGGAACGTAAGGGGCAATATCGAGCACGCCGGGGCGTGGGGTCGGACGGGTCGCGGTCATTCTTCTGCTGCCGTTGGAAAAGGAGGTTCAGGCCTTGTCGGCGCCAACCGTATAGCGGGTCGCGTGGCTGCCGACGAGGGTCGCCGAACGCACCGTGGCGCCAGCCTTAACGAGCGCCTCACTGACGGTCTCCAGGCTGACGCCGCTCGGCAACGTGACGAGCAGCGCGGCGCCGTCGAAGGCGCGGTCGGGCACGGCGATGAAATCGGTGACGGCGTTGAGCGCCTGCGCGGGCTTCGCGCCCCAGCCGGCGACACGCACGCTCCAGACACCGGCTTCGGTTGCCATGGCGTCGGCGGCGACTTTGGAGAGCACGAACACCGGTAGGGCGGCCGGATGATCGGCGCGCTCGACGAAAGGCAGGCGCGCGATGATCTTGGGTGCGGCATCGAATTCGAGAGCGCTCCACCAGGCGCCGGCCGAGGCCACTGCGAGCGCCGGCACCAGGCCGAGATCGCCTTTCGATGTCGACACCGCGGCCACCACGCCGGCGGCCCCCATGTGCGGAACGAACGGCACGGTGAAGCCGAAATGGAAGCGCGCCGAATCGCGCATCAGGGCGTCGCCCGCCGACAAATCGGCATGCACCGAAAACGGCGCTTGTACATACGTGAATGTCGAGATGATGACGCGCCAGATGCTTTCCGCGGTGTCGAGCGGCAGGATGCCTTTGTGCCGCTTGACCAGACGGCGCATCATCTCTGCCTCGCGCGCCGGGCGAAACGCGGAGCCGGACTCCACGCCCTTCTTGACCGCGATCAGGCGGTCGATGATCTCGCCGCGCTCCATCAGGAGCCGGTGCATCGCCTCGTCGATACGGTCGATCTCCTGGCGCAAATCGGCCAACGAGGGTGCATCAGGGGTCTTCACCATGGCGGCATTGATAAGAGGGCCACGGCTTGAAATCAAAGAAAACATTGCCATCCCGTTTCGGGTACTTGGCTGGTTCGCGGAGCTTTAACCATTGCGGCGCCGTGACTTGACGAAAGGACCGGCGAAGACTAATTTTTCCAAACATTCCGTGGTCATTTGAGCCGGCCGGCTTGCAGCCACGTTAAACAACTCGCTAAACAGGCCGGGGACAGTTTCTGATCCCGGCCGAACACCAGTTCAGGCCGGTTTTTTTATGGCCCGAGTCCGGTGTTGGTTCATGAGAGACCCTCCGGGGCACGGGATCGCGATGGTCAATGTCGAGCCGCTGACAAAGGAAACGGTGCGAACCGAAGAACGAGGGCACGAGGCGGATCATCCGCGCGCCTCGGCTCTGGTGCAATTCGGGCCCGACAAGCCGCTCAAACTCGATGCCGGCGTTGAACTGGCGCCGTTCCAGATCGCCTACAAGACCTACGGCACGCTCAACGCGGCGCGCAGCAATGCGATATTGGTGTGTCACGCGCTCACCGGCGACCAGCACGCCGCCAGCCAGCATCCGGTCACCGGCAAGCCGGGCTGGTGGGAAACCATGGTCGGGCCGGGGCGGCCGATCGACACCGAGCGCTATTTCGTCATCTGCCCGAACGTGGTCGGCGCCTGCATGGGCACGACCGGACCGGCTTCGGTCAATCCGGCTACGGCTAAGCCGTGGGGCCTCGATTTTCCTGTCGTCACCATTCGCGACATGGTGCGCGCGCAGGCCATGCTGCTCGATCATCTCGGCATCGAGAGTTTGTTCTCGGTCGCCGGCGGTTCGATGGGCGGCATGCAAGTGCTGCAATGGGCGGCGAGTTATCCCGAGCGCGTGTTCTCGGCGCTGCCGATTGCCTGCTCCACCCGCCATTCGGCGCAGAACATCGCCTTCCACGAAGTCGGCCGCCAGGCGATCATGGCCGATCCGGAATGGCGCGGCGGCCGTTATCTTTTGGAAAATACCGATCCGCGGCGGGGCTTGGCGGTCGCGCGCATGGGCGCGCACATCACGTATTTGTCCGACGCCGCGCTGCACCGGAAATTCGGCCGCAAGTTCCAGGACCGTGAAAATCCGACCTTCTCATTCGATGCGGATTTCGAAGTCGAATCCTACCTGCGCCATCAGGGCATCAGCTTCGTCGAGCGCTTCGACGCCAATTCGTATCTCTATCTTACGCGCGCGATGGACTATTTCGATCTCGCGGCCGACTATGACGGCTTGGTCGCCAACGCATTCAAGAATTCGCCGACGCGGTTCTGCCTGATCTCGTTCACCTCCGACTGGCTGTTCCCGACCGTGGAATCGCGCGCCGTCGTGCACGCGCTCAACGCCGCCGGCGCGCGCGTCTCGTTCGCCGAGATCGTCACCGACAAAGGTCACGATGCCTTCCTGCTCGACGAACCGGAATTGTTCGGCATCGTGCGCGGCTTCCTCGACGGCGCCGGCAAGGCCCGTGGGCTTGCCGCCAAGACTTGAAGGATGAGCATGCTCACGCGCGGCAATACCAATCTCACCGTCGCCAATATCGCGCGCAATTCGGGCGGCGCCCGCGTCGACTTGGTGCTGGTCGCCGAGATGGTGGAGCGTGGCGCCAAGGTGCTCGACGTCGGCTGCGGCGACGGCGAATTGCTGCGCCTACTCGGCGAAAGCCGCGGCGTCGACGGCCGCGGCATTGAACTGTCGCGCGAGGGTGTGAACGAATGCGTCGCCAAGGGCCTCGCCGTGATCCAGGGCGATGCCGACACAGACTTGGCCGACTATCCGGACGACGCCTTCGACTACGTGATCCTGTCGCAGACGCTGCAGGCGACGCGTCATCCGCGCCTGGTGCTCGAGCACATGTTGCGCATCGGCCGCCGTGCCGTGGTGTCGTTTCCTAATTTCGGCTACTGGCAGGTACGGCTGCAATTGCTGTTTGCCGGCCACATGCCGCACACCGATATTCTGCCCTATAGCTGGTACGACACGCCCAATATCCACCACTGCACCATCAAGGATTTCCGCCAGCTTTGCGGCGAGATCGGCGTGAAGATGGAGAAGGCGGTGGCGCTCAATGCCTGGGGCAAGCCGCTGCGGCTGACCGCGCCATGGTGGTTCTGGAATCTGTTCGGCGAGCAGGCGGTGTTTTTGCTCAGCCGCCGCAGCTAGACCGCGACAGCGCTCAGTTGCGCGGCCAGCCTTTCTTGGCGAGCCCGATCAACTCCGGGCGATATTCGAAATGCATGGTGTCGTAGTGATACCACTTGCCGCCCCAGATGAAGCCGTGACGCTCGAACACTTCGACGATCGTCAGCGGGATACGGTTCTTCCAAGTTTTTCGGTTTGATCGCCGCGGCCACAGCCAATAGTCGCCATTGCGGGCGTTGAGATCGATCGCCGCAGCATAAGCATGCAGCGATAGGCGATGGGTCTTGGCAATCGCACGGCAATTATAGGTGCCGGCGCTCGGCACCATAAAGCGGGTCAGATCGGCGGGCAGCTTCTCCAGATCGCGCGCGACCGCGGTGAGCTTGTCGGCGACGCCGTTGACGGTCGTTGCCATCACGATGCCGCCGCTCAACCAGCGAACGGCCTTCAAGTGTCGGGTCACTTCGCCTTTGCGGCAGTCGCCGTACATCTTGAGGAAGAAGGGTTGAAAACGGATGCGTCCCGGGTCCTCGTTGACTGCTGGACGCTTGAGTTCGATCCCGAGCGGGTAAGGGATGGTAAACTGATCTTTGATGTCCGGATGGTTGAGCAATTGTTCGAACGATTTTCCCGTGCGTCCGTCCGAAATCGGCATGCGCGTGCCGTCCTTCCAGATCAGGACGTTGCCTTCGCTACCGGCGAGAAAATCCGGATAGGCCGCGACCAAAGCATCGATCGCCGGATCGGCCGCGGCCGGACCGGCCGTCAGCAACACGGCCGCAATAATGGTCCTGGCGAACCTAACCGATGGCATCGCCGACCGCGATTTCGCCGGCGGCCACCACCTCGGCATAGACGCCGCAATCGGTGTGGTCGAAGTTTTCCAACAGTGTTCTTGGAATCGTCAGATCGCGGATGCCGGTATCCGGATCGACATCGGTCGCCGCGCAGCGCTGGATGTGCTTGACCACTTTCAACCGCGCGCTCGTGCCGACGGCAAGTTCCGTGCCGAGCAGAGCGAACTCGTGCCAGGCCGGCCAGCCGGCGACATAGATATTGCCGCGGAAGCGCAAGGGATTGACCGGCGCGCCGGCCGCGCTCTCGACCTCCGCCACCGAGGCAAGGTTGATGATGGACACCACTTTCTTGGCGACGTCCGAGAAGCTGTGCCCCTCGCCGAACAGCACCTTAGGCGGCCCATTTAATTCCGTCGGCATGAAGCGCCGGAAGAAGGCTTCGATCGCCAGCCGGCCGTCCTTACTGCGCAGGTCTCCGCGCGCGGCCTCGCGCCCTTCGGCCTGGATCGTCAAGGTGTGGCTATCCTCATCGTAATGGCTGCGTAGCGCCGCCAGCCGTTCGTTGCGCATCAGCATGAGGAAACGCTGCTTGGGGAAATAAGCGGGCGCTTCGGGATCGAAGCCGGATGGTCCGTTTTCGATGGCGTAGAGGCGGTCGGCGGCTAGCGCCGCCCCGACCGCCAGTTGGGTGCGGGCAAGTGGCTGCGGGGAGAGCCCCTTAACCGGATATCGGTAAATTGCGGCAACCGAAGCGGGCTTGCTTGTCATTGATTTCCGGTACTTTCTCGCGGTTTAAATCCTGACCTATATCAAGCCGCCGGGGTCTTCAAACTGGCAAGATTGCACCCACATAGTGAGGAGACGGGCCGCCTTCGGGGACCCGTTTTATTCCGGCGCCATAATGGGCCGAGGGAGTTAAGACATGAACTTCGAAAAATACACCGACCGCGCCCGCGGCTTCGTGCAATCCGCCCAGTCGTTGGCTTTGCGCGAAGGTCATCAGCAATTCGCCCCCGAACATCTGCTGAAGGTGCTGCTCGACGACCCGGAGGGGTTGGCGGCCGGCCTGATCGATCGTTCCGGCGGCAATTCCCGCCAGGCCTTGCAGCAGGTGGAAGCCGCGCTCGCCAAGCGCCCCAAGGTTTCCGGCGGCGGCGCCGGCCAGGTCTATCTCGATCCGGCTTTGGCGCGCGATTTCGACGCCGCCGAAAAGGCCGGCGAGAAAGCCGGCGATAGTTTCGTCACCGTCGAGCGGCTGCTGCTGGCGCTCGCCCTCAACAAGGACAGCGAAGCCGGCAAGATCCTCAGCAAGGCTGGTGTCACGCCGCAAAATCTCAATGCTGCCATCGAAGCTTTGCGCAAGGGCCGCACCGCCGATTCCGCCTCAGCTGAAAACGCCTACGACGCGCTGAAGAAATACGCCCGCGATCTGACGCAGGCCGCACGCGACGGCAAGCTCGATCCGGTGATCGGGCGCGACGAGGAAATCCGCCGCACCATCCAGGTGCTATCCCGCCGCACCAAGAACAATCCGGTGCTGATCGGCGAGCCTGGCGTCGGCAAAACCGCGATCGTCGAGGGTCTGGCGCTGCGCATCGTCAACGGCGATGTGCCCGAGAGTTTGCAGGACAAGAAGTTGCTGGCGCTCGATCTCGGCGCGCTGATCGCCGGGGCCAAATATCGCGGTGAGTTCGAAGAGCGGCTGAAAGCTGTGTTGAACGAGGTGACGTCTTCGGACGGCGGCATCATTTTGTTCATCGACGAGATGCACACGCTGGTCGGCGCCGGCAAGGCCGACGGCGCCATGGACGCTTCAAACCTGCTCAAGCCGGCGCTGGCGCGCGGCGAACTGCATTGCATCGGCGCCACCACGCTCGACGAGTACAAAAAGCACGTCGAGAAAGATGCCGCGCTGGCGCGCCGCTTCCAGCCGGTCTATGTCAACGAGCCCTCGGTCGAGGACACCATCTCGATCCTGCGCGGGCTGAAGGACAAATACGAGCAGCATCACGGCGTGCGCATCGCCGATTCGGCGATCGTCGCGGCTGCGACGCTGTCGAACCGTTACATCACCGACCGTTTCCTGCCCGACAAGGCGATCGATCTGATCGACGAGGCGGCGGCGCGGCTGAAGATGCAGGTCGAACTCAAAGCCGGAAGAACTCGACTCGATCGACCGCGAAATCGTCCGGCTGAAGATCGAGCAGGAAGCCTTGAAGAAGGAAAAGGACCCTGGTTCGAAGGATCGGTTGAAGCGCCTGGAAGTCGAGCTCAAGGACCTCGAGAAAAAATCCGCCGACATCACCAGCCGCTGGAAGGCGGAAAAGGAAAAGCTGTCGCAGGCGCAGAAGCTCAAGAACGAACTCGACCAATTGCGCGCCGAGCTCGCCAACGCGCAGCGCAAGGGCGATTACCAGCGCGCCGGCGAACTGGCCTATGGCCGTATTCCTGAACTCGAGAAGAAGCTCAAGGAAAACGAAGACGCCGAAGCGAGCCGCGGCGCCATGGTCGAGGAGACCGTGACCGCCGACCACGTGGCGCAAGTTGTGTCGCGCTGGACCGGCGTTCCGGTCGATCGGATGCTGGAAGGCGAAAAGGAAAAGCTCCTGCGCATGGAGGACGAACTCGGAAAGCGCGTCATTGGCCAGAAGGAAGCGGTGCAGGCGGTTTCCACCGCGGTACGGCGCGCGCGCGCGGGCCTGCAGGACCCGCATCGGCCGATCGGCTCGTTCATGTTCTTAGGGCCGACCGGCGTCGGCAAGACCGAACTGACCAAGGCCTTGGCGGCCTATCTGTTCGACGACGAGAACGCGCTGATCCGCATCGACATGTCGGAATACATGGAGAAGCATTCGGTCGCGCGCTTGATCGGCGCGCCGCCGGGCTATGTCGGCTACGAGGAGGGCGGCGCGCTCACCGAAGCCGTGCGGCGCCGGCCCTATCAAGTGATCCTGTTCGACGAGATCGAGAAGGCGCATCCGGATGTGTTCAACGTCCTGCTGCAAGTGCTCGACGACGGCCGCCTGACCGACGGCCAGGGCCACACCGTCGACTTCCGCAACACGCTGATCGTCATGACTTCCAATCTGGGCGCCGAGTTCCTGATCAACCAGCCGGAAGGTCAGGACACCGACGCGGTCAAGGACCAGGTGATGGCGGTGGTGCGCTCGGCGTTCCGGCCCGAATTCTTGAACCGCATCGACGAGATCATCTTGTTCCACCGGCTGAAGAAGACCGAGATGACCCGCATCGTCGATATCCAGCTGGCGCGCCTGCAGACGCTGCTCGACGAGCGCAAGATCACCATCAAGCTCGAAGCAAGCGCGCGCGAATGGCTGGCCGACAAAGGGTGGGATCCGGCCTATGGCGCGCGGCCCTTAAAGCGCGTGATCCAGAAGGCGGTGCAGGATCCGCTGGCCGAGATGATCCTCGCCGGCCAGGTCAAAGACGGCGAGAAGGTTACCGTTTCGGCCGGCAAGCAAGGTCTCACCTTTAACGGCAAGCTGGCGCAAGCGGCTTAAGTTTCCGCGCCGTCAAAAAGCATGCATGGCCCGCCCGCGCGGGCCGTGGCATATTTGGGTATTGAGCGCGCGAGGCCTTTCGTCATGAGCTATATCCGATCGATCCTGCAGCCGAACGAGCGGATTGTCATGATCGGCAGACTGCACTGGATTATCTATCGGCACGCGATTGCGCTGCTGGTTGCCGGCGTCGCGCTGGTGCTCATTGAACGTAATTTGGTGGGCGCAAATACGCGCAACTATGTGATCGGCATTACGGCCGTTGTTTTTGGCGTGGCGATCGCGATCAGTTTCATCCGCGCCTGGTTCATCCAATGGATTACCGAACTGGCGGTCACGGACCGGCGCGTGATTTACAAGCGGGGATTTATTTCCCGCCATACCGTGGAAATGAACATGGACAAGGTCGAATCGGTGGATGTCGATCAGTCGTTGCTCGGCCGATTGCTCGACTACGGCACGATTGATGTGCACGGCACGGGGGAGGGGTTCGAAAGCCTCAAAGGGGTCGCGCACCCGTTGACGTTGCGAAGCGCAATCACCGCAAAATAATTGTTAGCGTCCAGGCGCC
>CAWDUB010000013.1:0-37194 GCA_963805375.1 uncultured Alphaproteobacteria bacterium | reverse complement strand
CCAAGGTCGGGGTCGAGGGTTCGAATCCCTTCGCCCGCTCCAGTCTTCGCTGCTCCGCAGCTTCGACTGGCAAGCCAACCTTCGCGTAGCGAAGACTGCCCGCCGTAGCTTCAGCGAAGGCGGGCGTTTTAATTTTGGGCATAGCTTTCGCGTCCCCTGCGCGACGCAAGCGTCCCGCACAAGGTCAGTATGTCACAGTGACGGTGACCGTGTCCGAGTAAGCCGCGGGCGCCGACGTTGCATCTGCGGCGGAACGCGGCCGTAGACGGTGAAGCTCTGCGCGGCGCCGGTGCCGGTCGATGCGACCGTGTCGGTGCCGACCGTGTTGCCCCAGTTCGTGGTGCGCCCGCTGTTGTATAGAGCGCGTAACCGATCGTGTTGGCGCCGCCGGTCATCTTGCGGTTGGTCACCGTAGCGCCCGTCCCGGTGCCGGCATTGAGACCAATATTGAACGGGGTGGTGTTGGTGCACTGGACCTGGATGGTACTGGTCTGGTCGACGTTTGCGGTGAGAACGCCTTGACTGCCGAAGCTCAGCGTCGAAGCGCTGCTGATCGTGCAGGCGGCGGTGATCGTAATTTGCACCCCAAATGTGGTGGTCGCTGTCGCGCCATGCGCCGTGCCGTTAGCCAATGCAAGGCCGATCACAAGCGCAAAGGCCTTGGTCAGATGGATTCCTGAAAAAACCCGCTTCGTGCAAACGCGGCTCAACAAAATTGGCGATCCAAATATACGGGGGGCGGTCGTGGATTAAGTTCCGAAATAAAGAAACGTGGTTAAAAGTCGATTAATGCGAAATTTATGGGGCCGCTAATACCCCGCTGCCAGCGCGCCACGGGTGCGCGTGTCGGCGGCGCCGATGTAGCCCTGCGGGGTGAATTCCGTCTTCGGCACGACTTCAATCGAGTTCGCCGAGGTATGCGGCTCGGTCGCCACGATCTTGTGGCCGCGCGCCTTCAACGCATCGAGCACGGCGGGCGAAAATCCCGGCTCGGCGTAAGTCTCATCCGGCTGCCACTGGTTATGCAGGCGCGGCGCGCCCACCGCCTTGTCGATCGGCATCCCGAAGTCGATCACGTTGCTGATCACCTGCAGCACGGCGGTGATGATGCGGCTGCCGCCGGGCGAGCCGGTGATCAGAAACGGCTTGCCGTCCTTGAGCACGATGGTTGGCGTCATCGACGACAGCGGCCGCTTGCCCGGCCCCGGCAAATTGGCGGCAAAGCCGACAAGCCCATAGGCGTTGGCGGTACCGGGCTTGGCGGTGAAATCGTCGAGCTCGTTGTTGAGCAGCACGCCGGTGCCGTCGGCCACCAGCCCGAGGCCGTAGGAGAAGTTCAGCGTGTAGGTGTTCGACACCGTGTTGCCGTCCCGGTCGATGACCGAAAAATGCGTGGTGTTCTGTCCCTCGAACTCGCCAGGCTTGCCGGGATGGATGTCGGCCGCCGGCGTCGCCTTGTCGGTAATGCCGGCGCGCAATGTGGCGGCATATTTTTTCGAGGTCAGCCGCGCCACCGGCACTTTGATACGATCGGGATCGCCCATGCTGACGGCGCGGTCGGCATAGGCGCGCTTCATCGCTTCGATCAGGTCATGAAACGATTGTTCGCCGCGCCCGAGCTTGGCGAGGTCGTAGCCTTCCAGAATATTGAGCATCTCGATCAGCGCCACGCCGCCGGAGGAGGGCGGCGGCATCGACACGACGTCAAAGCCGCGATAGCTGCCATGCACGACGTCGCGCACGACCGCGCGGTAATTGGCGAGATCGTCTTTGGTCATGATGCCGCCGGCTTCGCGCACGGCGTCGGCGATCTGCTCGGCGGTGCGGCCTTGATAGAAAGCTTTGGGTCCTTCCTGCGCGATGGCCTTCAGCGTATCGGCAAGATCGAACTGCAGCAGCCGGTCGCCTTCATGCATCGGGTCGTCGCCGAGAAAAAAGATCGACTTCGAAGCCGGCCAGCGCGCCAGCCGTTCGCGCGCGCGCGGCAGTAAATTGGCGAGATCGTAGTCCACCGAAAAACCTTTTTGCGCGAGATCGATGGCCGGGGCCATCAGTTCGGCGAGCGTGAATCGGCCCGAGCCGTATTTTTGCTGCGCCAGCGCGAGCCCTGCGACGGTGCCGGGCACGCCGACGGCCAATCCTGAGTTGCGCGACTTTTTCGCGTCGGGGTTGCCCTGCGCGTCGAGGAACATGGTCGGCGTGGCGGCCGCCGGCGCGGTCTCGCGGTAGTCGACCGCGATGTCGTGGTTGCCGCTGGCGAGGTGGATGACCATGAAGCCGCCGCCGCCGATATTACCGGCGCGCGGATAGGTGACGGCCAGCGCAAAGCCGACCGCCACCGCGGCATCGACGGCGTTGCCGCCGCGGTCGAGGATCTCGACGCCGATGCGGGCGGCGCGCGCCTCTTGCGCCACCACCATGCCGTTGTGCGCGAGGACCGGCGCCACCGGCGGAATCGCCGGCGCGATCGACACCGGCGCCACCTGCGCGGCGGCGAAAGTGACGCTAACGAAGAGTGCGAGGATTGCTGACAATATGCGTGTCATCGATTGGCTTCGCATTTCCCCGTTCGTCCCCGCGCAAGCGGGGACCCAGTTCTTTTTAGCTTAGCTGGATTCCCGCTTCCGCGGGAACGAACGGAATATTATGTCGCGCGCAGCAAGAAATCAGCGTGCCTGCCCGTGATAGACCGTGTTCGGCCGCATGTCGGTGGCGGAGGCGACGCGGTTCGACATATTGAAGAAGCCGGCGATCGCCGCGATGTCCCAGATGTCGCGGTCGGTGAAACCGGCGCGGCGCAGCCGCTCGCGGTCGCCTTCCTCGACGTTGGCCGGCTGCGCGGTGAGCTTGACCGCGAAGTCGAGCATGGCGCGCTGGCGCTTTGAAATCCGCGCGACGCGATAATTCATGACGATCTGCTCGCCGAGCAGCGGATTGCCGGAATATTGCCGCACCGCGGCGCCGTGCGCGGTCAGACAATAGTAGCAGCGGTTTTGCGAGGACACCGCGACCGCGATCATCTCGCGCTCGAGCTTGGACAGCCCGCTCTCGCCCAGCATCAGGTCGTTGTATAGGGCGACGAAGCTTTCCAGCTTCGCCATGTCGAAGGCGTAGGCGAGCAAAACGTTGGGCACGAAGCCGAGCTTGTCCTCGCACTTCTTGAAATAGGCGGCCATGGCGGGCGAAAGCTTCGCCGGCGGCAGGTTGAGCGCGATCACCGGCGCGTCGTCGGCCGCAGCCTTTGCCGCAACCGCTTTCACGGCGGCGGCCTTGGCGGGCGCAGGCTTAGCGGGCGCAGACTTGCCGCCTTTGATGGCGCGCAGCACCGGCTTGCCGGCAGCGGCGGCTTTGACTGGCTTCCTCGCTTTTTCCATCGCGGCGTTCCGTCCCTGGCTTGAAGCCGCAAGATTACATCGTTTCGCGGCCTTACGATATGACCGCAAAGTCCTGTTTTAATCTTTTGTTTCAGTGTTTTATGCGGATAGGTGAGCCGCCGGCGTAGCGCCGTCACGGTGCCGTCACCAAATGGTGTGTTGCTCTCGACGCCTATGCGCGGAATGTGAAAACTTCCATTGCCAGGCCGAAAAGCACACGAGGTCGCATGGCCGTCGAGATCGCCGCCAGCAAGGAAGAAACCGCCGCCCGCGACACGCTCGATGCGGCCAGCGCCGTGCTGGCGACGTCGCGCCATGACATGCCGGCGAGCTTCGTCGCCCAGCTTTTCGCCCGCGTGGTGCCGGAAGATGTGGCGCGCTACGCGCCGGAGGATCTGGCGCGGCTCGCCGAGCATGCTTTCGATTTTCTCGTTGAACGGCCGCCGGGCGCGCCGAAAATCCGCTGCACCACTGTGCCGCTGCAAAGCGCCGCCGACCGCAAAGCCGTGTCGGTGGTCGAGGTGGTCAACGACGACATGCCGTTCCTGCTCAACTCGGTGATGGGCGAACTCGCCGATCGCCGCCTCGACGTGCGGCTGGTGGCGCATCCGGTGCTCGGCGTTAAGCGCGAGAACGGCAAGCTCACCGCGATCGGCGCCGCCGACGCCGCCGGCGCCACGCGCGAAAGTTTCATCCATATCCATCTCGATGCCATCGAGGACGAGGCGCTGTGCCGGCAGATCGTCGAGGCGCTGCAGGCCGTGCTCGGCGAGGTGCGGCTGGCGGTGCACGATTGGCGCGCCATGCTCGACCGCGTCAACCACATCGTCGACGAGCTGAAAACCAATCCGCCGCCTTTGCCGCGCGAGGAAGTCGACGAGGCGGTGCAATTCATGCAGTGGCTGCTGGCCGACAATTTCACCTTCCTCGGCGTGCGCAATTACACCTTCGACGGCAACGCGCTCACCCCCGAGCACGACTCATCGCTCGGCATCATGCGCAATCGCGAATTGCGCGTGCTCAAGCGCGGCAACGAGCTATTGGAATACACGCCCGAGATCATGGCCTTCCTCAAGGAGCCGCGGCCGCTGATCATCGCCAAGGCCAACATCCATGCCCGCGTGCACCGGCGCGCCTATCTCGACTATATCGGCGTCAAGCGCTTCGACGCCGCCGGCAACCTGATCGGCGAGCAACGTATCGTCGGGCTGTTCACCTCGACCGCCTATACGCGCTCGGCGCACGGCATTCCCTATCTGCGCCGCAAGCTGGCGGCGGTCGAAGAGCGCGCCGGCTTTTCTCCGAGCAGTCATTCCGGCAAGGCGCTGGCCAACGTGCTCGAGCATTATCCGCGCGACGAGTTATTTCAGGTCGACGCCGACACGCTCTATCGCTTCACGCTCGCCATCCTGCAGCTCGACGAGCATCCGCGCGTGCGCGTCCTGGCGCGGCACGACCGCTTCGATCGTTTCGTCTCGGTGCTGGTCTACGTGCCGCGCGAAAATTACGACAGCCAGATGCGCCTGAAGATCGGCGAGTACCTCGCCAGCGTCTTCCTCGGCCGCGTCTCGGCATTCTATCCGTTTTTCCCGGAAGGCCCGCTGGTGCGCGTGCATTTCATCATCGGCCGTTCCGGTGGCGCAACGCCGGACGTTCCACGCGCCACGCTGGAAGACGCGGTCGCGGCGATCGTACGCAGCTGGGCCGACGCATTTTACGACGACCTGACGCTGGTCAATCCGCCGGACAAGGCGCGTGAACTTTATGCTCGCTATCGTGAAGCGTTTTCCGAGGGCTTCCACGAAGCCTATTCGCCGGCCATCGCCGCCGGCGACGTGCGCGTGATCGAGGGGCTTTCCGCGGAGCGTCCGCTCGGCGTCGATTTCCATCACCGGCTCGAGGAAGAACAGCGCGCCGTCGGCCTCAAGGTGTGGAGCCTGGCGCGGCCGCTGCCGTTGTCGGAGCGCGTGCCGGTATTGGAGAACATGGGCTTTCGCGTGGTGGACGAGCGCACCTTTCACATCGCCGCCAAAAGCGGCGATGAACGCGAGGTCTGGTTCCACGACATGCTGCTCGAGCGCGGCGACGGCGGCGCCATCGACTTGACGCAAGCCAAAGCGAAGCTGGAAACCGCGTTCCTGATGGTGATGCGCGGCGCCGCCGAAAACGACGGCTACAACGCGCTCACGCTCGCCGGCGACCTGATGTGGCGCGACGTGGCGCTGATCCGCGCGCTGTCGCGCTATCTGCGCCAGGTGCGCGTGCCCTATTCGCAAGATTACATGTGGGCGACGCTGGTAAAGCACGCCGGCATCGCAGCCGATATCGTGGCGCTGTTCCACGCGCGCTTCGATCCTAACTCTTGGTCATTCAGGGACGCCGCCGCAGGCGGCGAACCCGGAATCCAGAAACAGATTCAGAATGCGCATCTGGATTCCGGGTCCGGCGCTGCGCGCCGCCCCGGAATGACCGAAGAAGATGAAGACAAAGCGCGCGAGCAGGACCAACAGCAAATCACCGCGCGCATCGAAGATGAATTGCAAAAGGTCGAGAGCCTGGACGAGGACCGCATCCTGCGTCACTTCGTCAATGCCGTGGCCTCGGCGATCCGCACCAATTTCTTCCAGACCGGCAAAGACGGCCAGGTGAAACCGCTGATCGCCATCAAGTTCGAGAGCCGCAAGATCACCGACCTGCCGCTGCCGCGCCCGCTCTATGAGATTTTCGTTTATTCGCCGCGCCTGGAAGCGGTGCACCTGCGTTTTGGCAAGGTGGCGCGCGGCGGTATCCGCTGGTCCGACCGCCCCCAGGATTTCCGCACCGAAGTGCTCGGGCTGGTCAAGGCGCAGCAGGTCAAGAACGCGGTGATCGTGCCGGTCGGCGCCAAAGGCGGCTTCGTGCCCAAGCTGATGCCGAAGGGCGCCACGCGCGAAGTGGTGCAGGCGGAAGGCGTCGCCACCTATCGGCTGTTTATGTCGACCATGCTCGACATCACCGACAACATCGCCGCCGACGGCAAGATCATCCCGCCGGCGAGCGTGGTGCGGCACGAGGGCGACGATCCCTATCTGGTGGTGGCCGCCGACAAGGGCACCGCCACCTTCTCCGACATCGCCAACGAAATTTCGGTCGCGCACGACTATTGGCTGGGCGACGCCTTCGCCTCCGGCGGCTCGGCCGGCTACGACCACAAGGTCATGGGCATCACCGCCCGCGGCGCCTGGGAGGCGGTGAAGCGGCATTTCCGCGAGATGGACGTCAACATTCACCAGACGCCGTTTTCCGCGGTCGGCGTCGGCGACATGTCGGGCGATGTGTTCGGCAACGGCATGCTGCGCGAGGACACCACCAGGCTGCTCGCCGCCTTCGACCACCGCGACATTTTCATCGACCCCGACCCCGATCCGAAAAAGAGCTTCGCCGAACGCAAGCGGCTGTTCGAATTGCCGCGCTCGAGCTGGCAGGACTACGACAAGTCGCTGATCTCGGCGGGCGGCGGCGTCTACAAACGCTCGCTCAAGGAAATCCATCTCAGCGCGCAGGCGCAAAAGCTGTTCGGCGTCGGCGCCAGCGTCACGCCGCAGCAGTTGATGAAAGCGATCCTCAAGGCGCCGGTCGATCTGCTGTTCTTCGGCGGTATCGGCACCTACGTGCGGGCGTCGAGCGAAAACGATGCCGACGCCGGCGACCGCGCCAACGATGCCATTCGTGTCACCGGCGCCGATCTGCGCTGCAAGGTGGTCGGCGAGGGCGCCAATCTCGGCATGACCCAGCGCGGCCGCATCGAGGCGGCGCTTGCCGGCGTGCGGCTCAACACCGACGCCATCGACAATTCCGCCGGCGTCAACACCTCCGACGTCGAGGTCAATATCAAGATCGCGCTCAGCCCGCTGGTGCGCTCCGGCGCGCTCAAGATCGGCGAGCGCGACGCGCTGCTGGTGGAGATGACCGACGAGGTGGCGCGCCTGGTGTTGCGCAACAACTACCAGCAGACGCTGGCGCTCTCATTGGCGCAACGGCGCGGGTTGGAAGACCTCGGTTTCCAGCAGCGCCTGATGCAGACGCTGGAACAGCGCGGCGAGCTCGACCGCGCGGTGGAATTCCTGCCCGATGAAATGACTATCGCCGAGCGGCGCAAGCGCAACCAGCCGCTGACGCGGCCTGAGCTTGCCGTGCTGCTCGCCTACGCCAAGCTCGCGCTGTACAGCGAGCTGCTCGATTCCAGCGTGCCGGACGATCCCTATCTCGGGCGTGAGTTGGGGCGCTATTTCCCCAAGGAAATGTCGGAGCGTTACAAGGACGCGCTGCACGCGCACCGCCTGCGCCGCGAGATCATCGCCACGCAACTCACCAACTCGATGATCAACCGCGGCGGCGCCACGCTGATCGTGCGCATCGCCGATCAGACCGGGGCGACGCCGGCCGCCATCGCCGCGGCGTTTGCCGCCGTGCGCCAGAGCTACGACCTGATCGGACTCAATAGCGAAATCGACGCGCTCGACAATAAAATTTCCGGCAAGACCCAGCTCGCGCTTTACGCGGCGGTGCAGGATTTGCTGCTCGACCGCATCGTCTGGTTCCTGCGCAACGTCGATCTCAAGCAGGGCCTGGAAAAAATCGTCGCGCATTACCGCGACGGCATCGCGCAAGTGGAAGCCGCGCTCGATACCGCGGTGTCAAAGGCGGCTGCCGGTGCGCGCGAGGCCCGCGCCGCCGAGCTTGAGAAAGCCGGCGTGCCGGCGGCGCTGGCGCGCCGCATTGCCAGCCTGCCGGCGCTCAAGGCCGCGCCCGACATCGTGCTGGTGGCCGACCGCGCCAAGCGCCCGGTCGCCGAAGTGACCGCGACTTATTTTGCCACCGTTGCCTTCTTCCAGCTCGACCGCGTCGCCGGCGCGGTGCCGGGCATCGCGGTGGCGGATTATTTCGACCGCCTGGCGCTCGACCGCGCGCTCGATTCGATCGGCGACGCGGAACGGCGCTTGACCGCGGCCATGGTCGGCAACGGCTCAACCGGCGCCGGCGCGGTGGACGTGTGGGTGAAGCCGCGCCAGGCCGAAGTCGAGCGCATCCGCGCGGCGATCCACGAAATCGCCGGTTCAGGGTTGACGCTGTCGAAGCTCTCGGTGGCGGCGAGCTTGCTGGGCGATTTGGCGAGGGAGTAGCCCGCTCTTTATCCTCCCCCTTGTGGGGAGGGTGGCGCGCACGAAGACAAGTCTACGCGGTCTGCGAATGATAAAGCGCGCCGTGTGGGGGTGATTGCGAGTTGTCAAAGCAATGTCGCAGCAACGCCGACCCCCACCCCCGACCCCTCCCCACAAGGGGGAGGGGAGAAGTGCGCGCGTGGCAACGCTTTCGCTAATGCCTAAAATGCCTGGTCCCGGTGAACACCATCGCGACACTATGATCGTCGGCGGCCTTGATCACGTCCGCGTCCTTGACCGAACCGCCGGGCTGGATCACCGCGGTGGCGCCGGCTTCGATGGCGACGAGCAGGCCGTCGGGAAACGGAAAGAAGGCGTCGGAGGCGACCACCGAGCCTTTGGTCAGCGGCGCCGGCAGTTTCAACTCTTTCGCCGCGTCTTCCGCCTTGCGCGCCGCGATGCGCGCGGCATCGACGCGGCTCATCTGCCCGGCGCCGATGCCGACGGTGGCGAGACCTTTCGCATAGACAATTGTATTTGACTTCACGTGCTTGGCGACGCGAAAGGCAAACACCAAGTCGGCAAGCTCGGCCTCGCTCGGCGCGCGTTTGGTGACGGTCTTGAGCTGCATCGCGTCGACCGTTGCGTTGTCGCGCGACTGCACCAGCAAGCCCGCCGGCGACCGATTTCACCGTCAGCCCCGATGCGCGCGGATCGGGCAGGCCGCCGGCGAGCAGCAGGCGCAGATTCTTTTTCGCCGCGACGATCTTGATCGCCTCCTCGCTGGCATCGGGCGCGATGATGACCTCGGTGAAGATTTCGGTGATGGCTTTCGCCGCCTCGGCGTCGAGCGGGCGGTTGAGCGCGACGATGCCGCCGAAGGCCGAGGTCGAGTCGCAAGCGAGCGCTTTCTTATAGGCATCCACAAGGCTCGCCGCTTCCGCCACGCCGCACGGGTTGGCGTGCTTGACGATGACGCAGGCCGCGGTGCGCTTGGCGTCGAACTCGGCGACACATTCGTAAGCGGCGTCGGTATCGTTGATATTGTTGTAAGAGAGCTGCTTGCCCTGGACTTGCCGCGCCGTCGTCACGCCGAAGCGTTGGCCGGGCGAACGGTAGAAGGCCGCGCTCTGATGCGGGTTCTCGCCGTAGCGCAGGGCTTCGACCAATTTGCCGCCGAAGGCGCGGTAGTCGGGCGCCGTGTCATGCAGCGTTTCGGCAAACCAATTGGAGATCGCGGCGTCATAGACGGCGGTGCGCGCATAGGCCTTCGCCGCCAGCTTCTGCCGCAACTCAAGCGAGGTCATGCCGGTGTGCTGCGCCAGTTCAGCCAGCACCGAAGCATAGTCGTCCGGTTCCACGACCACCGTGACGTCGTGGTGATTTTTGGCGGCGGCGCGGATCATCGCCGGCCCGCCGATGTCGATGTTTTCGACGCAGTCCTCGTAAGACGCGCCCTTCGCCACGGTCTCTTCGAACGGATAGAGATTCACCACCAGCAAGTCGATCGGCTTGATGCCATGCTCGGCCATCGCCGCGGCGTGCTCCTTGTTGGCGCGCACCGCCAGCAGGCCGCCATGCACCTTCGGATGCAGCGTCTTCACCCGCCCGTCCATCATTTCCGGAAAGCCGGTGAGATCGGCGACGTCGATCACCTTGAGCCCGGCGTCCTTCAGCGCCTTGGCGGTGCCGCCGGTGGAGACGAGTTCGACATGGTAGCCCGCCAATTGCCGCGCGAAATCGACAAGCCCGGTTTTGTCGGACACCGACAGCAAGGCGCGGGTGATGCGGCGCGGATGAGTGGTCATGCGGTTCCCTTTAAAGCAAGGGGCTAGCACATCGCGCGGGCGGAAGTGTATGCGCGCCGCGCCCGCCTGCGTCGCGCATCCACAAGCATTCGCCATCGCCCCGATCGTCACGCCGCGTCGTTGGGCGGTGCGCCCTCGGGCGTCTCATTCAGCGGCAGCTCCGGCTCCGCCGCGCGGTCGTGCCGCGCCGCCGGCGCCGGCGGGTTATAGGCAAAGCTCCAGCGCACCGCCTGCGTGTCGCGGGCGTGGCCGTAGATCACGATCTGCACCGTGCGGCGCGGGCCGTCCAGCCCGGCGAGGAACACGCTTTCCTCGATCTCGACGTTGGCGCTGTAGCACACGAAGCTCCACAATTCGCGGTCCGGCAGCAGCAGGATGACGCCGTGTCCGTCCGCCAGCCGGTTGGCGCGGATCGACGGATGCAAATGAAAGCGGATGGCGAATTCGTCGTCGGCGCGCGGCGGAAAGGCGTTGCCGTCGGCCGGGGTGAAGCTGTCCAGGCCTTCGAGCAGGGAGCCGTCGCTGTTGAGCGCAACGGAGCGGGTGTGAATCACGCCGAAGTCGGCGGCGTAACCGTCGTGCGAGGTGCGCAGCTGCTCGCCATTGACCAGCTCCTCGCGCTCGACGCGCACGTCCTTGGGGCCGGCGACGATCGGCGTACCGGACAGCAGCTTGCGAAACGAGCCGGGTTCGAGGAACCGGCACGACGAGCGGTCGTTGAAGGTGACGGTCGAATGCGCCGCGGTGGCGCGCGCCACCTGCCGCCAGTTTTCCCTGTTGACCGCCGGCATGCCGCAATTGACCACCAGCCGATACTGGTTCCACGACAACTCGAACGACAGGCATCCGGCATGCGCCTCCTGGCTCAGCGCCATCGGCGGCGGCCGCCCGGTATCCATCAGCAGCGCGCTGCCGCCGGCGTCGAGCCGCTGGTAGCCGGAATGCGGCGCATACGACACCGGGGTGCCGCGCGCGTCGTCGTAAGCGAGGATGGTGGCGAGCAGGTCGACCGACGTCGGTCCCATGCCGTTGAAAAGCGCGAAATTGCCGTCGGCGTGGCGGAAGAAGCGCAGCATCGGCATCATGCGGTCGATGGCGTTGTTCAAGCCGCCCGGCGGCGGCAGGCTGCGCGCGGAATACAGTTGCCGCAGCGGCAACAGGTCGACGAGCAATTCGATCAGCGCGCCGGGATTGCGGCTGATATGCCCGCCGTCCGGCAGCACCTGGGCGCGCAGTTCGGCGACCAGGCGGCGCACATTGCTGTTCAACGCGTTGTGCTGGCCTTCCATGCACAGCGTCACGTAGTTGAGCGCGATCACGGCCTGCAGCCGCGGCAGTCCCTCGCGCGCCTCGTTGAGCGAGCGGCGCAGATAGCGCGCCTGGCGCGACAGGCTGCGGATGAAGCGGCGGTAAAAGCGGGCGTCGGCATCCTGCAGCACGAACGGCGCCTGGCTGAGCCAGCAGATGATGCGGCGCGACAGGATGTCGAGACGCCAGCCGAGCGGATGCCAACTGCCCTGCAGCGTGATCCATTCGTCGATCAGCGAGCGGGCATTGGCGCGGGTGATGGCGGAATCGGCGGCGCGCAAATGGCGCAGCCAGGAAAAGTTGAGCAAGGTCACCGCCCATTCTTCCGACGGCGGCGTCATCTCGAACGGCGAACGCAGATCGCAGATCACCACCTTGCCGGCGAAGGCAAAGCGCCCGGCGTAGATTTCGCCGGCGCGGGTGGCGTCGGCGGTGCGCAGGTCCTGCGGCGCGATCAGCAGCCGGTCGGTCTTGGGCGAGGTAAAGCGCCAGCGCAGCAGCGGCGATGTATTGAGCCAGCCGGTGAAGCCGTGCAGTGCGCGGCGCCCGATGAGCGCGGAGATAGCCAATCGCTCCGCGACCGTAGCTCGCGTCATCAAGCGCTCATCTCCTGCCGCGCGCCCCGATTCCCGCGCGCGGCCGACACGATAGCGAAGGGTCGCGAATCGGCCAATATGAATAGTCCAGACGTGGATTACGGCGCATTGCGGGTCAATCGCGCGGCGTAGAAGCCATCGAGCCCGCCCCAGCGCGGATCGGGATCGCTCAAATGCAGCGGCAGCGTGCGCAAATCGCCGTCCGCCGTAAGGAATTCGGCGTGGCCGCAGACCTCCTGCGCCGCCACCGGCCGGCGGCTAACGCGCGGGTCGCGCTCAAGCAGCGCGCCGACCTGCCGTTCGGCCTCTTCCGGTTCCATCGAGCAGACGCAATAGACCAGAATGCCGCCGGGCGCGAGCAATTCGACCGCGCGGTCGAGGAGCCTCTGCTGCAGCGCGGTGAGGGCGGTCAAGTCGGCTTCGCTCTTGAGCCAGGGCACGTCGGGGTGCCGGCGGATGGTGCCGGTCGAGGAGCAGGGCGCATCGAGCAGCACGGCGTCGAACGGCGCAGCCTGCCATTCCACAACGTCGGCGGCGACGGTCTCGGCGGTAAGCGATAGCCGCGCCAGATTCTCGGTCACGCGCGCAAGCCGCGCCGGGGAGCGATCGACGGCGGTGACGCGGGCGCCGGCAAAGGCAAGCTGCGCGGTCTTGCCGCCGGGCGCCGCGCACAAATCGGCGACGGCGCGCCCGCGCAGGTCGCCGAACAACCGCGCCGGCAGCGAAGCGGCGGCGTCCTGCACCCACCAAGCGCCTTCATTGAAACCCGGGAGCAGGGTGATGGGCCCTTGCGCCAGCGTGCGTACCGAGCCGGTCGGCAAGACGCGGCCGCGCAGGCGCTCGGCCCAAATATCGGCGTCCTGCTTGACGGTGAGATCGAGCGCCGGCTCCTGGCCGTTGGCGCGCGCGATGGCGCGCGCGGTTTCGAGGCCGTAATTCTTGCTCCAGCGCTTAAGCAGCCAGTCGGGCGTATCGCGCGCGGCGTTATCGGTCAGCGCGACGTCACGGTTCTGCGCCACCCGGCGCAGCACTGCGTTGACCAGCCCCGCATAGCGCGCCGCGCGGCGGTCGGCCTGCGCCAGCCGCACCGACAGATCGACCGCGGCGTGGTCGGGCACCTCCAGCCAGAGGATTTGCGCGGCGCCGAGCAGCAGAATGGTTTGCACGCGCGGCGCTTCGGCGGGAAAGCCCTTGTCGAGGAAGCCGCCGAGCAAATGCCGCAACGTCCCCAGCCGCCGCAGCACGGTCGCCACCAGCCGGCGCATCAGCGCGCGGTCGCGCTCGGCCAGCGTGGCGAGGCCGAGATGGGCGCCTTTGCCCGACAGTTGCTCGTCGAGGGCGACGCGCCGGCGCAGCACGCCGTCGAGGATGTCGGCGGCGATGCGGCGGGCGGCGAGCCCGGGGACGTCTTGTTGGGGGGAGATTCGCGCGCGCGGCATTGCGCGACAATTGCCGTGAATTGTGTCGCCGCCGCGAACGGCAGCCAAATAACGCACAGAATCCCGGGCTTTGCCGGCCCGGACGCTGGATTGTTGATTTATATAAATACTACCTGTGATTGAGCTTGCGCGAATCAGTATTGGGAGGTAATACCTAGGACCATGCTCCTGACACTGAAACGGGCCGCGCCGGCGCGCGGCGGGGCTTTGCTGCTGGCGGTGGCCGCCTTCGCCGCCGGGCTTGCCGCCGGCGCATTGATCGTCCCGGCCGGGGCCGGCCTCGGCGCCGCAAGTGAGTTTCCGCTGCAAGCCGCATTGCCGGCGGCGCCGTCAGTATTGCGCAGCGGCCATCCGGCCGAAGTGTTGCGCGTGATCGACGGTGACACCTTCGAAGCGCGGGTGCGCATTTGGCCGGGCATGGACGTCACCACCAAGGTGCGCTTGCGCGGCATCGACGCGCCGGAAATGCGCGCGCGCTGCGAGGACGAACGGGTCAAGGCGATTGCCGCGCGCGAGGCGCTGCAAAACATCCTCGACCAGGGCTCGATCGGCATTTCCGGCGTCGGGCAGGACAAATATGGCGGCCGCGTCGATGCCGACGTTTCGACCGCCGGCACGCCCGATGTTTCCGCGGCGCTGCTCGAAGCCGGCTTTGCGCGGCGCTATTTCGGCGGCCGGCGCGAAAGCTGGTGCGGCTGATCGATTACTCGACGATGACCGGCGTGCCGACCCTGACCAGGCTGTAAAGCTGGCGGATGTCGCGGTTGTACATGCGGATGCAGCCGTGCGAGACGAAGCCGCCGATCGAAGACGGCCGGTTGGTGCCGTGAATGGCGTATTCGCCGCCGCGCAACGTCAGCGCCGCCGCGCCCATCGGATTGTTCGGCGCGCCGCCGGGAATGATTTTCGGCAGCCGCGGATTTTCCCGGCGGATCGAATCCGGCGCCTGCCAGGCCGGCTGGATGTATTTGCCTTCGACGCGCGCGGTGCCGCTCCAGCGCATGCCGGCGCGGCCGACGCCGACCGGAAAACGCAGCGCATGCCCGCTGTCGATCATGTAGTAGAGCCGGCGCTCGCTGGTCTTGACCACGATGGTGCCGGCCGCAAAGCCGGACATCGGCACGATGTTGCCGGCGGCCGAATAGGCCAACCCAACTGTCAGCACCCACGCCGCCACGATGGCGACGAACAGCGCCGCCCGTCTCAAAACAAAAATCATGGTCCCAGCCCGCTCGAAAATTTTCGCCGCGATCATAATGCGTCGGCGCGCGAACGCAGGCGAAAGCTCGAAGTAGCGTAAACAATGACTAAAAATTGCGCGAGGCGGACAATTTCGGCGAAGATTTTGCTAGGCCCCGGATCAGCGTCGCATCACTTCGCTTTCGCTTCGTGCTGCGCCGCATCCGGGGCACGAGCGCCATTACCCCGCCTTCGCCGCCCTCTTGTTCTGCCGATTATTGACCAGATCGTCGACCACCGCCGGATCGGCGAGCGTCGAGGTGTCGCCGAGATTGCCGAACTCGTCCTCGGCGATCTTGCGCAAAATCCTGCGCATGATCTTGCCCGAGCGCGTCTTCGGCAGCCCGGGCGCGAACTGGATCATGTCGGGCGAGGCGATGGGGCCGATCTCCTTGCGCACCCATTGCACCAATTCCTTGCGCAGCTCTTCGCTGGGCTTCTCGCCCGCCATCAAGGTGACATAGGCGTAGATGCCCTGGCCCTTGATGTCGTGCGGGTAGCCGACGACGGCGGCTTCCGAGACTTTCGGATGCGCCACCAGCGCGCTTTCCACTTCGGCGGTGCCGAGACGGTGGCCGGCGACGTTGATCACGTCGTCGACGCGGCCGGTGATCCAGTAATAGCCGTCGGCGTCGCGGCGGCAGCCGTCTCCGGTGAAGTATTTGCCGGGATAGGCTTTGAAGTAGGTGTCGATGAAGCGCTGGTGATCGCCGTAGACCGTGCGCATCTGCCCCGGCCATGAATTGGCGATGCACAGATTGCCGCTGGCGGCGCCTTGCAGCTCCTTGCCCTCGGCATCGACCAGTTGCGGAACGACGCCGAAGAACGGCGTCGTCGCCGAGCCGGGCTTGAGCTTGGTGGCGCCGGGCAGCGGCGTAATGAGAATGCCGCCGGTCTCGGTCTGCCACCAGGTGTCGACGATCGGGCAGCGGTCCTCGCCGACCACGTGGTAGTACCACTCCCAGGCTTCCGGATTGATCGGCTCGCCGACGGTGCCCAGCAGGCGCAGAGATTTGCGCGAGGTCTTTTTCACCGGGTCGTTGCCGCCCTGCATCAACGCGCGGATCGCGGTCGGCGCGGTGTAGATGATGTTGACCTTGTGCTTGTCGCACACCTCCCAGAAGCGCGAGGAAGTCGGATAGTTCGGCACGCCCTCGAACATCATGGTGACGGCGCCGTTCGCCAGCGGGCCGTAGACGATGTAGCTGTGGCCGGTGACCCAGCCGACGTCGGCGGTGCACCAGTAGATGTCGCCGTCGTGATAATCGAACACGTATTGATGCGTGATCGAGGTGTAGACCAGATAGCCGCCGGTGGTGTGCAGCACGCCCTTCGGCTTGCCGGTCGAGCCTGACGTATAGAGAATGAACAGCGGGTCTTCCGCGCTCATCTCCTCGCACGGACAATCCGCCGGCACGGTCTTGGCGATCTCGTCGTAATAGACGTCGCGGCCTTGCTTCATGTTCACCGCGGCGCCGGTGCGGCGCACGACGATGATCGAGGTGACGCCGCCGGCTTTGTCGGCGGCGGCATCGGCATTGGCCTTGAGCGGGATCTTGCGGCCGCCGCGCACGCCTTCGTCGGCGGTGACGATGATGGGCGACTTGCAGTCCTCGATGCGGCCGGCGAGCGAATCCGGCGAGAAGCCGCCGAACACCACCGAGTGGACGGCGCCGATGCGCGCGCAAGCGAGCATGGAAACCGCCGCTTCCACGATCATCGGCATGTAGATGGTGACGCGGTCGCCCTTCTTGACGCCGCGCGCCTTGAGCACGTTGGCGAATTTGCAAACTTCGGCGTGCAATTGTTTGTAGGTGAGTTTCTTGTCGTCTTTGGGATCGTCGCCTTCCCAGATGATGGCGGTCTGCTCGCCGCGCGTCTTCAAATGGCGATCGACGCAGTTGTAGGCGACGTTGAGCGTGCCGTCCTCGAACCATTTGATCGAGACGTTGTGCGGGTCGTAGGAGGTGTTCTTGACCTTGGAAAACGGCTTGATCCAGTCGATGCGCTTGGCTTGTTCGCCCCAGAACCCGTTCGGGTCCTTGATCGAGCGCGCATACATTTCCTTGTACTTCGCCTCATCGACGTAAGCGCGTTTGCGCCACTCGGCCGGCACGTCATAGATCTTGTCGGTCATACCAAATTCCTCCCCGCCCGCGGCTGTCCCGGGGCGCTTTATGCGAGCTTTGACCCATTATGCGACGGCGCGCGCGCAACCGACAAGGCGCGGAATGCCCCACTTTGGTCGCGGGTTTGGCGCGCCACCGCGCCGGTCAGGGGCCGAGCCCGCCGAGGATGGCGCCGATGATCAGCAAAACGCCGAGCCAATGGCCGCAATCGATCGCGGTCAGCGTGACTTTGCGGAACGTGTAGGCGTTATTGACCACGATGGTGGTGAGCACGAAGCCGGCCCAGCACAGCGCACCGGAAAGCATGCCGGCGCGCACGGTGTAGATGCCGATGTGAAACATGATGCCGCCGAGCATGGCGGCCATGATGATCTCGGCGATGAAGGAGATGACGAAAGGCGCGGCCTTGGCGGCGCCGGACTTGCCGGCGTTTTCCGCCTTGAGGCCCTCCATGGTCTTGCCTTGCGCCGCGATCCATTTTTTCCCGAGCACGCCGTAATAGGCGGCGCCGAAAATCCAGGCGGCCACGGCGGCCAAGACGATTGCCAAAGCGTTTCCATACATGCGGGGCCTCCTATTTCAGTCCGCCCATCTTGCACACCAGCTTCCACTCATCCGCCGTCACCGGCTGCACCGACAGCCGCGAATTGCGCACCAGCACCATGTCTTTCAGCTTCGGCTCGGCCTTGATTGTCTGCAGCGTCACCGGCTTCGCCGCCGGCGCGATCGCCTTGACGTCGACGACAACCCACGGCTCGCCTTTCTTCGCGCTCGGGTCGGGATAGTGCTCGCGCACGATCTCGACCGTGCCGACCACGGCTTTGTCTTCGCCCGAATGATAGAAAAAGGCGCGGTCGCCTTTCTTCATTTTCATGAGATTGGCTTTGGCTTGAAAGTTGCGCACGCCGGTCCAGGCTTCGCCCTTGGCGCCGCTTTTCACCTGTTGGTCCCACGACCAGGAGCCGGGCTCGGATTTCATCAGCCAGTAGACCATCGTGTTCTCCTGCGGCCGCAACACATTCCGTTGTCATCACCGGGCTTGTCCCGGTGATCTCGCTTAGGGGTGCACCGCGTCCCTGATCGGGACGGCCGGGTCACCAGGGCGTTCACGCCCGTCTTCGACGGGCTATGCCCGGCCATGACAAGTTTAGAGTCACTCCTCCGCCTTGATCGGCCGCGTCAGCAGCGACTCGATGGCTTTGTCCACGCTCGTCTGTCCTGCCAGCACCGCCGCCACCGCCGCCGCGATCGGCATGTCGACATTTTTCTTTGCCGCCATCTCCAGCAACACCGGCGCGGTGAACACGCCTTCGGCCAGCTTACCGTGCGCGGCCTTGTCCGGCGCCTCGCCTTTGCCGAGCGCGACGCCGCAGGAAAAATTGCGCGACTGCGGCGTGGAACACGTGAGGATGAGATCGCCGAGCCCCGACAGGCCGGTGAGCGTTTCCGGCCGCGCGCCGAAGGCGCGACCAAAGCGCGCGAGTTCGGCAAATCCGCGCGTCACCAGTGCGGCGGCGGCGCTGGCGCCCAGCCCGCGTCCGGTGACGATGCCGGCGGCGATCGCCAGCACGTTCTTGGCGGCGCCGCCGAGTTCGACGCCGCGCACGTCGCTCGAATGATAGGGGCGGAACGTGCCGGTGTTGAGCGCATGCGCGAGATCGCGCGCGATCGCGTCATCGGCGACCGCAATGGTCACGGCGGTCGGCAGCCCGCGCGCCACGTCGGCGGCAAAGCTGGGGCCGGACAAAATCCCCGGCAACGCCTGCGCCGCGCATTCCGTGATCACCTCGGTCATGAATTTGTGCGTGCCGGCTTCGATGCCCTTGGCGCAGGCGATCACCGGCGTTCCGGCGGCGACGGTCTGCGCCAGCGCCTTGCTCACCGCGCGCAAGGCTTGCGCCGGCACCACCACGAGGATCGCGTCGGCGCGCGAAGCTTCCGCCAGCGCGCGCGTCACCTTGATGCCGTCGTCAAGCCGCACGCCGGGCAGGAAGCGGCTTTCGCGTTGGCTCGCGAGTTGCTCGGCATTGTCCGGCTCTTGCTCCCACAGCGTCACGCGGCGTCCGGCGCGCGCGGCGGTCAGCGCCAGCGCCGTTCCCCAGGCGCCGCCGCCGAGCACGGAAATATTTTGAATGGTCATGCGCTCTTCTACTCCCTCCCCCGCTTGCGGGGGAGGGTTGGGGAGGGGGAATGCCACGAACGAGTGCCCCCTCCCAGCGAGCTCCGCTCGCTGACCTCCCCCGCAAGCGGGAGAGGTGAAGAGAGAGTGTGGCGTCGTCTCAACATCATTTGTACGCCGCCGTGCGTCGCAGCGCGCCTTGGGCGGCGGCAAGCTCGTCGAGTGGCCAGCGCGCGCGCGGCGCGACGTCGAGCGTGTCGGTCAAGCCCAGCGCCAGCCGCTCGCAGCCGGCCCAGGCGATCATGGCGCCGTTGTCGGTGCACAATTCGGGCGGCGGCAGCACCAACGGCGCGCCGGTCTCGAAGGCGAGACGGTTGAGCACCTTGCGGATCGCCTGATTGGCGGCGACGCCGCCGGCGGCGACCAGCGCCGTCGGCACGCCGCATTGCGCGCGAAACAGCCGCAAGCCGGCGCGCAGCCGGTCGAGCACGACGTCGACCACCGCCTGCTGGAACGAGGCGCACAGATCGGCGGCGTCCTGCGCCGTCAGCGGCGCGATCTTTTCCGCCTCCAGCCGCAGCGCGGTCTTCAAGCCCGACAGCGAAAAGTCCGCCTCTTTGCGTCCCTGCATCGGCCGCGGCAGCGCGAAGCGGCTGGCGTCGCCGCGCAGCGCTTCTTTCTCCACCAGCGGTCCGCCGGGATAGCCGAGCCCCAACAGCTTTGCGGTCTTGTCGAAGGCCTCGCCGATGGCGTCGTCTTGTGTGGTGGCGAGCCGCAAATAGTCGCCGACGCCGCGCACGGCGAGGATCTGGGTGTGGCCGCCGGAGGCGAGGAACAGGCAATAGGGAAACGGCGTGTTGTCGGTCAGCCGCGCGGTCAGCGCGTGCGCTTCCAGATGATTGATCGCGATCAGCGGTTTGCGCTTGACCAGCGCGATCGCCTTGGCGGTGGTGAGGCCGACGATGACGCCGCCGATCAATCCGGGCCCGGCGGCGGCGGCAACGCCGTCAATCTGGTCGATGCTGCAGGCAGCCTCGCTCAGAGACTTGGCGATAATAACATCGAGCGCCTCGACATGAGCGCGCGCGGCGATCTCGGGCACCACGCCGCCGAACGCGGCATGCTCGCTCACCTGGCTGAGCACGATGTTGGAGAGGATCGTGCCGCGGCCGTCGTCGTCGCGTTCAACCACCGCGGCGGCGGTTTCGTCGCAGGTCGTCTCGATGCCGAGCAGGATCATGTGTTGCCTTGTATCGGCCGCGCCACGAACTCTCTTCACCTCTCCCATGGGGAGAGGTCGGATTGCGAAGCAATCCGGGTGAGGGGTTATAGCCTAAGAGAGTCTCGGAGCCCCCTCACCCCAACCCTCTCCCCAATGGGGAGAGGGAGCGCGCTGTATCCGCCGCTTCTGCCTTCAATCCAATGCAAACGTGCACTACAAGGTGCCCTAGCATTGAGAGGGAATATGGCGCAATCCACCGTCCTTTTGCGCATCGGAACGCGCGGCAGCCCGCTGGCGCTGGTGCAGGCGCGCACGGTCGCGGCGCGGCTGGCGGCGAGCTTGGCCGTGAGCGCGGACGCCATCGCGCTCAAGATCATCCGTACCTCGGGCGACGCCATCCAGGATCGGCCGCTGGCGGACGCGGGCGGCAAAGGGCTGTTCACCAAGGAGATCGAGGAGGCCTTGCTGCAAGGCGCGATCGACCTCGCCGTGCATTCGACCAAGGATATGCCGACCCTATTGCCCGACGGCCTGATGCTGGCGGCGTGTCTCGAGCGCGAGGATGCGCGCGACGTGTTCATCAGCCGCCAGGCAAGTTCGCTCGCCGAATTGCCGCAAGGTGCAACGCTCGGCACGGCTTCGCTGCGCCGCCAAGCCATTGCCAAACGCGCGCGGCCGGATCTGAACGTGACCCCGCTGCGCGGCAATGTGGAGACGCGGCTGCGCAAGCTGGAAGACGGCGAAGTCGATGCCACCATTCTCGCGCTCGCCGGATTGAAACGGCTCGGCCTCGTCGAGCACGCAACCAAGATCATGGATGCCGACGAATTCCTGCCGGCGGTCGGGCAGGGCGCCATCGGCATCGAGGCGCGCGCCGCCGATAGGCGCACGCGCGACATGCTGGCGCGCGTCGATCACGCCGACACCTCGATCGCCATTGCCTGCGAGCGCGCGTTCCTCGCCGTGCTCGACGGCTCCTGCAAGACGCCGATCGGCGGTCACGCCACGCTGTCCGGCGGGCTCGTGCATTTCCGCGGGCTGATCGCCAAGCCCGATGGCAGCGCCGCGCACGAAACCGCATCATCCGGCGGACACAAGGACGCCGTAAAAATCGGCGCCGACGCCGGCCATGCTCTGCGGCAACGCGCCGGCCCCGGGTTTTTCGACTAGCGCAAATGAAAGAATAAACATGCGTCTCGTTGTCACCCGCCCGCAATCCGACGGTGCCCGTACGGCCGCGGCCTTGCGCGAACGCGGCCACGAGGTGCTGGAGGCGCCGTTGCTGCAGGTCGAGCCGCTTGACGCCGATCTGTCCGGCGGCTGGGGCGCGATCATCATCACCAGCGCCAACGCGCCGGCCGCCATTGCCGGCAATCCGGCGCTCGCCGCGCTCGCGACATTGCCGGTGATTGCCGTCGGCCGCCGCAGCGCCGAGGCCGCGCGCGAGGCTGGATTTTCCGACATCAACGCGGCGGGCGGCGACCTGCGCGATCTGATCCGGCTGGTGGTGGCGCGGCGCGCCGATGCGAAGGCGCCGCTGCTCTATCTTGCCGGCGAGGATCGCGCCGCCGATCTGGTCAGCGAACTGGTCACCCACGGCGTCGCGGCGGAAATGCGCATCGTCTACCGCGCCGTCACCGCGCCGTTCGCGCCCGAACTGATCGCGGCTCTGCAAGGCGACGAGGTCGACGCGGTGCTGCACTTTTCCAAACGCAGCGCCGAGAATTACCTCGCCGGCGCCGCTGCGGCCAGGCTGCTCGATAAGGCTCTCGCCGTGCGCCATTTCTGCCTGTCGGCGCAGATCGCCGAGCCGCTCGCCGCCGCCGGGGCCGGCAACGTCGCTGTCGCGCCGCGGCCGAACGAGGTGGCGCTGATCGCGCTTCTTGACGGGCCGCACGCTTGACATGGCGCGTTTGCGCCGCTTGCGTTACCCCTTGCGGGCGGGCTGAGCCGATTCGACGAGGCCTTGTTCGACAAGGACTTGCTCTTCGACTTGCTCTTCAAAGGCTTGCGCATGGCAGATAAACCGACCAGGCCGGAAACGCCGCAAGACGCGCCCGCCGATGCGCCCAATGCGCGTCAAGAAGCGCGTCAAGAAGCGCGCAGCAGAATGCGCGCGGCGCCGACCATCGATCTCACCGCCGAGGAGATGGACACGGCGCCGGCCGGTCGGGGGCCATCTTATGCGCATGCGGGACGCGGTGCGCCGGCGGACGAATCCGCTGCCGCTGCCGGCAAGCCCCCGCCGCGCGGCCGGCCTGACCTGATCGTCACCACCCTGGTTGCCGGTTTCGTCGGCGCCGTGATCACGGCCGGCGGTTTGGCGGCGCTGTGGTTTTCCGGCTACGTGCCGGCGCGCGATGCGGCCTCCGCCGTCATGCAAAGCCGTATCGCGTCGCTGCAGACACAGCTCGACGCGTTGGAGAAGCGGCCGGCGGCGCCGGCCACGCCGGATACCAAAGCAATCGATGCTCTGTCCGGCCGGCTCGGCAAGCTTGAGCAGGCCGTGGCCAATTTGCCGGCGCGCGATCTCGGATTGAGCGAGCGCCTCGCCACCGCCGACAACGCCATCAAGTCGCTCGGCGTTGCGCTCACCGCGCTTACCAAGCGCGGCGACGACATCGCCGCCAACGCGGCGAAAGCGCAGCAGGCCGCCGATGCGGCGGTCAAGGCGGTGGCGGACTTGCAGGCTCAGGCCAGCGCAAAATCATCGGGTGGCGGACTGTCCGCGGCCGCGCTCGAGCCGTTGCAGCAACGCATTGCCGCGCTCGAACAATCGGCGAAAGCCGCGCGCAGCGAGATCGTGCAAAATTCGACCGTCGACAAGGCGGCGCGGTTGGCGCTCGCCGCGGCGGCGTTGCGCGATGCGGTGATGAGCGGCGCGCCGTTTTCGGCCGAGCTCAAGGTCGCGCAATCGCTTGGCGCCGAGGCCAAGCCAATCGCCGCGCTGGCGCCCTTTGCGCTGCATGGCGTGCCGAGCGAAAAGCTGCTCGCGCATGACCTCGCGGCGCTGCTGCCGGGCATGGTGAAGGCCGCCGGCGCGCAGAAGGCGCCGTCCGATTTCCTCGAGCGGCTGCAGGCCAGCGCCGAAAAACTGGTGCGCGTGCGCCCGTTGAACGCGCCGGCCGGCGACGATACGGCCGCCGTGCTCGCCCGCATTGAGCTCGACGTGGCTAACGCCGACATTGCCGGCGCGCTCACCGATCTCGGCAAGTTGCCGGACAAGGTGCGCGACGTCGCCATCACGTGGATCGCGCGCGCCAAGGGGCGCGAAGCGGCGCTCGCCGCGGTACGGCAAATCGCCGCTGACGCTGCGCGCGGCATCGGGCAACCATGAGGGCTCGATGATCCGCGTCATCCTGTTTCTTTTATCGGTCGCGCTGATCGCTTTCGGCGTCGCCTGGGTCGCCGATCGCCCCGGCCAGATCGCCATCACCTGGCTCGGCTACCGCATCGAGACCTCGGTGATGGTGGCGGCCGGCGCCGTCATCGCGCTGGTTGCCCTCGTCATTTTCTTGTGGTCGGTCGGGCGCGGCATCTTGCGCTCGCCCGAGCAGGTCTCGCTGTTCTTCCGCCACCGCCGCGCCATGAAGGGCTACCTCGCCATCTCGCGCGGCCTCATCGCCATCGGCGCCGGCGATTCGAACGTCGCGCGCAAGGCGGCCGACGAAGCGCAGCGCTTATCGCCCGGCGATCCGCTGGCGCTTTTGCTCTCCGCGCAATCGGCGCAACTGGCCGGCGACCGTGCCGCAGCCGAGCGCGCCTTCCAGGCCATGACGCGGCGCGACGACACCAAGCTGCTCGGCTTGCGCGGGCTTTATATCGAGGCGCAGCGCCGCGCCGATCCGCTGGCCGCGCGCCGCGTCGCCGAGGAGGCGGCCAAGGTGCAACCCTCGCTCGCCTGGGCCGGCCAAGCGGTGCTCGACGATCGCTGCGCCGCCGCCGATTGGCAGGGCGCGCTCGTCGCGCTCGATCACATGCGCGGCGGGCTCGACAAAGCCGATTACCGCCGCAAGCGCGCGGTGCTGCTGACCGCGCGGGCGCTGGCGCTCGACGAGATCGACCGCGACGGCTCGCGCGCCGCGGTGCTGGAGGCGGTGAAGCTCGCGCCCGATCTGGTCCCGGCGGCAGCGCTCGCCGGCCGGCGGCTCGCCGAAGCCGGCGAGCAGCGCAAGGCGGCGCGCATTTTGGAAACGGCGTGGAAGATCAATCCGCATCCCGATCTCGCCGAGGCTTACGCGAATTTACGCTTCGGCAACTCAGCACGCGACCGCCTCGCGCGCATGCACAAGCTCGCCGACAAGGTGACGGGCCAGCGCGAGGGCGCGCTCGCCGTTGCGCACGCCGCGCTCGATGCGCGCGAATTTTCCGCCGCGCGCGCGGCGCTTGCGCCCTATCTGTCGGCGCCGACGCGGCGGGTGGCGACCTTGATGGCCGACGTCGAGGAGGCCGAGCACGGCGACGAAGGCCGCGTGCGCGAATGGATGGGCCGCGCCATGCGCGCTTCCGGCGATCCGGTGTGGACCGCGGACGGCGTGGTGTCGGATCGCTGGCTGCCGGTGACGCCGAACGGGCGGCTCGACGGTTTCGAATGGAAGCTACCGCTCGCCGAGATCGGCGTTGCCCGGCCGGTGATCGAGGTCTCGCCGCCGCCGCCGAAACCGGTCGAGGCTATCGCGGCAGCGCCCCCTGAACCCAAGCCGGAGCCCGCGTCTGAACCGGTACGACAGCCGGAACCCGTTGCGGCGGCGCCGGCCGCAAAACCGGCCGCCAGATTTAAACCGAGCGAGCCGATCATTCCGCTGGTGCCGCCGCCCGACGATCCCGGCCCCGACTCCCACCTTGATGGCGATCCGGTGCCGGAACCGCCGCAGCCGAAAGACGCCTGGCAGCGCATCAAAGAGCTGTTCCGGTAGGCCGTTGCTTGCCAAGCCTATTCGCCGCCGATATCAGTTCCCCAATTCCAGCCGGCGTAGCTCAGCGGTAGAGCATCCGCTTCGTAAGCGGGGGGTCGGGGGTTCAAATCCCTCCGCCGGCACCAGCCTTCGCGGCCAAAGACCGCTTCGGTTGGCAAGCCACCTTTCGTTCCGCGAAGGTTGCCCGCCGAAGCTTTAGCGAAGGCGGGCGTTCCATTTCGGAGTTTCGGCTGGCAAGCCACCCTCCCGAAGGCGAGCGAAAAAGTTCCATACCCGGCAAATTTTACCGGTTCCCGCGCGGCGTCCGGGAACAAAAAATCTTATCCGCCCCCGGAAATCGCGAGGAACCAACGCCGGTCTCACGCGTTGCATCCGCCAGACTTCCCGCGCGCCTAATTGCGCAGAGAGAGGAGGCAACGCCATGTGGATAGCGCTATTCACCATCGTTACGGCTATGGCTTTGACCTTTGCCGTGGCCGCCGTCGTTGTCGAGTTTTACGAGGAGGCCCGTACTTAGATTTGCGTTTTCGGTAGCGACCCCTTGGGCGGCCCGGTGGGCCGCCCATTTTATTGGCGCGGACGCCGCGCCCTGCACCGGGAACTTTGCCATAATCGCCGGCGATGCCGCCGCTGTTGTTCTCCAGGCGCTTTGCGCCGCTGTTCTGCTGCCAATTTTTCGCGGCATTCAATGACAATTTTCTAAAAACCGCGCTGGTCTTTTTGATTTTGTTCCACGCCGGCGGCGCCGATACCGCGGCGCTGGTGACGAGTGCGAGCGCGGTGTTCATCGCGCCTTTTTTCTTTTTGTCGGCGCTCGGCGGCGAACTCGCCGACCGTTACGACAAGGCGCGGGTGGCGCAATGGCTCAAATTCGTCGAGATCTTCGTCGCCGCCATCGCGATCCTCGGCTACGCGCGCGGTTCGGTTCCGATCTTGTTTGTCGCGCTCGGCGGCTTCGGCGTGCTCTCCGCTTTGTTCGGGCCGATCAAATACGGCATCCTGCCCGACCATCTGCGGCGCGAGCAATTGCCCGCCGGCAACGCGCTGGTCGAAGGCGCCACGTTCGTCGCCATTTTGCTCGGCACCATCACCGGCGGGCTCGCTTCGCGCGGCGGCGGTGACACGGCGGCCTTCGCCGGCCTGGTGATGGGCTTTGCCGTCGCCTGCTGGGTCGCCGCGCTGTTCATCCCGCCGAGCGGCGAAGGTGCGCCGCATTTGCGCATTTCGCTCAACATCGTGACCTCGACCACCGCGCTGATCCGCCATCTGCGCGCGGACAGCAGGCTGTGGTGGGGCGCGCTGGTGACGAGCTGGTTCTGGCTTACCGGGATTGTGGTGCTGTCGCTGCTGCCGCCGCTGATCAAGGGGCTGATCGGCGGCGACGAGATAACCGTGACCGTCTATCTGGCGCTGTTCTCGATCGCGGTCGGCATCGGTTCCGGCCTCGCCGCTATCATCGCGCGCGGGCGCATTGTGCTGACCATCACGCTTACCGGCGCCGTGCTGCTTGCGGTGTTTGCGCTCGACCTCGGCCTCGCCACTTTCGGCGCGGTGCCGCCGGCCTCGCCGCAAGCGGCGACCGCGGTGTTTTCATCGGCGCTGGGGATTCGCACGGCCATCGATCTTGCCGGATTGGCGATTGCCGGCGGGCTGTTCATCGTGCCGACCTTCGCCGCCGTGCAGGCCTGGTCGGATGTCGCCTTCCGCGCCCGCACCGTCGCCGCGGTCAACGTGCTCAACGCCGCCTTCATGACCGGCGCCACGGTGCTGGTGGCGCTGCTGCAGAAATTCGGCGTGACGCTGCCATTGTTATTCTTAGGGCTCGGCGCGGCAACGCTCATTGTGGCGCTGGCGATCCGCCGGACGATGCCGAAAGCGAACGCGGGCGTGTGAATACGACACCAACTAAGTTGCCTGCTCGCTTTTCCCGATCCGGGTCTCAATGTTTTGGCACTTGGGGCATTCGAAAGAGAGCAGTTCGAGGCCGGGGCTGTCGGGCTCTATGCCAAACAGCACCGTTGCGGTTCCGCATTTGGAACAGGCCGGGCGCTTGATCGAATCGGAGTGCGGCATGGCCGGCTGGTAGGCCGTCATTGGACCCCCTCCTGTATTATTGGCGGGAGCAATCGACTCTCAGTCGCCGGACGCGTGCCAAATTGTGGACCGGTGATGGGGCGCTTTAACACCATTCGCCGGGCTCCTATAGGCCGGATTTTTGTCCTATTCCGGGCGGATCGGCAGCCCGGCCAGGGCCGTAAAATGAGTAATTGACTTATTGATCTATTTGTTATTAGAATAACCATTGCTAGCAATTTTAGACCTTGTCTAATGGGGGTATCCCATGGCTATCGAGAACGAAAACCTGACCCGTGGTGAGCGTTTGCAGATCATGCTGTCGCCGGAAGAACTCGCGGCAGTGGACGATTTCCGGTTCAAACAGCGAATGCCCAGCCGCGCCGCCGCGGTGCGTGAGCTGTTCAGGATCGGCCTCGCCAACAGCGGACTTATGGACGCCGCTCCCGGGAGGAAATCGTCTGATTACGGCGTGCTGGAAGCCAACGGCAAAGCCGGCAAAAGCGTCAATGGCCGAAAATCCGTCTAATGGGTAATTGGAGCGAAGATCACCAACGATGATTTTTGCTCTTAGACTACGAGCCGCTATCTAACAGCCGAGCCAGGGCACAGAGTTCCTTCAAGCGACGTCGGAGGAGTGTCATGCCCACGATCAGAAATTATATCAGCCAATCCGAGGCATTTGAGCCCGAAGTTATTTCGGTGATGGCGGCGGCCTATGAACTCGCTCTCGGGTCCTTCCAGCCGCCGGTCCCCAAGAATGTCAGGGAGCGTATCGCGGCTTGCATCATCAGCCTGGCGAAGGCCGGCGAGCGCGATCCCCGCCACCTTTGCGAAAGAGCCCTTGCGGCGCGTAGCGTCCTTGTCGAATGGGAAAGCGCGGGCATCGAGCGCCGTGCCGGGTGATGGAATGTCCTTGGCAAACCATTTTGGCGCGCAGGATCAGGTCGAGTGCCCCAAGTGTCTCGGCGTGATGTCCGTCGTTCGCAGAACGCCGCACCCAACGCGCGGCGCCGGCTACGAACTGCAGACCGTCGAATGCGCAGTTTGCAAGTTTTCCGAGGAGAGAACCGTCGACAGCGAAGGCCGCGATTCGACGGTTTGCGTATCCCTTCGCGCCTGACTTGATCGCAACCGGGTACGGCGAATCGCGCCGGCGCCGTTTTGAATCAGAGCCCGGACTCGCCCGGCCAAAAGCACGTCTCTTTGCCCTGGTAGACAAAAAGCGTCGGCTGCTTGCTGGGGGCGGTTTCTCCCCAATGAATGATGTCGTCCGGCACGCGCCGCCAATCGGCGCCGTCGAGCCAATACCATTCGTCTTTGGCATTGGCCCGATTGACGCGAAATTGTGTCTTCACAACGTCGGCATGCTCACAACACTTCTTGAATGCAAAGCGGTATTGCGCCCGCGGGGTGAGCTCGGCGTTTCGGTACCAGTCCTGCACCGCTTGCGGGGCGCTGGCGTATTCCGGTTTCCAGCGCGCGTGGGCCGTGCCGATGAGCAGGCCGAAGCCGATCAAAACAGAAAAGCAGAGGAAGCGTTTTGCTGTCTGTCGCATGCGGTCCTCATGATCACGTGGCCGCGCGACGTAAGATTAAGAACTTAGATGGTTAACGATTTGTTACGGGCCATCGCCGACGTTCGTGATCACATGAAGCCCGGATTGCGTGGCAGATATTGCGTCCAATTTCCAAAGTCGCGCGTCGACATCAGCAGCATCGGAAGCGTGATGCGCATGCCGTGTTCGACGGCAATGCTGAGAGCTGTGTCGCTGGCGCCCGGAAGGAACGCCGACACTTGTGCAGAGCCGCTCTCGGCGGCCAGGCTCAGCGCGGTCTTGAATGCGGCGCCCATCGCTTCAGTCCGCGCGACCGCCAACGGGCCAATATGACCGTCGGCAATGTAGGCGTAGCCGACACAGGCGCTTCCATCATAAAACATGACGCCTTTCGTCGCCTTGTCCTTGATCAGATAGGCGTGGTGCTTTTCGCGTGACACGCCCAAGGCGCGAACATCAATCTGCGCAAGGCTGGCTAAGTGTGCAGCCGTGTATTCGAGCGACACGCAACGCAATGGCACGCCTTGCAAACGACCGATCAACCGCTCACGCGCGACACTGAAATTGTAAATCGGAAAGCGCGGAAACATTCCGTGCCGAAGATAGAGGCCTTGCGATACCGTGTTGAAGGTGAAGGTGATTAGAGCCTTGTTGGCAGCCCCATTTTTCTGCGCCGGTTCCCATGTTCGTTTAATAAGCTCGTTGCCGATACCGCTGCCCTGTTGAGTAGGGGACACGAACAACTGCGCGAGAAACCACAAGTCGCCGCAGACCCAACTCCAGGCGAAGCCAACCATCTCGCCTGCGTCTTCGGCCACCCACAATCCGTCGGGGTCGTCTTGCAAGGAAAACAATTGAAATTGCGGAGGCCGCGCGGACGCGATCTTGCCGAAGCCATGACGCGCGGTGAGATCGTTGATGCTGCCAACGACAAGCGCGTCGGCGCGGACAAAGTCTTCCGCGCGAGCGGGCCGGTAATGGATGGGCATTGAAAAATTTCCGCGCTAGCGCTTCTTCCGCATCTTCAGCACCCGATCGACCATCTCGCCGGCGACGCCGAGGTAGTTGGCCGGATCGGTAAGCTTCGCAAGCGTCTTGCGGTCGGCGTGCTTGCGGATCTCCTTGTCCTTCTCCAAGAGGTCGAGCAGCGGCTTGCCGGTCTTCACCACCTCGCGGCAGACGTCGTAGACCACGTCGTGCGCGCGGTTGCGTCCCATCTTGGCGCCGAGCCCCATCATCACCGCTTCCGACATGATCAGGCCGTTGGTGATCTCCAAGTTCTCGCGCATTTTCTTTTCGTTGACCTGCAAGCCGTCGACGACAAAGCGCGTCTGTGCCAGCGCGCCGGCCGACAGCATGAAAATCTCCGGCAGCGCGATCCATTCGATCTCCCACGGGCCGGTCGCGCGCTCGTGGTCCTCGACCTGCGCTTCCAACAGCGCGGCAACCAATTGCTTCACCATGGCGCTCTGCGCCGTGATGTAGACGGAAGAGATCGGATTGCGCTTCTGCGGCATGGTCGAGGACGAGCCGCGGCCTTGGTGGAACGGCTCCTGCACCTCTTCGACTTCGGTCTGCATCAGCAGCTTGATGTCGAAGGCGATCTTGCCGCAGGTGCCGGTGACGAGGCCGAGGAAACAGCCGGCCTCGGCGATGCGGTCGCGCACGGTGTGCCAGGAGATGTCGGGCTGGCCGAGCTTGAGTTCCTTGCAGAGTTCGGCCTGCACCCTTAGCCCATCTTTGCCGAGCGAGGACAGCGTGCCGGCGGCGCCGCCGAATTCGGCGACCAGCACGCGCGGGCGCATTTCGGCGAGGCGCTGCTTGTGCCGCTCGAAGGCGCCGAGCAGCGTCGCCATCTTGTAGCCGAAGGTGATCGGCACCGCCTGCTGCAAATTGCTGCGGCCGGCCATCGGCGTGTCGCGGTATTTTTCCGCCAGTCTGGCGAGCGAATCGGAAATCGCGCCAATGTCCTTTTCCAGAAGATCGAGCGCTTCTTGCATTTGCAGCACGGTGGCGGTGTCGGTAATGTCCTGCGTGGTGGCGCCCCAGTGGCACCATTCGCCGAGCCCGTTCTTGCACAGCTTCACCAGTTGCTGCACCACCGGCAGCACCGGATAGCCGATGCGCTCGGTCGCCTCTTTCAGCTTGGCCATGTCGATCTTGTTGGCGTCGCAGTGGCGCACGATCTCGGCGGCGGCGTTCTTCGGGATGATGCCGAGCTTGCCTTGCGCCCGCGCCAGCGCCGCCTCGAAGTCGAGATATTTCTGCACCCGGTTTTCATCCGACCACACCTGGCGCATCGCCGGCGTGGTGAAGATGTCGCGGAACACCGCGGAATTGAGGATGGTCGAGGGCATTCGAGGGTTCTCTTTGATTGAGCGGTGCACGTTAGCGTTGCGGCCGGAGCAATCTAACACATGCCGCGCAATTTGCGTGTGTCGTAATCGCTGGCGTTTGGCACACGTGTTGCACCATAATCCTCCTCGCCGGAGCAACCGGCATATCGAGGAGAATGCCATGTCGATGTCCATTGATCGTCGCCACCTGCTCGGCGGCAGTGCAGCAGTTGGCCTGGCCGGCCTGCTCCCGCAAAAATTGCGCGCGCAGACGCAAAAGACGAAGCTTCGTGTCGGCCTGGTCCGCCTGATTTCGTCGGGCCCGATGTTCATCGCCGACGCAAGGAAGTATTTCGACAAGGTCGGCCTCGACGTCGAACTCAAATATTTCGCCGACGGTGCGTTGGCGATGCCGGCGCTGGTGGCGGGCGAGCTCGATATCACCGCCTCGACGTTGAATGCCGGCCTGTTCAACGCCGTCGCCAAGGGCGTGCCCTACAAGCTGTTCCTCGATCGCGGCAGCGAGAAGCCGGGTTCCGGCTCGATGACGATCGTTGCCAGCAACGACATGGTCAAAGCCGGCTACACGTCGGTTGACAAGGGCGCTCTGCTCAAGGGCAAGACCGTCACCATCCAGGCGCCCGGCAGCATCGACCAGTTCCTGTTTGCGACCGTGGCCAAGAAGGCCGGGCTCGATCCACTGCACGACCTTAACTGGTCGAGCGGCGTCAATTATCCCGACATGATCAAGTTCATGGGCGTCGGCAAATCAGATGTCGCCAATATTCCGGTGCCGCTCGCCTATCTCGCCGAGAAGAACAACGTCGGCAAGATCGTCGGCGCCGGTTCGGACATCGCGCCGAACGCGCAGCTCGCCTGTTGGGTGGTCTCCTCCAAATACCTTGCCGACAACAAAGCCGCCGTGACCAACTTCGCCATGGCGCATATTTATGCGGGCCGGCTGTTCAACAAGGCGGCGGCTGACAAGGATCCCGAGGTAATCAAGATCGTCTCCGAGGCGACCAAGGTCCCGGCGCCGCTGATCGAAAAGGCCGCGCCGCGCTGGACCTGGTTCGACGAGAAGGGCACGCCCAATGTCGAGTCCTGCATGGCGCAGGGCGCGCTTTGGAACGAGCTCAAGCTGGTGAACGCGAAGGTCAGCAAGGATCAACTCTTCGATCTGTCGCCGGCTGCCGAAGCCGTCGCCAATTTGAGCAAGAGCAATCCCTTCGCTTGATGGCGCGATGGCCAAGCCCGCAGTCGCGATCGAGTTCGAGAACATCGGCCTGACCTTCGCGCCAGAGTCGGCGGCGCCGACTGAGGCGCTGCAAACGGTCAGTTGCCGCTTCGAGCCGGGACAGGTCACCGCCCTTATCGGCCCGAGCGGCTGCGGCAAAAGCACGCTGCTGCAGATCGCGCGCGGCTTTCTCGACCCTTCGCTCGGACAGTTGCGTTTCGTCGGACGGTCGAATGGGCGGCCCACCGGACGGCCGGCGATGGCGACGGTTTGGCAGTCGTTCAACCTGTTCCCCTGGTTGACCGTGATGGAGAACGTCGCTTTCGGTCTCGATCTTGCCGGCGTTCCCCGCGCGGAGCGGGAAGCGCGCGCCCGCCGCGCCATCGCCGCGGTCGACCTGACGGGCTTCGAGGGCCGCTATCCGCGCCAGCTCTCCGGCGGCATGCGCCAGCGCGTCGGCCTTGCCCGCGCACTGGTCATGGAGCCGGAGGTGTTGCTGCTTGACGAGCCCTTCGGTGCGCTCGATGCGCAGACGCGGCTTGTTCTGCAGGAACAGTTGGCGAAACTCGTCGAGGAAAGCGGCACCACCGCGGTGCTGGTTACCCACTCGATCGAGGAGGCGATCCTGTTGGCCGACACGATCCTGGTGATGACCGCGCGCCCGGGCCGAATTTCGGCGCAGATCGACGTCAATCTGCCGCGCCCGCGCAGCATCGCGACAACCCGGGATCCGAGATTCTCGGCGTTGTTCGACCGCATCTACAATTTGCTGCGCGACGAGGTAATGCGGGCAATGGTCACTGAAAACGAGGTGGCCTAGTGGACACGCCGCCGCTCGCCCGCGACAAGGCTTCCGATCTTCCGACGCCGCACCCAGTCCGCAAGCGCTCGTTGCTTGACGATCCACGGGTGCTCGGCTGGGGCTCGATGGTCGTCGTTTTGCTTTTCTGGGAAGCGGCGGCGCGATTGACGGGTGTATCCGCGCTCTATCTGCCGCGCCCCTCGCAGATCGCGGTTGCGCTGATCGGCATGTTCGGCAGCGGCGGACTTGCCGTCGACCTCGGCGCCACGCTCTGGCGCATCTTTGCCGGCTTTGCGATAGCGCTGGTGATCGGAACGATACTCGGACTGTGGATCGCGACGTCCAACCGGACGCGGGCGGTGGCGGACATGTTCATCGCCGCGCTTTATCCGCTGCCCAAGGTCACGCTGATCCCGCTTCTCATCATCTGGCTCGGCACCGGCGGGCCGTTCATGCTGACCATCAGTTTCCTGGGCGCCATCTTTCCGATCGTCATCAATACGGTGCTCGGCGTCAGCCAATGCGACCCCGGACTGGTACTGGCCGCGCGCGATCTCGGCGCCAGCCAGCAGCAGATCATGCGCCGCGTGCTGCTGCCGAGCGCGATCCCGTCGATATTCGCCGGCATGCGGCTGGGGCTTGGCGTGTCCATCATTCTCGTCGTCGCCGCCGAGATGGTGGTCGGCAAGACCGGGCTTGGCGCGCGGCTATATCTTGCCGGCCAGATTTTGGAGACCGAGCAGGTCTTCGCGGTCTTGCTCGTGCTTGCCGTACTCGGCATCGTGGTCACCAAGGTGCAGGACGCGGTCGATGCCTCGCTCAGCAATTGGCGGACCGATTGAATTTCACGTTGACAACCGGAAAGGAAGGCTCTCATGACCGTGATGACCAAGCCGCAAAGCGTCAAGCTTGAGTCGATACAGCCCAAGCCCGAGCAGGCGAAAACCATGCCTTACGCGCCGGCGGTCCGCATTGTCGGCGCTTGCGACCTGATGTTCGTGTCCGGGGTCACGCCGTCGCCGCTCTACCACATGCATCCCCACATCGATTCCGAACACCAGCATCCCGTCGATATCGGCGAGCAGACAAAACGCGCCATGGCCGGCGCCAAGGAGGTGCTTGACAGCGTGGGCGCGACATGGACCGACGTGGTCAAGATCACCAAATATCTGACCGACATGCGCGATGCGGATGGGATGCACGCGGCGATGCGGCCCTATTTCGGCGATTGGAAGCCGGCGAGCACGATGGTTTGCATCAATCAGCTCTCGTCGCCCGGCGCCCGCATCGAGCTCGACATGATCGTGGCCCTGCCGAAGAAGGTGTGAGTGGCGCTTTCGTCCGAACTCGCGCGTATCGTCGCCGCCGAGGTCCCGCGTTTCTCCGACGCGGAGATGGCGCGGCGGCGCACGGCAGTCGCGGAACTGTTGGCGCGGCACGATTGCGATCATCTTGTGTTCTGCGGCGCCAATCGTTTCGGCTCGGTGGTGCAATGGCTGACACAATGGCCGGTGACCGCCGAGGCGGTCGGCGTCCTCACGCCGGGCGAGCACGACACGCTGTTCGTCCAGTATGTCAATCACGCGCCGCAGGCGCGCCTGCTCGCCGACAAAGCCGAGGTCGCATGGGGCGGCGAGTCGTCGATTGCCGCCGCGATCGACGTTTTGGCGAAACGCGGCGCCAGGCAAAACCGGGTGGCGACGATTGGTCCGCTGAGCGCCGAACATTCGACGATGCTGTCGGCGAAGTTCGGCACGTTGAAAAATCTCAATCGCGAATACGTTCGACTTCGCCAGGTCAAATCCGCAGAGGAAATCGACTGGCTGCGTATCGGCGCGCACTTTTCCGACCTCGGCATGGCGGCGCTGCGCGACGGACTGAAGTCTGGACTGAACGAGCGGCAATTGGGCGATCTGGTGGAACGCGCGTATGTTGCGCAGGGCGCGACCAACGTCATTCATTACATCGGCGCCACGGCGATGGCCGCGCCCGATCTCGCGGTGCCGCGGCAGTTTCCCACTACGCGCCGTCTACAGGCGGCCGATGTCGTTGTGGCCGAGATCAGCGCGGCGTTCTGGGATTATCCGGGACAGGTGCTGCGCAGCTTCGCGCTGGGCGAGCCGACAAAGCTCTACCGCGATCTGCACGCAACCGCGGATGCCGCTTTCGACGCCGTCGCGGCGGTGCTTAAGGCCGGCGCTACATCGGCGCAGGTTATCGAAGCGTCAAGCGTGATCGAGAATGCCGGCTTCACCGTCATCGACGATCTGCTGCACGGCTATGGCGGCGGCTACCTGCCGCCAATTCTCGGCAGCAAGAGCCGCCCGGCCGGCCCGGTGCCGCAAGAGCCGTTTCGCGCCGGGCAGACGGTGGTGATCCAGCCCAATGTGGTGACGCGCGACCACACAGCGGGCGTGCAGACCGGCGAGATGGTGCTGATTACGGAAGCCGGTATCGAACGCTTGCACAATTTTCCGAGAGGGTTAGCTCAACTCTCCTCCGCCTCATCCTGAGGAGCGCACGAAGTGCGGCCTTCGGCTGCTCCTCACCATGAGGCCGATGCAGGTCTACCTGAGCTGCTCCTTCATCCAATCCGCGCTCTGCGAGCGCCAGCGGTAGGCGCGGTTGGTGGCGATGTGGTTGCCGTCCTCGATCATCATCAATTCGACCGGGCCGCTGACCTCGCGCGCCAGCCGCTCGGCGTCGGCGGCCGGCAGGATTTGGTCGCGCCGGCCGTTGACGATGAAAATCGGGCAGGTGATGTTTTGCGCGATGCCGACGAGCGACAGCGTCGCCGCGTTCTTCTGCGCCGCCTGCGTGCTCTTGCAATGGCTGCGCACGCGAAACGCCTCGCGCGTCAATTCCGGCAATCCGTCCCAGGCCGCGCCCCAATCGAACGGGCCGCCGAGCGCGATGCAGGCCTTGATGCGCTTGTCGAACGCGGCGGCGCGCGGCGCGTAATAGCCGCCGAGCGAAACGCCCCACATGCCGACACGCGCGGCGTCGAGATCGCGCCGCGTCTCGATGAAATCGATCACCGCGCCGGCCGGCACCTCGTAGTCGCCGCGGATGGGAAAATCGTATTGCCCTTCGCCCTGACCGGGCCCGTCAAACATCAGCGTCGCCATGCCGCGCGCCAAAAACGGCGCCTCATAGGCGTCGCCTTCTTCCTTGGTGGAATCGAGCCCCACCGCCATCGCCACCACCGGCGGCCGCTCGACGCCTAAGGGCTTGCGCAAAATTCCGGCGAGCGTCTTGCCCTCATACGGAATCTCGACGCGCTCGCCGGCCGGGCGCAAATGCGGCAGCGCCGCCTGCCGGCAGGCCACCGCCTTACGATGCGCCGCCTTCATCTGTTTCATGTCATGCACGAACAGGAAGCAGGCGAAGTGATAATAGACGCCGGCGCGTTGCAGGCATTCGCCGGCGGTGAGGAAATGTCCTGCGGCCAGCGCCGCGCGCCCAAGTTCTTCGTGGTGGGCGGCGCGCGCGGACCATGCGCCGCACCAGCCGTCATAGTCCTTCAGCGAAGCGGTGACTTCCTGGAAATCGGTCAGCACCACGCCGTTGGCGACAAAGCGCGGACCCCAATGGGCGATGGCGGCCCTGAGCCGGGGATCGGATGACATTGTGTGTTCCTTTAGCTAGCCGTCATGCCGGGGCCCGCGCGCAGCGTGGGAGCCCGGAATCCAGACACGGATTTCCGTGCTTGCATCCGGATTCCGGGTCCGCGCCTTCGGCGCGTCGCGGAATGACGAAGAGAAGACATCAGTCCGCTTTCTCGTCGCGGCGGTACCAGGGCAAGAAACGGCGCGTCGCCCAGGTCACCAGCAGTTCGAAGCCGACCCCGAACGCCGCCAGCAGCAGCACGCCGACGAAGGCCGCGTCGTGGTGGT
>CAWDUB010000012.1:0-22580 GCA_963805375.1 uncultured Alphaproteobacteria bacterium | reverse complement strand
AAGCAAAACTGTCGATGGTCTTGAGCGCGCCGGAAAGCGCAATGCCGTCTTCGTCCTTGAGCGCCGCTTCACGCAATCGCCGCACCCACTCGGCGGCATCCGGGCGGCCGTCGACTTTGGCAGCGCCTGCCATCACCTTGTCGAATTTCGATTGGCCGCGCGCGTGCGTTTCGGAATAGCCCTTTACCAGCCGCCGCGCTTGCAGCAATTCCACCGCGAAATCGTAGTCCTTGGCCGCCGCAGCTTTGACCCGTGCGAGCCAGGCGTCGCGGTGCACGACTTCGTTGACATGGCGCAGCGTGCCGCGGCGGAAACGCCTGAGGCCACCGAGAACGTACAGCAGTAGGAACCACCGGACGGTGCCGGTCTTCACCCGGCGGCCGCGGTTGACGACCTTGTCGAGCCGCTTGAAGAGGGAAGGGCGGCTCTCGATCATGCGGCCGAGCCAGGCCGGCAACGAGCCGCACACTTCGTCCATGCGCGGATGCATGAACTCGGTGGTGTAAACGAGCTGGTCGGGCGCAGCCTGTACCTCCGCGCGCACGCGCTGGAAACGGCTGCCGCGCGTCTTCAAGTCGGCGACGCGGTAGACGTCGTCATAGGCCATGGCGACCGCAATATATTTTGCCGCTGTGCGCGTGAGCGCGAAGCCCTTGCTCACGCCGCCGGCGGCTTTGTCGAGCGCCAGCATGTCGGCGAGCAGGTCGAGATATTCCTTGCCGTAGGCGACATCCTGGAAATCGACCACGCGCTGCAATCCGGCGCCGATCATGTCGTGCGTGGTGGCGGGAAATTCGGCGCGGGCGCGGGTAACAAGCGCATCATAACCAGCGTGCGCGACCGGCGCCAGCGCGGGAAAGCGCTTCTCGGCGGCGGGCTTGGGAGGGACCGGCGGCACGCCCGTCGCCATTTCGGCGGTAGCCTGCTCGAAGCCGAGTGCGAAGGCGCGAAGGCTCGGTTCGACGCCGACGCCGCCGGCTCGGATCGCCGCCTCGAAGACCTCGCGCGGAAACGGCAGCGTCTTGGCCGCGGCCATCGCCCCGAACAGCACGGCGGACACCACACTATTTGCTCGTTCCGCAAGGTCGGCCATGTCAAAGGCGATGAAGCGCTTGGCGGCGGCTGCCGCCGCGGCATAGACCGCCTCGGCGCTGCCGATGCCGTCGCCCGGCGTCTGCTTCTCGAGCACGGCGTAGGAGCGATGCGAGGAGGCGATCAAGGTCGTGCGGTTGGGCGTGACAAAGCCGCGCTGAATGGCGCGGCCGGCTTCCATCAGTTCGGCGCCGATCACGACGTCGACTTCGCCGGGCACCACCATCAGCGACAACACCGGCTTGAGGCCGGCGGGGGCGCCCTGCGGCAGCGGCAAGGCCTCGATGAAATAGACCGTGGCGCCGGTGCGCTGGGCAACGCCCGGCACCGAGGTCGATTGCGCGACCCAGTTCTGCCCCTCGCACAGCGCCACGATCCAGTCGACCAGCACGCCGCCGCCCTGGCCGCCCATCGCCATCACCGCAATCGACAGCGGCTTGGTGGTGGCGAGCGTGGGCTTGGCGGACGGCGCGACGTTCATCGGGGCACTCCGCGTCAGGCGAAGGCGACGCGGCGACGGGCGCGGCGGCGCTGCAGATAGCCGATCACCGCCCCGCGCGCCTTGGCGAGGAAGCGGTCGAAGCGGCTGGGATTATAAATGATGTCGGCGCGATAGAAGGACGGGCACAGCACGGCGGCTTCCGCCACCTCGCCGCAATTGCCGCAGCCGACGCAGGTGTTGTCGACCGCGGCGACCGGGTCGTCCTTGAGCGGATCGTCGGTGCGCTTGATCGACAGCGACGGGCAGCCGGAGAGACGGATGCAGGCGTGATCGCCGGTGCAGACGTCCTCGTCGACGCCGAAGCGTTCGCGCACCATGCGCTCGCCGTTCTTCACCGACTTGTTGAACAGCGGCTTCACCCTGCGCTGCTTGTTGAGCATGCATTCGGAGGACGCGACGATCACCTTCGGGCCTGGCGAGTTGGTGGTGAGCGCCTCTTTCAGCGTGTCCCGCATCTTGGCGACGTCGTAAGTGCGGTCGATCTGGCGTACCCAGGTGGCGCCGACGCCCTCGACCGCCTTGGTGATCTGGTTGTTGGTCGAGCGCGATGCGCTGTCGGCGCGCGAGGAGAGAAGATCCTGTCCGCCGGTCGCCGAGGAATAGAAGTTGTCGACCACGACGATGACGCCGTCGTGCTTGTTGTAGACGGCGTTGCCAATGCTCGAATTCAGCCCATTGTGCCAGAAGCCGCCGTCGCCGATGAACGCGATCGACTTCTTGTCGGCCTTGACGTTGAATGCCGCCGCTGACGCGGGCCCGAGGCCGTAGCCCAGGGTATGCGCGCCGATATTGAACGGCGGCAGGCTGGAGAACAGGTGGCAGCCGATGTCGGCGGCGATGTGATGCTTGCCGAGTTCCTTCTCCACCAGCTTCATGGCGGCAAAGATCGGCCGCTCCGGGCAGCCGGTGCAGAAACCGGGCGGACGCGGGGGCACGGCGCCGCCCAGCGCTTTGACCCGCGGATCATCATGGATGTTCGGCTCGTTCGGCGCGCGCGCCTGGTCGGACAGCGCGCCCGGCGCGTTGCTCGCCATGAAGGCGCGGACGCCCTTGAACATCACGTCGGCGGTGTATTCGCCGGCCATCGGCAGCACGTCTTTGCCGAACACCTTGGTGTTGATGTCGCGCCGGCGCAGGATGGTGCAGATCGCCTGCTCGATATGTTCGGGCTGGCCTTCCTCGACGATCAGCACCGCCTTCTTGCCAGCGCAGAAGGTGACGATCTCGTCGTCAACCAGCGGGTAGGTGACGTTCATGCAATAGATCGGCACCCGCGTGGCGCCCCAGACGTCGGCGAGGCCGAGACGCTCGAGCGCGCGAACGACGCCGTTGTACATGCCGCCCTGGGTGATGATACCGAGGTCGCTCAGGTCGCCGTCGAACAACTCGTTGAGCTTGCGCTCCTTGATGAACTTGACTGCCGCCGGCCAACGCTTTTCGATCTTGTCCTTCTCATGCGTGTATGACATGGGCGGCAGCACGACGCGGCTCGTGTCGCGCACCGGATTTTCCAGCGCCTGCTTCAGCGTGAAGGGCGGCGGCTTGTTGTCTTTGGCGATGAACGAGCCGTGCACATGGCAAGCGCGAATGCGTACCTCGAGCATCACCGGCGTGTTGGAGGCTTCCGACAGTTCAAAGCCGTCCTCGACCGCCTTGACGATCGATTCAAGGTTCGGACGCGGGTCGAGCAGCCACATCTGCGACTTCATCGCAAAGGAGTGCGAGCGCTCCTGCATGATGGAGGAGCCTTCGCCATAATCCTCGCCGATGATCACCAGCGCGCCGCCGGTGACGCCGCCCGACGTTAGGTTGGCGAGCGCGTCGGAGGCGACGTTGATGCCGACCGGCGACTTGAAGGTGACGGCACCGCGGATCGGATACATCACCGAGGCGGCGAGGGAGGCGGCGGCGGCGGCTTCCGATGCGGAATTGGAAAATTGCACGCCGAGCTTGCCGAGCGTGTCCTTGGCGTCGTTGAGCACGTCCATCAGATGTGAAATCGGCGCGCCCTGATAGCCGCCGACATAGCCGACGCCCGATTGCAGCAGCGCCTTGGTGATTGCAAGGATGCCTTCGCCGCGGAATTCCTCGCCGGCACCGAGCTCAAGATCCCGCACTTCCTTAGCAAAGGATCGTTCCGCCATAACGCGCTCCGCGTAAAGTTCGAACCGCCGGCATCGTTGCGATGATCCGGAAGCGGCCGGCACATGCCGGTAAATCGCCGGTCAATTCCACGAAACTTCAAACATAATGCAATTGCGATGTGGAAGCTACCGCCGGAGAACGCAGGTCAGGTCGCCACCAGGGCGAGGACGCGCAACGGCGAGCCGGAACCCTTCTCGATCTTCAGCGGCGCTGTGATCAGCAGCGCCCCGGTCGGCGGCAGCTTGTCCAGGTTGCACAGGCTGGCGAGACCGAATTTCTTGGCGCCGTGCATCAGATTATGCGCCGGGAAGGCGGGCTCGAAAGCGAAGGCCTGGCCGTGGTCGGTTCCCACCGCCTCGACACCCCAGCCGTTGACGTCGCGTTCCTTGATCAGGAAGGTCATGGCGGCGGCGGTGGGGCCGGGGGAGTGCGGGCCGTCTTCCTGCATGTTGAGGAAGGCCGGCGAATCGCCGCGCGTCGACCAGCCGGTGCGCATCAGCACCCAGGCGCCAGTCGGGATGCGGCCATGCGTCTGTTCCCAGGCTTCGATATGCGAGACCTCGAGCTTGAAGCGCTCGTCGGCGACAACCTCGCGCGTGCAGTCGATGACGCAGGCCGGCGCCAGGAAGCGTTGCACCGGGATCGTGTCGGTGAAGCCGTCGGTGTAGTGCTGGCCGGTGACCCAATGCACCGGGGCATCGAAATGGGTGCCGGTGTGCTCGCCCATGGCAAGGTTGTTCCAATACCAACCCGGCCCGCGATTATCGTAGTGGGAGATTTCGGAAATGCTGAACGGGTTCGACGGCGCGAATTCCGGCGGCAACTGGATCACGGGGGTTGATGGCCGCAGCGTTTGCGTCAGATCGATGACGCGAATTCGGCTGCCGGCGATGGCTGCGGCAAAATCTTCCAGCAGCTTTGTGGTTTTCGGCTGGTCCGAGGGAGACGGCGAATTCATGTTCATGGCTGACCTATATTGGCGCGTGGTGTCGGTAAACCCCTTGGCGACCACCGTAATGTCGTTGGCGACGGTCACCATGGCATAGCCTTCGCAGGCGCGCGCCACGGCCTGCTCGGCACTATTGGTATAGATCGCGCAAGGAATGCCGGCGCTGCGGCAGGCCTGCAGCACGGTGCGGCAGGCATCCTCGACTTGCATTTTTGCCGACGCCAGCGACAGCGAGAGGTCGCCGCTGCCAATCAGGACGAAATCGACGCCGGGCGTGCGCGCGATCGCCTGTGCGTTATGAACGCCGCGCTCGGTTTCGATCATGACGCCGACCATGGTACGGCGATTGGCAACCGCGAAATATTCGCCGAAATTGCCGGCGAGGGGACGCACGCCGCCGCCCGAGCGCCGTCCGTCCGGCGGAAAGCGCGCCGCGGCGACGGCCGCTGCCGCCTCGTTGTCGGTTTCAATCAAGGGAACGATGACGCCTTCGGCGCCGGTATCGAGCGCCTGGCCGATGACGACCGGCGAATTTTCCGCCACGCGCACCAAAGCCGACATGCTTGCTGGAATCGTGCCGACGACTTGCTCCAGCCTGGCGCGGTCCCAAAGTCCATGCTGCATGTCGATGACGACGGCATCGGCGCCGGATGCGGCGGCAACTTCCACTAGTGTCGGTGAGCCCATCGACATCCACAGCGTGGCGAGCGGTTGCCGCCCCAGCCGCTGGCGCAGGCTCGTGTTACGCAAGTTCACAACGCACTCCCTGCATCAATTTTCGGCCATGGCGCCATCTTGACCGTGGCGCTCGCGGCCACAGTTACTTTTCCAGCCCCGCCACGTCGGCTTCGCTGTCGTCTATTTCCTTGGCGCGCACCGCGAAATAGCGATCTTCGGCGTGACCGATGAACTCGGTCATCAGCGTTTCAACGCTTTGCGCGTCGTGTCTGACAAAAGCGTCGAGCAACCGCGTCAATCCATCGATGACGATAGCTTGCGTCGCCAGGTCATGCAGCGTGCCGAGCCGCACGGTCTGCACCTGATCGGCGAAACGCGAGATGGTCGCGGCGAGCCGCCAATTCGACTCGGCGGCGAGCCAGGTCTGGCGGAATTGCATGTTGGCAAGCGCCAATTCATCGACGTCACCGCTGGCTTTCGCGCGTTTTGCCCGCTCGTAGGCTTCACGCAGCGATTTCTCGTCATCGGCGGACAGATGCCGCGCCGCGTTGCCGGCCGCGCGCGGCTCGAGCAGTTTACGAATTTCAAAAATGTCGCGAATATCGCGCAGCGACAGTTTCGGCAGCACGAAGCCGCGCGTGGTGCCGACCAGATAGCCTTCGTTGACGAGCTGCAGCAGTGCCTCGCGCACCGGCATACGCGACACCCCGAGCCCTTCGGCAATCTCGACATCGACCAGGCGCTCGTTGTGACCGATTTCGCCGTGCTGGATCTGACGCCGGACAGTTTCGCGAATTTGCTCGCGCAAACTGCTGGCGCGCAGCGGCAGTTGCCTTTTCACGTTTTGGTCGTCGATGGCCATGGACCCGTCCGAGGTTCGCGGATTTCAGTATATTGTATCCAGTTTGCCTAAGAGGCCAAGGCCGGCGGAACAATATGGTTTACGACGAGCAGGCCCGTCCTCCAGGCCTTCCGCGCACTCGAAGTCTACGCTTCTCGCACCCGCCCACGGATGTGCTCAAACGCGAATATTTTTCCCGGATTCATAATGTCATTGGGGTCGAGCGCCCGTTTCACCCAGCGCATTACGTCGAGGGCCGGGCCGAACTCGGCCGCGAGATAAGCCATCTTTCCCTGGCCGACGCCGTGCTCGCCGGTGCAGGTGCCGTCCATGGCGATGGCGCGCATGGCGAGCCGCTCGGAAAATGCCTTCATGCGCGCAACATCCGCCGGGTCGCCGCCATCGAACAGCACCGCAACGTGAAAATTGCCGTCGCCGACGTGGCCGACAATCGGCCCGAACAGACCGCTGGCGGTCAGGTCCGCTTTGGTCTCGCTCACGCAATCGGCCAGCCGCGATATCGGCACGCAGACGTCGGTCGCCATCACCTTGGCGCCCGGCCGCAGCACCAGGCAGGAATAGGCCGCGTCATGCCGCGCCTGCCAGAGCTTGGAGCGCTCCTCGGGCCGCGCCGACCATTGGAATTCGCCGCCGTCATGATCGCGCGCGATCGCTTCGAACGCAACGACCTGCTCCTCGACGGAACTTCGGCTGCCGTGGAATTCGACGAATAGCGTGGGCGTCTCCGCCAGGGTCAGCTTCGAATAGATATTGCAGGCACGCACCTGTAATTCGTCGAGCAGTTCAATGCGCGCCAGCGGCAGCCCCGACTGGATGGCGGCGATCGCCGTGTTGCAGGCGCCTTCGAGCGAGGCAAACGGACACACTGCGGCGGCAATCGCTTCCGGAATTCCGTGCAGCCGCAGCGTTACTTCCGTGATGACGCCGAGGGTGCCTTCCGATCCGATCAGCAGCCGCGTGAGATCATAGCCGGCGGCGGATTTCTTCGCCCGCCGTGCCGTGCGGATGATCTCGCCGTCCGGCATGACAACGTTCAGCGACAGCACGTTGTCGCGCATGGTGCCGTAGCGCACCGCATTGGTGCCGGAGGCGCGGGTTGCCGCCATGCCGCCGAGGCTGGCGTCGGCGCCGGGATCGATGGCAAAGAACAAGCCCTGGTCGCGCAAATGATCGTTGAGCTGCTTGCGAGTGACGCCAGCCTCGACGGTGCAGGTCAGGTCTTCCGCCTCGACAGACACAATTGTATTCATGCGCGACAGGTCGAGCGAAATGCCCCCGCGCGGCGCATTCACATGACCTTCCAGCGACGTCCCAATACCGAAGGGGATGACCGGAACGCAATGCGCGGCGCACAAACGCACGAGTTCCTGCACTTCTGCTGTACTGGTGGCGAAGAACACGGCGTCCGGCGGCTGCGGCGCAATCCAGGTCAAAGTGTTGGCGTGATGGTCGCGCACGGACTGCGCAGTGGACACCTGCTGCGGCCATCGCGCGGCGAGCGCGTCGAGGACCGAAGCAAGGCCCGATGGTGGGTGGGTGAGGGCCGTGGGTGTCGGCATCGGGTCGCTCCGGCGGCTCACATCATGGCAACCGTGAAACGCTTGACGACCGACATAGCCTCGCAATTAGGTAGAGCACAAGACGGTGGCGGAGGAGCATCGGAATGAGTTGGGTCTATGAGATCGCGCTGCGCGGCGCCCAGCCGGCCAGCGAGGCATTGCGCGATTGGTTGGAGTCCGGCCCGCGCCAGGCGCTTGCCGCGCTGCCGGGCCTGTCGAGCTTGGATCTCTACACGCCGGCCGAAGGTGCGCCGCAGGACCCCTACAATCGCGATACGGGCGGTCCGCTGATGATGCTGATGGTCGACTTCGTATCGCGCGATGCGCTTGCTTCGGCGGTGAGCGGCGGCGCGATCGAAGCGGCACTCGGCCCGCTGCCGTCCGGCGTCGCCGCGACCGGGGCGGCCTTCGAGCGGCGCCTCTATCCAATCGGCGAGGTGACAACACCGGCGCCGTTGCGCGCGCCGTTCTCCTATGTGGTCCGTTATCATCGCCCGGCCGATGACGAGCCGGCTTTCATCGCAAACTACCTTGCCACGCATCCGGGAACGCAAGCCAAGCTGCCGGCCATTCGCACCATCATCTGTTATGTGCCGGTGGACGAATTGCAAAGCCGTGGCGGCAGCCTGGCGGCGGCCGATTATATGATCGGCAACGAGGTGGTGTTCGACGACATCGCGGCGTTCAATGTCGCCATGGCTTCGCCGGTGCGGCAGGAGCTACGCGCGCATTATCGCGAGTTTCCGCGCTTTACCGGCGCCAATACCCACCACGCGATGACACGGACGCGGCTGACCGGCTAAACGGCCAGCCGCAAAAGACGGCAGCACCCGCCTAAAATTCGTTCCGGAGGGCAGCGCCCGCCTGTTGCGCGCAAACAGTATCCATTTTAAGCTTTAAATAATTTCGCCTCGGAAATACGAGGCTGCGGCCGACGCGGCCCTGTGGAAATTGCAAACGGTCGAAGCTGACTACGGCAACCGGAGGGTAAGCAGATGACAATCGAGATCGAACGCCGCTCGCTGTTGCAGATGCTCGGGCTCGGCGTGGTCGGCGTCGGGGTGCTGACCGACAGCTGGAGCGTATTGGCTGCCGACGCCGATGCCGTCACCATCGGCTGGCCGAGCGACGTGCCCGGCTGGGATCCCAATCTGCATTTCACGCCGGACGCGCAGCCGCTCTACAAACTGGTGTTCAACCAGCCGCTGACGCAGGACCCGAATTTAAAGCTCATTCCCAATCTCATCAGCAAATGGGAAATGGCCAAAGACGGCCTCTCGCTGACGGCCGAACTGCGCGGCGACGTCACTTTTCACGACGGCAGCAAGATGACGGCGGACGATTTCCGCTTCACGTTCTTCGAGCGGCTCAAGTCCCCGCTGAAGCTCGACATCAAGAACTCGTGGCGCAAAGTCAAGGACGTCGAAGTACAGTCGCCGACCAAGGTCGTGATGCACTTTTCCGCGCCGGCGCCGACAGCGCCGCAGTGGCTCGCCTTCCTCGGCAGCTACGTCTCGCCCAAGGCCTATGTGGAAAAGGTCGGCGAAGAAGAGTTCGCCAAAAAGCCGGTCGGCACCGGTCCCTACAAGTTGGTCGACTATCAGCTTAACGCCCGCACCGTGCTTGAGCGCAACGACAACTATTGGGGTCCGAAGCCGGCGATCAAGCGCGTGACTTTCGAAATCATCAAGGATCCGTCCGCGCGTGTGGCCGCGGTGCAGTCGGGCCAGGTCGATCTCACCATCAACGTGCCGGTGCGCGAAGTGAAGCGGCTCGAGCAGGATCCCAATCTCGCCGGCGAGATCAATCCGATCACGCGCGTCATTCTTTTGCAGTGCCGAGCTGATCAGGGTTTCGTCGACCAGAACATCCGCCTCGCCGCGCACCACGCCATCGACAAGGCGGCTTTGTCGAAGGCCTTCTACGGCGGGGTGGCCGTGCCGCTGTCGATCCCGACCACGCCGGGTACGCCGGGCGATCTGCCGGACTTCAAATTCGCCTACGACCCCGACGAAGCCAAGAAGCTGCTGGCGAAATCAGGCTTCGGCCCCGACAAGCCGGCCAAGATCACCATGGGCTCCACCAACGGCCATTTCCCGAGCGACTACGACATCGCCCGCGCCATCCAGCAGATGTGGAAGAAGGTCGGCATCGACGCCGAATTGGAGACCATCGAATACTCCAAATACTTCCAGCTCAACCGCGGCGGCAAATTGCCCGATGCGACGCTCTACAGCTGGGACAATGGCACAGGCGATCCGGAGATTTTTGCCGGGTATCTGCTCAACAACAAGATGCCGTTCTCCGCGTTCAAGGACCCGGTGATCGGCGACAAAGTGGGCGCGCTGTTTACCGTCACCGATTACGACAAGCGCATCGCCGGCTACAAGGATGTCGAGAAATTCGCGGTCGAATACGGCGCCACCATTCCGTTGCTGCAGAGTGTGATCACGCTGGTGCGGAAAAAGAAGCTCTCCTATAAGAAATATGGCAACGGCTGGGTACTCGCCAGCACCATGACATGGGGGTGAGGTGAGGGGCCGCGCCGACGACGCGGACCCGGCCATCTTAGACGTGGCGAGCAGCGGCGGTCGTACCGCCGCGCGGTAGCGGCGCGCTTTCGCAAAGGATCGGTTCGATGATCGCCACCATCCTGCCTTTGGTTGGACGGCGGCTCGCCATCTCAGTGCTGATCCTGCTGATCGTCTCCATGCTGCTGTTTCTGGTGCTGCATGTGCTGCCGGTCGATCCGGCGGCGATGTCGCTGCCGCCGACCGCGACGCTTGCCGATATTGAGGCCATGCGGCACGAGATGGGCCTCGATAAGCCACTGCCGGAGCAATACGTGATCTGGCTCTCGCACGTCGTTCACGGCGATTTCGGCAATTCCATCTTCTTCCGCCGCACCGTGGCGAGCCTCGTCGTACAGACACTGCCGGCGACTATCGAGCTTGCGGTGTTAGCGATGATCATCGCCGCAGTGCTTGGCATCGCCGGCGGTCTCGTGCTGTTTCACGTGCGCGGCAGCGGCAAGGAGCCGGTGGTTGATTTCGGCTCGATCATGCTGCTGTCGATTCCGGAATTCCTCTGGGCCCTATTCTTCATTTTGATTTTTGGCGTCGCTCTGCACGTGTTGCCGTTCACGGGGCGGCTCGATTCCGGCATGCGCCTGCCGCAGGGCAGCGGCTTTCTGCTCTTCGACGCGCTTGCCGACGGCCGGCTCGATATTTTTTGGAGCGCGCTCAAACACATGATCCTGCCGTGCTTTGCGCTCGGCATCGCGTTTTCGCCGACCATCATGCGCGTGCTGCGCTCGAGCCTGCTCGACGTCTATCAGGAGGAATACATCCACCTGGCGCGCCTGCGCGGCTTGAGCGAGCGGCATATTCTCGTGCATCACGCATTGAAGAACGCCATTCTGCCGACGCTCAGCCTGATGGGCGTGCAATTCGGCATCCTGTTCGGCGGCACGCTGCTGGTCGAGGTCATCTATTCGTATCCCGGCATGGGCAACTTGATGGTCGATGCCGTGCGCAATGCCGACCTGCCCATTATTCAAGCCGTCGGCCTGACCTATTGCGTTGTGGTGCTGATCATCAACACGACCGTCGACAGCCTTTATCTGGTGCTGAATCCGAAGCTGAGGATCCGCTGATGCCGCGAACCTTGCCGGTCTGGCTGCGTTCGGCCCGCGTGCTCACCGGCTTGACGGTGGTGTCGATCATCATGCTCTGCGCGATCTTTGCGCCGCAACTCGCACCGCACGATCCCAACGAGCAAAATCTGATTTCAACCTTCCTGCCGCCGATCTGGTCGAAAGGCGCCGATCCGGCCTTCCTGCTCGGCACCGATAGTCTTGGTCGCGACGTGCTGTCGCGGCTGATCTACAGCGCGCGCGTAGCTATGGCGGTCGCGGTGTTTGCGTCGCTCGGCGCCATGCTGGTCGGCGCGGTTCTCGCCTATATCGCCGCCTATTTCCGCGGCTGGGTCGACGTCATCATCGGCCGCGCCGTGGATGTGTGGATGTCGTTTCCGCCGGTCATTCTCTCGCTCATCCTGATGGTGGGCTTAGGTGTCGGTCTACGGAACGTCATCCTCGCCATCATACTGGTCGACTGGACGCGCTTCTGTCGCGTGCTGTGGGCCGAGGTCGTGGTGGTCGCGCGCAAGGACTATGTCGCCGCCGCGCGGCTCCTCGGTTTCTCCCATTGGCGCACGATTACCCGCGAGATTGTGCCGGCGACGCTGCCGCTTTTGATCACGTTGGTGAGCCTGGAAATGGGCATCGCGGTCATCGTCGAAGCTATCTTGTCCTTCGTTGGCATGAGTGTGAGCTCGCAAACGCCGGCCTGGGGCCAGATGATCGCCGACGCCCGGCAATACATCTACGATTTGCCGTGGAATTTGATCTTCCCGATCCTGGCGATTTTCTTCGCGGTGTTCGGCTTCAATATTCTCGGTGACGGGCTGCGCCGCACGCTCGACGTCCGGCTTACCGCGACCCAGCGAGCCTGACGATGGATACGCTGATCGCTAGGGACCTTGCCGTCAGCGCCGCATTTGGCGACGGCCGCGTGCCGGTGATCCAGGAATTGAACTTCTCGCTGGCACCTGGCCGCATCCTCGGCCTGGTCGGCGAATCCGGCGCCGGCAAGTCGATGATCGGGCGCGCGATCGCGCAGCTCATGCCGCCGGGCTTTGCGGTCACCGGCGGCAAACTGATGTTCGATGGTCAGGACCTGGTGCGGATGCCACTCGACGCGCGCCGCGAACTACTCGGACGTGAGATTGCCTTTGTGCCGCAGGAGCCGCTATCGGGGCTCAATCCGGTGCTGACCATCGGGCACCAGATCGATGAACACCTCGCGCGTTTGCATATTGGCAACCGCCTGGCGCGGCGCGAGCACGCGCTTGCCATGCTCAACGCCGTGCATTTGAATTGGCCGGCCGAACTGCTCGGCAAATACCCGCACCAGCTGTCCGGCGGCATGTGTCAGCGCGTGCTGATTGCCATGGCATTCGCCAGCCGTCCAAAGCTGCTGGTCGCCGACGAGCCGACCACCGCGCTCGATGTCACCATCCAGGCGCGCATCGTGCAGCTCATTGCCGAGATGCAGGAGCAGGACGGCACGGCGGTGGTCTTCATCACCCACGACTTGCGGCTGGCGGCGCAAATTTGCGACGATATCCTGGTGCTCTATGCCGGCCGTCCGGCCGAAGTCGGCCCGGCACGCCGCGTTTTCGCGGAGCCGGCACACCCATACACGCGCTGCCTGCAGCTCTCCAATCCAAGCATGCACGGGCCGCGGCGCGCGCTCTACGCGCTGCCCGAGCGCATGCCGGGCCTAGCGGCGATCAAGGGCATTACGGGCTGCCTGTTCGCGCCGCGCTGTCCCAACGTGACCGACCAATGCACGTATGCGCTGCCGCCGTTCACTCCGGTCGGCGAGGCGCATACCGCCGCCTGCATCCACAGTGGACAGACCTCCACCATCGCGGCGCCGGCATTGGAGGCGGCTGACGCGCCCGATAGCGGCACGCCACTGCTGGCGGTTGACGCGCTTTGCAAGACCTTCAGCATCCGCCGGAGCTTCCGAACTGATGCCGTCGACGCGGTCAAGGACGTGAGCTTCACTTTGCACCAGAACGAATTCATCGGCATCGTCGGCGAAAGCGGCAGCGGCAAAAGCACTGTGGCGCGCATGCTGTGCGGCTTGGAGAAGCCCAGTAGTGGCCGCATTGTCATCGCCGGGAGCGACGTCAGCGACGGCAGCGGTGCTTCCCACGCGACGATGCGCGCGCACGTGCAGATGGTGTTTCAGGATCCGCAATCGGCGCTCAATCCGCGCCGGCGCGTCGCCAGCATCGTGACCCAGGCGATGGAGGCGGCGGGCGAGGGCGATCAGGCCCAACGGTTGGCGCGCGCCGAGGCGCTGCTCGCCGAGATCGGCCTGCCGCCGGAAATGGCGGAGCGCTATCCGGCGCAACTTTCCGGCGGTCAGCGCCAGCGTGTCAACATCGCGCGCGCATTGTGTGCGACGCCGCGCATTTTGATCGCCGACGAGATCGTTTCCGGGCTCGATGTCTCGGTACAGGCGCAATTGCTCAACTTGCTGATGCGGCTGCGCCGCCAGCGCGGCTTCTCGATGCTGTTCATCTCGCACGATCTGTCGGTGGTGCGCTATCTGTGCGACCGGCTGTTGGTGATGTATCGCGGCGAGGTGGTGGAGAGCGGGCCGGCCGCCAAGGTCTTCGCGGCGCCGAAGCATCCTTACACCCGCGCGCTGCTCGCCGCTGTGCCGCCGGACGATCCCTCCGCGCTGTGGCAGCCGGAGCCGGTCGATGACGCGCAGCCGCTACCGGCGAGCGAGGCGGTTCGGGCGAATGTCTGAGATCACGGCGATCCGCTTTTGCGGAGTACGGCGGGCCCGATGTTTTATCGGCAGACCGCGTCCCGGCGCCGCAGCGGGGCGCCGGCGACGTGCTGGTCGATGTGCATGCCGTAAGCGTCAACCCGATCGATTGGAAAGTCCGATCCGGGATGTTGAGCAAGGCGTTTCCGTCCGCTTTTCCAATGATGACAGGACGAGATGGTGCGGGCGTTATTCGTGCCGCAGAAAATGCGACCTCGGTCGGGCGCCGAGTCTGCTTTCTAGCACCGCGCGGCGTGGGCACCTGGGCCGAGCAGATCGTGCTGCCGGCGGCGCTGGCCGTGCCTGTTCCCGACGCGCTGACATTTACCGACGCCGCGGCGCTGCCGCTGGCTGGCATTAGTGCCTGGGCGGCACTGGTGACGACGGCGCAAGTTAGCGCCGGGATGCGAATGCTGATTCATGCCGCCGCCGGAGGGGTCGGCGGTCTCGCTGTGCAGATTGCGCGCGATCGTGGTGCCCATGTCGTCGCGACTTGTTCATACGCAAACATCGATTATGTGCGCGCGCTGGGCGCCGAAACGGTGATCGCCTACGACCGCGAGAACTTCGAGGATAACCTTTCCGGCCTCGACGTCGTGCTCGATACACTCGGCGGCGACGTCCACCGTCGCAGCTATAAAGTGCTGCGCAAGGGCGGGACGCTTGCCTGTCTTTCGGCGGCACCCTTCCAGGATCGCGGCGCCGACTACGGCGTCACCGTCAAAATGGCGCAGGTTGCGCCAGACGCAGTTGTGCTTGCAAACTCGTCGCGCTTGCCGCGGCCGGACGCATGAAGCCGCAACTCGAGCGCGTGCTGCCGTTTTCGCAGTTTGCCGAGGCGCATCGGTTGTCGCAGGCCGGCCATGCCCGCGGCAAGACAGTACTGACGATCCGCTGACGCTTACTGGCGTATTCCCGCCTCGCGCAAAAGCGGCAACACCTTGTCGATAAAGTAAGGCAATTCGTTCTTGAAATTGACGAATGACACGGTGGTGCCGGCAAACCCGGCCGCGCTGATCTTCACCATTTCTTCCGCGATGTGCCCTGGCGTGCCGATCAGCGGATAGGTGCCGGCGCCGCCGGCAAAGCGCTTGCGGTGCAGTCGATAGGCCTCCGGTGCGTGCGAGCCGGAGAATTTTTCCTTCTGCCCCATGTAGTGATCGACGCTCGCCGTATCAGCCATGGTCGAAGCGTAAAACTCGTAATAGTCCTCAGCTTCCGCCTGGCTCGGGCGGCACACCACATGGCAGGTGGTGTAGACGCCGATGTCGCGCTTTTGCAAAGCGGCGCGCTGCCGCATGTCGTCGATGTGCTCGCGGCCTTTTTCGATGTCGACGAAGGTAGTGAAGAGGAAGTCGGCGGCCTTGGCGGCGAAATCGCGGCCCGGCGGCGAGAAGGCGGCATTGAGTGTGACCGGCCGCGGCTTCTGAATGGGCGCCGGTTTGCCGGACACCGCCTTCAACTTGTAGAACTTGCCGTCATAGTCGAACGGCTCACTCGACGTGTAGATGCGCTGCATGATCTCGAACCATTCGAGCCCCTGGCCGTAGCGGTCTTCTACCGGTTTGACGTCGACGCCGAACAGCGCGAACTCTTCCGGGTTCCAGCCGCACACGATGTTGAGGCCGGCGCGGCCGTTGGAAGCATGATCGACGGTGGTGAGCGCCTTGGCGGCGAATACCGGATGCACCATGGGCACGTGCACGGTCGAGAACAGCGCAATGTTTTTGGTGACGCCGGCGAGCCCGGCCGCAAAGGTGAACGTTTCAAGCGACCACTCGCGGCTGTTCATCTCGCCGCCAAAGCCTTTCCAGCGCGCGATCGGCAGAATGAATTCGAAGCCGGCACGGTCGGCCATCTGCGCCGCTTCGACGATTTCGCTCCACACCGCTGGCCAGCGCTCCGGCACTTTGGTCAAGGTCAAGCCGCCGTCCGAATTCATGGAAAACACGCCGAGCTTGAACTTGTTCGGCCCGTGCATCGGATGGGTGCTCATGGCGTTTTCCCTGCTCGCATTTGCTTTGCGCTGTCGTCTGCCACCTGCCGGTAAAAACGCGCCGCCGCGTCGATAAACTCTTCGGCGGTTGCGGCGGCGCCGTCCGCATCGGCGGCGCTAAACGAAATCAGGAAGCGCTCGAGCAACGCCAGCGCCTCGGCGCGCGCGGCCGGCAGCACCAAGGTGGTGCGGCGCACGAAGCCGGCCTGATCGTCGAAGCGCAAAATCGTCTCGCGCAGCCGTTTGCTGGCAACGCGCGCCACCCAAGCGGCGCGAAATCCATAATTGGCGTCGGTGAAGGCGGTGAAGTCGCTCGCCTTTTCCGCGCTGCGCGCGCGCGCCAACGCTTCGGTCAATTCGGCGGTCAAGTCCGGCGTCATCGCACGGGCGATCTGCTGGGCCGCTGGCGGCTCCAAAAGGCGGCGCATCTCGAAAATCTCGGCCATGTCCTGCATCGTCGGCATGACCACCTGGAAGCCGCTCGCGCGCGTTTCCAACAGGCCGTCGGCGGCGAGGCGGCTGAGCGCCTCGCGCACGGGCGAGCGCGACACCGCGAGCTGCTGCGCGAAATTCGATTCAACCAGCCGCTCGCCCGGCGCGAACGTCCCCGAACGAAGCTGGTAGCGCAGCCGCTGGTAAATTTGCTCGGCGAGGGGCGGGGCGCGTTGGAGATCGGCCGGGGCGGAAAGCATGGAGGCAGCGCATTGCTTGCATCGTCGACTGTCGACAGTATACTATTTGATGTTAGCGCCTGAACCGCACGGGTCAAGTGGAAAGCAGGCGCCAAACCGATTTTACGGCTACGATTCCAGGGGCGTGACATGACAGGCGACCCGGTCCCCAAGCAGATCGACGTCAAAACATTTTGGCGCGCGCTCGGGGTACGCGCGTCCGCGGTTGCCGTGGTCACCGCGCAGGGGGCCGAAGGCCCGTCCGGATTCCTGGCGCTATCGGCGACGCATCTCACCGCCGATCCGCCGATGCTGATGGTGAGTATCGACAAGCGAACCGGTACGCTCGCCGCCGTACGGCACGCGCGGCATTTCGCGATCAATTACTTGCCGCGCGGGGAGGAAGCGCTTGCCGACATGTTCGGCGGCAAAGGCGGCGTGCGCGGCGCCGACCGCTTCGTCCCCGGCCGCTGGACCAAACTTACTACCGGCGCGCCGATCCTCGACAACGCCATCGGCGCGCTCGATTGCGCGCTCGAGGATACGGTCGAACGCTTCGACACGATCATCGCCATCGGGCGCCTGGTCGATTTCACCGGCCGCGATGAAGGCGAGCCCCTGCTGTTCTTTCGCGGCGGCTATCGATGAGTTCAATGCGCAAGGCCTATGATGGGGTCGTGGCCTGCCTGCCGGTGACTATCCCGTACCGGCGCTTTTCCACCAACAGCGGGCATTGGTGGATCGGCCGGGCACTGCGCGAACTGATCAAGCGCGCCAAGCTCAAGCCGAAAGACATCGACGGCCTTTCGGTGTCGAGTTTCACCATCGCTCCCGACACTGCGATCGGCCTCACGCAGCACTTCGGCCTGTCGCCGCGCTGGCTCGATCATGTGCCGTTCGGGGGCGCCTCGGGCATTGTGGCGTTGCGGCGCGCGGCGCGCGCGGTGCAGGCGGGGGACGCCGACCTTGTCGCCTGCGTTGCCGGCGACACCAATCACGTCGATTCGTTTCGCAAGACGCTGACGAATTTTTCGCGCTTTGCGCAGGACGCCGTCTATCCTTACGGCGCCGGCGGGGCGAACGCGAGCTTCGCGCTGATCACCAAAAACTACATGAATACGTATGGCGCCAAGCGCGAGGACTTCGGCAAGCTCTGTATCGCGCAACGCGACAACGCGCTGGCCTATCCACACGCTTTGATGAAAACGCCGTTGACGCTCGAGGCTTATATGGCGGCGCGGCCGATTGCCGATCCGATTCACCTCTACGACTGCGTTATGCCCTGCGCCGGCGCCGAAGCATTCCTCGTCTGCCGCGAAGACACCGCACGCTCGCTTGGGCTAACCGGCGTGCGTGTGCTCGCCACCATCGAGCGGCATAACGCATTTCCCGACGATCCGGTGCAGATTCGCGGCGGTTGGGCGATGGATGTCGACGAACTGTGGGCGATGTCCGGCGTCACGACAGGCGATGTCGATTTCGTCGAGACCTATGACGACTATCCGGTGATCTCGATGATGCAATTCGAGGACCTCGGTTTTTGCGGGAAGGGGGAGGCGCCGGACTTTGTCCGCACCCACAGCTTCGGCAATGACGGCGATTTTCCGCATAACACCTGCGGCGGCCAGCTCTCGGCCGGCCAGGCTGGCGCTGCCGGCGGCTATCTCGGTCTCACCGAAGCCATGCGCCAGTTGACCGACGCTGCCTTGGGTCGTCCGGTGAAGGATGCGAAAGTCGGCCTGGTTTCGGGCTTCGGGATGATCAACTACGATCGCGGCCTTGCCTCCGGCGCCGCCGTGCTGGCGAGGATCTGATGACAACGCCGCTGGCGAAACCGAAACGCAAAAATCCGCTGGCGCGCACGCGTCTGCCCTTGGCGCCGCCTTCGGCGCGCAGCCGCACCGCGCAAGGCCTCACCGCCGCCGCCGCCGAAGGCCGCTTTGCGCTGCAGGTCTGCGGCGAATGCAACGCGGTCGTTTATCCACCGCGCGATGCATGTCCGGCCTGTCTCTCGCCGCGGCTGCCGTTCAAAGACGTCGATCCGCATGGCATGTTGGTCAGCGAAACCACGGTGCGGGTGTCGCCGGAAACCTACTTTCGCGAGCGCGTACCGTGGCGGGTCGGGCTGGTGAAGCTCGATGCCGGACCGGTCGTCGTTGCCCATTTGCATGGCGACGTGCAAGAGAGGGCTCGTGTACGGCTGGCGATCAAGCTCGATCGCAACGGCGCGCCGGTGATGTTTGCGCTGCCGGACCAGGATACGGCCAATATGAGCGACGATCCCGAATTGCGAGAAATGACCTGCGATCCGAAATTCCGCCGTGTCCTGATCACGGACGGGCGCAACGCAGTTGGGCAGGCGATGGCGCGCGCCTGCGCGGATGCCGGCGCAACAATCGTCTTTGTCGGTGTCGCCGATCCGTGGAAGCCGTTTCCCGGCGATGAGGCACTGACGGCAATCAAGGGCGTCGAGCTCGTGCCGCTCGACCTGACCGACAGCGAGTTGGTCACCGAACTGGGGGCGCAGAACGGCGGCCGTATCGATATCGTGGTCAACACGGCCGACCACGTGCGCGCCGGCGGCATCGTCGATGGCAAGGGGCTCACTATCGCGCGAGAGGCGATGGACATCCGTTATTTCGGCATGCTGCGGCTGGCGCAGGCCTTCGGCCCAGTGATGCGCATGCGCGGCGCCGATGGCATTAACGCGGCTGCTGCTTTCGTCAATCTGTTGTCAGTCTATGCGCTGGCGAACTGGCCGGCTTACGGCACTTTCTCCACCGTCGAAGCGGCATGTCTCTCGGCGGCACAAAGCATGCGGGCCGAATTGCGTCCCGGCGGCATCAAGGTGGTCAACGTCTTTTCCGGGCCGCTCGAAACCGAATGGTATCAGACGCTGCCGCCGCCGAAGGTTTCGCCCGCGGCGCTGGCCAAAGCCGTCGTCGATGCGCTGCGCAACGGCAGCGAAGACGTGTTCGTCGGCGATGTCGCGCAGGACGTTCGCGCGCGGCTTGCGGTCAACCCGAAAGCGCTCGAGCGCGAACTTGGCGAGTGAGGTCACGATGAGCGCACCCGATCTCATGTCCTTTGCCAAAGCCGTTGCCTCCGGCGCGATCCGTGTCGTCGATCTCACCCAGACGCTATCGCCGGAATTTCCCATCATCACGCTGCCGCCGGAGCTTGGCCAATGCGCGCCGTTTCGCCTGGAAGAAATCTCGCGCTACGATGAACGTGGACCGGCCTGGTACTGGAACAACTTCTCGACAGGCGAACACACCGGCACGCATTTCGACGCGCCGATCCATTGGGTGTCCGGCAAGGACCTGCCCGACAACGCCGTCGATACCATCCAGCCGCGCCACTTCATCGCGCCGGCCTGTGTGATCGATTGCTCAAAAGAGTTGGCGGCGGACGCAAATTTCGTGCTGACAATTCCCTTTGTCGAGACCTGGGAAGCCGAGCACGGCCGTATCCCGGCGGGCCATTGGGTCTTGTTGCGGACGGACTGGTCGAAGCGTACGGCGCGCGCTTACGCCAATTTGAAAGACGACGGCGCGCATACGCCGGGACCCGGCCCCGAAGTGGTGAAATGGCTGGTGGAGGAGCGCGACGTGCTCGGCTTCGGCACCGAGACCATCGGCACCGACGCCGGCCAGGCGCAGCATTTCGTGCCGCCGTTCCCGGCGCATTTCTATATGCACGGCAAAGGCCGCTACGGCCTGCAATGCCTGACCAACCTGGATCTCTTGCCGCCGACCGGCGCGGTCATCTTCGCCGCGCCCTTGAAGATCAAGCAGGGCTCGGGCAGCCCGCTGCGCGTTCTGGCGCTGGTGCCGGGCAAGTAACGTGTTGCGCTCCGATCATCCCCAGCTCGCGCCCGTCGCGCTGTTTCCTCCCGAGCGGCGAACGGTCCCGGTCATGCTCGCGCAGCAGGCGAAGCGGCATGGCGAGCGCACGCTTTTTGTCTGCGGCGATGCGCGTTGGTCCTATGAAAAGACCCGGCACGTTGCGGCGTCTAACGCGGGCCTTCTGGCCTCGGCTGGCGTCGCGCGCGGCGACCGCGTCGCCATCCTATGCGGCAATCGCTCCGAACTGTTACGCCTCTTTCTCGGCTGCGCCTGGCTCGGCGCGGTGTCGGTGCCGCTCAATGCCGCGGCGCGTGGGTTTGCGTTGCAACACATGCTGGGCAATTCCGGCGCCAAGATTCTCGCCGTCGAGGCCGAGCTTATGCCGGCGCTAGAAGCGCTCGATCTCGGCGCGCTGCCCTTGGAACGCATCTGGATCATCGGCGGCGCGGGGCAGGGCGCGCCGCCAGCCGCGCCCATCACCGTCGAAGCCTTGCCGGCGGCAACGGTCGAAGTGCCGCCCGCCGATGTCGGGCCCGGCGATCTGCTGACCATCCTCTACACGTCCGGCACCACTGGCCTGTCCAAGGGCGTCTGCTGCCCGCACGCGCAATATTTCTGGTGGGGCGCATGGACCGGGTGGCAGCTCGGCGTGCGCGAAGGCGATGTGCTGCATACGCCATTGCCGTTGTTTCATACCAACGCGCTCAATTGCTTCTTTCAGGCGCTGCTGCATGGGGCGACTCAAGTCGTCGAGCAGCGTTTCTCGGTGTCCGGGTTCTGGCCGGCCTTGGCGCAATCGGGTGCGACGGTCACCTATTTGCTTGGCGCCATGGTGCCGATGCTGATGTCGCGGCCACCGGCGGCGGCCGAGCGCGGCCACAAGGTTCGCGTCGCGCTGGCGCCCGGCGTGCCGGCGAACTATCACTCGCCATTCACCGAGCGCACCGGCGTCATCTTGCTCGACGGTTTCGGCAGCACCGAGAGCAACATCATCATCGCTTCGTTGGAAAACGAGCGCAAACCCGGCTGGATGGGGCGGCTGCTGCCGGGCTTCGAAGCCCGCGTCGTCGACGACAACGACAATGAGCTGCCCGACGGTGCAGCCGGAGAACTGACCTTGCGCGCCGATGAGCCATTCGCCTTCGCCACCGGCTATTTCGCCATGCCGGAAAAGACGGTTGAGGTCTGGCGCAATCTCTGGCTCCATACCGGCGACCGGGTCATCCGCGACAGCGACGGCTTTTACCGCTTCGTCGACCGCATGAAAGATGCGATCCGCCGGCGCGGCGAGAACATATCCTCGTACGAAGTGGAACAGGTGTCTGATCAGCCACCCCGCGGTGGCGATGGCGGCCGTGTTCCCGGTGGCCTCGGATCTGGCCGAGGACGAGGTAATGGCGGCGATCGTGCTGAAGGACGGCGCCCGCGCGAGCGAAGAAGAATTGGTGCGTTTCTGCGAGGGCAAGATGTCTTATTTTGCCATTCCGCGCTTCGTCGAGCTGGCGGCGACGCTGCCGCGCACTGAAAACGGCAAGGTGCAAAAATTCAAGCTGCGCGAGCGCGGCCGCAGGGAATCCACATGGGACCGCGAAAGCGCCGGTATTGTGCTAAAACGATAGTACGACATTGTCTTGCCACGGGCGGCAAAACGGACGGGACCGACACTGAAGCAATCAAATGATAGAAAAATCACAAAAAGAGCGAGAAGCATTGTCCCGTCGCTTTTGCGTCGCTTCCGATGATGGGAGAGCGGGGAACCACGGCGAAAACTTTTGTGGCTCCGCAGGTTAACGTGATGGCATCTAGCTGCTGTCGTACCGCTCGTCGAATTTAAATCAGCCGATCGGAGCTCACGTTGCGTCAGG
>CAWDUB010000011.1:0-30605 GCA_963805375.1 uncultured Alphaproteobacteria bacterium | reverse complement strand
TTGGGGGTCAGGGGTTCGAATCCCTTCCGGCGCGCCACCTCAATCCGGATCGGCGGCCAGCGCGCGCTGCTCGATCTCGCCGGCTTGCGGATAGTCGACCCAGATATTGTTGACGCCTTTGCCGGATCGACGTTCTCGCCCGGCATCGGCATGGCGAGTCGCGCGCATCGCCAGATCGGGATCGCCGGTGAGATGCGGCGTATGGCTCTCCACCATCAGGCAGCCCTCGGCCGCGCGCACCCAGGTCCAATGCACCAAGTTGCGCGGCACGCGCACGATGTCGCCCTTGACGCAGCGGAAGCCGTCCTCGTCGATGAAGAACCAGATTTCGCCGTCGAGCACGTAGTTCCATTGCTCGGAGTCGTGGCGGTGCGGGCGCGAGTGATAGCCCTTTTCGCGCCGCGCGATCATCAGGCCGGTATCGCTGCCATAGACCATCTTCACGCTGATGGTGGAGGGCGCCTCCTGGCTCGGCGGCGTCACGTGCATCTGCGGCACGTCTTCGAGATTGACGCGATAGGGAACTTTCACGGCTGCTGTCATGTCCTTCCCTCGTGCTTTCTCGATTGCTTCCGGCTCAGCGCCGATGAATCCGGTGTTCGATGGCCAGCAGGATGGCGTTGGCGCCGGCGGCGAAGGCGAACAGCAGCACGGTCAGCGCCATGATGTCGGTCACCTTGTGCGCCTCCATGGCGCGGATGAGGATGAAGCCGACGCCGCGATCCGAGGCGAACAGCTCGCCGATCAGCGTGCCCAGCAGCGTGGTCGAGAAAGCCGATGCGCAGGCCGGTGACGATCTCCGGCAACGCGGCCGGCAACAACACGGTGCGGACGGCCTGCAGCGGTGAAGCCGCATGCACCCGCGCGGTCTTGATCAGCACCGGGACTGGTGTTCTTGATGGCGCCGATGGTGAACAGGCGACCGGGAAGATGCCGTGCATCGCGCCGAAGGCGACCTTGGCCGAGATGCCCAGGCCGAAGATCAGCAGAATCACCGGATAAAGCGTGATCTTGGGGATCGAATAGAGCGAGGTCAGGATCGGCTCGCCGACCTGGCCGGCGAAGCGGTTGACGCCGAGCGCAAAGCCGACCGCCAGGCCGCCGACGAGCGCGATGAGGCAGGCATAGGCGAAGGCAATGCCGGTTGCTTCGACGTGGCCCCAGAAACGCGCGCTGACGAGAAATTCGCCGATGCGGCGGAAGGTCGGCAGCGGCGGCGACAGCGCTTCCGGGCCCGGCCCACCAGAACAGCAGCACCCAGGCGACCAAGACGCCGGCAGCGAGCAGCGCATAATCGAGGATGCGGGCGCGCGCGCTCATGCGCGATACCAGCGCCGGTGCAGCGCCTGCTCCAGCGCGCCGAGCAGCTCGTTGAGGCCGGCGGCGAAGCCGAGGATCAGCACCAGCAGCGCATACATCGTCGCATTGTCGAAATCGTTATAGGCCAGCGCCACGCGGCGCCCGATGCCGGCGGTCGCCAGGATGAATTCGCCGGCGATGATGCCGATGATGCTGTAGGCGACCGCCAGCCGCAAGCCCGTCATCAGATGCGGCGCCGCCGCCGGCAGCTTCATCAGCAGCGCGGTGCGGATCGGGCCCAGGTGCGAGACGCGCGCGACCTTCAACAGCACGCGGGGAATGCGGTCGAGGGCGGCGATGGTGGCGACGATCATGGCGACGATGCCGAACAGCGCGCCCATGACGATCAGCGACAACGGCCCGATGCCGAAGAAGACGATCAGCAGCGGATAGAGGATGAAGGTCGGCACCGAGTAATAGGAGGTGAAGATCGGATCGACCACGCGGCGCAGGCGCGGCAGCGCGTGCACGATAAGCCCGATGAGAAAGCCGCCGACCACCGAGATCGCCACCGCCGCGGCGATGTTGATCAGCGTGTAGCGGACGTCCGGCCAGAACCAGGGCTTTCGCCGGCAGCTCGGCCAACGCAACCACCATCTGCGACGGCGGGATCATGGTGAGGCGGTCGATGACGCCGGCGCGGCACAGCAATTCGAGGACGGCGACAGCGCCCACGATCAGCCCGATCTGCCAGAGGCGCACGCGGCTCATGTCGTGCCCATCGCCTTGCGCGATTCCTCGCGCAGCAGCGCCCACAGCCGCGCGGTGAAAGCGCCGAAGGCCGGATCGGCGACCAGCGCGGAATCGCGCTCGCGCGGCCAGCCGGTGGTGAGGACGTCGATCAGCCGCCCCGGCCGCGCCGACATCACGGCGACGCGGTCGGAGAGCAGCGCGGCCTCGTCGAGCGCATGGGTGATCAGCATCACCGTCGCGCCGGTCGCCCGCCACAGCCGCAGCAGCTCCTCGCCCATCAACAGCCGGGTCTGCTGGTCGAGCGCGCCGAACGGCTCGTCGAGCAGGATGATCTGCGGCCGCAGCACCAGCGTGCGCGCGATGCACACCCTTTGCCGCATGCCGCCGGAAAGCTGCGACGGATAGGCGCTGCGAAACGCCGTCAGCCCCATGAAGGAGAGCGCGTCCTCGACCCGGCTGGCAATCTCCGCCCCTTCGAGGCCGGCGCGGCGCACGCCGAAGGCGACATTGTCCCAGACATTGAGCCAGGGAAACGAGGCGTCCTCCTGGAACACGACGCCGATGCCTTCCGCCACCGTGCCGGTGATCGCGGCGCCGTTCAACGCGACCGTGCCTTGCGTCGGCGTCACCAGCCCGGCGACGATTTCCAGCAACGTGGTCTTGCCGCAGCCGGACGGCCCGACGACGCCGACGAATTCGCCGCGGCGGAAATCGAAATCGATCGGCCCGAGCGCATGCACCGCCGGATGGCCGGCGCGCGGCGGATAGGTCTGCGAAATGCCGCGCAGCGCGATGTGCACGCCGTCGCCGGCGCGCGCTGCGGGCGCCGCATTCTCCATGGGCGCGCGGGCGGCAAGCACGCTCATAGGGACCGCGCAGATCCTTGTCGAGATATTGCTGGTCGATCAGCTTCGACCAATCGACCGGCCCTTTGAGTTCGCCGACCGATTCGAGGCCCTCGACCACGGCGTCGAGTCCTTCCTTGGAGAAATCGCCGGCATTCCAATGATGCCAATCGTAATATTTCGGCAGGATGGCCTCCGCCTCTCCGCCTTGACGTTCCAGACCTTGGCGTAAACCTCCGCCGCTTCTTTGTGATGGGCGTAGATGTATTCGACCGCCTTGCGGTGGACGGCGACGATCTTGCGCACGATATCCGGATGCTGTTTGGCGAATTCCTTGGTGGTCACGCCGACCGACCAGGAGAATTTCGGATAGTACTGCCAGCCGTAGAACAGGATGTGGTAGTCCTTGGGATGCAGCGTCATGCGCGGATCGTTGAGCGGCGCCGCGGCGACGGCGCCCTGCGACAGCGCGGTCAGCGCCGGTCCCAGGCCGCCGAGCGGCAGCGCCTCCACCTTGTCGGTCAGGCCTTCCTTCTTCAGCGCGTAGCGCACGATCATTTCGGTGGTCGAGCGCGGATTGGTGAAGGCGATTTTCTTGCCGACCAGATCCTTGATCGTCTTGAGGCCGGAGTCGGGTTTCGCCGCCCAGGCCAGTTCGCCGATATGGTTGGACGCCGCGTAGATGACCTTGAGGTTCACGCCGGTTTTTGCCGCGGCCAGCACCACCGAGGTTGAAACCTCGCCGATCGGCAATTCGCTGGCGAGCAGGTTGCGCAGCGAGGTGCCGCCGCCGGAACCGGCGGTGATGCCGTCGATGTCGAGGCCGGCCTCCTTGAACATGCCCTTTTCCAGCGCCACCGCCCAGGGCAGTGTCGCGATGATGCGGCCGTATTGGGTGACGGTCAGTTTGGCGGCCGCGGCGGGCGTTATCGCAACTGCAGTGGCCAGCGTGACGCACGCAAATGTGGCGGTGATACGCATGGAAACATCCTCCCTGTCCGCCGCAACTTGGCGGCGCGGATTATTGGCTGCCCAACTTTCTGAGCGTCTGGACCGTAGGGGTTCCGGCTGTTGGTTTAATGCAAAGGCTACACCGCGGTCGTTGATAATCCAACTATTCTCCAATAGCTTTCGTCGGGAAACCGCGAGCCACGGAGGCGACGCTATGAAGATCGTCCAAGGCGACACCGTCAAAGAAGTTGTCCGGCAGTTCCAGCACCGCCAGGGCCAGTTCATCCACCGCAAGCTGATGACCGGCGAGCCGGGCACGCCCGGCAATTTCGCCTTGGAGCTCGTGCGCACGACCGACGATTTCTTCTCGCCGCGCCACATGCACAACTTCGATCAGATCCGCTACCAGGTCGAGGGCGAATTCGATTTCGACCGCAACGGCAAGATGAAGCCCGGCACCATCGGCTATTTTCCGGAAGGCACGCGCTACGGGCCGCAGACCTCGGCCGTCGTTTCCCTTACGCTGGTGCTGCAGTTCGGCGGCGCCAGCGGCTCGGGCTACATGACCCAGGAGCAGATGGAGGCGAGCACCGCGGAGCTGAAGAATTTCGGCCGCTTCGAGAAAGGCGTCTACCGGCGCAACGACGACGTCGAAGGCAAGCGCAACGTTGACGGCTATCAGGCGGTCTGGGAGAACGTGAACAAACGGCCGATGAAATATCCCGAGCCGCGCTACAACGATCCGATCATGATGAATCCGCAGAACTTCGACTGGGTGCCGGTCGAGGGTACGCCCGGCGTCTACGACAAGCTGATGGGCACGTTCACCGAGCGGCGCAGCGAGGTGCTGTTCCTCAAGCTCGACACGCAGGCGAAATACCGCGCCCACGGCCGCAGCGTGTATGTCGTGCTCAATGGCGAAGGGCAGGTGGCGGGCGAACCGTATCGGCGCCTCACCACCGTCATGTGCGACGAAGGCGACGATCCGGTCTTCACCGCGGCGGCGGAAACGGAAATCCTGTTGCTCGGATTGCCGCGGCTCGGCCAGGCCGTGCGCCGGGCGGTGGCGGCGCAATAGTCCGATAAAAAGGGTTTTCTAGCGGTCGATGGTGATCTCGTCGCGTGCGCGCGCGCGATACGCAGATCATGATGGTGTCCTTGCGCTCGTGTTCGGCCAGCACCAGGTCGCGGTGATCGGCCTCACCGGCAAGCATCTTGGTGCGGCAGGTGCCGCAGGTGCCGGTCTCGCATGAACTCGGCACCTCAAGGCCGTGGTCGCGCAACACTTCGAGGATGGTCTTGGTCACCGGCACTTCGAGCACTTCGCCCGAGCGCGCGAGCTTCACCTTGAACGGCGTGTCGGTTGCCTTGTGCGTCTCCGCCTCGCTGAAGGCCTCGAAGTGGACGGCGGTCGGCGACCAATGGTCGGTCATGGCGCGCACCGCTTCCATCAGCGGACGCGGTCCGCAGCAGTACAAATGCTCGCGGTTCTTGCGCTCGGCGAGGATCGGCTTGAGATCGAGCGAGCGGGCCGGATCGCCCTCATCGTAGTGGATGACGACGCTGCCGGCGAACTCCGGCGCGGCCAATTCGTCGCGGAACGCCGTCGTCTCCGGCGAGCGTGAAAGGTAGAAAAGCCGGAAACGCTTCTTCTGCGCCTGCAGCTCGCGCACCATCGCCATCATCGGGGTGACGCCGATGCCGCCGGCAATGAACAGAAAGTCCGTTGCGCGTTGCGGCAGGCCGAAATCGTTGACCGGCGGCGCCACCATCAAATCGTCGCCGGCTTTGACCGCGTCGATCAGATTGATCGAGCCGCCGCGCCCGCTCACCTCGCGCTTGATCGCCACAAGATAGCGGTCGCGTTCGCCCGGATCGTTGCACAGCGAATATTTGCGCAGCAATCCGTTCGGCGTGCGGATAGCGATATGCGCGCCGGCGGTGAAGACCGGCAGTTCCTTGCCGCCGCCGTCGCGGAATTCAAACAGGTGGATGCCGTCGGCAACCTTCTCGTTACGCGTCACCCGCAGCGGCATGAACTGCGGCTGGTCACTGACAGTCATTTCTTCTCCGATCGAGCCGTACGGAAGGACAAACATTCGCGCGGACGGAGCGTCTTGCGCCACGCACAGCGCGCGGCGGTTGGTACTAAATTTGGCGGAGCGACGCAAAAGTAATTGCGGGAATTATAATGCTCAGCGCGCGCGGGGACGGCTCGCCGGCAGCGGCAAGGCTGCGGCCGTCGGCAGCGCTTCGGCCAACAGCAAATCGTAAGCGTCGGCGAGGCCGGCGCCGTACAGCCGGTCGCGGCCTTTCGGCCCGAGATCTTTCGCGGTCGTGAGCAGAATGTCGCGCACCCGGTCCGGCGTGAGATCGGGCTTGCGCTCGAGCATCAGCGCGACGATGCCGCTCACCTCGGCGGCGGAATAAGACGTGCCGGAGGATACCTCGTAGCCGCCGTCGGGGATGGCGACCAAAATGTCCGCGCCCGGCGCAGCAACCGCGACATGGTCGCCGTGAACGGCTTGCGCCAGCAGCTTGTTGTGGGCGTCGGTCGCGGTCACCGCGATGACGTCCGGCTCGGCGGCGGGATAAAGCGGCGGCGACTTCGGCCCGGCATTGCCGACGGCGGCGATCAAGACGATGCCGCGTTTGTGCGCGGCCGCCACCGCGCGGTGGATCGCGGGGTCGGCCGGGCCGGCAAAACTCATATTGATGATGCGCGCGTGGTTCGCCGCCGCCCAGTCGAGACCTTTGAGGATATTGAAGGTCGTGCCTTGCGCGGTCTTGCCGGCCGGATTGAAGGTGCGCACGGCAAGGATGCGCGCGCGCGGCGCCGCGCCCATCAGCTTTCCGTGCGCCGCGATCAGCCCGGCGATGGCCGTGCCGTGCTTGTGCGGCGCCATCGGCGGCGGCAAGGCGTCGAAAGTGCCGGCGATGGCGCCGGCGATTTCGGGGTGATCGACGTCGACGCCGGAATCGATCACCGCGACCAGCACGCCGTCGCCTTTGGCCAGCGCGTGCGCCTCGGGCAGCCGCAGCTTGGCTAGCTCGTATTGCGGCAGCGCGCCTTCGTTTGCCGTCTTTTTGTCGCTCTGCTCGGTATGGAAAACGTGGTTGCCCTGCGTGGAGATGACGAACCGCTCCGCCGCGAGCTGCCGCGCCACCGTGGCGACCGGACGTCCGCCGAGGATGCGCCACAGGATCATCCTGGTGCCGGACAAGTCGAAAGTCTGCGACTCGATCAATTGCAGCCGATGCCGGCGCCGCAGCGCTTCGATCTGCGGCTGCGTGGTGGCGTTGGAAATCTCGGTCATCACTTGATCGGGCACCGTCTCGCCGGTGTCCGCGATCGTTGTGCGCGGCGTCGCGCGGCGATTCGTGCGCCGCGAGGTGTGCTTCGTCTTTCCGCCGTCGCCGCTATCGTCGTCGGTCGCGCCGGACGAAGACTTGTGCGTGTCGCTGTCGATGAGCCCCGGCGTGTCGTTCCAGCCGCCGTTGATGCCGCCGCGAAAGCCGCCGCCGCGGCCGGCAAGACCGCCGCCGCCACCGGGCGCCGGGCCGGGCGATCGGCCGACGCCGACATTCATCGACGGGCTGCGGCTGAGCGAGGAGATGCCTTGCGCAAAGGCGTCGGCTGCCCACGCCGCCGTCAAAAGCACGGCGGCCGCGAGCGCAAGCCCAATATGATGCCGCTTGATCATGGCGGGACCTCGAACCTTGCTCGACTTCAGGCTCACTTAATCGGTCGTGGCGACGAAGCCGACGACCTTGTCCTGCTGCAGCTGCTTGACGATACGAGCCAAGTCGCCCTTCGGCAATCCGGTCATGGAAACCCGCACTTTATACAAGCCGCCGCTGGCGGGCCCCGCCACAATTGCCAGTTTGTTGCTTTCGAGGAACCTGTTTATGTCGTCGACGGTGGCCTGCGGCGCGAAGCGAATGAGGGTGAAGGCGCCGACGCCCGGCGCCGTGCTCGGAGCGGATGCCGTCTCGTAGCCGGCCGTATTGTGCTCGTTCAGCACGATGCCGGCGATCAGCCCGGCCTGCAGCAGAATGGCAACCACGGCGACGCTCGCCGACAGCGCCAGCGTGCGCGGCGAAAGGCTGGCGAGAAATTCGGCGACGCGCACGCCGAGATTAAGGCGGGTGGCTGGCCGGCGCGCGGGCTCGGCGTCGATCTTGGCGAACAGCGCTTCCATGGCGCGCGCCGAGGGCGCGCCCAGCGTCTCGTTGAGATGAATGGTTTGGCCGAGCTCTTCGCGCACCAGCTCATAGCGGCGGGCGAGCTCGGGATCGCCGGCGAGCGCGGCTTCGACGCGCTGGGAGTCGCGCCGGTTTAGCGTTCCAGCCGCCAGCCAGGGCAGCAGCGCTTCGATGTCGTCGCGTTCTTGCGTCTGTTCTTTCGCATTCATGGCCAACCTCGATCCACGCCTTGCTCCTTCAGGAGCTCCGACAATTTCTTGCGCGCGTAGAACATGCGCGTCTTCACGGTCGCTTCCGGAATGCCGACGATCTCCGCTACTTCTTCCACGGACTTCTCGTGATAGTAGACCAGATCGACGACCTCACGGTGTTCGCTCGAAAGCTTGCTCAGGCATTGCCGCAACACCGCGGCCTTGTCCTTTTTCGCCAGAGCAACCTCGGGATTATCCAATTCATCCTCGATGTGCTCTGCCGTCTTCTCGTCCAGTTCCTCTTCCGGCCGGCGCCGTAGTACCGACAGGGCCTTGAACCGCGCGATACTCAACATCCAGGTGGAGACCGCCGAACGACCCTCGAACTTCCCGGCTTGCCGCCAGACGTCGAGAAACACGTCGCTGATCAAGTCCTCGGCCGTCGCCTCGTTGCGCACCAGACGCAACACGAACCGGTAGACCCGTACATGGTGCCGCGCGAACAGCACCTGCATGGCGAGCCGGTCGCCTGCGGCGATCCGTCCGATCAGAACCTCATCCGAAGTCGTCTGCATCGGCGGGCAATCGGCTCATGGGTAAGTCGTTGAGGGCAAACGCCAGGTTCAAACAAATCGAGGAAAATTTGCTTGGTCCCGCCCGGCCTGGAGGCGAGCGGCGCCACATTGCCTGTTTCGGGCGCCCCGAAGCAAGCCGACCGGTAAACCGGCCGGATTTCAGCGGATTCCCGCCTAGGGACGGCGCCTCGGCCGCTATTCCGGCGGGCGCCGCAAAACATAATTTCCGCCCCATCCCGTGAACCGCCGTCGTGGGTGCGCCGACCCATTGCCACGAGGATGTGACAACCACATCCCGAAAAACAGGAGACTACCTATGATCCGCAAGCTCGTTCTCGCTCTCGGCGCCGTCGCAATCCTCGGCGCGACCGCGTTCGCCCCGACCGCCGCCTCGGCGAAATGGAATAAGGGCTTCCATGGCCCCCGCCTCGGCATCGTGGTTGCCAACCCGGCCTTCTACGGCGACGACTGCGATGTGGTCGAGAAGACCTACTTCCGCCACGGCCGCTGGCACACCCGTCTGGTCCAGGTCTGCGACTAATAAAAGTCAAGTCAATGGACTGCCGATAACCCCGGCCTCGCCAACGCGACGCCGGGGTTTTCGTTTGGCCGCCCTCCGGTCGTCGATGATCCGCGGCGCCATCGGCGAAAACCCTGGCGCGCTTTGTTCCGAGCGATTCTGCTTATGTCGCGACGGGTACCGGCGACGCCATGAAATTGTGCAGGGCGTAATAAAGCAAATGCCGGTTCTTGCTGTAGCCGGCGCTGTGCGGCGTCTGCGGCAGGATGACGAATTGACGGTCGCCGTTCGGCAATTGCCGGTAAAAGTCGAGCAGATCCTCATTGGTCGAGTTGCCGTCGAACTCTCCGCGCAGCATCAGCACCGGCGATAAAATTTTCGTGGGATCGACGATCGGCAAGTTCGCCGCCATGTCGAGATAGGTGCCGGTCGGCACCCGATCGCCGAATTTCATCTCATCGGCAATCAGCGCATCGATCATCGCCGGATCGTAGGCGGAGGGATGACCGTCGCGGGTGAAGATCGAGCGGATCATCGCGGCGTCGCGCTTGCGCCGGGTGCTGGCGCGCAGTTCGCCGATGCGCTTGCGGCGCCGCTCGATCTCCGCCGCGCCGTTGCCCTTGTAGGTGAATGCGCACAGCATGAGCCGGCCGACGTGCTCGGGCTGCGCCTGCGCATAGGCCGCTGCGCGGATGCCGCCGGACGAGGTACCGTAGAAGTGCGCTTTTTGCTGGCCCGTCTCCTGCATCACGACCGGGATCGCGGCCTTGATGTCTTCGACGCCGCTGGCGATGTCGGAATTATTGCCGGATGAGCCGGAACGGCCGTAGCCGTCGTGGTCCATGGTCCACACGTCGTAGCCGTAGCGCGCCAACACATTCATCAACGAGTATTCGCCTTTGCCGGGCACCGTGAGGTCATAGCTGGAGCGCGTCGAATTCGAGGAGCCGTGCACCAGGAACACGATCGGCAGCGCTGCTTCGCCGGGTCTGGGCGCGCCAACGCGTTTGCGCCAAAGATTGAGCTTCACGTCGCCCTTCTTGGCCCAATATTCCGCGCTCCAGATTTCGCCGGCGGGCCCGGCCACGGCCGGACCAACGGCCGCGGCGAGCAGCCCTGCGCCTAGGCCCATTCCGGCGCTCTTGAGAACGGTGCGGCGGGGCATGGAACGGTCGGATTCAGTCATGGCGCCTAACTCCCTGGTGTCCGTGGACTGCAGGTTCGGGTTCGAAACCGCTGCTGCCACAGCGATGAGCGTGTTGGGCTACTGGCCAAATTTGCGGCAGTTTACCAGACTGCCGGGGTGGGCGGCAGTCCACTCGCGTGTCTTGACGAGTTCTGCTAGTGGGTCGCATCGCGCCGGTCAGGCGCGCGCGGTATTGGCGGCGCCCTGCCGGGAGCGCCCCGCGCCGGTCCGGAGGAAGAATGCTCAATTGGCTGCGCGCGGTGGCGCGATTTTTCCAGAACACGATCGGCTGGAACCGGCTCGGCGTGCTGCTCAGCCTCGCCATCATCGCCGTCGCCGTGGTGGTGCTGTTCCACATCCTGCGCGATATCAATATCGATGAGGTGATCGTCGCGATCAAAGGCACCGCGCCGCACCGCATTATCGCCGCCGGCTTGTTCGTGGCGTCCGCTTATTTCACTTTGACGTTCTATGACTGGTTTGCGCTGCGCACCATCGGCCGCACGGAAATTCCCTATCGCATCGCCGCGCTCGGCTCCTTCACCAGTTATTCGATCGGGCACAATATCGGCGCCACCGTGTTCACCGGCGGCGCGGTGCGCTACCGCATCTATTCGGCTTACGGGCTGTCCGCCGTCGAGGTGGCGAAGATCTGCTTCATTGCCGGTCTCACCTTCTGGCTCGGCAACGTCACCGTGCTCGGCCTCAGCGTCAGCATCGAGCCGCATGCCGCGGGGCCGATCACGCAGCTTCCCGGCTTGTTCAACCGCGGTATCGCCGTCGTCATGTTGTGCGTGCTCATTTCCTATATCGCGTGGGTGTGGAGCGCCAAACGCGTCATCGGCCAGGGCGAGTGGGAGGTGCGGTTGCCCAACGGGCCGTCCACGCTGGTGCAAATCGGCATCGGTATCCTCGACCTCGGCTTCTGCGCGCTCGCCATGTACATGTTGCTGCCGCAGGAGCCGCATATCGGCTTTGTCACGCTTTTGGTGGTGTTCGTGTCGGCGACGCTGCTCGGCTTTGCCAGCCACGCGCCCGGCGGTCTCGGTGTATTCGACGCCGCGATGCTGATCGCCTTGTGGCAATTCGACAAGGAAGACATCGTGGCCGGATTGCTGCTGTTTAGATTGCTCTATTACATCACGCCCTTCATTATCGCCCTGACCATGCTGGGCGTACGCGAGGCGATGCTGAGCATGCGCGGGTCGCAGCCGCGGCCGCCGGCCAAGGTGAAGGCATCCGCGCCGCTGCGCAGCGAGATCGAAATCAAGATCGAGAAGACCGACGCCGGGTGACCATGGCGAGCGAAGACGACAGCGCAAGTTTCCCACGCCGCGCGGCCCGCCCGAGCCGCTTGCGGGAAGCCTGGCTTGCGCTGTTTGGCCGGCCCGGCGCCGATGGCGCTGCCGCCATGGCGGTGGCGGCGAGCGGGCGCGGCACCGGTTATCTGCAGGGCTCGCTGATCGAAAGCCTGATCGGCGGCTTGCCGGCGGCGGCGATCGTGCTTGACCGCGAGGGCCGCGTCATCGCCTTCAACGAGGCGGCGGCCACCATCGCGCCTTCGCTGCGCCGCGGCGAGCCGGCTTTGATTACGCTGCGCATGCCGGAACTGGTCGACGCCATCCGCCGCGCCACCGCAAGCCGCAAGCCGCAGCGAGTGGAATTCTTCGAGCGCGTGCCGCGCGACCGCTGGTTTGAGGCCTTCGTCAAACCGGTCAGGCTGGCCACCGCCGATGGTGGCGCCGACATTCTGTTGATGACGTTCAACGATCTCACGCCGCTGCGCCGGGTCGAGGAAATGCGCGCCGACTTTATCGCCAATGCCAGCCATGAGCTGCGCACGCCGCTGGCTGCGCTGCTCGGCTTCATCGAAACCTTGCAGGGCACCGCCAAGGACGACGCCACCGCCCGCGCCAAATTCCTCACCATCATGCAGGGCCAGGCGACGCGCATGGCGCGGCTGATCGACGACCTGCTGTCGCTGTCGCGCATCGAGCTCAACGCGCATCTGCAGCCCAATACCGCGGTCGATCTGGCGCCGATCGTGCGCCAGGTAGCGGACGGCTTGCAGACGCTGGCCCGTGACCGCGACGTGACCATCAAGGTCACCGTGCCGCCGGACGCCATGATGGTATTCGGCGACCGCGACGAACTGATCCGCGCGCTCGAGAACCTGGTGGAGAACGCGCTCAAATACGGCGCCGCCGGCAAGCGTGTCGACATCATGCTGACGCGCGGCCAGACGCGGGCGGGGGTGGCGGAGGCGCGGCTGGCCATCCGCGACTACGGACCGGGCATCGCGCCCGAGCATTTGCCGCGGCTGACCGAGCGCTTTTATCGCGTCGATGTCGCCGACAGCCGCGCCCAAGGCGGCACCGGATTGGGCTTGGCGCTGGTCAAGCATGTGCTCAACCGCCACGGCGGCCGCGTCAGCATCGAGAGCACGCCCGGGGCGGGCGCTACCTTCACCATGCATCTGCCCTTACGCACTGCTGATTCTCCGATCCTGGCGGAAATACCTGAAAAATCATTGAGTTAAATTGTCATGTGAATGTCACCTAACCTTTATAGAACGGTGACATGGGACGCCTAAGGCTGCCTACGGCTTCGGAATACCTCGATCCAACGAGACAAAAATCCCGTCCGAAGTTCAGCCTCGGAGTGCGTTTTTTAAAGCAACAGCGGCCGCCCTTAACGAAGGGCGCGAAGGCGGAACATCACGGGCGAAGCGCCCGCGAACGCCTTTGGCCGCCAACATGGAGAAACCCCGTGAAACACTGGACGACATTGGCAGCCGCCGGCTTTATCGCCGCCGCAGCTTTCGTTCCCGCCAACGCCGCCGACATTTCAGGCGCCGGCGCCACCTTTCCCTACCCGATCTACGCCAAATGGGCCGACGCCTATAAGAAAGTCACCGGTAACGGACTGAACTATCAGTCGATCGGTTCCGGCGGCGGCATCAAGCAGATCAAGGCCAAGACCGTCACCTTCGGCGCCTCCGACGCGCCGCTCGCCGGCAAGGATCTCGACTCGATCGGCCTCGCGCAATTCCCCATGGTCATGGGCGGCATCGTGCCGGTCGTGAACCTGGCCGGCATCAAGCCGGGCGAACTCACCATCGACGGCCCGACGCTCGCCAAGCTTTTCCTCGGCGAGATCAAGATGTGGGATGACCCCGCCCTCAAGAAGCTCAACCCGAGCGCCAAGCTGCCGCATCAGGCGATCGCCGTCGTGCATCGCTCGGACGGCTCCGGCACCACCTTCAACTTCACGTACTACCTCGAAGACGTCAGCGGCGACTGGAAATCGAAGGTCGGTCATTCGACCTCGGTGCAATGGCCGGTCGGTATCGGCGCCAAGGGCAACGAAGGCGTCGCCAATAACGTCGGCAATACGCATGGCTCGATCGGTTATGTCGAATACGCCTATGCGCTGCAGAACAAGCTGACCTACACCAAGATGGTCAACAAGGCCGGCAAGACCGTGTCGCCGACCTCGGAAGCCTTCCAGGCCGCCGCCGCCAACGCCAACTGGAAGTCGCAGCCCGGCTACGGCGTCATTCTCGCCAACCAGCCCGGCGACCAGTCCTGGCCGATGACCGCCGCCACCTGGATCCTGGTCTACAAGAAGCCGTCCGATCCGGCCGCCACCGGTGAGGCCCTCAAGTTCTTCGATTGGGCCTACCACAACGGCGGCAAGATGGCCGAAGCCCTCGACTACGTGCCGATGCCCGCCAACGTCGTGAAGGACGTCGAGCATTATTGGGCGAGCGAGGTCAAGGACGGCAGCGGCAAGCCCGTCTACGCGCCCTCCATGTAACTTGCGAAACCGGAAAGGGCGCCGCGCAACCGGCGCCCTTTCCTTGTCCACCGCCGCTCACAAGGCGGCTTGTGTTGCGGCCAGCGGGCCGCTTGAGTGGTTCTCCTTAAGTGACAGGTCCGCAGGAGAGCCGGATGCAACCCGCCAGGAGGCGACCCGTGGTTGATGTGGCGTTGCAGGGTTCGGCTGTCTCTGTTGCCGAGCAGGTCGACCGCGCCAAGGTTCTCCACCGCCTGCGCTTCGGCGACGTGGCGTTCCGTAATTTGACGCGCGCCGCGGCGATTACCGTTCTGGTCATTCTCGGCGGCATCATCATATCGCTGATCCATGGCTCGTGGCCGGCGCTGCGCGCTTTCGGCATTCCGTTCCTGTATGAGGAAGTGTGGAACCCGGTGACCGAGAAATTCGGCGCCATCGCGCCGATCTACGGCACCGTCGTTACCTCGTTCATCGCCATGCTGATCGCCGTGCCGGTCGGCTTGTTCATCGCGCTGTTCCTCACCGAACTGTGCCCGATGTGGCTGCGCCGGCCGATCGGCATCGCCATCGAATTGCTCGCCGGCATTCCCAGCATCATTTACGGCATCTGGGGCCTGTTCGTGTTCGCCCCGTTCCTGCAGCAATACGTGCAGCCGGCGATCATCAATACGCTCGGCAATATTCCCGGCGTCGGCAATCTGTTCGCCGGCCCGCCCTACGGCATCGGTATATTCACCGCCGGGCTGATCCTCGCCATCATGGTGCTGCCCTTCATCACCGCGATTTCGCGCGACGTGTTCGAGGCGGTGCCGCCGGTGCTCAAGGAGGCGGCCTATGGGCTGGGCTGCACCACATGGGAAGTCGCGCGCTATGTCGTGCTGCCTTACACCCGCGTCGGCGTCATCGGCGGCGTCATGCTGGGACTCGGCCGCGCGCTCGGCGAGACCATGGCGGTGACCTTCGTCATCGGCAACGCGCACCGCATCGCCGGCTCGATCCTGGCGCCCGGCACCACCATTTCCGCCACCATCGCCAACGAATTCACCGAAGCGGTCGGCGATCTCTACACCTCCTCGCTGATCGCGCTCGGCCTCATTCTGTTCGTCATCACCTTCATCGTGCTGGCGATCGCGCGGCTGTTGTTGATGCGCCTCAACGCGCGCGTGGGGGCATGAGCATGAACAAACCCACCATCAACATGTCGCTTTATGCCAGCCGTCACCGCAAAAACGGCGTCACCATGGGGCTCGCTTATGCGGCCACCGCCTTCGGCCTCTCTTGGCTGGTGCTGATCCTGGCGGTGCTGTTCTGGAAAGGCTTCAGCGGCCTGTCGCTTGCCGTGTTCACCGAGATGACGCCGCCGCCCGGCTCGGCCGGCGGCCTGCTCAACCCGATCATGGGCAGCATCGTCATGACCGTCATCGCGGTGGCGATCGGCACGCCGCTCGGCATGCTGGCCGGCACCTACATGGCCGAATACGGCCGCTACGACAAACTGACGATGATCGTGCGCTTCATCAACGACATCCTCTTGAGCGCGCCCTCGATCGTGGTCGGCCTGTTCATCTACGAAATCATGGTGGCGCAGATGGGCCACTTCTCCGGCTGGGCCGGCGCGGTGTCGCTCGCCGTGATCGTGGTGCCGGTGGTAGTGCGCACCACCGAGGACATGCTGACGCTGGTGCCCGACACGCTGCGCGAGGCGGCTGCCTCCATCGGGCTTCCCCGGTCCTTGATGATCCAGAAGGTCGCCTACCGCGCCGCGCGCGCCGGCATGATCACCGGCGTGCTGCTGGCGGTGGCGCGCATCTCCGGCGAGACCGCGCCGCTGCTGTTCACCGCGCTCAACAACCAGTTCTGGAGCCTCAACTTGAACGCCCCGGTCTCCAGTCTCCCGGTCGTCATCTTCCAGTTCGCGCTCAGCCCCTACAATGACTGGCAGAAGCTCGCCTGGACCGGTGCGCTGATCATCACTTTGGCGGTGCTGTTGCTCAGCATCGTCGCGCGCTTCCTCGGGTCACAGAGAAAAACGTCATGAGTGTCGCAACTTTTACCACCCCGACCGTCAGCAACGCCCCGATCGGCACCGAAGGCCTCTCGGAAAAGATCTCGGTGCGCGACCTCGATTTCTATTACGGCAACAATCGCGCGCTGAAGAACATCAACGTCTCGCTCTATCTCAACAAGGTCACCGCCTTCATCGGGCCGTCCGGCTGCGGCAAGTCGACGCTGCTGCGCATCTTGAACCGCATGTACGACCTCTATCCCAACCAGCGCGCCACCGGCCACGTGCGGCTCGACGACGAGGATATTCTGTCGCCGTCGCAGGACCTCAATCTGCTGCGCGCCAAGGTCGGCATGGTGTTCCAGAAGCCGACGCCGTTCCCGATGACCATCTATGAGAACATCGCCTTCGGCATCCGGCTCTACGAGAAGACGCCGAAATCCGAGCTCGACGACCGCGTCAAGCGCTGTCTGCAGCGCGCCGCGCTCTGGGACGAGGTCAAGGATAAGCTGAACGCCAACGGGCTCTCATTGTCCGGCGGCCAGCAGCAGCGGCTGTGCATCGCGCGCACGGTGGCGGTGCGGCCGGAGGTGATTTTGTTCGACGAGCCGTGCTCGGCGCTCGACCCGATCTCCACCGCCAAGATCGAGGAATTGATCGACGAATTGAAGGACGATTACACCATCGCCATCGTCACCCACAACATGCAGCAGGCGGCGCGCGTCTCCGACTTCACCGCCTTCATGTATCTCGGCGAATTGGCCGAATACGGCGAAACCACCAAGATCTTCACCTCGCCGGACGACCGGCGCACCCAGGATTACATCACCGGCCGCTTCGGCTGAGCCGCGCACGATCCCGAAAAGCGGGAACCGGATTTCGGACACGATCGTGCGCAACGAGTAAACGGCCGGGAAGGACAGCATCATGACCGATCACACCACCAAGGCCTTCGACATCGATCTGCAGGATCTCGCCCGCATGGTCGCTGAAATGGGCGGCCTCGCCGAAAAGCAGATCGCCGATTCGGTGCAGGCTCTGGTCAAGCGCGACACCGCGCTCGCCCAGCGCGTGACGCAGGCCGACACCAGCATCGACGACCTGCAGCGCGAGATCGAGGAAAAGGCGGTCAACACCATCGCGCGGCGCCAGCCGATGGCGGTCGATCTGCGCGACGTCGTCGGCGCGTTGCGGTTGGCCAACGATCTCGAGCGCATCGGCGACCTCGCCAAAAACATCGCCAAGCGCGTCATCGCGCTCAATTCCGAGTTTCCGCCGCCCAAGCTGATCCGCGGCGTCGAACACATGTCCGATCTGGTGCTCGAGCAGATGAAGACCGTGCTCGACGCCTATGCCCGGCGCGACGACGCCAAGGCCATGATCGTGTGGCGCGGCGACGAGGAGATCGACGCGGTCTGCACCTCTGTGTTCCGCGAATTGCTCACCTATATGATGGAAGATCCGCGCAACATCACCTTCTGTATTCATCTGATGTTCTGCGCCAAGAACATCGAGCGCATGGGCGACCACGCCACCAATATCGCCGAGACCGTGCATTACGTGATCGAAGGCCGGCCGATCGCCGACCAGCGGCCCAAGGGCGACACCACCACCATCGCCGCCCTGCGGGTCAACAGCTAGAAACGACACACCCAATGAGCGCGCGCATTCTGATCGTCGAGGACGAAGAGCCGCTGACCATGGTGCTGCGCTACAATCTCGAAGCCGAGGGCTACGAGGTTGAGACCGCCGGCCGCGGCGACGAGGCCGACACGCGCTTACGCGAAGCGACGCCCGATCTCATCGTGCTCGACTGGATGCTGCCGGGGCTCTCCGGCATCGAACTGTGCCGGCGCCTGCGCGCGCGTCCGGAAACCCGCCAACTGCCGATCATCATGCTCACCGCCCGCGGCGAGGAGAGCGAGAAGGTGAGGGGGCTTGCCACCGGCGCCGACGACTACATCGTCAAGCCGTTCTCGGTGCCGGAGCTCCTGGCGCGCGTGCGCGCGCTGCTGCGCCGCGCCAATCCGGAGCGCGTCGCCGCCGTGCTTGTCATCGGCGACATTTCGCTCGACCGCGAGAAGAAGCGCGTCTCGCGCCAGGGCCGCGCCGTCGATCTGGGGCCGACCGAATACCGCCTGCTGGAATTCTTGATGGAGCGGCCGGGCCGCGTGTTCTCGCGCGAGCAATTGCTCGACGGCGTCTGGGGCAGCGAGATCTATATCGACGAGCGCACCGTCGACGTCCATGTCGGGCGCCTGCGCAAGGCCATCAACCGCGGCCAGCAGGCCGACCCCATCCGCACCGTGCGCGGCGCCGGCTACGCGCTGGACGACCGGTTTGGAAGGGTGAATTAGCCTCTCGCGCTTGTCATCGCCGGGCTTCGATCGGCGATACGCTGCGCCCTCCAATTTTCGGACGTTACTTGTAGCGCATTTTTGCTCGCTGCTTCTACAAACCCGTTGATGGAACTTCGCGCCAAGCCCGCGCAACGACGAGGCAGAAGGAATATATCAAAAATCGGCCCCAATAATTAAGCAACTATCTTAATTGGCAATGCCGGTGTGAAAAGATTGATGCCGAGACCAATTCAAGCGCAATAGACAGAGAATATCGTTTAATTCCGCCGAAATTTCGGAAGGATCAACGGGATGAAATATCAATTCGACCAACTTTATTCGCCTAAGGGCGCCTACGAGTACCCATTTCTCTTTCATTTTCGACGAGTCTGGCGAACGGTTTAGCAGAGTAAATTATTCTTGGCCGCTTCTTGACTCCATTCCTATGATAATATACCTATATCCCATCCCGCGCAACGAGGGGCGTCTTCCGGAGACGTTCTGCAAGGCGGCGCGGGATGCGGCGCCCGCGGCCGAGGCTCGTAACCTCGCACCCGGGAGGCCCGGGCAACCCGCCCGAGGGGCACTACGACCCCTCCGCGAGGAGCTCGCTGACTGGGACTGCGCGAAAGCCCCGTCCCAGAAAAGCGCGGGCCCGGAGCCTGTGTCTTGCGGCCAATGCCCGAGACGCGAGCCGCCACGGAGCGCCGAGAGGCGCCCGCGCTTCTTCGCCGAAGCGCGGCACGGAAGGCTACGGCAGCGCTTCGCGGCGCTCCGTCCCCTCGCTCTTCAGGAGCAGGGGCCCCGCGAAAGCGGGAAGGCGAAAAGGACTACGGCGTACCCCGCGCCGTTCAAAGAACAGGGGCTGGCGGAGCGTTGGCTGTTTGACAATTGAATCTGGAGGTACGCGCGCGGCAAACGCGCTTTTCCTCTCCCCGCGTGCGGGGAGAGGTCGCCCGCCGGAGCCATAAGCGCGTTTAAGCGCGTCTTCGGCGCACTATGGCGAAGGCGGGCGGGTGAGGGGGCGTCGCCACGAGTCTGAGCGTTTAGAAACCGCCCCTCACCCGGCTCGCTCACGTCGTTCGCTCGCCACCCTCTCCCCGCAAGCGGGGAGAGGGAAAGAAAGTCAGCTCCGGAACGGCGGCCGTTTGTTGCGGCGCTCGTTGGCCGGCTGGTAGGCGATGCGCGAGTGGTAGCTGCAATAAGGCAGTTCGTTCACGCTGTCGCCGCCGCAGAAATAAAACTCGGTGCTGCCGGGATCGCCGACCGGCCAGCGGCAGGTCTTCTCGGTCAGTTGCAGCAGCGTCTTGCGCTGCTCGAGCGGGATGTCGATCAGCTCCGGCTCGGGCTCGAGTTCGTACTCGTAGGCCAGCGCCGTGTTGCCGCGCATCGAGGGCCGCGACACCCGCATCATGCCGGAGGAGCGCGCCTTGCGCGGCCTGGGGCTCGACGAGGAGGGGCTCTTGGCGCGGCCGGAGAGGCCGAGGCGGTGCACCTTGCCGATGACGGCGTTACGGGTGATGCCGCCGAGTTCTGCGGCGATCTGGCTGGCGGACAGGCCGTCAGCCCAGAGCTTCTTCAGCATTTCGACCCGTTCGTCGGTCCAGCTCATGGTTTTCTCCCAACCGATCAAAGCCTTGGGTAGAATCCGAGTCCCATCGCCGAGCCGCCCCTTAAAAAGGGCGCCTGGCGCCTACGCGCTTCAGGAAATGAACTAGAATTCAGCCCGCCACACGATATCTCGTGTTAGCCGACCAAAAACCTACAATATGGAGTGCTAAGCCCGCAAGCCTTGGCAACACGCTACTCCCAACTACCAACAGGTTTGGTCCCTAAACCAGTGAGTTTTCCCCTTAGAATCCGCGCTTGCGGCGAATTTGAGTCCGCCAAACCCGGCCGGGCTTTGAGTTGACAGGGCAAAGTGCGGCACTAGAATCTCAAAAGTGCCGCCCAGCGGGGGCGGCACATTTCATTTGTTCGCGCATGAGCCCGTGAAGGATTGCCCCAGGCTCGCCTGGGGGCGGGCATTGGATTCCGCAAGAAATGCGCAGACGGAACTATTCGACGGAAGAACCGCAACGTGAGCTCGCATCTGTTGCCGACCTACGCGCGTGTCGACCTCGCTTTCGAGCGGGGCGAGGGCGCTTGGCTATTCACGGCTGACGGCGAGCGCTATCTCGATTTCACCTCGGGCGTTGCCGTCAACGCGCTCGGCCATGCGCATCCGCATCTGGTCGAGGCGCTGGCCGAACAGGCGAAGAAAGTCTGGCACGTCTCCAACCTCTACCGCATTCCGGAAGGCGAGAAGCTCGCCGACCGGCTGTGCGCCTTGAGCTTTGCCGACACGGTGTTCTTCCAGAACTCCGGCGCCGAGGCGATCGAATGCGCGATCAAGATGGCGCGCAAATATCAGGCGGCCTCGGGCACGCCGGAACGTTTCCGCATCATCACGTTCGAGGGCGCCTTTCACGGCCGCACGCTGGCGGCGATCGCGGCGACCGGCAACAAGAAATATCTCGACGGCTTCGGCCCGCCGGTCGAGGGCTTCGACCAGGTGGCGTTTGCCGATCTTGAGGCAACCAAGAAAGCGATTGGGCCGCAGACCGCGGCGATCCTGATCGAGCCGATCATGGGCGAGGGCGGCGTGCGCGTGGTGCCGCATACGTTTCTCAAAGCGCTGCGCAAATTGTGCGACGACCACGGCCTGCTGTTGATCTTCGACGAGATCCAGACCGGCATCGGACGCACCGGCGATCTGTTCTGCTATCAGCACACCGGCGTCACGCCCGACATCATGACCATTGCCAAGGCGCTCGGCGGCGGCTTTCCGGTCGGCGCTTGTCTCGCCAGCGCGGAAGCGTCCAAAGGCATGACCGCCGGCACGCACGGCTCGACCTTCGGCGGCAACCCGCTGGCCATGGCGGTCGGCAACGCGGTGCTCGACGTCATCACCGCCAAGGGCTTTCTCGAGCGGGTGCGGCAGAACGGTTTGCTGCTCAAGCAGCGGCTGGCCGAGATCAAGGACCGCCACGCCTCGGTGGTTGCCGAAGTGCGCGGCGAGGGCCTGCTGATCGGCCTGCGCATGGTGCCGCCGGTGTCCGAAATGGTCGACGAACTGCGCGCCGAGAAGATGATCACGGTCGCCGCCGGCGACAATGTGGTGCGGCTGCTGCCGCCGCTGACCATCGGCGAAGAGGAGATGGCGCAAGCCATCGCGCGCATCGATCGCGCCTGTGTGCAACTGGAAAAAACGCACGCGCGGCCGGCCAAAGAGGTGGCGTCATGACCGCCAACGGCGTGCGCCATTTTCTCGATCTGATCGACGTCCCGCGCCGGGAGTTGCGCGAGATGCTCGATAACGGCCGCGCCATGAAGAAAATGCGCAAAGGCTCCGCCGGGCAAGGCCCGCTCGCCGGCAAGACCATGGCGATGATTTTCGACCGGCCCTCGACGCGCACGCGCGTGTCCTTCGACGTCGCCATGCGCCAGCTCGGCGGCGAATTGATCACGCTCACGGGGCAGGAGATGCAGCTCGGCCGCGGCGAAACCGTCGCCGATACCGCGCGCGTGCTCTCGCGTTATGTCGACGCCATCATGATCCGTACCCTCGACCATCAGCAGCTTTTGGATCTGGCGAAATTCGCCACCGTGCCGGTGATCAACGGGCTGACGCGGCGTTCGCATCCGTGTCAGGTGCTGGCCGATGTTCTGACCTTCGAGGAGCATCGCGGGCCGATCGCAGGCCATACCGTCGCCTGGACCGGCGATGCCAATAACGTGCTCACGTCCTGGATGCACGCCGCCGACCGTTTCAATTTCGAACTGCGGGTGGCGACGCCGGCCGAACTCAAGCCTAAGAAATGGCTGATGGACTGGCTGAAAACATCGAAGGCCGACGTCAAGCTCGGCGATGATCCGGAAGCCGCGGTCAAGGACGCCGATTGCGTGGTCACCGACACCTGGGTGTCGATGGGGGACAAGGACGGCAAGCGCCGCCATAACGTGCTCAAACGCTATCAGGTCAACGCCGCGCTGATGAAGAAGGCCAAGCCCGACGCGCTGTTCATGCACTGCCTGCCGGCGCACCGCGGCGAGGAGGTCACCGACGAGGTGATCGACGGCCCGCAATCGGTGGTGTTCGACGAGGCGGAGAACCGGTTGCACGCGCAGAAGGGCCTGCTCGCCTGGTGCCTGCACGCGGAGGCCTAACCCGTCATTCCGGGGCGCCGCCATAAGCGCGTTTACGCGCGTCTTTAGCGCGCTATGGCGGCGAACCCGGAATCCAGATGCAAACCCGGAGCGTGTTTCTGGTTTCCGGGTCGCACCTTTCGACGCGCCCCGGAATGACGAAATCGGGGGCTCGAATTTGACAACTTGAACGCTACATAACGCCCATGACCGATCCTTCCTTTCCGCAATCCGACATCGCCATTCCGACGCGGGCGCCGTCGGCGACCACGGCCGACGACACCGTGATGCCGTTCGAAGTGGCGGCGCTCGACCTGCGCGGCCGCGTGGTGCGGCTCGGGCCGGCGGTCGATGAAATCCTCGCCCGCCACGACTATCCCGCCCCGGTCGCCAAAGTGCTCGGCGAGGCGGTCGTGCTCACCGTCATGCTCGGTTCGGCCTTGAAGATCGACGGCCGCTTCATTCTGCAGACGCAGACCGACGGGCCGTTGCGCATGCTGGTGGTCGACTTCACCGCGCCCGGCAAAGTGCGCGCCTGCGCCCGTTTCGACAAAGAGCGCGTCGCCGCGGCGATCGAGGCCGGCAAAGCGGATGCCGGCGCGCTGCTCGGTCACGGCCATCTCGCCATGACCATCGACCAAGGCCCCGACATGAGCCGCTACCAGGGCCTGGTGGCCCTCGAAGGCGGCTCGCTGGAAGACGCCGCGCACGAATATTTCCGTCGCTCCGAGCAGATTCCGACGCGCGTGCGCCTGGCGGTGGCCGAGGAACTGCGCGCGGGCAACGGCGGCGCCAAGCATCGCTGGCGCGCCGGCGGCATCTTGTTGCAGTTTCTACCCAAGGCCGCCGAACGGGCGCGTGTTGCCGATCTCGATCCGGGCGACGCGCCGGAAGGCGTTACCCCGCACACGCTGCCGGAGGACGATGCCTGGGTGGAAGGCCGCGCGCTGGTCTCAACGGTCGAAGACGTCGAACTGATCGATCCGGCGCTGTCGAGCGAGCGGCTGGTCTACCGGCTGTTCCACGAGCCGGGCGTGCGCGTTTTCCGCGCCGGCGAAGTGCGCGCGCAATGCTCGTGCTCGCGCGACAACGTCGAGGCGATGCTGCGAAGCTTCTCGCAAGACGACCGCGACCACATGATCGAGGACGGCAAGATTTCCGTGACTTGCGAGTTCTGCAGCGCCACCTACATCTTCGCGCCGGGCGAGGTCGAGGCGAACGAGCAACCGGAAAACTAATTGATCGTGCGCTCGGCGTGCGACGAGTTCGAGCGAGAACGCCGGAATCTCGATATCGAAATGCTCGCCCGTACCCGTCACCATGCCGTAGCTGCCGGCCATGAAGCCGGACGGCGTCGGCAACGGCACCCCGCTGGTATATTCGAAGGACTCGCCGGGCTTGAGCACGGGCTCTTCGCCGACGACGCCCGGTCCCTTGACTTCCTGCAGGCGGCCGAGCGCGTCGGTAATGCGCCAATGACGCGTCTTGAGTTGCACCGTCTCGGCGCCGAGATTGGTGATATCGATGGTATAGGCCCAGAAGAAATAGCCGTTGCCCGGCGACGAGCGCTCCGAAACAAAGCGCGGCGTCACCGTCACCTCGATTTTGCGGGTTACGGCGCGGTACATTGATATGCCTTAAATACGCCGTTTCGGCCTATTGTTTGTTCCAGCGCTTCAATTATGGCCGAAACACCTTAGCAAAGAAAAGCCGCTCATGGCCCCGGTTTCGACCGAACGCGATCTGCGGCTGGATTTGTTCCGAGGGCTGGCGCTCTGGCTCATCTTCCTCGATCACATTCCGTCTAATGCGGTGAGCTGGATCACCATCCGCAATTACGGATTTTCCGACGCCACGGAAATCTTCGTTTTCATTTCCGGCTACACCGCGGCCTTCGTCTATGGCCGTTCGATGCGCGAGCACGGCTTCATCGTCTCCAGCGCGCGCGTGCTCAAGCGCGCCTGGCAGATCTATATCGCGCACGTGTTCCTGTTTGCGATCTATCTCGCCGAAATCGCCTACGTCGCGCACTCATTCGACAATCCGCTCTACACCGAGGAAATGGGCGTGATGAATTTCCTGCGCAACCCGGACGTTACGATCCTGCAGGCGCTGATGTTGAAGTTCAAGCCGGTCAACATGGACGTGCTGCCGCTTTACATCGTGCTGCTTGTCGGGTTCTCGCCGATCCTGTGGCTGTTGTTGCGCCGGCCCTCGCTCGGCCTTGCCGCTTCCGCGGTTCTCTATGCGCTGATGTGGAAGTTCAACTGGAACCTGGCGGCTTATCCGCAAGGCGTGTGGCTGTTCAACCCGTTCGCCTGGCAATTGCTCTTCGTGTTCGGCGCCTGGTGCGCGCTTGGCGGCGCGCAGCGGCTGGCGCGCTGGATCAACTCGCCGGTGACGGTCGCGCTGGCTATCGCCTATCTGATGTTCGCATTTTCCATCGTGATGACGTGGTATTTTCCGCGGCTCGGCCTCTATGTGCCGAAAGTCCTCAACGACGTGATCTATCCGATCGACAAGACCAACCTCGACGTGCTGCGCATTTTGCATTTCCTGTCGCTCGCCGTGATCACCGTCTGGGTGGTGCCGCGCGACTGGCCGGGGCTGAAATCGCCGGTCTTCTGGCCGGCGATCGTGTGCGGGCAGCATTCGCTGGAGACCTTCTGCCTTGGCGTGTTCCTGTCCTTTGCCGGGCACTTCGTGTTCACCGAAGTGTCCGACCGGGTGTTGATGCAAATCGCCGTCAGCGCGCTGGGCATTGTGATTATGGTCGGCGTGGCGGCCCTGGTTTCGTGGTACAAGAAACTGGAACGTCGGGGACCGGGGCCCCGGCCGCCGAGTGCGAAACCCGGCCTTGCTGGGGGCGAGGCATGAAAACGCTGGGGGCGTGGGCGCTCGCATGGCTGCTGTTGGTGGCGCCGGCTTTTGCCGCGCAGCCCGCCGCCCATCCGGCCGAATGCCAGCTTGCCGAACGTTCGGCCGATTACGACTTCCCGCTGCCGCAGGTCGCGCGCGCCATTGCGGCGAAACACCTCAATATATTGGTGCTGGGCGCCGGATCCTCGTCTTTGCCGGGGCCAAATGGCGTCAAGAATGGCTATCCCGCCCGGCTGCAAAGCGCGCTGCAGGCGAAGTTGCCGGGCGTCGCCGTGAAGGTTTTGACCGATGTCAAATCGCGGCGCACCGCTGCTGATATGGTCAAAACGCTCGATCCTGCCCTGGCGGCGGCAAAACCGGCGCTCATGATCTGGCAAACCGGTACCGTCGACGCCATGTTGGCGATCGACCCCGATCGGTTCAGTTCGGCCCTCGAGAGGGGCATAAACCAGGCCCGTTCGGCGGGTGCCGACGTCGTTTTCGTTAATTCGCAATATAGTCCGCGCACGGAATCAATGATCGCGCTTCGGACCTATAGTGAAAACATGCGTTGGGTTGCAGTGCAGCAAGAAATACCGATTTTCGATCGTTTCAACGTCATGAAATCATGGGCGGATTTGCGTGTGTTCAATTTACAGTCTGCGACGAATAAACTAGACATAGCCGAGCGTATCCATGATTGCATTGGACGCTTGCTGGCCGATCTCGTCGTCGAGGCGGCAAAATCAAACGAACCGCCGGCCGGGGCCGGTCGTTAGCTGGGGTCTTTGGGGGAATTCCGTGAAGCATCATTATCGGGATTTTCGGTCGCTGCGACCGATCGCTGTTGCCGTGCTATTTGCCGCGCTCGGCGGTGCCGCGCAGGCGCAGGTGGCGGGCCCATCGCCGCAGTGCGATGCGCCGCTTGATGTTGTCCGCCTTGCCCATCCGCTGACGCACTTCGCGCAGAAGCTTGCCGCAAACGAGCCGATCACCATCGTCGCCGTCGGCTCGTCGTCGACGGCTGGCGCGGGCGCAAGTTCGCCTGACGCGAATTATCCGAGCCGGCTCGCCGTCGAGCTCAAGCAGCGTTTCCCCGGTCACGCCATCACCGTGCTCAACCGCGGCGTCGGCGGCGAGGAAGTCGCCGACATGCTCAAGCGTTTTGATAGCGCCGTGGTGGCCGCCAAGCCCGATCTGGTGCTGTGGCAGCTTGGCACCAATTCGGTCATCCGCAATCACAAACTCGCCGATCATGGCGCGTTGATCCGCGAAGGCCTGCAGAAGATTCGCGCGACCGGCGCCGATGTGGTGCTGATCGATCCGCAATTTGCGCCCAAGGTGATTGCCAAGCCGGGCGCGGAATCGATGGTTGCGCTGATCTCGCTCACCGCCAAACAGGAAAACGTCGACCTGTTCCGCCGTTTTGCCGTGATGCAGCGCTGGTACCAACACGATCACATGGACTTCAAGACGTTCGTGTCGCCCGATGGTTTGCACATGAACGATTGGAGCTATGGCTGTCTCGCCAAGGGACTGAGCGACGTCATTGCCGATGCCACCGCCCGGCGGCCGGTCATGGCGGCGTTTGCCGACTAAAAACCGCGTTACACCTTTTCGAGCGCCGCCAGCAGATCCTCGACCAAATCGTCGGGGTGTTCGAGCCCCGCTGAGAAACGCACCAGCCCGTCGCCGATGCCGAGCTCGGCGCGCTGCGCCGGCGTAAGCCGCTGGTGCGTGGTTGTGGTCGGATGCGTGACCAGGCTTTTGGCGTCGCCGAGATTATTGGTGATGGCGGCGAGACGCAGGCCGTTGAGAAATCGGAAGGCGCCCTCCTTGCCGCCTTTGATCTCGAACGAGCAGAGCGTCGAGCCCGCCTTCATCTGCTTCTTGATAATATCGGCCTGCGGATGGTCGGCGCGGCCGGGATAGATCAGCCGCGTGATCTTGTTGTGCCCGTCGAGCGCCGCCGCTACGGCCGCCGCGTTCGCGGTCTGCCGCTCAACGCGCACCGATAGCGTCTCCAGTCCCTTCAGCATCACCCAGGCATTGAACGGCGACAGCGACGGCCCGGTCTGCCGGATGATTTGGTGCACGTGGTCCATGATGAATTTTTCCGACGCGAGGATGATGCCGCCGAGCACGCGCCCCTGGCCGTCGATGTGCTTGGTGGCCGAATAAACCACGCAGTCGGCGCCGAGCGGCAACGGGCTCTGGTAGAGCGGCGTGGCGAACACATTGTCCACGACCAGCTTGGCGTCGGCCGCGTGCGCGATGTCGGCAACCGCGGCGATATCGTAGACTTCCAGCGTCGGATTTGTCGGCGTCTCCATGAAGAACGCCTTGGTGTTCGGCTGCACCGCTTTCTTCCAGGCGGCGAGGTCCTTGCCGTCGACCAGCGTGGAAGCGACGCCGAAACGCGGCAGCCATTCCTCGATCACCCAGCGGCAGGAGCCAAACAGCGCCTTGGCGGCGACGACGTGATCGCCGGCTTTGACCAGCCCCATGAGCGCGGTGGTGACCGCCGCCATGCCGGTCGCGGTCGAGCGCGCGGCTTCGGCGCCTTCGAGCGCGGCCATGCGCTGCTCGAACATGGTCATGGTCGGGTTGGAGTAGCGCGAATAAACGTAGCCTGGGATTTTGCCGGAGAAGCGCGCCTCGCAGGCCTCCGCGCTCTCGTAGACGTAACCTTGCGTGAGGTAGAGCGCCTCCGAGGTTTCGTTGAACTCGGAGCGCAGGATGCCCGCATGCACCAGGCGGGTTTCCGGGCGGTAGCTTTTGCGGGCCGTATCGGACGCGGACATGTGAGCCTCCAACAAAAAACCGGCCGGAGAAAATTTCTCGGCCGGGCTCACGCGTCCCCGGCCTTTTAGCAAGTTGTTTAACGTGGCTGCAAGCCGGCCGGCTCAAATGACCACGGGATAAGGTGTTTGTAGCGGGGCCCGCGGCTTCCCGTCAAGCGGCCTGTCGGGTTAGATCGGCGCTCTAATGGGAAGGGGCGCTTGTTGACCCTCGCATTCGCCATCGAAGACAAAGGCATTCTGCCCGACCGCATGGTTGCCGCGCTGGCCGCGGCGGGCGGGATTTTGCCCTCGTCCGAATTCCTGCCGGACCAGATCCAGCCGGCGAGTCTTGATTTGCGGCTGGGCGAAGTGGCCTATCGCGTGCGCGCGAGCTTCCTGCCCGGCTCGACCACGGTCGCCCAGCGCATCGACGAATTAAAGCTGCACGAGTTCGCGCTGACTGACGGCGCGGTGCTGGAAACCGGCTGCGTCTATATCGTGCCGCTGCTGGAGAGCCTGGCGCTGCCCGACGATATTTCCGCCGCCGCCAATCCGAAAAGCTCGACCGGGCGGCTCGACGTGTTCACCCGCGTGATCGCCGACGAGACGCGCGGCTTCGACCGGCTGGAGCCCGGCTATCACGGCCCGCTTTACGCCGAAATCTCGCCGCGCACCTTCCCGGTTCTGGTGCGCGAGGGTTCGCGACTGTCGCAGATTCGTTTCCGCCGCGGCCACGCGCTGCTCGGCGCCGACGCCTTGCAGGAATTGCATGCGCGCGAGCGCTTGGTCGATGCCGAGGAAGCCGATGTGAGCGAAGGCGTCGCTGTAAGCGTCGATCTCTCAGGCCTCGGTCCCGGCGGGTTGGTCGGCTATCGCGCCAAGCGCCACACCGGCCTGATCGACGTCGAGCGCCGCGGCGGCTATGCGGTTGCCGATTTCTGGGAGCCGATGGCCGCTCGGCCCGACAAAAGCCTGATCCTCGATCCCAACGAGTTCTACATCCTGGCGTCGAAGGAAGCGGTGCAGGTGCCGCCCGACTATGCCGCCGAGATGGTGCCGTTCGACCCGCTGGTCGGCGAATTCCGCGTGCACTATGCCGGCTTCTTCGATCCCGGCTTCGGCTATGCCGGCGCCGGCGGCAAGGGCGCGCGCGCGGTGCTGGAAGTGCGCTCGCGCGAGGTGCCGTTTATTCTTGAGCACGGGCAGATCGTCGGCCGCCTGGTCTACGAGAAGATGATGGCGCGGCCGGACAAGCTCTACGGCCAGGGCATCGGCTCCAACTATCAGGCGCAGAGCCTGAAGCTCTCCAAGCATTTCAAAACGTGAGCTGCTCGCCACCCGAGTTTTAGCCCGGTGACGACAAGCGGCCACGCCGCGCTTGGGCGATAACTACTTCTTGTCGGGCGGCGGTCCGGCCGCGGTCTCACCCGGCGGCAAAATCCGCATGATGAAAGTCGAGACCTTCTCGCCGGGACCAAAGGGGCCGGGAATCGCGTGCTTCACCGGCTTTACGGATTTGAGAAAGGCGGCGATCGCCAGCGCGTCGTTCTTCGTCAGTTTGGCGAAGGCATGCCACGGCATGATCGGCGCCAGGATGCGGCCGTCGGGCCGCACGCCGGTCTGGATCGCGGTCACGATCTGCTGTTCGGTCCAGTTGCCGATGCCGGTTTCCTTGTCCGGCGTGATGTTGCGGCCGACGAAAACGCCAAGCCCCGGAATCTCGAAACCCACTTCGGAGCCGCCGAGATAGCGCGCCATATCCGGCTTGCCGAAGAAGTAGCCGGGCGTGTGGCAGTCGTTGCAGCCGCCAAATTCGACCAGATACTTGCCGCGATCGGTTTGCGGCGATGCGTTGCTGGCGTTCACGGAAAAAGCGGCCAGCAAGGCCGTTGCGGCCAGCGCGGAGCAGACGAGGCTGCGAAACATTCTTCCCTCCCGTACTTCCGATAGAGTTCCCTGCCGAAGCTTGCGCGCAATCTTGCTTCGGCCTGGCATTTTAGGCAAGGTCGGATCGCACTCCTGACAGACGCTGACCGATTTCTTGTGCGGCTTTATGACGGTCGGCATTAGCGGGCGTAGTTCAATGGTAGAACGGCAGCTTCCCAAG
>CAWDUB010000010.1:0-681143 GCA_963805375.1 uncultured Alphaproteobacteria bacterium | reverse complement strand
CCCTGGGCACCATTCTTGTTTTTTGACTCAACCGCAGCTTCGGCGAATTGAAAGAGCGGGCGGACGGAATCGAACCGTCGCTTCTGCCATGGAAAGGCAGCGCTCTGCCTTTGAGCTACGCCCGCCTATAAAGGAGCTTACAAAATCGGGCTTTAGCTTTGAGTTAAATCGTTCGCATAATCTTCAGGGTAACTTGGTTACCGAAGCTTGCGCGCATTGTGAAAGTCGGCGCGCATGATCAGTCCTGACGCTGCGCGAGCGAGAACCTCAAATCGACGGGCGGCAGCGAATGGGCAAAATCACGCCCGATCCGCTGCCGCCTTGTCGCCCTTTTACTCTGACGCCGGGGCGCGATGCTTACTTCTGCTGCTCGTGCGCCGTCTTGAGCATGTTGTAGTACAGTTCGAGAATGCGCCCTTGATAGGGATAGACCACTTTCGCGAAGGCGATCTGTGAATCCAGCACTTTCTTGAAGAAGGGATTCTTGGCGGCGTACTGCTCCGTCACCTTCTTCTCGGCCGCGATGAACTTGGGATAGTAATCGGCCGGGGTGTTCTCGATGTGAACATGCTCCTTCTCTTGCAGCTCTTGTAGCGCCAAGGCGTTGTCGTAGACGTTGGCGTTAAGCGTCTCCGCGACGTTGGCCATCACGGCGACCTTGACGATTTCCTGCAGATCAGCCGGCAGCGACTTCCAGAAGTCGCCGTTGAATATGACTTGCCCGACGTCGGTTTGCTGGTGCAGCCCTTGCAGGTAGTAATATTTCCAGATCTTCTGCAGGCCGAGATTGCGGTCATCGGCCGGGCCGATCCACTCGGCGGCGTCGATCACCCCGCGTTGCGCGGCCGGAACGATATCACCACCGGGCATTGCGACGGCGGCCACGCCCATGGCCTTGTAGGTCTCTCCGGGGATGCCGGGCGGCGAGCGGTACTTGAACTTGGTAAAGTCCGCCATGTCCTTGATCGGCTGCTTGAACCAGCCCAGCGGATCGGGGCCCATCGGCTGGATGAAGAACGCCTTCAGATTAAGGTGCATGACGTCGTGCAGAAGCTCGTCGTAGAGTTTCTCGCCGCCGCCACGATAATACCAGGCCACCAGGCCGCTCTGATCGAGCCCCGTGCTCGCCGGCACGTTGGCGAACAGCACGAAGGCGGAGTTCTTGCCGGACCAGTAGTTGCCCCAAGCATAGCCAGCCTTCACGACGTTGTTGCTGACGGCGTCGAGGATTTCGAACGGTCCGACGACTGCGCCAGCCGGCAGCACCGTGCCCTTGAGCCGGCCGCCCGACATGGTGTCGATCTGTTTGACGAAGCGTTCGAGCAATTGAAAGTACAAGCTCGACGATGGCACGGCCGTTTGAATTGAGAAGTCGTAGACCTTGGAATCCGCGGCATAGGTCGCCGACGGCGTCGACAGGAACAGCAGGCTGCATGCAACGAGCATGCTCGCCAGCAACGTCCGGGTTCTACTCATTTTAGTCCTCCCTTGGTTGGTTCTTAAGTTTCGACCGGTTCGCGCATCAGTTCAGCCCTGCCGCGTGCGGCAGCCACGTGACCAAAGCCGGGTACATGATCAAGAGGGCGACCACGAGGGCCTGCAGAAAGACGAACGGCAGCATACCGAGATAGATATCCTTCATGCTCCATTGCGGTACGACGCCTTTGAGAAAATAAGACGACAGTGCCATCGGCGGCGTGAGCCATGACGATTGCAGCGTCACCGCCACCAAAATGCTGAACCAGAGCATGTCGAAGCCCATTTGCTTCACCACGGGCAGCAGGATAGGAACGATGACCAGCACGATCGGTATCCATTCCAGTGGTCCGCCGAGCAGAAACACCAACAGCAACATCAGCACCAGCATCGTGATCGGCGAGAACGGAAACCCGAGCAGGATATCGGTCAGCAGATTGCCGCTGCCGAGCCGCGCAAAGACCGCGCCGAAGAAGTTGGCGGCGCCGATCAGAAACATAATGAAGGCGGTCGTTTCCATGGTGCGGTAGACCGCGGTACGAAATTGCCGCCATCCCATGCGCCGATAGGCGAACGATAACAGCAGCGATGCGAAGGCGCCGGTCGCCGCAGCGTCGGTCGGCGTCGTGATGCCGGCGAGGATCAATCCCAGCGTCGCCATGATGACGGTCGCGATCGGAATGACGCCGAGCAGCAATTCGCGTATTTTTGCGGCCGCCGACGGCGCGGCGCCCTCGTAGGTGAGCGCGGGTCCAAGCGCCGGATTGATATGGCAACGGATCAGCGCGTAGACGAGGTAGATGGCGGCGAGCATGAGCCCAGGAACGATCGCGGCGGCGAACAGATCCGATATCGGCACGCCGACCAGGGGGCCCATGACAATCAGCATGACGCTTGGCGGGATAAGAATTCCCAAAGTGCCGCCGGCGGCGATGGTGCCGGCGGAAAGCCTGGTGTTGTAGCCGCTGCTGATCATCATGGGCGCCGCCATGACACCGAGCACCGTCACCGATGCGCCGACGATGCCGGTGGCCGCGGCAAACACGGTCGCAATGATCATCACGATGATGTAGAGCGAGCCTTTGGTGTTGCCCATCGTCATGCGCAACGCCAGGAACATCCGGTCCATCAGTCCGGACTGCTCGAGCAAATAACCCATGAACAAGAACAGCGGAATCGAAGCAAGTTCGACGTTCGTCATCAGCGCGAAGAATTGATAGGTGAGCAGGTAAAAAACCTGATGCCCGATGCCGATAAAGCCGAACAGCAAGGCGACGAATATGAAAATAAACGCCATCGGAAAGCCGGTCAGCACACCGACGACGGCGACCAAAAGCGAGACAAGACCGAGGACGGCGTTCGTCATTGTTGCACTCTGAACGCCACGTTCGTGCGCAACGTCCATGACGCCTTGAGCAATTCAGCGACACCTTGGATGAGCAAAAGCACGAGGGTCACGGGCATAACGGTCTTGAGCGGGTAGATGATCGGCATCCACGGGCTTTGCGGAAAACTTTCGCCCTGTAACCACGACTGGATCGCGAAGTTGAGGCTCGTATCCAAAAACAGCGCGATCGCCGGAAAATAGACGACGACGTAAAGCACGATGTCGATCAATGCCTGCCAGCGCGGACTCTGCATGCTGGTCAGAAAATCTGCCCTGACGTGAACGCCCTGACGCAACGCATAGGCCGATCCGAGCATGAACAGGGCGCCCGCGAACATGTAGGTCATGTCGTAGGCCCAGATGGTCGGGGCGTTGAAGATATAGCGGGCGACGACCTCGTAAACCAAAGCACCAGTCATCGGCACAATCAGCCAGGCCGCCAGTTTGGCGACGACGATGCTGGGGAATTCCAAAATCACGATCGCCCTGAGCAACGCTGGCGATGGCGTTGGCATTTCGACCATCATGATTAACTCACGGATGGCGTGCGATGCCGCCGACAGTGCGCCGGCGATGTCCGCAAAGGCTTTCGCCCGTTCGTACAGGAATTATTGATTGCGCTGCCTCCCCATTCCACACGCCAATCCCTTTTTCGCCATCGTAACAATGGCGGGATGAGCCGTGCGTGTTGTTATTCTTGGACTTGACGGCGGCTCCCCCGGCCCGCCGCATTCCAACTTTGAGATGTTCTTGTTTTCGCAGAGGAAGGCTAATTCGCATCGAAGTGCTGTCAAGCAGTTTCGATACAACTGGGGTGTTGTACTTCTCACGTCGTGGGAAACGCTGCTCCGTCAAATCACCAGACCAATAATCCCCACGCACAGCATGAAGCCGAGCGCCAGCCGCCGTACGCCGACGTCGCTCAGACGCGCGAACAGCGCGCCGCCGAGCCATGTCCCGGCCAAGAAAGGAATACAAAGCAGGAGCGCCCACAGGCTCAGTTTCGTGGTCACCGCTCCGGCGCCGAACAGCATCACCAACCCGATCACCGAGATCGAGGTTACGAACACGGTGAGATTGGCGCGGGTCACGGCGTGCGGGTCGGGACCCGACAGCAGATAAAAAATGACCGGCGGCGCGCCCACGCTGGTAGAGCCCAGCATCACGCCGACGATGCCGCCGAGGACGATCGAGGTGGCGGGCCGCGGCGATCCGGAATAGCGCAAGCCTGTCAGCAGCAGCGCGCTGCAGACGGCGACGACCGCGGCAATGCATTTGCGGGCGATGAGCGGATCGAGAGTGATCAGTAGATAGCCGCCGATCGGCACCGTGAAGCAGGCCGGCACGATAAGATAGAGCAGCACCCGTTTGTTGATCTTCGGCCAGGCGTCGGGAAACATCACCAGCGCGGCGGTTGTCTCCAGCGTCAAGGCGATGACCACGGTCGGCACCGGCCCGATCAGGAAACTCAGCGGCGGCGCCATCAGCATCGCGCCGCCGAACCCGGTGGTGCCGCGCACCAGGCCGCCCAGCAGCGCGATCGCGAAGACGGCAACCTCGGTCGACGTCATCGCAACATCCGCCGCTGCGGCGGCCTTATCCCAGCCGGTTGCGTCATTTACGCCGTTTCCTTCGCGCGGCTGCGCGTCTGCTTGTAATGAAACGATTTGATGTCCGGGCGCAAAGCAATTTCTTTGATCAATGTGAGTAACGGCGTTGAAGCGAGCGGATACTCTGTTTTGATCGGGCCCGCCGCCTTCAGCGCGCTGTATTCGGCGTCCGAATAAAACGCCGCCAGCAGCAGATCGTCGTCGGACTGGAACGGCCCGCGCTGGCGCCTGATGCGCTTGATCCCCGGCTCGAGCAGGTCGCCGGGCCGCGCCTTCACCGGCTCGGCGCCATTGCTGATGCGGTCCAAGATGTCGGGCTCGATCGGCCCGGCGATCTCGCCGTAATGGCCGAGGACATATTTGCGCACCTCGTCGGGTACGGTGCCGTAGCGTTCCTTTCCCATTACGTTGAGCACCGCCTGGGTGATGACAAACTGGGCGAAGGGACTGACGATGATCGGATAGCCGAGGTCGCAGCGCACGCGCGCCGCTTCTTCCAGGATCTCGGGCAATTTGTGCTCGATGCCGATCGTCTTGAGTTGCGACTTCAGATTGGAGATCATGCCGCCGGGCATCTGGTGCTCGTAATGAAACGAATCGTGCTCGACGATTTGTCCCAGCGGCTTACCCTCGCGCCGCGCGATATAGCGCAGCCGTTCGGCCACCTGTTCGACAAGTTCAAGATCGATACCGGTCTCATACCCGTGCCGCGCGATATTATGAACGAAGTCTTCGGTTGACGGATGCGAGGCGCCGTTGGCGAGCGTAGAAGTCGCAGTGTGCACGACGTCGATGCCAAGCGGCACCGATTGCACGGCGACGTAAGGCGCGAGACCCGTGAGGCAATGCGAGTGCAACTGCAAGGGCAGGCCGCCGCACGCCGCCTTGGCGATCGGAACGAGCGTCGCCGCGCGCTCGGGCGTCAGCAGCCCGCTCGGGTCCTTGAGAAAGATCGCGTCGGCGCCGAGCGCGACCAGTTCCTTGATCTTGCGCGCGTAATATTCGTCGGTATGAACCGGGCTGACGGTGTAGACCACGCCGGCGTCGACATAGAGCCCGGCCTTTTTCCCGGCGCGCACCGGAACTTCCATATTGCGCATGTCGTTGAGCGCGTCGTAGGGCGTGTGATAGCGGATGCCATTGGCGAAGATGCGCTCGGCGGTAAGCGCGACGATGTCGTCGGGGAAAAATTCGAAGGTGAACAGGCTCTGCCCGCGCGTCATCACGATTAGCGGCGTCTCTTTCACCCAAGAGCTGAGGATGCGCATGCGCTCCCAAGGGTCCTCGCGCAGATAGCGCACGCAAACGTCGAACACGGCGCCGCCGGCGAGATCGATCGCCTCGAAGCCGGCGCGGTCGAGCAGCGGCGCGGTCTCCGCCATCATCGCCGTCGTCATGCGCGTCGCCCACAGGCATTGGTGCGCGTCACGCAAGGTGACGTCGATCAGCCGCACTTTTTTTCCGCCGCTCATGACAGCCAATGCCTCTCGATCCCGCGCGCCGCGCAGCATGCAGTCTCATGGCTTGGGACTAGCGCAATGCCGAATTTTTGCGCGGTGCGGCGCGGCGTAAATTTGTCGCCGATCATGGCAATCGCGTCCGTGTCCGGACCGGCAAAAATGAGCCCGAGCTCGGTGCAAATGGCGCCGTCGGCCGCTTGCACGGCTCGCAGCGCGATATCCCGGCGATTAGCCACCAACCCACTCCACAATTCTACAGCCTCCGATTGCAACGACGCCTCCCCACATTGGCAGAACAAAAAATCATCTTGCAACACTCTTTTTTTCAGTTTCTGATAATTAGCATGAACCTGACCCCCACATCTGGGCTCCAGCCGGTTCCGGCGAAACGGCAATCGGCCGGCGCCGCGGGCATGCCGCCGCAGCCGGAGAGCCACGGCGGCGGGTCCGCGCTCAAGGTCTTTGCCGTCCTGGAAACCGTTGCTTCGGCCCAACGGCCGCTCGCGATATCCGAACTAGCCGCGCTCCTGGGTGTGCCGAAGCCGACCATGCACCGCATCGTGCGCCAGCTTGACGGCGAGGGGCTGCTGCAGCGCGAGCCGAACCGCCGAGTTTATGGCCCGGGCCCGCGCCTGCTCAACTTTGCGCTTGGCGCGATTTACTCATCGATGCGTTCGGCGCCCCGTCACGCCGTGCTCGAAGGTTTGTCGGCGGCGGTCGGTGAAACCTGCAATTTCGGGATGATGACCGGCAACGCCGTGGTCTATCTCGACCGCGTCGAGGCGTCGTGGCCGTTCGGGCTGAAATTCGAACCCGGTTCGCGCGTGCCGCTTCACTGCACCTCGGTCGGCAAATTGCTGCTCAGCATCCAGCCGCGCCGGCGCCGCGATGAACTGATCCGGGCTGCGCCGCTGGCTCGTTACACCGAAAACACCATCACCAATCCCGACGCGCTTCACCGCGAGTTGGAAGAAATCCGCAAACGCGGTTATTCGATCGACAACCAGGAATTCCTCGCCGGCGTGGTCTGCCTCGCCGTGCCGGTGCGCGACAGCAAAGGCATGGTCTGCGCGGGCCTCGCGATTTCCGCGCCGCATGCCCGAATGTCGGTGGCCGAATCCATCACCCATCTGCCGACGCTGCACGCAGCGTCAAGCCAGCTTGCCGCCCATCTCGGCCAACACTGACCGGAGCGCAAGCAAAAATGGGGCTGCGGTATGACGAGATCGGCGAAATCCTCAAACTTATCGACGAGAGCTCTTGTGATGAGTTTGTGCTCGAAACCGAGGATATCAAACTCGTGGTCCGGCGGCACGGGGCCAACAGTCACACCGTTGAATCGAACCCGGACTCGAAGGCGATCTTTGTCGAACCCTCCACGTCGGAGCAAAAGGCGCGACCGGAGACGCCTGCCGTTCGCGGCACCCCAGCGCATGCCGTGTCAGCGCCGATGGTCGGAACCTTCTACCGCTCGCCGTCGCCCGGCGCTCCAGCTTTCGTCGATATCGGCAGCACGGTCAGCAAGGGCGATCCAATCTGCATCATCGAGGTCATGAAGCTGTTCACGACCGTTCATGCCGAGTGGAGCGGCACCGTAACAGAGATCGGGCCGGAAAACGCGCAACCCGTCGAATACGGTCAGATGCTTTTCGTCATCACGCCGGAATAAGGAGCTGCAAAGAAACTCGGCCAACGAAATCACAGGTCATCGACCGTAACTCCAGCTGGATGGCCACCGGCTGAGCGGTCAAAGAACGTCACCATTGACTGCAGCGAAGATCGAAAAAATGACGCGCTGCCCAATCAGGGAGGAAATAATGTTTACTCGCACTCTAGCTCGCTGTCTGGTCGCGCTCGTCGCGGTTGGAACAGCATTTCTCACGACCGCGCCCGCACGCGCGCAGAACCCCATTATCCCAATGCTGATCTGCCCGTTCGGCTGCGGCAACACCGAAGGTTATTCCGTGCTTGGAAACTTGATCGCCCGCGGAAACGAGCCGATCACGCTCGCGCCGCAAGAGACGCCCGGTTACATGTACAACATCCGGGCCATGGGCGAGCAACGCCGCTGGAAGAACACGGTGTTCGGTACCGAGGACACGATCGTTCTCCTGGCGCCGGAAGGCGGGCGGCCGGAATTTAAGGAGTTCCTGCCCGAGCCGGTGAAGGCGCCGTTCAAGCTGTTGTTCGGCGAGGCGCTGTGGGGACAAGGCAAGTATTTCATTTCGCTCGATCCCAACCTCAAAACGCCGGCTGATCTCAAGGGCAAGCGCATCGCCCTCGGCCTGCGCACGCAAAGCGACTTCGGTTTCTTCGCGCGCTTGATCCTTGAAGACGGCTACGGCGTGACACCGAAGAACTCGGACATCCGCCACGTCACGCCGGACGCCGCGATTCAGCAATTGATCGACGGCAATGCCGACGCGGCCGTCGCCGCGTTCGGCACCGACCCGACTTACAAAGAATGGCTGGTCGGCGGGCCGTTGCGCAAACTCGAAGCCACCGGCCGCAAGATCAACTACATCGGGGTGGATCAGGCGGCGATCGATAAGGTCAACGCAAAATGGCACACCGGTTTCCTGACGACGACCGTTCCGGCGAAAACCCTGCCGTTGCAGGAAAAGCCGTTCATGTCGGCGCTCAACCGCGGCTATATCGCGGCGAATCCGGCGCTGCCTGACGACGTCGCCTATCATCTCGTCAAGGCGGTCGCCAAGTACGGCCCGGAAATGGCCAAACTGAACGCGCTGTGGAAATTGTGGTCGCCGGCAATGATGCTGGACGGCCTGGACGACGCCAATGTGCACCCGGGCGCCAAAAAGGCCTACATCGAGCTCGGCATTTGGGACGAGCACAAGAAGTATCCCCCGGTCGTCTTCACCCACGCGAAATGAACGAAAAGTCTGGACCGGCGCGCTAATACCGCGCCGGTCCACCATTCTGGTTGGCGTTTGTTTGAGACGTCCGGAGCGCAGGTGATCCGCATTCTCCGTTTTACAAGTAACGGCGCCAACGCGCTGTTCTGGATTTTCGGCCTCGGGCTGAGCCTCTATCTCGCAGGCACAGCGACCGGTCTGATCCGCATGACGTCGTCTTCCGAATATTATTCGACGTTCATGTTCGGCGTGATTTCGATGGTTGGATTCATCACGCTGCATGAGCTCGCGGATCAGCGATTGAAGGCGCCGGATTCCAGCGGCCGCGCTTATTGGGCATTTCGTTTCAGCGTGGCCGCGATCGGTACGATCATGGCCATGGCGTCGTCCGGCTATGTGCGGCTCAATGCCATTCATTTGGAAACAACGCAGCCGTTCTTCGACGCGTTCGATTTCAATGTAGGGCTTGTGCTCGTTGCCTCCGTCCTGATCCTCAACTGGTTTCATTGGGGGAGCCTGCTGACCGGTATCATCGCCGTTTCCGTCGTCTACTTCTTCTACGGCTATCTCATTCCATACCCGCTGCTTGCGACACCACGTTACGACCCTGAATTTGTCATGAACTATCTCGGCCTCGGCACCAACGAGGGCCTGTTCTGGTTTTTGCGCGAGGCGGCGGACAGCATTTGGTTTCTGGTTATTTTCGCCGGCGCTTTGTTTGCGGTCGGCACGCTCAAGATGGTGATCGAAGTCGGCAAGGCTGGCGGCAATCGCGTTGCCGGCGGCGCGGCATTTCCAGCGATCATCGGCAGCGGCATCATCGCCGCGATCATGGGCACGGCCGTATCGAATGTGGTGCTCACCGGCCGCTTCACCATTCCGATGATGAAAAGCAAGGGATACGGCGCGCCGATGGCCGGCGCTATCGAGGCGACCGCCGGAACCGCCGGCCAGATCATGCCCCCGGTGCTCGGCCTTGCGGCCTTTATCATCGCCGCCTTGCTGAACAAGCCTTACGTCGACATCGCGCTAGCAGCCGTCATACCCGGACTGCTCTACATGACCGGAGTGACGTCCGGCGTGATCGTTTACGCCCGCCGCAATCGGCTTCCGAAGCTGAGCGAGCCGGTCGACGTTCAGTTGGTCTTGCGGATGTTGCCGACCTTTCTCGTCTCCTTCGGCGCGGTGATGTACATGCTGCTCGGCTACTACACACCGTCTTATGCCGGGCTGGTCGGCTCGATCATCGCTCTCACGCTCGGGCTGTTTCAGGGAAAATACCGGCCGCGTTGGTCGGAAGTGGTCAGCGCGTTCCGCGATGCCTTATCGATGGCGGCAATTTTGTCGCTGCTGCTGATCGCCATCGGTCCGCTCGGGCAGGTGTTCCTCACGACGAACTTGTCGAACAGGCTCGGCACGATCCTTATTTTGATCTTGCCGAATTCCGAACTGCTGCTGCTGATCGGTGCCGCCATCCTGGCGTTATTCCTCGGCATGGGGCTGCCGACGCCGGTCGCTTATATTGTCGTCGCCCTTGCGCTGGTGCCTTTCCTTCAGCAGCTCGGCGTCGACCCGCTGATGGCGCATTTCTTTGTATTCTATTTTGCCTGTTATTCGGCGCTCACGCCGCCGGTGGCGGTGGCGGCGTTGGCGGCCGCGAAAATCGCGCAGGCGGGCTTTCTCGAGACCGCGCGCGACGCGATGAAATTGATGCTGACGACGTTCGTTATTCCGTTCGCGTTCGTCTATTACCCGTCGCTGATGAGCTTCCCCCACCTGCATTGGGACGTGCTGGTGCCGATCGTCACCTGCCTGCTGCTGCAATGGACCGTGTCGGTCACCTGTTACGGATACTTTTGGCGCGACCTCACGGCGCTAGAGCGCTGGTTATTCGGCGTCGTCTCGCTGTCGGGCTACGGCGCGTTGTGCGACCGTGGCATCTACTCCAATTTGCTGTTCGGCGCGCTGCTCATCGCTTTGGTGATCTACGTCCAACTGACCAAGCCGCGTGCGCTGCCTGCTGCAAAAGCGTCAAAGCCCGTTGCAAAGCCGAGCACAGAGCCTTCCGAGACAGCGCTGCCCGTCGAAGGCCGCTTCGAATAATCCGCTGCAGTATGTGAAAGGTAATGCGCGATGAAACCGAACCTGACCAACCCCGGCAAAGTCATTATCACGATCGCGACCACGGGCGGCTTGCACGGACGCGAATCGAACCCGGCGCTGCCGGAACAGCCGAAGGACATTATTCAGAATTTTCACGATTGCTATAACGCCGGCGCCACCGTCGCGCACATGCACGTTCGCGACGGCCGCGGCGTCACCACTGCCAGGCCCGAGGTCTATGGCGAGGTCATCGAAGGCGTGATGTCGCGTTGCCCCGGCATGATCACGCAGGTCGGCAACGGCATCGGGCTGCGCTACGAAGATCCGAAGGCGGAAGGCGAGCCCTTCACCCTGGAAGAGCGCATGAACCTGCTCAACATCCGGCCGCAGCCGGACCAGCTGACGCTTAATTGCGGCACTTTCCATTTCGAGCACAAAAACACCGAATTCCTGTTCCCCAACTCGAAGAAATGGAACGCGGAATTTGTCGACGGCTGCAAACAGCGCGGCATCCGCAACGAACTTGAGGTCTACGATCTCAGCCATATTCAAAACGTGCTCGATCTGGTCGAGCGCGGCGCGCTGAAGCCGCCGCTGCATTTTAGCTTCGTGCTCGGGATCAAGGGCGCCATCCCGGCAACGCCTGCCAACCTCCTGGCCATGATCGACGCCATCCCGGAGGGATCGTCCTGGCAAGTGGTCAGCATCGGCAAATATCAGCTGCCCCTGAGTACGATGGCGCTGGCGCTCGGCGGCAATATCCGTGTCGGCATGGAGGATAACGTCTATTTCAGCCACGGCGTGTTGGCGGTCAGCAATGCTCAACTCGTCGAGCGGGCGGCGCGCATCGTGCGCGAGCTTGGGCGCGAAATCGCCACGCCCGAAGAGGCACGCGAATTGATGCATCTTGGTCCGACGCCGCAGAAGCCGCCGGCCGCAAAAATCGCCTGATCGGAAAATGACCGACGCGTTATTCAGTGTCGATGGGCGCTCCATCCTGGTCGCCGGCGGTGCCGGTGGTCTGGGCGCGCCGCTGGCGCAAGCTTTGGCGCGGCGCGGCGCCAAGGTGCTCATCGCCGACATCGACGGCGCGCGCGCCGATGACGCCGCCAAGGCACTGCAGCGCGAAGGCCATGAGGCGAAGGCAACGCAGATCGACGTTGTGAGCGCAAATTCGTGCGCCGACGCGGTCGAGGAGGCGGTGCGGCAGTGGGGCCGGCTGGATAGCCTGGTGAACGCCAGCGGCATCTACCGCGTCGGCGACGCGCTCGACTTCGACGACAAGGCTTGGCAGCAGACATTCGACATCAATGTCACCGGCGCGTTTCGGCTGGCGCGCGCGGCCGGCCGGGTGATGGTCGCGCAGCGGGCCGGCGCCATTGTCACGCTGGCCTCGGTGTCGAGCGTGGTGTCCAACCCGCGTTATGCCGCCTATGCCCCGAGCAAGGCGGCGGTCGCGCAGCTCACCCGCGTGCTCGCGGTCGAATGGGCGGCTTATGGAGTGACGGTGAACGCCATCGGCCCCGCCGCGACGCCGACGCCGCTGGCGGCGCCGATCTTCGACGACGCGCAACAGCGCGCGGCAGCCCTGGCCCGCATCCCGATGGGGCGCTTCGCCACGCCCGACGATCTCATCGGCGGCGTGATTTTTCTACTGTCGTCCGCCGGCGCCTTCGTGACCGGGCAGACCATCTATATCGACGGCGGACGCACGCTCAGCTAGCGGCCTAGACGCCATCACCGCTACAATGTTGCCATGCGGCTGGCATTAAAGCTTCATCCGGACTCGCATTGCAGTGCGGTCGATCGCATCGAAGTGGATGTCGTGCGCGCGCATCCCGCCAGTCTGGTGTTGCGATATTTTATCGCCGGAACGATCGGTAATTTGCGCCTGCCGGGCATGTCGGCACCGGCGCGCGCCGACGAGCTTTGGCGGCACACGTGCTTTGAGGCGTTTGTTCAAGCCTTGCCGTCGGCCGCATATCACGAGTTCAATTTTTCCCCCTCGAAGCAATGGGCAGCCTATCGGTTCAGCCGCTATCGGGAGGGGAGGACCGTAGCGAGCGAGATTGGCGCCCCGAATATCGACGTGCAATCAGGCGCCGAGAGTTGCCAATTGACCGCCGCGCTGGCATTGGACGGGTTGGCGGGCTTGCCAAGCGATGCGACCTGGCGGCTCGGTGTTTCGGCCGTCATCGAAGAGACGAGCGGCGCTCTATCGTATTGGGCGCTGGCGCACCCCGCGGGCAAAGCGGACTTTCACCATTCCGATTGCTTTGCGCACGAGCTCCCCGCAGCATGAGGCAGCATGAAATTCGGCATCGATCGGATTCTCACTGAGCCGGCCTTACGCGCCCCGCTGCAGGGCCGGCGCGTGGCGTTGCTCGCGCACCCAGCCTCGGTCACGCAAGACCTGACGCATTCGCTCGATGCGCTCGTGACATGCGGGGACATCAAGCTCACTGCCGCTTTCGGTCCGCAGCATGGTCTGCGCGGCGACAAGCAAGACAACATGATCGAATCGCCGACGTTCAACGATCCGCAGTATGGCATCCCGGTCTTCAGCCTGTATGGCGAAGTACGCCGCCCGACAGATGCAATGATGGACACATTCGACGTCGTGTTCGTCGATCTGCAGGATTTGGGCTGTCGCATCTATACCTTCGTCACGACGCTCCGTTACATCCTGGAAGCGGCTTCGAAACACCGGAAAGCCGTGTGGGTGTTGGATCGTCCCAATCCGGTCGGCCGTCCCATCGAAGGCCTGCGGCTTCGAACCGGCTGGGAGAGTTTCGTCGGCGCCGGACCGTTGCCGATGCGTCACGGGCTTACGCTCGGCGAGTTGGGTTTGTGGTTTATCAGAACGCTCAAGCTCGACGTTGAATATGACATTATCGAGATGCAAGGGTGGCAACCGGAGGCCGCGCCGGGATTCGGCTGGCCGCTGGGCAGCCGAACCTGGATCAATCCCAGTCCCAACGCGGCGAATTTATGGATGGCGCGCGCCTACGCCGGCACGGTGATGGTGGAAGGCACGACGCTGTCGGAAGGGCGCGGCACCACGCGGCCGCTCGAATTGTTTGGCGCACCCGATATCGATGCAAAACGGGTGCTCAAGGAAATGCACACTATCGCGCCGCACTGGCTGCACGGTTGCCGCCTGCGCGATTGCTGGTTTGAACCAACGTTTCACAAGCACGTCGGCAGGCTTTGCAACGGCGTGCAGATTCACACCGACGCCGACTACGATCACCAGGCGTTCCAGCCCTGGCGTATCCAGGCGCTGGCCTTCAAGGCGATCCGCAATCTGTATCCCAGTTATGCGTTATGGCGCGATTTTCCTTATGAATACGAGACCGATAAACTCGCCATCGATGTCATCAACGGGTCTGCGTTGCTGCGCGAGTGGGTCGATGACACCTCTGCCACGCCGCACGACCTGGATTTGCTTGCCATGCCGGACGAGCAGGCCTGGTTAAACGAGCGCCAAGCACATCTGCGCTACTGAACGCCGTCCACCAATTCCAATTAACGAGTGCCCACCCTAAGGCGAATAGATTCATGACCCGGTGAATTTGGCCGGCCGCTTGGCGTGGAACGCTTCGACGCCCTCGCGGAAATCGTCGGATTGCCGCAGGCGGCTATAGCAATGGCCTTCCAACTCGATGGCGATCGATAGCGTCGAGTCCTCGGTGTCGTTGAGCAGCTTCTTGGCGGTGCGCTGCGCCAGCGGCGAAAATGCGCGCAACTCCGCGATCAGCGCGTCGGTCGCCGCCTCAAGCTCGGCGTCGGGGACGCATTCGGTGGCGATGCCCCAATCATAGGCCTGCTTGGCGGGAATGCGCCGCGACCGCATCACGATATCCTTGGTGCGCGTGATGCCGACGATCTTCTGCAGCCGGGCCGAGCCGCCGGAGCCGGGAATCTGCCCGAGCTTCTGTTCCGGCAAGGCGTAAAAGCAGGTTTCCGATGCGATGCGGAAATCGCAGGCCAGCGAAATCTCGAAGCCGACGCCGAAGCAGTAACCGCGATTGGCGGCGATGACCGGCTTGCCGCAACGCGCCGGCGCCGCGATGTTCCAGGCGAGCTTGGAGACGTGTTCGGGCGAGGCCTCCATGAAGCCCTTGATATTGCCGCCACTGGAAAAATGCTCGCCCACCGCGCGCAGCACGATCACCCGCACGCGGGCGTCTTCGTCGAGCGCTTCGAATGCCAGCCGCAACTGGTCGCGCTGCGGCATGGAAATAACATTAAGCGGCGGGCGGTCGAGAACGATATCGGCGCGCTGCTTGTCGGCGTCGAACTCGACCCGAAAGCCGTCGAGGCTCGCCATGCGCGGGTCGTTGAAGGTCATCGGGGTCATGCTGCGTTTCCGTCGTGGTGGACATTCGCGGAATTGTCTTCCGCTTGGAATTCGCCGCTCACCAGCATGCGGCGCAGGAGCTTGCCGACCGGCGATTTGGGAATCTCTGCGACAAAGACATATCGGCGCGGCCGCTTGAAATTGGCGAGGCCGGAGGTGCGGCAGAATTTGTCGAGTTCGTCCTCGCCGACCGCCGCGCGACGCTTGATGAAGGCGGCGACGATCTTGCCCCAGCGTTCGTCGTGCAGGCCGACGACCGCGACTTCCGACACCGCCGGATGCAGCGACAGGCAACTTTCGATCTCCACCGGCGAGACGTTTTCACCGCCGGTGATGATCATGTCGTCGACTCGGCCGGTGACGAACAAATCGCCGTCGGCGTCGATAAAGCCGGTATCGCCGGTGAAATACCAGCCGTCGCGGATCGCCTTGGCGTCAGCATCGGGCCGGCGCCAATAGCCTTCGAAGGATTCATCGCCCGCCAGCAGCGCGATGACCTCGCCTTCTGCTCCGGTCGCGGCGGCCTCGTTGGGGTCGGAGGCGCCGAGCTTGACCACGCGAACGCGCTGATTGATGCCGGCGCGTCCGGCCGAGCCCGGCTTTGCCGGCGCATTTTGGTCGATGGTGAAGGTGTAGATTTCCGACGAGCCGTAGTGGTTGACGAACAAGTCCGGCTTGAACGCCGCCTGCAACTCCTTGAGCAGTCCGTCGGTCATCGGCGCGCCGGCAAAGCCGAGCTTGCGCACGCTGGAGACGTCGGCTTTGGCGAAGCGCGCATCGTGCACCAGGTCGTGATAGAGCGTCGGCACCAGATAAAGATTGCTGATCTTCTCGGCGGCGATCAATTCGAGTGCGCGTCCGATATCGAAGCGCGGCAGACAGACGAAGGCGCCGCCAATCAGCGACATGGCGAGCAGCGAGCGCACCCCCATGGTGTGGTAGAGCGGCATGACGCCGAGCGTGCGCTCGCCATGCGCGTAAAGATTCTGCGCGACATGCGCCAGCGCCGCCGCCCGTTCGGCGCGCTGGCGCCTCGGCACGCCTTTCGGCTTTGCCGTAGTGCCCGAGGTGTAGAGCATCACCGACCAGGCCTCGGCATCGGCGCGCGGTGTTGCGTCGGGCGCCGCGTGCTCCAGCAGCGCGCTGCAGGCGATTTCATCAGGCCGCGGAGCTCCGAGGGCGATGCGCGGCAATTTCTGGGCGTTTTCCGATTGAACGACGGCTTTGCTAGAGACCTCTTCGTAGACGACGGCTCCGGCTTGCGCATTCTCGACAAAAAAATCGATCTCGCTCGCCGTGGCGCGCCAATTCACCGGCGTGATGATCACGCCGGCGAACTGACAAGCCCAATGCAAAGTGGCCGCTTCCCAGCGGTTTTGCAGGACGGTGAGCAGGTTGTCGCCAGGCTTGAGCCCGAGCCCGTCGAAGCCGGCAACCAATGCGGAAATCTTGCCGTACCATTGGGCGTAGGTGAGCCGCACCGGGCCGTCGACAATGGCAAGCCTGTTCGGATCGCGCTCGACGCTGCTGACAAAGCTGGTGCCGAGATCAAGCATCGGCGGCCACCTCGCGCAGGCGCTTAGCAGCATCGAGCGCCGCCGCGATAATCGGCACGTAACCGGTGCAGCGGCACAAATGCCCGCCGAGATAGTCGCGCAGCTCGGTCTCTTGCGGGTCGGGTTTCTCACGCAAGTAGGCGTCGAGCGACATCAGAATACCGGCGGTGCAGAAGCCGCATTGCAGCGCGTGGTGGCGGCGGAAGGCTTCCTGCAGCACCGACAGGCGGCCGGGCGCCGGCGCCAGCCCTTCGACGGTGCGGATCTGCGCGCCGTCGGCCTGCACCGCCAGAGTGAGGCAGGCGCGCGCCGGCACGCCATCGATCTGAATTGTGCAGGCGCCGCAGACGCCATGCTCGCAGCCGACATGTGTGCCGGTCGCCCCCAGTACGTGGCGCAGGAAGTCGGTCAGCAGCATGCGCGGCTCGGCGTCGGCCTCGACGGCGCGGCCGTTGAGTTCAAAGCGCACGCGATGGCGGGCGTCGGCCTTCAGGTGCGGCATGCTTGCGCCTCCTCGATCGCCGCGCGGCCGAGCCGGCGCACAAGTCCGCGGCGATAGCCCGCAGTGGCATGGAGGTCGTCGCGTGCCTCGAGGTCCCAGGCCAAATCATTGAGCGCGTCGTCGATCGCATCGCCGTCGATCGCCGGAAATTCGCGCGCCATTGGCCGATCGGCGACCCCGCCAACGGCGAGGCGGACACAGTATTTGTTCGCCACCGCCGCGCAGGCGACGATAGCGAAATCGCCGTGCCGCCGGCCATATTCGCGAAACGCGCAGCCATGGCCGGCGCGCTTCATTGGTATTTCAACCGCTTCGATCATTTCGTCGTCATCGCGCGCGGTCGACATCAGACCGGTGAAAAAATCGTCGGCGGCGACCCGGCGCGAGCCGTTGCGCGATGACAGTTCAATCGTGCCTTGCAGCGCGAGCAAAGCGAGCGGAATCTCGGCGCTTGGATCGGCATGGGCGACCGAGCCGCAGACCGTGCCGCGGCTGCGCGTCTGCGCGTGGCCGACCCAGGGCAGCGCGGCTGCCAAAAGGGGCTGACTCTCAGCGAGTTTTGACCACGCCAGTAACTCTGCCTGCGTGACCGCGGCGCCGATGCGAATGGCGTCGCCGCCGACGGCAATCTTGGCCAGTTCCGGCAGATGCATGATGTCGATGAGAACCTTGGGTTCCGCCAGCCGCATCGACAGCATCGGCACCAGGCTTTGACCGCCGGCGATGATGCGCGAGTCTGCGTCCGCGGCAAGCGTCGCATGGACCTCGCCCAGGCTCTCGGCGCGGATGTAATCGAAGCGCGGCGGTTTCATCGTTTGTCCCCGCGCCGTGGCTCGTCTGGATGCAAGTGTTTTGCAAGCTTGACCGGCGTGATCGGCAGATCGACGGTGTCGAGACCGAGCGCGTCGGCGACCGCGTTGGCCAGACATACCGGCGTGCTCATGCAATTGCCTTCGCCAACGCCTTTGGCGCCCAGCGGCGTGAACGGCGAAAGCGTTTCGACGTGCAGAATAAGCGGCGCGGGCACCTCAGTCGGGGTCGGCACCAGATAATCGGCGAAGCTGCCGGATAGAAAGCTGCCGTCTGCGCCATAGGCGTATTCTTCATACAGCGCGGCGCCGACCGCGTGCGCGAAGCCGCCGGTGATCTGGCCGGCGACCATGCCAGGATGCAGCACGCGCCCGCAGTCGTGCATGGTGACGTATTTGTCGATGCGCACGGCGCCGGTGATGCGGTCAATCTCGACGCCGCAGAAATCGAAAATAAAACCGTGGCAGAGCGAGGAATTGATCTCGTCGGCGGGCGTTGGTGGGGTCAATTCGGGCGGCGTCCAGGACACCGTCTCGCGCAAGCGCCTGGTTTTCCTCCGGCGATGGTTTCCGGCGCCCAATGGGTCGTCGCCGCGACGCGGCCGAATGGCATGCTGTTGTCCGGATTGCCGCGGGCGCCGACGCGCCCGTCGGCGAATTCGATTTCCTCGGGCGCGACATTAAGCTGCGCTGCGGCGATGCGCGCGAGCTTGTCCTTCAGCTTGGTGGCTGCGAGGTGCGTGACGCCGCCGACCGCGGCGGCGAAGCGGCTCGAATAGTTGCCGGATGCGATCGACCAGGCGTCGCGCGCGGTGTCGATTTCGGTGACGACGCGAATGTCGCGCGGCTTGAGCCCGAAGGCCTGGGCGACGATCTGCGCCAGCACCGTGCGGTGGCCCTGGCCTTGCGGCACGCTCGCCACATGCACGCTGACCGATCCGAGCGGATCGAGCGTCACAGTTGCGGTTGAATGCGCGCCGTTCTTCGGCCCGGCGCGCCGCCGCTCCTCCGGCGTCAGCACGGTCGTGATGTAGCCCATGTTGGAAACGCTCGGTTCGACCACGGCGGTTAAGCCGATGCCGTAGATGCGCCCCTCGGCGCGGGCGCGATCGCGGCGCGCGCACAATTCGGCGATAGCCGCCGTCGGCGAGCGCGACATCGACGGCATGGCCGTAATTGCCGGAATCGAGGCGGCCGCCGCTCGCCGTGCGATAGGGAAACGCGTCAGCCGGCACCAGATTGCGCCGGATCACTTCGACCGGATCGAGCTTCAACTCGACGGCGATGCGCTGCATCAGCCGCTCCAGCGCGTAATACATTTGCGGTCCGCCGAAGCCGCGGTTCAAACCGGTCGGCGTCTTGTTGGTCAGCACGACCCGATTGCGCACCGCGACGTTGCGGATGTCATAGGCGCCGGTCAAATTTCCGTGCATGCGGTAGAGCGTCGCCGGCTCGGGCGCGCGGATATGCGCGCCGACGTCCTCGATTTGATCGTAGGCAAGCGCGCGCACGCGTCCGTCGGCGTCGACCGCCGCTTCCAGCCGCGACACCCGGTTGGTGGCGGACACCGAAGCCGCCAGATGCTCGAGCCGGTCCTCGACCCATTTCACCGGCCTGCCGGTCACGCGCGCCGCCACGCCAAGCAAGACGATGTAGGGAAACACCGCCTGCTTGACGCCGAAGCTGCCGCCGGAATCCGGCGGCGTGCGCAGGCGCAGCCGGTTGCCCGGCACTTTGAGCGCGCGCGCCATGACCGGGTGCAGGCTGAACGGCCCCTGGAAATTGGCGAGAATGTCGTAGGCGTCCGCGCCGGGGTCGTATTCGGCGACGACGCCGTAGGTCTCAATCGGCGTGCAGGAATTGCGCGGATAATTAATGGCGACGGAAACGCGATGCGCGGCTTGCGCAAAAGCGCGTTCGGGATCGCCGTAACGGAACGAACGGTCGCTGGCGATATTGCCGCCGAGCCCGTCATGCAGCGGCGGCAGCGCCGAATCGAGGGCATCGAGCGGATCGACGATCGCTTGCAGCGGTTCGTAGTCCACCTCTATCAGTTCCAGCGCGTCCTCGGCCAAATAGCGGTCAGCCGCGATCACCACCGCCACCGGCTCACCAACATAGCGCACGCGGCCGACGGCGATCGGCCAGCACTCGATCGGCGCTTTGACGCCGCCGACGAGGCTTGCCGACAGCCCCGTGACCTCGGCGCCGGTCAAAACCGCGGCGACGCCGGGCGCCTGCCGTGCGGCGTCGGCGTTGATGGCGCGGATTTTCGCATGCGCGTGTGACGATCGCAGGATGGCGGCGTGCAAGGTATCGGGCCGCACGCCAAGATCGTCGATGAAACGGCCGCGCCCGGTCAGAAGCGCGTCGTCTTCAAACCGTTCGATCGATTGGCCGATCCAACTCGTCGTCACCGTTGGCATGTTATGGTACGAATGATTTGTCCGTCTAGTAATGCATGTCAACAGCGGCCCGTGCTAGCGGCGCTTTCCCTGCCCGTCGCCCGCTCGGCATTCTTCCAGCGCGATGGGCCGCCTCGATTTGAGCGAGTTTACCGGCACCCGGGCGGGCGAAGGGCGTTGACATTGAAGCACAGGCGGAGCACGGCTCGTCTGGCGGACAGGAATTAATGTGATGAACGACGTTGAAACCCTGTGGGTCGACTTCAAAAACCGGATTGCGACCGCCGACGACTACATCAATTCGCTGCGCGGCCGCCGCATGAACGTGTATTTCTTGGGTGAGCGCGTGCCGGAGCCGGTCGACCACCCGGTGATCCGTCCGTCGGTCAATGCCATGGCCGAAACCTATCGGATCGCGTCGGAGCGGCCCGATCTGGCGACGACGCATTCCGGCATCGCCGACGTCCAGGTCAACCGCTTCCTGCATGTGCCGACGAGCCCGGCCGATCTCGTCAACAAGCACGAGATGCAGCGCGAACTCGGCCGCCGCACCGGCACCTGTTTCCAACGCTGCGTTGGGCTCGACGCCATCGGCACCTGCCACTCAGTCACCTTCGATATCGACGCCAAGAACGGCACCGATTATCACCAGCGCTTCCTCGCATTCTTGAAGCGCGCGCAGGCGGCCAATGTGGTGATCGGCGGCGCCATGACCGATCCCAAGGGCGACCGCTCCAAGGCGCCGCACCAGCAGACCGATCTCGATCTTTTCCTGCGCGTGGTGAAACGCGACGACAAGGGCATCTATGTGTCCGGCGCCAAGATGCACCAGACCGGCGCGGTGAATTCGCATTGGCTGATCTTCATGCCGACCATGCGCATGAGCGCCAACGATCGCGATTGGTCGGTGGTCGGCGCCGTGCGCGTCGATGCGCCCGGTCTCACCTACATCGTCGGCCGCCAGACCAACGACACCCGCATCGTCGACGGCGGCGCGTATGGACGCCGGCAACGCGCAGTTTGCCGGCCAGGAAGCGCTGATCGTGTTCGAGGATGTCTTCGTGCCGCACGCGCACGTCTTCATGGATGGCGAATGGGAATACGCTTCCTCTTTGGTCGAGCGCTTCACCACCTATCACCGCTCATCTTATGTCTGCAAAACCGGTTTGGGCGACGTCTTGATCGGCGCCGCGGCCGCGGCGGCCGAATATAACGGCGTCGAGGCAGCCTCCCACATCAAGGACAAGCTGGTCGAGATGACGCATCTCAACGAAACCATCTACTCAAGCTGCATGGCCGGCGCGCATCAGTCGAAGCCGGCAGCGTCGGGCGCCTATATCAATGACGAAATGCTGTCCAACGTCGCCAAGCACAATGTAACGCGCTTTCCCTATGAGATCGCCCGCCTCGCCCAGGATCTCGCCGGCGGGCTGATGGTTACCATGCCGTCGGAGAAGGATTTGCAGAACAATGAGATCGGTCCGCTGATCCGCAAATTCCTGCAAGGCCGTGACGGCGTCGAAGTCACCGACCGCATGCGCATCCTACGGCTGATCGAAAACATGACCATCGGCCGCAACGCCGTCGGCTATCTGACCGAAAGCCTGCACGGCGCCGGTTCGCCGCAGGCGCAGCGTATCCAGATCGCGCGCGCGATGAAGATCGAGGATAAGAAGGCGCGCGCGCGAAAACTGGCCGGGGTTGCAGAACGCAGTAAATAAAGCGTTTTGCCATTGGCGCGATCTGGCGCCGCGTTAACCTCTCCTCAATCGTGTTGACCCAAGCTGCCGCCATGCGAGGCTCGGGGCTCACATCGATAGTCGCCAAAGTGGCCGTCATTGCCGGCTGCTTGCTATTGTTCGGCGCTGGCGTGTCCATTTCCGGCGACGCCCCGCCAGATCGCGCAACGTTGCGGGCGAACTATCAGCGTCCGGGCGAAATCCCCTTCCCGGAAGGCAATCCTTATTCGGAAGCGAAATCGAAGCTCGGCCGCATACTGTTCTTCGATCCCTTGCTTTCGGGTTCACGTGAACGATCATGCGCGAGCTGTCACAACCCGGCGCTGTCCTGGGGCGACGGTTTACCGCTTGCCGTCGGCGAAAAACAAATGCCGCTGCGCTCGCCGACATTGCTCAACGTCGCATGGGTGCCGCGGCCTGGCTGGACCGGTCATTTCCGCAGTCTCGAAGCCGTGGCTTTCGGCCCGATCACCTCGCCCGGCAATATGAATTTGCCGGAAAAGGAGTTGATAAAAAGGCTCTCCGATATTCCGGGCTATATCCGCGCGTTCCATGCCGCCTTCGGTGACGACACGATTTCCCGCGGCAAGATCGAGCTTGCGCTCGCCACCTACGAACGCTCGATCGTCTCCGGCGATGCTCCGTTCGACCGTTGGATCAAAGGCGACGAAGGCGCGATTAGCGAGGCCGCCAAGCGCGGCTTTGATCTGTTCAACGGCAAGGCCCACTGCGCCTCCTGCCACAGCGGCTGGGCGTTCACCGATTCGTCGTTCCACGACATCGGTACGGCGAAAGAGAACGACATCGGCCGCGGCAAGCTTTTTCCGACTTCGGTGAAGCTGCGCTATGCCTTCAAGACGCCGACCTTGCGCGATGTGGCGCGGCGCGCGCCTTACATGCACAACGGCTCGGTGACGACGTTGGAAGAGGTGATCGATCTTTACGACAAGGGGGGCATCGAGCGGCCGAGCCGTTCGGTGCTGATCTTCCCGCTGCACCTCAGTCAAACTGATAAGGGCGACCTGATTGCATTCTTGCGCACGCTGACCGCTGCGCCCGAGCAGGTGGCAATCCCGCGGGTACCGCGCTGACCGTTTAGCGCAGTCTAACGCTTCAAAATATCGGATTTACAGAACGACCGGCAGGAAAGATCCCGCCAGCGCGATCCCGCCAATCAGCAGGACGCCGGCGCCGGTTTCGATCGCCTCGATGTGAGCGGGAAAGCGCTCCGCCACGACAGCGGCCGCCGTTCCAAGCACGACGCTGATAAAGCTGACTGCGCCCAACATAGCTCCCTGCCGCGCAATTGTTTTTGTTTGCGCCCGCAGTCCTAGCGGTCAAACCTTACCAAGCGCCTTCGAATTGATGCCGTGCGGTAGGGGCTTTGCGCGTTCGGCCATGGGGGTTAACCAAGAGTAAAGGCTTCCTTACCGAGACCCTAAGATTTGTGGTAAAAAACTAATGATACCAGGTAACTGCGTGCGGCGGTGCATCTGGTGTCTGAACTGGGGTTTTGCGTTGAGGAGGCCTGAAATGAGCCGGCTGCCCATGCGGCTGCCGCGTCCGGGGACGATTCCGCTTGCCGTTATGGTTAACGCGGTCTTTGCCGGTACTGCGAGCGCACACGTCAAATGGTTTTGCGCCTACAACGTCGCCGGACAGCCCGTCGGGCTGGAAAACGTCCTGTGTCCGAACTTTGAGGTTCTAATCGGGACCTCGATGCTGGCGCTTCTGGCCGGCTGCTTGGTTGAGTGGAGTTTTATCGGCGCGGCGATGCTGCGTGTGATCGACCGCGCAACCCAGCTCGTCGAGGAAAACACGGAAATGATATTCCGTGTCGGCTGCGTCTTCTTTTTCATCTCGATCTGGGCAGTCGGCGGCATAATCCTGACGCCGGAGTTGAAGGCCGATTCGAACTGGATCGGAGCCATACAACTCGCCATAGCGGCCGGCATGGTGTCGCGCCGCACCATGCCGCTATCGGCAATCGGCATCTTTGCCTTGTTCGACATCGCGCTATGGAAATACGGCACCTTCCATCTCGCCGACTATCCGGTCTTTCTCGGCGTGGCAGCCTATGTCGCGCTGATCGGCGGCCAAACTAAATTTTTCGGTGCGCGCCCCATCGACGTGGTGCGCTGGACCGCGGGGATCACCTTGATGTGGGCCTCGATCGAGAAATGGGCCTATCCGGAATGGTCGTTTCCGCTGTTCATCCAGCACCCGAACCTGACCTTCGGCTTCAGCCAGGAATTCTTCATGGAAGCGGCCGGCGCCGTTGAATTTGCACTGGCCTTCGCGCTGATGTGGACGCCGCTGGTACGGCGAGTGGCCGCTATCATACTGGCCGGCATGTTTGTCAGTGCCGTGCTCGAATTCGGCAAGATCGACTTGATCGGTCACACGCTGATCGTGGTCGTCTTGCTCGGCATCATCGGGGACCGTGGCGAGCAATCCGAAATGGTGCGGCGTCCGTATCTGGTCCCGGTCGGTTATGCCGGTGCATTGGCCGCGGTTTTGACGACGTACTACCTCGCCCACACGTTCTTTTTCGGCACGGCGCTCACTTGACGTGAACGACGAGCTTCATCTTGGGATGAATCGCACAGAGAACGTCGAAAGTACCGGCGACCGGGAACGTGATGCTGGCCTTGCTGCCGGGCTCCTGGTCGCCGGAATCGAACGTGAATTTTTCCGAGTCGATGTAGGCATGATGCCTTAGATCGCCGTCATCGTTAACGATTTGCAGCGTCTCGCCGCGCTTGATGGTGATGTCGGTCGGCATGAATTGCCGGCCCTTTTGCGAAACGACGTGACTTTGCTGGGCGATCGCCGCCCATGTGCCCAAGCTGACCAGAAACGCGGCGAATACGCCCAAGAAAATCGAAAAGCCCAAGCGCGCTCGCAAATCCCGTATATCCACGACCTTCCCCTGACCGCCTGAAGTATCGAAGCCCAATGGTTGTCGTCGCGAGCTTGAACACGCGCAGTTAAGGCAGCGTTAACGAAGCTAGTAGGTAAGCGGCGACTGCTGAATCCCCTTTAACTGCAGGCGATGTACGCATGTCTCGGGTAACCAGGGGCATTCATGCCTGCCGCCGGATTTTTGACTGCGAAGCTCGTTCGCCAGTGGCGTCGCTGCGCCGGCTGGTGTGCCTCCTTTCGCAAGACGATCCGCGGCCGCATCCTGGTGGCGTTCTTGTTGATGAGCGCCATAACGGCCTCGCTCGGGGGTTACGCGATCTGGGGCATCCAGGACGCCGGCATCCTGGTGCGTAAGACCTTCGACCAATCGCTGATGTCGATCAATTATGCGCGCGCCGCGGCCACCGATTTCGCCGCCATGCGGGCGGTTTTCGGGCGCCGCTGGATCGCCGACGATCCGGACATGCGCGCAAGCCTCGACGAACAGATCGAGGTTCTGGCCAAGACGCTCAGGGATGATCTGAAGATCGCAGCGCGGCGGTCGCAATCGGACCGTGCCAAGCAGGCCGCGATCAATGTGCAAGTCGCGGCAAACGCCTGGAAAAGCACCAGCGAGCACTTGCTGGATAAGACGAAGCTCGACGCCAGTTGGGACCTGCTCGATAGCTACGCCAAAAAGGTCGACCAGCAGGTCGATCTGCTGATCAACTATACGGCCGGCGACGGCTTCCTCTACCGGCAAACGGCGAGCGCAACGGTCGCGCGCGACTTGCGTTTGAACATTGCCGGCACGGTCCTCGCGCTGCTGTTCTCCGGTGTCATCGCCTGGGCGCTGGCGCGCCGTATTATTCGCCCGGTCGCGGCGGCATCGAACGTCGCCGAATGTATCGCAACCGGCAAACTCGACGTCGTGATTCCAGCCGGCAGCGCCGACGAGTTCGGTGCGTTGCTCGGCTCGATGCGCTCCATGCGCGACAAAATCAAGGAGATGATGGAGCGCGAAGTGGCGCAGCGCCGTTCGGCGCAATCGCGGCTGGCCGACGCACTGGACAGTTCCCAGGAAGGCGTCATGGTCGTCGACGCGAACGATTGTATCGCGCTCGCCAATGCCCAGGCGGCAAACCTGCTGGGCGTGCCGGCGGAACTGATGCGGCCGGGCACGCCGCTTTCACAGCTGCGGCCGATCGTTGACGATTCGACGCATGCGGGCCGCATCCTCACGCGGCGCGAGGATGGTCTGCCGCCGGCCGGCGACTTCCAGGTCGCCGAAGGGCGATGGCTGCGCATCAGCCAGAGCGCAACACGCGACGGCGGCTTTATCGTCGTGTGCAGCGATATCAGCCATTCGAAGGAGCAGGAGGCCAGTCTCCGCCAGATCAACGTGCGGCTCGACGCCGCGCTCGACAACATGTCGCAGGGACTGTGCCACTTCGACGGGCGAAACCGCCTCGAAGTCGTCAATCGCCGCTTCTTCGAGATTTTCGGCTTGTCGCGCGAACAAATTCAGCCGGGCATCACCTTCGGCGAGATCCTCGCACTGAGCGAAGCGCGCTGGGATCAAAACAGCCAGACCGTAACGAAACTGCTGGCGGAGCAGGCCGAATTCATCAGCCGCCACGAAACCGGCACGCATTATTACGAGCTCAGCGACGGGCGCGTGATCGCGAGCGTCTATAGCCCGACGTCGAATGGCGGCTGGGTCGCAACCTTCGAAGACGTGACCGAACGCCGTCAGGCCGAAGCGCAGATCATGCATATGGCCCGTCATGACGCGTTGACCGATCTGCCCAACAGACTGTACTTCCGCGAGCGTATCGAGCAGGCGCTCGGGCGCGGCGAACAGCTTGCGATCCTGTTTATCGACCTCGACCGCTTCAAGACCGTCAACGACACGCTGGGGCATCCGGTCGGCGACGAGTTGCTTTGTGCGGTCACCAAGCGGCTGCAGATGGCCGTGCGTGGCAGCGATACGGTTGCGCGGCTCGGAGGCGACGAGTTCGCTGTCGTTCAGTTCGGCGCCAAACCGACCAACGCGACCGAGCTCGCAGTGCGGATCATCGCAGCGCTTTCGGAACCCTTCGACGTGTTGGGCAACCAGGTCGTCATCGGCGCCAGCATCGGCATCGCAATTGCACCGACCGACGGCAAGCAGCCGGATCAGCTTCTGCGCAATTCCGATATGGCTCTCTATCGCGCCAAGAGCAGCGGACGCGGCACCTACCATTTCTTCCAGCCCGAAATGGACGCCGAAATGCAGGCGCGCCACGCGTTGGAAGTCGATCTTCGCAAGGCGATGCTCACCGGCGAATTCGAGAACTACTATCAGCCGATCGTCGACATCGCCACCGGCAAGATTGCCGGCTTTGAGGCGCTCGCGCGCTGGAACCACCCGCAGCGCGGGCTCATTACGCCCGACGCGTTCATTCCGCTGGCGGAAGAAATTGGCCTGATCGTGCCGCTCGGCGAATGGGTGCTGCGCCAGGCCTGCCGCGACGCCGCGACTTGGCCCGGCCGGCAGACGGTCGCTGTCAATCTGTCGGCGGTGCAATTCCGCAATCCGTCACTCGCGTTGACGGTGGCGTCCGCATTGAGCGCGTCCGGCCTCGATGCCAAACGGCTCGAACTGGAAATCACCGAAACCGTGCTGTTGCAGCAGGACCGCGGCGTCCTCACCACGCTTCACCAAATTCGCGATCTCGGCGTGCGCATCTCGATGGACGATTTCGGTACCGGCTATTCTTCGCTGAGCTATTTGCGCAGTTTCCCGTTCGACAAGATCAAGATCGACCGCTCCTTTATCCAGGAACTGGGCAAGAAAGAAGACTGCACCGCGATCATCCGCGCCATCACGCGGCTTGGCGGCAACCTCGGCATGGCCACGATCGCGGAGGGGGTGGAGACCGTCGAGCAGCTTGAAATCTTGCGCGGCGAGGGCTGCACGCAGGTCCAGGGCTATCTCTTCAGCCAGCCGAGGCCGGCGCGCGACGTCCACAGAATGCTGCAAGAGAATGGGCCACGCATTCGCGCCGCGTGAGCCGAACAGCTAGACCTGTTCGGCGTTGAGGTAGGCGAGGCGCGCGCCACAAAAGGCGCAGACCAGGCCAAGCCCCAGCGCCGTCAGCGCCGCGATCACGTCGGCCGTACCGCCGCCATCGCCCATCTTGCTCATGATGCCGCCGACGGTGGCGACCGCGCACACCACCCCAATCAGCACGCGCTGCGCCAGCTTGTAGACGAATGCACGCTCGCGCGCGGCTGCGATCAGATAGAGGCAGGTCGCCCAGCCACCGGCGAATCCGGTTGCGGCAATGGCCCACCATGCCAACGCCGAGGCGAATTGCTGTCTGGTGCTGCCGGCGGCGCGCAGCGCGGCATCGAGCCCGACGCCGAAAACGGTGAGCACGATGTGCATGGCCAGCGCCGCGAGCACGCCGCAAGCGACGGCGGCGACGTAGTGCATGCGGCGGAGGGTTTCAGTTTCCAATTGCGGGCGTCCAACAGCGGCATAAGGCCGCTTGCCGGGCAGATTAGCGAAAGTCTCCCGCCTGGACTACGCCATTCGGATTTGATCCGCCCTGCGGCAATATGCCGAACGTAGGCGCCTTCAGGGGGTTAGTCTGGCGGCAGACGCATACGGGCGAGGGCGCCGATGGTGGCCGATGGCACGATTGTAGAAACCAGCATCCCGGCGCGACTCGACCGGCTGCCATGGGGCCGCTTTCACACGTTGGTGGTGGCGGCGCTCGGCATCACCTGGATTCTCGACGGGCTCGAGGTGACGCTCACCGGCGCGCTTGCCGGCGCGCTGAAGGAAAGCCCGGTCCTGCGTTTCAGCAACACCGACATCGGTCTCGCCTCGAGTGCCTATCTTGCCGGCGCCGTGCTGGGCGCGATTTTCTTTGGCTGGCTCACCGATCGGCTCGGCCGCAAGAAGCTGTTCTTCATTACCCTTACCGTCTATCTGATCGCGACCGCGGCGACCGCGGCGTCCTGGGACATTGCGAGCTTTGCCGTTTTTCGCTTCGTGACCGGCGCCGGCATCGGCGGTGAATATGCCGCGATCAATTCCACCATCCAGGAGCTGATCCCGGCGCGGGTGCGCGGCTGGAGCGATCTCTGCATCAACGGCAGCTTCTGGGTCGGAGCCGCCATCGGCGCGCTGGGCTCGCTGGTGCTGCTCGATCCGAACGTGATCGATCCGGAAATCGGCTGGCGCCTCGCGTTCCTGATCGGGGCCGGCCTAGCGCTCGTCATCTTCTTCATGCGGCTGTGGCTGCCGGAAAGCCCACGCTGGCTGATGACCCATGGCCGCGCCGATGAAGCCGAACGCGTGGTCGAGACGATCGAAAGCCGTTTTGCCGGCTTGCCCCCTCCGCACGATTTGCCGCGGGTGCGCTTGCGCACGCGGCGATCGACGCCGCTGTGGGAGGTGGCGCAGACATTATTCAACCGGCATCGCCAGCGCGCTTATGTCGGCTTAAGCCTGATGGCGTCGCAGGCTTTTTTCTACAACGCCATCTTTTTTACCTATGCGCTGATCCTGACCGATTTCTACGGCGTGCCGTCGGACCACGTCGGCTGGTATCTGTTGCCCTTCGCGGCGGGGAATTTCCTCGGGCCGGTTTTACTCGGCCGGCTATTCGACATTCAAGGGCGGCGGCCGATGATCGCCTTCACCTACATTATGTCCGGCATGCTACTTGCCGGCGCCGGTTGGCTGTTCGCGCGTGATCTTATTAGCGCGGAGACGCAGACGTTGTGTTGGATGACGATCTTTTTCTTCGCCTCGGCGGCGGCGAGCTCGGCCTATCTGACGGTGAGCGAAACTTTCCCGTTGGAGATCCGTGCGCTGGCGATTGCCTTCTTCTACGCCATCGGCACCGGCGTCGGCGGCATTATCGGCCCCTCGCTGTTCGGGGCGCTGATCGATACCGGCTCGCGCGAAAGCGTGTTCGGCGGCTATCTGTTCGGTGCCGTGCTGATGATCCTGGGCGGGCTGGTGGCCTGGCGCTGGGCTATTCCCGCCGAGCGAAAGCCGCTGGAGATGGTGGCGCGGCCGCTGACGTTTATTGATATTGATTAGCGCTGATCCGGCGCGAACGGAGATATCATGGCCCTCCTGATCACACCTTTGTTCGGCGGCGCCGAGGTCTGGCGGCGCGAATTCGCCGCCGCCATGCCGGAGCTGGATCTGCGCGTCTGGCCCGATGTTGGCGATCCGGCGGAGATCGAGGCGGCGGCTATCGGACCGCCGCCGCCCGGCGCGCTGCGCAAGCTGCCGAACCTGCGCCTCATCCTGTCGTTGACAGCGGGTACCGATGCGCTGCTGCGCGATCCCGACCTTCCCGACGTGCCGATCGTGCGCGCCGGCGATCCCGACGGCGATGCCATGATGAACGAAACCACGCTGCTGCATGTGCTGCGCCATCACCGCAACATGCCGGATTATCTGCGCGCGCAAGCGCGCCGCGAATGGATCAAGCTGCCGATCAAGCCGGCGCGCGAGCGCAAGGTCGGCGTGATGGGCCTCGGCACTATCGGCTTGGCCTGCGCCAGGATGGTGGCATCGGTCGGATTTTCAGTTGCCGGCTGGGTACGGCAGCCGCGTCCGAGCGACGACATCGAGATCTTCAGCGGCCGGGATCAACTCGGCGAATTTCTGGCGCACAGCGAAATCCTGGTCAACCTGCTGCCGCTCACGCCGGAGACGCGCGGTATTATTGGCGCGGAGACGCTCAAAAAGCTTCCAGCTGGCGCCGCGATCATCAATCTCGGCCGCGGCGAACATGTCGTTGAGCCCGAACTAATCGCCGCGCTGGATGTCGGTCACATCGCGGCCGCCACGCTCGATGTCTACCCGGTGGAGCCGCTGCCCGGTGATAGCCCGCTCTGGCGCCATCCGAAGATCACCGTCATGCCACACGTGGCGCGCAAGCTCGATCCGTCCGATCTCGCCCCGCGCATTTGCGCGATCCTTCGTGACTTCCGGGCAGGGCGGTCGCTGGGCCAGCTGGTCGATCGAAAGCGCGGCTATTAGTGGCGCGCAGACCGGCGTCGCGTCTACTTCGCGAGAAACGCGACCACCGTGCTGACTGGCGCTAACTTCGCGGCGAGCGGCGCGATTATCGCGATCGCGTAGAAGGCGACCCAGACGATCGCCATCCCGATTTCTCCCGTCAGCACACGGTGATCGTCTGTGTTTGAGGTCGGCGCGTTCGGCTGCGACTGGGTCGGCATGGGTTTCATCCTCTGCGTCAACTGGGCCTGCTTGTTTAAGTGACGGCTCGGGCTGCGTTGGTTCGCCATGGGATGGAAAATATTTTTGTGCCGGAGGGCGGAAGGTAACGTCGTGGCGCCACCGGTCAGGCGGACAGACTGGCCCTGTTTTATAAGCAATTGAAAAGTAAGGAAAAATCTCTTTTAATGATCATGAAGCCCCTAGAAGACGATTTGACGACCCGCCACTAAGTTCGGATACAAGCGCCGCTTCGCCTACCTTCCCGCCTGCAGTGAGTTGAGGAATCCTCCCCGTGAAATTCGCGCATTTTTCGCACATCTGGGCCAAGCCCGGGATGACGCCACATCAGCGCTACGAGCAACTGTGGCGGGAGCTCCAGCTCTGCGACGACCTCGGCTACGATTACTCGTTCTGTGTCGAGCATCACTTCCGCCCGGACGAAAGCTGGATTTCCTCGCCGAGCCTTTACGCGGTCGGCGCCGCCGCGCGAACCAAGCGCATGCGTATCGGACCGATGGGCTACATCGTGCCGCTCTACCATCCGCTGCGGTTGGTGGAGGAAATCGCCATCGTCGACCAGATGTCGGGCGGGCGCATGGAGCTCGGCCTGGTGCCCGGCATCAGCGCCGATTACTTCAAGCCGTTCGGCTTCGACTACAATTTCCGCAAGTCGCCGACGCTGGAATTCGTCGATTACATGCGCGCCGCCTTTGGCGACAAACAGCCGTTCTCCTTTCACGGAGACAATCACAACACCGATTCAGCCGAAATCTCCGTACAGCCTATGCAGCGTCCGCACCCGCCGCTGTGGATGATGAGCCGCGACCCGCAGACGCTTGAGTTCTGCGCCGCCAACGGCATCAACCCCGGCTATTTCCTGGTTTATCCGCGCGCCGACGCGGCGCCGCGCTATCGCGTGTTCCTCGACAAATGGCAGAAGGCCGGCTGGCCGCGCAAGCCGAAGATCGCCTATTGCACCATCATCTATGTCGACGAAAGCGACGACAAGGCGATCGACGTGGCGCTCAAACGCGCCTCGCGCGCCTATGAGGGCTTCCTGCCACCGCCCAAGCCCGGCGAGAGTTTCGATGAGCGCGTCGCTGAATACGCCAAGCGCTTCATCGGCCGCGGCGAGCCGGGCGCGTCGGAAATCATGGCCAATGTGTTCAACCCCGATTACCTGATGAAGCACGAACTGGTGTTCATCGGCTCGCCCGAAACCGTGGCCGCCAAAATCCGCAAGACCGCCGAGGCCGGCCTGTTCAACGTCTGCATGGGCGAATTCAATTTCTCCGACCTGCCGGAGTCCGATCTGCTGCGGTCCCTGAAATTATTCGGCGAAAAGGTGATCCCGGCGTTGCGCGATTACGAGCCGTTCTGAATTATTGCAAACGAAAGTCCCAACCGGCGGCCGCCGGCTTGGGATGGGAGGAAATTGATGCCGAAAATAACCCGCCAGGACATGCGCGCCGCGGCCGAGAAATACAAGAACTGGGGCAAATGGGGCGCCGCCGACGAGATCGGCACGCTCAATTATACGACGCCTGAGGACATCGTGGCCGCCACGCGGCTGGTGAAGAAGGGAAAGGTCATTTCGCTGGCGCTCAATTTCGACCACACGGGGCCGCAGGGCGCCAAGAGCAAATACCCGTCGATGGGCCGCACCAATCCGATCCACACCATGTTGCGCACCGGCACCGACGCCTATTCCGGCGTGCTCGACAAGCGCGGCATCCGCGCCGCCGACGATATGGTGACCATGCCGCTGCAATGCGGCACGCAATGGGACGGCCTCGGCCACGTATTCTATGAGAACTTCATGTGGAACGGCTACGACTGTCGCGAGGTGACGAGCGCCGGCGCGCAGAAATGCGGCATCGAGAAGACCAAGAACAAGATGGTGGGCCGCGGCGTGTTGCTCGACGTCGCGCGCTTCAAGGGCGCCGACTCCCTCGACGACGGCTACGGCATCACCTGCGAGGACCTCAACAACACCGCAGAGGTGCAGAACGTTGAGGTCAAGCGCGGCGATTACGTCATCGTGCGCACCGGCATGATGGAGCGTTGCCAGAAAGCCGGCAGCTGGGACGGCTATCCGGGCGGCGATGCGCCGGGCTTTGCTTTCGAGACGCTGGAATGGATCAAGCGCACCGAATTGGCCGCGCTCGCCAGCGACACCTGGGGCTGCGAGGTGCGCCCGAACGAGAGCGAAGAGGGCATCAACCAGCCCTGGCACTGGATCACCATTCCCATCATGGGCATGACCATGGGCGAGATTTTCCAGCTCAAGGAATTGGCCGACGACTGCGCCGCCGACAAGGTGTACGAATTCCTGTTCGTTGCGCCGGCGCTGCCGATCACCGGCGCGGTCGGCTCGCCGATCAATCCGCTGGCGATCAAATGACCGCGAAGCGGTCATCCCGGACGGCGAAGCCGATCCGGGATCGATAGAAGACAGGGAGCGCCTGGATGAAACCGCAATGGCCCGTCACGCGCAGCGACGCGGAATGGCGCAAACTACTTAAGCCGGAGCAATACGTGGTGATGCGCCGCTTCGGCACCGAGCCGGCGGGTAGTTGCGCGCTCAACAGCGAGGAGCGGCCGGGCACCTTCTTTTGTGCGGGCTGCGATCAGCCGCTGTTTGCGGCCAAGACCAAATACGACAGCCACACCGGCTGGCCGAGCTTCTACGCGCCGGTCGAAGGCGCCGTCGGCCATAAGAAGGATCCGGTCTACGGCGACCTCAACGTCGAAGTGCACTGCCGCCAATGCGGCAGCCATCTCGGCCATCGCTTTCCCGACGGCCCGCCGCCGACCAACCTGCGCTATTGCATCAATGGCGTGGCGTTGAAATTCGTGCCCGAATGAAGCGATGAGCCAGGCCGGCCACAATCAGAAACGCACCGGCGCGCAGGTGCTCGCCGATATGCTGGCGGGTTACGGCGTCAGTCATGTCTTCATGGTGCCGGCGGTGCTGCGGCGCACCTTCGCCGAGATGGAGCGACGCACGAAGATTGCCCGCGTGCACTGCCACGGCGAGAAGTCGGCGGCCTATATGGCGGATGGATACGCCCGCGCCTCCGGCAAGCCCGGCATTTGCATGGCGCAGGTGATCGGCGCGCTCAATCTCGCCGCCGGTTTGCGCGACGCGCAACTGGCGCATTCGCCGGTGATCGCTTTCACAGGCGGGCGCGATCCGAAAACCAAGTTTCGCCGTGTCTATCAGGAAATCGACGATGTGCCGGCGTTCGAGCCGGTGACGAAGATGAACGCGACGGTCGACGACGTGGCGCGCATTCCCGACATGGTGCGGCAGGCCTTCCGCGTCGCCACCTCCGGCGCGCCCGGGCCGGTGCATCTGCAATTCCGCGGCAATGAAGGCCAGCTCGACCTGGAAGAGGCTGAGATGGAGGCAATCGTCGAGTTGCAGTTCGCGCGCGTGCCGCCGTTCCGGCCCGAACCGCAAGCCGAGTACGTGAAGGCCGCGCTCGACCTGCTGCAAGACGCGGAACGCCCGATTTTTGTCGCCGGCGGCGGCGCGCGCGCTTCCGGCGCGGGCAAAGAGCTGGTGGCACTGGCGGAGGCGCTGCAAATTCCTGTCGCCACCTCGCTCAACGGCAAAGACTGCATCCCCGGCACGCATCCGCTGTCGGTCGGCGTCGTCGGCAGTTATTCGCGCGAGAGCGCCAACCGCGCAGTTACCCTTGCCGATCTGGTCTGCTTCATCGGCAGCGAAACCGGCGGCATGACCACGCATTTCTGGGCCGTGCCCAAGAGCGGCACGCCGGCGATTCAGATCGACATCGCGCCGGAATTGCTCGGCCGCAATTATCCACTGCAGACGAGCGTGCTGGGCGACGCTAGGGCGGTGCTCGATCGCATGCTGGCGCTGGCGGACAAAGCGAGCGCGAAAAAGCGCGCGGCCTGGATCGAGAAAATCTCAAGTCTGCGCAGCGACTGGTATCTGAAATATAAGGCCGATCTCCAATCGAACGCGGTGCCGATCCACCCGGCGCGCATCTGCCACGAGCTGACGCAGCATGCGCCCGACGACGCCATCGTCGTGGTCGATACCGGGCACGCCGGCATGTGGATGGGCGGCATGTACGATCTGCGAACGCCGAGCCAGAGCTACATCCGCAGCGCCGGCCATCTCGGCTGGGCTTTTCCCGCCGGCATCGGCGCCAAGGCTGCCTGTCCCGATCGTCCGGTGGTGGTTTTCACTGGCGACGCCGGCTTCTGGTATCACATCGCCGAAGTCGAGACCGCCGTGCGCTGGAACATCAATTCGGTGACGATCGTGAACAACAATAGCGGCGGCAATCAGTCGAAGCGCGGCTTCGACCGCGCCTATGGCGGCGAGCAGACGGCACAGGCGCGCGAATTGTGGACCTACCGGCCGACGAATTTCGCCAAGTTGGCCGAGGACATGGGCGCGCTCGGCATCCGCGTCGAGCGGCCGGACGATATCGCGCCGGCACTGGCGCGCGCGCTCGCCGCCAATCGCCCGGTGGTGATCGATGTCGCCACCGACATCGAGGCCTTGGCGCCAACCGCGGTGGCGTAATCGGCCAGAGCAATGACGTTTGACTCACGTCAAGGCTGTCCGACTTGCACAGGATAGAATGTGCAAGCCTTGGAGCCCGCCGGGCAGGGATGGAGTGCAAAGCCATGAAATATATCCGTCTGTACGCTGACAAGAAGGGTGACACGCATTTCGAGGATGCCACGATCGCACTCGACGAGGCCGACTACCGGCCGCCGGCGCCAGTGGTATTTGTGTCCCATGCCTATGCGAGCGATGGCGTGCAGTTCATTCGACTGCCGTCGGGCTGGGCCGCCGAATCCATCAACCCGCCGAAGAAGCAGTTCCTGATCTGCCTCAAGGGTCACATCGAGGTGACGGCGAGCGACCGCAAGGCCCACAGCTTCGGCCCCGGCGATTGCGTGCTGATGGAAGACGTGGCCGGCAAGGGCCATCGCACCGCAGTCAAGGGCGCCGGCGAGTGCCTGACGGCGATTATTCCGATCGATTGATTTGGCAGCGCGGCGGCCGGCTCAGCTTTCGCCGATCTCGCGCAATATCTGAGCCGTGTGCTCGCCCAGCAGCGGGGCAGGGCGTTCCGACGCCGCCTTCCAGCCGTCCATGACGATCGGCGTACGCACGCCCGGTATGGCGCCGCCTTTGGCGGCGGCGCTCGGAATTTCGAGCTTCATGCCGCGATGGACCACTTGGCGGTCGCTGAATACCTGCTCCAGATCGTTAATCGGGCCGGCGGGCACGCCTTGCGCTTCGAGCTTTGCCAGCAGATCGTCGCGAGTCATGCGCTTGGTCAGTACCTTTATCTTTTCGACCAACTCGTCGCGATGCTTGAGGCGGCCGATATTATTTGCATAGGCCGGATTCTGGGCAAGCTCAGGCGCCCCCAGCACGTTACAGAATTTGACGTACTGATTGTCGTTGCCGGTCGCAACGATGACGTGGCCGTCCGCGACCGGGAATTCCTGATAGGGCACGATGTTGGGATGCGTGTTGCCGATGCGCTTGGGCGTTTCGCCGGACACGAGATAGTTGAGTGCCTGGTTGGCAAGCACGCCGACGGTGGAATCGACCAGCGCACAATCGACGTAGCAGCCCTTACCGGTCTTCTCGCGCGCGGCGAGCGCGGCCAGGATGCCGATGACCGAATAGCAGCCGGTAAAGATGTCGGAGATGGCAACGCCGGAACGGGTCGGTGGCCCGTCCCCGTATCCGGTAATGCTCATCATGCCGCCCATGCCTTGCGCCATGAGATCGTAGCCGGCGCGCTTGGCATAGGGGCCGTCCTGGCCGAAACCGGTCACCGAGCAATAGATCAATCGTTGATTTTCCGGCGCCAGGCTTTTGTAGTCGAGCCCGAACTTAGCGAGCCCGCCGACCTTGAAATTCTCGATCAGCACGTCCGAGCGCTTAGCCAGCTTGTGCACGATGCGCCTTCCATCTTCGCTATCGAAATCAACTTCGATCGAGCGTTTGCCGCGATTGGCGGAATGGAAATAGGCCGCGCCGATCTCGCCGCCATCGACGCCCTGCACGAAGGGCGGGCCCCATTTGCGCGTATCGTCACCGGGACCCTTGCGCTCGACCTTGATCACGTCGGCGCCAAGATCGGCCAGCATCTGGCCCGCCCAGGGCCCGGCCAGGATGCGGGCAAGTTCGACGACGCGGAGACCCGCCAACGGCTTTGGCATTGATCGCTACTCCCGGCAATTTGGAATGGAATGCAATGGCGCAGGGTTTATAAGGGCATCGGCCGGCGCTGACCAGACGGGGAATTGTTCATTGCTGGCAAACCGTTGCGGCCGATTTTACCATGGTAGCTATGGCACTGTGTCGCATCGGCGGGTAAGGTGTAACCAGGGGCCGATAAGGCTATTGTAGCGGCTGAAGAACAACCGTGACGGCCGTACCGTTGCCAGAATAACCTAATGGGAGGAGATCGATGAGAAAACTAGCGACAATTCTTTTTGGCGCCACGGCGGCAATTTTGCTGTCGGCGTCCGCGCAGGCGCAGGTGACCCTGCGGGCCTCGCACCAATTCCCCGGCGGCAAGCACGACGTTCGCGACGATATGGTGCAGATGATCGCCCAGGAAGCCGCCAAAGCGAATGTCGGCCTCAAGGTGCAGGTCTATCCGGGCGCCTCGCTGTTCAAGCCGAACCAGCAGTGGAACGCGATGGTTGATGGCCAGCTCGACATCTCGCTGTTCCCGCTCGACTACGCCAGCGGCAAAGTGCCGACCTTCTCGGCAACGTTGATGCCCGGGCTGATCCGCAATCAGGATCGCGCCAAGCGCGTCAATGATTCCGAATTCATGAAGATGATCCGCGCCGAGATCGAGAAGCACGGCGTGATCGTGCTCTCCGATGCCTGGTTCGCCGGCGGCATGGCGGCCAAAGGCGGCTGCATCAAGGACCCGAAGGATATGGCCGGCATGAAATTCCGCTCGGCCGGTCCGACTTTCGCCGCCATGTGGCAGGCCGCCGGCGCCAGCATCGTCAGCCCGCCGTCGAACGAAATCTACAACGCATTCCAGACCGGCGTCGTGACCGGCACCGATACAAGCCTCGGTACCTTCGCGTCGATGCGTCTCTACGAAGTGACCAAGTGCCTGACCGCCGGCGGCAAGAACGCGCTGTGGTTCATGTACGAGCCGGTGCTGATGTCCAAGAAGAGCTTCGACAAGCTCGACAAGAAACAGCAGGACGCCATCATCAAGGCTGGCAAGGACGCGCAGAAATTCTACGAAGGCAAGGCCGATGAGGTAAACGAGGAGGCGATCAAGGCCTTCAAGGACCACAAGGTCGAGGTCACAAGCCTTACCGACGCCGAATATCAGGCATGGCTCGCTGTGGCCAAGAAGAGCGCCTACGCGAAGTTCGAAAAGGACGTGCCAAACGGCAAGAAGCTGATCGACGAGGCGTTGGCGGTTAAGTAACAGCGCACGAGACTTCAGGGCCGGCCGGCGGGGCGACTCGCCGGCCGGATTTTGTGGGGCGCGGGAAAAAGACCGGGCATCGGGGCAATGGACGCTTACATTCGGGCGGTCACGTTTTTGTCGCGTGTTGCAGGCGTGGCTGCCGCCTTCCTGATCGGCTTTGCCGTGCTCGTGATCTGCGACATGGTGATCGAGCGCTATATATTCAATCTGACCACCATCTGGCAGATCGACGTCGTTACCTATTCGATCGTCGGCGCGACCTTCATCGGCAGCTCCTACGTGCTGATGACGCGCGGCCACGTAAACGTCGACGTGCTGCCGATTTATCTCGGCGCGCGCGCGCGTTTCTGGGTCGCGCTCTTTACGTCCCTTCTGGCGTTCGGGTTTGCCGTCGTGCTTTTCATTCTCTGCACGCTCTATTGGTATGAGGCTTGGTCGAAGAACTGGCATTCCGACACAGTGTGGCGCGCGCGCCTGTGGGTGCCTTACGCCGTGATGCCGATCGGACTGGGCCTTCTGGTCCTCCAATACGTCGCCGAATTGATCTCCCTGGTGACCGGCCGGACGCCGCCTTTCGGCATTGCCGAGAAGGCCGGCGCGGAAGACATCGCCCGCGAGCATGCCCGCGAAGCGCTCGGAGGGGCGGGATGAGCCCGACCACCCAAGGCTCCATCGTTCTCGTCGTCACACTGCTCATGCTGCTCTCGGGGATTCCGGTCGCGTTCGGACTCGGCGCCATCTCGATCGTATTCTTGCTGCTATTCCAGGGTTTCGACAGCATGCATGTCGTTGCCGAGACCTTCTACGCCGGCCTCGACGAGTTCACGCTGGTCGCCATCCCGATGTTCGTGATGATGGGCGCGGCCATCGGCTCCTCGCCCGCCGGGAAAGACCTGTACGAGGCGCTCGACCGTTGGCTTTATCGGCTGCCCGGCGGGCTGGTGATGTCCAATCTCGGGGCCTGCGCGATCTTTGCGGCGCTCACCGGATCTTCGCCCGCCTGCTGCGCGGCGATCGGCAAGATGGGCATTCCGGAGATGCGCCGGCGCGGTTATCCGGATGAGGTCGCGACCGGTTCGATTTGCGCCGGCGGCACGCTCGGCATCCTCATCCCGCCGTCGATCACCTTCATCCTTTACGGCATCGCCACCGAGACTTCGATCGGCCGGCTGTTCATTGCCGGCGTAATGCCCGGGTTGCTGCTGACCACGATGTTCATGCTGTGGTCGATGTTCGCCATCTGGCGCTCGGGCTTCCGCTCGCATGCCGCCGATTTCCGCTACAGCTGGAAAGAAAAATTTGCCGGCGTTCCCAAAGTGGCGCCCTTTATCGCCATCGTCGTCGGCGTGATGTACGTTCTCTACGGGGGCGTCGCCACGCCCTCGGAAGCGGCCGGCGTCGGCGCCGCGATGTGCCTCATCCTGGCCATTTTGATCTACCGGCTGTGGAGGCCGGACCAGATCTGGGCGATCTTGCGCGACACCATGCGCGAGTCGGTGATGATTCTCACCATCATCGGCGCAGCGGTCTTGTTCGGCTACATGCTGACCTCGCTTTACCTCACCCAGACGCTGGCGCAGTCGATCGCCGACGCGCACCTTAATCGCTGGGTGCTGATGGGGACGATCAACGTATTTCTGCTGGTGTGCGGTTTCTTCATCCCGCCCGCCGCCATCATCCTGATGACCTCGCCGATCCTTTTGCCGATTATTACCGCCGCCGGGTTCGATCCGGTCTGGTTCGGCGTCATACTTACGATCAATATGGAGATCGGCCTGATCCATCCGCCGGTCGGCTTGAATATCTACATCGTCAACGCAATCGCGCCCGATGTGCCGGTAACCAAAGTGATGTGGGGAACGCTGCCCTACGTTATCTGCATGATGCTGGCGATCGTGATCTTGTGTATATTCCCTGAAATCGCCACATGGCTGCCGGACCATTTGATGGGCGTGGGAAAGTGACAGTCGGCCGCCGGGCCTTCTGAACGGCACAGAACTCAAAATGAACACCTCGTTTTTCGGGGAACTGCTGCAGACCATTTCCGAGCGCGGCCGCGCGCTGCTCGATCGCGCGCGCGACCGGCGCGGCGAGGCCTCCGCGCATTCCGAGAGCCTGGTCGAACTGTGCGAGGGGCTTTTGTCCGGGCGCGGCGAGGCCTCCGGCGTCGCTTTAGCGCGGGAGATTCTCGGCCGCTACGCGGCGCTTACCACCGGTCCGCGCATCGCCTTTTTCGAGGCGTTGGCCGCGCGCTTTGGCTCCGACCCGGCCCGTATGCAGACGGCCATCGCCGCCTGGCAGGATAAGCCCGGCGATGAAACCGCGGCGGAAGTCCACGCCGCCTCCGAGCCGCGCCGGCAGGAGTTGTTCCGCCGTCTCAACTTGGCGCCCGGCGGCACCACCGCGCTGGTGCGCATGCGCGAGCAATTGATGGACGTGCTGGCGCATCGCCGCGACGACCTCGCTGCCGTCGACGAGGACTTCGTGCATCTGTTTTCGTCCTGGTTCAATCGCGGCTTCCTGGTGCTGCGCCATATCGACTGGTCGACGCCGGCGATCGTGCTGGAAAAGATCATCCGCTATGAGGCGGTGCATACCATCCACGACTGGGACGATCTGCGCCGGCGTATCGATCCGCCCGACCGGCGCTGCTACGCCTTCTTCCATCCGGCCTTGGTCGACGACCCGCTGATCTTTGTCGAGGTCGCGCTCACCCGCGACATTCCGGAGGCTATCGCGCCGATCCTGGCCACCGGGCGCGAGGTGATCGAGCCCGAAAAGATGCGGGCGGCCGCGTTCTATTCGATCTCCAATTGTCAGCGCGGGCTCGCCGGGGTGTCGTTCGGCAGCTTCCTGATCAAACAGGTGGTCGAGGAGATAACCCGCGAATTGCCCAAGCTCGCGACCTTCGTGACGCTGTCGCCGGTGTCGAGGTTTGCCGCCTGGCTGGCGCAGGAGCGCGGCCTCGACAATTCGGCGGCGCTGACCGCGGCCGATAAGAGCGCGCTCGCGGCGCTCGACGAGCCGGACTGGTGGCAGGAGGAGGCAAAAGTGGCGGCGCTGCAGGACCCGTTGATGCGAGCCGCGGCCTGGTATTTCCTGCGCGCGCGCTCGCCGCGCGGCCTGCCGCTCGATCCGGTGGCGCGTTTCCATCTCGGCAACGGCGCCCGGCTCGAGCGCATCAACTGGCTCGCCGACACCTCGGAGCGGGCGATGGCTCAGGGGCACGGGCTGATGGTGAACTATCTTTACGATATCGACGACATCGAGAAGAACCACGAAGCCTATGCCGAAGGCCGCACCGTGGTCGCTTCCAACGCCGTGCAGCGCCTGCTGCGCCCGTCGCTCGAACTGGTGCCCGCCGCGGGGTAATTGTTTTTTGTCGTCCCGGCCAAGCGAGCGCTAGCGAGCGCGAGCCGGGACCCATACTCCGCAGTCTATCAAGAGCGCACAGGGTATGGGTCCCCGCCTTCGCGGGGACGACAGTCAAGCCTTTCCGTACACCGGCACGATGGCGCCGCGCGTCACCGCGTTGTCGGGCGAGGCGAGGAACAGAATCGTCGCCGCCACCTCCTCGACTTTCGGCCAGGCAGCGAAATTCGCTTTCGGCATCGCCGCGCGGTTGGCCGGCGTGTCCATGATCGAGGGCGCGACGGCGTTGACCAGGATGCCGTCCTTGGCGGTTTCTTCCGCGAGGGCGATGGTGAGCGCGGCGACGCCCGACTTGGCGACCGTGTAAGCCGTCATGCCGGCGCCCGAGCGCGGCTCCAGCGCCGGCCGCGCCGTCACGTTGACGATGCGGCCGCCAATATTCGAGCCTTGGCCGCCGGCCAGCATCGCCTTCACCGCGGCGCGGCAGCACAAAAAGCAGGAGACCAAGTTGCCCTCGATCTGCGCCATCAGCGCGGCCTTATCGGTGTCCGCCACCTTGCCCGGCGCAAAACCTCCGGCAATCTGGATCGAAGCCCAGAGCGTGCCGCCGCCATAGACCTTGGCGACCTCGGTTTCGTCGGCGAGATCGGAGACCTTGATCAGCTTCGCCTTACCGTTGTTGCGAAACGGCACGCGCTCGGCTTCGCGATCGTGCACGTAAGGAACCGTGCAGGTGGCGCCGAGTTCGAGCAGCTTGGCAACGACGGCGGTCCCGAGCGCGCCGCTGCCGCCTGTTACGATCACATGCCGCCCCGCGAAATCCATGGCTATCCGCGCCCCCGTTTCACCCGCATCGGCAGCACCTGGAATTCGATCCAGTTCGCCACCTCGCCGACGCGCAGTTTCTTGTTGAGCACGTTCTGGCTGATGCCGTGCCGCCAGGACAGCCGTTTGCACTCCGGATCGCGGTCGAGAATATCGAGATCCTCCGCGAAGGTCTTGATGTCCGCGGCGCCCGAGAAGAAACCTTCCTCGATCAGCCGCGTGCCGATGCGGCGGACGATCGCGGCGATCTCGCGCAGCGGATATTCGGGATGATACTGCACCGCCCAGGCGACCGAGCCGTTGGTGCGGATTTCCGCTGCCTGTACCGATGACATGGCATTGGTGGCGAGCACCGTGGTGCCGGCCGGCACCGCCTCGACCTCGTCGAGATGCACGGTCGGCGCGTTGAACACGTCGAGCTTGCCGACATACATCGGATGCTTGCGGCCGGCCTCGGTGAGGCGGATGCCGCGGCCGAAGCCGATCTCGCGGCCCTTCGGATTTTTGCGCACGCTGCCGCCCGCCGCCGCGGTGATGACCTGCAAGCCCCAGCACGAGCCAAACAGCGGGGTTCCGGTGCCGAGCGCTTGGCGCACCAGATCGACCTGCCGCATCACCTCCTTGCCCCCGGTATAGACGTGCAGCGCCGAGCCGGTGATGGCGATGCCGTCATAGCCGGCAAGCGATTCGCCTTCCGGCAGCGTCGCCGTGGGGTCGCCCGGATAGCAGATATCGACGCTGGCGCCCGGCAGCAGCTCGCGCAGCAGGTCGGAATACCCTTTGCTCGCCGGGATGCCGCCGGCGGCCACGTGCTCGGCCATGGTTTGCGGTGAGTTGCCTTCGATGACGAGCAGGCGGGGGGAGGGCATCGGTCCGGTTCTGAAGGTTCCCGGCGGGCACGGCGCCGAGTGCATGATTATAAGATATGGCAATCAATAGGCTACTTTTCAAACGAGGCCGAATTGTGCGGCTTTCCGCTTGCCTTGAGCGGCCGGCATAAGCCGCTCATGGTGCGGCAGCCAGAAACGAATCAACAGGCCAACGTCTAAGCCTATGGCCGACTTCGACCTCGCCATTATCGGCGGCGGCATCAACGGAACCGGGGTGGCGCGTGACGCCGCCGGCCGCGGCTTGCGCGTGCTGTTGGTCGAGATGAACGATCTTGCCTCTGGCACCTCCTCGGCCTCGACCAAGCTGATCCACGGCGGCCTGCGCTACCTCGGGCACGGCGCCTTCCGGTTGGTGCGCGAGGCGTTGACCGAGCGCGAAGTGCTGTTGCGCATGGCGCCGCATCTGATCCGCCCGATCCGCTTCATGCTGCCGTTGCCCGGCAAGCGCTCGCCGATCCTGCTGCGGTTGGGGCTGTTCATTTACGATCATCTCGGTGGCCGTAAACTGCTGCCCAAAACGGCGACCGTCGATCTCACCCATCACCCGGTGGCGCAGCCGTTGAAGCTGTCGTTCCGTTACGGTTTCGAATTCTCCGATTGCATGGTGGACGATTCCCGCCTGGTGGTGCTCACCGCGCTCGATGCCGCCGAGCGCGGTGCCGTCATCCGCACCCGCACAAGGCTCATCCGCGCCACGCGGCGCGAAGAGTGGGAGTTGATGCTCATGACCCGCGGTCATCGCGAGACCAAGACCGCGCGCGTCCTGGTCAACGCCGCCGGACCCTGGATCGGCGGCGTGGCGGACATCGTGCTGCGCCAACCGCTGCCGGCGCCGGTGCGTCTCATCAAAGGCAGCCATATCGTGGTGCGCCGCCGCTTCGAGCACGATGGCGGCTATCTGTTGCAAGCTCCTGATGGGCGCGTGGTGTTTGCCCTGCCGTTCGCCAACGCCTTCACCTTGATCGGCACCACGGACGAAAATTTCCTCGGCGATGTCAACGCGCTGTCGCCCGATGCCAGGGAGATCGTCTATCTGTGCAACACGGTGAACGACTATTTTCGCGAGAAGGTGGTACTCGACGATTTGATTTGGTCGTATAGCGGTGTGCGCTCGCTGTACGACGACGGCGCCAACCGGCCCGAGGATGTCACCCGCGACTACGTGCTGACCTTCGATGAAAAATTCCGTGAAGCGCCGCTGCTCACAATCTACGGCGGCAAGATCACGACTTATCGCCGCCTTGCGGAAGCGGTCATGACGCGCATCGCGTCTTATTTCACGCCGCGCGCGCCCTGGACGGCGAATTCGCAGCTTCCCGGCGGTGAGTTTCCGGTGGGCGAGTTTGAGGCCCTCGTGCAAGAAATGATCGGCCGCTGGCCCTTTCTCACTGAGCCGCATGCGCGCCGCCTGGCGCGGGCCTATGGCCGGCGCGCCGAGCGCATCCTCAAAGACGCGCAAAGCCTGGACGACCTCGGCCCGCGCTTGACCGGCGATCTCACCGGCGCCGAGGTGCGCTATCTGGTCGCGCAGGAATGGGCGCAGACCGCCGAGGATGTGCTGTGGCGGCGCAGCAAGCTCGGGCTCACCGCGACGGCCGAGGAGGGCGCGGCGCTCGTCGAATTCATCAAGACATTGAGGGAATGACGTGCCTGACGCTCTTATCGCCATCGACCAGGGCACCACCTCGACGCGCGCCATTGTCTTCAATACGGCCTTGGCGCCGCTCGCCAGCGCCCAAAAGGAGCTGCGCCAGATCTATCCGGCGCCGGGTGAAGTCGAACACGACCCGGAGGAAATCTGGAACGCGGTTGTCGTAACCGTGCGCGAGGCTATGGCCAAGGCCAAGCGCGCGGCCAAGGATATCGCCGGCATCGGCATCAGCAACCAGCGCGAGACCACGGTGATCTGGGAGCGTGCGACCGGTAAACCGATCCACAACGCCATCGTCTGGCAGGACCGGCGCACCGCCGCGATGTGTGAAGCTTTACGCGCCGGCGGGCATGAGTTGGAGATCGCGGCCAAGACCGGGCTTGTGCTCGATCCTTACTTTTCCGCCAGCAAGATTGCCTGGTTGCTCGATCGCGGCCCCCGCATGCGCGCGTCAGCGGCGGCGGGCGAGCTTGCCTTCGGCACCATCGACAGTTTCCTGCTCTGGCGCCTGACCGGGGGCAGGGTGCATGCCACCGACGCCAGCAATGCCGCGCGTACGGCGCTGTTCGATATCGGACGCGGGACGTGGGATGCCGGTCTCTGCAAGCTGTTCGGTGTGCCGATGGCATTGTTGCCGGAGGTGCGCGACAACGCCGCCGAATTCGGCAGCACCGCGGCCGAATTGTTCGGCGCGCCCATCCGCGTGCGCGGCATGGCCGGCGACCAGCAGGCGGCCACCATCGGCCACGGCTGCTTTAAGCCCGGCATGATCAAGTCGACCTACGGCACCGGCTGTTTCGTTGTGCTCAATACCGGTACGCAACGCGTCGCCTCGCGGCATCGGCTGCTCACCACCATCGCCTACCGGCTCGACGGCAAGACCACTTACGCTCTGGAAGGCGCAATCTTCATTGCCGGCGCCGCGGTGCAATGGCTGCGCGACTCGCTGAAGATCATCGCCAAGGCGGACGAAACCGACGCGCTCGCCGCCAAGGCCGATGCGGCAGAGCAGGTCTATATGGTCCCTGCCTTTGTCGGCCTGGGCGCGCCCTATTGGGACGCGAAGGCGCGCGGCGCCTTGTTCGGCCTGACCCGGCAGGCCGGCGCCGCCGAAATCGCCCGCGCCGCGCTCGAAGCAGTGGCCTACCAGACCCGCGATCTGATCGAGGCGATGCGCGCCGATTGCCCCTCGGCCTTTGAAGCCGCAAACGTGCTGCGCGTCGACGGCGGCATGACGGCGAGCGAATTCACCATGCAGTTCCTCGCCGACATGCTGGCGACGCCGGTCGACCGGCCCGTGGTGATGGAGACGACGGCGCTGGGTGCCGCCTATCTCGCCGGCCGCGCCGCCGGGCTCTGCCCCGACCTCGACGGCTTTGCCGCGCAATGGCGTCTCGACCGCCGCTTCGAGCCGCGCATGGAAGCGGCCGAGCGGGAGCGCAAATATGCCGGCTGGAAGGAAGCGGTGAGGCGCACCTTAACGAAGGAATGACGTTGAGGGCTTCTCGCCCGCCCGCTAGCGTCATGGCGAGGGAATCGATGGCCGAAGGGGACACGGCAGGCACGGCGCTGGTGCGCTTCGAAGCGGTGAGCAAACGCTTCGGAGCGATTTCCGCGGTCGAGGATCTGACGCTCGATATCGCACACGGCGAATTTTTCGCGCTGCTCGGCCCCTCCGGCTGCGGCAAGACCACGCTGTTGCGGCTGCTCGCCGGCTTCGAGGCGCCCAACCAAGGCCGCATCCTGCTCGACGGCGAGGACATCGTTGACATTCCGCCGCACCAGCGGCCCGTCAACATGATGTTCCAGAGCTATGCGCTGTTTCCCCATCTCACGGTGGAGGGGAACATCGCCTTCGGCCTGCGCCAGGAGCATGTGAGCCGGCGCGAGCGCGCCGAGCGGGTCGCCGACATGCTGGCGCTCACGCGTCTGCAAGGCTTCGAGAAGCGGCGCGTGGGCCAGCTTTCCGGCGGCCAGCGCCAGCGGGTGGCGCTGGCGCGCTCGCTGATCAAGCGCCCGCGCGTCTTGCTGCTCGACGAGCCGCTGGCGGCACTCGACAAGAAATTGCGTGCCGAGACCCAGTTCGAGCTGATGGAACTGCAGCGCAAACTCGGCACCACCTTCGTCATCGTCACCCACGACCAGGAAGAGGCGATGACCGTCGCCGACCGGATTGCGGTGATGAACGAGGGCCGGCTGATCCAGTTGGCTGAGCCTTCCGACATTTACGAGAGGCCGAAGTCGCGCTGGGTCGCCGAGTTTTTGGGCGAAGTGAGCTTGATCGAGGGCCGTATTGGCGAAGACAGCCGCGACATGTTGACGGCGATCGGTAACCTGCGCATCGCCGATACCGCCGGCGCCCAAGTCGGCGAAAAGGTCGCGCTGGCGCTGCGCCCGGAAAAACTGCGCATGGACAGTGAGCGTCCCGCCGGCGAGGGCCGCAACGCCGTCGCCGGCACTGTGTTCGAAATCGGCTATCGCGGCGACATGTCGCTTTACAAGGTGCGCCTGGCCGACCGCACGCTGATGAAGGTCGCACTCGTCAATACGGCGGCGCGCGGCGCGCCGCCTTTTGCGGTCGGCGATCTGGTGTGGCTGTCATGGCTGCCGGACGCCGGCGTCGTGCTGAGAGAATAGCCGATGGCCGCTGACCCACAACAAATGGCATCCCGGCGCGCACGCATTGCGGCGGGGCTGCCCTATCTATGGTTGGCGGTCTTCTTCCTGGTGCCTTTTGTCATCGTGCTCAAGATCAGCCTGTCGCAACCCGCGATCGCACAGCCGCCTTATCTGCCGCTGCTCGATCTCTCCGCCGGTTGGCAAGGCCTGAAACAGTTCATCGCCGGCCTCTCGCTCGACGCCTACGGTCTGCTCGGTTCCGATCCGATCTATCTTTGGTCCTATCTCAAGAGCCTGCAAGTCGCAGCCGTCTCAACCGCGATCCTGCTCGTGATCGGCTATCCGATTGCCTATGGCATCGCGCGCTCGTCGTGCCGGCTGCAGCCGGCCCTGGTGATGTTGGTCATCCTGCCGTTCTGGACCTCGTTTTTGATCCGCGTCTATGCCTGGATCAACATCCTGCAGCGCGACGGATTGCTCAACGACGTGCTCATCGCGCTGCGTATTATCGATTCCCCCGTGGCGTGGCTGTCGTCGGACACCGCGATCTATATCGGTATGGTCTATTCCTATCTGCCGTTCATGGTGCTGCCGCTCTATGCCGCGCTGGAGAAGATGGACGAGACCCTGATCGAAGCGGCGGCCGATCTCGGCTGCACGCGCATAGCCGCGTTCTGGCGGGTGACCATGCCGCTGTCGCTGCCGGGGGTCGCCGCCGGGGCGCTGCTTTGCTTCATCCCGATGGTCGGCGAATTCGTCATTCCCGATCTGCTGGGCGGCTCAGACAGCCTGATGATCGGACAGACGCTGTGGACGGAATTCTTTTCCAACCGCGACTGGCCGGCGGCCTCGAGTATCGCCATGGCGCTGCTCGGCCTGCTGATCGTGCCAATGTTGCTCTACGAGCGCCTGCAGCGCCGCCAATTGGAGCGAACCTGATGCGGCGCGGAGCCTCGCCCTTCAACATCGTCGCGGTGGCGCTCGGCCTCGCCTTTCTCTATCTGCCGATCGTCATCCTGGTAATCTATTCGTTCAACGCCTCGCGGCTGGTCACGGTCTGGGCCGGCTGGTCGCTCACCTGGTATCGCGAACTGTTGCACGACGACGCCATCCTGCAGGCGGCCTGGATCAGCCTGCGTATCGCGGCTTTGTCGGCGAGCGCGGCGACCGTGCTGGGGACGCTGGCGGCGGTGGCGCTGACGCGGGCCGGCGCCTTCCGCGGCCGGCTGTTGTTTTCAGGGATGGTCTATGCGCCGCTGGTGATGCCGGAAGTTATCACCGGGCTTTCGCTCTTGTTGTTGTTCGTCGCGCTCAACGCCGATCGCGGTTTCTGGACCGTCGCTATCGCCCATACCACGCTGACCATGTGCTTTGTCACGGTGATCGTGCAGTCGCGGCTCGTCGGCTTCGACCGCAGCCTCGAGGAAGCGGCGATGGACCTCGGCTGTCCGCCGCTGAAGACCTTTCTCACCATCACGCTGCCTCTGATCATGCCGGCGGTCGCCGCCGGCTGGATGCTGGCCTTCTCGCTCTCGCTCGACGATCTGGTAATCGCCAGCTTCACCACAGGACCGGGTGCCACCACGCTGCCGATCCGCATCTATTCGCAGGTGCGTCTGGGCGTGAAGCCGGAGATCAACGCGATCTGCACCATCATGATCGCCGTCGTCGCACTCGGCACGATCGCCGCCTCGCTCATCGCCAAACGTGGCGCCGCGCGCCGCGAGCGTGCCGCCTACGGCGCGCAGGTGTGATCAGTCGCTGCTGCGCTGGCCGCCGGGCGGGCGGAAGAGGTAGACCAGAAACCAGACCGGCACGATCACCAACGAACCGAGCAGCAGGTTGGGCCAGGCCCAGGCAAAACCCTGCCGGGCGTAGTCGGCGACGCGGTCGCTCGAGAGCCCGACATTGCGCATCAACTCCTCGGCCGTGATGCCGAAGTGGGCCATGATCGTTCCCACCACCAGCGAAGCGACGGCGATCTTGACGAGGGTCCGGAGGATCGGAAACAGCATCCGCAGCCTATCGCGCCGGACTTAAGGCCGGCGGGTGATTCGCAGTTGCGGAATGATAGTCGAAGCAGCGTCCGGCGGCACGCCGGTTAACTGAGCAAGAGCTATTTCGGCTCTTGCGCCGCCGGCTGCGCGGGCGGCGACTGCTCCGCCGCCGGGGTAGCGCCGGAAGGTCCGCCGATGAGGCGCTCGAGCACCGAGCCGGGGCCCTGCTGCGCGCTGCGGTCGCGTACCGCGTCGAGCAGCGGCGCCGCGGCGCCCGAGCGGCGGATCAAAGCCTCCGGATCGGGCAGCATGATCGGATCGTCCCATGAACCTTGTACGACGAAAGGCAGCTGGAAGGGCGCAACACCGGGCTTTGCGTCGGCCACCAGCGCCGCAGTGCCCTTGAGATCGAGATCGCGCTCCGGGATGGAGGCCGAACCGACCAGCGCCAGTTGCACCGACGAACCGTCAAGCTTGACGCTTTCGACCTTCACCGTGCCCTGCGCGATCGTCAGCGTCACTACGATCTTGTTGAATGGCGTGCGTCCGCTGCGGAATTCGCCGCCGCCCGACAACGGCCGCCGCTCGAGGCGGCGCAGCAACTGCTCGACATTGAGGCCGGCGAGCGCGCCGTTGGTGCCGGTGAGGCTTGCGGTGCCGCTCAAGGTTTGCGTGACCGCGAGCACGCTGTTGCCGGTGCCTTCGACGTTGAAAACGATGTCGCCTTTGCCTTCGAGCCGGCGCAGCCCGAACAGCTGGTTGAGGCAGCTTTCCAGATCGACATCGTTAAAATGCAACTGCGATTTGACGTCCACGCCCGAGTCGAAGTTGGCGAGCGTCAACGTGCCCCTGATCACGCCGTTGTAGGCCTGCGCCTCGCCGATCGTTATGGCGAGCCGGCCGTCGTGCAAGTTGGCGCCGATAGCGGTGCGGCCGAGCTTGGCGCCGGAAATCGTCACCTTGGCGGCCGACAAGCGCAAATCGAGATCGCCGCCGGCCAGGCCGTCGAGCGTGACGCGCGCGCTGCTCCATTCGCGCTGGTTGGCGGCCAGCAGGCGCGCGGTGGATACGTAGGGCGTTAGATCGAGCGCGTCGGCGGCGAGCGTGCCTTGCAGCGTGCGCCGTCCGTCGGTGGCGAAAGTGAGCACGCCCTCGGCGCTGTTGCCGTCGAGTTCGACATTGACGTTGGACAGACCGATCGTTCCGCTCGTCACATTGGTCTGCGCCTTAATGGCGAAGTGGCCGAAGCCGCCGCCCGGAAGCGGCTTCTCGCCGAACCAGACCAGGGCGTCGCGCAGCGAGGCCATGTCGCCCGCCAGCGTGCCTTCGAGCTTGAGCGTGGGCTTGACGCTGAACGCGCCTTCGAAGGCGCCCTTCAGCAGTGCGCCGGCAACGCGCAGCTTCAGCCCGGTGCGGCCCCCGGCAAGCGCCGCCGGAAAATCGCTCAGGATCAAGGTCACGTCGAGCGGCTCGTTGCGCCAGACCAGACGCCCGGTAGCGCCCAGCGTCTTGGAGATCGACGGCCAGGCAAGCGAAAACTGCACGTCGTCGAGTTTGCCGGCGAGCTTATGCTCCTCGTTGCGCACCGTGACGGTGCCGTTCCTGATGCGGATTTCGGAGAACGCCGCCGTCCGCTGCGCGCCGGATTTCTGGCTGCGCGCCAGCGCTTCGATCAGGCCAGACCAGTTCGAACCGCCGCCCGCATCCAGATCGATAGCGATATTCGGCCGTTCCAGCGCCACATCGGCGATCTCGACCCGCCCGACCAGCAACGGGAAAAAGCGCAGGCGCGCGGTCAGCCGCTCTGCGGTGAGCGCGGGATGCGTGGCGTCGCCGAGGACAACGTCGGCGAAGCTGATGCGGCCGGTGGGAAACAGCGAGACGGTGGCCGCGCCGCGCAGGTTCGGGTTCAGGCCGGTGACGGCGCGGATCTCGTTCATCGCCTGCAGGCGTGCCGCGTCGGCCGAAATCAAGTAGCCGGCAGCCGTGAGCACGCCGGCGATAATCGCCATCACGGCGAGCAGGGCTATTCCCAGGCGTTTGAAGCCGGTGGCGGCCGTCAAGTGCGAATTTCCGGTTTTCGGTGCCGATCCAGGGGTGACTATATCACCCGTCGCGTCGGGGCCAAACGTGCTCGGCCTCTGTGACCCTTTCATGGCCAGCGATAATCAGCGCAAATACGGCGCCGCCGCGCCCGGCGGCGCGGCTTCGGCGATTTCCGCGATCAGTTTTTTGATGATCGCTTGGCCGAAAGAATTGAAATCTTTTGCCTCCAGCACGAAGGCGCCGGGCCCACCGATGACGTTTGTCCGGTAGTAGTTTGCCAGGCCACCGGGCGGATTGGTGTGTTCGGGATTCCAGGGCAGCGGCCGTTCGCTGAGGATCACCAGCCCGTTAATGGTGATGCCGAGCGCGAGCGCCGCGTCGCGCGCCTTGGTTACGTCACCGCCGGCATTGTTGGTTCCGTCGCCGGAAACATCGATGGTCTGCCGCTCGGCCGTGAACGGTGCGCGCGCAAACTGCGCCACCGCGAAATCGATGCCGCCACTGATCGAGGTGCGGTCGGCGAAGGAGCGCGGCGATTCCAGCAGCCGGTCGCCGAAGGCCTGCGCCGCCTTCGGCCCATCGATCGCCGTCCAGTCGATCACGAGCTTCTGGTTGCCGAATCCCGACCATTCCAGGAACATGACCGCAATGCGCTTGTTGCGGCCGGAATGGATGGCTTCGAGCACCCTCGGATTGGCGATGGCCGCGGCATAGCCTTCACGCTGCAACTGGAATTTCTGCGCATCGACGCTGCGCGAGACGTCGGCCGCCAGCACCAGCAGCAGATCCACGGGCTCAGCCGCCCGCGCCGCCGGCGCAAGGGCTGCAGCCAGCAACAGCAGTAAGGCATAGCGGAAGACGATGCGCATTGAACGCTCGCGGGCCGTCGCCGTTCGCGGCGCGTCTTCAGGCGACGGGGAATGGCAGCATAGCCGAGATTCAAAGTTATTTCGCCAGCACCTTTGCGGCCGGAAAGGCGACCTCCACCAAGGTTCCGTCGGCAACCCGGCTGGAAATATTGAAGCGGGCACGGTTGGCTTGCGCCAATGCCTTGGAGATCGGCAGTCCAAGCCCGCTGCCGTCCGGGCGCCCGGAAGTGGCGAGCTGGCGGAACGGCTCCAGCGCCCTTTGCAGCTCCTTCTCGGTCATGCCGTTGCCGGTGTCGCGCACGCGCAGGCTCACTTCATGTCCCCCGGTCATGACCGTGGAAACGATCACCTGCCCGCCGGCGCCGGTGAACTTGATCGAGTTCGACAGCAGATTGAGCGCGATCTGACGCACCGAGCGCGCGTCGGCGACGACCGGCGGCAGACCGGCGTGCAGCGACGTGCGGATGATGACGCGCTCGCGATTGGCTTGCGGCTGCATGATGGCGACGCAACTCTGCACCAGGACGTTGAGGTCGACATTCACCAGGGTCAGTTCGAGCTTGCCGGCCTCGATCTTGGACAGGTCGAGCAGGTCGTTGAGCAGCGAAATCAGATGGCTGCCGGAAGCATGGATGTCCTTCAAGTATTGCCGGTAGCGATCATTGCCGATCGGACCGAAGCGCTCGTCCATCATCACTTCGGAGAAACCGATGATGGCGTTGAGCGGCGTGCGGATTTCATGGCTGATGGTGGCGAGGAATTCCGATTTGGCGATGGAGGCTTTCTCGGCCTCCTGCTTGGCGTTGATCAGCTCTTCCGCGCTGCGCTTCCAGGCGGTGATGTCGCGGAACACCGCGCAAAAATTCTCCCCGTCCGGCAGCCGCCCGGTGGAGACGGAAAGCGGCACCAAGCCGCCCTGGCGCACTAGGCCGATCGCCTCGCGGCCGGCGCCGAGCATGCCGGCGCCGCTGGCGCGCGCCAGCCGCTCGAGATCGTCGAGCGCTGCGCCGCGGCTTTCCGGCGCGAACAGGTCGCCATACATCAACTCGGCGAATTGCGCGGCCTCGTAACCGAACAACGCCTGGGCGCTGCGATTGGCGGACAGCACGCGGCCGGCACGGTCGACCACCACGACGCCGTCGGTGGTGGTGTCGAGGATCGACTTGAGCTCGCGGTTCTCGGCTTCGAGCCGGCGCAGCGCCAGATCCGCGGCCTTGTCGCCGTCCTCGGCCCGCGTGCTGATCATGAGCACCAGCGCGTTCTCGCCACCCCAGTTCGTGCTGAACAGCCGGCCTTCGACCGGCTTCTGCTTGCCGTTGACGGTGTTGATGGTCAGCGTCTTGCCGCCGTTCTTCGGTTCATCGCCGGGCGCCGCCGACCGGCTTTCAATGAACAGGCTGTCGAGCCCGCCGGCCTCGGCGAGCGCGCCGAGCGAGGCATAGCCGGTCCAGGCGAGGAAGGCGCGGTTGGCGTAGATCAGGTTGTTGAGCCGATAGACCAGGATGCCGGCCGGCAGGCGATCGAGGATGGGCCGCGATTCCTCGATGTCGCGGACCGCGTCGCCGTTGCGCGGCGGCGGCGTGCCGATCACATCGGGACTGATGTCGTCGGCAGTATCCGCGCCGATTTTTTTGTCGGCGCTCTTGATCGATCCGGCCGCTTTTTTGAGGCGCTCGCTGAGTTCGTAGCCGAGCTTCTGAAACGCGTCGTGTTCGGTCGCGCTCAACGCCGCGCTTGGTTCGGGGGGCGGCGCCGTCGGTGCCGCGGCCTGCGGCCTGGATTCCCGTCGCGCCTTTATCGCGGCCAGTTTGTCGACCTCGCGGCAGACGCCGAAACCGCGATAGCCGATGAAGCGGCGGTCGCGGTCGGACACCGGCAGCCCCGACATTTCAATGGTCAAGCGCTCGTCTTCGTCATCGACCGGCCACAGCACGTCGATGCTGCTCCAGGTGTCGCGCGAGGCAAGTGCCGCCGCCACTTTGCCGTCGCGATCGAGGTCCAGCGTTTTGGCGATCTCCGCCCAGGGACGGTTGAGCACGTCGGCGGTCTGCGGGCCGAGCAGGCCGGCGAATTCCTCGCCGCCAATGGTGAAGCGGGTGTCGGCATCCATCTGCCAGACGAAGCGGTAGGGCTTGCCGCGGAGCACGGCAGGTTCCGCTTCGCTCGCAGCGGACCGTGACGCTTTTTGCGCGGCCGTCTTTCGCGCAGGCGCGGACAATGCGAGCAGCAAGGCCGCGCTGGAGTTGGCGCCGAGGCGGAGCATGGTGGCCGTGCCGGCGGCGATCTTGCCTTCGGCGTGGCCGTTGAGCAGCGCCTCGCGGGCGAGCTTTGCCGCGCCGAGCGCGACCAAATCCCGTTTCTTTCCGAAGCGCTCGCGCGCCGCCGGCATGATCTCGATCGGCTCGCCGTCCGCCGTAAAGATCGCCGCCGGCCGATCGAAGTCCGCCAGCAACCGGCGGGCGCGCTCGGGCAAGGCCAACTCCTCGCCGGCGGGCTCGATGGCAATCACCAGGATGGCGAAATCGTCGCCCAACGTGATGTGCGAACAAAGACAATTCAGCGTGCCGTCGGCGCCGGCGCCGAAGCCGCGCAGCTGTTCCAGCCGCGCGGCGCCGCCTTGCGGCAGCGTGCCGGCAAGGCGGGCGATCTGCGCCGCGGCAGGGTGCTCGCGATCGAAACGCATCGCGCCAAGGGCGCCCGGCGAAGCCGCGCCGAAAATCGCCGCCGCGGCGGGATTGGCCCAGCGGATGCGCGTCGCATCGACGCTCCAAAGCCATACCGGCGACGCCTCCAAGGCGTGGGCCGCGAGCCGCTGATCGCTCAGACAAGTGAAGTCGATGCCGCTCTCGCTCATTGCTCTCGTCGCCCGATTTACAGGTAATGAATCCTTAATACGGCGGCATTTCCGCGGCGTCCACGCGGCGGCGGGCCTGGCGGCAAGGCAACCGGCGATATCCTTAATAGGGCAGGTCGCCCCGCTGGCATGACCGGCTCGGCGTCCTACATGGTATGGTTAAGGGCCGGGCGGTAATCGATTGTGTCGAGGCAGGAGGACGTCATGACGAAAGACGGTATGCCGAATTTCGAAATCCCGGCGGAAATGCGCACGCTGGCGGAGAAGAGCGTGGAACAGGCCAAGCAGGCCTTCGACGGGTTCATTGCCGCGACCAGACACGCGGTCAGCACCGCCGAAAATCACGCGACCAGCGCGCGCACAGGCGCCAAGGAACTGGGCGAAATGGCCGTCAGCTTCACCCAGCGCAACATCGCGTCCTCATTCGACTATGCGCAGAAGCTGGTGCGCGCGAAGGACCCCGGCGAGTTGATGGCGCTGCATGCCGAATACGTGAAAAGCCAGATCGCCACGCTGACCGACCAGGCCAAGGCCCTCAATCAGCAGGCCGCCAAATTCTCTGGGCAAAGCGGCGAACATTGAACCGCTAAGTCGCGGCATTTGCTCCGCGCGGGCGGCGCTCGCCGGCAGCACACTGATTTTATGACATTTTTGTGCAATGCAATATTTTTGTTGCAATGCACCAAATCTGCTGCTATATAGGCTTCATCGTAACCCGCTGGCTGCCCTTACCGGGCGTCCTCTGAACGCTGTTTTGCGGATTGGCGGGTCGATCAATTGGTGCGGGCCGGTCTGCCGAGGGCGGCGGTTCGCTTTTGAGCCGGATGCCGCCCTCGTGCCGAGGAGGATACAGATGGCCGAAGATACCTACACCCCGAAATCGAAGTCGAAATCGGTTGCCCCCGTGACGCCGATGTTCGAAATGCCGAAATTCGAAATCCCCACCTTCGAGATGCCGAAGATGGAAGTGCCGGCCGCCTTCCGCGAGATGGCCGAGAAGAGCATCACGCAAGCCAAGGAAGGCTACGAGAAGATGAAACATGCAGCCGAGGAGGCAACCGACATGCTCGAAGGCACCTATGCCACGGCCTCCAAGGGCTGTTCCGATTACGGCCTCAAGGTGATCGAGACCGCGCGCGCCAACAGCAACGCCGCTTTCGATCTGATGAGCAAGTTGTTCGGCGCCAAGTCCTATGCCGAAGCGGTCGAGCTTTCCACCGGCTACATGCGCACGCAGTTCGAGACCATGACGGCGCAGGCCAAGGAATTGACCGAGCATGCCCAGAAGGTGGCGACCGAGACTGCCGAACCGATCAAGGAAGGCTTCACCAGCGCCTTCAACAAGGCCGCCTAAGCGATCTGCCACACGGAAATTTCGAGCTTGAGCCCGGGCCTGCGACGCCCGGGCTTTTGCTTTTGCGCGCCGCTCACGGTCGGCGGCGGCGCGGCGCCGACGGCTTGCCAAACCGGCCCTGTGAACCTAGGTTCGGCGCGCTCGCGATTATCCGCCGAGCCCTCTGCAGGTGTAGCTCAGTTGGTTAGAGCGCTGGTCTGTGGAACCAGAGGTCGGTGGTTCGAGTCCACCCACCTGTACCATTTTTCCACGCGCGCCAATCGTCCGTGAAGCGGCAAACAAAAACGCCGGCGAAAACTTCGCCGGCGTTTGCTCGCGTGAAGAACGCGATTTTACTGGACCGTAAAGCGGCCGTTGTTGTTGGCGCGCGGCCCGATGAAACCGCGCGGCCGATAGACGCGCGGCGCGGTGCCGTGCGGTCCGCCGCCTTGCGTTGATTTAGGCGGGATGCCGAACAGCCGGTTGAAGAAGCTGTCGCCGCTGCTGCCGTAACTGTCGCCGCCGTTGCCGAACATGCCGACCGGCATGCGCACCGGCCTGCTCGAAGAATCCGGCCGCCGCTCGATCGCGCTGTCGGCAACCTTGCGCTCGCTGTTGCTCCTGAGGATGGCGATCATCCGGGCGTCGCGGCCGTAGACGTCGTCACGCAATTGCAGCTTGCCGCTCTGGTCGACGAAGGCCGTCTGGTAGGTCAGATGCACCGGGATCGGCTTGGGGAAATCGATGTTGATTTCGTTGCCGCCGAACATGCCCTCCAGCCGCGCTTCGTTGTAACGCTGGTTCGGCAGTTCGATCGACAGCAGCTTCGTCGCATAGGTGAGTGGGTTTTCCACCCGCATGCAGCCGTGGCTGTAGGCGCGCTTTTCCTTCTTGAACAGATATTTGTCCGGCGTGTCGTGCTGGTAGACCAGGAACTTGTTGGGGAAGTTGAAGCGGATGCGGCCCAACGCGTTGCCGGCGCCCGGCGGCTGGAAGACGTGCACGGTGCCGTCCGGATCCTGCTTGACCTTCAGCCCGATGCGGTCGAGCGCATTCGGGTCCGCCTCAAGCGCGGGCAGGTATTCGTTCTGGATGATCGACGGCGGCACGTTCCAGGTCGGGTTGACGGTGATGAATTTCATCTCCGCGCTGGTCATCGGCGTCGCCTTGCCCGGCTTGCCGGCCACGATCTTGGTCTTCCAGAACAGCTTGCCTTCGTGGAACAGGCTCAACGTGAAGTCGGGCACGTTCACCATAACGTAGGTATTGGAGGCGTTGCCGAGCTTGCGCGGCAGCCAGCGCCAACGCTCCATGTTGGCGAGGATGGTGTCGACCGGATTGGCCGATGCGCGGTGCGCCACCTGTTGTTCGCCATTGAGGGCGCGGGTGGTGTTGGGGCCGACGTCACCGTCGACGCCGATGTCGGCTTCGGTCTGGAAGGTCTTGACCGCTTCTTCAACCGCTTCGTCGTAGAGCGGATTGTTCTTGTCGCCGGCGATGTCGAGGCGCTGGCGCAGCGCGATCACGCGCGGGTCCTTCATGCCCTTGGTCAGGATCTTGCCTTCGGCAATATGCACATGCGAGCGCTTTTTTTCGTCCTTGGCCTTGTCGGCCACGCTGCCGCCGTTGCGCAGTTCGGCGAGCTTGGCCTTGAGCGCCTTGAAGCCTTCCTGCGGCGGATTGTAGCTGTCGAGCGCCGCGGCAACGTCCTTGGCCTCGGCGAGATTAGCCAGCACCTTGGCCGGCTCCGGCGCCACCAGGTTGAAGGAAATGTCGGCGTCGACACGTGTCGGGTGGATTTGTCCGATCTGCGCATGCCGCGCATAGGCGAGAACCGACGCGGTGAACTTGAGCTCGGCTTCGGCCTGAGCGGCGGGGCTGCTCGCAGCCTGCAGATTGGGTAGCGGATAATCGTTCGGGTTGAGCCCGTCGCTGTCGACCTGCGCGATATAGCCGGCCGCGGCTTTGGCGCGCGCCTCGGCGGCGGCGTCGCCGACCCACAGCGGCGCGAAATTGTGCGCGCGGTAATAGGATTCGACGCCCTCGCGGTCGGCTCTGTTGGAGACGAAGCGATCGAGCCGCTTGCCGCTGAGGAGGTCGCGCAGTGCATCGGCGATCGCAACGCCAGGCGCGGGGGCCGGCGCGACGGCGGGTTCGCTGGCGGCTTTCACCGGTTCGGCGGCAGGCGCCTTGGCGTCCTGTTTCGGCGCGCTGGAAACAGCCGGCGCGGTCGCGGCAGGCGCGGTTGCGATATCCTTGGCCGTCGGCGGCGGCGGCAGCGTCGTGTCCGGCAGCGGCACGGCTGCTTCGACTGTCTTGTCAGCCTGCGGCGCGGCCGCCTCGTTCGTGGCGGCGGCATCTTTCTTCGGCGCCGCCGTCAAGGCGGACATAATTTCCTCGGCGCTCGGCGGCGGCAGTGCCGTATCCGGCAACGGGATCGCGGCCTCGATGGGCTTGTCGGACTGCTGCGCCATTGCGGCCTGGCTGCTGAAAAGCAGGCCCAAGCCGAGGGCGGTCGAGGCAAGCAGTTGGTTAATTCCGGCCGTTTTCACCGCGCATACTCCCAAGCTGTCGGGGGGCCCGCCCTCCGAGTCCGCACTATAATAACTGATACTCTTTTCAGGGTTACGCAATTCACAACGTGGCCTGCTGAACTGTGCCCGACTGTGACTATTTTGCACAGCCCTTCTTAACCCTCTTAGGTAACGGCTTTTGCCGCGCATTCCGGCGCTGCCGAGCAGCTTTATCTATAACAATAGTCGTCGGGCGGGGTGGTTCCTGGGCCGCTTTTTACGGCCCGGCCGATGATTTTTTCGTGATCCATTTCCCGGCGCAAAATCGTGGTTAATGCCGGCTGAATAAACGGCGGCCGGGCCGCTCGCGAGCGGGCCGCAAAGGCGACCGCCGATCGGCCTTCCCGCAGGGCCCGCCGAACGGCATCGCAGCAACTACAGGCAAAGAAAAACCGGGCCCTTGCGGGGCCCGGTTTCAGTTTTGCCGGTGTGGGGACCGGCAACTTCCAGAGGGGAACATGCTGCCCACCGACCGACTCTGGGAGGATACTGCCGGTGCAACAGCGAACCGTTACTATGCGAGCGAGGCCTTGCTCGAGCAACGCCGAAGGCCGCATGACTGCCATGCGGCAGCCGGGCGGCCTTTCTCGCGCGATGAAAAAACGGCGGGCGCGGCTAAAAATGCCAGCGTTGCGCGTTGGCCACCAGAAAATCGCGGAACACCTGGATGCGGGCGACCGCCTTGAGTTCCTCGGGATAAACAAAGAAGGCATCGAGCGCGAGCGTGTCGGCGTCGCCGAGCAACTGCACCAGCCCGCCGTTCTCCTCCACCAGGTAATCCGGCAGCATGGCGATGCCGAGCCCGCGCTGGCAGGCGCGCAACAGCCCGAGCACATTGTTGATGCTCAAGTGGGCGTTGCGCGGATCTTTGCCGTCGCGGCCGACTTCAAGCAGCCAGCGCCGGTTGGCGAAATGCGCCGGCACCGCGCCACCGAGCAGAACGATGCGGTGATGGTCGAGATCCTCGTGCGTGCGCGGCGTGCCGAAGCGCTTGAGATAGTCGGGTGACGCGTAGGCATGGAAGTGCACCGAGAACAGCTTGCGCTGGATGAGGTCGGGTTGCGTCGGCTGGCGCAGGCGGATGGCGACGTCGGCTTCGCGCATCGCCAGGTCGAGCTCTTCGTCGGTGGTGATCAGCGTGATGTGGATGTCGGGATAAAGATCGAGAAATTCTCCGAGCCGCGGGGTGAGCCAGTGCACGCCGATACCGGGCGTGGTGGAAACCTTCAATTCGCCGTTCGGCCGCTCGCGGCTGTCGGTGAGCTTGGTGCGCGCGGCCTCCAGCTTCATGAACACTTCATGCGCCGTGCGGTACAGCATTTCGCCTTGCTCGGTGAGGATGAGGCCGCGCGCGTGGCGGTGGAACAGCGACACCGCAAGATCGGCTTCGAGCGAGGAAACCTGGCGCGACACCGCCGACTGCGACAGGCCCAGCCGCTCGCCGGCATGCGTGAACGAGCCCGCTTCCGCCGCGGCGTGGAAGACCTTCAGCTTGTCCCAGTCCATCGAGTTGTTGGCGGCCATGATCTATTCCGCTGCCGCGCGTTGGTGCTCATGCGCGGCGAGGAATTTTTCCGCCTCGAGCGCGGCCATGCAGCCGAGGCCTGCGGCAGTCACCGCCTGGCGGTAGATATCGTCGGCGACGTCGCCGGCGGCGAACACCCCGGGCACCGAGGTCGCGGTGGAATGGCCGGCGGTGACGATGTAGCCCGACGGTTTCATCTCGACTTGGCCCTTGAACAGTTCGGACGAAGGCGTGTGCCCAATGGCGATGAACACGCCGTCGACGGCGCGCTCGGTGACGGCGCCGGTTTTCACGTTCTTCAGCCGGACGCGGTTGACCTTGAGCGGGTTTTCGGCGCCCATGACGTCGTCGAGCACCGTGTCCCAGATCACCTCGATCTTCGGATTTTTGAACAGCCGGTCTTGCAGGATCCGTTCTGCCCGGAATGCGTCGCGCCGGTGCACGACCGTGATCTTGGAGGCAAAATTGGTGAGGAACAGCGCTTCTTCGACCGCGGTATTGCCGCCGCCGATCACGACGACTTCTTTGTTGCGATAAAAGAAACCGTCGCAGGTTGCGCAGGCCGACACGCCGTAGCCTTTAAATTTCTGCTCGGATGGCAGATCGAGCCAGCGCGCCTGCGCGCCGGTGGCGATGATCAGGGCTTCGGCGAGATAGACATCGCCGGAATCGCAGATCAGCCGGAACGGCCGGTTGCCAAGCTCGACCTTGGTCACGGTGTCGGTGACGATCTTGGTGCCGACATGCTGGGCCTGCGCCTGCATCTGCTCCATCAGCCACGGCCCTTGGATGACCTCGGCAAAGCCCGGGTAATTCTCCACGTCGGTGGTGATGGTCATCTGCCCGCCGGGCTGCACGCCCTGGATCAGGATCGGCTCCAGCATGGCGCGCGCGGCATAGACCGCGGCGGTATAGCCGGCCGGGCCCGAGCCAATGATGACGACCTTGGCGTGAATGGTCTTTGGCATTGCTAGCGCCCCCCTGGCGGGCGTCGACAGGCGTCTTTCGCCCGGGCGGCCGGACCAGCCGGCTCTTGGCCCGTTTCTATCTAGGCCATCCGGGGAGCTATGCAAGATACGCAACCCCCGGAGTCACAGGCATGACCTGGCCGGGGTCAAACGGCCGCATTCGGCGCGCAATAATCTTTCGCGAAAGATTGTTTCGCGGTATTCATGTTGTCGGCCGTGATTTTGGGAGCTGTCCGTGCCCGCCCGCCTCGATGCCATCGACCGTAAGATTCTCAAAGAGCTGCAGGACGACGGCCGCATCACCAATGTCGAGCTGGCCAGCCGCGTCGGCATTTCGGCGCCGCCCTGCCTGCGCCGGGTGCGCGCTTTGGAGGAGGCCGGCTACATCAAAAGCTACCGCGCGCTGCTCGATGAGAAGAAGCTCGGCTATGAGGTTACCGTGTTTGCCATGGTGCACCTGGCGAGCCAGGCGGAAGCCGATCTCACGGCCTTCGAGCGGTTCGTACGCGCCCAGCCCTTGGTGCGCGAATGCTGGATGCTCTCGGGCGAGATCGACTTCGTGCTCAAATGCGTGGCGCCCGACTTGAAAACCTTTCAGGGCTTCGTGGAGAAGCTGACCGCCGCGCCGAACGTGCGCAACGTCAAAACCTCGCTCACGCTGCGCCAGTCCAAGGACGCGGCCATCGTGCCGATGGAGGAGTGAGCATCAAACGCCCTGGCGCTCATTTACGAATCGTGAACCATAATCGCTTCTCTGATCTCGCGCCGCCATTGCCGCGAAAATCGTCGTGACATTTACGTTGCATTAGTTATTTCCCGTCGAATTCGCCGGATATTCATAAATTCGCCGTCACGAATTACCGCATTTTTCACGCCCTTAGCTTACGACTTTGCCCTCAATTAGTTTTAATTGCGGGTACTGCCATGCGGATCAATTCGCTGTATGCGCAAGCCGGTCGGTTGCTGCGCAGCTTCTGTCGCGCGCACGGCGGCAATGTCACGATTACCGTTGCCTTCGCCAGCGTCGCGTTGATTGGCTTCGTCGGCGCTGCGGTCGATTACAGCCGCGCCAATTCGCTCAAAGCGGCGATGCAAGGGGCGCTCGACGCCACGACGCTGAAGCTGGGTCGAGAAAATTACAATTTGACCGGCAAACAGCTGCAGGATCAGGCCGACGCCATTTTTGCCTCGATATTCATCCGGCCTGAGGCCAAGAATCCCAAAATCAAGGTGGTCAGCGACCAGGCGATGATTCAGGCAACCGGCAGCGCGACCCTGAAAACCACCTTCTTGGACGTATTGGGAATCAAGAAACTTAGTATCGATGCGACATCTACAGCGGCCTTTGCCGTGTCATCGTCTCTGCGTGTCGCGCTTGTGCTCGACAACACCGGGTCGATGGCGCAAGCCGGCAAAATGCCGGCTTTGCAAACCGCCGCAAAGAACATGCTGGCGAAGCTGCAAAGCGGATCGACAACGACCGGCGACGTTTATGTGTCGATCGTTCCCTTCGTCAAAGACGTCAACCTCGGAGCGAGCAATTACAACCAGCCCTGGGTGATGTGGGATGACGGCACCGACAGCTCTTGGGATGGTTCCAAGGGAACATGCAGCCTCGCGGGCTACGCGACGCGAAGCGCTTGTGTTGCCAACGGATCCTGTTCGATTGCCGGCAACACGACCCCGCAAACCTGTACCGCCGCCGGCTCTTGCTCGATTTCATCTTATACGAGCCAGAGCACCTGCACGGCCGCGGGGGCTTGTTCGAATCCCGGTCAAACGACTTAAAGTAGCTGCACAGGCACGAAAGCCTGCTCGAACCCCAGTTACACGACCAAGGCCAAGTGCACGGCGAATAGCGGCGTGTGGGCTAAAGGAACGTGGGGCCCCGGCGTGTGGTCAGGCGGCGTCTGGTCGGGGGCAACGTGGACGCCCACCAGCCACAGCACCTGGAACGGCTGCGTCCTCGACCGCGGCGATTGGATCGGTCCGAGCACCAGCGACTACGACGCCAACGTCACGGCGCCGACAACCAGCATACCGGCGACGATGTATGTCCCCGAGCAGTATTCTTCGTGCCCGCAGGCGGCCATGGGCCTGAGCTACAACTGGTCGGGGATGACGACGCTCATCAACAACATGACGCCCGCCGGCAACACCAACCAGGCCATCGGCTTGCAGTTGGGCTGGATGTCCTTGATGACGGGCGGGGTTTTTAACGCGCCCGCCAAAGCTTCCGGCACCAGCTATGCCGAGCACATCGTCTTGTTGACCGACGGCCTCAATACCGAAGACCGCTGGTATACCGACCAAGCTTCGATCGATGCGCGCCAGCAAAAGCTGTGCGACAACATCAAGGCTGCCGGCGTTACGCTCTGGACCATCCAGGTGAACACCGGCGGCGATCCGAAGTCGACGCTGCTGGAGAATTGTGCGAGCGATCCGAGCAAGTTCTATCTGCTGACCTCGGCCAGCCAGATCATCTCAACGTTCGACGACATCAGCTTCAAGATCGTCAAATTGCATCTGGCGAAGTAGCGCCACCGCCGCCATACCCACAAAATGAAATCGCCGGGACAAGCCCGGCGATGACATGGCGCGTCGCGCCGCCTCAGGCCGCCGCCTCGGCGGTGGTCGGATCGATGACCGTCCGGACACGCGAGACCATGTTGGCCGGAAACCCGCCCTTCTGAGCGTGGGCTTTGACCGTCTCCGCGTCGGGCGCGTTGTAGACGCAGTAGATCTTGTCGTCGGTGACGTAACTCTGCACCCACTGGATCTGCGGGCCCATGTTGGCGAGGACGCCGCAGGACTTCTGCGAAATCGCCTGCAATTCCGGCTTCGCCAGCTTTCCCGCACCGGGGATTTCACGTTCGATCACGAATTTCGGCATGACATTTCTCCTTTGCATTGGCCCTGCACAACGCATGACCTGGCCAAGGGATTACGGCCTGCGGGCCCGCGGGTATTGAGACAGGGGTCCCGGCCGCGCAAAAAAGATAGGAGGGCGGGCGGGACAGTTGTCCCGCTTAGGGCGCCGCGACGCGGGTTTTTAGCCCGAGGCCGGCGTCGCGGGCGCGAACGATGGCCTGGTAGCGGTGCTCGGCGCCGATCTTGTCGAGCACGCGCGTGATGTGATTGCGCACGGTCTTTTCCGACATGCCAAGCGTCGTCGCGATTTCCGCGTTGTCGAAGCCGCGCGCCATGGCGTCGAGCACGTCGCGCTCGCGCGCCGTCAGGTCGCCGAGCGAAAGCGTCGCGCCGGCAACGGCGTCCTCACCGTCCGGCGCCAAGAATTCGTCGATCGCCGCGACGATCTTCGGCCACGCCGGCTCATTGGCAAGCGGCATATGGTTCTCGCCTTCGAGCTGAACGAAGCGGCACCCGGGAATCAGGCAGGCGAGTTCACGGCCGACGTCGATAGGCACCACCGTATCGCGATCGACGTGCAGCGCCAGCGTGGGACACTGGATTTTTGGCGCCGAATGGCGGACGTCGGTTTCCCAGCCGATTTGCAGCAGCGTGACGGCCGTTTGCGGTGACGTCGAAAGCTCTTGCTGCTGCGCCCAAGAGCGGAAATGCGCCAGCGATCCGCCGGGCTGGAAGAACGAGCCCCAGACACGGCAGAACGCATGGTTCTCCTGGCCCCAGCCGAGCTTCGTCATTTCGAGCAGCAGCCGGGCGTCGTCTTTCTGCATCGGACGAGAGCCGTGCAGCCGGCCTTGCGCATAGGCGCCATAGAGCACGAGACGCTTCACGCGGGCCGGGTGACGCGCTGCGTACTCGACGCCGATCGGACCGCCCCAACAGGTCGCCAGCAGGTCGAACCGCGGAAAGCCGGCCGCGTCCGCGACCGCCTCGATGTCGTGCATCCATCCTTCGAACGACAACGCGGCGTCCCGGTCCGACAGCCCGCAGCCGCGCGAGTTGTAGCGCACCAGCGTGTATTTCGTCGACAGCGTTTCAAGCCACGGCGCCCAGGCGAGGCTCTTCCACTGATGCTCGAGATGCGACAGCCAGGTCGCCGGCATGAGCAGCGGCGGACCGGTCCCGCTCACCGCGTAGGCGAGCTTGACGTTGTCGGTGGTCGTGCAAAAGCGGATATCCTGGTTCATGTCGCCCGAGGCGGATCCCTCAGCCTGAACGCGATCTACCGCCACTCTACCTTTTTGACTTCGTAAGCCTTGGCGCCGCCCGGCGTGTTGACCTCGACCGAGGTGCCCTTGGTCTTGCCGATCAGCGCGCGGGCCAATGGCGAAGTGATGGAAATCTTGCCGGCCTTGGCGTTGGCTTCCGGCTCGCCGACGATCTGCCATACCCGCTTCTCGTCGGTGTCCTCGTCGACCAGCGTCACCGTGGCGCCGAAGGTAATGGCGTCGCCCGACAGCTTCGACACGTCGATTACGTCGGCGCGCGCCAGCTTGTCCTCAAGCTCGGCGATGCGGCCCTCGTTGAGCGATTGCTGCTCCTTGGCGGCGTGATACTCGGCGTTCTCCGACAAATCGCCGTGCGTGCGCGCATCGGTGATCTGCTGAATGATGCGCGGCCGCTCGACGGATTGGCAATGCTTGAGCTCGGCTTCGAGCGTCGCATAGCCGGCCGCCGTCATCGGAATCTTTTCCATCGTCTCTTCTCCTCCTGGCGGGCGCTTAAAAAGCCGAACCCAGCTGCGCGCCGCCAAGCCCCTTTTCCGTCCTCAAAAACGTCGCCCATTCGACTCGTAATTCGACTCCGGCCACGGACTGTCCGCGCAACCGGAGCCAAACACACGAGGGCCGGTCAAAAAAACCCTGATCGCGGCCAGCTTCACCTGTGCCGCGACCGTGGACTTCCCGGCCGAACTCGTGCCGCCGCTGGGGCCTTGACCGTTGAGAAAAACGCCCTCAGGTCCGCCCGCCATAGTAGCTCTGCAGCGCGCGCACCTTGAGGTCACCCCCAAGATAGGCCTTGATGCCCTGCGCCGCGGCGACGGCACCCGAAAGAGTGGTGTAGTACGGCACTTTATGCAAGAGGGCGGCATGGCGCAGCGAGCGGCTGTCGGCCAGCGCCGTGGCCCCCTCGGTGGTGTTGAAAACCAGCTGAACCCCGCCGTTTTTGATGGCATCCACGATATGGGGGCGGCCTTCCAGCACTTTGTTGATCTTGGCGGCGACGACCCCCTGTTCGGCGAGGTAGCGCTGGGTTCCCGAGGTCGCGATGGTGTTGAAGCCAAGCGAGGCCAGGAGCTTGATCGCCGGCAGGATGCGCGGCTTGTCCTCGTCGCGCACCGAGACGAACACGGTGCCGGCGCGCGGCAGGCTGGTGCCGCCGCCGATCTGACTCTTGGCGAAGGCGATCTCGAACGAGCCGTCGATGCCCATCACCTCGCCGGTCGATTTCATCTCCGGCCCCAGCACGGTATCGACGCCGGGGAAGCGCGCGAAGGGGAACACGGCCTCCTTCACCGCCCGATGTTTGGGATGCGCGGGTTTGAGACCGAAGGCAGCGAGCTTTTCGCCCGCCATGATGCGCGCCGCGATCTTGGCGACGGCCAAGCCGATCACCTTGGCCACGAACGGCACCGTGCGCGAGGCGCGCGGATTGACTTCGAGCACGTAGATGTCGCCGTCCTTGATGGCATATTGCACGTTCATCAGCCCGACCACATTGAGCGCCAGCGCCAACTCGCGCGTCTGCCGCTCGAGTTCGGCGATGGTGCCCGCGCTCAGGGAATGCGGCGGCAGCGCGCAGGCACTGTCGCCGGAATGGATGCCGGCTTCCTCGATGTGTTCCATGATGCCGGCGATGAAGGTGTCCTTGCCGTCGGCGAGACAATCGACGTCCACTTCGGTGGCGTCCGAGAGGTAGCGGTCGATCAGCAGCGGGCTGCGCTTGGAAATCACCAGTTCGCCCGGCCGGTCGAGGTCGCTGGCAAGGCGCGCCACGTAACGGTCGAACTGCGCCGCATCGCGCACGATTTCCATGGCGCGCCCGCCGAGCACGTTGGACGGCCGGATCACCACGGGGTAGCCGATTTCGTCGGCGATGGCGCGTGCTGCGTTCAACGACGTCGCGATGCCGTTCTTGGGCTGGCGCAGCTTGAGCTTGTTCAGCAGTTTCTGGAAACGCTCGCGGTCCTCGGCGAGGTCGATCATGTCGGGCGAGGTGCCGAGGATCGGCACCTTCGCTTTCTCCAGCGGCTCGGCAAGCTTGAGCGGCGTCTGCCCGCCGAATTGCACGATCACGCCGTGCAGCGTGCCGTTTGAGCGTTCGGTGTCGATGATCTCCAGCACGTCTTCCGCCGTCAGCGGCTCGAAATAAAGCCGGTCGGAGGTGTCGTAGTCGGTCGACACCGTTTCCGGATTGCAGTTGACCATGACGGTCTCGTAACCGGCTTCCTTGAGCGCGAAGGCGGCATGGCAGCAGCAATAATCGAACTCGATGCCCTGGCCGATGCGGTTGGGCCCGCCGCCGAGGATGATGACTTTCTTTTTGTCGGACGGCGCAGCCTCGTCGGACACGGCGCCGGCGAACGGCGTCTCGTAGGTCGAATACATATAGGCCGTGGGCGAGGCGAATTCGGCCGCGCACGTGTCGATGCGCTTGAACACCGGTCGCACGCCGAGCGCGCGGCGTTTTTGCGCGACCGCTTCGGTCGCTGTGCCGGTGAGTTTGCCGAGACGGGTGTCGGAAAAGCCCATGGCCTTGAGGCGTCGGAACGGAGCGGGGCTCGTCGGCAGGCCTTTGGCTTTGATCTCGGCTTCGGTTTCGACGATGCCGCGAATTTCGGCGAGAAACCACGGATCGATACGGCAGGCATTGTGGATCATCTCGTCACTGGCGCCGAGCCGGATCGCTTGCGCGAGCTTCAGCAGGCGGTCCGGCGTCGGCGTGCCGAGCGCGGCGCGGATGTTGTTCTTGTTGTCGGCGTCGTCGATGCCTTTGGCGGGATCGAAGCCGTCGATGGCGATTTCGTCGAGGCCGGTGAGGCCGGTTTCCAGCGAGCGCAGCGCCTTCTGCAAGCTCTCCTGGAAGGTGCGTCCGATGGCCATGGCTTCGCCCACCGACTTCATCGAGGTGGTGAGCGTGTGTGACGCGCCGGGGAATTTCTCGAAGGCAAAGCGTGGGATCTTGGTGACCACGTAATCGATGGTCGGCTCGAAACTCGCCGGCGTGGCGCCGCCGGTGATGTCGTTGGCGATTTCGTCGAGCGTGTAGCCGACCGCCAGCTTGGCGGCGACCTTGGCGATGGGGAAGCCGGTCGCCTTCGAGGCCAAGGCGGACGAGCGCGACACGCGCGGGTTCATCTCGATGATGACCAGCCGTCCGTCCGCCGGATTGACCGCGAACTGCACGTTGGAGCCGCCGGTTTCCACCCCGATCTCGCGCAGCACGCGGATCGAGGCGTCGCGCATGATTTGATATTCCTTGTCGGTGAGCGTCAGCGCCGGCGCGATGGTGATCGAATCGCCGGTATGCACGCCCATCGGATCGACGTTCTCGATCGAGCAGACGATGATGCAGTTGTCTTTTTTGTCGCGCACCACCTCCATCTCGAATTCCTTCCAGCCCAGCACCGATTCCTCGATCAGCACTTCGCTGGTGGGGGAGGCGTCGATGCCGCCTTTGACGATGTCGATGAATTCTTCCTCGTTGTAGGCGATGCCGCCGCCGGTGCCGCCCAGCGTGAACGAGGGACGGATGATGGCCGGCAGGCCGATGTCCTCGAGCGCCGCGAGCGCCTGCGCCAGCGTCTTGACCTGGTGCGAGCGCGGCGTCTCCAGGCCGATCTTCTTCATCGCCTCGCGGAACCGCTCGCGGTCTTCCGCTTTGTCGATGGCCTCGGCGCTGGCGCCGATCATCTTGACGTTGAACTTGTCGAGGACGCCCATCTTGCGCAGCGACAGCGCGCAGTTGAGCGCGGTCTGTCCGCCCATGGTGGGCAAAAGCGCGTCCGGCCGCTCGGCCTCGATGATCTTGGCGACGATCTCCGGCGTGATCGGCTCGACGTAAGTGGCGTCGGCCAGATCGGGATCGGTCATGATCGTCGCCGGATTGGAATTCACCAGCACGACCCGGTAGCCCTCTTCCTTGAGCGCCTTGCAGGCCTGCGTGCCGGAATAGTCGAACTCGCAGGCCTGGCCGATGACGATGGGGCCGGCGCCGATGATGAGGATCGACTTGATATCGGTGCGTTTGGGCATTCGGCTCCTGGAAAAGGGCACAAAAAAAGGGCGCGCTCGCCGCGCGTCCCCAGATTGCGCTGAGGTTCACGCCTCGCGCGCGCGGCTCATATAGACCCGAATCGGCGGGCAGGGAAGGGCGGCAGGCGGATGAGCGGTGGACGGCAAAATAAAGCCCGCCTGCGAAGGCTCAGGCTGTCCGCCTTCGCTCTGCGAGCTACGGCGGACATCCGCCACGCGAAGGTTTTGTCCGCCGAAGCTTCAGCGAAGGCGGATGGAGGCCCGACCTGGAATCGAACCAGGGTGGAAGACCATGCACGGCTTCTGCGTCGCCACTCCGCCACCGGGCCGACGCCAGACTAGAGCCGGTAGCGTTGATCCGCAGTAACCGCAGGCGATCTATTCCGCGGCCCCTGCAATCGCGGTTAACGAAGCATTACGCCGGGCGGCAGAGGAAGCTCATACGCCACTGATTGTGGCCGATATTGCGCGGCGCGCGCGTGGCCGTAAAGCCCGCCGCTTCCAGCTTTTGCAGCATGGCGGCCTCATCGTAATGCGACAGGCCGAAGGTTTTCTTCAGCCGCAGATAATCCGACACGAAAATCCGCAGCAGCCCGCCGACCGCCGCCCAGAAAAATCCGTTGGCGATGCCGACGCGCAGCAGCGTCAACGCAGCCGCCGGCGCGGCCAGGTGCGGCGGCACAACGTCGCCGATAATCACCAGCCCGTCCGGCTTCACCAGCCGGCGGAACCGCCCGAGCAGCGAATCGAGTTCGGCTGCGGTGAGATACTGCGCCACCGAATGCATCACGATCAGGTCGAACGAGGCGGCCGGCTGCGCCGCGGCTTGTTCCGGCGTCAGCACGGAGATTTTCGTGTTGGCCGCATAGCGCGCGCCGAGCGTGGCGCGCACATTGGGCGCGGCTTCGACCAACGTGAGATGCGCGCTCGCCGCCGCCGCCAGATCGGCCGAAGTCGCCTCGCCGCAGCCATAGTCGAGTACCTTGGCGGCCGGCGACGATACGTAGCCGCGGATGTCCTCGGCGATGACGCGGTAATGCACGTCGCGGTGACGCGCGTTCACGTAGATCACCGAGTGCTTGAGGTCGTAGAAATCGATCCAGTTGCTCATGCGCGCTTCTATCAGCGCCGCCACAGCTTAACCAGTGGACCGCTTTCGCCGTGTACCGGATCGCTCGCGGGGTCCGGCACGTCTGCAATTGTCTTCAGCGCGCGCTCGCGGTCGGCCGGATTGTCGCCGCGGCAGAGATTATAGGTGCCTTGCGGCGGATAGGCGCCGATCACCAGCAGGCCGGCGCTGCCCGACAGACGCTTGTGCCCGGTGCCGGCCGGCAGCACCACCACGTCGCCGGCGGAAACCTCCAGCGTCTCGCCGCGCTCGCCGCCGAGCTGCACCGTGGCGGTCCCGCGCGCGATGCCGAGCGCCTCGTGGATCATCGAATGATAATGCGTGAACGGATAGATGCCGTCGCGCCATTGGCCGTAGCCCCAACCGTTGCCGGCGAACAGATGCTCGATCGCGGCTTCCGGATCGCGCTCGGCCGCCAGATCGAGCGCGCTTTTGTAGACCAGCGCCGGCAACGCGGGATTGTTCGGCACCGCGCCGTCGTCTTTGAACAGGAAGGCCAGCGGTTCCGCCACTAGGCCACGCGCCGCCCGCGATCGGACCCCGGCTTCCAGAGTTGACGCACTGCGGACTTTTTCAGCCGCCGTTCGACGCGGCGCAGATCGTAAGCCGCCTGCAGGCGTAGCCACATGTCGGCAGGCGGATTGGTGAAGGCGCGTTCCAGCCGCACCGCGATGTCCGGCGTGATCGGCGACTTGCCGTTGACGATCTCGGAGAGCGTCTTGCGGCTAATGCCGAGTGCTTTGGCGGTTTCGGTCACAGTCAGTCCGAGCGGCGTCAGCATGTCTTCCTTCAAGCCTTCGCCGGGGTGCGGCGGGTTGAGCATGGGCATGATTTTCCCTCAGTGGTAATCGACCAAATCGACGTCGGCGACGTGACTGCCTTCAAAACAGACCGCTTAGGTTTCCGGTCAGCGGATGTAGGCGCAGTCCCGGAAAATCCATGTCGCGCGGTAGCCGCGCCATGTCCCGATAGCCAAGAATGCGAGCGATCTTGGTTCGATGCGCCGCATGGATACGGGAATTGTCGCCGCGCTCATGCAGCAGTCTCAGTCCCCGATGCCGGAAACTGCGGATCATGCGGCAGAATAGAGTGTAACCCTTTGGGTGTCAACGACGCGTCACCAACTACGCAATCTTGCGCTTGGCCTGCCGCATCATGTCGGTAAAGCGCGTGAACAGATAATGACTGTCGCGCGGGCCGGGCGAGGCCTCCGGGTGGTACTGCACCGAGAACACCGGCCGGTCTTTCAAGGCGAGGCCGCAGTTCGATCCGTCGAACAGCGACACATGCGTCTGCGTCACGTTTTTCGGCAGCGTCTCCTTGTCGACGGCAAAGCCGTGGTTCATCGAGGTGATCTCGACCTTGCCGGTGGTCAAGTCCTTCACCGGATGATTGGCGCCGTGATGGCCCTGATGCATCTTCACGGTTTTGCCGCCGACCGCGATGCCCAGCATCTGATGGCCGAGGCAGATGCCGAAAGTCGGCGTGCCCGACTCGATCAGTCGCTTGATCACCGGCACGGCGTATTCGCCGGTCGCCGCCGGATCGCCCGGGCCGTTCGAAAGGAACACGCCGTCGGGCTTGAGCGCGAGGATGTCCTCGCCCGAAGTTTTCGCCGGCACCACGGTGACCTTGCAGCCGCAGCCTGCGAGCAGCCGCAGAATATTTCGCTTGATGCCGTAGTCGACGGCGACGACGTGGAATTCCGGTTTATCCTGGCGGCCGAAACCTTCATTCCACACCCACGGCGTCTCGTCCCAAGTGAAGCGTTGCGCGCTCGTCACCATCGGCACCAGGTCCATGCCGACGAGGCCCGGCCAGGCCGCGGCTTCTTTCTTCAGCGCGGCGCGATCGAACTTGCCGTCGGCAACGTGCGCAATCACCGCGTTGGGCATGCCTTTGGCGCGGATCAGCGACGTCAGCGCCCGCGTATCGATGCCGCAGAGCCCGACGATGCCGCGCGCTTTCAGCCAGTCGTTGAGATTGCGCGTGGCGCGGTAGTTCGATTGCGGCGTGATGGCGCTGTGCAAGATGACGCCACGCGCGCCGGTCGCCGCCGCCATGTTGACGGTCTCGATGTCGTCCTCGTTGGTGCCGACATTGCCGATATGCGGGAAGGTGAAGGTGATGATCTGCCCGGCGTAAGATGGATCGGTGAGGATCTCCTCATAGCCGGTCATGGCGGTGTTGAAGCAGACCTCGCCGACCGCCGTTCCGGTCGCCCCGAGGCCGAAGCCTTCAAGAACGGTCCCGTCGGCCAGCACCAAAAGCGCCGTGATCTTGGGTTCCTCCCAATCCCCGGTGGTTTTGGTTTGCGGCTGGGTCATGGGCCCTTAGTTGCGTATTATACTGGGCGAGGCAAGAGGCGGCCGCGCGGCTGCCCACGGCGATTTTGCAAGGGCTGACGGGAGTTATCCATGACCGGACCGGAGCGGGAAAACTATCGCGAAGAGGTGGCCGGGCGGGCCAATGTCGAGGACACCCCCGAGCTCAAGGCCTATTACGGCGACCTCGCGCGCTTCGACACCGCGGCGCTGTGGACGGTTGCCAACAAGATCGAGCCCTGGGAGCCGAAATCCGACTCGCAGCCGGTGCTCTGGCGCTATGCCGACCTGCGCGGCCATGTGCTGCGTTCGCTCGAACTGGTGTCGCCGGAGAAGGCCGGCCGCCGCGTCATCTATCTCAACAATCCCGGGCCGCAAGGACGTCGCCGCCGCCTGCGGCTGGCTCTATTCGGGCCTGCAGGTGATGCAGCCGGGTGAAGTCGCCTCCGCGCACATGCATTCGGCTTCGGCGCTGCGCTTCATCATGGAGGGAAAGGGCGCCTACACCGTGGTCGACGGCCACAAGATGACGCTCGGCGAAAACGACTTCGTGCTGACGCCGAACGGCTCGTGGCACGAGCACGGCGTCGAAGCGTCCGGCAGCGAATGCATCTGGCAGGACGGCCTCGACATCCCTCTGGTCAACGCGCTGGAGGCGAATTTCTACGCCGTGCATCCCGACCTGAAGCAGCCGGTCAGCTATCCGGTCGACGACGCGACGGGAAGCTGGGGCGCGCCGGGCCTGGTTCCGGCGAACGCCGACTGGAACAGACCCTATTCGCCGCTACTCAAATATGAGTGGGAGCCGACCTACGAGTTGCTGACGCGTTACGCCAAGGTCACCGACGGTTCGCCTTACGACGGCGTGCTGATGAACTACGTCAACCCGCAGACCGGCGGCCCGGTGATGCAGACTATCGGCGCCTCGATGCAGCTATTACGCCCGGGCGAAAAGACGCACGCGCATCGCCATACCGGCTCGTCGATCTACCAGGTGGCCAAAGGCGAGGGTTATTCGATCATCGGCGGCAAGCGTTTCGACTGGAAGCGCCACGACATTTTCTGCGTGCCGGCCTGGGCTTTCCACGAGCACGGCAACGTGTCCGAGAAAGATGACGCCTGTTTGTTCTGCTTTAACGATTTACCGGTCATGCAGGCGCTGGGCTTGTACCGCGAGGAAGCCTTCGGCGAGAACCAGGGCCACCAGGCGGTGAATTGACAAGGACGCTTTCATGCTCCGCGACGACATCAACAAAGCTTTGACCGAGGCGATGAAGGCCAAGAATGAGCGCGCGGTCTCCACGCTGCGCATGGTCAATGCCGCGCTCAAGAATGCCGACATCGAAGCGCGCGGGGCAGGCAAGCCGGCGCTCGGCGACGCCGAGGTGCTGCCGCTGCTGCAGAAGATGATCAAGCAGCGCCAGGAATTGGTCGAGCTCTATAAAAAAGGCAACCGCGCCGACCTGGTGAAGCAGGAAGAAGAAGAGATCGCCATTATCTCCGGCTATCTGCCGAAGCAGATGTCGGAGGCCGATATGTCCGCCGCTATCGAGGCCGCCATCGCCGAAACCGGCGCGGCGAGCATGAAGGACATGGGCAAGGTGATCGGTGCCTTGCGCGGCAAATATGCCGGGCAGATGGATATGGCCAAAGCCAGCGCGCTGGTGAAGACGAAGCTGCAATAACCTACTGCGGCAGGGTGACCCCGGCAAAATCCTTCAACACTTGCGTCAGCGCCTCCGGCCCCACTTTGACCGTCCCGGCGAAGGGGTGGTCGATCGCGATGATGATCAATAGTCCGGCAAAGATCATGATTGAGAGCACGCCGGTCATGAGGCACTGCGCGCGCAAATTTTCCGTGCCGAAGAAAAACGTGAAGCCGACGGTGAGAATAGCGCCGCCGAAAAGCACCACCCAGATAATGTCGGGCACGACCCCGTCGGCCACCACCAGCCGCTCGCGCCGCGCCTGGCTCATTTGATCGACCTGCCGCAGGATCTCGGAGACCACCAGCCCTTCGTTGCGGTCGAACGCATGGAATCTTAAAACCGCGTAGTAAATTCTGCTCAACGCTTCGGTGACCTCGGGGCTGTTGGTTTCCCGCTCCATCGCCGGCCAGTCCTTGGCGACCGCGGCGGTGAGGTAGGCGCTCGTCATACTGCGAATTGCGGTTCCGTGATCGTCGTCGAGTCCCGCCGTCAAACGAAACACCGTCGCCGCGGCGCCGGCCTCCTTGGCCACCTCGCTGTCGGCCTGGTTGAATTTTTCCCACACGACGACGACGGCGAAAGCGAGCAGGACGGCATACAACACGCCGACCGTCGCGAACTTGAAGCCGGCGACCTCGTTATTGGTGCGCAGCTTGCTGAGCTCGACGTAGCGGCGCGCGATAATCGGACCCGCCATCGCCAGCGCAGTCGTCGGCACGATGACGATAATAGCGGAGAGCCACAGAGGCTGGGTGGTGAGGAAAAACATCATGATCGCCAGCCTAGCGCCGCCGCCCGAGGCTGTGAATGACCAAAGCCCTTTAAATCAGTCAGACGGCTTTCAAGAAAATCGGCGCACCACGCGTGAAGGACATTGAGGCGCCTGGTCGGCATGCTGCGCGACACATTTGCCGGGCGGATGGATGGTCAAAGCCGGCGGAATGGTGAAAACTAAGCTGAGCGGCTGAAACCAATAACGATTGTCATGCCCGCGAAAGCGGGCATCCAGTGCACGCAAGCACTGCGGCCGACATGATGTGCTTGCGATTACTGGATCGTCCGCCGGAGCCTGCACCCGCGCAGGCGGGTGCGGACGATGACGGAGGGGAGGGGGAACATGCGTCACATTCTGATAGTTGCGGCGTTTGCCGCGTTGATTTTTACCGGTCGGGCATCCGCCGCCGACGACTATCCCAGCAAGCCGATCCACGTCTTCACGACGTCTGGTGCCGGCGGCTTGAGCGACATCTATATGCGCTCGCTCGGCGATGTCCTGCAAAAGCGTATCGGCCAGCCGCTGATCATCGACAACCGTCCCGGCGGCGCCGGCAACATCGCCGCGCGCGCCTGCCAGGAAGCGCCGCCCGACGGCTACACCATCTGCATCGTCAGCATCGATCCCATCGCCTACAACCAGTTCCTGTTCAAGAAGCTGCCTTTCGATCCGCAGAAGCTCACCCCCATCGTCAACCTGTTCAACATCATCCAGGTGCTGGTGGTGAACTCCGATCTCAAGGTGAAGAGCGTCGACGAACTGGTGGCGCTGTCGAAGCAGAAGGCCGGCACGCTGAGCTACCTCACCGCTTCGCTGCCGCTGGTCGTCTACATGGAGAGCTTGAAGCGCGACAAAGGCGCCGACTGGGTGCGCGTGCCGTTCAAGGGCGGCGGCCAGGCCACCAACGCGGTGCTCGGCGGCTCGACGCCGATCGCGCTGATCGGGCTCGGCAACGTCATCGCCTATATCGAGGCCGGCAAGATGACGGCGCTGGCGATGACCAACAATATCAAGTCGCCGCAATTGCCGGCGGTGCCGACGCTGGCCGACACCGGCTACAAGGGGCCGCCCTCGCGCACCTGGTACGGGCTGTTCGCGCCGGCCGGCACGCCGAAGGCGGTCATCGGCAAGCTCAACAAGGAAATCCGCGCCGTGGCGGGCGACAAGGATTTCATCGCCAAGCACGTCACCGCCCGCAGCCTGGTGGCGGTGCTCAATTCGCCGGAAGAATTCGCCGCCGAGATCAAGGAAGATCGCAAGGTCGCCGAGCATGTGGTCAAGGCGTCCGGCATGGAGGCGCGGTAGCGTCCTATTTTCACGGAGGGCAAAACATCCTCCGTTCATTTCCCCCGTGCCGTTGAGGCCTACGCGCAGCCGCTGCACCGCGCGCACGGGCAAAAACCATTGTATAACCGGCGGTTAGCTTGACGTGTGCACAGCAATCCACAGCAATCCACACGTTGCGCACAGCCTCCTGTTCATAGTGTTGATTTCATAAACCGATAGTTGTCTCGCGCGCCTCCGTGCGCCCGTAATGGCGACAGCGTCTACGTTGGAAAAATCGGGCGGGGGACATGCGGTTTTTTGTGCCGTTGGTGGCGTGCGTCGGAATCGCGTTGACGGCGGCGGGGTGTAATCCGGTTACCGACCGTACTTATTTTACCGAAGGCGCGGGTGTCGATCTCTATACCGCCGATCGTGCCCAGCAGATCGAATTGCAAAACCAGTACATTGAGTTTGTCTGCGGCCAGGCTGGCCCGAATTGCGGCGGCAACTGGGCCACGTTCGTGCAGGCCGGGCTGAACGACATTGACTTACGCTGCGACGGCTTTCTGACTTGGCTCGATGCGCGGCGCCGCGACAAAGAACCGATCCTCGGTGAAATATCGGCGGTGAACGCCGCGGCGCACACCATCATGACCGTGTCGGGCGCCAGCCCGAAGTCGCTTGAGATCGTGACGGCGGCGTTTGAGCTCGCTACCCAAAGCTACATCAACTGGAATTCGCGGCTGCTGCTCTCGGTTAACCAATCGACCGTGCAGACGATTGTCTACGGGCGGCAACAGGATTTCCGCAAAACGATCGCAAACTACGCCGTCCCCGATCGCCCGACCGCCATCTATCTGCTGCGCAATTATTTGCGCATTTGCATGCCGATCACGATCGAGGCCGACATCAACACGACGCCGACGCTGGTGCAACGCGGCGATCCCGCGGACGCGAAGGATAACCCGATCAGCAAGCCGATAATTCCAGGAAAGGTGACGGTCATCCGTTCCGTCCCCGTTTCCGATGACGCCGGCGCCGCTTTGACAAAATTTGTCTATCCAAACGGTGAGCTTAAGCCGCGCGATCAGGCCCATGCCAAACAGGTCAATGATTTTATCGCGCAGCAAGGCCTCGGTATAACCATCACGACGTTCCTGCATTCTGCCGCGTTAGCGACTCCGCGCGCTACGCTTGCTCGTCAGCTTGGCCTCATCCAATGACGGTGAATGCGACGAGAAGTGGGGGACAAGATGCCGGTTAGAATCGAAATCTTCGACAAAGTTAAGGAAAGCGACCTTATCGTTTTTATCAAGGAATTTGGTGACGACGGGGCGAAATTCGTCACGGGCTTCAATGACAATCAGGGAAGCTTTTCGGTCGAGGCAACCATTGTCACAGCGCCCGCCGCTGGCGGAACCGGGCAGGCAACGATCACCCTTGAAGGTTTAATGTCGACCTTCGGCGGGCCGCATGACCCAGGTGTCGGTAACGCCGAGGGGTTGTCGTTATTCGATTCTTCGGACATTGGGGCGAACCCGGATCTCTTCTTGCCCGCGCAACCGCCGGGCACGACGGGGCTGGCCAAGCGGCTCAACCCGGATGCTAAGTATTTGGCTTGCCGATGGGACCTTCACGTCACGCCCAAGAGCTTTCTCAGAACGATCAAGGTCAAGGTGACGAATCCTGCTAATGGCCGGACGTTCGAAGCGCGTCCGGCGGATACCGGTCCCGCAGTCTTCACTGGTCGCACAGCCGATCTGTCGCCGGGGCTGGCGACCGCGCTTGGCCTCGGCACGGATCACAAATGCGTCGTCGAGATTCCAACGCCCGCTGGCGCTCAGCAGCCGGCGCCCCCGCCCGCTGATGTCGAAGGCATCGTTCTTTCGGATATCGATCCAGTGTTTGGACCGGGCATGGTGCGCACGCTCGCCGTGGTTACCACGACCGACAAAGCCGTCTATTGGGTGGTAAACAAGATCGGCGACAACGACGGCGGCCAATCCTTGTTTCGGCACGTCGGCAATCAGACCGAAGTGCTTCTCAGCGACGCTACCGTTTTTCCGGTTGCGGCCAGCGATAAGGTTCCGGCCGACATTGCCTTCGAATTAAATAAAGTCATGCCGAACCGTTTGCCTCCAGAGGCAACACCGGCAGGTAATCCGCCTCAGGTTGGCGACGACATCAATGCCAAGATGTTTACAGGAGCGGTGAATTTTGTCGATCAAAAGACCGGCAGCGACCCGCGAACAAATGGTGGAGGCCTTGCTTGTGCGTGGGCCGTGAACGAAGTCGCACGCCGTGCCCTGGGCAAACCGATTTCGACTGAAGATGGCAGGAACGGCGTCGGCACCGGAGTGCTGTTCGATGTTCTAAAAGCACATCATACGCAACTCGGTTCCGCGAGTGACGCCAAACCGGGCACGATCATCATCGCTCCGCAGACTCCGTCCACTCATGGGCACGTTGGTATCGTCGGCACCACGACAAGTAGCGTCGACGCCACGGACGTCTTCTCGAACAGTTCGAATGATAAAAAGTTCGAGAAAAATTACACCATAAAGAAATTTACGGACACCTTCCGCGGGAAGGGGCTCCAAGTATTGTTCTTTGCATTGAAGCAGGACCAGTTCTGATCTTGCGCTGACAACGCTGACCGGTCGAAAGGCCGTCGGTCTACGGCCGTGGAAAACCCCGCATGCGGATCAGCGGGGCCCGCGTCGTCCCAACGTCTTCGGTGACGCCGAAGCGGGCGGCACACAACGCGCGAAAATATCGCGACCACAAACTTTTTAGGTGCGTCGCACGCGTCCGTTCGAGCCTAGGCGGTTTTATGAGGCTGCGTGGTGGCCTGTGGAAAGCCGGGAAAAGGCCGCAAATCGACATCGCGCGCATGGTCTTCCCCGACCCGCCCCGGAAAACCTCCCTCCCGCGCCTTATGATAGGGAGCGATTCGCCCCATCCGGCCAACCCGAACGCGCGCGCCGCAAGGCGCGCCAGAACCCATGCGCTTCACGCCCCAGTTCCTCGATGAGCTACGCGCCCGGCTTCCGGTGTCGGAAGTCGTCGGCCGCCGCGTGAAGCTGCGCAAGCAGGGCCGCGAGTTCATCGGGCTGTCGCCCTTCAACAAGGAGAAGTCGCCCTCGTTCACGGTCAACGACAGCAAGGGCTTCTTCCACGATTTTTCCTCCGGCAAGCACGGCGACATTTTCGGTTTCGTCATGGAGACCGAGGGCGTCGCCTTCCCCGAAGCCGTCGAGCGGCTGGCGCAGATGGCGGGCGTGGCCCTGCCGAAGGTCTCGGCTGAAGACCAGCAGCGCGATGCGCGGCGCAAAACGCTGCACGACGTCATGGAACTGGCGGCGAAATTCTTCGCCGACACGCTCGCCGCGCGCGCCGGCGCCAAGGCGCGCGGCTATCTCGCCGACCGTGGTCTGTCCGCGGCGACGCAATTGCAATTCCGCCTCGGCTACGCGCCGGCAGAGCGCTACGCGCTGAAGGAACACCTCGGCTCGCACGGCATTCCGGTCGAGGACATGGTGGAGGCCGGCCTGCTGATCTCCGGCGAGGACATATCGCTGCCGTTCGACCGCTTCCGCGACCGCGTGATGTTCCCGATCACCGATCTACGCAGCCGGGTGATCGCCTTCGGCGGCCGCGCGCTGGAAAAGGACGCGCAGGCGAAATATCTGAACTCGCCGGAGACGCCGCTCTTCCATAAGGGCGCGACACTCTACAATATCGCCGCCGCGCGCCAGGCCGCGCACGAGGGCGCGCAAATCGTCGTCGTCGAAGGCTATATCGACGTCATCGCCATGGTGACGGCGGGCTTCCCGGCGACCGTGGCGCCGCTCGGTACCGCGCTCACCGAAGAACAACTGGCGCTGATCTGGAAAATGGCCGACGAGCCGGTGCTCTGCTTTGACGGCGATAGCGCGGGCTTGCGCGCTGCCTACCGCGCCGTCGATCTGGCGATGCCGCGGCTGCTCCCCGGCAAGAGCCTAAGGTTCGCGTTGCTGCCGCAAGGCCAGGACCCCGACGATCTCGCCCGTTCCGGCGGGCGCGACGCCATCGCCGACGTGATCGGCGCCGCGCGTCCGCTTGCCGCCATGCTGTGGGCGCGCGAGACCGAAGGCCATCAGTTCGACACGCCGGAGCGGCGCGCGGCGCTGGAAGCGCGCATCAACGCGGTGACCGCCTCGATCGGCGATGAATTGGTGCGCCGCTATTACCGGCAGGATTTCAACGCGCGGCTTGCCGCCTTCTTCGCCCCGGCGCAAAATCAGGGATTTGCCGCACGCGGCAACTATCAACCGCGTGGCCGCGGCCAGGACGATTGGCGCGGCCGCGGCAAAGGCGAATGGTCGCAGCGCAATGGCCGCCCGCAGCGTCCGGAGATCGGCGCGCGCAATGCGCCTTACGTGGTGGTCAGCCAGCAGCTGGCGGTGAGCCCGGTGCATCGCGGCCACCGCACCGCGGTGCCGTTGCGCGAGGCGCTCATCCTGCAGGCCGCGCTCAATTACCCCTGGCTGCTGCACGACCATCTGGAGGAACTCAGCCATCTCGAGTTCCGCCATGCCGACGCCGAGCGGGTCAAGGCCGCGCTCATCGATGTCGCCGCCCATTCGGCCGCGCTCGACGCCGAGACAGTCCGTGCCGAGCTTGACCGCCGCAACCTCTCCGAGGCGCTCGACCGCATATCCGCCGCCATCACCACCTCCTCGGTCTGGGGCGCCCGGCCGGATGCCGCGCCCGAGGATGTTTTGGTGACCTGGCAGCAGCTTGTCGCCTTGCATCGGCAGTGGCATTCACTAACTAAGGAGCTCAAGGACGCCGAACAGGCGCTCGGCCAAGACTTCGAATGAAGCCAACTACTTACGGCTGCGCGACGTCAAAGCCCGCCTGGCGCAGATGGACGGCACCGAGGCCTTGATCGAGGGCTTTGGCGCCTCTTCCGGTCGCGGCGTTCGTAGCTTATGAGCATCCGCGGCGCATGGTCCCGAAAAGCGGCTAGCGGTTTTCGGACAAGATCATGGGCAAAAGGGCACGGCGGCGGCGCGTAACGGACCGGCGGGAATAAAAGGTCGATTCCCGCGGTATTTCTGATGCTTAATCGGGGCTTAAACCGGTCCCGGGCACACTGACGGCCTGATTTGGAGGGGCGGCGCTTTGCCGGTGGCGCCCTTTTTGCCAATGCGCTTCTTCAAAAAGATTTTGGGGGCGACGGCTGAGACGGCGACCGGGAAGGTCCAGGAGAAACCTATGGCGACGGCGAAGGCGAAGGTAGCGCAGGCAAAAGAAGAAGCTCCGGAAAAGGAAGCCGAAGGCGCGCCCGACCAGCCGCTGCCGCTGCTCGACCTCTCCGACGCCGGCGTCAAGAAGATGATCAAGGCCGCGAAAAAGCGCGGCTACGTCACCCACGAGCAGATCAACGCCGTGCTGCCCTCGGAGGAGGTGACCTCCGACCAGATCGAAGACGTCTTCGCCATGATTTCGGAGATGGGCATCACCGTCGTCGAAAGCGACGAGACCGACGCGGAGGAGGGCGAGGAGAAGGCCGCCGACGAAGTCGCCGACGACGACGATGACGATGATTCCGGCCGCGAGGTCGTCGAGGCCAAGGGCAAGTCGCTCGCCACCACGGAAAAGAAAGAGCCGTCCGAACGCACCGACGATCCGGTGCGCATGTATTTGCGCGAGATGGGCTCGGTCGAACTGCTGTCGCGCGAGGGCGAAATCGCCATCGCCAAACGCATCGAGGCCGGCCGCGAGGCGATGATCGCCGGGCTCTGCGAGAGCCCGCTGACGTTCCAGGCCATCATCATCTGGCGCGACGAATTGAACGAAGGCAAAGTCTTCCTGCGCGACATCATCGACCTGGAAGCGACTTACGCCGGCCCCGACGCGCAGAAGATGCAGACGCCGGTGATCATCGGCCCCGACGGCAAGCCCGTCGTGCCGCAGCCCGGCGCGGCCGTCGCCGGCACGCCCGTTCCCGGCGCGCCGCATCTGCAGGTGGTGCAGACGCAGGCAGCGCCCGCCGCGCCGCCGCAGGCGACGCCGTTCAAGGCGCCCGGCCAGGGTCAGGGCGGCGCCGCCGCCGACGGCGAGGAGAAGGATCCGGCCGAGACCGCGGCGGAAAGCGATTTCGACGACGACGACATGGAGGGCTCGCTCTCGCTCGCCGCGATCGAAGCCGAGCTCAAGCCCAAGGTCGTGGAGACCTTCGACACCATCGCCGACGCCTTCAAGCGCCTGCGCCGCCTGCAGGAGCAGGACATCCAGTTCCGCCTGCGCTCGACCTCGCTGTCGCCGGCGCAGGAGCGCAAATACCGCAAGCTCAAGGAAGAGATCATCTCCGAGGTGAAGTCGCTGCGGCTCAACCAGGCGCGCATCGATTCCCTGGTCGAGCAGCTCTACGACATCAACAAGCGGCTCGTCTCCAACGAGGGCCGGCTGATGCGGCTTGCCGAATCCTACGGCGTCGCCCGCGAGGACTTCCTCAAGAACTACATGGGCTCCGAGCTCGACCCGCGCTGGCTCAACCGCATCTCCAAGCTGTCCGCCAAAGGCTGGAAGGCGCTGGTCGCCAAGGAGAAGGACCGCATCAAGCAGATCCGCTCGCTGGTGCACGACCTCGCCGGGCAGACCGGCGTCGAGATCACCGAATTCCGCAAGATCGTGCACATGGTGCAGAAGGGCGAGCGCGAGGCGCGCCAGGCGAAGAAGGAAATGGTGGAGGCGAACCTGCGCCTCGTCATCTCCATCGCCAAGAAATACACCAACCGCGGCCTGCAGTTCCTCGACCTGATCCAGGAAGGCAACATTGGATTGATGAAGGCGGTCGACAAGTTCGAGTACCGCCGCGGCTACAAGTTCTCGACCTACGCGACGTGGTGGATCCGCCAGGCGATCACGCGCTCGATCGCCGACCAGGCGCGCACCATCCGCATCCCGGTGCACATGATCGAGACCATCAACAAGATCGTGCGCACCTCGCGGCAGATGCTCAACGAGATCGGCCGCGAGCCGACGCCGGAGGAACTGGCCGAGAAGCTCGGCATGCCGCTGGAGAAGGTGCGCAAGGTCCTCAAGATCGCCAAGGAGCCGCTGTCGCTGGAGACGCCCATCGGCGACGAGGAGGATTCGCACCTCGGCGATTTCATCGAGGACAAGAACGCCATCCTGCCGATCGACGCGGCGATCCAGTCGAACCTGCGCGAGACGACGACGCGCGTGCTCGCTTCGCTCACGCCGCGCGAGGAGCGCGTGCTGCGCATGCGCTTCGGCATCGGCATGAACACCGACCACACGCTGGAGGAAGTCGGCCAGCAGTTCTCGGTCACCCGCGAGCGCATCCGCCAGATCGAGGCCAAGGCGCTGAGGAAGTTGAAGCATCCGAGCACGGAGCCGCAAACTGCGGTCGTTCCTCGACAACTAGCTCCACCGGTCATCCCCGCGAAAGCGGGGATCCAGTACTCATGGAATTGAAATGGCGGGTCAAAAGCCCGCCGTTTATTTTGTCAGGCGGTGAGCCGCGACCATTATCCAAGCGCCAAGGATACAATAAACCGATCTACTTCATCAAAATCTTCAGTATCGGATAAGTCGAGATTAGAAATGAGCCGTAGCGCTTCCGTTCGCCCGCTCGGGTTACCGACAAACGGTGTGAGACGTTCCGCTAAAGGTAGCGGAATTCCAGCTTCGTCCAACTCTTTCATCCAGGATGGCCTGAACCAGGTCTCAAGACCAACGATGTAAGGGCCGTATGCAGGTTCAGCGCTTGGGCTGAGTTGGCGAACAATAGCTTCGACCGCTGCTAATGTACGGGGGAATGAAAACTCGCACGCTTGAAGGAACTGGAAAGCCGCATCGATGCCGGCGGGCTCCTTTTCTTCGAACCATACCCCCACAAACCAACGAAGGAATTTCGGAAGTGTTGTCACCCGATTGAGCTGTGACCACGCCCAACCGATCATTGCAGGCGTGTGCACGCCGGTTGGGTCTTTGCGTTCGTGAGCGACCATCAAGGCAAGCTCGGCCACGGCCTTACGCTGTTCCTTATCCGGAAACCCCGACCAAATCAGTGTCGCTGGGTTCTCGTTCAAGATCTCGTCGATACGATCGCGAAGCCTCATGAGAAGGTCGACGCCGAGCGCCCCATGCTCGCGCAGGACCTCGGCGCTAAGGCCAGTGGCGTGAGGCAGGGTTTCCTGCCTTTCGCGGCCAGTTGAGGACAATTCAGCGCGATCAACGTTCATAACAAGGAAGTCCGTTGAGGCGCCCGGGTCGTTCAAGATTGGGACTTGAACCCTGGTCTCCACCTCATGCGGCGGCTCGTGGTAGAGAAAGGCGTTGCCAACAAAGTGCCGCATCATCCTGCCGACGCGGCCTCGAATATTCGCGAACGAAAAGAAGTCAAAGTCGGATCGATTGATTTTTTTGTCATAAATAAAAACATTAGCCGCGGAAGTATTGACGCCTTCGATGAGCGTCGAGGTACAGATGAGAACCTTTATTTCGTTCTCATTGAACAAATGTACGAATAACTGGCCGAGTGAGCGCGGCAAGCGCCCATGATGAATTGCGATACCACGCTCATTGCCTCGCGCAACCGGCCATGCGCGGTGATAATTCTTCTCAATCCAGACCGCGACTTTGGGGCCAAGATTGGATTGATATCGAGACTTCGGACGCCACTAGCTCGTCCATCAGCGTCTGAGCTGTATTCGGTGTGGCCGTGAAGACTAATGAGCTTTCGTCACCAACGCTGAGGAGATCCGTTAGAAAGGAGCCAAAAAGATCCGTACTCGCCGACCGATCAATGACGTTCACGGTGACAGTGCGGTAGTCGGTTCGGACGAACCGGAAATTACCGGACCATTTCTGGCCTAACTCGATGCTACGAATATGTGGTCCTGCCATGAAACATTGTTTGGCGACCGGCAACGCACGATAGAGCGCCAAATTGAGCGTCTCGAAGCGAGGATCACCTCGGTCCGGATCAAGTTTGTAGAATTCGTCGACGAAAAGCAGGTCAATCTTTAAGTCATCACTGCGGCTTAAGAAGCGCTCTTGGGTCAGGACAAAGATAGTCGGCAGCTCAGGGTCGTAGACGTCCGCGACCGTCGTTATCACGGTGTACGCGTCACCGAAGTTCCTTCTGTAACGACGGCGCGTTTCGTCTATCAAGGCGATTGTCGGAAGAATGACGACAACGGTATGTGGTCTTTTCCGCGCGAGCAAAGCATCCACTAAAAGGCTTTTACCAAAGCTTGTCGGAGCACTGAGGACCACACTGTCGCCCTCTAGCAGCCAGAGCAATATCTGCATTTGCTTCGAATGTAGATAAAGCTTCTCATCCAACTTGACGGCGTGCGCTTCGATCACAGTCTGCGTAAGCAAGCCGAAACGCTCCGCTTCTACATAGGGGTAGAGCCCGCACTCCTCGACAAGAAATTCCACAGCTTCGATGCAATCCTGCGGCACTTGGCCGTTACGGCGCGCCTCCAATAATCGAATCGCAATTTCCAGCGCAGCCTCGGCTTCGCGGTCGCTGTCACTAAGAACCGAGCCCGCCGCGAAAATCGCATCAAAAACTTGGCCAGAGGTCAGTCCTTCGTCGGGGCGGATGCTGCGCAGGATGCCGAGTTCGCTCATAGGAACGCCTCCAGAAGTTTTCGAATCTTTCCATTACATCTTTATGGGTGGCGAGGTTCACTATACCGCTTGGTAGTCGAATTAACACGCCATTTTTGTTTGTCGCATATCGGAACGCGAACGAACCGCTATCCATTTCGTGAAAGTCTTTCACAGTGCGGCCAACGGCATCGTTCGCTTCATTATCTCCGCCGTGTCCAACACTAGTGCTCATCTTTTCATGTAAGTCCCACTAACGCCGGCGCTTGTCGCGCCGGCGTCGTCGTTGAAACCCTAGATCAGACGGCTTGCAGATTGGCGGCGGCGGATTTGCCGCTGCGCTGATCGGCCTGCACGTCGAACGAGAGCTTCTGGCCTTCGTTGAGATTGCTCATGCCGGCGCGCTCGACCGCCGAGATGTGAACGAACACATCCGGGCCGCCGTCGTCCTGCACGATGAAGCCGAAGCCTTTTTGCGCATTGAAGAACTTAACGGTACCTGTGGCCACAATGGCCTCCTTTTGAAAACGCAAGATTTGCGTCTATGCCCCATGCGAACCATTCGCATGGGCCTCATATCCGGATTTTTGCGAGTTCTTGGGAGAAGGCCGTTGAGGGCCGAAACGTCAAGGTCAGGCTGAAATCGCGAACCCGCTCTATATGGGCGTTCGCCGCCACAAAAAAAGCCCTTGACTTTAATCCTAGAGCATATATTCCTATTCATAGCCACCCCGCGCGAGGGGCGTTCTGCAGGACACTGCTTAACGTGGGGTGGTCGCGGCGCCCGCGGGCGGGGCTTGTAACCCCACTCCCGGGAGGCCCCGGCCAGCCGTCCGGCCCCATTACGAGGGCCCGCCCGAAAGGGCTGGACGCGGCGCCGGCGAAGGGCGGCGGAAGCCGCCCGGATGAGGCGTGCCGAAAGCCGCCTCGGCCGGTGCCCGGAAGCTACGGCGCCGGGGACAGAAATCGCCGCAAGGTGGAGCGCCGGACGGCGACGCGTCTGCGAAGCGGCAGACGCGCCCGCCGAAAGGCGGAGGCTAAGTGGTGGCGCCGTTCGGCGCTCCACCCCCTCGCACAGTTTTGCGAGGGGACGACTCCCCGGGCCCCTGTTGTGCGGGGCCGAAAAGGGGAGTTGCAAGCTCCGGCGCCGAAACGGCGCGCGGAAACGAACCCCCATGTCCTCATTCAATCAGGAGATTGTCGCCATGAACGCGAAGGATATGAATGCGAAACGACGCGAAAGATATGAACGCGAACGACACGAATGCGCCGCTCGACAGCGCGCCGCGGCCGGAAACCGGCGACGATGACGACGCCTCGTACCGGCGCCGCATCAAGGCCGCCGGCCTCGACAGCGACGAAACGCTGTATCGAGCCGACGGCTGCGTCGACATGGACGCCATGCGCCTGCGCCTGGCGCGCCAGCTCGACATGATGCTCAACGAGTGGCGCGGCTGTCCGGAGCCGCTCTGCCTGCGCAACCGCGGCTGCATGGCGCCGAGCGGTGTCTGCAGCAACATCGCGGAGGAGGAGTACGACGAAGCCGAGTGGGACCGCGTCAGGATCGAGATCCGCAAGGCGCTCACCGAGGAAATCGAGCGCCGCGGCGGCCTGGCCGCGCTGGAGCGGGAGGACGCCGATGAATGAATGAGCGCGGTGAAGCGCAGCGCGGCGATGCCAATGAAGCCGCGGACTATCTCCGTCATCCCTCGCCAGGTGCGCGACCCAGCCGCGCCTCGAAGGGCGACGGCGCTTGCGATTCGGGCCCGTCTCCTTCGAGAGCTCTCCCGCTTGCGCGAGGTCGCACGTCATGGACGCGTGGTTTGCGGTGTCCTCTATTCTCCGTCATGCCCGCGAAAGCGGGCATCCAGTAAACACCGTGGGTCGTGATTACTGGGTCCCCGCCTGCGCGGGGACGACGGCAGAATGTGCGTCACACCATCGCCTTTCTCCGCGCGCACGCGCGTGCCATCGTGCGCGCCGGATTCGCATTGAGAGGTTCCGCATGATCTTGCGCGCGCTCGCGGCTTTACTCATGGCGCTGACGTTCACCGCGCCCGCAAACGCCGCCAAATGCGGCGGCGACTTCAACGCCTTCCTCAACGCCATGGCGCGCGACGCGCAAGCCGCCGGCGTTTCGCAGCGCGTGATCGGCGAAGCCTTCACCGGCCTCACCATCGACCAGGCGGTGCTCAGCTTCGATCGCCGCCAGGCGCACGCCTTCCGCCGCGAGGGCAACTTCGAGGCCTTCATCAAGACGCGCGTCGCCGCCGGCCCGCGTCGCCCGCGCCGCCAAGCTGATGGGCCGGCACGCGCAACTTCTTATCGCGCGTCGAGCGGCAATTCGGCGTGCCCAAGGAACTGCTGGTGGCGATCTGGACCATGGAGAGCGACAACGGCTCAGGCGACATGGGCAAGCGTCCGGTCATCCGCACGCAGGCGACGCTCGCCTGGGACTGCCGCCGCAGCGAATTGTTTCAGAAGGAGCTGATCGCGGCGCTGAAGATTTTACAGCGCGGCGACCTGCCGATGTCGGAGCTGATCGGCGCTTACGCCGGCGAGATCGGGCAGACGCAGTTTTTGCCGTCGTCTTACATCAAATACGGCGTCGACTACGACCGCAGCGGCCACGTGGACTTGCGCCACTCGGTGCCGGACGTGCTGGCCTCCACCGCCAATCTGTTGAAGGTCAACGGCTGGAAGGCCGGCGCGCCCTACGCCATGGGCAGCGAGAATTTCCAGGTGATGCGCGAGTGGAACCGCTCGGAAATCTACCGCCGCGCGCTGGTGTTGTTCGCCGAGCGGCTGGGTGGAAGGCCGTGATGCGCTGCGTTCGCCTATCGAGAGTCGCGAGCAGCGCAGCATCTCGAAGTACTGGCGGCCCCTCTCCGAGACGCGCTCCTGCGGAGAGCGCCTCAGCAGAGTGCGCGGCGCGAGTAAGCGCTACCCGACCTTCATCATCTTCTTCGGCTTGGCGCCGACGCGCGTGATCGACTTGATCGCCAGCGGGGCGCGGCCGGATTTTTCCGCGATCTCGCGGTCCTGCTCGATGACGAAGCCGCGCGCCGGTTCGTCCTTCTCCAGCCCGCCGAGAATTTCGGCCGGCACGCGCCGGTTGGAGCGCTGCGAGCCGTCCTCGTAGACCACGTCGAAGAAGACGAATTCGCCTTTGGGGTTGGTTCCCGGTTTCTTTGGCATGGCCGACATCCCCTTGAAACGGAAAACCCCGCGCCGGCGCGGGGTCTTGTCTCGCGTGGCCGCTATATAGGCGCGCCGCGCGCGGGATGCAATGCGGCTACGGCACCACCAGTTCGACGCGCCGGTTCAGCGCGCGGCCGTCTTCCGTGGCGTTGGAACCGAGCGGCGCGAGGTAACCGATGCCGGCGGTATAGAGCCGCGCCTTGGCGATTTTGTACGAGGCCACCAGCGCGGCGGCGACCGCTTCGGCGCGCTGGCGCGACAGCGTCATGTTGTGCTCGTAGGAACCCTGGCTGTCGGTGTGGCCGACGATGAACACGCGCATCTGCGGCGCCCCGTTCAGCAGCTTCGCCATCTCGGCCAGCGTCGGCGCGCTCGCCGGCTTGATGGTCGCCTTGTCGGTGTCGAAGTAGATGCCGTACAGCGCGATATGGCCCTTCTCGCCGAGACCCTTGGCCATGGCGGCGGCGTCGACCATCTTGTTCTTGATCTCGCCGACCACCGCCACCACCAGCTGCGTGGTGACCTGGTCGTTGTTCTTGCTGGTCAGCACCGCGGCGTACAGCTCGCGGCCGTTGTCGCTTTTATGCCCGGCGTAATAACGATAATTGAATCCATCCACCCACATCTGCGGGATCGGCAGAATGTCGATCGCCTCGGTGAAGGGAATGCCGCCGCATTGGTCGGTGTCGCAGGCGAGCAAGGTTTCAAACCCGGCCTTGGCCAATTGCGTTTCGAAATTGCGCGATACTTCCAGGATCGAAGGACCCGGATTTGTGCGGTAGGCGATGCGCGTGATGTGGCCCTCGAGCCGGCGCGCGTCGGCCGGCTTGCCGTCCTTGAAGGCGGCGGCCTGCAGGCGCGTGGCGTCGAAGTCCTTCACCTGGTAGCCGGTGACGACGCTGCCGCCGAAGCGGCCGATGCCGGGATAATCGTGCGATCCGGCGACGTCGCGGGTCTGCGCCTGGGCGGCAAGCGGCAACACAAGCAGGACGGCAAGCGCAGTGATCAGCAATTTCCACATGGATCAATTCTCTTTGTTGGCCGGATGGTCAGTCACACAGCGCGGATTTGTGGTCGTGGAACGCGCCGTGCAAACAAGTCAGCCTGCTTCCACAATGCGAATGTCGCGCTCGGCGTTGCCGGTGCCGAGCGCTTTCAGCGCTTCTTTATAGGCGGGCGTGTCGTGCGCGGCGAGCGCCTTGTCGAGGCTGGCGAACTCGATCAGCACCACGCGCTCGTTCATGCCGGATTCGTAGGTCTTGGCCGGATTGCTGCGCAAGAGAAAGGTCCCGCCGGCATCGGTAAGCGCCGGCACCGCGAGCTTGGCGTAGGCCCGCCAAGCCTCCGGATTGGTCACCGACCGGTACGTCACCACCCAGTAGGCCTTTGCCATGTTACCCCCTCGTTGTCGTGTTGCGCGTGCCCGGCTCGGGCGGCGCAATCTTGTCACCGGCGGAGCATTTTCGCCACCGCGATTTTCTTTGCGCCGCCGCGCGGGGCGCGCGCGAGCCGCTGTGGCGCTCGTCTTGCGAGGTTAATTTTTCATTGCAGCGATTGCGCCGGAAATGCGGCGCGGCGCCGCTGTGGGCGCCGATGCCGCTGCAATAGGCGGTGCGCGCCGCTTTTCGAATCAATTGCATGGCAATGCGACAGGGCGACGACGCCGCGCATGAGCCGCGCGCATGCGTTGCATGCTCCGCCGTGGCTACTGTTTGCCTGCGCAAGGTCTATGTTCGGTGCAAGAAAATAAGAAACAAGAAACGGGAAACGCTCTGGATCGGCTCAACGTTAGGAGACTGCATCCATGGCTTACGCCCGTAGCGCGATTGCCCCGCGCGACTTCACCGTTCCTGTCAAACCGCGCGCCAAACGCGGTGTGTTGCGCCGCCTGTTCGACGCCATCGAGGCGTCCAACATGCGCCGCGCCGAACACGAGATTGCGCGATATTTGCGCAGTTCCGGCAGCAAATTCACCGACGAGACCGAGCGCGAAATCGAGCGCCGGCTTTTGTCGTCCCGATAACCGGACGCGCTGCGCGCTCAGCATTGAGCGCCGCAGAGGAGAACAGACATGTCGACAATGGAAATCCGTACCACCACCATGCCGCCAAGGCTGCCGTCGTCGGCCTTCGCGCGCATCGCTGCTTTCATCGGCACGCTATTCGACGTCTTCGCCGAAGCAAAAGCCCAGGCCAACGCCGCGCATCAGCGTTATCCGTTCGGCCGCTGGTAGTCGGCTTTCCGTCGAGCCCGGCAAAGGCGGCGCACGATTATTCCGCCGGCCCGGGGTGGTCGATCTTGCGGGTGTAGAAATCGCCCCAGGCAAGAACTGCGGCGAACGCCGCAAAGAAAAACACGATTGCGCTGACGACAATTGCGGTTTCGGTCGGCATTAACTCCCCCTTCGTTTGCGTGCCGCGAAGGGTAGACGCCCGCTGCGCCCGAGTTTTGATCTGCGTCAAAAGCCCCGCGCGCCGGGTTTTGCAAACGGCGACCGGCCTCATTTCGCGATCGGGGCAGTTCCGCCACAATATGGTCGGAATTTCGCGACCTGATTCGACCGCGGAAAAAAATTAACGTTCCCGGTACAGCGTGCGTCCCATGATTCGAAAGCTTTGCCTCGGCGCCGTCGTGTTCGCATTCGCCGCTTCCGCCGCGCCGGTTCAGGCGGGCGGTAACCTCGATCCGCTGATCGCCAAACACGCCGCCGCGCACAAGCTGCCGGAGTCGCTGGTGCGCCGGGTGATCAAACGCGAGAGCGGCGGCAATCCGCGCCTCATCGACCACGGCAATTACGGGCTGATGCAAATCCGTCTCGGCACCGCGCGGGCCATGGGCTACAGCGGGTCGCCCGCCGGATTGCTCGATGCCGACACCAACATGACCTACGCGGTGAAGTATCTCGCCGGCGCCTATCGCGTTGCCGATGGCAATGCCGACCGCGCGGTGCATTACTACCAGGCGGGCTACTACTACGCCGCCAAGCGCAAAGCCGGCACTGAGGCCTCCGTGGCGTCGCACACGAAGTCACACACGGCGGGCCGTCAGGAACCGCGCGCGCAGAAAAGCGAGACAAATTCGCCCGGTCTTCTGGCAAGGCTGGTGAACGCGCTGAGCAGCCGCGCCGAGGCGACCGGCACGGCCAAGCATGCGAGCAAACGACGCGAGGCGCGCGCGAGCCGCTAACGCCGCGTCCTCGACGAGCCTTTATGGCGGTCGCCGAGACCCTTACTAAGGGTTATGCATGTCCGCGCGCGTCATATAAGCATCTTCGCTCGCCAAAGATTTTTCCGATACAGGCTTTGGCTTTTTCGCCACGTGCGTTTTGCGGTGCCGGGCCCGGCTTTCATGGCGCTCTTTGATCAGCGCGGGTGTGATCGCCGGCGGCGTTTCCTCACGCTTGGCCACCGGCAATTCCGTCGACGAGGGCTCGCCGATCTCCACGGGCAGCGTCGATCCGGCGGGCGGTGGGACCGCACCGGTTGTGTCATCGACATCGACGTCGTCGCGATCAAGAGGAAAGCCGATGAACGTGGTCGCAGCTTTTGCTTTGACCGGCGTATCGGGCAGTTCGCGCAGCCGCTTGATCTCAGCGGCGCGCTGGACCGCCGCCTGCATCAGGAAATCGCGCCATTCCGGATGATCGGCGCCTGCGATCAAGGGACCGCGCGCGAACGTCATGCCCGCCGGCAAGCGCGTCGCCGTGGCGTTCGGCGAGTTGCGCGCCAGCACCAGCAGCAGAATGGCAATGAGTACGCCGCCTACTGAAATGATGCGGAGAATCGGCAGCATCGACTCTGAATAACTGAGTCGGCCAAACCGCGGAAGCGATCAACTTTCAAAGTTTCGCAGGCGTTGCGCGCCGGCAACACGCCTGACGAGTCCAAAACGGACGCAGGCACCGGCGGTGACAGCGGCTGCCGGCGTTGCTAGGAACGGTGCCCAATAAACGTGCGGGGGAAAACGTCATGTTTAGCAAGCCGAATTGCCCGGTCATCGCCATCGAAGAGCATTATTGGGATCCCGAACTGACCAAGCATTACACCGGGCCGGAAGCCGGCCGCGGCGGCGACACCGACAAGCGGCTTTACGACCTGGGCGCCTTGCGGCTCAAGGAAATGGACGAGGCCGGGATCGACATCCAGGTGCTCTCGCACGGCGCGCCCTCCACGCAAAAACTCGGGCCCGATATCGCCGTCGAACTCACGCGCGGGGTCAACGACCGCCTCGCCAAGGTCTGCGCCGCCAACCCGAAGCGTTTCGCGGCCTTTGCCGCGCTGCCGACCGTCGATCCGCCGGCCGCCGCTGACGAGCTCGAACGTTGCGTTGCCAAGCTCGGCTTCAAGGGCGCCATGATCCACGGCCTATCGAACGGCGAGTTTCTCGATGCGAAGAAATTCTGGCCGATCTACGAGCGCGCGGAAAAACTCGACGTGCCGCTTTATTTCCACCCCTCGCTGCCGAATGCCAAGGTGACCGAGATTTACTATCAGGATTATGCCAAGGACTTCCCGCTGGTGGTGCGCCCGGCTTGGGGCTACACGGTGGAGACGGCGACGCAGGCGATCCGCCTGGTGCTGTCCGGCGTGTTCGACGCGCATCCGAAGCTGAAAATCATGCTCGGCCATTTCGGCGAGACGCTGCCGTTCCTGGTGTGGCGCATCGATGCCTCGCTCAAGCGCCCCGGGCAGAAGCCGATGAGTTTCCGCGACATTTTCTGCGGCAACTTCTACGTCACCACCTCGGGCTTCTTCTCCAATCCGGCGCTGTTGTGCTGCGTGATGGAGATGGGCATCGACCACATTCTGTTCGCGGTCGACTGGCCCTTCGTTCCCGACAACAAAGGCGCGGTCGACTGGATGAAAGGCATCCCGCTCTGCGACGAGGACAAGGCAAAGATTTTGAGCGGCAATGCCAAGCGGCTGTTGAAGATGTAATTTCTTATTCTGTCATCACCGGGCTTGTCCCGGTGATCCCGCTTAAGAGGGCACAGTGCGTCCCTAAGCGAGATGGCCGGGTCAAGCCGCGCCATGACATGGGCTATATGACCGGATGTTTGCGATAATACGCGGCATCCTCCGCCGATTGCGTCCAGCCTGGATTGCCGCGCCAGTCGCAAAAATGCGCGCGCATATCGGCGCCGTAGCGCACGCGGAACAATAAAGTGCGCGCCGGGCCGTTTTGGTATTCGTGCACTTCGCCGGGCGGGTGTACGACAAAGGCGCCGGGCGCAACTGCGACGGTTTCCTTGGGCGTGCGCATCGAGCCGCCGCCGGAAAAGCAGAAATAGATTTCAGTGGCGTGCGGGTGGCAGTGATAGGGGCTGATCTGTCCCGGCTCCCAGCAGGCGACGGTGACGTCGCCGCCGGCGATTTTGCCCAGGATCTTTTCGACGTGGCGCTGGGGATTCCACTGCTGCTCGTGTTCGAGGCTGAAAACATGCATGGTGGCGGCGCTCCCGGCGTTATGGCGGGGAAGTCTAACGCAGGCCACGGCGGGGCAGGAGAGGGCGATTGCGCCGCGCCCCGGCGCGTTGATAGAAGGTGGCGCTTGCGTCGTACCGGGCCCGTAGCTCAACTGGTTAGAGCCGACCGCTCATAACGGTCTGGTTGGAGGTTCGAGTCCTCCCGGGCCCACCACCAAAAAATTAAGCGGCTGAGGCGACATCGGTTGCAATTTATGGGATGCCGCGCAATCGAATGGATTTTCCGACACCTGTAGAAAAAAGAGGCTCAAGAGGCGGTATTACTCAGGTCCGCGCGGCCTTTCGCAAAGTCCAAGGCGGAAAGTCGGCCGTCTGTCGCTACTCAGAAAAAAGTTGCAATATGCCGCCGAGGGACGCAAAAGTGCTTTGCGTGGTGCCAGCCGCGGTAGGCCCGCAGTATTTCCGCGCCTGACGTCGCCCGCCCGAGATTTTTTCGACCATTTCCCGGCGCTCCTTGATGCAGCCGGACCCCAAGCGGCCTGACATTTTCTCCGGCCGATTGCTTGACCGATGTGCTCGTCTTCCTGCAGAAAGATACGGTGCTCTGCATCTTCGAAGTGATGAAGTTGATAAATTCGCTCGAGTCGAAGGTCGCCGAGCTCGTTACCCGCATTCTGGTAGAGGATGCGCAACCGGTTGCGCACGGCCAGCCGTTGTTAATGATCAAAGTGGACGGGGCCTGACGGTGGCCGGAAAAATCCGAAAAATTCTCATCGCCAACCGCGGCGAGATCGCGCTGCGTATCGTGCGCGCGTGCCAGGAACTCGGAATCCAGAGCGTGCTGGCCCATTCCGAAGCCGACGCCGACTCGCTTGCGGCCAAGCGCGCGGACCGTTCCATCTGCATCGGCGGCGCCGCGGCCAGCGCCAGCTACCTGTCGAAGGAACGGCTGGTCGGTGCGGCGGTGGCCTTTGGCGTTGATGCCATTCATCCCGGCTACGGATTTCTCGCCGAGAACGCGGCTTTCGCCGACCTTTGTCACGAGCAGAAGATCGTCTTTATCGGCCCGTCCGCCGACGTGATCCGCGCCATGGGAGACAAGATCGAGGCGAGGGCGATCGCCGCCGCGGCCGGCGTTCCCACCATTCCGGGTTCGGACGGCGCCATCGCCGACGCCTCGCTTGCCCGCAGCATCGCCGAGACGGTGGGTTATCCCGTGCTGATCAAGGCGTCGGCCGGCGGCGGCGGTCGCGGCATGCGCGTTGTCCGCGCGCCTGCCGAGCTGGACCGCGGGCTCAGCGAAGCCATGGGCGAGGCGCAGAGCGCATTCGGCGATGCATCGGTCTATATCGAGAAATACCTGACCGACATCCGCCACCTGGAAGTCCAGGTCTTCGGCGACGGCACGCGCACGATTCATTTGGGCGAGCGCGATTGCTCCTCGCAGCGGCGCAACCAGAAGCTGGTCGAAGAAGCGCCTTGCATCGCCATCAGCGATGCCACCAGACAGGCGTTATGCGGCGCGGCGGTCAATCTCTGCCAACGCGTTGCCTATCGTAGCGCCGGCACGGTCGAGTTCGTCTACGACAATATCGAACGGAAGTTCTATTTTATCGAGATGAACACGCGAATTCAGGTCGAGCACCCGGTGACCGAGATGGTCACCGGCGTCGATCTGGTGAAGGAACAGATATTGACCGCCGGCGGAGAAGGCCTGCGGCTGCGCCAGGAGGACATCCGCATATCCGGCCATGCCATCGAATGCCGCATCAACGCCGAAGACCCGGCGCGCAATTTCATGCCCAGTCCCGGGCGCGTCACGGAGTACCTGCCGCCGGGCGGCCCCGGCATCCGCGTCGACAGCCATCTTGAACGCGGTTGTATGATTCCGCCTTTCTACGACTCATTGATCGCGAAGGTGATCGCTTGGGGCAGCAACCGAGGCGAGGCGATCGAGCGCATGCTACGTGCGCTCGGCGAAATGCGTATCGAAGGCGTGGCGACGACGATCGCGCTGCAGCAACGGATCCTTGAAAGCGCTCGATTCCAGTCGGGCGAAGTGAACACAAGTCTTGTCAATGAACTGATGTCCGAAGCCGCCGTGGCTGCGAAATAGCCGCCGGCGGCCAGCAAGGGGAATAAAGTGGCAAAGCGTACTATCCTGACCTGCGCGATCACCGGCAGCCTGACCAAGCCCGAGATGAATCCCAATCTGCCGATTACCCCGGCGCAGATCGCCGACTCTGCGCTCGAGGCGGCCGAGGCCGGAGCAGCCATCGCGCACATTCACGTGCGTAATCCGGAAACCGGCGCTCCGTCCATGGAGCTCTCCTATTACCGCGAGGTGGTTGAGCGCATTCGCCGCAAGAACACGTCCGTGATCATCAATCTGACGACAGGGCCGGGCGGGCGCTTCCAGCCGAGCGACGACGATCCGCTCAAGCCAGGTCCGCGCACCAATTTCGTGCACCCGTCAAAGCGTGTCGCGCATATCGAGGCGTTGAAGCCCGACGTCGCGACGCTCGATTTGAACACCATGACCTTCGGCGGCGAGGCCGTCATCAACACCCCGCCGAACATCCGCAAGATGGCGGCCGCCATCAACGATAGCGGCTCCAAGCCCGAGCTCGAATTGTTTGACAGTGGCGATATCCAGCTCGCGCGCGATTTGATCGGCGAAGGCCTGATCAAAACGCCGGCCATGGCCTGCTTGGTTCTCGGCGTCAAATACGGGTTCGGCGCGTCGGCCGAGACGATGCTCTATGCCAAATCGCTGCTGCCCGACATGGTCGAATGGACCGGCTTTGGCGTCGGCCGCTCGGCCTTCCCGATGGTCGCGCAAGCCTGGCTTCTGGGCGGCAATGTCCGCGTCGGCATGGAGGATACGGTCCATGTCGCCAAGGGAAAGTTGACGTCGGGCAACGCCGAACTGGTCGAAAAAGCGCGCTGGATCGTCGAGACGCTGGGCGGTGAAATCGCCGGTGCCGATGAGGCGCGCGAGCGCCTTTTGCTCGCGCGCGGATAGGATCGGCGGCCGATTAAGGCTTAATACGATACGGGCTTGGCCTCGCCGCCGCCGCTGTGCAATTGTGTTGGGGGAATTTTTGGGCGGCGCGCCTGACGCGCGTCGGGGCAACCATTTCGTGCTGTGTGATCATGCACTCACCTGCACAAGTATCAAATATTGGCGGCTTTGCCGCCACGCCGATTTTGCGGCCGCCGGCGCCGGTGCCGCAGCCAAAGCCCTTGGGGCCGCTGGCGCTGCTGCGCGTGCTGGCAAAAAATCCGCTCGAGGCGTGGACGCAAGACCATTTCGAGCAGCCGATCGTCGTCCACAAATTGACGATCGGCCGGGCCGCGGTGGTCAGCGACCCGGCCGCCATCCGCCGCGTGCTGCTTGAGAACGCGCAAAATTACCAAAAGGACTGGCTGCAGCAGCGTGTGCTGTCCTCCGGACTGACCGGCGGCTTGCTCACCGCCGAGGGCAGCGAATGGCGCACGCAGCGCCGCGCTTTGGCGCCGCTGTTCGCAAGGCGGACAATTCTGAGCTTCTCCACCGTCATGATCGCCGTGATCGCCGCCTTGATCGACCGGCTCAGCGCGCTTGACGGCCAGGTGATCGATTTCGCGGTCGAAGTGACGCGCGTTACTCTGGAAATCCTGCAGCGAACCATATTCTCGGACGGTCTCGGCAGCGATCGCGAAGATATTCGCCTGGCGATGAAAACTTATTTCGAGACCATCGGCCAAATCGATCCGTTCGACATGCTCGGCATCCCGGCGGCGGTGCCGCGGCCGCATCGCTGGAAAGTGCGGCCGGCGTTGCGTCTTTTCGAATCCGCGATCGATACGATCGTGACGACGCGGCGGCAGAAAATGGCGGATGATCCGGGTGCCATCCCGCGGGATTTTCTCACGCTTCTGCTTGAAGCGCGCGACGCGGAAACCGGCGCGGCGCTCAGCGAGTCGGCGATCCGCGCCAACGTTCTCACCTTCATCGCCGCCGGCCACGAGACCACCGCCAACTGCATCATCTGGTCGCTTTTTCTGTTGTCGCAGTCGGCCGAGTGGCGCGAGCGCGTGCAGGCCGAGGCCGACCGCGAACTCGACGGCGACGTCGAGGGCATCGCCGAGCGTCTTGTCGAAACACGCGCCGTGATCGACGAGGCCAACCGCCTCTATCCGCCGATCACCACGATCAGCCGCGCTGCCGTGGGGCCCGACACGCTGGCCGGCCAGCCCATCAAGCGCGGCACTTTGATCGCCATCGCGCCCTATGTGCTGCACCGTCACCGCGCGCTATGGGATGACCCCGACTGCTTCGATCCACGCCGCTTCCTGCCCGGCGCGCGGGAGACGATCGACCGCTTTGCCTATATTCCATTCGGCGTCGGTCCGCGAATCTGCATCGGCCAGGCCCTGGCGCTGCAGGAAGCCTCGATCGTGGTCGCCACGATCATGCGGAATTTCACCTTGCAACTGGCGCCCGGCCACGCGGTTTGGCCGCTGCACCGGGTGACGCTGCGCCCGGCGGACGGCCTGCCGATGATCGTGCGCCGGCGCAGCTAGGCCGTTGTACAGCCGATATCGGCATGTCATGGTCCCGCGGCAGAATCGGGATGGGCAACAGTCGAGCTGCACCATGTTCAGACTACCGAAATCCGCTTTCGTTCTGACGGCGATCGTTGTCCTTGCATTTTGGCTTCCCGGCTCCAGCAGCGCCCATGCCCAGCACCGCGGACCGTTCGCCCACCTCGCCGGCAGCTGGTCGGGCGGCGGCACCATCGATTTGTCGGACGGCAAGCACGAGCGGCTCCGTTGCCGGGCGGCTTACGATGTGCCGTCACAAAGCAATTTGGCGCTCAGCATCCGCTGCGCCAGCGAGAGCTACACCTTCGATTTGCACAGCGATGTGACCTACGCATCCGGCGGCGTGACCGGGACGTGGAGCGAGTCGGCTCACGGCATCGGCGGCAGCCTGTCGGGGCGTGCGAGCAGCGACCATATGTCGGTTCTGGCGGTGAGCCCGTCTTTCACCGCGACCATGTCGCTGTCCACGCACGGCAGCCGGCAGTCGGTCGTCATCCGCTCGCGCGACCCGAACTCCAGCATCAAGGGCGTGTCGCTGTCGCTGCGCCGCGGCTAGTCGCGCTCGGTTCAATCGAAAACTATTCGACCGGCCGGTCGCGCCTGACCGCGAATTGTCGCGCCAGCTTGCTCAGGAACATGGCGACCGGCCGCAAAATCAGAAGATCGGCGACCAAGGCCGCGATCATCGCAAATGCAGCGAGCCAGCCGAACAGGCGCAGCGAGGGCAGGTTGGAAAACACCGTCATCGCCAGCCCGCAGGCCAGCACCGCCGACGTCAGGATCAGAGGCGGGCCGACGCGGATGGTCGCGCGTTCGACGCCGACCGCGGGATCGGGATCGACGTCCTCGATTTGCAGGCGATTGAGGAAATGAATGGTCGCGCTCAATCCCAGCCCGAATGAGACCGTGAGCGCGATGACGCTGGCGAATTGCAGCCCCTGGCCGGTCACCCATAGCAGCGCGCCGGCCAGCACGATGGGGAAGATGCCCGGCAAGATGCTGACCAGCATGACGGTGAAAGAGCGGAAGGCGAGGCCGATGAAGGCGGCGACAAACACGATCTCGATCGTCAGGCCCCGGCTCAGCTTGTCGATCATCAGCGCGCTGTTGCGCGCGGCGATCACCGACAGTCCGGTGACGGCGATGTTGTAGCCGGCATATTTCGTCCGCAGCGGTGCGAGCTTGGTGTCGAGCGCATGCACGATCGGCAGCAATTGGCTGGCGTCGGCGTCGGGAACGCGGCCGCTGACCACGACGGCGTCTTGTTTCTCGGAGACGAAACGGCGCGTCAGATAAATGGGCAGCAGATCGACATATTGCTTGAGCGTGGCGACGTCGGTCTTGTGCGCCTTTTCCGCCAGCCACCGGCGCAGCGTCTCCAGCGACCAGACGTTACCGACGCCTTGCTGCTTTTCCAGGATCGAATGGACGTCGGCGATGACGGCAAGCGTATCGGGATCGTACAGCGATTTGCCTTTGGGGAACTCGATCAGCACGTCGACCGGATTGGCGCCGGTCAGCTTCACGTCGAGCCGCTGCGTGGCTTTGACCGCCTGCTCACGGTCGGGCACCTGGTCGGCGAGCCGGTAGCGCGGCTGCAACTGGGTAAATCCCACCGACAGGACAGCCACCACGAGCACGCCGATCAGGGTGTAGAGGCCGGGACGGGTCACCATGCGAATGGCGATCCAGCTGCAGAACCTGCGCAAATAATCGAGCGCGGTGTCCATGTTGCGCACGCTCGAAACGAAGCCGCTTTCGTTGCGGATGAGCAGAACGCCGAGCGCGGGCACCATCATGATGACGGCGAACAAGGCGATGACGGTGGCGATCAGGCCCGCCTCGCCGAAGGTCCGGATCAGGTCGGACTGGGAAAATTGCAAGGCGATAAAGGAAATGCCGGCGGTGACATGGGTGAGCACGCAAGCGGGGCCGGCGATCAGCAGCGCGTTGCGGAAGGCCGTGTATTTGTCGTCGCCGGCGAGCAGGCGGTCGCGTGCGGCGAAGGTGAGCTGCATGCTGTCGGAAAAGCTGATGACCATGATGAGCGGGGTCATCACGTTCAAGAACATGTTGAGGCGGAAATCGAGCCAGCCGAGCGCGCCGAGCGAGAGCAGGATGGCGCCGAGCGGCGGCGCCGCCGCGACGATCATGAACGAGACGCGGCGGAAGAAGATCACCGCGATCAGGCAGCCGGCGAGGAAACCAAGCGTGTTGTAGACCAGGCGGTCGCGTTGGATGGCGTTGCGGATTTCCAACTGCATCACCGGCACGCCGGACAGTTGCGCTTTCAGCGTCGTGCCCTCGACCGCTTCGTTCACCGTCTTGCGCACTTCGCCGATGATGCCGGGCAGCTTGTTTTCCGACATCACCGCCGGATCAAGCGCCAGCACGAACAGCGCGAGCTTGCCGTCCTCCGACAGCATTTTGCCGTGAATGATCTCATTCGACATGACCTGGTCGATGAGCTGCTTGTAGGCCTCGCCCTCCGGCAGCGGCGTCGGAAACAGTGGCCCGGGGATGCCGCCGCTGACGCTCGGCGCCGTACGCGCCGAGAACATCGAGATGATGCCGCGCGTGCCGTCGACCAGCTGTAGGTCGATCGCCATGTCGCGCAGCTTTTCAAGCGAGGGCCGCGCCAGCAGCGTGTCGCCTTCGACGACAACCAGGACGTCGAATTCGTTGGAGGGAAAGCGCTGCGTGACCGCCACGTAATTTTTGTATTCCGGCGTATCCGAGCGGAACAGTTGACTGAGCGAGTCATCGACCTTCAGGCGCGCGAAGCCGAAGGCCGCCCCGATGCAAAGGGCGACAAAGACGGCCACCGTAATCAATCGGTGCGAGAGCGGGAAGAATCCGATGCGCTCGATGCCGAGCGCCAGATTGCGCGGCACGATCGGGCCTGTCGGCGTTTCCGATCCCGGGTCGAAAGAAGGGGTCACAGAGGAGTCCTGGGGTTGTCGAAATGGCCTCAGAGGTGCTGGATTTCCGGCTCGGTGGGTCGCGGCACGATGACACTCATTACTGCGACTGCGGCCCGGCTCTCTCGCCCCCCGATCAACGCGAAGGACTCAACTGCGAACCCATATTGCCGGAGCGGCGCTTCCGGCTCAAGGCCGCCGCTTGGCCGCCAGGCGCTTATCGAGCCGGGCCAGATCGACCACCATGCGCTCATGCGTGCCGGTGCCGATCGCCTCGATTTCGTCGCGCGCGCTGACGTTAAATTCGATGCGGCGGCCGTCGACCTTGGTCACCTCGGCTTGCGCCGTGATCTGATGGCCGACCGGGGTCGCCGCCAAATGCTTGATATTGATGCCGGTGCCCACGGCGCTTTCCCCCGGGTCGAGATACTCGCGCACCGCGTTGAGCGCGGCATTCTCCATGGCGGTCACCATCATCGGCGTCGCGAACACCTGCGGCAGCGCGGCATCCTTGAACTGATTGGCGAGATGCGCCGGCATCACGCGCAGCGTGTAACTGCCCTTCGCTCCCACCGGAATCGGACGCATCGTCACATCACCTTTTCTTGCGCATGATCCTATCCGACCTTGCTTCGCCCGCCGAAGCGGGCTGCGCGAAGGCGGAAACCGGACCCCATCCCCGATCAAGCCGAGGACAATCTTATCGGATCATGCGCTTTCGCGGCGCACGTGATTGATCGCCGGCGCCAGCACGGCGAGGACGATGCCGCACAATGCGATCGGCAAAAAGGCGAGCGCCGGCTTGCCGCTCATGTCCCAGATCAAGCCGCTGATCACCGGCACGATCACCGCGCAACTATAGCTGATGGTGAACATGGCGGCAGTGACGCGATGCACATCATCAGGCGGCGCCAAGAGCGGCGGCAAGGCCAGCACCAGCACCAGAATGGCGGCGGCGAAAAAGCCTTGCAGCGACGTCGCCACCACGATCCAAATCCCCGAACCGAACACGACGCCGGCGGTCGACAGGACAACCATGATTCCGCACACGACGTAAGGCCAGGCTTTCAGTTCGAGGCGGCTTGCGAATACCAGCAATAATAGCGAGGCCGGCACTTGGCCGATATTTAGTCCGGCGAGCGCTGAGCTGATCCATTCGCCTTGGCCGTGGCTGCGCAGATAATCGGGCAGGAAGGCGTTGGTGGCGAAATAATTGGCGTTGACGGTGCCGAGCATGATGCCGAGCCGCCAGATCAGCGAAGAGCTCCAATCCGGCCACCAGCGGCGGCTCGCGGTCGCTGCTTGCGCCGCCGTCCGCCGCGGCGCCAGAGCGAGCAGCACGAGCGCGATGATAACGACCGGAACGCTCCAGAACACGAAGCCTCGTTGCCAGTTGCCGACCAGCGGCAGCACCAGGGGCAACGTCAGCGCCACCGGCAAAATCTCACCGACCAGCAGGCCATTGGTGTAGACCGCGGTGGCAAAACCGATGCGGTTCGGCGCCCAGGCACGCACCGCCGGCGGCAGCGAGACTTGCATGATGGCGACGCCGGCCCCCATGGCGATGGTCATCGCATAGAGCCATGCCACATCCGCGACGGCGCCGCGCAAGGCGCCGCCGAGCGCGTTAAGCGCGAGCCCGAGCACCAAAGCTGTGGTGACGCCGAGACGCGCGATCAGCAGCGAGCCGGGCACCGCCGCGATGGCAAACAGCATCGACGGCAAGCCGGTGAGGATGCCGACCTGGGTTGCATTCAGGTTCAATTCGTCGTGGATGAGCGGAATGACCGGCGGAACCGCCAAGATGGTCAGCCGCAACGCGCAGCCTCCGAGCCAAAGCAGCACGAGGGCGGTCAGCACGCGTTGTTGCGACGATGCGTCGCCGGCATTTCGGATGGATGGGTCCGGCATTACGAGAGGATGCTTGCGAAGGGACGGGATGCTGATTTCTTCAAAGGCGGGATAACATAGACTGCGCCGCCCCGCACGGGCCGCCTGTAGACGCTTTGGAGCTATGCAAAATCCGCAAAATCCGCCTTCGCGGCTGTACGTCATCGGCGATATTCACGGCCGGCTCGACCTGCTCGAGCGCGCCATCGCCGCTATTGGCCGCGATGTCGGGCGGCACGGTGCCGCCGCGCTGACGGTCACGGTCGGCGACTATATCGACCGTGGCCCGGACTCGCGCGGCGTCATCGAGCGGCTGGCGGAAAATCCATTTCCGACGCCCTATGTGGCGCTGAAAGGCAACCACGAGAGTTTCCTCGAAGCCTTTCTGGCCGACCCTGCGACGGGCCTGCATTGGCGGCTTCAGGGCGGCGACGAAACATTGCTGTCATATGGCGTGGCCGTGGATTTGAGCGATGAGGAGGCTGCGGACCTGCTGCGCGCTGCGCTGCCACCGGGCCATTTACGTTTTCTGCAATCGTTGAAGATGTGGCACATCCACAGAAAGTATTTTCTTTGTCATGCCGGGGTGCGCCCGGGTGTGCCGCTGGAGCGCCAGGACGACCATGACCTGTTGTGGATTCGTGACGCCTTCCTCAACAGCACGACGGATTTCGGCAAGGTCGTCGTGCACGGGCATACGCCGGTGGCGGCGCCGGATGTGCGGCCGAACCGGATCAATGTCGATACCGGCGCCTTTGCCACCGGGCGGCTGACGTGCGTGGCGCTGGATGATAACGGCCACCGCTTCCTGCGAGTCTGAGCCGGGCGCTGCGAGGCCCGCTGTGCCCGCTAAGCCCCTAAAAATAGGGCTCAATTCGCGCTTTGCCGCCGTTAAAATCCGCTGTAAACGGTAAATCCGGCTGGGACGTCCGCAAAAATGCTGCGCATGCCAAGACTGACGACGCGCCAGATCCTGATCGCCTTGCACGATCTTGTCGCCACCGCCGCGGCGATCGTCGTTACGTTTCTCGTCCGCTTTGAAGGCAAGGCGCTGGACGATCGGCTGAGCGGCCTGGAGCGGTTCCTGCCGCTGTTCATCGTCTACGCGGCCGTCGTTTACGCCGTGTTCGGCCTGCATCGCAACAAGTGGCGCTTCACCTCCGTTCCCGATCTCTACGACATCTTCCGCGCCTCGACCGTGCTTGCGGTTTCGCTGCTGGCGCTCGACTACGTTTTGCTCACGCCGAATTTCTACGGCACTTTTTTCTTCGGCAAGATCACCATCCTGCTGTACTGGATGCTGCAGATGTTTTTCCTCGGCGGCTCGCGCGTCGCCTATCGCTATTTCCACTACGCGCGCACCCTGCAACACGTCAAAGTCGCCGACGCGGCCGCGGCCTTGATCCTCGGGCGCGCCGCCGACGCCGAGGTTTTGCTGCGCGCGATCGAAAGCGGCGCGGTGAAAAAGATGTGGCCGGCCGGCATCCTGTCGCCGTCGCCGGCCGATCGCGGCCAATCGATCCGCGGCGTTCCGGTGCTGGGCGATGTCGGCGACGTCGAGCGCATCGTTGCCGATCTGGCGGACCGCGGCACCAGGGTCACCCGGCTCATCCTGACGCCGTCGGCGCTGTCGCCGGAAGCCAAGCCCGAGTCGCTGCTCATTCGGGCGCGCCGGCTTGGCCTGACGATGAGTCAATTGCCGTCGCTCGATGCGGGCGGCACCGCCGTGCAACTTGCGCCGGTGGCGGTCGAGGACCTGCTGCTGCGGCCGAGCGTCAAGATCGATTACCAACGGCTTGAGCAATTCGTCGCCGGCAAATCGATCGTCGTCACCGGCGGCGGCGGGTCGATCGGTTCGGAAATCTGCGAGCGCATGGTGACCTTTGGCGCCTCGCGTCTGCTGGTGATCGAGAATTCGGAACCGGCGCTGCATGCCGTCATGGAATTGCTCAATCGCATGGAGGGCGCGGCGGCGATCTCCGGGCGTCTCGCCGATATCCGCGACCGCGACCGCATCATGGCACTGGTCGCGCAATTCAAGCCCGACATTGTCTTCCACGCCGCCGCGCTCAAGCACGTGCCGCTGTTGGAGCGCGACTGGGATGAGGCGGTCAAGACCAACGTCTTCGGCTCGATCAATGTCGCCGATGCTGCCGCCGCTGCCGCCGCTGCCGCCATGGTCATGATCTCCACCGACAAGGCGATCGAGCCGGTCTCCATGCTCGGCGCCACCAAGCGGCTGGCGGAAATGTACTGCGAAGCGCTCGACAATGAATTCAGCCGCCGCGCCGCCGGCCGCCACGCCATGCGCCTCATCTCGGTACGCTTCGGCAACGTGCTGGCGTCGAACGGCTCGGTGGTGCCGAAATTCAAGGCGCAGATCGAGGCGGGCGGGCCGGTCACCGTCACGCACCCGGACATGGTGCGCTACTTCATGACCATCCGCGAGGCGTGCGATCTGGTCATCACCGCGGCGAGCCACGCGCTCGGTCCGGTCAGCGGCGATGTGTCGGTCTACGTGCTCAACATGGGCCAGCCCGTGAAGATCGTCGATCTGGCTGAACGCATCATCCGGCTGTCGGGGCTAGAACCCGGCCGCGATATCCAGATCACCTTCACCGGCATCCGTCCGGGCGAGCGGCTGCATGAAATTTTGTTCGCGCGCGAAGAGGAAACCGCCGAGATCGGCATTCCCGGCATCGTCGCCACAAGGCCGGTGCAGCCTTCGCTCGAGGCGATCCGCGCCTGGGCGGCGCTGTTGGATCAGGGCGTGGCGCGCAATGACCGGGCGGTCATCTACAACGTGCTGCGCGATGCCGTGCCCGAATTCCGCGGCGAGGCGGCTTAACCAATGTGGTCAATGGGTTAGCCGTCGCCGGGCCATCATATTCTTTTCGCCCTCTGAAATCCGGCTTGCCCATTCTGAAAACCGCTTGACTCATGGCCTCAGGCCTATTTCCCTTGCGGCCTGGGAGAAACAAACCCATGGATGCCACCATCCTGCCTGGACCGGGCACGCTGCGCGGGCGCGCCGCCGGCGACCGCCACAGCATTCAATCGGTCGACCGCGCGCTGTTTCTGCTGGAGACGATCGCCGAAGCCGGCGGCGAGGCGACGCTGACGGAGCTGTCGACGCGCACGGGGCTTAACATCTCCACCTGCCATCATCTGCTGGCGACGCTGATCAAGCGCGGCTTCGCCACCAAGGTCACCGGCCGGCGGCTCTACGCGCTGGGCGCCCGCATCATGTATCTCAGTCACGCCTGTCTGCAGGTCGATCTGCCGCGGCGCGCGCAGCGCTATCTGGAGGCGGTCAACCAAGCGACCGGCGAAACCGTGCATCTCGCTGCTCTGCAAGGCGACGCCGTGGTCACGCTGGCGGTGCGCGAGGCGCGCCACGCGGTGCGCGTCGACACCGGCCGCATCGGCAAGGTGGAAGCGCCGCACGCCACCTCGGTCGGCAAGGCCATTCTCGCCTGGCTGCCCGAGGACGAAATGCGCCGCATTGTCGGGCACGGCATGAAGCGCTTCACCGAGAAGACCATCACCGAATTCCCGGCTTTACTGGAATTGCTGCGCGTGGTGCGGCGCAACGGTTACGCGCTCGACCGTGAAGAATTCCTGCCCGGCGTGATCTGCGTCGGCGCCGCCATCCGCGATCAGGCCGGCACGGTGATCGGCGCCATCAGCGCCTCGACGCCGGCGATGCGCGCGTCCGACGAACACGTTGCTCTCATGCGCGACGAGATCACGGCGGCCACGCGCGCGCTGTCGGCGGAATTCGGCGAGCCCAACGCGCAAAGCTCGCCACCGCACGCCGTCGCCAATTAAGCCAGGCTTTTTCGCCGGATCGCATTTGGAGGACTTGATGTACGCACCGCCGGGAGTGAAGACCAACCACAATGAATTTCCCATTCCGGACACTATGCGGGCCTGGGTGCTTGGCGGTCCGGGTGAACTCGGCATCACCGAGAAACCGGTGCCGGTGCCGAAACGCGCCGAAGTGCTGGTGCGCATCGACGCCGTGGCGATCTGCGCCACCGATTTGGAGATCATCTATCACGGCCCGCCGGCCTCGATCCAAGGCGGGCTGCCGTTCAACAAGGGCTTCACGCCCGGCCACGAATATATGGGCACTGTGGTCGCGCTCGGCGCGGGCGTCGACGAATACGACATTGGCCAGCGCGTCGCGGTCGAAATCCACGCCGGCTGCGGCCAGTGCAAGCGCTGCCGCGAGGGAATGTACACCTCCTGCCACAACTACGGCCTCAATTATGGCGACGTCGACAAGGGCCACCGCGCCAACGGCTTCACCACCGACGGCGGCTTCTGCGAATACCAGGTCAACAACATCAACACGCTGGTGTCGCTGCAGGACGAGATGACGGACGAGGAGGGCACCCTCGTCGTCACCGCCGGCACCGCCATGTACGCGCTGACCGAACTCGGCGGTCTGGTCGCCGGCGAAAGCGTCTGCGTCACCGGCCCCGGCCCCATCGGGCTGATGGCCGTCGCCGTCGCCAAGGCGCTCGGCGCCCAGCCGGTGATCCTCACCGGCACGCGCGATAACCGCCTCGACATCGGCAAACAGCTCGGCGCCGACGCGGTGGTGAATATCCGCAAGGACAAAGATGTCGTCGCTGCGGTGAAAAAACTCAACGGCGGCAAGGGCGTCGATTACGTGGTCGAGTGCTCGGCCGCCACCAGCGCGGTCAACGACGCGGTGCGCATGGTCAATCGCGGCGGCAAGGTGTGCCTCGCCGCCTTCGCCCACGAGGAGGTGCCGGTCGACGTCGCGCATATCGTGCGCAACAACATCTACGTCTACGGCATCCGCGGTGAGGGCAAAAGCGCGACCCATCGCGCCGAAGCCTACATGCGGCAGAAGCGCTTCGACGCCACCAAGATCCACACGCATACGTTTTCACTCGACGATCTGCCCACCGCGATCCGTTACGCCAAGGATCGTGTCGAGGACGCCATCAAAGTGGTGGTGAAGGCAAAAATGGACGCCGCGCAGAAAGAAGCGGCGGAGTGACAACGAAGTTGTCATCACCGGGCCGGCGCGCAGCGCCGTGACCCGGTGATCCCGCTCAGGGACGCAGTGCCCGCCTAAGCGGGATGGCCGGGACAAGCCCGGCCATGACGAGGCAAAGCTGGAGAAGCGATGCTCATCTGCGACGAATATTTGACGCCGGCTTCGCTCGCTGAAGCCTTCGCCGCGATGGAACGCAACCGCGGCCGCTGTCGCGTTGTCGCGGGCTGCACCGACACGCTGCCTTGGGCGCGCGAAGGTCGCGCCGGCGACGTCGACATTCCGGTGCTGATTGACGTCTCGCGTATTCCCGAGCTTAACGAACTGCAGGTCGGCGAACGCCGCGTGCGGCTCGGCGCCGCGACGCCGGTCCAGCGTTTCCTCGACGATGCCGCGCTCGCTCGCGCGCTGCCCGCCATGCCGCGCTGTGCGGTGTGGTTCGCCGACGACCAGATCCGCGCCCAGGCGACCGTCGGCGGCAATATCGTCAATGCTTCGCCGGCCGCCGATGTCACGCCCTGCCTGATCGCCCACGACGCAAAAGTCGAGCTCGTCTCGGCGCGCGGCAGGCGCACCATGGCGCTCACCGATTTCGTCACCGGCCCCAACCAGACCGCGCTTGCAGAGGGCGAATTGCTCGCGGCAATCGAATGCGACGCGCTTTCCGGTTACGGCGGCAGCTTTGAGAAAGTCGGCCATCGCCGTTCGCTGGTGATTTCGCTGGTTTGCCTCGCGGCCTTGATCAAGCTCGATGCGCGCGGTCGCTCCGTCGAAGACGTGCGTCTCGCCATTGCCGGCATCGGTCCCAAGCCGTTGCGGCTGCCGCAGGTCGAGGAATTCCTTCGTGGCGGCTCGCTCGAACTCGCGCGCCTCGAACAAGCAGCCGAAATGCCGGTCGCGCTCGTCGCCTCGCGCACACGCCAGGATTACCGCCGCGACGTGGTGCGCGGCTTCATGCTGCGCGGCCTCGTCAACGCCGCGCGCCGCGCCGGCGCCGACCTCGATGCGCTTACGCCCGAGCTGGAGGCGGCCTATGCCTGACCTCCGCCTTGAAGCCACGATCAACGGCCGCAAGATTTCCCGCGCCGCCAAGCCGCACCAGCGTTTGTTGGACTTCCTGCGCGACGACCTCAATCTCACCGGCAACAAGGAAGGCTGCGGTGCCGGCGAATGCGGCACCTGCTCGGTGTTCGTCGATGGCGTGCTGATGAAATCCTGCCTGCTGCCGGTCGCCAAGGCGCAAGGCGCCACCATCGAGACGGTGGAAGCGCTGGCTAAAACCGGCGAGTTGAGCGTGCTGCAAAAGGCCTTCCACAAGGCCGGCGCCAGCCAATGCGGCTATTGCATCCCCGGCATGGTGATGGCGGCGACCGCGGCGATCCGCGCCAATCCTTTTGCCGATCGCGAGGAGATCAAGGAGCGGCTCGGCGGCAATATCTGCCGATGCACCGGTTATCAGAAGATCTTCGACGCGGTCGAGATGGCGCGCGACGTGGCGAACGGCCGCCTGCCGGCCACCGTGTTCGCCGAAGTGGACGCCGAAGCCGGCGACTATATCGGCAAGAAAGTTCGTCGCATTGATACGCCGGGTAAAGTCGCCGGCCGACTCAAATATGCCGGCGACATGGTGATGCCCGGCATGCTGCACGTGCAGGTGCTGCGTTCGCCGCACGCGCACGCGCGCATCGTCTCGATTGACACCTCAGCAGCGGAAACCCTGGAAGGCGTCGAAGGCATTATCACTTCGGCCGACGTGCCGGGCGAAGACGGCTTCGGCGTTTTCGTCAACGACCAGCCGATCATGGCGCGCGGCAAAGTGCGTTATGTGGGCGAGGCGGTGGCGGCCGTGGCGGCCGAAGATCCGCTCGCCGCCAAGCGCGCGCTGGCGGCGATCAAAGTCGAGTACGAAATATTGCCCGCCGTTTTTGATCCGGACGAGGCGATGCGGCCGGGCGCGCCCGTCCTGCACGATTACGCGCCGGACAACATCACCAAGCACATCCCGATCCGCGTCGGCGACGTCGAGCAGGGCTTTGCCGCGTCCGATCTGGTGGTCGAGCAGGAGTATTCGACGCAAGCCATCGAGCACGCCTATCTCGAGCCGGAAGCGGGGCTCGCCTATCTCGATCACGATGAGGTCGTCACCATCGTCTCGCCCGACCAGAATATCACCCATCACCGCCACATGCTGGCGCGCATCATTGCCAAACCGATCTCGAAAGTGCGCTTCATCATGAGCCCGGTGGGCGGCGGCTTCGGCGGCAAGGAAGACATGATCTACCAGGGCATGCTGGCGCTGCTGGCGATGAAAACGCGGCGGCCGGTGCGGCTGGTGTTCACCCGCGAAGAATCGATCATCTCCACCGCCAAGCGCCATCCCTCGCGCACCAGGTTGCGCATGGGGCTTGCGCGCGACGGCCGCATTCGCGCGCTGCACATGACCATGATCAGCGACGGCGGCGCCTACGGTCTGTCCACCGAAGGCGTCATGCGCAAGGCGGCGATTTTGGCCGCCGGACCTTATGTCATTCCCAACGTACGCGTCGACACCTACGGCATCTACACCAACAACACGCCGTCGGGCGCCTTCCGCTCCTTCGGCGCGCTGCAGACCGCCTTCGCCACCGAATCGCATCTCGATATTTGCGCCGAGCGGCTCGGGCTCGACCCATTTGAGATCAGGCGCATCAACGCCATGCGCGACGGCGCCGTCACCCACACCAAGCAGAAGCTCGGCAGCGTCAGCTTGATGCGCGCGTTGGACGCCGCGGAGAAGGCCTCCGGTTGGCAGCCGGGCGCGCCGGTCTCGCGCGGCGCGCGCCGCAACGACCTCGGTCGCGACGACATTCGTCCGCCGGTTTCGCTCGGCGCGCGCTTTACCGGCGTCGAGAAGCAGGAGGCGGCCGAGTAGCTCATGGCGCGCAAACCTCATTCATTGTCATTCCGGGGCACGAGCGTAGCGAGCGAACCCGGAATCCGGATGCAAATGCGGGATTCGCTTCTGGATTCCGGGTCCGGCCCTTCGGGCCGCTCCGGAATGACCGGAGAAAACTAATGGCGCGCAAACGCGGACGCGGCATGGCGGCGTGCTGGTACGGGATCGCCCGCACCGCGACCATCGACCGCGCCGCCGCCTGGGCCGAGATCGACGACGGCGGGTCCGCCAAGGTGGTCACCGGCGTCACCGAAATCGGCGAGGGCATCCTCACGGTGCTGGCGCAGATCGCCGCGCATGAAATGGGCGTGAAGCCAGAGCACGTCGTCATCGGCGACAACGACACCGCGCGCGCGCCGGAAGCCTCGCACGCCGGCGCTTCCCGCCAGACCTACATGATCGGCAACGCCGTGGGCCTCGCCTCGCGCGAGGCGAGGAAGCGTCTGGTCGCGGTCATGGCGGATGTCTGGGACGTCGACGCCGATCAGATCAAAACCGGCAACGGGGAAATCTGGGCCGAGAACACCAACCATCGCATCACCATGGGCGAGGCGGTTTCGACCGCGAAAAATCGCGGCGTGGTGCCGGTCGGCTCGGCAACCTTCGGCACCGATACCACCGGCCTCGATCCGGTCGATGGCTCGGGACGCCCCTGGCAGGCTTACGTGTTCGGCTGCCAGGTCGCCGAGGTTGAAGTCGACACCGTGACCGGCGAGGTGCAGGTGCTCGGCATCTGGGCCGCGCACGACGTCGGCCGCGCGGTCAATCCGCAAGGCGTCGAGGGCCAGATCGAAGGCGGCATCGTGCAGGCGCTCGGCCAGGGCCTGATGGAGGACTACAAACTCAAGGACGGCCGCACCTCCACTTCGGGATTTTCCAAATACATCCTGCCGACCTCGCTCGATGTGCCGCGTGTCAATTCCATCATCATCGAGGACCCCGATCCGATCGGCCCGCTCGGCGTCAAGGGTGTCGGCGAGCCGGCCATGGTGCCGACCATTCCGGCGATCATGAACGCGATCTACGACGCGGTCGGCGTGCGCATCACCGATCTGCCGGCGACGCCGGAGAAAGTGCTGATGGCGATCCGCGCCAAGGAAAGACAAGAGGCGAGCATGGCGGCGCAGGCCGCGGAGTGAAAACAATAAGAGGGGCAAATGATGTCATGCGTCCGGTGGCCGCAGCGACATAAGTTGAAGAGTTAGTCAAAACTCCAGAGGCAATCAAAAATACGGGAGGAAACAGGTTATGAATTTGATAAAGCGTTGCGCTCCACTATTTGCATCGCTCGTGCTGCTGGCGGCTGCCGCCATGCCGGCGCAGGCCGCGGGGTTCCCCGAGAAGCCGGTGGAAATGACCGTGCTGTTCGGCGGCTCGGCGCAGACCGTCGGCCAGGTGCTGGCCGACCAGATGTCGAAGAAGCTCGGCTCGCCGGTGGTGGCGGTCGCGCGCAAGGGCGGCGGCGGCGCCATCGGCTACACTTACGTGCATGGCACTCAACCTGACGGCTACAACATCGTCTGGAATTCCAATTCGATTTCCACCACCCATTACAGCGGCCACGTGCCGTTCGACTACAAGGCCTTCACGCCCATCGCGCGCATCGGCATGGAAGTGCCGGTGCTGGCGGTGCAGACCAAGTCCGGCTGGAAAACCCTGAAGGACATGGCGGAAGCCGGCAAGAAGACCAAGCTCAAGATCGCCGTCGGCGGCCTCGGCTCCTTCACGCATCTGGTCGCCGCAGCGCTGTTCAACCGGCTCGGCGTCGAGGTGAACTACATTCCCGGCGGGCAGGGCCGCGAAGTGGCCGAGCTGCTGGCCGGCCGCGTCGATGGCGTTCTGCGTTTCCCCAGCGAGGTCGAGCCGCACGTGAAGGCCGGCACGCTGGAAGTGCTCTGCGTCACCACCAAGGATGTCTCTGTCGAGGGCCTCAACGCGCCGACCTGTGACAAGGCGGGCGCCACCGGGCTCAATCTGGCGATGTGGCGTGGGCTAGCCGCGCCGGCCGGTACGCCGCCGGCGGTCGTAGCCAAGCTGCAAGAAGCCGCCAAGGAGGCCGTCGCCTCGCCGGAATTCCAGAAGGCCGTGCACAATGTCGGCTTCGTGCCGAGCTTCGCGCCGGCCAAGCAGTTCGGCGAGGAGATCGCGTCCGACGACAAGGAAATCGGCGAGCTGATGAAGCAGATCGGTCTCGAAAAGAAGAAGTGAGGTCACGCGCGTGACATCGTCAAAAAGCGATCGGCTGGCTGGCATTATCCTGCTGCTGGTCGCCGTCGCGTGGATCGCCGGCGTCTTCTGGACCATTCCGGAAGTCGCCGGCGGCGCCCGCGTCGGGCCGCGCGGCTTTCCGCTCGCCATGGGCGTCGCGCTCGCGGCGCTCTCGCTGATCCTGATTTTCTCCAGCTACTTTACGACAGAAGCGATCGATGATTCTGATGCGAAGGCGGTGCCGGTCGACCGCGGCATCGAAATCTGGGCCCTGGTTTCGACCTTCGGCTTCCTCGCGCTCTATATCGTGCTGCTCGATCTATTCGGCTTCCTGCTCTCGACCATCGCGGCCACCGCCGCGTTCCTCGTCTTCGTGGTCGACAAGCGCTCGCCGAAGCTCGTCGTCTTGATATCGCTCGGGCTTGCCTTCGGCGTCTGGCTGATCCTCGGCAAGGCCATGGGCGTCTATCTGCCGCGTGGCTCCATCATCGATTGGTTCTGAGCATGGACGCGATCGTTTCAGCCTTCGCGCACGCGGCGACTTGGCAGGTGGCGGCCGGCACTTTGTTCGGCTCGCTGGTCGGGCTGATCTTCGGCGCCATTCCCGGCCTCACCTACAGCATGGCGCTCGCCATGGTGCTGCCGCTCACCTTCGGCATGGGCAACGAGCCGGCAATCGCCGTGATGTTGTCGACCTATATCGGCGGTATGACCGGCGGCGCCATCTCGGCAATCTTGATCGGCGTGCCCGGCACGCCGTCGGCCGCGGCGACGGTGTTCGACGGCCACCTGCTGGCGAAATCCAATCAGGCGAGCCTCGCCATCGGTACCGCAACAGTCGCGGCAGGCGTCGGCGGCATCTTCAGCCTCATCGTCATGCTGATCGCGGTGAAATTGCTGGCCAATGTCGCGCTTGCCTTCGGGCCGGCCGAGATCACCGCGCTGGTCATCTTCGGCCTCTCGACCATCTGCGGCCTCGCCGAGAAGTCGCTGGTGCGCGGCATGATCGGCGGCGTGCTCGGGCTGATGGTGATGGCAATCGGCCAGGACCCGCTCGACGGCATGCCGCGCTTCACTTTCGGCAACACCACGATGCTGCAAGGCGTCGACCTGCTGGTGGCGATGATCGGACTGTTCGCGGTGCCGCACGCGGTTGCCGCGCTGATCGCCTGGAAAAGCGGGCGCGAGGCAAAGGTCGAGGCGCGCGCCGTCGAGGTCAAGCTGCCGTCCATTCGCCTGTTGCTCAGCCATTGGTGGAACCTGCTGCGCTCCAGCCTGATTGGCACCGTGATCGGCGCCATTCCCGGCACCGGCGGGCCGATCGCGGCGTTTCTCGCCTACGATCAGGCCAAGCGCTTCCACAAACATCCCGAACGCATGGGCAAGGGCGAGGGCGATCTCGCCGGCGTCATCGCGCCGGAGGCCGCCAATCACGCCGTCACCGGAGGCGCCATGATCCCGCTGCTCGGCCTCGGCATCCCGGGCGATCCGGCGACGGCCATTATCCTCGGCGGTCTACTGATCCACGGCATCCAGCCCGGCCCGTTATTGTTCGCGGAGAAACCGGCGGTCGTCGCCAACATCTACATCCTCTTCTTGTTCGCCTATGTCGTCGTCGTGCTGCTGCAGCTTTATGGCGTGCGCTTGTTCGTCAAGGCGTTGCGGGTGCCGCCGCATCTGCTCGCGGTCGGCATTTTGGTGATGTGCGCGGTCGGGTCGTTCGCCATCCGCAACACGCTGTTCGACGCCGGCGTGATGATGGCGATCGGCTTGGCCGGCTATTTCCTGCTGCGCGCGCGCATTCCGGTGGCGCCGGTGTTGCTCGGCCTAGTGCTGGGGCCGACGCTCGAGCGCGAATCGCGCACGGCGCTGATCATGTCGGAAGGTCATTTGTCGATTTTCTGGTCGTCGGCGCCGGCGCTGATATTTTTTGCCCTCGCCATCCTGGTGATCGGCGGCCATCTGGTCGGCACGTTGCGCGCCAGGGCCCGGGCGCGGGTACATGAGAAGGCGGCGTAAATGCTGACGCGCCCGCCCGAGAGCGAGGCCGACCGCGCAACGCGCGCGCGTGCCCGCGCCATCCAGCAAGCCGGCGGCATCGATTTGGCGCTCGCCAAAAACGCGCTGCCGAAGCTTGTCGACTGCACGCTGTCGGAAGCGCTGGTGCTCGGCCTCGCCAAGCAGGGCGTGCGCAAATACTTCGCCATCTTCGGCCACGGCTCGACCGATCTCGGCAACGTCTTACGCATCTACGAGGAGGAGGGCGTCACCCGCACCCTCAACTGTCGCAATGAAGTCGAGATGGCGCATGCCGCAACCGCCTTGCGCTGGCAGTACGGCGAGTTGTCGGCGGTGGTGACCTCGATCGGGCCGGGCGCCATGCAGGCCTTCGCTGGCTCGCTCGCCGCGGCCTCGAACGGCGTCGGCGTCTATCACATCTACGGCGACGAGACGACGTACGGCGAAGGCTACAACATGCAGCAGGTGCCCAAGGAAGAGCAGGGCGCCTTCGGCCGCATGACCGCGGTGCTCGGCCAGTCCTATGTGCTGCATACGCCGCAGGCGCTGCGCGACGCGCTGCGCCGCGGCGCGCTGTGCGTCAATCATCCCTACCGCGCCGGGCCGTTCTATCTATTGTTGCCGCTCAACACCCAGCCGGCGCGGCTGACGGTCAATCTGGCGGCGCTGCCGGCGCGGCCCGATCTGCCGAAGCTTGCCCCCGCCGACGATGCGGCGATCGATGCGGCTGCCGCGATGATCGCCAAGGCGTCGAAGGTCGCCATCAAAGCCGGCGGCGGCACCCGCGGTCACGACGCGGCGGTGAAACGGCTGGCGGAAGCCGCCGGCGCCGCGGTGGTGCTGTCGCCCGGCTCGACCGGCGTTTTGCCCGACGCGCACGCGCAGACCATGCATGTCGGCGGCTCCAAAGGCTCGATCAGCGGCAACTATGCGATGGGCGAAGCCGAGCTGTTGCTGGTGATCGGCTCGCGCGCGGTCTGCCAGGCGGACTGTTCCGGCATCGGCTACAAGAACGCCAAGGCCGTCATCAACATCAACGGCGATCTCGCCGACGCCACGCATTACAACAACACCGTGGCGCTGATCGGCGACATCGGCGCGGTGGCGATGCGCCTCGCCGCCAAACTGGAAAAGATCGGCGCCGCAAAGAGCAAGAGCGACTGGCTCAAAGCTTGTGCGGCGAAGAAAAAGGAATGGGCCGACTACAAGGCCAAGCGTTACGCCTGCCCGCCGCTCCTCGATGAGGCGTGGCAGAAGCCGGTGCTGACGCAGCCCGCCGCCATCAAGATCGTCGCCGACTTCGCCAAAGAGATCGGCGCCGCCAAGTTCTTCGATGCCGGCGACGTGCAGGCCAACGGCTTCCAGATCGTCCAGGACGATGCGACCGGCGACACCTTCACCGAGGCCGGCGCGTCCTACATGGGTTTTGCGCCCAGCGCGCTGCTCGCTTCCGCCCATGCCGCCAAGCCGCGCTATTCGATTGCCTTTTGCGGCGACGGCTCCTTCATGATGAACCCGCAGATCTTGGTCGACGCGGTCGAGCATAAAGTCCGCGGCATGATCGTGATCTTCGACAACCGCCGCATGGCCGCCATCTCCGGGCTGCAGCTCGCGCAATACAATCGGGAATTCCGCACCAGCGATGGCGTCGCCGTCGATTACCGGGCGCTGGCTGCCGCGGTGTCGGGCGTGCTCGCCCTATCCGGCGGCGACAACGCCGATGCTCTGCGCGCCGCGCTCAAATCGGCGCAGGCTTATGACGGTCTCTCGGTCGTGCACGTGCCGGTCTATTGCGGGCCCAACGAACTCGGCGGCCTCGGCGCCTGGGGCGAGTGGAATGTCGGCAATTGGGTCGAGGGCGTGCAGCGCGCCTGGATCGCGCAGGACCTCTGACACTGCCGGCTCGCCAAGCCGGCGCCACCGCAAATCCTTGAAAATTGGCTGGAATTCCGGGCGGCGGGAACGGTTTGACGCGTCAGCCGTTGACAGGGAACCCCATCCGGAGCCGCTCATGACCGACAAACCGAAACAGCATGTGGAGAAGGAACGCAAAAGGATCGAGGCTGAAGAAGATCAGGTCGTCATCGATTCCGACGAGAGCTTTCCGGCCAGCGATCCGCCTTCATTCAATCCCGGCGTGACCGGCGCAGCCGAGGTGAAGAAAAAGAAGCCGCAGCACTAAAGGCCGGGCACTCAGAACGTCATATTCAGTAACTTCTCGGCATTGCCACACAGGAGCTTGCGCTCATCTTCCGGCGCAAGCTCCAGTTTTTTGATGACCGCGATGGTCGGCGCGATCGGCCCGAACGGCGTGTCGGTCGCGAACACCACTTTGCCGGCGCCGAAGAATTCCAGGCCGCAGCGCGTCGCATGCACGCCGCCGCCGTACATCGCGGTATCGGCGTAGAAGTCGTGCAGATAATCCATGTGCGGCCGCTTCAATGACGGCAGGATTTTCGAATAATCCTCGTCCGCGGTGCGCTGGCCGAGCACCTTCAGCCCGTTGCCGACGCGGCCGTCGTAATAGGGGATCATGCCGCCCAGATGGTGGGTGATGATTTTGAGTTTCGGATAGCGGTCGAAGAGGCCCGTTGAACACCATCCGCACCATGGCGACCGAGGTCTCGTAAGGCCAATGGAAGCACCACCACATCTCGTAACGCGATTTTTTCTCCGCCGGGTAATCCGTCATTGCCGCGGTGCCGATCGGATGCAGCCAGATCGGCAGATCGAGTTCGGCCATGCAGGCAAAGATCGGCTCGAATTCCGGATCGTCGAGCGGACGCCCGGCGACGTTGGTGTAAAGCAGCACGCCGCGCGCGCCGAGGTCCTTGACCGCGCGCCGCGCCTCGGCGACCGAGCCCGCCACGTCGGTCATGCACAACGCGGCGGCGAAAGCGGGAAAGCGCTGCGGATATTTGCGGCACAGCTCCGCCATTGAATTGTTGGCGATGCGTGCAAGCCGCAGGCCAACCTCAGGCGTGGCAATGTCCTCGATCGCCGGATTGGGCAGCGAAATGATCTGCCGGTAATCGCTGAATTCGTCCATCTCCTTGAAGCGCGCGTCGAGGTCGACCAGCTTGACGACGTTGCGCAGCCGCTTGCCCATGTGCCCGAGCTGCGGCGAGATGCGTTCCATCTCCTGGTAATAGCGCTCCGGGAATATGTGGCAGTAGATGTCGATGATCGGACTCATGACGTTGCCTTTGTTTCCTTTCCCGGCGTCACCACCAGATGCCGCTGCAAGGGCAGCGCCTGCCAGCCGAAACGTTCCGCGATCAATCCCCACAGGCCCTTCGGCGCCCACAGCATGGTGACGATGGCGACCGCGCCCATCATCAAGAGGTAAAGGCTGCCGAGATCGGCCAGCGTCTGCCGCAGCACGAAGAACACCACGGTGCCGATGATCGGCCCCTCGATGCGGCCGATACCGCCGATGACGGTGATGAAGATGACGAAAGCGGTCCAGTCGTTGACGGAAAAGGCGGTGTCCGGCGAGATGCGCAGCTTCATCAGAAAAATGAGTGCGCCGACCATGGCGGTGCCGAAGGCGGTCAGCACGTAGACGATGAGCTTGAGGCGGGTCACGTCGACGCCGATGCTCTGCGCCGCTTGCTCGTTGTCGCGGATGGCGGTCAGCGCCAGGCCATGGCGCGAGCGCAGCAGCGCGACGATGGCGCCGAGAATGATCGCGGTCAGCCCCAGCGCCAGCCAGTAAGTTTCGAATTCGCGCAGTTGCCGGCTCGGCGCCATGGCGATCACGATCGAGGCCGGCAGGCTGATGCCGGAGCCGCCGCCGAGCGCGGAGATTTGCGACGCCAGCAGGCGGAACACCTCCGCCATCACCCAGGTGCCGATGGCGAAATAGGCGCCGCGCAGCCGGAACATCAACGCCGCCACCGGAATGGAAATGAGCGCGGCAATCGGCCCGGCGATGAAGATGGCGGCGATCGGGTGCACGCCCATCAAGATGACCATGCCGAACAACAGATAGCCGCCGAGCCCGACAAAGGCTTGCTGGCCGACCGACACCAGACCGGCATAGCCGGCGAGCAGGTTCCATAGGCTCGCCAGCGCGATGAAAGTGAAAATCTCGGCGAGCAGCCGCAGAGTTTCGCGGCCGCCCCAGAACGGCGCCGCCGCCAGCGCCACCGCCGCCACCGCGATGAGCGCGACGCCGATGCGGCTCGACGGTGTGGCGTGTTCGACCTTGATCATCCCGACACCTTGGGAAACAGGCCTTGCGGCCGCACCGCCAGGATGGCGAGGAACACGATATGGCCGGCGAGCAATTGCCAGCCGGGATCGATCTGCGCGCCGATCGCCTGCGAGACGCCGAGGACGATGCCGCCGATCAGCGTTCCCCACATGTTGCCGAGGCCGCCGATGATCACCGCCTCGAAGCCGAAGATCAGCCGCGCCGGGCCGATGGCCGGATCGAAATTGGCACGCACGGCGAGGAACACGCCGGCGATGGCGACGACGGCGAGCGATAAGGCCATCGCCATGGCGAAGACGTGGCGGGTGTCCAGCCCCATCAATTGCGCCACCGACTGGTCGTCTGACGTTGCACGGAAGGCGCGGCCCAACGCGGTGCGGTAGAACAGTTCCTGCAGTCCCGCGATCACCGCCACCGCGACCAGGAACTGGATCAGCGGCAACAGGCCGACCCAGATGCCGCTGCTGATCTGATAGGTCATGATTTCGATGGGGCCGGCCTGCAGCTTGCGGCTATCGGCGGTGAACAATTCCAGCAACCCGTTCTGGATGATGATGGAGAGGCCGAAGGTCACCAGCAGCGGCGGCAGGATGTCGTCGCCGAGCGTGCGGTTGAGCAGGCCGCGCTGCAGGCCGTAGCCGATCAGCGCCATGATCGGCACCACCAGAAAGAGCGAGGTTAAGGGGTCGACGCCCAGCGTTTGCGTCACCATCAGCGCCACGTAGGCGGCGAGCACGATCAGGTCGCCATGCGCGATGTTGACCAGGCGCATGACGCCGAAGATCAGCGACAGCCCTGCGGCGAACATGGCGTATAGCCCGCCGACCAGCACGCCCTGCAGGATGACGTTGATCCATTCGGTCATGTCAGTCGCCACATATGATGATGTCGTCCCCGCGAAGGCGGGGACCCAGTACGCCGCAGCCTGCCGAGAGACTGCGGAGTACTGGGTCCCGGCTCTCGTGCTCCGCACTCGGCCGGGACGACAGCTTTTATTTGCCGCAAGGCCATCTCCCCCTACACCCCGAAATACGCCGCCGAGATCATCTCGCGCGTCAGCTCGGTGGCCTTGCCTTGCAGCGCGATGCGGCCCTCCTGCAGGCAATAGACCTGGCGCGCGGCTTGCAGCGCCTGCACGATGTCCTGCTCGACGATGATCAGCGACAGCCCTTCGGCGACGATCGCCGGCAGCCGCGCATAGATGTCGCGCACGACGATCGGCGCGAGACCCAGGCTGATCTCGTCGCAGAGCAGCAGCCGCGGGTTCGCCATCAGCGCGCGGGCGATCGAACACATCTGCTGCTGGCCGCCGGACAAAGCGGGCGCGGGCAGGTGGCGCCGCTCGGCCAGCATCGGAAACAATTCGTAGACGCGCGCCAGCGTCCAATAGCCGGGACGGCCCGCCTGACCGCCGATCTTGAGGTTTTCTTCAACGCTCAGCGACGGAAACAGCCGCCGACCCTCCGGCACCAAAGCGACGCCGCGCCGGACCATCTCGAAAGCGGGCGCGGCGCCGACCGGTTCGCCGTCGAACACGATGTCGCCGCCGCGCGGCCGCATCAGCCCGGCAATGCTTTTGAGCAAGGTGCTCTTGCCGGCGCCATTGGCGCCGATGACGGCGACGACCTCGCCGGCATTGACCTGTAGCGACACGCCGAACAGCGCCTGGAAGTCGCCGTAAAAAGCGTCGATGGCCTCGACTCGGAGAAGGGGTTCAGGCATGGCCCGCGCTCCACCTTGTCGTCATTCCGGGGCGCGCCGAAGGCGCGGACCCGGAATCCAGAGGCACGCACTCCGCTTGTGTCTGGATTCCGGGTTCACGTGCTTCGCACGTGCCCTGGAATGACCACGATCTAAGCATCGGCGGCGATCCCCATGTAGATTTCCGCCACTTGCGGGCTGCGGATCACCTCGTGCGGATCGCCTGCGGCGATGAACTTGCCGCCGTGCAGCACCAGGAGCCGGTCGACGGTTGCGAGCAGCGCGTGCACCACGTGTTCGATCCAGATGACCGACACGCCGCCGCGCCGCACGTCCTTGATCAGCGCAACCAGCGCCGCGCATTCGTGCTCGGTGAGACCGCCGGCCACTTCGTCGAGCAGCAGAACGCGCGGGGCCGTCGCCAGCGCGCGCGCCAGCTCAAGCCGTTTTCGATCGAGCAGCGTGAGGCCGCCGGCGCGGCGGTTGGCCTTGTCGGCAAGGCCGCAGCGCTCGAGCAGTTCGGCGCAAGCGCCATAGACCGCCGTTTCGCCGGCATTGCCGCCGAAGGCCGCCGCCACCACCACGTTCTCGAACACGGTCATGCCGGAAAACGGCTGCGGAATCTGGAACGAGCGCGCCATGCCGAGGCGGCAGCGGCGCTCGGGCGAAAACCGCGTGATGTCCTTGCCCTCATAGACGACGCGCCCGGAATCGGGCGCCACGGCGCCGGTGGTGATGCCGAACAATGTGGTCTTGCCGGCGCCGTTGGGGCCGATGATGCCGAGCGCTTCGCCGGCATCGAGCGTCATATCGACGCCGTCGGCCACGATCACCGCGCCGAAGCGTTTGCAGATATTTTCCAGCGTGAGGATGGGGGGCATGGACTCTCATCTGGTGCTGCGCGCTCCCTCTCCCCGCGTGCGGGGAGAGGGTCGGGGTGAGGGGGCTTCTCCATATGTTTAAGCTAATCGATAGAGCCCCTCACCCGACCGCCTCCGCCGTAGCGCGTCGAAGACGCGCGTAAACGCGCTTATGGCTTCGGCGGTCGACCTCTCCCCGCAAGCGGGGAGAGGTGAAGATCACGTCAGCGGCAACAACTTGCCGCCGGTCGGAATCTCCGGCGCGGTCTTGTTCTCGGTGATGACCAGCTCGAACTTGTCGCCCTTCTTTTGCCACTGGCCGCCGACCAGCGGCGTCTTAGAGACGTTCTTCACCGGCTTGCCGGTCCAGTGCACCGGCCCGACGATCGACTGGTAGTTGGTCGCCACCATCGAATCGAGGATGGCTTTCGGATCGGTCGGATTCTTGGCGCGCTTCAAGATGTCGATCGCCACTTCGAACAGCGCGTGCTGGAAGCCGATCGGCTGCGTCCACGGCCGCTTGGTCGCCGCGGTATAGGCGTCGGCAAGCTGCTTGCAGCTTTGTCCGGTGAGGCCGGACTTGAACGGATGGTTCGGCGACCACCAGATCTCACTGGACAGATTGTTGCCGCGCGCCCCGAGCGAGTCGATGACCGACGGAAACAGCAGCGCCTTGCCGATGGTGACGATCTTCGGCTTGAAGCCTTGCTGCGCCGCCTGCGACCAGAACGTGGCAAAGTCCGGCGGGATCATCACGCCGGTGACGATCTCGGCGTTCGCCGCCTTGAACGCCGAAATCTGCGAGGTGAAGTCGTTGTTCATCGGCTGATAGCGGCCGGGATCGATCAGTTTGTAGCCGGCTTTCTTGTAGGCCGGCGGTACGCCGTGCTCGGCATCGCCCCAGGCATTGCCGTCGGCGTCGTTGGGGAACAGGCCGCCGATCACCTTGTTGTTCGGCAACTCGTCCCACAGCGCCAGGAAGGCACCGATCACGTCCTCGAGGCCCCAGAAGAACAGATAGGTCCACTTGAAGCCCTTGCCCGGAACGCCTTTGCGGCCGAAGAAATACGGCTGCCACGGACAGTTGGTGGTGAGGCAGGGGATTTCGTTGACTTCCGCCTGATCGGAGATCGGGTTGGTGGTGTCGGGCGTGCCGGAGCCGACCAGGAAGTTCACCTTGTCGCCGAGGATCAATTCGGAAGCCACTTCCGAGGCACGGCTGGCGCTCGACTGCGAGTCTTTGGAGATGATCTCGACCTTGTAGGTCTTGCCGCCGTTGGGCAGCCCCTTCGCCAGGATGCCGCGCACCTGATCGAGGATGAAGCCGTCGGCTTCGCCGAAACCGGCAAGCGGCCCGGTGCGCGGGCTCACGTGGCCGACCTTGATCACGCTCGATTGCGCTTGCGCGGGCAGTGCGCGCAGGACGGCCGGAGCCGCGAGTGCGCCGATGCCGGTCCGCACCAAGGTGCGGCGTGAAATCGTCTTTCGATCCGTCATTGTCTCCTCCCTTTTTGTTCGTGCGTTCTAACCGTCGTGTGCGCGCGCCTCTTTAAGATGTTGCAGAACTTTCATGCGCAGAGCCGTCTGCTGTTCCGGTGTCCAGGTGCGGAAGCCTTCGCCGCTCTTGAAGCCAAGTTTGCCGTCCTTCACCAGTCTTTCCAAATAGGGCGAGGGGCCGGGCCGGCTGTCGATGTCGCCCAAAACCTGCTTGTGGATCGCCAGTGTAAGGTCGGTGCCGACCATATCGGCGTTTTCCAGCGGGCCCAAAACCGCCAATCTGCGGCCAAAAGCCGCCTTAATGACGCTGTCGACCGTCTCGGCGTCGCAGATGCCGTGCTCGACCAGGGAAATCGCTTCGCGCCACAGCGCATGTTGCAGCCGGTTGCCGATAAAGCCGGGCACGTCCTTCTTCACATGCGCCGGTTTCTTGCCGGCGGCGGCGTGCAGCGTCATGGTGAAGTCGACGACCTTGGCATCGGTCCACGGCGTCTCGATGACCTCCACCAGCGGCACCAGGTAAGGCGGGTTCCACCAGTGGGTGCCGAGCGCGCGCTCGCGGCGCTTGAGTCCTTGCATGATTTGCGTGATGGGAATGACCGAGGTGTTGCTGGCGAGCACCGTGTCCGCGCGGACGTGGCTTTCGATATCGGCAAAAAGTTTCTGCTTGAGCGGCAAATCCTCGAGCACGGCTTCGACGACATAATCGGCGTCGCGCACGGCGGCGCCCAAGTCGGCGACCGGCGTCACGCGCTCGACCGCGCGCTCATCGTCGCCGAGGTCTTTCAGGTTGGTCGCGATGCGTTGCTTGACAGTGTCGAGACTGGCGGCGGCCGCGTCGGTGATGGTGACGTCATGACCGGCGAGCGCGAACACCTGCGCGATGCCGTGGCCCATGAGCCCGGCGCCGATCACCGCGATGCGCGCTTTGCTCATGCTTCGTGTCCCGGATGCGGTGCAGCGCGTAGCGGTGCGCCGCTGATCCGGGACCCAGCACGCTTCTGGGTCCCGGTTCTGCAGCGCATCACTTCGTTGCGCTCGTGCTGCGCTGCGCCCGGGACACGCAACTCATCTCGCATCATGACTCACCCCGCCGTGTAGCCGCCGTCGGCGTAGAGGATGTGGCCGGTGTAGAAGTCCGACGCCTTGGAGGCGAGGAACAACAGCGGTCCCGCCAGGTCTTCCGGCTCGCCGAGGCGGCCCTTGGGCACGCGCGCGAGAAAACCCTTGCGCACGGTCTGTGCGCGCTCGGTGTCCTCGTACATCCAGTCAGTGAGCGGCGAACGGAAAACGGTGGGGCCGAGGGCGTTGACGGTGATGCCGGCCTCGCCCCATTCGCAGCCCAAGGCTTTGGTGATGCCGTCCACCGCCGACTTGGAGGCGCAATAGGCGGTGTAGCCGGCGGGATGCCCGAGCAGCCCGCGCGCCGAGGAGGTGAGGATCACCTTGCCGCCCTGGCCCTGGCTCAGCATCTGCTTTCCGGCGGCGCGCGCCATCAGCCAGGACTGCGTGACATTGGCATCCATGACGTCGAGGAAGTCTTCCGGCTTTTGATCGACAATCTTCGACACTTTATTCAAGCCGGAAGCGACAACCAGGATGTCGAGCCGGCCGAATTTTGCGACCGCGGCCTTGACGATCTTGTCGCAGTTTTCTTCGGAGCTGGGGCGCAGCGCGACGATCGCGGTCTTCGCGCCCAGCGTCTCGCATGCGGCGGCGACCTTTTTCAGTTCATCCTGCTTGCTGCCCGCCAGCACAACGTTGGCGCCGGCGCCGGCCAGTGTTTTCGCCGCCAGCGCGCCGAAGGCGCCGGAGGCGCCGGTGATCACGGCGGTCTTGCCCTTGACGTCGAACAGCGACAGCGGGTTCTTCAGGAATGCGTCGGACATGGTGCCCTCCTCGTTATTGTCTCTTCGGTCGTCATGGCGCGGGCTTGTCCCGGCCATCTCGCTTAGGAAGGCACGGCCCTCCTGATCGGGATCGCCGGGACAAGCCCGGCGACGACGGGCCAAGAGGCCCATCATTTCGGCGGCATCGCCACCGCCACCACGATTGAGCACAGCTCGTTGCTGCGGTTGATGATCTCGCGCATCTCGTTCGGCCCGATCACGCAGGAATCGTGCTTCTTCAGCACGGTCTCCTTGCCGTCGACGATCACCGTCAACTCGCCGTGCAGCACGAAATAGACTTTCTCCGGCGGCGAAGCGTCGGGTCCGGCGCCGCCGCCGGGCAGGAAATGCGTGACGCCGGCGATCAACCCCTTGGTGCCGCCGGCTTCGGCGCCGAACAGGCGCAAGGTGGTGCAGGCGCGATGATTGGGCGCCTCATAAGCTTTGGCGTCGGCAAAGCGTTTGACGTGCATTAGAATTTCCTCCCGCGCTCGATGCGATATTTGCCTTCCGGATCGACGATCGCCACCAGCCGCACGATGCAGCCGTCGCCGCGATCCCAGTTCCACGGGAAGTAGGCGAAGGTGACGCGTTTGCCCGTGACCTTGTCGAGATCGCCGCCGACGTTCTCGATGCCCATGATGCCGTTCTTGAACAAAATGCGGTGCACCGGCTCCCATTCCGGGAAATCGTCCTTCCAGTCGCGGCCGCCCGACCACTCTCTGTATTCCTCGGCCAGATGCGGATGCAGCGGCCCGTTGCGCTGCGGGCCGATGGCCGTGGCGAGCGGATGATCGTTGGCTTGCGTGTCGTGGCCGACGACCTTGACCTTCTTCTTCACGAACCAATGGCCGGCCGAGGGCACAAAGCCGGGCGCGCGGCAGAAGTAGTCCTCGCTGTCCTCGTACTGGTGATGCCAGCCGGTGTTGACGATCACCACGTCGCGTGGACGAATGATCTTGCCGCAGGCTTTTTCCAGATCGTCGCCGGTGATCGGCTCCCACTTTTTCTTGGGGATCGACACCACGATGCCGGAGCCGAAGAAATGCGGCAGCGGCACCTCGTCGATGAACGGCGTGCCCTGCACCACGTGCGCCGGCGCGTCGATATGCGTGGTGTTGTGCATCGAGGTGGTGATGCGCTGCGACAGCACGCCCGACTTCGCCATGTAGTGGATGCGCTCAATCTTGACGTCCTCGAAATACGGCCAGTTAGGTGACTGGTAGCCGAAGCGATGGGACAAATTGTAGAACTCCAGCCCCATGCTGTTTTTGAGGTTTTCCTCGAACATCACGCCGCGAATTCTTTTGGCCACGGCATCCTCCCTGTTTTGATCTGCGCGTTTGCGCTTGTTGTCGTTTGCCGCCCAGGATCAGGCGGCGGCGGAATTCATGTGCGCCTGCATGGCTTGCTTGGTGGCGATCAAGCGCTCGGCGATCATCGCGCGACGGTCGGCGAAACGTTGCGTCGGCACCGGCACCGATATGGCGACGGAATTGCCGAGCGGGTCCTGCATGGCGACGCCGGCGGCGCAAATGCCCAGCGTATGCTCCTCGCGGTCAAAGGCGACGCCGGCGCGGCGCACGGTCTTGAGTTCGGCAAGCAGCGCGTCGAGGCGGGTGATGCTCTTCGGCGTGCGCGCCTCATAGCTGTTGCCAATCAATGTTGCGATCTGCGCATCAGTGCGCTGCGCCAGATAGGCCTTGCCGTTGGCGGTGCAATAAAGCGGAAAGGTCTCGCCGACCGCCGACACGGTGCGCAGCCGCTGCGAACCGATCACCTGATCGATGAACACCAAATGGTCCTTCTTCACCATCGACAGATCGACGGTCTCGTGCAGTTCTTCCGACAGGCGCACGATGAACGGCCGCGCCAGCGCGGTGAAATCGCTGCGCACGGAAGCGGCGAGCCGCAGGATGGTGGGACCGAGCCGCACCCGTCCGTTCGGCGTTGCCGCGATCACCAGCTTTTCCGTCTGCAGCGCCGAGACGATGCGCTGCACCGTCGAGCGCGCGAGATTAACCCGCTGCGCGATCTGGCCGAGGCTGAGGCCGCCGTTTTCGTCCTCCAGCGCGCGCAAAATGGTGGCGGCGCGGGCGATCACCTGCACCTGTGACTTGTCGTTGGGGACCAGACGGTTCATCGACGCATTCCACCCGTACGCACCAGCGGTCTCTGCCGCCTTGCATGTCGGTACATGGTAGCCCAAAATGCGGTACAGACAAGACTTAAAAAATCGCCGAACCTGAAACGGCACCGGTAAAAGGGGAAACGCCATGGTCAAGAAAATCGCGCTCGAAGAGCACTTCCTCGATCCGGCGACGGTCGACTACTGGCGCCCGACCATGGTCGATGTGGCGCCGGCCAAGACCGCGCAGCTTTATGCGAGCCTGACCGATTTCGGCGAGCAGCGGCTGGCGATGATGGAGAAGACCGGCATCGCGCGCATGGTGCTGGCGATCGCCGGCCCCGGCGTGCAGGCCGAGCGCAACACGGCGACGGCGATCCGCAACGCGCGCGCCTCCAACGATTTCCTCGCCAAGGAAATTCAGAAACGCCCCGAGCGCTATTCCGGCTTTGCGCATCTCGCCATGCAGGACGCCAAGGCCGCCGCCGACGAGTTCGAGCGTTGCATGCGCGAGCTGAAATTTTGCGGCGCCATGATCAACGGCCACACCAACGGCCAATATCTCGACGACCGCGCCTACGATCCGTTCTGGGAGCGTGCCGCGGCGCTTAACGCACCGATCTATCTGCACCCGGCCGACCCGGTTAAGCCGATATCGGCGATCGCCGGCTACAACGTGCTGGCGCGGCCGATGTGGGGCTGGGGGGTGGAGACCGGCTCGCACGCGCTGCGCATCATCTGCGGCGGCGTGTTCCATCGCTACCCGAAGGCCAAGCTGGTGCTCGGCCATCTCGGCGAGACGTTGCCGTTCCAGCTCTGGCGCTTCGACAGCCGCTCGGCGCCCTATGGCTGGAACCTGCCAAAGCCGCCGTCGCAGTATCTCAAGGAAAACGTCTGGGTGACGCTGTCGGGCATGTACGACATGCCGCCGGTGCAGTGCTCGCTCGACGCGCTCGGGCGCGACCGCGTCATGTTCTCCGCCGACTTTCCCTTCGACTGGCCGGGCTGCGAGTTCCTCGACACGGTGGCGATGGACGAGGGTTTGCGCGCCGATATCGCCTATAACAACGCGGCGAAGCTGTTGGGGCTCTGATTTGCGGCGATCTTCGTAAAATGTCCGCGAGGTGCCATGGCGGATTTCCGCTCGGTCGCCTACATTAAACGACGCAACGCTGGCAGGCATCTCAGTCGGAAATGACATGATCAATCGATCTGCGATGGCGCAGCCCGCCGCGGCAACGGGGCACCGGAAATCTCCCGCCCTTGTGACGCTCGCGGCGGTAGCCGCGCTGACGGCGCTGTCGGCCGACGCCACGGCGAAACAGGCGCGCCCCGCGCCACAGGCCAAAGAGACGGTGGCGCCGCGCGCTGCCGGCGAGCCGATCATGGCGATCGTATCGATCAAGTCGCAGCGGGTTACGTTCTATGACGCCGACGGCTGGATTCTGCGCGCGCCGGTGTCGACCGGCATCAAGGGACGCGAGACGCCGGCCGGCGTCTTTGCCGTCGTCGACAAGGAAGTCGACCACCATTCCAACATGTATGATGACGCCTGGATGCCGCACATGCAGCGCGTCACCTGGAACGGCATCGCGCTGCACGGCGGGCCGCTGCCCGGATATGCCGCCTCGCACGGCTGCGTGCGGATGCCTTTCGGCTTTGCCGAGAAGCTCTACGAAAAGACGTGGATCGGAATGCGGGTGATTATCTCGCCGAACGACGCGGAACCGGTTCCGTTTTCCCACCCTTCGCTGTTCATGCCGAAGGCGGACGCCATCGCGGCGGCTCCGCAGCGCGCCGAAACGCTCGCCCGCGAGGCAGCGGAGGCCGCTAAAGCCTTCGACCAGGCCAAGAAGGCTGCCGCGGCAGCGGCGCGTGGGACTGCATCGCTCGCCGCGACGCTGCGCAAGCTGAGATCGCTCAAGGCCCGCGCCGATGCCGAGCTCGCGTCCGCTGACAAGGCAATCGCCTCCGCCAAAACGGATCAGGCCAAGGCGCGGGCCGAGGAACGCAGGCAGAAGGCCGCTGCCAAAGCCGCGGAAGCCGGCAAGCAGCTCGATAGCGCAACGGCCGCGGCCAAGTCGAAGCCCGATGCCGCCGCCGCCAAGGAGGCCGTCAAGACGGCCGAGGCCAGAAAGGCTGCCAGCGCCAAGGCTGCGCTCGACGCCAAGCTCGCGCTCGGACCCGTATCGATCTACATCAGCCGCGCGACGCAGAAGCTTTACGTGCGGCGCAACACCCACAAGCCGTGGCCCGACGGCGGCGAAGTCTTCGATTCAAGCATTGAGGTTCCGGTCACGATCCGCAATCCCGACAAGCGGATCGGCACGCATGTGTTCACCGCCATGGCGCGTAACGAGGCCGGCCTGCGCTGGAGCGCGGTAACGATCGACGACGGGGACAACGCCAAGGACGCGCTCGACCGCATCACCATCCCGCAAGACGTGCTCGATCGCATCGCGCCGACGGCGATGCCGCGTTCCTCGATCATCATCTCGGACGAGCCGTTGAGTAAAGAGACCAACTACCGCACCGAGTTTGTCGCGGTGCTGAACAATCAGCCGCAAGGGGGTTTCATCACGCGCAAGCCGACACCCGTGGCACCGGCAGTCAGCGTTGCCGGCGACAGCGGTTTCCCCTTTTTCGGCGGCTGGAATTCCGGACCCGGCGATACGCGCCAGCGCGGCAGGAATTATTGGGGGCAACCGGGCTGGCGGTGGTAAGGCGCGGCGTCTTGCGCCTTCGGCGTCACTTCGGCGGAATGACCCTGATTGGCTTTCCGTCGAGCCACGCCCGGATGTCCTCGACCATGTGGCCGTAGAAGCGCTTGTAGTTCTCAGCGGTGACGTAGCCGAGATGCGGCGTGATCACGATATTGTCGAGATAGCGGAACGGGTGCTCGATCGGCAGCGGCTCGACGGTGTAGACGTCGATGGCCGCGCCGGCAATTTTCTTTCCCTTCAGCACCGCCTCGATCGCCTTCTCGTCGGCGATGGGCCCGCGCGAGGTGTTGATGAAAAACGCCGTCGGCTTCATCAGTGCGAGTTCATCGGCGCCGATCAGCCCGCGCGTGCGCGCGGAAAGCTGCATGTGGATGGTGACGAAATCCGATTGCCGCAGCAGTTCCTCCTTGCTCACCAGCGTGGCGCCGGCGGCTTGCGCTTTTTCGGCGGTGAGGTTCTGGCTCCAGGCGATCACCTTCATGTCCATGGCGTTGGCGATGCGCGCCACCCGCGTGCCGAGCTTGCCGAGGCCGAGGATGCCGAGCGTCTTGCCGTAAAGGTCGATGCCCAGCGTCGACTGCCATTTGGCGCCGTTCTTTAGCCGCGCGTTCTCGATGCCGATCTTGCGCGCCAGCTCGATCATCAGCCCGATGGTCAGTTCGGCGGTCGGCGGCCCGAGCGACTCGGTGCCGCACACCGGGATGCCGCGCGCCGCGGCGGCGGCGATGTCGATCGCGGCGTTGCGCATGCCGGAGGTGACGATCAGCTTGAGCTGGGGCAGGGCGTCGATCACGTCCTTGCCGAACAGCGTTCGCTCGCGCATCAGGCAGACGATGTTGCAGTCCTTGAGCGCCGCGATCGCTCTGTCGGGGCCGCCGAGCGCCTCGGTGAACACCTTGAAGCTCACGTCCTTGGTCACCGGCGACCAGTCGGCCACTTTCTGCGACACGCTCTGATAGTCGTCGAGGATGGCTCCCTGCAGCATGGCGCGCGGCTCCCCAGTTGCGGCCGGCTTAAAGGCGGGCCTTGCAAAGCGGAGTCACCACAGCCGGCGGGCTGCGACAAGGTGGGGGGCTGGACGTTGTTGGACGGGATTAGGCGGAGGGCAGTTGGTCGTGCTTGGCGTGCCAGGCCGGTCCGGGCCCGCGCATATAATGCTGCTCGGGGCGGTAACGGTGGGTGATCTCGTGCCAGAGGGCGGCGAAAACGGCAAAGGGGCGGGGCAGGAAAACCGCCGCCGAACCCGAAAGAAGTGCAATCGCCCGTGCCATGACACCTTAAGCCCAGTCATTCGGGGCTTGCGCCCCCTGATCCTTGGTCGCCCGAGCGGGCGCCGAGGTTCACGGGTGCCATCATCGCAGCGCACTCATTAAAGACGGTTACCGGGAAGGCCGCCGAAGGCTAAAATTTGAATTCAAGCTTTCCAAAAATTTACCGCGACCTTGGAGTTGCGGTTCCAGCGCACCGCCGCTTTTCCGCAACACCGGCAACCGCACCTTCGTCATTCCGGGGCGCGCCGCAGGCGCGAACCCGGAATCCAGGGCAGCGTCGGAGAGTTAGCGGTCCTGGCTCTGGATTCCGGGTCCGCCGCTTCGCGGCGTCCCGGAATGACGCAGAGGCATGAAACCCGCGGCTTGCTCTTTGCCATGGCGGCCGTTACATCAGCGCCGAATTTCCCCGACATGGCGCGATGCGGCGCGAAGGCGCAAACCCCGCGCATTGGGCTGAAACCAAGGATTAACGATGAACGGCCGGCAATTCATTTACCACATGCAGGGTCTGACCAAGACCTACCCGCCCGCCAAGAAGGTGCTGGATAACATCCACCTTTCCTTCTACCCGGACGCCAAGATCGGCGTGCTCGGCGTCAACGGCTCCGGCAAGTCTACCCTGCTGCGCATCATGGCCGGCATCGACACCGAGTTCACCGGCGAGGGCTGGGTCGCCGAGGGCGCCCGCGTCGGCTACCTGGAGCAGGAGCCGCGGCTCGATGCCGCCAAAACGGTGCGCGAGAACGTCATGGAGGGCGTCGCCGCCAAGAAGGCGCTGCTCGACCGCTACAACGAGATCGCCTCCAATTATTCCGACGAAACCGCCGACGAGATGGCGAAGCTGCAGGACGAGATCGATTCAAAGAACCTGTGGGACCTCGACAGCCAGGTCGACCTCGCCATGGACGCGCTGCGCTGCCCGCCGGACGAGGCCGACGTCGAAAAGCTCTCCGGTGGCGAGCGCCGCCGCGTGGCGCTGTGCCGGCTGCTGCTCGACCAGCCCGATCTGCTGCTGCTGGACGAGCCCACCAACCACCTTGATGCGGAGAGTGTGAACTGGCTGGAAGGGCATCTGCGCAATTATCCCGGCGCCATCTTGATCGTCACCCACGACCGCTACTTCCTCGACAACGTCACCGGCTGGATCCTCGAGCTCGACCACGGCCGCGGCATTCCTTACGAGGGCAACTACACCTCGTGGCTGCACCAGAAGCAGAAGCGGCTGGAGCAGGAAGCGCGCGAGGACGAATCGCGCCAGCGCACGCTGGCGCGCGAAAGCGAGTGGATCGCCTCCTCGCCGAAAGCGCGGCAGGCGAAATCCAAGGCGCGCTACGAGCGTTATGACGAATTGCTCAAGATCGCCAACGCCAAGGTCAACACCGTGGCGCAGATCACCATTCCCGTGGCCGAGCGGCTCGGGCAGAACGTGGTCGACTTCAGCCATTTGAAGAAAGGCTACGGCGACAACCTGCTGATCGACGATCTCACCTTCAAGCTGCCGCCTGGCGGCATCGTCGGCGTCATCGGGCCGAACGGCGCCGGCAAGACCACGCTGTTCCGCATGATCACCGGCCAGGACAAGCCGGATGCCGGCACCATCAAGATCGGCGAGTCGGTGCATCTCGGCTATGTCGACCAGTCGCGCGACACGCTCGACGGCAAGAAGAACGTGTGGGAGGAAATCTCCAACGGCCAGGACATCATTCTGGTCGGCAAGAAAGAGGTGAACTCGCGCGCCTACGTCTCGCTGTTCAACTTCAAGGGCGCCGACCAGCAGAAGAAAGTCGGCACGCTGTCAGGCGGCGAGCGCAACCGCGTGCATCTCGCCAAGATGCTGCGCACCGGCGCTAATCTCTTGCTGCTCGACGAGCCGACCAACGACCTCGACGTCGATACCCTTCGTGCTCTTGAAGAGGCGCTGGAGGATTTCGCCGGCTGCGCCGTTATCATCAGCCACGACCGCTGGTTCCTCGACCGCATCGCCACGCATATTCTCTCGTTCGAGGGCGACAGCCACGTCGAATGGTTCGAGGGCAACTTCCAGGACTATGAGGCCGACAAGATGCGCCGGCTCGGGCAGGACTCGATCATCCCGCATCGCGTCAAGTACAAGAAGTTCTCGCGCTAGCGCGTTATTTACACCGCCGTTACGCCCATCGCCCCACGCTTGCGCTAACGTCACCGCATAACCGCAGCGGGACGTGCCGGAGTCCCCGTTTCGAATCGGAAGCGGCGCGCTGCCCACGGCGGGCAAAACGCAAACAATCGACTTGACGCACGTGAACCATGGTTCGCGACACTTCAATTTTGTCGATCACACAAGGGGGAACACGATGAATCGCCATCTCACCATCGGCTTGTCCATGTTGGCCGGCGCCGCGCTCGGCGGCGCGGGCCTTGAGGCCCTGCACGCGCAGGCTCCGGCGCCGGTCTATCAAGTCACCTTGCAGGACGTCTCCGATCAGGCGGCGCTGCTCAAGGAGTTCGTGCCGGTGGCGCGGGCGGCGATTGTCAAGCACGGCGGCAAAGTGCTCGGCAGCGGCGCGCCCGTGATGCTCGACGGCAAGCCGCCGGCGCAGCGCGTCGTGGTCAACATGTGGCCGAGCATGGAGGTCGCGAAGGCCTGGTATTCGTCGCCCGAATACCAGAAGGCGCGCGAGACCGGCAACAAATACGCCACGTTCACGGTGATGCTGGTCCCCGCGGTGGCGGCGAAGTAGCGGCCTGAAGCAGCAGGCGGTGCGCGCCGCCTCAAACGCAAAGAGGCACGGGGAGCCATTCGCTCCCCGCGCCTTTACTGCGGCGCCGGAAATTCACCAGCGTTGGGCGTTGGCCCAGTCGTCGACGTCCTTGCGCACCTGATCCTTGGCGATGCCGTAGCGCTCCTGGATCTTGCCTTCGAGCTGGTCGCGGCGGCCGGCGATCGTGTCGAGATCGTCGTCCGTGAGTTGGCCCCATTTCTCTTTCACCTTGCCTTTGACCTGCTTCCAGTTTCCTTCAACGCGATTCCAGTCCATCTCGCCGTCTCCTTCTATGTCTTTTGACATCCGCGCATGACGCGCACACACAGCCTATAAAGCCGTGGCGGCGCGGATGTTCCCGAGAGCAACGTGCAAGCACGGCGAGGCCGGAGGATGCCGCTGCTGGGCAGGACCGTTATTCCGCGCCGGGTGAAGGACAAGAAGTTTAAGCGGTAGTTTGGCGCACCGCGGCGCGACGCCCAATCCGGTCATCCCCGCGCAGGCGGGGATCCAGTACGCCGTGCCCCCTCGGATTAATCTTGGCGCCTGCGATTACTGGATTCCCGCTTTCGCGGGAATGACAGATGGGGTATGCGGGATTCTCTCTTTCCCTCTTCGGAGGACGGCATCATGCGCGCAACGGCCAACCTGCACCGCCGGCTCAAACAGGGAGCGGACAGCGTCGGCACGCTGCTCGTCGATCTCTTCCACCATCTCGCTCTGTTCGCCATCGGCGCGACGACCGTGTGGTCGGCGGCTTCGGCCTTTCTCGAGATGGTGAACAAAGGCCGGGCCGATCTGTCCGACATCCTGCTGTTGTTCATTTACCTCGAGGTCGGCGCCATGATCGGCATCTACTTCCGCACGACGCGGCTGCCGGTGCGCTATCTGGTCTACATCGCCATCACGGTGCTCGCCCGCGTGCTCATCGAGATGGTCAGCGCCGAGCACAAGACCGGCTGGGACATCATGATCGTGGCCGGCGCCATCCTGGTGCTGTCGCTGTCCGTGCTGGCGCTGGGTTATGGCACGCACAATTTTCCCGACGAGCGGCCGGGCACGGAGGTTGAAAAGAGCGGCGTTTAGGTTTGAGGCGCGTGTGAGGCCACCGCGCGGGCCTCATGGTTCGAGACGCCCCCTGCGCGGGCTCCTCACCATGAGGATGACGGATACCGTCGCAATGGATGCTGCGGCCCGCAGGCGGGACAAGCCCGGCCGCGGCGCGCTAGAGTGCCGCGAGCCGGCGGACCCCATGCGCGATTCCCTGATCGCACTCACCGTATTCCTGTGCCTGATCGCCGCCTCGCTCGGCAGCCACGCGCTCTATCAGCGCATCCCGGAGAGCCAGCGCCCGGTGGAGACGGAAACCATCGTCCGCCTGGTCGCCAATATTTTCGTGGTGCTGACCTCGCTGGTGCTCGGCCTGATGATCAATTCGGCGCGCACCACCTTCGAGAGCGTCGACAAGAACGTCCACGCCTACGCCACCGAGCTCATTTTGCTCGACCGCGTCATGCGCCATTACGGCCCGGAAACGGCGGAGCCGCGGCGGCAACTGCTTGGCCTATGTGCAGCAGGCCGCGCGCCGCATGGGCCAGAGCGACCCGGTGCTCGGCAGCCGCAAGGCCGAGGACATGCTGATCGATGTTTCCAACGGCTTGCGCGCGCTCAAAGCCGCCGACCCCGAACACGTGGCGCTGCAGCAGCGCGCCGAGCGGCGCTTCGAGACGGTCTACGAGATGCGCTGGGCGCTGGTCGAGCAGTCGGAGGGCAGCATCCCGATGCCGCTGATCGCGCTGATGGTGGCGTGGCTGGTTTTGGTGTTCGCCAGCTTCGGCTACCGCGCGCCGAACAACGTGGTGGTGCGCACGTGCTTCGTGGTGTCGGCGGCGCTGATCGCCGGCGCCATCTATCTCGATCCTCGACATGGACGTGCCGTTCGACGGCACCATCCAGGTCTCCCCGGCGCCGCTCGAGCGCGTGGTCGCCGAGCTCAAGCGGACTTAGCGCGCGTTCGGTGCGCCATGTTAATCGCCAATTTACCGGCCACTATTCGTTCTCCGATTCGCGGATGTTGCTCGAACGTTCGAGGGTTTGCCTGATGCTGTGTTTGCCGCGCGCACTTCGTCTGCATGTAGTGTGCGCCGTGCTCGGCCTCATCCTGCTGAGCGCGAATCAGACGCGCGCCGACACCGCGTTTGAGCAATGGCTGCAAGCGACCTGGCCGGAAGCGGAAAAACTCGGCGTCTCCCGCGCCACTTTCGACAAAGCCATTCACGGCCTCGAACCCGACCTCGCGCTGCCGGATCTCGACATCCGGGGCCGCAAGGAGACGCCGCCGCAGCAGCCGGAATTTGTGCAGACGCCGGGGCAATATCTGCGCGAATTGAGTTTCACCCGGCTGGCGGCGCAGGGGCAAAAGCTAAAGGCGCAGTACCGCGACACGCTGACGCGCATCGAAAAAAGCTTCGGCGTCCCCGGCACCATGGTGCTGGCGATCTGGGCGCGCGAGACCGATTACGGCGGCTACAGCCTGCCGCACGACGCCATCCGCGTGCTGGCGACGCAAGCCTATACCGGCAAGCGCAAGGATTTCTTCCGCAACGAATTCCTCCACGTCCTGAAGATGCTGCAGGACGGCGTGCCGCGCGGCGACTTGCGTTCGTCCTGGGGCGGCGCCATGGGGCTGACGCAATTTTTGCCCTCGGAGTTCTACAAATACGCCGTCGATTTCGACGGCGACGGCCGCGCCGACCTCTGGCATTCGGTGCCCGACGCGCTCGCCTCGGCGGCGAAGCAACTCGCCGGCAAAGGCTGGCGTCCCGGGGAGCCCTGGGGGATCGAAGTGCATCCGCCGGCGAACGTCGACTGCACCATCGCCGAGCCCGGCCATCAGCGGCCGATCGGCGACTGGCTGAAAGCTGGTTTCAAGCCGGTCCTATGGCCGCAAGCTCAGCGCGAAAGAATTGGCGGTCGAAGCGTCGCTGCTGCTGCCGGAAGGCAGCTACGGCCCGGCCTTCCTGACGCCGAAGAATTACTACGTGCTCAAGGATTATAATTTTTCCGATCTCTACGTGCTGTTCGTCGGCCATTTGAGCGACCGCATCGCCGGCGCCAAGCCGTTCGCGCATGCGTGGAGCAAGGAAAAGCAGTTGAAGACGCGCGACGTCGAGGCCATGCAAAAGCGGCTCGCCGCGCTCGGGCTCTACCAGGACAAGATCGACGGCAAGGCCGGCATGCTCACCCGCGCAGCGCTCGGCGCCTACCAGAAGAAGAACGGACTGAAAGTCGATTGCTGGCCGACCGCGGCCGTACTCGGCCACATGCGGCAATGATTATTTCCGCAACGCCGCGCGACACAAAAAAATCGCGGCCGCCGAAGCGGCCGCGACATGAGCGTGAATTTCGTCTCGGCTTACGGGCAGATGAAGCGCGGGCGGCTATAGCCGACCACGTTGCCCATGCGATCATAGAGCGGACGGCGCGCCCAATAGCCGTCTTCGCAATCGACCGGATACGGCTCGGCGTAGCCGCGGTATTCCACGTAACCCGGTTCGTAAGCGTAATAGCGCGGCTGGCTGGCGATGGCCGCGCCGGCGATGATGCCGGCGCCGAGGCCGAACAGTCCGAGCGCGCAGCCGCGGCAGCGGGCGTCGGCAGGGGTCGGCGTTGTCAGTGTTCCGGCAGCAATAGTCGCGGCCGCCGCAATTGCGAGAATGGCCTTCTTCATCGGAGTCTTCCCTTCAGGGTGCAAGTCGGCCACGGCCGACGTCGTCGTGACGAAAAACCTAAACCTGCCTCGGAACGGTTAACGAAGCAGGCACTTTTTGTCGGAATTTGGGAGGCCTCGGGGGGCAGCGACTTGGCGAGAAAAAGCCCGGTAAACCGTTTGGAAGACCGGGCTTTTCGCAAATTTTGCCGTTACGCAGCGGCCGGATTAGTCGCAAACGCGAACGGGGCGTCCAAAGCGCCAGCGCCAGCCATCCCAGTAGCGCGACCGCGTCCAGTAGCAATCCGGGCCGTAATAGACCGGGCCGGGGCCGTAGTAATAAGGGCCGGGGCCGTAGTAGGGCCCGTGCGCTGCGGCCGCGCCCAAGATGCCGCCGACGGCGAGGCCGCCGATGATGCCGGCGGCGATGCGCCCGCCGCGGGCCTGCGCGGGTTGCGGGGCAGCCACGGTCGCGAGCCCGAGGGTCGCGGCGGCCGCGATGGCAATCAGGGTCTTTTTCATGGCTCACCTCATCTCTTGGATCGGTTATTGGATCGGTCGTATTCGCGATCGGTTGTATTGAATGAACGGCGATTGCGACCGATTCCTGCGGTTGACGCCAGGATAAACGCGGCGTTCGGCGGTCACGTTCCATCAATTTGCGTGAATGGGCGCTGAATAACGTGTTCGGATCGGCGGTTACCGGGCACCTGCGCGCATTAAATTTCGGCAAGACTTAAGGCCGGATTGCGGCAAGCCCCGGGAGGGCCTCGCCGCTCGCGATCGACTTCAGCCGTGGGCGAACAAACGGCGCAGCAGGTTCGGCTGCACCGAGCGCTGCGGCTGCCGCGATTTTTCCACATGACGTCCTTTGCGAATTTGCCGGGTCGCGGCCTTCGTACGGCGCCGCGTTTGGCGAGCCGCGGCGGATTTGCGCGCCGTTTTTCGCGCGGCTTTTTGCCGGCGCATTTTCTTACGGCGTCCGGCGCCGTTGCGGCGCGCTTTACGTCGGCGGCGTTTGAGCGCGCGGCGCCCGGCGTGCTGCAGAAACAATTTCTCCAGCGGATAGCTCAAGCGCCGCACCGCCGCCGACAGCGGCAACCACTCGACCGCCACAATATCGCTCATCACGTCGCGGCTCGGCCGCGCCGCCGCCTGCATGCGCCAGAACTGGACGAGCTTGGGCCGGCCGCGCACGCGATAGGTAATGGCGCCGAGAAATTCGTGCACATCGACGCGATGGCCGGTCTCTTCCACGACCTCGCGCTTGGCGCCGGCGGCCGCATTTTCGTTGCGCTCGAGCTTGCCGCGCGGCAGCACCCAGCTATCGTCCTTGGCGCGCTGGACGACGGCGACGAGCGCGCGCGCGCCGTTGCGCACGACGACACCGCCCGCTGCTTGAATGGGTTTCTGCGCCATTGCTCGGCCCACAATTCCTCTCGTTACATGTAAGCAAAATCATCCGCGGGCTGCAGCAAAATGCGCGCAAGCTCGGCCCCACTGTGCATAACGTGGGAAAACATTTGGCGGTCCTGCTTGTCATAAAACTGTCGCCCGAAGGCGAATGGTCTGCCCGCTGTCCCGGCGCGCTCGCATTTGTGCATCGGTTGGCCATCGCCAAGTCGGGTTCCGGGCCACCCTGGCCCGCAATCGCCGCCTGCGCTAAGCTTGCCCGCAAAAGAGATTGAGGGAGGAAGCCGGTCATGAACTGGACCACGCCGACGCTGGTCGAAATCTGCATCGGGATCGAAATCAACGGCTATTTGCCGGCCGAGTTCTGATGCGCACAAGCGCCGTCCCCGCATGGGCCGCCTGACGGCCATCGTCCTCGGCTCGGCCGCCGGCGGCGGCTATCCGCAGTGGAATTGCCGGTGTCCCGTCTGCTGTCTGGCTTGGGAGGGCGATCCGCGCGTGCGCCGGCGCACGCAAGCCGGTCTTGCCGTGTCGGCCGATGGCCGGCGCTGGGCCTTGCTCAATGCTTCGCCGGATCTGCGTGCGCAGCTGGAGGCGACGCCCGCTTTGCAGCCCCGTGGCGACGTGCGCGGCAGTCCCATCGACGCTGTCGTGCTGACCGGCGCCGAAGTCGACCAGATCGCCGGACTGCTGCATTTGCGCGAGCGCCAGCCTTTTACGATTCACGGCACCGCGGCCACGCTGGGCGCGATGGCCGGCAATCCGATCTTCGCCGTATTGGCGGGCGACGTGGTGAAGCGGCACAGCGTCGCCCTGCAGCAGCCGTTCGAGGTGGTGGGCTTGGAAGTTGAACTTTTCGCCGTGCCCGGCAAGGTGCCGCTTTATTTGGAGCGCGGCGAACCGCAGCCGGCGCAAGAAAGCGGCGCCAATGTCGGCGTCGAATTGCGCAGCGGTAGCGCCCGTCTCGTCTTCGTGCCCGGGGCCGCTGCGATGACGCCGAGCCTGCTGCAGCGATTGGCGCAGGCTGACGTGGTCATGTTCGACGGCACCCTGTTCACCGACGACGAAATGATGCGCAATGGCAGTGGCAGCAAGACCGGACGTCGCATGGGCCATATGCCGATCGACGGCGCCGACGGCTCGCTCGCGGCGCTCGCCGGGCTTACCGCGCGCCGCATCTATATCCATATCAACAACACCAACCCGGTGCTGATCGAGGGCTCGTCCGAACGCCGGCGGGTCGAGGCGGCGGGCTTTGAGGTTGCCGCCGACGGCATGGAGGTCGCGCTGTGAGGCTTTACTCGGCGGACGAACTCGAAGCGGCGCTGCGCGACATCGGCGCCGAGCGTTATCATCGCCTGCATCCGTTCCACAAAATGCTGCATGGCGGGGAATGCACCAAGGGGCAAGTGCAGGCCTGGGCGCTCAACCGCTATTACTATCAGGCCTCGATCCCGCTCAAGGACGCGAGCCTGATCGCGCGCGCCGACGATCGCGCGCTGCGCCGCGAGTGGCGCAGCCGGCTCATCGACCACGACGGCGAGAGCGAAGATGACGGCGGCATCGCGCGCTGGCTCAAACTCACCGACGGCCTTGGTCTATCGCGCGATGATGTCGTTTCCACCCGTCTCATTTTGCCGGGCACGCGCTTTGCGGTGGATGCCTATGTGCGCTTTGTGCGCGAACGCACACTGCTGGAGGCGGTCGCTTCCTCGCTCACCGAACTGTTCTCGCCGACCATCATCAGCGAGCGTGTCGCTGGTATGCTCAAGAGCTACGACTTCGTCACCCGCGAGACACTCGCTTATTTCGACAAGCGTCCGCCGCAGGCCAACCGCGATTCCGCCTTCGCGCTCGATTACGTGCGGCGCAACGCCTTGACGCCGGAAACCCAGCGCGCCGTGCTCGATGCGCTCATCTTCAAATGCAGCGTGCTGTGGACCATGCTCGACGTGCTTTATTATTCCTACGTCGCGCCCAAGCACGTGCCGCCCGACGCCTTTGTGCCGCAGGACCATGACGCATGAGTGAAACGCCGCGCAGCGTCGGCGACGACAGCGTGCCGCGCCTGCCGCGCGGCGTGCGCCTGGTCGACAGCGCGGCGCAGGGCGGCATGGTGCTGCTGGCGCCGGAGCGGGTGTTCAAGCCGGACGCCATTGCGCTTGCCATTCTGCAACGCTGCGACGGCAAGGCGACGGTGGGCCAGATCGCCGACACGCTTTCCGCCGCGTACAACGCGCCGCGCGAACGCGTGCTGGCCGACGTCAAGGTGCTGCTCGGCTCGCTCGCCGACAAGCAATTGCTGGAGCTGTGAACGTGGCAGCGGCGAACGGACCGGTCCTGCATAAACCGCTCGGCATGCTGGCCGAGATCACCCACCGCTGTCCGCTCGGTTGTCCCTATTGCTCCAACCCGCTGCAGCTCGAGCGCCGCGCGAGCGAGCTCGATACCGCGACCTGGGCGCGGGTGTTCCGCGAGGCCGCGGGCCTCGGCGTCTTGCAGGTTCACATTTCCGGCGGCGAACCGGCCGCGCGCGGCGATCTGGTCGACATCGTTGCCGCCGCGCATATGGCGCCGCTCTACACCAATCTGATCACGTCGGGTGTCGGATTAAAAAACGAAACGCTTGCCGCGCTTGCCGAAGCCGGCCTCGATCACGTGCAGATTTCCATCCAGGACAGCGCGGCCGCCTCCGCCGACCACATCGCCGGCTACAAAGGCGCCTATGCGCGCAAGAATGCGCTCGCCGCCGACGTGGTGCGGCTCGGCCTGCCGCTGACCATCAACATGGTCGTGCACCGCGCCAATATCGAGCGCATCGAAGCGATGGTCGATCTCGCCTTGCAGCTTGGCGCCGGCCGCATCGAAATCGCCCATGTGCAATATTATGGCTGGGCGCTCGACAATCGCTCGGCTCTCATGCCGACGCGCGAGCAGGTCGACCGGGCTGTAGCGAAAGTCGAAGCGCTGCGCGCCAGGCATCATGGCCGCATCGTCATCGACGCGGTGGTGCCCGACTATCACGCCCGCTTCCCCAAGCCTTGCGTCGGCGGCTGGGGGCGGCGCTCGCTCAATGTCACGCCGTCGGGACGCGTGCTGCCGTGCCATGCCGCGGAGGTCATTCCGGGTTTGGAGTTCTGGTCGGTGCGCGACCACTCGCTGCAAGACATCTGGCAGTCTTCGCCGGCGTTCAACGCTTTCCGCGGCACCGATTGGATGCCCGAGCCCTGCATGAGCTGTTCGCGGCGCGATCAGGATTTCGGCGGCTGCCGCTGCCAGGCTTTTTTGCTCACCGGTGACGCGCGCGCGACCGATCCGGTCTGTCACCTTGCGCCGACGCACACGACGGTGACGGAACTCGCCGCGGTGCAGGAGGAGCGCGCCTACAATTATCGCCGCTAGTTCGCGGCAACAAAAAATCCCCCGCTCCGGATGGAGGAGAGATTTCTGGCATCTCAATTTCTCGGCCGGCCAGCCGATCAAGACCGTTTACGCAGTACAGGGTCTTGCCGGCGGCCGGGTACGAAGACGGTTTTAGAATTCAGCCGGCAGGTAGCCGTTGATCTCGAGGCCGATGCAAATCTCGACCAGAGTCGGGGTGGTCCAGGTCATGGGAATCTCATCCTTTCAGACGACGCCACGCAAGGCTAAGAATATAGGGCGGCCCTTTGGCTGACAACTGGGCAGCCTCCCTGTGGTTCCGGGCGGCGCTATAGGCGACAGAGGAGAGGGTTTTTTGCGGCAAAGGCCGAACTTATACTGCCGCAATTGGCTTAAACCGGCGATTTATGGCGTTTTCACCGCGCAGCAGAAAGGCCGACAACAATGACCGACAAGGTGAGTAAGGAACGCACCTATGGCGAGGCCGAGATTAAAGCGCGGCTCGCGCGCGATCTGCCGCACTGGTCGCTGGACGGCGGCCACATTCGCCGCAAGTACTCAACCGGCGGCTGGAAGGGCACGCTGATGGTGATCAACGCAGTCGGCCATCTTGCCGAAGCGGCCTGGCATCACCCCGACATCGCGGCGTCCTATGCCTGGGTCGAGGTGCGCCTGCAGAACCATGCCGCCAAAGGCATTACCGACAAGGACTTCGAACTGGCGAAAAAGATCGAAGACGTAATTCAATGGCAGCCCGGCAAAGAAGGCGGTGCGCTCGAAGGCACCCCTGCGAAAGACGAGCGCTTCACCTACATCAAATACGACACTTGAGCTTTGCCGGTTTTGTCGGTAACCGCGCGTGCACGCGGCCATTGCGCCCGCTTGCCGGCTGTGTCGTATAATGGGGCAAAACGCCAAAACGGGAGCCCGCCATGCTGACTTGCACCTGGGATCATGTCCACCTGCGCTCGCCCGACCCCGAGGCAACGGCGCAATGGTTCGAGCAGATGCTGGGCGCGCAGGTGAAACGCTCCACGCAAGACGGCAAGCCGCGCATCGACGTGAAGCTCGGCGGCGCCAATATTTTTATCGCTCAGGTCAACGCCGGCGACGGCGTCAATGCGCCGCCGACGACGCCCTACCAGGGGCTCGATCATTTCGGACTGGCGGTGTCCGGCATCGACGCGATCGCCGCCGAGCTGAAAAAGAAGGGCGTGGAATTCACCAGGGAACCGCAGGTGCCGCGGCCGGGCATCAAGATCTGCTTCCTGCGCGGCCCGCAAGGCATCTCCATCGAGCTGCTCGACCGCGATCCGAAATACAGCTAACCACAACCGCCCGCGCAGCTTTCTCAATTATGCTTGGGACAGCCCGGCTCGATGCTTGCGTTGCGGAGCGGCCCTTGCATAGATCCTTTGTTGCGCTCGGACAGGAGAAATTGGAATGCGATGGATTGGACTGACGGCCGGGTTGGCCGTTGTTGTGGCGGCACAGGCCGCCAATGCGGAATCAAGGTTCGAGCGCAGCCTGAAGAAACTCGAGCCCACCGAGCGGCTGGAACAGATCTGCGACTATACGGCGATGAAAAAAATCAACGACGCGCCCAACGGCCTGCGCCCGGATCGCGCGGTGGGCGATGCGCGCTCGCGCATCATCGTCAGCAAGGACACCATCGAGGCCAAGGGCGCCGCCTTCCGCAGCCAGCACAAATGGTACGAGCTGTCCTACACCTGCACGGCCTCGCCCGATCACATGAAGGTGCTGTCGTTCGAGTACAAAGTTGGGCCGGCGATCCCCGAAGACAAATGGGCCTCATATAATTTGTGGAAGTGATGAAAAACGAAGACCTGGTCGGCGTCTGGCGTGAGTTGGGCCGCGAAACCGTTTCCAAAGATGGCCGCATCACGCCGGATGTACCGCGCGCCTCGCAGATCATGTACACGGCCGACGGCTATATGAGCGTGGTCAACGCGCCGAAAGGGCGCAAGGCGGTGAACGAGACCGCCGCCCGCATGGATCTCGACGCCACCTCGGCGGCGGAACGCGCCGAAGCCGCGATCGGCGTCGTCGCTTACGCCGGCCGCTTCGAGGTGAAGGGCGACGAGGTGCATCACATGCTGTTCACCGCGGTCAATCCCAACCGCGTCGGCGATACGCAGCGGCGCCGCGTCACGCTCTCCGGTGACGACCTGACGCTTGCCGCGCCGCCCGACGCGCAGGGCAATTTCTTCCGCATCCATTGGCGGCGCGCCGGCAAGATGTAAGTCGGGGTCGGCCTGGCAGCGTCAACGCTGCAGGACAACCGCGGCGGCACCGACCACGACCGCGACGGCGAGGCACCAGAAACCGGCGAGCCAGTAGAGCAGGGCGGCGGCGGCACAGCCGAGCGCGAAATAGAAAATGCTGAACGCGACGCGGATGAGCCGCGCCTTGGTCTGCGCGGCGTGGGCCGGGTCGCTGCCGGCGATCAAGTCGACGGCATCGAGCGTCGCCTGCGTCGTATTGCCGGTCATGATCGTGGTGGGCGGCAGATCGCCGAGATGCACGCGCTGCACGGCGTTCTGCACCGCCATGGCGGCGATGCCGGCAAAGCCGGTGATGAGCGCAGCCGGCGAATCCGGATCGGGAAACGGGCCGAACGTCACGGCAAGAGCGAAAAATGCAAACAGCAGCACGGCCTCCGCGCCGAGCAAGACCCGCAGCACCGGCGCGTTGCGCGCGCGCAACGCAGCCCCGGCAAATCGCGCCAGCGCCACAGCCAGCACGAACATCGGGAGGGCCAGAAGCTTGCCGACGATGCCGTGGCCGCCGAGCACCAAGGCCGCGCCCAGCGTGACGAAATTGCCGGTGACGTGGGCGACGAACAGGCCCTGCAAGCCGAGAAAGCCGGCGGCATCGACAAAGCCGCCGTTGAAGGCGAGCAAGGCGGCGACGGCCGCCGGGCTGCTGAGCTTGGTCATGCGCATGCCAAATGCAAACGCGTCAATCCTTGCTGTCCTTGACCACGGTGATCGGGCGGTCGTTGCCGCGCGCGGTTTCGGTGTGCCACTTGCCGTCCGCGGTTTCGTATTGGATCACGGTGGTGGCGCCGGGAACGCGCTGCTCGGCGGCGGCGGCTTGCGCGGCCTTGAGCGCCGCGGCATGGGTCGGGAAGGCTTCCGAAAACACGCCGCCGGCTTTATAGGCCCAGCCATCGTCGTGCTTGACAATTTCATAGGTGACTTCCGACATAACGACCTCTTGCGGTTAAAGTGCTGCTGCGTGACGCTGAATGTAGCACAACGGCTCGGCGCCTCGACGACAGGGATATAGGGACACGCATGAAAATATTCATCACCGGCGCCAGCGGCTATATCGGCGGATCGCTGGCGGCGGCATTGATGCCTGCCGGACACCAGGTGAGCGGGCTGGCGCGCTCGGAGGGCAGCGCGGCGGCGCTGGAAAAGATCGGCATCAAGCCGGTGCGCGGCTCGCTCGACGATGCCGAGGCGTTGGCGCACGGCGCCCGCGCCGCCGACGTGACGGTCAACACGGCGAGCGCCGATCACCGGGCCGCCGCCGAGGCCATCGTCAAGGCGCTGGCCGGCACCGGCAAGACGCTGCTGCACACCAGCGGCACCAGCATCGTCGGCACCCGCGCGCGCGGCGAACTTGTCGAGGCGGTATTCGACGAGGACACGCCGTTCACGCCGTCGCCGGCGCGGGCAGGCCGCGTTGCCATCGACAACATGGTGCGGGCGGCGGCGGCCAACGGCGTGCGCAGCATGGTCATTGCGCCCAGCCTGATCTACGGGCGCGGCCACGGGCTCAACCCGCACAGCATCCAGGTGCCGTGGCTGATAGCGGTGGCGAAGAAATACGGCGTCGCCAAACATATCGGCTCCGGCGAGAACCGCTGGTCCAACGTGCATATCGACGATCTGGTGACGCTCTATTTGCTGGCGATCGAGAAAGCGCCGGCCGGCGCCTTCTATTTCGCCGAGAACGGCGAAAACTCCATGCGCGAAGTCTGCCAGGCGATCAGCCGCATGCTCGGCTTCGGCGGCCGCACGCAAAGCATGACGGTGGAGGAGGCGGCGCATGAATGGGGCGAAGGACCGGCCAACGACTCCATGGGCTCCAACAGCCGCGTACGCGCCAGGCGCGCGCGCGCCGAACTCGGCTGGACGCCGCAAGCGCCGTCGCTGATCGAGGAGATCGAGCGCGGATTTTACAAGGAAGCGCGGTAACAAAAAGCATCGGCCGGCAACGCGCGCGGCCCGATGACGGTTTCACGCAAGCGCCGTCGATTAGATCAGGCAGGCGCCGCGGCGCCACAGCCTGTCTTTTACGCGCAGCGCGGCGCCGAAAGTCGGCAGCGGCCGCGACACCACGATATAGGTCGGCGGAATCGGACGGTCCGGCAGGCCGAAATTCCAAATCTGGCAGATGTTGGTGATCGGCCATTTGATGACCCGATACGATGCCTGCGCGGGGCTGGCGGCAAAGAGGCTCGCCGCGATGAAACCGGCGGCGGCGCAAAGCAGGACTGTGCGATGCATCGGTTGATCCTCCATGGATGGGACGCGGTATTTAACGCGGCCGGCCGTCGGCGCGCAACAGAATTGGCGGCCGCGTCCGCGCCGGCGCGCTTTCTTGACGGTCGGCGGTGCTATAAGGCAACAAGACCGCAAAGCGGCCCTCGCAAGTTGCGCGGAATTTAGTCGTCATGCATTTCGACACGATCGGCAACGCAACTGTCATTTGCTACGAAGACCGGCCGGTGCTGGCGACCGACGCGTGGATTCAAGGCAGCGCCTATTTCGGCAGCTGGAAACTCTCCCACGAGATTCCGCAGGCGCAGCGCGACGCCATCCTGAATGCAAAATATCTCTGGTTCTCGCACGGCCATCCCGATCACATCAACGCCGAATCCTTGCTGGCGCTGTCGGATCGCATCATTCTGCTGCCCGACCATGTCGGCGGCCGCATCAATACCGACCTGACGCGGCAGGGCCTGAAGACGCAAGTGCTGCCGAACCGGGAATGGGTGCAATTGTCGCCGCGCATCCGCGTCATGTGCGTGTCCGACTACAATCAGGACGCGCTGCTGTTCGTCGATATCAACGGCCGCCTGCTGGTCAACTTCAACGATGGCAACGCGCTCGGCTCGGAACGTTTCGTCAAGAAGATCATCAAACAGTTCAAGCGCTCGTTTCTGATGCGGCTGTTCAGCTACGGCGACGCCGACATGATCAACTACTTCAGTGAGGACGGCGAACGCATCCTGCCGGCGGCGGCGCAGAAGCGGCCGGTGGGCCCGGTGATGCAAGGCTACGCGGAGATGTACGGCGTCACCGATGCCATTCCGTTCAGCTGTTTCCACGCCTACCAGCGCAGCGACAGCGTGTGGGTCGATCCATACACCACGCCATGCGACGTCTTCGCGGAGGGCTTTAATTCAAAAACCGTGCGGCTGCTGCCGGCTTTCATCAGCTATGACTGCCTGACCGATCAATATACCGAGCTGAAACCGGCCGAGTCGCCGCACAAGCTGGTCGACCCCTCAGCGTTCGGCGACGACTGGAACGAGCAGCTCTCCACCGAGGAGGCCGCCGACGCCAATGCCTATTTCCGCCGCATCGAGACGCTGCGCGATCACATCGACGCCATCATCTTAAGGGTCGGCGGTAAGGACGTGACCGTCGACCTGCCGCCGCGCAAGCGGCATGCCAAGCGGCAGATCATGTTCGAGGTGCCGCGCGCCTCGCTGATGGCGGCGATTCGCTACGAGATATTCGACGACCTGTTGATCGGCAATTTCATGAAGACGACGCTGATCGGCAAATGGCCGGGCTCGCGGCTGCATCCCTGGTTCACGCCCGTTGTCGCCAAATACGCCGACAACGGCCACGCCTACAGCGCCGCCGAACTCAACTCCTATTTCCATTCCTACCGCGTGCGCAATCCGGTCGAATTCGCCATGCATCGCTTCATGCACAACTCGGAGCAGATCTTCCGCAATTTCGTCAGTCCGCAGAGCGCGGCGTTCGACTACGGCAAGCGCGCCTATTTCTTTCTGAAAAAGTTGAGGTGAGCACCGCTTTGAGCGGGTCAAGGAAGCGAAGGAGACAGCAATGGCGTTCACGGTCACCAGCAACAGCTTCAAGGACGGCGATTATCTCGGCAAGGATTTCATCCTGTCGGCCGATTTCGGTTTCGGCTGCGCCGGCGGCAACACCTCGCCGCATCTCAAATGGTCGGGGGCGCCCGCCGGTACCAAGAGCTTTGCCGTCACCTGTTACGATCCGGATGCGCCGACCGGCTCCGGCTTCTGGCATTGGCTGGTGGTGAACATTCCGGCCGATGTGAGCGAGCTTGCCGCCGGCGCCGGCAGCGCCGGTGGCAAGTTGCCGGCCGGCGCGCTGCAGACGCGCACCGATTTCGGCGCGCCCGGCTATGGCGGCCCGTGTCCGCCCGAGGGCGATCATCCGCACCGCTATCTGTTTACCGTGTTTGCCGTCGGCGCGGAAAATCTGCCGGTGAAGGCCGACACCTCCGCCGCGGTGGTCGGCTTCAACCTGCATTTCGCCACGCTGGCGAAGGCCGAGCTGATGGGCCTGTTCAAGCGCTAAAAGTACGGGGCGGCCCGCGAGCCGCCCCGCATCGTTGGCACAACGGTTGTTTATTGGACGCTGAACAGACCGCGCCGGTCCGCCGGGATATTCGCCTTCTTGAAGATATAGTCGCGCGAATCCTCGAGTTGACTGCGCAGCCGGTTGAGATCGACGTCGAGCAGCTTGCCCTTCCACTTGCGCACCTTGCCGGCGACGATCACTGTTTCGACGTTGGTGCGGTCCATCAGCGACACCACCGCGCCCGGCACCTGGTTGAGCGGCGCCACGTTGATCAAGGTCGGATCGAGGATGATGATGTCGGCTTCCTTGCCAACCTTGAGCGAACCGACCTTGCTGTCGAGGCGCAGCGCCTTGGCGCCGTTGATGGTGGCGAAACGCAGCACGTCGCGCGTGGTCAGCGGTGCCGGAACGTTGGCAGGCTTCTTCGGCCAGTAGCTGAAGAACGGCGCGGCGGGATCGGGATCGACGACCGCCGATTGCGGCAGCTCCCAATTGCGTGGATCCGGCAGGTTCTGATTGCCGTTCGGTTTGTCGAGCGTCATCTGGTTCACCACAAGACGCTGCAGGTTCATCGCCGAACGCATCTGGGTGAAGAAATCCGCCGTCAGGGTGCACTCGACGTCCACCGACAACGACGGCTCCATGCCCATTTGCTGCATCCTGATGATCGGCGGCATGCCGTGACGCATATTCATTTCAATCGGCACGGCGACCGAGACCTGCGCGCCGACCTGCTTGACCCTGTTCCACGCCATGTCCGACATGCCGGTCATGTGGATGAATAGGTTGTCCGGCCCGATGCCGATGTTGTGGCTGCTGCCGCCCTGGCCCTGGGCCAGCGCGTCCATGGTCGGGCGGATGCCGAAGGGCGACAGGATATGCGCCGCGATCTGCAGGCCGAGCTGACGGCCAATTGTCCACGATTGCTGCGTCGTCGAATCGCCGAGATAGACCTCGCCGCCCATGACCATGGAGACGAGCTGGTCGCTCGAGGAAAACCAGCGCTGCTTGATGCGGAAAGCGTCGGATGGATAGACGTTGCCGGCGACGCCGCCGGCGCTTTCGAAATAGCCGAAGGCGGCGCGGCGGCCGGTATCGAATAGCGCCTGGATGGCAGCGTCGGAATGCTGCGCCGAATGATGGATCTGCGAGACGTCGAGCACGGTAGTGACGCCGTCGTCGAGTTGCGACAGGCCGCCGAACAGCTCGTTGATGTAGACATCCTGCGGCCGGTACACCGGCGCGAACGTCTGCAAGATGTACTCGTAATAAGTGGTATCGCCGCTCGGGCCGCTGGTCGGATCGCTGATCAGAAGGCCGTCGGCCAGGAACGAGCGCAACGCGGTTTCGAACTGGTGATGATGCGTGTCGATGAAGCCGGGCATCACGATGCGGTCGTGCGCATCGATGATCGAGGCGTTGCCGGCGTTGATATTCGGTCCGATCGCGATAATCTTTTTTCCTTCGATCAGCACGTCCGCTTTGGTGAAGTTGCCGACCTGCGGATCCATCGACATGACGATGCCGTTGCGGATGAGATAGCGCCGGCCGGATTTTCCGGTGTCCCTCGGCATGTCGTCGTCGAAATTGGCCGCGGCCGGACGCGGCGCAAACAGATTGAGTGCGGAAGCGGCGATGCCGGTCGCCGCCGCGCCTTTCAAGAATTTTCGGCGCGACGTGGAGTGGTTCTGCGGGAATCCCGCCTGGCACAGATTGCACATGATGACGTCTCCCCCTTGCGGGCCATTCGCAAACGATGACCCTGCGCAGCCATTCTGCTGCCGCGCCGGGCGGCTGTACATGACGATCGCAAGGAAACGGGGCGTCCCAACTTCGCTGTCCCACGCGCGCGTTCGACCTATGGGACGGCAACGCGCGCGCGGGATGCCGCGTCATTTTTACGCCGCCGTTACGGAGGATGGCGCGAATGCCGCGAACCTATTTAAGCGTGGCCCGGTTGAGCGCCCAGATCGCGGCATTGAGCAGGGCGGCGAACGCTGCCCATGCGGCGTAGGGCAAGAACAACAGGGCCGTAGGAAGGTCCGATGTCCAGCGGAGCGCAATAAAGCCGAGGATGGTGGGCAATAGCGCGGCCACGATTATCAGCGCGCCGCCGATACTGTGCGCGCGGAAGAAAACCGGCGACCAAATGAAATTGAGGGCGAGCTGAATGAACCAAAATGCCATCGCCCCGCTGAGCGGATCGTCTTCCCAGGTGCGCCAGCCGGCGATAGCGATGAAAATATACAGCAGCGACCAGACCGGCGCGAAAATCCAGTTCGGCGGATTAAAGGATGGCTTGACGAGCCGCGCGTACCAGTCGCCCGGCCGCGCCATCGTACCGATCAACGTCCCGCCGCCGAGCACGAGAATGAGGAAAAAGGCGAGCGCGAAATAATGCATCGCGTTCATCTAGGGCCGCGCCGAGCGAACGCAATCGCTGAACGCAATTATTGTGCGACCCTACTGGTGCTGCACCACCACTTTGGTGCCGACCGGAACGCGGGCATAAAGATCGACGATGTCGTCGTTGACCAGGCGGAAGCAGCCGGACGACACCGCCTGGCCGATGGTCTCCGGGGCGTTGGTGCCGTGGATGCGGTAGACGGTGGTGCCGATATAGAGCGCGCGGGCGCCGAGCGGATTGCCCGGGCCGCCGGCCATCCAGCGCGGCAGGTAAGGCTGGCGCACGATCATCTCCGGCGGCGGCGTCCAATCCGGCCATTCCGCCTTGCGCGTGATGCGATGGATGCCGCCCCACTGGAAGCCGTCGCGGCCGACGCCGATGCCGTAGCGCAGCGCGACATTGTTGCCTTGGATGAGATAGAGGTAGCGGTCGTTGGTGTTGACGATGATGGTGCCCGGCGGATAGTCGCTGCGATAGAACACTGAGGTGCGGCGCAACTCCGGCGGCAGGTCGGCGTCTTTCGCCGTGTGATCGACGCCCGGATCGACGTCCCTGACCGTGGGCTCCGGAATCGGCATCGGCCGCCCGTAAGGTTGCGTGGCCGCCGGTTGCGCCGCCATAAGCAGCAGCGCGCAGGCGAGGGCGGTGAGGGCGTTTCTCGGCATTGGCGGTCCTTTTTCAGCCTCGATAGTAGCAGCCGAAATCCGGGATCGAAACCGCTCAGGACGCAGGAATATTTTTAGCGTCCCGCCGGAAAACGCCGCGCCCGGCCGTCTTCTTCATTGCAGGCGATCGCAAGGGCAAGCTCGCGCCCCACGCCGTAAACGGGGTTCTGTCATGGATAAACCGCTTGGCCGTCATCTGACCGCTTTAGGTTTTGCGTTGTTCTGGTCCGTCTTCATGGTGGTGTGGAGCGGCGACTATGGCATCGCCAATATCGTCATCTTCGCGGTGTGCGGCCTGCTCGTCGGCTATTTCTGGGTCTGGGCCATGCTGCGCATCCAGCGCCGGCGCGAGGCGCGCAGCCGATAGCCGTTGCGAATTAAGTTAAATACCCGGATTCCGATTTTGCTCTGGCGGCTTGCCTCGCCGCTGTGGGAATGAGACTTTCGTTCCCGGCAAAAAGGGGCGACCGATGCGGACAAGAAACGCGCGCCTAATGGCGCTTTTGGTTTTTGGCATGTTCGGCGATCCCGCCGTGGCGGGCCAGGAAGGCGCCGACATGAAGCTGGAGGATGCCGGCTTTGTGGTGCGCGTGGCCGATACGCCGGCGAAATTGGCCCGCCTGCATACGCTGCCGCCGCGCAAATTCATCCGCCGGGTCAAGGCCGGCCAGCCTTATTTCATGTATGCCGATCCCGACGCCTGCAAATGCGTTTTCGTCGGCGACCAAGACGCCATGAACAGCTATCGCGGCATGGCGGCGAAACACAGCCCGCCGCTGCAGCTTCAACTGCCCAATCCCGCAACGCTTTCCGCCGGCGGCGTCGAGCCGGAGCAGTCGATGATCCAGGACATCGACGCCGATACCGGCAGTCTGATCCCCGAAGGCGATATTCTGGATTTCAAATTCTGACGGCGGCCGTCTTCGCCCTTTTGCGCTTTGGCGCAGCAGGCAAGCGTCATCGCCCGTATTCTTTAGCCGCCCCGGGTAGGCCGTATTCTAATCCGCCGCCGCCAGGACCGTGTTATAAATCCGCCATGGCCCGACGCCCGACATTCGATTCCCGCTCCGAAGCCGAGAAAGCCTTCAAGGCGGCAACCACCAAGCCGGTCGAGCAGCCGGCGGCGGCGCCGTCGCTGCCCGGCGTCAAGGAGATGGTATCGCTGCGCCTCGACCGCGACGTGCTCGATTTCTTTCAGGAAGACGGCCCCGGCTGGCAGGAGCGCATCAACGCGGCGCTGCGCAAGGCGGCGGGGAAATAGCGCGAACATCGCTCCGACTTCCTGTAAGCTTTGCGCAAGCTGATTCTCATCATTGATGCGCGGGCTTGAGGCGCAAAGACGGTGCTTGGCACCCTGAGCCCGCGCCTGACCAAGTGGAGGAGACACCATGCGTTTCGCAGCCGGGTTTCGTGCAGCGTTGATTGCGTTGACCTTTATCGCCGCCGCCGCGCTCTCGACCACCGCGCGCGCCGACGAAGGCGGCATCAGTTTCACCGTCATCAAGGCCGGCATCGTCATCGGCGGATCTGCCGGCAGCGGCACGCTCGACTTCCACGGCCAGCGCTACCGGCTCTCGATCGGCGGCATCAGTTACGGATTTACCTTCGGCGCCTCGGAGACGCGCTTTCACGGCAGGGTGAGCCACATCCGCCGTGCCTCGGATGTCGCCGGCGTCTATGCCGCGGGCAATGTCGGCGCCGCGGTCGGGCGCGGCGCGCAGGCGATCGTGCTCACCAACCAGAATGGCGCGATCTTGACGCTCACCGGCAATTCGGTCGGCGCCATTGTCAGCGCCGACCTCAACGGCCTGGCGATTACGCTGCGCTAGCGTTCGTCCGACAGGGGAGAACGCTAAGCCCGCTCGATCCGCGCCGCGTAGCAGCCTGGCGCGGCGAAATGGACGTGCAGATATTGCGCGGCAGCGACCGCGAACTGCCGCTCGATCGCTTCTTCCAGGAAGACGCCTTCGACCAGCTCCCAGCCGGTCATCATGCCGCTCGCATCGAAGCCGCGCACCGCCAGCGTGCGCCGGCGCAACTGATCGGGCACCGCATCGACGGCGTCGAAGGTCCGCTCGCCCTGGCGCACGTAGATGGCAAAGCGCATGCGGTAGGGCGAGGCGACGGCGTGATGCTCGTAATTGACCAGAATGACTTCGTCGCCCGGCGTCGCGTCGGTCAGGCTGATGCGGCAGGGGCGCGGGCCGTCGGCTATCTTGCGCACGGCGCCGTGCGCAGCGAGTTCGGCGTCCGGAAGCGTAAACAGGTGCGCGAACTGTCCGGCGTCAAGGCCGCGAATGCGGAAGGTCATGGGGTCCTCCAATGGCTGCGGAGGACAATGGGGATGGGGAAGCCGCCGGCCCACCCGTTTCCGGCACCCAATTCCTGCAATCGAGGTTCTGTCCTCGGGTCCCCGCTTTCGCGGGGACGAACGGAGAATGATGGGATCGATTAGACTCTACGGCGCGGCGGCGACGGTCAAAATCTCGATCAGCTTGCGATCGCGCCAGCGCTGCAGGTCGGCGATGCTGCGGGAGCCGGCTTCTTCGGCGACGCCCTCGATGATCGTCTGCTGCACCGGCTGCGTCAGCCGCGTCTGCCCGAGATCGTCCATCCAGCTTTGGATCGGCCCGGCGAGATGCTCCATGAAATGCGCCATGCCGCCTTCGCCGCCGGCGAGGTGGAACGTCAAATGCGGCCCCATTAGCGCCCAGCGCAAGCCCGGGCCGTAGGTGATGGCGGCGTCGGCGTCGGCGACTGAAACCACGCCCTCGGCGACAAGGTGCACCGCTTCGCGCCACAGCGCCGTCTGCAGCCGGTTGGCGACGTGACCCTTCACTTCCTTCTTGATGTGGATCGGGTGCTTGCCGATGTCGCGATAGAAATTCATCGCCGTGGCGATCGCGTCCGGCGAGGTCTTGGCGCCGCCGACCACTTCGACCAACGGGATGAGATGCGGCGGGTTGAACGGATGGCCGATGACGCAGCGCTCCGGGTGCTTGCACTTTGCCGTGATGCGGCTGATCAGCAGGCCGGACGAACTCGAGGCGATCACAGTTTCCGGCGGCAGCGCGGCGTCGAGCTTCGCAAACAGTTCGATCTTGAGCTCCTCGCGCTCCGGCCCGCTCTCCTGCACGAACTCGGCGCCTTGCACAGCGGCCGCGGGTTCGGCGAAGAATTCCAGGCGCGCACGGTCGGCGCCGGGTTGGACCACGTTGAGCTTTTCCAAAGTCGGCCAGGCGGTGTCGACAAAGCGCCGGGCGAAGGCCTCGCCGCCGGGCGCCGGATCGTAGGCGCCGACGGCAAAACCGCGGGCGAGGAAATAGGCCGCCCAGCTGGCGCCGATGGTGCCGGCGCCGATGATGCTCACGCGTCGTGTCATGGCTGATCTCGCTTGGTCATGGAAACCCGAATGGGCAGGGGATGCTAACCGTTTTGGGTTGCGCGGCAACGCAGCTTCGCCGCGCGCTAGGCCGGCTTGAAGATCATCCGCGCGACGATCCGCGCCATCGTGAGCGGGTGCATCAGCGCGGCGGTGATGCGCCCCGGCAGACTTTCCGGCTCATGAAAAACGCCAAGCTGGCGAAGTATCGTCGCGCGGTCGTAGTAGATCTTCTCACCGGCCAGCCGATCCTCGTCATCGAACGTGTAGATGCCGCAGAGCGCAAATTGCACGAAGCGGCCGCTGGCCGGGAGACCGCGCCACGATCCCAGGTGCCGGCCGCGGATAACGACTTCCACAACCACCGTTGCTTCGCCGGAATGGCGCCGTTGCACGTCGATTTGCAAGTCCGGCATGGCGCGCAGCAAGTCGGCATAGAACGTGCGGATACCGTCGCGGCCGATGTAATGCGTGTCCCACGGCTCGTCGTCATAGCGCGCCGCTGTGCCGAAAGTCGTCATAATGCCGTCGAGGTCGTGCCGGTTTTCATATCCGATATGTTCGTCGACCAGCGCAAGGCGCAGCGCCTGCCGCCGTTCCGTGTCCGATGGTGACATGCCGCGATGTCTCCGGTCCTTTTGGGATTGCGCCGTCACAGCGTGCGGTAGCCGCCGTCTGCCATCAAGATGGTGCCGGTGACGTAGGCCGACAAATCCGAGGCGAGGAAGATCGCAGGTCCCACGATGTCGTCGGGCGTGCCGGCGCGGCCGAGCGGCGTGTGGTCGAGGAATAGCTGCACCAGCTGCGGATTGGTGGCGCGCACCTTCTCGTTCAGCGGCGTCTCGATGAAGCCGGGGCCGATGGCGTTGACGCGCACGCCGTCCTTGCCGAGTTCGACGGCGAGCGCCTTGGTGAAGCCGAGCACGCCGTGCTTCGAGGTGGTGTAGGCGGCCGACGACGGCGTGCGCAGATGCACGAAGGACTGGATCGAGCCGATATTGACGATGCGCCCTTTGTTGGCGCGCAAGGGGGCGAGGAAGGCCTGCGTCACGTTGAAGGGCCCGTGCAGGTTGACGCCGAGGATGTCTTGCCAGTCTTGCCGCACCGTGTCGGCGTCGGCGGTGAAGGCATTGCGCCGCGTGATGCCGGCGTTGTTGACCAGGATGGAGACGGAACCGACTTTGTCGGCCACCTGTTTGGCCACCGCGACGCAATCCTCGCGCTTGGTGACGTCGAGGGCGAAGCTTTGCGCACGTCCGCCGGCGGCTTTGATCTCGGCGGCGGCTTTGTCCGCCGCTTCTTTGTTGATGTCGAGCACGGCGATCGTCGCGCCCTCGCGCGCATAGCCGAGCGCGATGCCGCGGCCGATGCCGGAGCCGGCGCCGGTGACGGCGGCGATGTGGTTTTGCAAAAGGCCTGACATAAGGTTTCCTCGCGATGGCTGAAACACACCGGTCATCCCCGCGGAAGCGGGGATCCAGCTCTTTGCCACAAGCCCTGGGTCCCCGCTTGCGCGGGGACGATCGGAGATGACGACAATAGCCGTGCTGTGGCCGGCTGACTATATTGGCGGCAAAGGAGAAGGTGCCATGTGCCGCAACATCAAGACGCTGTTCAATTTCGAGCCGCCGGCGAGCGAGGATGAAATCCAGGCCTCATCGCTGCAATTCGTGCGCAAGCTGTCAGGCTTTAACAAACCCTCGCAGGTCAACGCCGAAGCCTTCGACCGCGCCGTCGAGGAGGTGACGGCCGCCGCGCGCAAATTGCTCGCCTCACTGCATACGCACGCGCCGGCGCGCGACCGCGAGGTGGAGGCCGAGAAGGCGCGGGTGCGGGCCAGGGAACGGTTTGCCTGAAGGCGCGGAGGCTGCCTTGGCGCGGAGCAGCGCAATTTTCGCCGCACTCATTGCCGCTACGCTAACGGCGGTTGCAAGCGCCGTGCCCGCGCACGCGGAAAATTCGGGCAGGGAAACCGAGGCGCTTTACCGCTCGACTTTTGTCGTCACCGGCAGCGACGAGCGTAACCGCAAGTTCGGGATTACGCAGTGCTTCGCCCAGATGCTGGTGAAATTGACCGGCGACCCGGCAATCGTCGAAGACGCACGATTTCCCGGTGTCGCGGCGCAGGCGGTTTCGTTCGTGCAGAGCTTCCACTATCGCGACCGGCTTTTCGGCAGGCCGATCCACGACGAGCAAGGCTCCTACGACCGGCCGCACAACCTGACCGTCGCCTTCGTGCCGCAGAAGATCGACGCCGTGGTGCGCGCGCTCGGCCGCGCGCCGTGGGTTGCCCCGCGCCCACGCGTCGTGGTCTTGCTCGGCGTGGAAAACTTCAAGGCGACGTTCATGCTGACGCGCGACGGTACCGTGGACCGCAGCGCCGACATGCGCAGCGCCTTTGCCGCGGCGGCGGAGCGGATCGGGCTGTCGGTTACGTTTCCCACGAGGGCCGAGCTCGAAGCACGCGGCTTCACCGCCAAAACCTTGGGCGATGTTTCTGCCGCCGATGCCGCGGCGGTGGCGCGCGCCGAGGGCGGCGATATCGCACTGCGCGGGCGCATGGTGTTCAGCGACGCGGCATTCGGCTGGATCGCGCGCTGGCGCTTGGATACGGGCGGCAAGGCGCATGACTGGGGCGTGCGCGGCGTCAATTTCGACGCCGCCTTCCGTAACGCGCTGTTCGGCGCGGCGAAGATTTTGTCGGGCAACGGCGCGCCGAAGTAGGCCGCGCGGGAAACGGCTAGGACGCGGGCACGGTTTCGCCGCGCGTATGGGCGGGCGAGGGATGGCGCACGCGCGAGACGCGGCCTTCGGCGCGCATGCGTGCTTCGGCTTCGCTCCATTCCGGAAGCGCGGACGACGCTTCTTCCCAATGCACGACGGCGGCCTCGTCGCACCAGTCGAGAAGCTTCGGCATGACCTTGCGGTGCGCGCCGTGCGTCATGAAGGCGCGCATCGATGCCTCGTCGCGCCAGACCGTGCGCGTCCAGAATGTGAGCTTCACCTCGCGGCGCACGTCGGCGAAGAGGCAGCCGTCGCTTGAACGCGCCTGCCGCACGCTTGACAGCGCGCGCCAGAGGAACTCCGGCAGGTAGCGCAGCGAGCGCACGCGCAGGCGGGTGATGGAGGAAAACGGCATGGCGGACGTGTTTATCCTTGCTGCGACATGGGTTATTTGTGTGGCCGGCGCTGCCGCGCAAGGACGTGGCAGCGAAAGGGGATGAGACCGCCGGTGCTGCGCATGATGATTCGAGCCTGTTTCGTGGGGTTCATTTTGGCGGCTTTCGCCGGCGCTTGCCTTGCCGGCGAGATCCGCGCCGGCGCCGCCATGCAGGTGAAGCCCAATTCGATCTGGTTCCAGGACAGCGGCCTGCTTGCGCGCTGGCAGGCGCTGAAGAAAAGCGGCGATGAAAAAGCGCTGGCCGCTTACCAGGAGCAAGCGCTGCACGAGCGCGATGCTTGGCAGTTCATCAACCGGCAGCCGGTCAAAATCCTCAAAGTCGAGCCGGAAAAGAACCGGGTCGAAGTGGAGATGACCGGCCCCGGGCGCCTGCAGGGGACGCAGTGGGTGCTGGATGCGGCGGCGGTGCAGTGAGGGTTAAGCCTCCACGGTGCAGCGGCCGCTCAAACCGTGGCCGGCTTGCTTCGGCGGCTCTGCGCCGGTAAGCACACTCGATCGGTTGCGGATCGGGGCCGGGGTGTATGAGTAACCGCGTAACGAACGAGCGCGTGATCATTGCCGGCGGCGGCATTGGCGGGCTGGCGGCGGCACTGACGCTGCACCAGATCGGCGTGCCCTGCGTCGTCTTCGAAGCCGTGCGCGACATGCGCCCGCTCGGCGTCGGCATCAATCTGCAACCCAATGCCGTGCGTGAACTCTACGACCTCGGCATAACCGAGCGAGAGCTCGACCGCGTCGGCCTGCCCGCCAGGGAATGGGCGCTGGTCGGCCTCAACGGCAATGACATCTATTCGGAGCCGCGCGGAAAACGCGCCGGCTACAACTGGCCGCAATACGCGGTGCACCGCGGCCTGTTCCACATGCTGCTGCACGACAAGGTGGTGGAGCGGATCGGGCCGGACGCGGTGAAGCTCGGCAGCCGCGTGACCGGCTACCGCAAACATGCCGACGGCGGCGTCAGCGCGCTGGTCGCGCATGCCGACGGTTCGACGTCCGAGGCACGCGGCGCGCTGTTGATCGGCGCCGACGGCATCCATTCCGCGGTGCGCGCGCAGATGCACCCCGCGCAGCCGCCGATCCATTGGGGCGGCGCGGTGATGTGGCGTGGCACCACCTGGGGCAAGCCGATCCGCACCGGCGCCTCGTTCGTCGGCCTCGGCACGCACCGCCAGCGCATGGTGTTCTATCCGATCTCGCATCCCGACCCGAAGTCCGGCCTCTCGATCATCAACTGGATCGCCGAGGTGACGATGGACAATTCGGAAGGCTGGAAGCAGAGCGGCTGGTTCCGTCAGGTTGCCACCGCCGACTTCGCGCACCATTTCGACGGCTGGACCTGGGACTGGCTCGACGTGCCGGCGCTGATCCGCGGCGCCGATATCGTCTTCGAAAACCCGATGATCGACCGCGACCCGGTGCCGACCTGGCGCGACGGGCCGGTGGTGCTCATCGGCGACGCCGCGCACGCGATGTATCCGACCGGCTCCAACGGCGGCAGCCAGGCGATCGTCGACACGCGCATCCTCGGCGCCTGCATGGTCGCGCACGGCGTCACGCAAGAGGCGCTGGCCGCTTTCGACGACAGACTATGCGGCCCGATCTCGCAGCTCATCTTGCGCAACCGCGGCGCCGGGCCGTTCGGGCTCTTGAACCTGGTCGACGAGCGCTGCGGCGGCACCTTCGACAACATCGACGACGTGATCGCGCCGAAGGAGCGCGCCGAATTCATGGCCGGCTACAAGGCGGCCGCGGGTTTTGCCGTCGAGAGCCTCAACAAGGCGCCGCGGACGATTGCCGAAGGCGCGCAAGTGCGGGCGGCGGCGGTGGTGTGAAGGCGGCTGGGCGCAATAGACTGAAAAACGCTAGTCCAAGAACGGCAGGCCGGCACAGATCATCTTGCCGCTCCGCGCATCGATCGCGAGATTGCCCTCGATCTCGTTATCGCCCGACGGGTTGCGGCTTTTCGGAACGACGATGTGGAATTGCCACAGCGGCCTGGTCACCTTCCGGCCGCAAACGGTTCCGGCTGTGATGAGCTGCGCGCTCGCAATGTTCCGCATGACCTGGTCCTGCGTCTTGCCGTAGGGATCGCCCTTGAGAATTCGGACGGCCGCGACGCGCGCCTGGCTTTCGCTCATGACGCCGGCCGCCTGGGCGGGCGCGCCCGCCAATGCCGCTGCCAGCGCCACGGAGATAGCGATGCGCTTTATGAGGCGCTGCGCGCCGCCGCCAGGCCGGTTTTGCATGAGCGGAGCCTTTTGTCGTGGAAGCCCTGGGCGCCGGCGCCATGAGCGCCGCGGCGGGCTATCGCTTCGGCAACGCGTCGCGTTGCTTGATCAGCTTTTCCAGTTCTTCGGTTTGTTGCGCGATGCGGTCGGCGGTGCGCGCCTCGTCGGCGGCGCCGGAAAAGGCCGCCGCCTGTTCGGTCAATTGCCGGATGTTGTCGCGCAGGATGGCGATGCGGTCGTCCAGCCCTTCGCGCGACAGCGTGCTCTCATTGGCCATGGGATGCTCCTCCGCCGAGCCTAGAACGCCTTGTTGCATTTGTTCAAGGCCGTGGCGGCGTCGACATAGACCTCGCTGCGGGCGCCGGCGCGCGACCGCGCTTTGGAGGCGGGCGTGTGGCGAGGCGCCGTCTTACTGGCACCCCAATTTATCCGTACCCAGGGCGTTCAGCCAACAACACCGGGACGGATCGATGGCAGAGGTCGACGACCGCAATTCGCAAATATTTTACCACGGCACCAAGGCCGACCTGAAGCCGGGCGACCTGATCGCGCCCGGCTATACGTCGAACTTCGGCAAGCGCAAGAAGGCGGCTTTCGTCTACCTGACCGCGACTTTGGATGCGGCCACCTGGGGCGCGGAGCTGGCCGCCGGCGAGGGGCGCGGGCGCATCTACATCGTCGAGCCGACCGGCCCGTTCGAGGACGATCCCAATCTCACGGACAAGAAGTTCCCGGGCAATATCACCAAGTCGTATCGCACGCGCGATCCGCTGCGCGTCACCGGCGAGGTCACGGACTGGCAGGGCCACGCGCCCGAAAAGCTCAAGGCCATGCGCGACAACGTCGAGCGGTCGCGGCGGCGCGGCGTCGAGATCATCGAGGATTGAGTTCGCCGCGCGCCGCTCGCCGCGCGCGATGCGGGCGGCGCGGCTACTTCAAAGCCAGCACCACCGGCCCGGCCACCGGATCGGTGACGCCAAGGCCGCCGCCGAGGTCCTCCAGCGTGTCGCGGAACGAGTTCGAGCGTCTTGATCATGTGCGGCCGCGCCGCGGCAAGCGCGTCCATGTCGTCCCATTCGGCGATGATGCAGTAGCGGCCCTCGCCGGTCTTGACCATGTTGACGTGGCGCAGGCCGCGCCAGTCGGCATGGACGGTTTTGTGCGCGTCGAGGAATTCCTGCTCGCGCCCCGGTTTCACCTTGAAGCGCACGGCGTTGAAGGCAGTCATGGTCGTCCCCCTTGGTGTTGGCGGCGGCATCATGGGGTGCGGTTGGGGGTGGGGCAAGTGGAGGGGCGGCGCGCAGCTACGATCTCTTGCGCACCCCCATAGGTTGCGGGAGGATAGCTGCGTTCGCGGAGGATTCCGATGTGGGGCGCAGTCTTCCGGCAGATTTTTGCCTATCTGCTGACGCGGCGCGGTAAGCGCGCAATTGCCTTCGCTGGAATGATGTTACTGTGCTTTGTCACGGCGCTCCTGCTGGATACGAAGCTCTATATTTCGGCGTCGTTCACCGGATTTCTTGCTGCCGTGTTGCTCCTGATGTGGCTCGCACAATATTGGCGGGTCAGGCAGCAGGATCGCGAGCGGGAAGTCCGGCGCGTTGAAAAGGTCGAACGTCGCCAGGCGGCTGCTCAGACGCGCGGTGAGAAACTGGACAAGGCCAAAGCCGCGGTCGCGGGCAGCATGCACAGGGTCGGAGAAACGACCGCGAATACCATAGGCGCCGCGAAGACGAAGATCACCGATGTAAACGCTGGATTGCGCTTTTGGCGGCGTGGCAAGCGCGCCGGAGGCGATTAGACATAATGGGCTACGCGCAGAAGAGTCCCAACACGCCGCGGTACTGAGTAAGCGCAAATGTCCGATCAAAATACCTATACGGAACAGGAGCGCGCCTGGGGCAAATTGTATGACCGCATTCAAAGGGTCATGAACCGTTATGGCAACTCGAACTATATCGGCGAGGGCGACTACTGGCTACTCGACGATAATTGGGGAATGACGCAGCACAAACTGTGCGTAAACAATTTAAAAATGTTGGAGCCCGTCATTATCAAGCGCCTGCAAGCTTGCTTGGCCGATTATTCCGATTGGGAGATTGTCGTTGCAGTCGATGTCCCGGGGTCCGGTGATTCATGGCCGCCAATGGGACTGATTGTCCGGCCCCATGAAATGGTCGACGGCTTGCAGCGGCAATATTTCCCCAAGGAATTTCAAGGAATAAAATACGAGGGAAGCCGGCCGGGAACCGTTTCGTCAGACGAGTGAAGCGCGCTTGGCCAAAATCCGAAGCAGGCGGTGAAGCTGCGGCTCGACGCCGACGTGCTCGAAGCCTATCGCGCGACCGGCGCGGGCTGGCAGACGCGCATCGATGCAGATTTGCGGAAGGCGAGGAAGTTGAAGGCGGGGTGAGGGGCGACCGATCTTACACTTCGCTAATCTGCCCTATGGGGCCGCGCTCAACACTCGCAACTACGGCGGCATTACTGATTGGGTCATGCTCTATTACGCTAGATATGAGGAAGCAGGCAAAATCGAATCCGCTGCGCACGGGCGGCTCTTCGGTTATCGCCGCGGGGCGAAGGAGATATTTAGCTGCAACTACGAGACGACCCGAAAAGCTCTAATGGAGGCTGCCCAAGGGTACCTTGGCGAGGACGAATGGGAACGCAAATGGGCGGCAGTCTCGTATAGCTTCGAAAGTTGAACGCCAAAGTATGTACGGGCTAGAGGGCGACCAGCTCGGCGATCTTGGCCGCAACGTCTGCCATCGGCTCTTCTGCAGTGTCCAGGCCGGTTCGCGAGGCCAGCAGTGGGCTGACTTCGCGGAGAGCTTCAAACGTCGTTTGGTGCACGACTGGAACGAGCTGTTCACGCGCAAGGAGTGCCGAAAGTTCTTTGTCGGAAATGCTCTCTTTTGGAAGGCGTAGCAGCAGCGCAGGGGTCACTAGCACGATACCGATACGCGAATTCGCCAAGCCCTTGTCGATCGCGCGCAGCAGCGGCGTGCCTAAGGCGACGTCTTTCTCGCTGAACCAGACTTTTACACCGCGGGACTCGAGCAGATCGTGCAGCTGTTTGGCGGCCCCCTGTCGATCGTCCCATGCGTGGCAGAGGAAGACATCCCGAAGGTCAGGCAGCAGGGACGCTTGCTTCTCGATATTTTCGCGGACCGGCGTGAGCGCCCGTACTTCTTCAGGTGTGTAAAAGACGGCCGAACTGGCTCGTGACCAGCGCGGCTTTACGCTTCTGCTACCCCCGCCACCTCTGCTCCTACCTCCGCTGTTGCTCCCCGATGACGAGTAGGACGGGTAGTACGAAGGCGGGGAATAGGAAGGGGGCGAGTATGACGTGTAGCTGTAGCCGCTGTAGCGGCCGCCATAGCGGCCACGGCATGCAGGGCAGTTCGCTGCAGCGCTCGCTGAGCGATGGCCATATACTGGTGCCGTGCATCTAGCCATATGGCCAATGATACCGGGCACCATCGCGGCTCTCAAGCGCTAGCCCGTAGGGCGGATTAGCGAAGCGTAATCCGCCGTTCACACTCTCACGCCGAATAATACGCGAAGATTTTTTTGATCTCGTCGTCTACTCTTTTACGCTGCTCGGCAGTCGGAGGTTTTGCCGGCTCAAATCCAATCTGACCCGGCAGCCCCGACTGCTTGTTTATGACGAGGTATGTGAAGTCCGGACGTCCTTGGCTCGTTTCTTCGAGCGCGATCTCGTCAAGAACTGGTTTCCAGGGACCTTGCGCTGACATGCCAACAAGTGGTGCAAGGTCGCTGTAATAAATTGTTTTTTGGTCAAAAGCGCATTGAAGAAGCTTAACGCGTATCATGCGCTTCCTGTTTGCGGCATCATTCACAGCTACAACGCCTTATTGCTCTCCTTCACCTTCTCCGCATCCACATAAACCTGCTGCCCCATGGCGTTGAACTTCTCCGATCATCGGCGTCCATCCCCGCCTGCTTCTCGTTCAACGTCGCCGCATAATCCCTTACATCCTGCGTGATCTTCATCGAGCAGAACTTCGGGCCGCACATGGAGCAGAAGTGCGCCACCTTGTGCGCCTCCTTGGGCAGCGTCTCGTCGTGGTATTCGCGCGCGGTGTCGGGATCGAGCCCGAGGTTGAACTGGTCCTGCCAGCGGAAGTCGAAGCGCGCGCGCTGAAAGCGCGTCGTCGCGCAGTTGCGCCGCCGGGTGGCCCTTGGCGAGGTCGGCGGCGTGCGCGGCGATCTTGTAGGTGATGACGCCTTCCTTGACGTCGTCGCGGTCGGGCAGGCCGAGATGCTCCTTCGGCGTCACGTAGCAGAGCATGGCGCAGCCGAACCAGCCGATCATGGCGGCGCCGATGCCGGAGGTGATGTGGTCGTAGCCCGGCGCGATGTCGGTGGTGAGCGGCCCGAGCGTGTAGAACGGCGCCTCGCCGCACTCCTTGAGCTGCTTGTCCATGTTGATCTTGATCTTGTGCATCGGCACGTGGCCGGGGCCTTCGATCATGACCTGGCAGCCTTTCTGCCAGGCGATCTGCGTCAGTTCGCCGAGCGTCTCCAGTTCGGCGAATTGCGCGCGGTCGTTGGCGTCGGCGATCGAGCCGGGGCGCAAGCCGTCGCCGAGCGAGAACGACACGTCGTATTTGCGCATGATGTCGCAAATCTCGTCGAAGCGCTCGTAGAGGAAGCTCTCCTTGTGCCGCGACAGGCACCACTTGGCCATGATCGAGCCGCCGCGCGAGACGATGCCGGTGACGCGGTTGGCGGTGAGCGGCACGTAGGCGAGCCGCACGCCGGCGTGGATGGTGAAATAGTCGACGCCCTGTTCGCACTGCTCGATCAGCGTGTCCTTGTAGCATTCCCAGTCGAGCTTGACCGGATCGCCGTCGACCTTCTCCAGCGCCTGATAGATCGGCACGGTGCCGATCGGCACCGGCGAATTGCGCAGAATCCATTCGCGCGTGTTGTGGATGTTGCGGCCGGTGGAGAGGTCCATCACCGTGTCGGCGCCCCAGCGGATCGCCCACACCATCTTCTCGACTTCCTCCTCGACCGAGGAGGTGACGGCCGAGTTGCCGATATTGGCGTTGATCTTGGTGAGGAAGTTGCGGCCGATGATCATCGGCTCGAGTTCGGCGTGGTTGATGTTGGAGGGGATGATGGCGCGCCCGCGCGCCACCTCGTCGCGCACGAATTCCGGCGTCACGAACAGCGGCACCGACGCGCCGAAGCTTTCGCCGTCGTCATGGGCTTGCTGCGCGCGGTCGAGCATCTTCTTGCGGCCGAGGTTCTCGCGCTCGGCGATGTAGATCATTTCTTTTGTAATGACTCCCGCGCGCGCCCATTCGAGCTGGGTGAGGGGGTGGGTGTTTCCTTTACCCTCCCCTGGAGGGGGAGGGTCGCTCACCTGAGCGGAGCGAAGGTGAGCGGGGTGGGGTGACTTGTCTAGAGTCACCCCACCCCGGCTCACGCCTTCGGCGTTCGCCGACCCTCCCCCAAGCGGGGAGGTGCAGAAGGGGCGGGAGGGTGACCGCCCGCCACGGCTTCGGCGTGTTGGGAAAATTGCGCGCCAGATGCTTGCCGCTGACGTTGCCGTTATCGACGGGCTGGATCGGACGGCCTTCATATTGCTCAACGCCGCCGCGCTCCTTGACCCATTCGAGGCGCGCGCGCGGCAAGCCCTTCTCGACGTCGATCACCACATCCGGATCGGTGTAGGGCCCGGTGGTGTCGTAGACGGGCAGGGCTGCCTCGCCCGAAGAGGCATCGAGCGAAATCTCGCGCACCGGCACGCGCAAATCGGGCGCGGCGTCGGGCGCGGAATAGACCTTGCGCGAGGCGGGCAGCGAACCCGTCGTGACTTTCGGGGTGACCAGATCGGCGGCGGTGACCGGTTTGTTCATTTGCGTTGCTCCTTTGCAGCGCGGTTTGAAACTTCAGGACTTGCGATAACCAAAGAACGCGAGCACGCCGCCGAGCACCAGCACGCCGATGCCGGCGAGCCATGGCATTGCCGGCTGGTGGAACATGGCGGTGCCGACGCTAACGACGAATTGCGGAAAGACGATGCGCGCCACGCCGCCGACGATCGCGAGCCAGCCCAGCACGGTGATGATGGCGCGCCAGTCCGGCGCCCACACATTGTGCGCGAGCACGATGGCGATGCCGGCCGAGAGCGCCACCAGGCCGGACAGATAGATCAGCGCATAGCTTTGCAGGAACTGCTCGCCCATGGCCCGGAACAACTCGGCGTTAAGCAGCAGGCCGAGGCCGATGGCCAGGAACACCGGCCCGATCAGCTTGGCGAGATAGCGCGAGGTCTGCATGTCCTGTCCCTTCGCCGGCATGACCCGGATCAGGTTCAAAGGGTTTTTCTCAGCCCCTAACTGGGGGCACCCCTCGGAACTGCCCGTAATCTATGCCCGGCGCGGCGGGTGTCAATGACGGCCGGTGGGCTCATTCCCACGAGTCTTGCGGAAACTTTGTGGTACAGCCGCCCGCCGGGCCGTGAGATAGTCCGGCCAACAGCAAAAGTGGCGGGGAGGAACCGATGAGCCTGCGTCGATTCGCGGCGGCCGTTACGGCGGCCGCATTGCTCACATGCATTTCGCACCACGCTAACGCGGACGGTGCGCTGTCCGTCAGCCAATACAAGCGGGTGACGGCGACGCTGCCCTGGGCGGTGGCGCAGGAAAAAGGCTTCTTCGCCGAAGAAGGCGTCAAGCTCGACCAGATTATCGCCGGCGCCGGCGGCGGCACCACGCTGCGCAACATGCTGGCGAGCGACCTGCAATACGGCGAGGTCGCCACCTCGGCGGCGCTGGCGGCGATCCGCTCCGGCGTCGACCTGGTGATCGTCAACACGGCGAGCGACCACATCGGCGAAATCGCGCTGGTCGCCAGCCCGAAGAGCGACTTTCATAAAGTACAGGACCTGGCGGGCAAGAAAGCCGGCTTCACCAATCCGAAATCGACCAGCGAAATGCTGCTGCGCATGGCGCTCAAAGAGTCCGGCATGACCGGCAAGGTCGAGCCGACAGCGACCGGCGGCTTCGGCGGCGGTCTCACCATGCTCGACGTCGGCGGCATTGCCGCGGCGCCGTTGATCGATCCGACGCTGACGCTCAAGCCGGACAAATACCGCGTCATCTTCCATTTCGCCGATCTCATTCCGCGCATGACCTGGCTGGTCGGCGTCACCACGCGCAAGTTCGCGCAGGAGCACCCGGACACGGTGCGCAAGCTGATCAAGGTCCACCGGCGCGGCGTCGATTACATCTACGCGCATCGCGACGAGGCCATCCAGATTTACGCCAAGTACTGGCAGCAGAAGCCGGAGGACGTCGCCACGTATTTCCCGAAATATTTCGGCTACAAGGGCGAGTGGTCGCCGGGCGGCTTCGACAAGGAAGCGCTGAGCAAAATGTCGGACGGGCTTGAGCTGATCGGCGAATCCAAGGGGCCGGTCGACTGGACGAAGGTCATCGACCAGCAATTCCTGCCCGAGGACCTGCGCAAGCCGCTGTAGCCGCCGGGCGACGCTTTGAAGACCAGCCACGAGCGAATTCTGACGACGCATGTCGGCAGCCTGCCGCGCACCGACGCGGTCGTCGCGCTGTTGGAGAAGCGCGAGGGCGGCGCCGCGTTCGATCAAGCCGCGTTCGATCAGCACCATGCGGCAGTCGGTCGCCGAGGTGGTGAAACGGCAGGTCGAGCTCGGCATCGACGTCGTCAGCGACGGCGAAACCGGCAAGATCAGCTACGCGACCTACGTGAAGGATCGGCTCAGCGGCTTTGCCGAGGAGGGATCGACCGAAGCGGCCAAGCCGCACCTCGATCTGGCGCCGTTTCCCGATTTGCGCGCGAAGATGGCGGTGCTGAACGGCAAACGCCGCTTCAAGCGGGTGGCGTGTATCGGGCCCGTCTCGGTGCGCGACCGCGCCGCGCTGAAGCGCGATCTGGACAACATGCGGCGCGCCTGCGCCGCCGCCGCGCCGGCCGATGCGTTCCTCAACGCCGCCTCGCCCGGCGTGGTCGCGAGCTTCCTGCCCAATCAATATTACCCGTCGCATACCGCCTATGTCGAAGCCGTCGCCGAAGCGATGCGCGAGGAATACGAGGCGATCGTCGCGGCCGGCTTTGTGCTGCAGGTCGATTGCCCCGATCTCGCCATGTCGCGGCACACGGCCTTCCAGGATCTCTCCGAAGCCGAATTTCTCAAGCGTGCGCAATTCCATGTCGAGGCGCTCAATGCCGCGCTGGCGAAAGTGCCCGCCGACAAAGTGCGGATCCATGTGTGCTGGGGCAATTACGAAGGTCCGCATACCCACGACATCGCGCTCACGAAAATCCTCGCCGTCGTGCTGAGCATCAAGGCGCCAGGCGCTGTCGCTGGAAGCCGCCAATCCGCGCCACGAGCACGAGTGGGTCGTGTGGAAGGACATCAATCTGCCCGCCGACAAGATTCTGTTGCCCGGCGTCATCGACACCTCGACCAATTACGTCGAGCATCCCGAGCTGGTGGCGCAGCGGATCGTGCGTTTCGCTGAAATGCTGGGCCGCGAGCGGATCATCGCCTCGACCGACTGCGGCTTCGGCACCTCCGCCGGTTACGGCAAGATCGACCCGGAGATTGCCTATTTGAAGCTTGCGTCGCTCGTTGCCGGCGCGGCGCAAGCCAGCAGAGCAGCATTAACGCCAAAGCCGCTCACCGGCGAGCCGCGCGCCTTCGACCAGCGACGCGAGTTTCGCCCAGGCCACTTCCGGATGCACCTCGTCGCCGGCGCCCGAGGTGCCGAAGCCGCAATCCGTCCCGGCGATCACGCGCTCGCGGCCGACCACGTCGGCAAAACGCACGATGCGTTGCGCCACCAGCTCGGGATGCTCGACGAGATGGATGCAGTGGGAGACGACGCCGGGCACGAGAATTTTTCCGTCCGGAAGTTTGACCTCTTGCCAGAGCTGCCATTCGTGCTCGTGGCGCGGGTTGGCCGCTTCGATCAGATAGGCGGCGGCGCGGACCTTTAGCATCAGGTCGACGAAATGCTTCAGCTCGAAATCGTGCACGCGCGGCGCGATATTGACGCTGTAGCAGGTGTGGAAGCGGACCCGTTCCTCGGGAATACCGCGCAGCGCGTGGTTGACCGCCTCGACGCGCTGCGCGATGAACTTGCGGCAGTCCTCGATTGAAGCATCGACCGCGCGGTTATAGTGCGTGGCCATGCGCGGATCGTCGATCTGCAGCAGGAAGCCGGCATCGACGATCGCCTTGTATTCGACGCGCATCGCTTCGGCGAGTGCCGCCAGATATTCCTCGTCCGTGGCGTAGTATCGATTTTCGTAATACAGCTCGAGGTTGGACGGCGAGATCGCCGTCACGAACGCCTCTTCGACCGGGACGTCTTGCAGCGCCGCTTTGAGATTGTCGATGTCGGCCTGCAATTCCGCATGCCCCACATAGGCAATGGGGCCGGTGCAAATCTGCGCGCGCGGACGGACTTTGCGCTTGGCCACCAACGCGCCGGAGCGCGCCGCCAGCATCACCGTCATGTCTTCGTAGGCCTTCGGGAACGCGAGGGAGTCGCGCGTTGGCCCGCGGAAGCGCGGCGGGCTGTCGATCTCCTCCAAACCGCTCAGCCGTGCACGGGCATAGGCCATCCAATTGACCTTGCTGTGCTCGCCGTCGTCGACGATATCGAGGCCGGTGTCGGCCTGCCGGTGAACGATCTCGGAGATGGCGCGACGTACCCGGCTCGCGAACGCGGGCCGGTCGTCGGCTTTGCCCAACTCTTTGTCGTTGAGCAGCGCCACCAGATCGGCGGGCCGCGGCAGGCTGCCGGTATGGGTCGTCAGGATTCGGTTGGCGCTGCTTTTCACCGGCGCCCTCTCTCATAAAAGGGACGCCCGAGCAACAAGGCTCAATGTCTTTCGACACGCCGGCCCACTGCGCGCGCATGGCCGGCCCACGCGGGCCGGAAGGGCGAGAGGACTTTAGGCGCTGGCCTTGCCGAAGCCGCAGTAGCGCTGCAGCGCGTTGAAAAGCTGCTGGGTGTCGAACGACTTGCTGAAAATCTGCAGCACACCGGGGTGGCCGAGAACGTCGCGCTTGAGAAGCTGTTGCTCCGCGTCGCTGATCGGGCGGCCGCTGATCACGAAAACCGGAATGTTTTCGGTTCCCGGCGTTGCGCGCAGCCGGCAGAGCAGGTGGTGGGCGTCGCCGTCCGGCATGTAATTGTCGGTGATGATGACGCTGGGTTTTTCCCGCACCGCGATGCGGTAGGCGTGCGTCGCGTCCGGCGCAAACAGCGTGTCGACACCGTATTTATCCAGGCGCGGCGCCAGGAATTTCTCGATGTCGGGGTCGTCGTCGACCACCAGCACGCGCGGCCGCTGCGGCACCTCGGCGCCCATCGCCTCCATTTCGGACAGCCGGCTCACCATGTCGGGATAGATTTCCATGATCGCCGCCTCGATGTTTTTCCAGAAGTCCGGCCCCTTGCGGCCGAAATACATGCCGAGGCTTTCACAGCGTTCGGGCGTTTCCGGGTCGGTGCCGCCGGTGACCACGATCGCGTCGAGTGGCTTGCGGCCGGGGTCGAGCAAACGCGTGCACACCGAAAGCCCGTCCAACTCCGGCATGTTGACGTCGACGATCAGCAGGTCGGGATGGTCACGCCGCGCCTTGACCAGCAGCTGCACGCCGTTGAGCGCGGTCTCGACCTTGAAGCCCATCTTGGCGCAGCGGTCGGCGAGCAATCTCACGATCGCCGGATCGTCGTCAGCGATGAGCACCTTGGGGGTTTGCTCGCGCGCTTCGAATATGTCCTTCATAAGTTGCTCCCAGCCAGCTCTGGTGTGTTCGGCGACGCCTGTCCGATGGTTGCAAGCAGCGCGTCGAGATTGGCTTCGATCGTTCCCGGCGCACCGCGGCCGGCGCGCTGCGCGATGATGCAGTCCTCGAGCGCCGAAGCCTTGGCGCTTACGCTGCGGTAATTGAAGATGCCGGCGGCGCCGGCGAGCTTGTGCGCGAACGACTGCAACTTTTCGGGCAGCTCCGAGGAGCTCGAGCCGCTGCGCAAACCGTCGCGGAAGGTGGCCAGCGCCGCAGCGTCGTTGCGCAGGCGATCGGTAAAATCGAAACCGGTGGCGGCGAGTTTGATGGTCTGCAGATGGCGGCGCACGGTATCGGCCAGCGTCGCCGGATCGAACGGCTTGGCAATCACCGCGGCGGCGCCGAGCGCCTTCATCTCGTCGATCTCGCTTTGCGTGCCGCGTGCGGTGGTAAAGATAAGCGGGAACTTGGCGGTCGCAGGATCCGCGCGCAGCCGACGCAACAGCGCCAGTCCGTCCATCTCCGGCATTATGACGTCGGCCAAGATCAATTCAGGCGCCCAATCGAGCACCACCGCCAGCGCCTCTTGCGCGCTCGCCGAACTCATCAGCATGAAAGCGGGATCGAGACCGAGTGCGATCTCCACGACCTCGCGCATCAGCGGCTCGTCGTCGACGTGAAGAAGTCGGTACGATTTCACTTCGGCATCCCATTCAGCGCGGCCGATTACGCGCAAAGTTTTGCACTTCAACTGTTAATTTTTTCATCGCGGTGGTACCGCGCGCAAGCGCCGGCGGCGTATCATGGTGTGGTGCGCGCGTGTGTTGCCATACCATGGTGGGTTGCCGCGCGGGTGCGCGTGGTGAAATCGTGTGACGTGGATGAATGGGAATTTACAGCGCCGTGAAAATTTTACCGTCCAGCGCAACGGCGCGCGCTTGAAATAGCGCAATCGGTAAAACTGTATTGCCTGCAGCGCAGGCCGGGCGGGCTCAAGGCGGCTTCGCCGGCAACGGGATTGGCGCCAGCGCCAGCGGCTGGAAGTGCGCCAGCGTCTGCATCGCGCCGGTATCGATGAACTCGACGACGCGCTCGCTGTCGGCAATCAGCTTTTCCGCCCGCAATTGCTGCATCATGCGGTTGAGATGCGGAACGCTCAGGCCCAGAACATCGGCGATCACTTCCTGCGAAAACGGCAAGGTGAAGCGCTTTTCTTCGGCGCGCCCGACCGTGAGCAGGCGGGCATGCAGTTCGAGGAGAAAATGCGACAGCCGCTCGATCGGCGTGCGGCGACCGACGTCGATGACATGCTCGGCGTAGGTCGTCGCTTCCTGCACGGCGATCCAGCTCAACGCCAAGCCGTATTGCGGCCGCCGGTAGCAAAGCTGGACGTAGGAATCGAGTGCGCAGACATGCATGCGCAAATCGGTGATGGCGGTGACGGCATAGACCGCCCGCTCGTAGAAACTTCCGGGAAGGCCGACGATGTCGCCGGGCAAGACCACGTTCAGGATCTGGCGTTTGCCGTTGCGCAAAAGTTTGTAGCGCACGGCATAACCGTCCTTCACGAAGCAAAGCTTGCGATATTCGTAGCCGTCGGCGATGAGGTCGCGCCGCTTGCGGATGGTAAGCTCGCCGTCGATGATTTCGTCGAAGGATTTAAGATCCGCTGCATTCAGATCGACAAGTTGCAGAAGCCGCGCCACGAACGGGTGCCGATCCAGTCCCTTATGCGCGGCCAAGCGGTCCATGACGCAACCCCACCGGACAAGCTAAGCCGGTTCATTAATCTGAAGCAATAATCCTGGCAAAAGCGCCGCCGAGACGGCGGGGGCAAACTACCACCGCCATTTCATTCCCCTCTGGATTGGATGGCATTAGTCCTTCAATGGCCGCGCCGCAAAAGTGCGGCCATTTTTTAAACCTCGCTGCGGCGCGGAACCGGGCCGCGGCACAAGTGGTTTATAAGGGCATGGACACAATAAACGACGACAAGATCGACCGCATCGGCCGCGCCGTATCCTCGATCGTCCTTTCCTTGCTGGCGGCGATGTTCGCATACGGCTATTTGAGCCCGATCTTCGGCTAGGACGAACGCCTCAGCGCGGCGATCCCATGCGGTAGGGCTTGAGCGCCGCATAGACGGTATCGTTGACCGGGGTCGGCACCTTCAGCTCGCGGCCGAGCTTGCAGACCATGCCGGCCAGCCAGTCGAGCTCCAAGCGATTGCCGCGGTCGAGATCGTTGGCCATCGAGGCCTTCATGCCGGCCGGCACGTTCTTGTCGGCAAAGGCCATGCGCTCGTCGGCGAAGCCCGGATCGAGCGCGACGCCCTTGGCGCGGCCGACCGCCAGCGTCTCCGCCATGATGGCGCGGAACAGCGCGCGCATGTCGGCATCGGCCAAAATTGGCCCCATCGACTGGCGCGTGAGCGCGGTGGCGCCGGAGGTCGCCGACAGGAAGATGAATTTGTGCCAGCGGTCGCGCTCGATATTGTCGGATAGCGTGATGGGGATGCCGGCCGCTTTCGCCGCCTCGACGAAAGCCTGTAGGGGCGCGTCCGGCCGGCCATCGGCAGTGCCGCAGATGATCGACTGAAACTGGCTTGCCTGCTTGATGACGCCGGGGCGCTCGATCACGGTGACGACGTAAGTGACGCCGGCAATGGCGCGCGCCGTCCCGATAATCGGCGCGATGCGCTCGTAGCTGTCGACGCCGTTCTGCAAGGTGACGACGCGCGTGTTCGGCCCGAGCAACGGGCGCGCTGCTTCGGCGCCCTTTTCGGTGTCCCATAATTTGACCGCGAATAGCACGATATCGACCGGGCCGACGTCGGCCGGATTGTCGGTGGCGTTGGCTTTGGGCAGATGCAGGTCACCGTTGACGCTGTTGACGGTGAGGCCGTCTTTGCGGATGGCGGCGAGATGGGCGCCGCGCGCAATGAAAAAAACGTCGTGGCCGGCAGCCGCCATGCGCGCGCCGAAGTAGCCTCCGACCGCCCCCGCCGCCATCACCGCAATACGCATGAAATTGGTCCCGGCCGGTTGATGCAAATAGTCGCGCAGGCCGCAAACGCGACTGCTGGTTCATTGCAGCCCGTGCGCAGGCGTTGTCAAGGAATTCCGCGCTTTGCGGAATCGAAGCAAACCGATATCGTTTACAGCCTTTCGAGAGGAACGCATTTCATGCGGGCGCGCTTGCAGTGGGTTGCCGCGCTGATCGTCTTCGTCGCCGCCGATGCCTATCCGGCACGGGCGCTGGATTGGACCGAATACCAGCCCGCCGGTGTCGGCTTTCGCATTGAGATGCCCTACAAGCCGGAACTCCAAGACAAGACGACCGCGAGCGGCAGTTTCACGCATCATGCGACCGCCCTCGTCGCCGACTCGGCATTTCTGGTGATCTACACAGACAAGCGTAACGGCGGATCGTCCGGCGCCGAGGTGCTGCTCGACGGCGTGGTGAAGGCGCAGTCGGAAGGCAAGACCGTGCTCGATGTCAAAAAGGAAACCATCGGCGGCAAGCCCGCCCGCCGCCTGCGGCTGCGCGATTCCGAAAAGCTTGAATTCGAGATCCGCTCGACGATCGTCGATGACCGTTTGCTTCAAATTATGTTTGTCGGGCCGCTCGACGATCCGATCGGACGCCGGTTTTTGCAATCTCTCGTGCTGACGGGGCCCTGAGCCGACGCTGCCGGGTTTTCATGGAAGCGGCAGGGCCGCGTTTGGGAGGAGTCGCGGTGGAAACAAGGATCGATTCGATCGGCGCCGGCATTTATCGCCTCTCCACCCTCATGTCCCAGATCGCCCTGCCGGCCGGCTTTACCTTTAATGTCGAATTCTAGACTGCTCGCCGCCTTCAATCTGCCGCTGGCGCTCGTCGCCGGATGGCTCCTATGGCATTCGCTCGACTGGCCGTTGATCGGCGACGGCGCGCTTTTTCACTTTATCGCCAGCCAGATCAAAATGGGCGCGGTGCCCTATCGCGACATTGCCGATATGAATATGCCGCTGACTTACGCCATCCATGTTGCGATCATTTCAATCGGTGGCATGAGCGACATGGCTTGGCGCGCCTCCGACTTGATCGCCGCCGCGATCATGTCGGCTTTGATCCTGACGTTGGTATGGCCGGCGGGACGCGCGGCGGCGATCACGGCCATGCTCGCCGTCTTGACCATGCATTTTTTGATGGGCCCCTTTTGCGCCGGGCAGCGAGACTATTTTCTGTCGATATTGGCCCTGGCGGTTGCTTTGGTGTCGGCAAAAGTCGCCGAGGATCAAAGCCACCGTACGCCCAACCTTGTGCTGGCCGGCGCTTTCGCCATGTGCGCGGCATCGATCAAGCCGACCGGCATCCTTTTGCTTCTGCTGCCGGTCCTGGCCGTTCGACTGGCCTGGCGCGACATGGTCTTGATCGTTGCCGGTGCCGCGGGCGTTGCACTTCTGGTGTTTGGCACATTAGCGGCCATGGGCGGACTCGGCGCCTTCATCGTGATGCTGCGGGACCTCATGCCGCTATATGCATCTTTGTCCGACGCCTCAGCGTTGGACGTTCTCGCAGCGATCGGTTCGATTGCGCCAATTGCAGGACTTGGCGTCGCGGCGGCGCTCGGCATGGCCGCGCCCAAGCCGCCGCGCGTGCGGGTAATGATCGGCCTCACGGTTTTTGGGCTGATCCATTTGGCGGTGCAACGAAAAGGCTTTTCCTATCATGCCTATCCCTTGGGGATCGGCCTCGCCTGTTGGGGCGCTTGGTCGTTGGCTACCCTTACGGTGCGGCGTGAACTGGTGTGCCTGATGGCAACCGCATCGATCCTCGGCTGGCTCATCGCCACTTCGCCAACTTGGCCCGATCAATTCGTGTCGCTGCCCCCCGCTTCCGCAATGCAATCGACTCTCGAGAACCATCTACCACGCGGGGCGCGCGTGCAGACGCTGGACTCCGACGACGGCGCGTTCCTCGCCATGGCGCGGTCCGGCATGCGGCAGGCCACGCCCGACATCCAATGGTTCATATTGATGCTTGGAAGTCAGACCGTGCGGTCTAATTTCATCGCCGCGCTCGAGGCCGATCCGCCGGACGCCATACTCTACACCAATGACCAATGGCCGAGCGAACCGGGCTTTGACGCAGCGGACAACTGGCCCGCGTTCACAAAGCTTTTGACTGCGCGATATGATCTCGTCGAGACGGGCAACCGGGACTTCATAGCGTGGCGATTTTATCTCAGACGCAAGCTGGCATCGAACTAACGCGATGGAAAAAATGCCCGCTGTGAAAAATTATTCGTCTAACGCAGGCGCGGAATTCGATCCGCTGCGAAATCGCAAGGCCGGTGCGATGGGCCGCGCCTTGATCGCCGGGGGCTCGCTCGGCGGCCTGTTCGCCGGGCTTTTGCTGCGCCAGGCCGGCTGGCAGGTAACGGTGTTCGAGCGCAGCGGCGGCGATCTCGCCAGCCGCGGCGTCGGCGTCGGCACGCACGTTGAAATGTTCGACGTCATGCGGCGGCTCGGCATCGCCGTCGACGAAACGTTCGGCGTCGCCATCACTTCGCGCATCTGCCTCGACCGCGATGGCGCGGTGATCGCGCGGCTGCCGTTCGAGAAGGTCTTGAGCTCCTGGGCGCTGTTCTACCGCGCTTTGCGCCGGCAGCTGCCGGATGAATGCTATCGGCCGGGCATGCAGCTCGACGATATCGCGCAAAGCGCCGATGCCGTCAGCGCGGTCTTTGCCGACGGCACGCGCGTGAGCGGCGATCTGCTGGTGGGCGCCGACGGCCTGAATTCCACCGTGCGGGCGCGCGCTTTCGACGCGCCGCCGCCGGTCTATGCCGGCTATGTGGCGTGGCGCGGGGCGATCGAGGAGGCCGCGGTGCCGCCCGCCGCCCGTCCCGACCTGATCGAGTCCTACGGATTTTTTCTGGCGCCGCGCGAGATGGTGCTTTGCTATTTGCAGCCGGGCGCCGATGACGACCACCGTCCCGGCCGGCGGCGCTTGAATTGGCTCTGGTATCACCCGGTGCATGCGAACGTGCTGTCCGACCTGTGCACCGACGCCGCCGGCCGGCACCATGGCTTTGCCATCCCGCCGCCGCTGATCAGGCCTGCGGTGATCGCCGCGTTCCGTGCCGAGGTGCGCGCGATGCTGCCGCCGCAATTCGTTGCGGTGATCGAGGCGACGCCGGCGCCGTTTTTCCAACCGATCTTCGATCTGGAATCTCGGCATGTCGTCGCCGGGCGCGTCGCGCTTTTGGGCGACGCCGGCTTTGTCGCCAGGCCGCATGTCGGCGCCGGCGTCACCAAGGCGGCGTTGAACGCAGCGTGGCTCGCCGACGCGCTTGCCGCCGCGCCGGACGATATCGGTGCGGCGCTCGCCGGCTACGAGACCCGGGCACGACGCTTCGGCTCGGCGCTGGTGGCGCGCGCGCGCTTTCTCGGCGCCTATCTTGAGGATCCGCCGCGCGCCGGGCTGACACCTGATCCGCTGGCGGTCATGCAGGCGATTAGCGCCCCGCTGCGCGAAATACCGGAATTGGCGGCCGCGTTATAGGCCTGAGACACCGGGGAGATCCGCAGGCTGAGCGCCGACCGTAGAATAGCGCTATACTCAGATGGCTATATTGTTTGGGGAGGCGTCCATGTTGGCGCGTCGTCTCGTCGTTTCGATCTTGGCCTCCGCTATCTTCGCCCTGGTGTCGCAGACCGCTGCAAACGCTGCGGATTTGAAAATCTTCGCATCGCGGGCAATTGCCACCGTTCTGGAGAAAGTCGGGCCGGAATTCGAAAAGACGTCCGGTCACAAGCTCCACGTACTGATGGGGCTGAGCACCGAATTGGTCGGACGTATCAACGCCAATGAGCCATTCGACGTGATAGCCGTTCCGCCGCCGGTGCTGGACAGGCTGATCAAGAGCGGCAAGGTGGCCGCCGACTCGAAGACGCTTCTGCTCCGCTCGGCAAACGGCGTCCTCGTCCGCGCCGGGGCGCCAAAGCCGGACGTGAGTACGGTCGAGGCCTTAAAGCGGGCGCTTCTGCAGGCAAAATCGATCACCTATCTTCCCGTGCCCGGCGTGCCGCAATTGATCGAACGGCTTGGGTTGAAGGACGCGATCGCTTCCAAAGTAACGATGCCGAAAGGTGACACTTCGGCGGAACTCGTTGCCAAGGGCGAAGTGGAATTGGCGATCATCGCCATCACGCAAGCCTATACGGTGCCTGGGGTTGCGCTTGCCGGGCCTTTGCCTCCGGAGATTCAGTTCTACACGACGTTCGGCGGGGCGGTCAGCGCAAGCTCGCAAGCGCCCGAAGCCGCCCAGGCGCTGCTCAAATTCCTCAAGAGTCCGACGGCCATTGCTGTGATCAAAGAGCAAGGGATGGAGCCGCCTTGATCACAAAAAAATCGCCCGGCGCAAAACGCCGGGCGAAGTTGTGGAGGTTCTCGGAGGAAACGGTTTGCGGCTGCAAGGCCGGCGGGCTTAGCCGCGGTGGCTCACATTTTGCGCGACGCGCGCGGGCGCGTTCTGCGGCAGCACGATGACCTTGGCGCCGACCTGCACGCGTTCATAGAGATCGGCGACGTCATCATTGGTGAGGCGGATGCAGCCGCTCGACACCTGATGGCCGATGGTGGCCGGATTGTTGGTGCCGTGGATGCGATAGACGGTGCCGCCGAGATACATGGCGCGCGCGCCTAGTGGGTTGCCGGGACCGCCGGCGACGAAGCGCGGCAAATAAGGTTGGCGCGCGATCATTTCCTGCGGCGGCGTCCAGTCCGGCCATTCGGCCTTTTTCACGACGGTTTTGACGCCCGCCCAAGTGAAGCCCTCGCGGCCGACGCCAATGCCGTAGCGCAGCGCCTTGCCGTTGCCGAGGACGTAATAGAGGTAAGTGTTCGGAGTATCGATGACGACGGTGCCGGGCGCCTCGGCGGTGCGGTAGTCGACGACCTGACGCTGGAAACGCGGATCCTGCGGTTCGGCGTCGGCCGGCTCGTCGGCCTGCGGCGCGACTTGGGCTTGCGCCGGCGGATTGGCGAAGGCGAACAGCGGCTGAGCCTGGGCGCTGCCACACGACAACATGGCGGCGGCGAGCAGGGCGGTGGCGAAACGATAAGTGCTGGCTGACACGGTATCCCCCATCATTTGCCTCTCTTGGTCGAATAACGGCTCGAAAAGGTTCAATCCGGCAGCGGCCGCGAAAAACCTTTCGCGGGAGAGAAGCGACAAAAGTGTTCGATAGTTCCTGCGCAAAAACGCCAAATTGTCTGGAACCACAGGGCGTTGTGCGCGTTACGGCCGCCGCTCGGCCAATGACCGAGTGCGTTTGGAGGGCCAGAGGCCTAGTCGCGGTCGTTGCGCCGATGCCAGCCCACCGTCGCCTCGGGCACCGCGTCGGTGGAGGCGAAATAGGGTTTGATGTCGATCAGCGGCGTTCCGTCAAGGCAATCGAGCCCGACCACCGAGAGTTTGTTGCCCTCAATCGCTATGAGCTTGACCACGCTCATGGCCACCGGATTGGGGCGGGCCGGCGAGCGTAGCGCGAAGGTGCCGTGTTGCACGCCGTAGTGTCCGGGCACTTGCAGCACCAGATTGCGCGGGGATTTGTCCATCCAATAGAGCAGCACCAGATGGCTGCAGGTTTCGGCGTCCTTGAGCGCCGCGGCATAGCGTTCGTCCAACTCGACCGTGCAAATCGCGTCGGATTCGCGGGCGTTTTTCGGGCACTCCTTGCGGGTCTTCCAGGGCGTGCGGATGCGGCCGATGAAGTAGACGCCGGCGTCGGGCTGCGCCGGCAACTCGACCGTCTGCTCGCCCTCGCGGATGCCGAAATCTTTGTCGCTCATGGCGGCGATCCTTTCCGTCATTTAGCGGCCGGGCAATAGACTTGCCGAAAGCCTAATAACCGTATAAAGATATCTTTATGTAGTGGGAGCGCGCCCAAGAAAGGGCATAAGGCCGCCATGAACGACGCCCGCCTCGGCTTCGAAACGCTCAACGCCGCCCTCAAGGCGGCCGGCGAGGAGACGCGCCTGCGCGTGCTGGCGCTTTTGGCCGAAGCCGAGCTGACCGTCTCCGACCTCACCGACATCTTGCGCCAGTCGCAGCCGCGCATCTCGCGCCATTTGCGCCTGCTGGCCGAGGCCGGACTGGTTGAGCGCTTCCGTGAGGGCACCTGGGCCTTCTTCCGTTTGGCCGAGCATGGCGGCGGCGCCGAACTGGCGCGGGCGCTGGTCGAGCGGCTCAATTCCGCCGACCCGGTCATCGCCCGCGACCGCGACCGCCTCGCCTCGGTGCGTGCGGCGCGCGCCGCCGCCGCGCAAGCTTATTTCCGCGCCCACGCCGCGGAGTGGGACCGCATCCGCAAGCTCCACGTACCCGACGAGGCGGTGGAGCAGGCGATCCGCGCCGCGCTTTCCGAAAAGCCGTTCCGCTCGCTCCTGGATCTCGGCACCGGCACAGGGCGCATGCTCGAATTGTTCGGTGGCGAAATCGAGCGCGGGCTCGGGCTCGACCTGTCGCTCGACATGCTGTTGCTGGCGCGCGACCGGCTGGAACGCGCCGGCCTGAAAAATTGCAGCGTGCGGCAAGGCGACATCTACGATCTGCCGCTCGCCAACGATTCCTTCGACGTTGTCATTATTCATCAAGTGCTGCACTTCCTCGACGACGGCGCCCGCGCCATCCGCGAGGCGGCGCGGGTGCTGCGCCCCGGCGGGCGGCTGCTGGTGGTCGACTTCGCGCCGCACAGCCAGGAATTCTTGCGCGAGCAATTCGCCCATCGCCGTCTCGGCTTTGCCGCCGAGACGGTGACGCAATGGATGACGGCCTGTGGGCTGGAGCCGCTGCTGCACAAATCGCTCAAGCCCGAACCGGGCTCCGACGGCAAGATCGCGGTCTCGCTGTGGCTGGCGCGCGACGTGCGCGCGCTGATGGCGCAGCCGGCGCGGCGGGAGGTCGCCTGATGATCGATCCGCTTCGTCCCAGCCGCTTCATTCGCAGCGACCGGCTTAGGGTGTCGTTCGAATTCTTTCCGCCGGCGACCGAGGAGATGGACAATATCCTGTGGTCGTCGATCGAGCGGTTGGCGCCGCTGATGCCGCAGTTCGTGTCGGTCACCTACGGCGCCGGCGGCTCGACGCGCGAGCGGACTCACGCGACGGTAAAACGCATCCTGGCGGAAACGCCACTGACGCCGGCCGCGCACCTGACCTGCGTCGCGGCAACCTGCGACGAAATCGACGCCATCGTGCGCAACTATCACGACGCCGGCGTGCGTCACATCGTGGCGCTGCGCGGCGACAGTGTGGAGGGGCCGGGCACGCGCTACGCGCCGCATCCCGGCGGCTATAAAAACGCCGCCGATCTCGTTGGCGGCATCAGGCGCATCAGCGGCGATTTCGAGATCACCGTGTCGGCCTATCCGGAACGCCATCCCGACAGCCCGACCTTGGAAGCCGACATCGACATGTTGAAGGCGAAAGTCGATGCCGGCGCCTCGCGCGCCATCAGCCAGTTCTTCTTCGAAAACGATCTTTATTTCCGTTATCTCGACCGCGTGCGCGCCCGCGGCGTCGACATTCCGATTATCCCGGGCATCCTGCCGGTGCAGAACTTCAAGGCGGCGAAGAATTTCGCCGCCCGCGCGGGTGCCTCGGTGCCGGCCTGGCTCGCCGAGCGCTTCCACGGCCTCGACCATGATCCGGCGACGCGCAAGCTGATCGCCGCCGCCGTCGCCGCCGAGCAGGTGCTCGATCTGCTCGACCGCGGCGTCACCAGCTTCCACTTCTACACCATGAACCGCGCCGACCTCGTCTACGCCATCTGCCATCTGCTCGGCTTAAGGCCGGCGGTCGATCAAGCAGCCTGAGAGTGGAGTGAGTTAAGTGACCGAGTCCACCCGCGCCGCGTTCCGCAAGCTCATGCAAGAGCGCATCCTGGTGCTCGACGGCGCCATGGGCACCATGATCCAGGCGCTCAAGCTGGACGAGGAAGGCTATCGCGGCGCCCGCTTCGACGCCTGGAACCGCGAGGTGCGCGGCAACAACGATCTCCTGAATCTCAGCCGGCCCGATGCCGTGCGCGACATTCACCTGGCTTACTTCCGCGCCGGCGCCGACATCGTTTCCACCAATACGTTTTCCTCGACCGCCATCGCGCAGGCCGACTACGGCATGGAGGGCATCGCCACCGAGCTTAACGTCGCCGGCGCCAAACTCGCGCGCGAGGCCGCGGCCCAAGCCGAAAAGGAAGACGGCCGCCGCCGCTTTGTCGCCGGCGCCTTGGGTCCGACCAACCGCACCGCGTCGATCTCGCCGGACGTCGCCAATCCCGGTTTCCGCGCCATCACCTTCGACCAGCTGCGCGCGGCCTATGGCGAGCAGGCGCGGGGACTTATCGAGGGCGGCGCCGATCTGCTGCTGATCGAAACCATCTTCGACACGCTCAACGCCAAGGCGGCGATCTACGCCATCGCCGAAGTCTGCGAGGAGCGCGGGCTCGATCTGCCGATCATGATTTCCGGCACCATCACCGACCGCTCCGGCCGCCTGCTGTCGGGGCAGACGCCGGCGGCGTTCTGGAATTCGGTCAAGCACGCCGACCCGGTGAGCATCGGCCTGAACTGCGCGCTCGGCGCCAGCGAAATGCGCGCGCATATCGCCGAGATCGGCCGCGTCGCCGACACCTTTGTCTGCGCCTATCCGAACGCCGGGCTGCCCAACGAATTCGGCTATTACGACGAAAGCCCGGACTACATGGCCGAGCTGCTGGGCGAATTCGCCGATGCTGGCCTGGTCAATATCGTCGGCGGCTGCTGCGGCACCACGCCCGAGCACATCGCCGCCATTACCAAGGCGGTCGAAGGTAAAGCGCCGCGCCAGATTCCCGAGCTGCCGCGGCAGTTACGCCTGTCCGGGCTGGAAGCCTTCACGCTCACGCCGGAAATTCCCTTCGTCAATGTCGGCGAGCGCACCAACGTCACCGGCTCGGCCAAGTTCCGCAAGCTGATCACCGCCGGCGACTATACGGCGGCGCTGACGGTGGCGCGCGAGCAAGTGGAGAACGGCGCGCAAGTCATCGACGTCAATATGGACGAAGGCCTGCTCGACTCCGAAGCCGCCATGACCACCTTCCTCAATCTGATCGCCGCCGAGCCCGACATCGCCCGCGTGCCGGCGATGGTGGAACTCCTCGAAATTCTCGGTGATCGAAGCCGGCTTGAAATGCCTGCAAGGCAAGCCGGTGGTCAATTCCATTTCGCTGAAGGAAGGCGAGGAGGCTTTCATCGCCCACGCCAAGACCGTGCGCCGTTATGGCGCCGCCGTGGTGGTGATGGCCTTCGACGAGAAAGGTCAGGCCGATACGTTGGAGCGCAAAACGGCCATCGCCAAACGCGCCTACGACATCCTGGTGAACAAAGTCGGCTTCCCGCCGCAGGACATCATCATCGATCCCAACATCTTCGCCGTCGCCACCGGCATGGATGAGCACAACGGCTATGGCGTCGGCTTCATAGAGGCGGCGCGATGGATCAGGCAGAACCTGCCCGGCGTGCATGTCTCGGGCGGCGTCTCCAACCTGTCTTTCTCGTTCCGCGGCAACGAGCGCGTGCGCGAGGCCATGCATTCGGTGTTTCTGTTCCACGCCATCCAGGCCGGCATGGATCTCGGTATCGTCAATGCCGGCCAGATCGCCGTCTATGACGATCTCGATGCCGAATTGCGTGAGGCTTGCGAAGACGTGGTGCTCAATCGCCGCGCCGACGCGGCCGAGCGGCTACTGGCGCTGGCGGAAAAATTCCGCGGCAAAGGGCAAGAGGCGCGCGAAGTCGATCTCGCCTGGCGCGACAAGCCGGTCGACAAGCGGCTGGCGCATGCGCTGGTGCACGGCATCACCGACTTCATCGAGGCCGATGTCGAGGAGGCGCGGCTCGCCGCCGAGAAGCCGCTGCACGTCATTGAAGGCCCGCTGATGGACGGCATGAATATCGTCGGCGACCTGTTCGGCTCCGGCAAAATGTTCCTGCCGCAGGTGGTCAAATCGGCGCGGGTGATGAAGCAGGCGGTGGCTTTCCTGATGCCCTACATGGAGCAGGAAAAAGACGGCCGCGCGCATACCTCGTCCAACGGCAAGATCGTGATGGCGACGGTGAAGGGCGACGTGCACGACATCGGCAAGAACATCGTCGGCGTCGTGCTCCAGTGCAACAATTACGAGGTGATCGATCTCGGCGTCATGGTGCCGGCGGCGAAGATTCTGGAGACCGCGCGCGCCGCGCAAGCCGACATCATCGGCCTGTCCGGCCTGATCACGCCTTCGCTCGACGAAATGTGCCACGTGGCGGCGGAGATGGAACGCCAGGGCTTCGAACTGCCGCTGCTGATCGGCGGCGCCACCACCAGCCGCGTGCATACCGCGGTGAAGATCCATCCCAACTACCGGCGCGGCCAGACGGTGCACGTCAACGACGCCAGCCGCGCCGTCGGCGTGGCGCAGGCGCTGATGTCCGCCGACGCTAGGTCCGGCTACGTCGCGGGATTGCGTGGCGAATATGCCAAGATCGCGGCGACGCATGCGCGCGCCCAGGAGGACAAGTTGCGACTGCCGCTCGCGGCCGCGCGCGGCAATGCGCTCAAGCTCGACTGGTCGGGCGCCTACCAGCCGCCCCAGCCGGCATTCCTCGGCACCAAGACGCTGATCGATTATCCGGTTGCCGAGCTGATCGACTTCATCGACTGGACGCCGTTCTTCCAGACCTGGGAGCTGAACGGCAAATTCCCCGCCATTCTCGACGACGCCAAGTACGGCGCCGCCGCGCGCCCGCTCTACGAGGATGCGCGCGCCATGCTGGACAAGATCGTGGCCGAAGGCTGGTTCAAGGCCAGCGCCGTGCTCGGCTTCTGGCCCGCGGCGGCACAAGGCGACGATATTGCGCTGTTCGCCGACGATACCCGCGCGCAGCCGCTCGCCACCTTGCACACCCTGCGTCAGCAGCTCGCCAAGCGTGAGGGCCGCGCCAATGCCGCGCTTGCCGATTTCATCGCGCCCGCGGCGGCCGGGCTTGCCGACTATGTCGGCGCCTTTGCGGTCACCGCCGGCATCGGCGAGGACGAGGTCGCCGAGCGCTTCAAGCGCGCCAACGACGACTATTCCGCCATCTTGGTCAAGGCGCTGGCCGACCGTCTGGCGGAAGCCTTTGCCGAGCGCCTGCATCAGCGCGTGCGCAAGGAATTCTGGGGCTACGAGCCGAACGAGGCGCTGTCGGCGGACGACCTGATCGCGGAGAAATATCGCGGCATCCGCCCGGCGCCCGGCTATCCGGCGCAGCCGGACCACACCGAAAAGGGCACGCTGTTCGGTCTGCTGCAAGCCGAGCGCATCGGCGTCAAGCTGACCGAAAGCTTTGCCATGTGGCCCGGCGCTGCGGTGTGCGGGCTTTATTTCAGCCATCCGCAGGCGGCCTATTTCGGCGTCGGCAAGATCGAGCGCGATCAGGTCGAGGACTACGCCAGGCGCAAAGGCTGGCCCTTGGCGGAAGCCGAGCGCTGGCTGGCGCCGATCCTGAATTACGATCCGCGCCAGGCACCCAGTATCGCGGCGGCGTAGGTCTCGGCTGTCGTCCCCGCGAAGGCGGGGACCCAGTACTCCCCGCATGGACGATGCGGACAGGCCGGGTTACTGGATGCCCGCTTTCGCGGGCATGACGGTGGGAAGCGGCCGAGCGTCTTGGATCAAATTGCCGGATAAAATGCGGCGCTTCCGGCCGGCACGTGTATAAGCGGCCTGACATCACTCGGATCGACGTCTTTCATGAAAAAGATCGGCTTCCTTTCCTTCGGCCATTGGACGCCTTCGCCGCAGTCGCAGACGCGATCGGCGTCCGACGCGCTGCTGCAATCGATCGATTTGGCCGTCGCCGCCGAGGAACTCGGCGCCGACGGCGCCTATTTCCGTGTGCACCACTATGCCCGCCAGCTCGGCTCGCCCTTTCCGCTGCTCGCTGCCGTCGGCGCGCGCACCAAGCGCATTGAGATCGGCACGGCGGTTATCGATATGCGCTATGAAAACCCGCTTTATATGGTCGAGGATGCCGGCGCCGCCGACATCATCGCCGGTGGGCGCCTGCAACTCGGCATCAGCCGCGGTTCTCCCGAGCAGGTCATCGACGGCTGGCGCCACTTCGGTTACGCCCCGCCCGAAGGCATGACCGACGCGGACATGGCGCGACGCCACACCGAGGTGTTTCTCGAGGTGCTGCGCGGCGAGGGCTTTGCGCGCCCCAATCCGCAGCCGATGTTTCCCAACCCGCCCGGCTTGCTGCGCCTCGAGCCGTATTCGCAGGGCTTGCGCGAGCGCATCTGGTGGGGCGCCGGTTCGAACGCCACCGCGGAATGGGCCGCCAAGCTCGGCATGAATCTGCAGAGCTCGACGCTCAAATATGACGAGACCGGCAAGCCGTTTCACATCCAGCAGGCGGAGCAAATCCGCGCGTATCGCGAAGCCTGGAAGGCCGCCGCCCACACGCGCCAGCCGCGGGTGTCGGTCAGCCGCAGCATCTTCGCGCTGGTCGACGACCGCGACCGCATGTATTTCGGCCGCGGCAATGAGGACGACGACCAGATCGGCCTGCTCGGCGACAACAAGCGCGCCATTTTCGGCCGCAGCTATGCCGGCGAGCCGGACGCCCTGATCGAGCAACTCAAGAAAGACGAAGCCATCGCCGAGGCCGACACTTTGCTGCTGACCGTCCCCAATCAACTCGGCGTCGACTACAACGCCCACGTCATCGACGCGATCCTCAAACACGTCGCCCCCGGCCTTGGCTGGCGGTGAGGTGATGCTGTCATCCCGGCCGAGCCATAAGCGCGTTGACGCGCGTCTTCGACGCGCTATGGCGAGAGCCGCAACCAGTAACCCCGGCGTCCACGGTACAGAAGGACAGGGGTTACTGGGTCCCCGCCTTCGCGGGGACGACAGCCGAGAGCCACTTGCACTCACGCGCAAAAATCAAAACACCGGAGAGCATGTCGCTCTCCGGTGTTTATCTTTCGGCCGGTTTCACACCGGCAATTGATTGGTTGGCGTCGTCGTCGGCCTCTTGAACTCAGAATGCGCCCAACAAGATCGCGCCAACGAAAACGAACACGGCGCACACAGCCAGCACATTCAGTCTCAAGGTTAGGTCCACGGCAGGTGCCCTCCCTTGTTGATGTGGCATCGAGACTAGCAAAGAACATCGGACCCCCGAAGCGGGTTGCGGGCTGCCCAAGAAAATTTTCGTTGCGGGGCCATGCGCGGCCGGAATGGCGCCGACAAGGGATTGATCGGGCGACACAAAAGATCACCTGCCAAGAAATGCGGCAGTGCAAAGCCTAGGTGTCGCCGCAATTCGGCGACGAATTCACGGCGACCGATGGCAATCCAGGAGATCGGGCGGGCGCCGTTAACCTGCGGCCCGCAAAATTGCATAAGAGCGGGCGCATAAAATCGACGGCGTGGCGAGCAAAGCTTCGCGCCAACGTTGCAGGCGCTAACGCTTCCTTATCGTTAACAAGTTCCTTCACGGAAACATTGAACTCTCGCTTAAGAAAATACCCGCACTTTCGCGGTCATGAGGGTTGGACTGCGTTTTTATCTGACCGGCGCGGTGATGCTGGTCGTGCTCGCCGGCTGCGGCAAAGGGATGATTCAATTCACCGAGCGCGCGCCCTGGCGGCACGACGCCGAAGTCGCCTGCATGCGCTCGGGCGAGGTCAGGCTCGGCACCGGCGTTGTGCGCATCGAGCCGATCGAGGGACCCGGCGTCTGCGGCGCGGATTTCCCGCTCAAGGTTTCCCTGCTCGGCGAGAGCGGCAAGCTTGCCTACACCGACGATCTGCGCCCGCCGGCCGCGATCCCCAATGCCGGTTCCGATCCGCGCATGCCGCGCTGGCCGGCGAACGAGCCGCGCTACACGCCGCCGGTGGAAAGCCAGCCGCTCGACGTCGCCCCGGTGCAAAGCCGCCCGATCGGCGAACCGATCCAGCAAGGCAACATGCGCTGGGTGCCCGGACCGCAAGGCATCGAGCGCCCGCAATCGAACGGCCAGCCGATGTCGATCAGTCCGCCCGGCAGCGCGCGGGCCGCCGACGAGCCGCAATACATGCGCGGCGGTGCGGCGCCCGCCTATCCGCCGGCGCAGCGAAACTACCCGCCGCCGCAGCAGAACTATCCGCCGGCGCGACAAGCCGATCCGGCCGATCAGCGCGCCTATGACGCGCCGTCAGACGTTCCCGACGATGCCGTGCTGCCGCCCGGCGCGAGCCGTGGCTCACGCGTGCAGGATTCCTACGCGCCCGCGCGCGGTTCCTATAACGCGCCGCGCTATGAGCCGCCGGCGCAACCACGCGCGCTGCCGCCGCTCGGGCCGATGCGCGGTCCCAACGCGACGACGGCCATGATGCCGGCGACACTGACGCCGACGGCGACGCTCGCCTGTCCGATTGTTTCCGCGCTCGACCGCTGGGTGGGTCAAGGCGTGCAGCCGGCGGCGATGCGCTGGTTCGGCTCGCCGGTTGCGACCATCAAGCAGATCTCGGCCTATTCCTGCCGCCAGATGGTGGGCTCGGGAACCTCGAGCATGTCCGAGCACGCCTATGGCAACGCGCTCGACATTGCCGGCTTCACGCTGGCCGACGGGCGCACCATCACCGTCAAGAACGGCTGGCACGGCACCCCGGAAGAGCAGGGCTTTCTGCATGACGTGCAGCTTGCCGCCTGCGAGACATTCACCACCGTGCTGGCGCCCGGCTACAACGTCTATCATTACGACCACATCCACGTGGACCTGATGCGGCGCGCCAGCGGTCACCACCCCTGCCGGCCGGACGCGATCCCCGGCGACGTGGTGGCGGCGAAAGCGCGCGCGATCTATGCCAACAAGCACCGCGGGCCGGCCTATACCGGCTCGATCGGCCGCGCGCGTCCCAGCGCGATTGCCGGTTCGAGCGCGCCCGAGGCCGATCGCGGCCACGCGCCGGCCGCCATTCCCGGCGAAGACGGTTTTGTCGCCGAGGACGTCAGCGGCTGGAGCGGCGGCTCAGGCGCGGGCGTAGCTGCCAAGCACACTCCTGGTGCCAAAGAAGCGAAGTCCGAACTTAATTAGCGGCGCGCTGAACAATAATTTGAGTGCGAGCCGCCGCAGCCACGGACGCGAGCGTTGCGACGGCACGAAGATGCCGGCAAATCGCGCGGCATCCCGGCGCCTCTTGTCGACATGCGGCTTTAAAAAATTCTGGTAGGCGGCGAAGGCTGCGGCGTGATCGGGCCGGCGCGCCAATTCCTGCGCCAGCACGTAGCCGCCGGCCATCGCCATATGCGAGCCCTGGCCGGCGAGCAAAGTGAGGCAGCCGCAGGCGTCGCCAATCAGCGCAACGCGGCCTTTGTGCCATTGCGGCATTTCGATTTGCGTCGCGCTGTCGAAGTACACCGGCTCGGCGCCGTCATAGGCGGCGAGCACGTCCTCGACGATCCAGCCGGCGCCGCGAAAGCGCTGGCGCAAAAAGCCGATGCGCTCGGCATGCGGCACATGCACCTCGCCGCTGCGGAACACGAAGGTGGCGTCAAGCCGCTCGTCGCTGAGCGGATAGAGAAAGGCCATGCGGTCGGTCTCTTCATAGAGCTTGACCGTGCGATCGATCGGCAGATTGCCGCGCGCGACATGGAAGGCCGCGACATAAAGTCCGAGGAAGCGGGCGAACTGCCCTTCATGACCGAAGGTCAGGTCCCGCACACGCGAATGCACGCCGTCGGCGCCGACCACGAGGGCGACGTCGTCTTCGCCGCCGTCCTCAAACCGCACATGCACGCCGGCGCCGCGCTCTTCGATCGCGGCCAGCGAACAGCCGTAGCGGATGTCGACGCCAACCGCGCGCGCTCGCTCGGTTAAGATGCGCTCGAGATCGGGCCGGCGCAGGTAGACGTATTTGTTGTCGAGCGCACGCCGCAAACGCGCGATCGGCATGTGCACGTAAGGCACGCCGCTTGCGTCGACGAATTCCAGCGTGTCGATCGGATAGCGCACGGCACGCAGGTTTTCGACCAGCCCCATGCGCTCGGCCACGTCCCAGCCCGAGCCGAAGAAGTCCATCATGTAGCCTTCGGCGCGCGGGCCCGGCTCGCGCTCGATGACCAGCGGCTCAAATCCGAGGCGCTTGAGTTCGATGGCGAGGGTCAGTCCGGCAATGCCGCCGCCGGAAATGAGGATGCGTTTGGAACTCATGATCGGCGATTTTCCAGCGCGCCCCGGTTGGGTTTACGCCGGCCCGGCGCCAGCGTTCCGTGACGCAACGTCGCAGCCTAAAAGACCGCTTCCAGCAACATCGCCGCGAACAAAATCAGCCCGGCGTCGCGGTTCGACTTGAACAGCTTCAGGCAATGCGCGGAATTGTTGATGTCGAGGCGCAGCACCTGCCAGGCAAGATGCGCCGCGAAGGCGATCATGCCGATGAGGAAGATCAATCCGCCGCCCGCCATCAGGCCGGCGATGGCGATCAGCACGACGGCCGCCGTATAGAAGGCGGCAAGCATCGGCGCGGTGCGTGCGCCAAACAACAACGCGGTCGATTTGATGCCGATCAACAGATCGTCCTCGCGGTCCTGATGCGCGTAGATCGTGTCGTAGCCGATCACCCAGGCGATCGATCCGGCGTAGAGCACGAAGGCCGGCGCGTCGAGCCGGCCGAAGGCGGCCGGCCAGCCCATCAGCGCGCCCCAGGAGAAGGCAAGGCCGAGCACGATCTGCGGCCAATAGGTGATGCGCTTCATGAACGGGTAGATCACGATGACAGCGAGTGAGAGTAGGCCGACATAGATCGTGAAGCGATTAAACTGCAGCAGCACGACAAAGCCGACCAGTGCCTGCAGCACCATGAACAAGCTCGCCTGCGCGACGCTCACCTGGCCGGACGGAATTGGGCGCGAGCGCGTGCGCTCGACCAGACCGTCGAGATTGCGATCGACCAGATCGTTCCAGGTGCAGCCGGCGCCGCGCATGGCGAAGGCGCCGATGAAAAACAGCACGATGTGCCAGAGGCTGGGAAAATGGTCGGCGCGCATGCCGGCAAGACCGACCGACCACCAGCACGGCATCAACAACAGCCAGGAACCAATCGGCCGGTCTAGGCGGGCAAGGCGCAGATAGGGGCGGCTGACGGCAGGCGCGAAACTGTCGACCCAGTTACCGGTCGCGTCGGCGACGCGTCCTGCCGTCTCACTCATCTGCCGATGGGCGTGCCGGTCAACGTATCGTAGGTGCCGTGGCCGGTTTTGATGTTGTTGGAGCTGGGGATGCCGCCGCCGAGGGCGTCGCTCAATGTCGGCCCCTGCGGGGGCGGCGGCGCGGCGGCGATGCGGCAGATCTTCACCCGCATTTCGTTTGCCTTGGCGTGACCCGCTTTCATCTGCTCGACCGCTTGCGCGGGTATGCCGCACCAGGTGGCGTTCTCGACGGCGTATTTGACCATCTTGCCTTCGGCGGCGGCGAGGGCGGTGAAAAGTTGGCAAGCCACCTGCGGACTTACCTTGCGCTTGCCTGCCTTCTCGATGGCGTTGCCCTTGTGCTGGGCATCGTCACGCAGCTTGGAGAACGCCTTGAGGCAAGGCGGTTCCTGCTGCTGCGGCATCGGCTGGAATTGCGCGGCGGCGGGACCGGCCACACCCGGCACCAGCAACGCGGCAATGAACAATGCCCGGCGCATGTTCATGGGACATCCCCTCATGGCTTCAACTCGTATTATATAGAAGCCGCTGTCTAAATGCTTAGTATACCAAGCCGCCGAATGCGTCGGGAACACGGCAATCGGGCCAAAATCGTGGCCTTGCCGCTTGTCTCGGCCGTCCGGCCCGAACGGTGCCCATGGCCGCTTACGATTTCCGCACTCCGCGCGTCTTTGTCGATGCCGCCTTGGCCGCGGGCAGCGAGGTTGCGCTGCATAGCGACCAGCGCAATCACTTGCTCAACGTGCTCCGGCTCAAGCGCGGCGCTGAAGTGCTGCTGTTCAACGGCCGTGACGGCGAATGGAAGGCGCGGCTTGCCGTCGCGGGCAAGCGCACGCTTACCGCCGAGGTCGGCGAACAGACCCGCGTCCAGCCGCGACCGGGCGATCTGCATTTTCTATTTGCCCCGCTCAAGCACGCCCGGCTCGATTATCTGGTGCAGAAAGCCGTGGAGATGGGCGCCTCGCGCCTGCGCCCGGTGATCACCCAGCACACGCAGGTGACGCGGCTCAATCTCCAGCGCATGCGCGCCAATGCGGCCGAGGCCGCCCAGCAGTGCGGCATTCTGTCCGTGCCGGAGGTCGCCGAGCCCTTGGCCTTCGGCCGGCTGGCGGCATCGGCGGGCGACGGCCGGCTGTTGATCTTTTGCGACGAGGACGCCGAGGTGAAGGATCCGGTCGCCGCGCTTACGGCCGCGCGCCCAACGGGCCAGGCGCTGCTGCCCGCGGACGCGGCGCGTGCGGCGATGCCGCTGGCGGTACTGATCGGCCCGGAAGGCGGCTTTGCCGAAAAGGAACGCGAAGCGCTGCTCAAACGGCCGAACGTGCTGCGCCTCGCGCTCGGTCCGCGCATCTTGCGCGCCGATACGGCGGCGGTGGCGGCGCTCACGCTGGTGCAGGCGGTGCTCGGCGACTGGCGCGAAAAAGTCTGAACGAATCAGCTATATCAAGGCGCGCTTACAGCGAATGGAGGTCGGTCATGCCGCGTGCGTCACTGGGCGTTCGTACTATCATGGCCGCGGTGCTGATCGGCTTTGGCGCGCTGGCGGCAGCCATCATGCCGGCCTTTGCGGCGGGCTTGCTGGAAAAGAACTTCTATCTGAGCGGGCCGAACTATGACGGCGCGCTGCCGCCGTGCGAAGCCGGGCTTGGCACCATCGCTTGGCGTTTCGCGCAGAAGGAAAGCCGCTTTTGGAACTCCGATCTGCAAATTCTCGGTTTTGAACGCGTGCGCCAGATTGCCTTCAGTCCCTGGGCGGCCGGGACGATCCCGCGCCGCTATTGCGGCGCGGTGGCCGATGTCAGCGACGGACGCAAACGCGCGGTCTATTACTCGATCGGCGAAGACACCGGCATGATCGGCGCAAGCTGGGGGGTCGAATGGTGCGTGGTCGGCCTCGACCGCAACTGGGCCTATAACCCAGCATGCAAGATGGCGCGGCCTTAAGAACCCCGCGGGTCGAGTACCCGATTCGCGAGCCCGCCACTGGAAGCGCGGGCCCAGCCGGCCACGGCCCTCCATAACATGTCCCCAGTATGTTCTTTTTTGTTCTTGTAATGTTCTTATCTTTTTGATAGTTCATTAGGGAACCGTTGCGCTGGGTCAATTTCCGCTTTGTTCTCTCCAGCTTCGGTGTCACCGCGTGGGGGCGTTTTATGGTCAGTCAGCGTTTATGGCAGGCGGTGCGCAGCGCCGCAGTCGTCGCAAGCTTCACCTTTATTTTCGCCGTTGTGGCGCTGGCGCAGGAGGGCGGCAATAACGCTCCCGGCCGTTTCGACTTTTACGTATTGGCGCTGTCCTGGTCGCCGAGTTTTTGCGAGGCGACCCGCGAGCGCGCGCCCGACCGGCCACCCGGGCCGCAATGCGGCGGGCGGCCGTTTTCGTTTGTCGTGCACGGGCTGTGGCCGCAATTCGAGCACGGCTTCCCCTCCTACTGCCAGGTGCCGGCGCCGCGGCTCAACCACACCATCGTCGACAGCATGCTCGATTTGATGCCGAGCCGGCAGCTGATCTTCCATGAATGGGATCGCCACGGAACCTGTTCCGGCCTTGCGCAGCGCGCCTATTTCGACGCCGTGCGCAAAGCCTACGCGGCGGTGACAATTCCCGACGACTATCGTGCGCTCGACAAGCCGGCGACGGTGACGCCCGGCGCCGTTGTTGCGGCTTTTCTCAAGGCCAATCCCGGGCTAACGCAAGCCGCCATTGCGATCGGCTGCGACAGCAAGCGCTTGAGCGAAGTGCGCCTGTGCCTGAACAAGGATTTTTCGTTCCACGACTGCGCGCAGGTGGTGCATCGAACCTGCCGGCGCGACAAGATCGCAATGCCGGCGGTGCGCGGGGCCACGAACTGAAAAGTTTGGGCGGAAACGTGGCGCGCTTTGCCTTGAATCTACGATCGCGTTAAGCCGCCACTAACGATGGCCGACGGCGTGGCCGGGATAACCCCGGGGCGTCGAGCATTGACGCAAGATTCCCGTAAGAGATATCCGCAATCTTGCCCGCGGGCGAACAGGCGTGGGAAAGAGCGCGATGAAGCGCGTGCGGGACTTTATTGGCTTCGCCGTAGCGTTTGCCGGCCTCGGCTATCTTGTGTTGTGGCTGACCGGCTGGTCAGCCCGCCTGATGCTGTCACCGGCCTGGCACACGGCCGGCGTCGCCGCGGCGGGCTTTGCCGTCGTCAGCCTGCTGCTGCAGCTCAGCCGCCGGCGGCGCGCCACGGTCGGCAGCGAGCCTGTGCTGATCCCGCGAAAATCGGCCGTCATCTTTCGCGCGGTGCGGCGCAAAGCCACACGTCCGCCGTCGCGGGTCAAGGCGCGCGCGCATTTCGGTCTGCGCGGCAAACCGCACTGACCGCGGCCGGCAAGTTTAACGCCCAGCGGATACGCCGAATGCGATAAGGTCGCTGCGCACGTTCGGGGCAGCCAATGAATTATCGTCACGCCTTTCATGCCGGCAGCTTCGCCGACGTGTTCAAGCACGCGGTGCTTGGCCGCATCTTGCATTATCTGCGCCGCAAGCCGGCCGCCTTTCGCGTCATCGATACGCATGCCGGCGCCGGGCTCTACGATCTCTCTGGCGCGCAAGCGAGCCGCGGCGGCGAGTGGCATGACGGCATTGAGCGTCTGTTGGCGGCGCCGCTCGCGGCGCCGGTGACGGAATTGCTTGCACCTTATCTCGAGGTTGTCGGCGCGCTGAACGAGCGCGGGCGGCTCAAGACTTATCCGGGCTCGCCGGCGCTGGCGCGCGCCTGGCTGCGGCCGCAGGACCGCCTGATCGCCTGCGAATTGGAGCCGCAGGCGGCCGCCGCGCTTGCCCGTAACCTGCAAGGCGACGCCCGTATCAAGACGCTCGCCATCGACGGCTGGACCGCGCTCGCCGCCTACCTGCCGCCCAAGGAACGCCGCGGCCTGGTGCTGGTCGATCCACCCTTCGAACAGGACAGTGATTTTGCCCTGTTGTCGCGCGGCCTCGGCCTCGCTTATCGCAAATGGGCGACCGGCATCTATGCGCTCTGGTATCCGATCAAGGGGCGCAGCGAGCCGGAGGCGCTGGCGAAGCGCCTGCGCCGGCTGGCGATCCCGAAGATGTTGCGGGCAGAACTAAACGTCGCGCCGCTTTCCGACCCGACCCGGCTTGGCGGCTCCGGGCTGATCCTGGTCAACCCGCCTTTCACGCTGGAAAACGAGCTTTCCGTTCTGCTTCCGGCGTTGGCCAAGGCATTGGGGCGCGACGGACAAGGCCATTTCAAGCTGGACTGGCTGGCCGGGGAGGGCGCCCGGTGACATCGTGGCCCTTTCCAGCGGACCGCAGTTGGTGTCTAGTTCCATTGCTGGCAGTGACGTTCCGCCTCCGGTTTGGTGTGGGGGCCGGCGGAGTGACTGAGGCCGCGGTGCTTAGCGACCGATGCTTTCCCCGAATGTGAATGTCCGGCCGAGCCGCCGCGCCGTGGGGGCTGGCGGCGGAGCAGTGCGGGGAGAGGAGCATTCCCGATGGCGCAAACCGGAGTGGTGAAGTTCTTCAATAGCGAGCGCGGCTATGGCTTCGTCAAGCCCGACGACGGCGGGCGTGATGTGTTCGTCCACATCACCGCGGTCGAACAGGCCGGACTCAAGTCGTTGAACGAGGGGCAGCGCATCAGCTTTGACGTCGAGCCGGACAAGAAGGGCAAAGGCCCCAAGGCCGTAAACCTGGTCGTCACCGGCTGACCGGAGCATCCGGCGGCCGTCATTTGGTAGCTTCATCAGCTGCGGGGTTTCACGTCCCGCGCCTGTCGCGGCGGGGTATTTTTTTGCAATGATCCTGCGTTCCTCCCCCTCTTCACCCTTCGTCCGTAAGGTGCGCATCGCGGCCAGCGTGCTCGGCCTCGCCGACAAGATCGAAGTGCGCGAAACCGATCTCAACGCCGCCGCCGATACCATCCGCGTGCAAAACCCGCTGGGAAAAATTCCGGCGCTGATCCTCGATGACGGGACGATTTACTACGACTCGCGCGTGATCCTGGAAGTTCTCGACCATCTGGCCGGCGGCGGCCGCATCATTCCGCGCGAGCCGCCGGCGCGCTTTGCCACGTTGCGGCTGCAGGCGCTGTGCGACGGCATGCTCGATGCCGGCGTGCTCATGGTCTACGAGGAGCGCTACCGGCCCGCCGAGATGCGCGTCGCCACCTGGGTGGAGCGGCAAAACGATAAATTCGCGCGCGGGCTTGCGGCGCTGGAGGCGGCGCCGCCGGCGCTCACCCCGGTTCCCGATGTCGGGCAGATCGCGCTCGCCTGCGTGCTCGGCTACGGCGATCTGCGCTTCGGCGGACGCTGGCGCAAGGATCACCCGCGCCTGGTCGACTGGCTCGACCGCTTCGCGACGCTGGTGCCGGCCTTCGCGCAGACCAAAGTCGCGCCTTAAAACTCTTTGTCATTCCGGGGCGCACGCGCAGGCGTGCGAACCCGGAATCCAGAACCGTCTACCGAATTTGTGTCTGGATTCCGGGCCCGCCGCTTCGCGGCGTCCCCGAATGACGAAAAGTTTTCTGTGCGGCCAAAAAGCGAAAGCCCCGGAGCGAACCCCGGGGCTTTGCTTTGCGGATATTGCGAGCCGGTCAGAACTTATAATTGATGCCGGCACGCACGATATTGGTTTTGAAGCTCGCGTCGGAACCGAGGATCGAACCGCCACGGCCAAGATCGACGTAGAGATATTCGACCTTGGCGCTCCACGGCCCGGAGATGTTGGCTTCGAGGCCGCCGCCGACCGTCCAGCCGGCTCTGGTCGTGCTGCTGCTGCCCAGGCCGGTGGCCGAGGTCTTGATGTCACCAAAAGCGGCGCCGCCGGTGATATACGGCATGAAGCGGCCGAACGCATAGCCGGCGCGGCCACGCACCGTGGCGAGCCAATCGTTCTTGGTCTCGCAGGTCCCGGCCGGGCACGCCGCGCTGCCCTTGATGTCGGTCCAGGCGGCGTCGCCTTCGACGCCGAGCACGATGTTATTTGGCAGTTGATAGTTGTAACCGAGCGTGCCGCCGGCAAGCCAACCGTCGGTGTCGAACGTGCCGGTGGCGAGCGGCGCGGAAAAATCCGAACGGCCCCAGGCACCGCCGCCAAACGCGCCGGCGTAGAGCCCGGTCCATGTGAACATCGGCTCGACATAGGCCGGCGCTTTATATGGCGCCGGGCGGCGCGCGATATCGGCGGCCGCCGCCGAGCCGACGCCGAGCGCCAGAATTGCAACACCGGCAAGCAGGAACTTCTTCGTCATCATTGCACCTCGTCTAAAGATCGAGGGGTGCACATTGTCGTGCCTTACCCCATTCGCGTTGATAAACGCGTTGTGCGTTACAACGTTCCTAACGCCAAGCGTTTGCCGGTTTCGTTTTTGCGACTCCATCTCGCCACAATCGCGAAAGCGTCGATGGGGCGCGGCTGGAACGTGGCAAAAAAATGATTGGTAAAGTTCCAAAATAAAATGTGTTCACCAAACCCATAAAAAATAGCCCCGGCAGTTTTTGCCGGGGCTTTTTGCAAGCGGCCCGCGTGCCCGATCAGAAGCGATAGTTGATGCCGAAGCGCAGAATATTCGATTCGAATCCGTTGCTGACGCCGGTAATCGCGTACGGGCGATTGCCCAGATCCATGTAGAGATACTCCGCCTTCGCCGACCAGTTCGGCGTGAAGCCGATCTCCATGCCGACGCCGCCGGCCCAACCGACATGCGTCTGCGTTTCGTCGATGATGCCGAGCTCCCCTTTGATGCCGCCATAGGCGAGACCGAAGGTGCCGTAGAACAGGATGTTGTTGAGCGCGTAGCCGGCGCGGGCGCGCAGCGTGCCGAACCAGGGGTTGGAAAACTTCCACGGCGCGAAGGTGTCATCGGCGCCGCTCAACTGAATATCGGTTTCGCCGCCGAACACGAATTGATCGATCTGCCAGTTGTAGCCGCCCTGCAGGCCGCCGAGGAAGCCGCTCGGCTCCAACACGCTGTTGGTGATCTTGCCCCATTGGTAGCCGCCGTTGATGCCGAGATAGGGCCCGCGCCAGCTATAGAGGCTGGGCGGCGCCGAATAATAAGGCGTCGGGCCGCGCATGATCTCGGCGGCGGCGGCGGCGCCCGCGCTCAGCACCATGCCCGCAACGGTCAGCGTCAGGATCGTCTTCTTCATTACACTCTCCACTCGCCCCCAAATCGACGGCGCGCTTCGCGCGAATGGCGATGCGAAACGGCCGGGCTTTCGCCCCCGCGCCGAGACTTCGGCGGTTTGTCGGAAGATTTATCGGGCGTTTGAAGTTAAGCGGTTATAAATTGTTAAGAACTCAAAGCCGCTATCGCTAAGGAATTGTTAGTGCGCGGTTCTTCGATTTACTATTGGCGCGCCGTCATTTTGCATTAACCACGTATAGTGGCGGCATCCGCCGCGACGGCGTATGACTGGCGTGAGTATGGCGAACGCAAACACAGGCACATCGCGGGCGGCGCTGATCACCGGCGCCGGGCGGCGCATCGGCGCGGCGATCGCGCTGGCCTTGGCGGGCGCCGGCTACGCGCTCGTGCTGCACGCCGGACGCTCGCGCGCCGAGGCGGAAAAGCTAGCCGCCGAGATCACCAGCGCGGGCGGGCAGGCGCGCGTGGTGCTCGCCGATCTCGCCGACCCCGCTGCGGTCAAGGCGCTGGTGCCGGCGGCGGCGGCATTCGGGCCGTTGAGCCTGCTGGTCAATTCCGCCTCCGAGTTCGAGCCCGACGAAATCGCCGGCCTCGATCGCGCGCGCTTCGAGCGCACCATGGCCGTCAATCTGGCGGCGCCCTTGTTTCTGGCCCAGGCGTTCGCCGCGCAGGCGCCGGCCGGCAGCGACGCGTCGATCGTCAATATCGTCGACCAGCGCGTGTTCAAGCCGACGCCGCACTTCTTTTCCTACACCTTGAGCAAGAGCGCGCTGCAGGCGGCGACCGTGACGCTGGCGCAGGCGTTGGCGCCGAAGCTGCGCGTCAACGCGGTGGCGCCGGGGCCGACGCTGCCGAGCCCGCGCCAGTCGGACGCGCAGTTTGCCGCGCAGACTTCGGTGCTGCCGCTCAAGCACGGGCCCTCGCCGGACGACATCGCGGCGGCGGTGGTCTACCTCGCGCAGGCCAAAAGCATCACCGGCGTCACCATCGCGGTCGATGGCGGCCAGCACCTCGCCTGGCGCACGCTCGATAGCGATATTGCCGAGTAGCGCTTATCTTGCGGACGATGAACGGCACCCCAAAAGACATCGATCCGGTGAGCGAGCTGCCAGAGGACGACGAGGAGTCCTCGCTGCCCGAATTGGAGCTGGAAGAGGCGCCCGCCGGCACGCTCGCCGCCGGCCGCGCCGCCATTGCGCGTTTCGCCAAGCTGGCGCCGCCAGGGCCCGGCGTCTATCGCATGATCGATGGCAAAGGCGAGGTGCTCTATGTCGGCAAGGCCAAGAGCATCAAGAAACGCGTCATCAACTACGCGCGGCCGACCGCCTACGACGCCCGTATCGCGCGCATGATCGCGGCGACGGTGACCATGGAATTCGTCACCACCAAGACCGAAACCGAAGCGCTTCTCCTGGAAGCCAATCTGATCAAGCGCCTGCGTCCGCGCTTCAACGTGCTGCTGCGCGACGACAAGTCGTTCCCCTTCATTCTCATCACGTCAGATCACTGGGCGCCGCAGATCTTGAAGCACCGCGGCGCGCGCACGCGTCCCGGACGCTACTACGGACCCTTCGCCTCCGCCGGGGCGGTCAACCGCACCATCAACGCGTTGCAGCGCGCCTTTTTGCTGCGCTCCTGTTCGGATTCGTTTTTCGAGGCGCGCACACGGCCGTGCCTGCTCTACCAGATCAAGCGCTGCTCGGCGCCCTGCACCGGTGAGATCGATTTTGCCGGCTATGGCGAACTGGTGCGCGAAGCCAACGAGTTTCTCTCCGGCCGCAGCTCATCGGTGCAGAAGGAATTGGCCGGCGCCATGGACAAGGCGTCGGACACGCTCGATTTCGAGCACGCCGCGGTCTATCGCGACCGGCTCTCGGCGCTGTCGGCGATCACCTCGCATCAGGGCATCAATCCGCGCAGCCTTGAGGAAGCCGACGTCTTCGCGCTGCATCAGGCCGGCGGCTACACCTGCGTCGAGGTGTTCTTCTTCCGCACCGGGCAGAACTGGGGCAACCGCGCTTATTTTCCCAAGGCCGACCGCTCGCTGGCGGCGGGCGAGGTGCTGAGCGCGTTCCTGGCGCAATTCTACGACGACAAGCCGCCGCCGCGCTGTGTTCTGGTGTCGCACGAATTTGAGGAACGCGCGCTGCTCAGCCAGGCGCTCAGCGCCAAGAGCGAACACAAGGTCGAGGTCTCGGTGCCGCAACGCGGCGAGCGCAAGGAACTGGTGCAGCATGCGCTGGCCAATGCCCGCGAGGCGCTGGCGCGCAAGCTTGCCGATACCTCCTCGCAACAAAGATTGCTGAAGGCGCTGGCCGAGACCTTCACGTTGCCGCGTGCGCCGCGCCGCATCGAGGTCTACGACAACAGCCACATCGCCGGCACCAACGCCGTCGGCGCCATGATCGTGGCGGGACCGGAGGGTTTCCGCAAAAATCAGTACCGCAAGTTCAACATTCGCTCAGAGGATATGACCCCGGGCGACGACTTTGGCATGATGCGCGAGGTCTTGGCGCGCCGTTTCAAGCGGCTGCTGGCGGAAGCGCCGCGGCCGAGCCTCGACGACGCGATCGCCGCGGAGCAGAGCGGGGAGGTTGTCCTCGATGACGAGCAGCAACCCTGGCCCGATTTGCTGCTGGTCGACGGCGGCCAGGGGCAGCTCAACGCGGCGACCGAAACCCTCGCCGCGCTCGGCGTCACCGACCTGCCGCTCATCGCCATCGCCAAGGGGCCCGACCGCGACGCCGGCCGCGAGACCTTTTTCATGGCGGGCCGCAGCCCATTCAAGCTGCCGCCGCGCGACCCGCTTTTGTATTTCGTCGAGCGCCTGCGCGACGAGGCGCACCGTTTTGCCATCGGTTCCCACCGCACGCGGCGCAAAAAGGACATCCGCGAGGCCGGCTTGCAGGAAATTCCGGGGATCGGCCCCACCCGCAAGCGGGCGCTGCTGCGCCATTTCGGCACTGTGAAAGCCATCGAGCGCGCCTCGTTGCCCGACCTCGCGCAGGTGCCGGGAATTAATGCGGAGACGGCGCGAAAGATATATGAGTTCTTCCATGAGCAGGCGGCGCAATGATTTGTCATGCGCGGGCTTGGCCCGCGCATCCCGCTTAGGGATGCACTGCCTTCCTAAGCGAGATGGCCGGGACAAGCCCGGCCATGACCGGTGAAAGGTTGGAGTGAAAATAGATGATCATCCAGCGGCAAGAAGACGTCACACCGAAGGTGCTGGACGCCTACAAGAACATCGAGGATCCGCGCACGCGCGAAATCATCGCGGCACTGATCAAGCATCTGCACGGCTTCGCGCGCGAGGTGCATCTGACCGAGGAGGAATTCGAGAAGGCGGTCGGCTTCATCACCGCGCTCGGGCAGAAGACCACCGCCACGCACAACGAGACGGTGTTGATGTCCGGCACGCTCGGTTTCTCCGCGCTGGTTTGCCTGCTCAACAACGGCAATAACGGGCAGACCGAAACCACCGCCAATCTGCTCGGGCCGTTCTGGCGGATGAATTCTCCGGCGACCCAAAACGGCGCTTCAATCGTGCGCTCGGCCACGCCCGGACCGGCGATCTTCGTCAACTGCTGGGTCAAGGATCAGAGCGGCAAACCGATCGCCGGCGCCGAGGTCGACGTCTGGCACTCCTCGCCGGAGGGCTTCTACGAGCAGCAGGACCCCAAGCAGGCCGACATGAACCTGCGCGGCAAGTTCACAACCGATGCGGATGGGCACTTCTGGTTCCGCAGCGTCAAGCCGGCCGGCTATCCGATCCCGGTCAATGGGCCGGTCGGCGACTTGGTGCGCGCCGGCAAGCGGCACAATTTTCGCCCCGCCCACCTGCACTTCCTGATCTTCAAGCAGGGGTTCAAGACGCTGATCTCGCAGATCTACAGCAATGACGACGACAAGCTCGAGACCGACGTGCAGTTCGGCGTCACCCGGGCCCTGATCGGCGATTATGTCCGCCATGATGGGCCGGCGCCGGCCGCGGATGTGACCGGCGAATGGTATTCGCTCGATCAAACTTTCGTCATGGAGCCGGGCAAGAGTTGCTTGCCGAAGGCGCCGATTCAGTAGCAATACCGACTCGGCACCCAATATTGTATAGTCGGCGTGCAACTGCGTCGGGCGGTTGGCCTTGCCGGGCGAGGGATGTTGCTGGCGACCATGAATTCCGTGAGCACACAGCCGATCCGGTCGCGCTCGCTGGCGCTGCCTAATATATTGACCTATGCCCGCATCGCCGCGGTGCCGGCGGTGGTGGCGTGCCTTTATTGGCAGGCTTTGCTGGGCGGCGGATTGTGGCTGCGCTGGCTGGCGCTGGCGATCTTCGCCGTCGCCGGCATCACCGACATCCTCGACGGCTATTTTGCCCGCGCCTGGCAGCAGCAATCTTCGCTCGGCCGCATGCTCGATCCGATCGCCGACAAGCTGCTGGTATCCTCCTGCCTCTTGATGCTGGCGGCCGACGGCACCATCCGCGGCTGGGCTTTGTGGGCGGCGATCATCATTCTCTGCCGCGAAATCCTGGTGTCGGGACTGCGCGAATTTCTCGCCGAGCTGCGCGTCGGCGTACCGGTGACGCAGTTGGCGAAATGGAAAACGACGTTGCAGCTCGTTGCCATCGGTTTCCTGCTGGCCGGCAAGGCCGGCGACCAGGTCTTCACCTATGTGACGGTGACCGGGCTGACCCTATTGTGGCTGTCGGCCATCCTCACGCTTTATACCGGCTGGGATTACTTCCGCGCGGGTCTGCGCTATTTGATCGAGTGATGCGCGTGAAACTGCGTTACTTCGCCTGGGTGCGCGAGCGCGTCGGCCGCGCCGAGGAAGACGTCGAAATCCCTGCCGGGGTCGTTACCGTGGCGCAATTGGTGGCGTGGCTCTCCTCACGCGGTGAGGAATATGCCCATGCCTTTGCCAATCCCAAGGTCATCCGCGCCGCCATCGACCGCACCCATGTGCGCCCGGATGCGGCGATTGCCGCCGGTTCCGAAATCGCCTTCTTCCCGCCGATGACGGGCGGTTAGCCGCCGCCGATTTTATATTTCGCATCATTTCAGGGTGCGCCGAAGGCGCGAACCCGGAATCCAGATACGAACTCCGATACTTGGCTCTGGATTCCGGGTCCGCTCCTTCCCGCCCTCCCGGAATGACGACGAATGAAAACTGCTCTACATTAGCCCCATGAGCGTCCCCACCACCGTGCGCCTGCAGCGCGAGCCCTTCGACGCCGCCGCGGAAGCGGCTGCGCTGTCGTGCGGGCGCACCGATGTCGGCGCCGTGGTCACCTTTACCGGCATTTGCCGCGGCGCCGAGGATGGCGAGCCGATCGCCGCGCTGACGCTGGAGCATTATCCCGGCATGGCCGAGGCCGAGATCGAACGCCATGTCGCGGAGGCGCTCGAACGCTGGCCGCTTGCCGGCGTCAGCGTGATCCATCGCTATGGCCGCATCGTGCCGGGTGAGGATATCGTGATGGTGGCGACCGCCTCGTCACACCGGCAAGCCGCCTTCGCCGCGGCCGAGTTCCTCATGGATTATCTGAAAACCCGCGCGCCGTTCTGGAAGCAGGTCGAAGCCGCCGGGGCGAAGACCTGGGTGGACGCCAAGAAAACCGATGACGCGGCGGCCGAACGGTGGGATGCGTCGAGCAAGCGGCGGCAGGCTGCAGAATGAGCACAAGGGCCACCATGCGTCGCATTTTTTTCGTGGCGGCAGCCGCGGTCATGGCGCTTGCTTTTGGCTCGGCGCGGGCCGCGCAAGTGACTTATTACAACGTGCCGGAAGGCGCGCACCCGCATGACGTGGCGCCGGCGCCCGACGGCAAGGTGTTTTACACCGCGCAACAGCAAGGCGCGCTCGGCATTCTCGATCCCAAGACCGGCAAGGTGACGCAAATCCCGCTCGGACCCGACTCGGCGCCGCATGGGGTGATCGTCGGTCCCGATCGCGCTGCCTGGATCACCGACGGCGGCCAGAACGCCATCGCGCGCGTCGATCCCGCCAGCAAGGCGGTGAAGCTGTTTCCGCTGCCGAAGGGATTTGCCGACGCCAATCTCAACACCGCCACCTTCGACCGCAAAGGTATCCTTTGGTTCACCGGGCAGAATGGCTTCTACGGCCGCGTCGACCCGGCGACCGGCAAGGTCGAGGCGTGGAAGGCGCCCAAGGGCGTCGGGCCCTACGGCATCACCACCACGCCGAACGGCGACGTTTGGTACGCCTCGCTCGCCGGCGATCACATCGCCAAGATCGACACCGTGAGTGGCGACGCGCTGATGGTGCCGCCGCCCAAGCCCGGCGTCGGCCCGCGCCGCATCTGGTCGGACTCCAAGGGCATTTTGTGGGTGAGCTTCTGGAACACCGGCGAGGTCGGCCGCTTCGACCCCATCGCCAAGACCTGGAAAGTGTGGGGCCTGCCTGCCAGCAAGCAAGGCTGCTACGCGGTCTTTGTCGACGACAAGGACAAAGTCTGGCTCAGCGACTGGACCAACAACGCCATCGTGCGTTTCGATCCGGTCACGGAAAAATTCGACAGCTTCCCCAGCAACCGCCGCCGTTCCGACGTGCGCCAGATGCTGGGCCGGCCGGGCGAATTGTGGGCGGCGGAATCCGGCACCGACCGCCTGATGGTGGTGCGGGATTAAGCGTCGTCTCCGCGGCATGCACAGGACAAAGCGATGTCCGATCTGACCGCCAGCCGCCGGGACGTGCTGCAAATCCTTGCCGGCGGCGCGGCTTTCGCGGCCGGGCTTGCGCCGGCCGCCGCCGGCGAAAAGCGCATCGACAAGCTCATCGCCGAGGCGCGCGGCCGCGACACGATCTCAAAGCGGATCGATTTTATTTCCGCCGCGTTGCGCGGCACGCGCTACCGCGCCGATACGCTGATCGGCGGGCCGCGCAAACCGGAAAAATTCGTGGTGCGCGACGACGCCTTCGATTGCGTCACCTACTGCGAAACCGTGCTGGCCGCGGCCATCGCGCGCGACGCCGGCGAATTCGACGCGACGTTGCGCGCCATCCGCTATCACAACGGCGTCGTCAAATGGGACCAGCGCAATCACTACTTCTTTGAGTGGTGTCAGCACAATGTCGAGAACGAGACCTGCCGCTGGCTCGTTATGGACGGCGCGGTCGAACTGAAGAAGACGGTCGATACGCAAAAGGGCCTGAGCAAACGAAAATTCGTGATGCACGTGATCCCGCGCGCGGTGTTGTTGAAGAACAAGGCGATGCTGCAGACCGGCGACATCGTCGGCTTTGTCAGCCAGCAGCCAGGCCTGGATTATTTCCACACCGGCTTCGTCGCCTTTGCCAAAGACGGCGCCTTGCTGCTGCGCCATGCTTCGGAAAGCCGGCATAAAGTGCTGGACGAGCGCATGGATCGGTTCGTCGCCAATAGCCGCGTGCGTTATGTGACGCTGCTGCGGCCGCTCGAGCCGAAGGCGCAGACATGACGGCCCTCGATACGGCGAAGCCGGGCCGCATATTCTGCCGTCATGCGCGGGCTTGACCCGCGCATCCATGACGCTGTGCGGCAAATAATGGTCTTACGAAAGGATGTGCGTGCCGAGTGGCATGGATTGCCGGGTCAAACCCGGCAATGACAACGGAGGGGCCGACGCTCGCTGCGGCAGTTACGCCGCCACGGCCTTCGGCTTCACTTCCGCGGTGTAGTCGTCCATCAGCGTCTTAGTGATGCCGCCGGGATTGAAATTCCAGTCGGCGATCTCCGACACCGCGGTCACTTCCGCCGCCGAGCCGGTGATGAAGCACTCGGAAAAACCGGTGAGCTCGTCCGGCATGATGCGGCGCTCGATCACCTCGAAGCCGCGCTTCTTGGCCAGTGCGATGACAGTCTGCCGCGTCAACCCGTCGAGGAAGCAGTCGGCGATCGGCGTATGGATCTTGCCGTCCTTGACGAAGAAGATGTTGGCGCCGGTGCATTCGGCGACGCGGCCCTCCCAGTCCAGCATCATGGCGTCGGCATAGCCTTTGCGCTCGGCGGCGTGCTTGGAGATGGTGCAGATCATGTAGAGCCCGGCCGCCTTGGCGCGCACCGGCGCGCACTTCGGATCGGGCCGGCGATAGTCGGCGAGATCGAGCTTGATGCCTTTGAGCCGCTGCTCGGGATCGAAATAGCTCGGCCATTCCCACGAGGCGATGGCGAGATGGATGGTATTGGTCTGCGCCGAGACGCCCATCATCTCCGAGCCGCGCCAGGCCACGGGGCGCACATAGGCTTCCTTCTTGCCGTTCTTTTCCAAGACGAGTTTCTTGGCGGCGTCGATCTCGGCGACGGTGTAGGGGATCTCGAAGTCGAGCACGTTGGCGGAGCGTTTCAGCCGCTCCGAGTGCGCGGTGGATTTGAAAATCTGCCCGCCATAGGCGCGCTCGCCCTCGAACACGCAGCTGGCATAGTGCAGGCCGTGACTGAGCACGTGCAAATTGGCTTGGTCCCAGGGCACGAGCTTGCCGTCGTACCAGATCACGCCGTCGAGCCGGTCATAGGACTGCGCAGCCATAATTTCCTCCTTCGCCTCGTCCGTCCGGACTCTTAAGCGGCCGGTCCTGCCGCCGTGATGGCGCATTTTTCGCGCCTATTCCAACACTTTGCGTCGCAGGGCAACACCCGGTATGAATGGGTCCGGAGCGGACCTATCGCGCAAGGTGCGGCACGTCGCAGACGGAAATGGCCGTTTCGGTACGATCGTTTCGTCTGTAGCGCGCTTTTTGTAACATAAAACTAAAATATGTCAACATGGCTGACATAAATATGGATGCCAAGATTACGACAGCCGCGGGGGGCTTGGCGGAGCGGCCGGCGGCGTCGAGCACGGCCGCGGCGGGGCCGATCTGGGACATCATCGAATTGTTGTTTTTCGCCTATCGCGATTTCGTCGGCGACGCCGACGAGGTGCTCTCCAAACTCGGCTTCGGCCGCGCCCATCACCGCGTGCTGCATTTCGTCAACCGCAATCCCGGCATGAAGGTCGCCGACCTGCTCGACATCCTCAACATCACCAAGCAGTCGCTCGGCCGCGTGCTCAAGCAACTGGTCGATCAAGGCTACGTGGTGCAGAAGGAGGGCGCGCAGGACCGGCGCCAGCGGTTGCTTTTTGTGACGCCGAAAGGCGAGGCGCTGGCGCTCAAACTCGCCGGCCTGCAGACCGAGCGCATCAACCGCGCCTTCGGCCAGCTCGGCCCGGGCGCGCACGAGGCGGCACGGCGTTTCTTGACCGCCATGATCGATCCCGACAATCGTGACGGCGTGCTGCGGCTGGTCGATCGCGCCGACCGCGCCAAGCCGCACCGGTGACGCGGCGATGATGATGCTGCCCGCCACGCTCGCCGACGACGCCCCGCATCTGCTGGTGGTCGACGACGACCGCCGCATTCGCGACCTGCTGTCGCGCTTCCTGGCCGGCGAAGGCTACCGCGTGAGCACCGCCGACACCGCCGCGGACGCGCGCGCCAAGTTGAACAGCCTCAGCTTCGATCTGCTCATTCTCGACGTGATGATGCCCGGCGAATCCGGCTTCGATTTTGCCAAGGCGCTGCGCGGCCGCTCCAGCGTGCCGATCCTGATGTTGACCGCGCGCGATGCCGCCGAAAGCCGCATCAAGGGCTTGGAAATGGGCGCCGACGATTATCTCTCGAAGCCGTTCGAGCCGCGCGAACTCTCGCTGCGCATTGCCAGTATCCTCAAGCGCGCGCGGCCGGCGGTCGCGGCGCCGGCGGAGCAGGTCGGCTTCGGGCCGTTCGTCTATCATCTGGCGCGCGGCGAATTGCGCAAAGGCGAGGAGGTCATACGCCTGACCGATCGCGAGCGCGAAATGCTGCGCATCCTTGCCGGCACGCCCGGGGAAACCGTCTCGCGCATGGCGCTTGCCGGCAACGGCGAGAGCGTCTCCGAGCGCGCCGTCGACGTGCTGGTCAACCGCCTGCGCCGCAAGATCGAGCGCAATCCCGCCGACCCGTTGTTCGTGCAGACGGTGCGCGGCATCGGCTACCGGCTGGTGATCACCACATGACCAGCCTCGACATCGGCATTGCCGCGGTGCGCCGTCTGCGCACCGCCTACGACCGTGTCAACGAGTTCTGGCGGCGCATCAGCCACTGGCTCAACAGCGTGCTGCCCAAGGGCCTCTACGCCCGCTCGCTGCTCATCATCATCGTGCCGATGGTGATCCTGCAATCGGTGGTCGCCTTCGTGTTCATGGAGCGGCATTGGACACTGGTGACGCAGCGTCTGTCGGCCGGCGTGGTGGCCGACATCGCCGCGCTGATCGATGTCTACAAAGGCTATCCGCAGGATGCCGACCAGGCGCAGATCCGCCGCATCGCGCAGGAGCGGCTCGGTCTGGTGATCGATTTCCTGCCGCTGCGCGACATGCCGCCGCCGGGGCCGAAGCCGTTCTTCTCGCTGCTCGACCAGACTTTGTCGGAAGAAATCCGCAAGCAGATAGGCAAGCCGTTCTGGATCGATACCGTCGGCAAGTCGGCGCTGGTCGAGATCCGCGTGCAGCTCGACAACACGGTGATGCGCATTTTCGCGCGCCGCAGCGCCGCCTACGCGTCGAATTCGGAGATTTTCCTGCTGTGGATGGTCGGCACCGCATTCGTGCTGCTCAGCGTCGCCATCCTGTTTCTGCGCAACCAGATCAAGCCGATCCTCAAGCTCGCCGACGCCGCCGAGAGCTTCGGCAAGGGCCGTGACGTGCCGAATTTCCGCCCGCGCGGCGCTCGCGAAGTGCGCCGCGCCGCCGCCGCCTTCATCGAGATGAAGACGCGCATCGAGCGCTCACTCGAACAGCGCACCGCCATGCTCGCCGGCGTCAGCCACGACCTGCGCACGGTGCTCACGCGCTTCAAGCTCGAACTGGCGCTGATCGGCAAGGGACCCGAGGTCGAAGCGATGACGCGCGACGTCGACGAGATGACGCGCATGCTGGAGGCCTACATGGCCTTCGCCCGCGGCGATATGGGTGAAGCGGCGGCGCCGACCGATATGGGCGACTTGCTCGAAGAGCTGCGGCTCGACGCCGAGCGTCACGGCCACGGCGCCAGCGTGGTGTTCCATGGGCCGCCGGTGGTCACCGTGCGGCCGGCCGCGTTCAAGCGCTGCCTCGGCAATCTGGTGTCGAACGCCTCGCGCTTTGCGCGTTCGATCTCGATCACCGGCCATCGCGACCACCGCTGGCTCACCGTCACCGTCGACGACGACGGCCCGGGCATCCCGGCCGATTCGCGCGAGGACGTGTTCAAGCCGTTCCTGCGGCTGGACGACGCGCGCAATCAGGACGAGGGCGGCACGGGCCTGGGCTTGGCAATCGCGCGCGACATCGCGCGCTCGCATGGCGGCGACATCACGCTCGGCGACAGCACGATGGGCGGCCTGCGCGCGACGGTCCGGGTGCCGGTGTAACTCGTCCTACGCCGCTTCCGCTTCTTCCTCGTCGCGATAACGGCGGCGGCGGCGCGGCCCGCGCAGCACGCATTTCGGGATGGCGCAAAGATCGTCGAGGAAACCGGCCCAGCGTTCGGCGCTGGCCAGACCGCGGTCGAGCGCGGCCATGCTGCGGTCGAGGCCTTCCTCCTCGTCGTCGACCCAAACCGAAAGCACCCGCGCAAACATCAGCGCCGCGCCTTGCACGCGCAGCGCGCCCGCCGGTCCGGAGGTGCCGATGCCGGCGGCTTCCAGCATCCAGCGTTGCGAGCGCACGGCAAAAGCATTGAGCGCCAGCGCGAGGCCGGGAGCGCGGCGCGCCGAACGCATCAGCGAGCGCACCGCCGCCTTGTAGGGCGCCAGCGCTTCCAGCCGGCGCATCAGCACGTCGAACAGCCGCTCGCGCGCCGGCTCCTCGGCCATGTCGGCGTCGCCGCCGGCCAGAACGATGCGGTCGATGTCCTTGATATGCGCGGCGAGGATGGCCATCACCGAGCCGAACTCGGCGCGCAATTGCGACAGCTTCAAACCGGCGCGGCCGGCAACTTCGGCCAGTCCGATCTCGTCGAGCGTATGTTCGGCAAGCAGCGCCATCAGCGCGTCGACCGCCTTGTCGCGGTCGGAAGCGCCGCGCGAGGGCGGCGCGCTCGGCGCTTTGCGTGAACGTTTGGATTTGCGGGCCATGGCGGCCTCCATCTGTAAAGGCTGCCTTTAATCTAGGCCGGCAAAGGCGCCGGTTCTAGGGCAACACATTACTGTCGTCCCGGGCGAGCGCGAAGCGCGAGGCCCGGGACCCATACGCCGCAGTCTATCGAAAGGGCACGGCGTATGGGTCCCCGCCTGCGCGGGGACGACAGTAGATAGATTGCGAACGCTAGCCCGCCAATTCCCGCCCGCGCCGGGTCGCCGCGGCGATGGCCTTGGTCAGCAGTTCGTTAAAACCGCCCGGTCCCATCAGCACCTCCAGCGCGGCGGCGGTGGTGCCGCCCGGCGAGGTGACGTTTTGCCGCAAGGTAGCGGCGTCGAGATCGGATCGCCGCAGCAATTCGCCGGAGCCGGCGACTGTCTCGCGCGCGAGGAGCGCGGCGAGCGGTGCCGGCAGCCCGGCGGCGATGCCGGCTTTGGTCATGGCTTCGGCCAGCAGGAAAATATAGGCCGGGCCGGAGCCCGACACCGCGGTGATCGCGTCCATCAGCGTCTCGTCGGTGACCCATTCGACCTTGCCGATGGCTGCGAGCAGGTCGGAAGCGAGCTTGCGTTGGCGCGCGGAGACTTTGCCGTTGGCGACGGCGACGGTGATGCCGCGGCCGATCGCCGCCGGCGTGTTCGGCATGGCGCGCACGATCGCCGTCTCCGGCGGCAGCGCGTTTTGCAGGAAAGCCAAAGTACGCCCGGCCATGATCGAAAGCACCAGCGTGCCCTTGCCGACATGTTCCTTGAGCGGCGGCACCGCCTCGGGCGCGATCTGCGGCTTGACCGCGATGACGATCGCGCCGGCAGGCTTTGCCTTGCCTTTGGGATTGAGCGTCAGGCCGCGCCGCGCCAGTGCCTTGATCGCCTTTACCGGTTGCGGCTCGATCACCACCAGCCGCTTCGCATTGAGCCCGCGCGCCAGCCAGCCCTCGAGCATGGCCGAGCCCATCTTGCCGGCGCCGACGAGGACGAGCCTGTCGATCGATTTGAGAGGCTGTGGTTTGCGCGGTGTCATGCGAGGATCATACAGCCTCGGTCCATGCCGTGTGCGGGCCTTATGCCGGGCATCCACGCTTTTTGAATGCTATTGGCCGCCGTTGCCAAGCCGTTGAAGCCGCTCCAAAGTGGCTGGGAATGGACGTCAAAGCACCAACGCGGCTGGCCTATATCGAGACCGTCGCGACCGAAGCCTTTGCCGCGCTGAGCGAGCGGCGTCAGATCACGCCGTTTTCGGCGAGAGCGGACGGGCTGACGCTCGACGAGGCCAAGCGAATTGCGCCGCTGCTGCGACAGAAATTCGTGGCGCGCGGCGAGACAATTGTCGGCCGCAAGATCGGTTTTACCAACCGCACGATCTGGCCGGAGTACGGCGTCTATGCGCCGAACTGGGGCTACATGACCGACCGCACCGTCTCCGACCTCGCCTCGATAGAGGCGGTCGCGGTGCGCGATTTCGTCGAACCGCGCATCGAACCGGAGATCGTCTTCGGTTTCGGGCGGGCGCCCGATGCCGGCATGGACGAGCCGGCGCTGCTGGGCTGCGTCGACTGGGTCGCGCACGGCTACGAAATCGTGCAGTCGATCTTCCCGAATTGGAAATTCACCGGGGCCGATACCGCCGCAGCCAACGCCATGCATGGCGCGTTGCTGATCGGGCCACGTCACGCGGTCGCGCCACGCCGAGCGGATTGGCTGCGCGAATTGCCGGCATTCGAAATCGATCTTTATCGCAATGGCGTCGTCGCCGACCGCGGCCGCGCGTCGAACGTGCTTGAAGGGCCGGTATCGGCGCTGCGTTATCTTGTTCAGTTGCTGGCGCAGGATCCGGTCAGTCCGCCGCTGGCGGCGGGGGAAATCGTAACGACGGGCACGCTGACGCGCGCGCTCCCGATGGCGCCGGGCGATGTTTGGGAGACGAAGTTTCGCGGGATTGCGCTCGAGGGGATCAGCCTGCGCGCCGCTTAGGCTTCGCCCGAGGTCTCGAAGGTGGCGGCGTCGAGCGCCTCGCGCGCCTCCTTGCCGGCCCAGACCACGAACTGGAAGGCGGCAAAGTAACGCTCGCAGGCGTCGAGCGCGGTGCCGAGCAGCGCCTCGCATTGCTTGCCGGAGGCCTCGACCCCGCCCGCCAGCACCAGCGCGTGGCGGAACATGACGATGCCTTCCTGCATCCACAGGTCGAAATGCCCGACCCAGAGCCGCTCGTTGATCATCGAGATCAGCGCCTGGATTTGCGGACGCCGGCGCTCGGGAACCTTGAGATCGAAGGCGCAGGCCAGATGCAGCGCCTCGATGTCGCCCATCCAGGTGTATGACACCTGGTAGTCGGTCCACTTGCCGGTGACCAGGATGGTGATCTCGTCGTCGCTGGCGCGCTCGAACGACCATTCGTTGCCCGCCGCCAGCCGTTCGACCACGTCGAGGGGATTCGTTCTTGTGCTTTCCGTCTGTTCTTCGATGTGAGGCATGCCGTCTCCGCTTTGCCGGATGGAGCGAGTGGAAACGCAAGCCACTGCATACGCACGGCACGCAACGGGAACGCCGCAACGGACCGAACGCTTCATCGACGCTAGGGGATACGGGGTGCCTTGACGCGGCGAGCGAATCACAGGGCCAACTCACTATAGCCCGCGCGATTCGGCCCGCCAAAGGCCGTTTCGCGGCTCATGAGCCGTGATTTGCCCCTCCTAGGCAACGGCGGGGGGCGGAATCTCCACAGCCAATGCCGCGGCAAAATGAATCTTCTGGTGGATAACCGGGCCTGCGGGAATCCGGCGCAAATTTGATTCCGTTTTGTTCTTTTGCGCCGGAGTCAGTCGAACAGGCTCGACACCGATTCCTCGTGCGCCGTGCGCGCGACCGCTTCGCCGATCAGCGTGGAGATTTCCAGGACGCGGATATTCCCCGCCGCCAGCACTTCCTTGGTCGGCTGGATCGAGTTGGTGATCACCAACTCCTTCAGCCGCGACTTGGCGATGCGCGCGACGGCGCCGCCGGACAAAACGCCGTGGCTGATATAGGCGTAGACCGCCTTCGCCTTCTGTTCGAGCAGCGCTTCGGCCGCGTTCACCAGCGTGCCGCCACTGTCCACGATATCGTCGACCAGCACGCAGGTGTAACCGGCGACGTCGCCGATCACGTTCATCACTTCGGATTCGCCGGCGCGCTCGCGCCGCTTGTCGATGATGGCGAGCGGCGCGTTGATGCGCTTGGCAAGGCCGCGTGCGCGCACCACGCCGCCGACGTCGGGCGACACCACGGCCACGTTATCGAGTTTGAAGTTCTCGCGGATGTCGCGCACCATCACCGGCGAGGCATAAAGGTTGTCGGTCGGGATATCGAAGAAGCCCTGGATCTGCCCGGCGTGCAGATCGAGCGTCATCACCCGGTCGGCGCCGGCGCGCGTGATCAGATTGGCCACCAGTTTGGCCGAGATCGGCGTGCGCGGTCCCGGTTTGCGGTCCTGCCGGGCGTAGCCGAAATAGGGGATCACCGCGGTGATGCGGCGCGCCGAGGAGCGGCGCAGCGCGTCCATGATGATGAGCAATTCCATCAGGTGGTCGTTGGCGGGAAACGAGGTGGACTGGATGACGAAGCAGTCCGCGCCGCGCACGTTTTCCTGGATTTCGACGAACACCTCCATGTCGGCGAAGCGCCGCACCACCGCCTTGGTCAGCGGGGTTTTCAGGTAGTCGGCGATCGCCTGCGCCAGCGCCGGATTCGAGTTGCCGGCAACGAGCTTGATGGCTCCGTTCTTGCCCGACATCTCGTATCCCTCGCGACCTGACGCACTAGGAAAGGCGGCGTGGTCATAACAAGGCGGGCAGGGGCGGGCAATACGAGTTGGAATCTTTGTCCCGCAGCTTTTTACGGCGCGGTGAACAAAGGATTGGTTCAGCGGCTGGCGGCCGCCAGGGTCAAAGTCTCACGCCCCGACACCGCGCCGGGCAAAGGCGGGCGGCGGCGCGGCAGCGGCACCGTGTCAAAGATGAGACTTTCGGCCTCAGCGGGCTCGGCCGTCTCGGTCGCCAGCGGATCGGCGTGGGGCTGGAAAATGCGGAAAATACCGGACGCTTCGGGTGAGAAATTGCGCAAGCCGGCAAGCGTGAATAGCGAGGGTTGGTTGTCGGCGGCGGCTGCGCTCGGCGCCGCCTCCGGCGAGGTCAGGAAGGCGGCAAGCCGGTCCATGCTGCTATGGGCGATACGGCCGAGCATGGCTTCGTCGGCGGCTGCCCAAGCGTCATGAGGATCGCCCTTGGCAAGCTCCTCGCCGTCGATGCGCAGCGCGCGGTGTTGCTCGCCGTCGAACACGTCCCAGACCCAGGCGATCGTGGTCTTGTCCTTCTCTTTGGTCGCCGACAAGTAGCCGCGCACGCGATAGGCCGACGGCGTCTCGCGCGAGACGACGGCAAGGCGGCGCGCCTGCGCCTCGCTGTTGAGATCCTGCACCAGCTGATGGAAGGCGCCGGGCGGCGGGCCGTCGATTGATTCAAAGGCGACGGTGGCGCCGTGCGGCTGCATGGGAGAGGACACGACCGGCCGCTCTTCGAGCGTGCAGGCGCCGAGCCCGACGGCGCAGAGTGCGGCCAATATCGCCTTCGGCCGCAACAGACGACGCACCCCGGCGCTCGCCGCGCCGATACGCAACTGCATTGACGCTACCCCGCCGCCTTATTTTTTGTTTTGCTTAAGTCCCCTCGGCCGCAAGCGTAGCGGCAACGGCGCCCGAAAGTCCAGCAGCGAGGACCTGCGTGGCCGCGATTTGCGCACAGCGTTTCAGCCGGCCAGCGCGATGGCGTTGATATGCCGGCCGTAATCGGCCTCGCCCAAGCGGGTCATGCGCCGATAGCTGAAAAAGCGCGCCGGCTCGGCATAGGTGCAAAAGCCGAGATCCTCAAATTTCACAATGCCGGAACGTTCAACGCGGCTGGCGATATAGCCGGCCAGATCGAACATCGCGTGATCGGCGCGCGCCGACGGCACAAAGAAGCGGGCATTGGCCGCATCCGCCGCGTTAAAGCGCGCGACGAACTCAGGTCCCACCTCGTAGTTCGGCTGCCGGATGGTGGGACCGAGCGCGGCGGCGATGCGCGCGCGCGCGGCGCCGAGTTTTTCCATCGCCGCGACGGTTGCTTCGATGACGCCGGTGAGCGCGCCGCGCCAGCCGGCATGCGCCGCGCCGATGACGCCGCCTTCCGCGTCGGCAAACAATAGCGGTGCGCAGTCGGCGGTGGAGACGCCGAGCGCCAGCCCCGGCGTGCGCGTGACGAGGGCGTCGGCGCGCGGCCGCTCACCGCGCGGCCACGGCGCATCGGCAACGACCACGTCGGGCGAATGGATCTGATAGGCGGTGAGCAGACGATCGGCGCTGACGCCGAGCGCCGCCGCCATGCGCGCGCGGTTCTCCGCCACCTTCTCCGGCGCGTCGTTCGAGCCGACGCCGCCGTTGAGCGTTGAATAGACGCCCTGCGACACACCGCCGCTGCGGGTAAAGAAAGCGTGGCGGAGCCCTGCGAGCTTGGAAAGCGATGCGGCCTGCAACATCGGCTTGCGCCCTTACTCGAATCCGGGCGGCGCGCCGAGCTGCGGATGCGTGAAGGCCGCAGCCTTAAACAGCGCGCCCATGGCGATACTGCCGCGGCCGATCAGGCGCTGCACGGCAAAGTCGATTTCCGTCGCCACCGATTTCGGCGCCTTGGCCTTGAGCGAGGCCGCGCGCGTCTCGATGCCGAGGCGGCTCAAGAAGTCCGCCTGCTCGATGGTGCCGTAGCCGGCCGCGCCCATCGCCTCGATCGCCCGCGTCAGCGCCTCGAAATCGACATGCGCGGTGAGATCGACGGTGCCCGGCGCCGTCAGCGCATCGGAAAATTCGTGGTTGGCGACCGCCTGCAAGCGTGTCGCCGACGGCGCTTTGCGCGTGGCCGTAATCGATGATCAGCGCGGCGCCGCCCTCGGCGGCGAGGCGGCGGCCGATATGCATCGCCGTGCGCTCGTCGCGCCACTCGAAGATCGCCTCGTCGGGCGCCGCGCGCAACGCCTCCGGCAGCAGCCGCTCGAAATGCGGCATCGGCTCCGGCGCATAGGTGAAAGCGAGCTTGCCGGAAAAATCGATCTCCACCTGGCGCTGGTGCCAGCCGCGCGCGCTCTTGACGGCCTGGTTGACCGGCAGCGCGTCGAAGAATTCGTTGGCGAGGATGATGGCGGGACCCTTCGGCACCTCCTCGATCGCCGCGTGCCAATAGACCGGCAGGCGCAGCGGCTCCAGCGTCTGCTGCTGCTGCGTGGTGAGCACCGGATTGATCTCGACCAGATGCAGCGCCACGGCATGGCGGAACGGCGGCAGCACGCTCATCGCGCGCATGGCGTCCTGCATCATGGTGCCGCGGCCGGGGCCGAGCTCGATGACGCGCAAGGCATCGGGCGAGCCCATCTGCTTCCACACCGCGCCCATCCACAGCCCGATCAATTCGCCGAACATCTGGCTGATCTCCGGCGCGGTGATGAAGTCGCCTTTGCCGCCGATCGGATCGCGCGTGGTGTAATAGCCGTGCGCGCGGTCGGTGAGGCACAGCGCCATGTATTCGCCGACCGGCATGGGGCCGGCCGCCTTGATGCGCCGGCGAATGTCGGTTTCCAGCGGCGTCTGCTCGGGCATCAGTTGGTCCTGATGTGTGAGGGCGCGATCTGGCATCGGCGCGGGCAACAGCCGCAAGCCTGTTCCCTCCCCCCTTGTGGGGGAGGGTTAGGGAGGGGGGTGGTTTGCGAGTTGATTACGTTTGCCAACAGGACCCCCACCCCCAACCCCTCCCCACAAGGGGGAGGGGAGTCGTCAGAATTCGCGGCACGACCATACATTAATCCGAGCGCGCTAAGATCGAAGCGGCTTATGCTTCATCGCGTAGGCGATGAAGGCAAGGCCGGTGAGGAAGAGCGGGATCGAGAGCAACTGCCCCATGGTGGCGCCGCCCCAGAGGAAGCCGAGCTGGGCGTCGGGCTCGCGGAAGAATTCGCAGAAGGAGCGTGCCAGCGCGTAGACCACGGCGAAGGCGCCGATGATCAGCCCCGGCCGCGTCAGCGCGCCGCGGCGGATCATCACAAACAGCACGACGAGCAGCAGCAGGCCTTCCAGCGCCGCCTCGTAGAGCTGGCTCGGATGCCGCGGCAGCGGCCCGCCGGTCGGAAACACCATGGCCCAGGGCACCGAAGCGTCGGCCAGCCGGCCCCACAATTCGCCGTTGATGAAATTGGCGATGCGGCCGAGGAACAGCCCGATCGGCCCCACCGCGCAGGTCAAATCGCCGAGCGACAAAATCGACAGGCCGCGCGCGCGCGCAAACAGCACCACGGCGAGCACGCAGCCGGTAAAGCCGCCGTGGAACGACATGCCGCCGTTCCACAACTGGAAAATCTCCAGCGGGTGCGCGGCGAAAAACGGCAGATTGTAGAACAGCACATAGCCGATGCGGCCGCCGAGGATGATGCCGAGCGTCACCCACAGGATGAAGTCGTCGTAGTCGGCGACGGTGAGCGGCGCGTCGCCGCCCCAGTAGCGTTGCGTTGCGGATCAGCGCGCGCGCATAGGCCCAGCCGAGCAGGATGCCGGCGATATAGGCGAGCGCATACCAGCGGATGGCGAAGGGGCCGATATGCACCAGCACCGGATCGAAGGCGGGGTAGGGGATGAGGAGGAGGGGCATCAAGGCGTCCGTTTAGCAGGCTTCTTTACCCTCCCCTGGAGGGGGAGGGTCGCCTGACGAGCGTAGCGAAGTCAGGCGGGGTGGGGTGAACTCATGAGGCGCGCGAAGCTCACCCCACCCCGGCTCGCGTCTCACTATCGTTCGACGCTCGCCGACCCTCCCCCTGAAAGGGGAGGGTAAGCAAGAGCGGTCGGCGTATCGCAGTGCTCTACCACACCGCCTCTTGCGGCGGGATGACGGGGCCGCCATTGTTGTGCGCAACGCATGCCCGCGGGCGCTGCCCCGCGGGATCACGCGTTAAGACAGACGCCCGCGGGCGGAGGCGAGCCATGACCCAGACCAGCAACCGCTTTTTCGACGAGATGGCGCGGCTGATGAACGACGCCGCCGGCGTCGCCCAAGGCGTGCGCAAGGAATTCGACACGCTGTTCCGCGCCCAGGCCGAGCGCATTTTGCGCGACCTCGACGTGGTGCCGCGCGAGGAGTTCGAGGCGGTCAAGGAGATGGCGCGGCTGGCGCGCGAGGAGAACGAGGCGCTCAAGGCGCGCGTCGAGGCGCTGGAGGGGAAGGCGAAGGCGGGGAAGAAGGCGAAAAGCGCGACCGCGACGACGGCGACGGCAGCGACAAAAGACGCGGCGCCGGAATAGGCCCCGGTCATTCGGCGGCGCGGCGGAAGGCTGCGAGCTCGGAATCCATATTCCCATCAGACGACGGTCTTTTGAAGCACGACGATTATTGCCCGAGACGATTGTAGTCTCGCATTTATTCGAGTACCGCTGGTGCGTTCGGGATCAAAGTCATCATGCGCCTCGACTGGAATGACGTTCGCGCTCGCGCGGCAAAGTTTGCGGAGGAATGGAAGGACGCCCATTACGAAAAGGGCGAGACACAGACATTCTACAACGAATTTTTTGAATTGTTCGGTGTTACGCGGCGACGTGTTGCCAGTTTCGAGCACGGCGTCGATCTGCCCGAGAACAAGCGCGGCTATCTTGATCTGTTCTGGAAGGGCAAGCTTCTCATTGAGCAAAAATCGCGGGGCCGCGATCTTAAGCCGGCTCGTAGGCAGGCGCTCGACTATTTTCCTGGCCTCAAGGAACATGAGCTTCCGCGCTACGTTCTGCTTTCCGATTTTCAGAATTTCGAGCTTTACGACCTCGATCTGACGCCGGACAAGCCGACTGTTTTCCGTCTGCCGGAATTGCCGGATCACGTTCAGGACTTCGGCTTTATCGTCGGCCAGGAAAGACGGATTTTCCGCGACCAGGATCCCGCCCAATATTCAAGCCTCGGAGATGATGGGCGCGTTGCACGACGCGCTCGAAACCTCAGGCTATAAAGGCCACCCGCTCGAAAGATTTCTGGTTCGGTTGCTTTTTTGTCTTTTTGCCGACGACACCGGCATCTTTCAGCCGCTCGGTATTTTCGAGGATTACGTGAAGAACACACGCGAGGACGGCGCTGATGTTGGCGCAGCACTCGGGCAACTTTTCCAAATACTCAACACTCCGGATGGCGAGCGTCACAACACACTGAGCGCCGAACTTGGACAGTTTCCTTACATAAACGGCGATCTCTTTCAGGAGAATTTGCCGCTCCCGTCGTTCAACCGGGACATGCGCGAGAAGCTGTGCAATGTCTGTGGCTTTCGTTGGGAAATAATCTCGCCGGCCATATTCGGTTCGCTGTTTCAGTCGGTCATGAACAAGGAAGAACGACGCAAGAAAGGCGGCCACTATACGTCCGAAAGAAACATTCTGAAGGTCATTGAACCGTTATTCATGGATGATCTGAAGGCCGAATTTGCTCGCCTTCAGGCTCGTCGCGATACCGGGCGAAAAAAAGCTATCGAAGAATTTCATGACAAGCTCAGCAAGCTGACTTTTTTCGATCCGGCCTGCGGTTGCGGCAACTTCCTGGTCATTGCCTACCGTGAACTGCGCGACCTCGAAATCGCGGTGTTGACTGAGCGGTTCGGCGAGGACAAGGCGGTTCTCGATGTGGCGTCGCTTTCAACGATCAACGTCGATCAGTTCTACGGCATTGAAATCGAAGAGTTCCCGGTTCGCATAGCCGAAGTCGCGATGTGGATGACCGACCATATCATGAACGTAAGGCTTTCGGCCGCGTTTGGAAAAAGCTATCTACGTATACCGCTGAAAAAATCTCCCAATATCCGTTATGCCGACGCGCTAGAAATTGACTGGGCGGAGGTCTTGCCACCCGAACATTGTTCATTCATTTTCGGCAATCCGCCGTTTGTCGGCGCTAAAGTGCAAAGTGAAAAGCAGCGCGCTCAGATCACGCGGATAGCAGCACTCGGCGGATCAGGTGGGTCGCTCGATTACGTCTGTGCTTGGTTCATTAAAGCCGGCGAATATTTGCGGTGGTCGAATGCAAAAATAGCCTTCGTTGCGACCAATTCAATCACGCAAGGCGAACAAGTCGCACAATTATGGCCGGTCTTGTTTGACCGCTACAAGCTTGAAATCGCTTTCGCGCACCGGACTTTCCAGTGGCTTTCCGACGCGCGGGGAATGGCCCACGTTCATTGCGTGATTCTTGGTCTCGTTCAGCGCGAACAAGAGCCAAAGGAAAAGCGACTTTACTCTTACACTCAAATTGATGGTGACCCAGCTGAGAGCCGACACGCGGCGTTGTCTCCGTATCTCTTTGATGCCTCCAGGTTACAAAATCGGCATCTGGTCGTTGAAGAAATTAACCGTCCAATCAAGGATGTGAAGCGGCCTATTATCGGATCAAAACCAATCGACGGCGGCTATTATATTTTTGATGAAGCTGAGTGCCAGGAATTTGTGTCGGACGAGCCGGGCGCAGCAAAGTTCATGCGTCCATTTGTGGGCGCTGAGGACTTTGTGAATGGAGTGAGTAGATACATATTAGCCTTGCAGGACGCGTCGCCACATGAACTTCGATCGCTGCCAAAAGTTGTGGACCGTATCGATCGCGTGCGACGATATCGGCTTGGCGAAATCCCGGCACGGCGAAAAGCCGAGGACGGCGAAACAAGTGTTAAAAAGCGTGGTGCCGGAACAATTGAACTTGCCAAATTTCCAACTCGGTTTCACGTAACTGTTATTCCAAAGATACCTTATCTTGTCTTTCCGCGTCACACTTCAGAGCGCCAGTGGCTGCGCAACATCGGGGGGCGGCTTGAGAGTCGATACCGCTATTCCATTGGGATCGTCTACAATCCGTTTCCTTGGCCTGATGCCGACGAAATAACTCGTTCGAAGATTCGTGCGCTTGCGCAAGCCGTTCTTGATGCGCGCAAGAGTCATCCTGAAATCGACACTTGCTGATCTCTACGATCCTGACGTGATGCCCAACGATCTGCGCAAGGCGCATCGCGATCTCGACGAAGCGGTGGACCGGCTATATCGCAAGGAGCCGTTTGCCGGCGACCGCGAACGCGTTGAGCATTTGTTCACGCTTTACGAAAAGCTTACCGCGCCTGTGCTCGCTGCGGCCGCGCCAGACAGGAAGCGAAAACGTTAGAGCGCTTATTCCTTGCGGTCACTGTAATAACGTTATAGAACAAACCAAGAACATTCTTAATGCATCTTGCCGCTATTCCATCAATGGAATATCATGTCCTGGCTGGTCGAGTACACGGACGAATTCGGCGCCTGGTGGCAGACGCTTGGCGCCGGCGCGCAGGATGACATTGCCGCCGTCGTTTCCGTGTTGGAGCAGCGCGGCCCGCAGCTGCCGTTTCCCTATTCCTCGGCGGTCGCGGGCTCGCGGCACGGGCAAATGCGCGAGTTGCGTGTGCAGAGCGGAGGCGACCCGTTGCGCATCTTCTATGCCTTCGATCCGCGGCGCGCCGCGGTCCTGCTCATCGGCGGCAACAAGACCGGCGACGATCGATTCTACCAGCGCATGATTCCGCGCGCCGATCGCCTGTTTGACATTTATCTCGACGAGATCAGACGTGAAGGATTGATAAAATGAGTGGACATCGGCCGTTCGGCGAATTGACGAAGCGTCTGCCGGCGGCGCGCAAGGCGCGTATTGAGGACAAGGCGGCGGCGCTGAACACTGCTTTGACGCTGCACGAGTTGCGCAAGACGCGCAGCGTTTCGCAGCAGTCGCTGGCGCGCAAGCTTGCCGTCGGCCAGCCCGCCGTCGCCAAGATCGAACGCCGCAGCGACATGTATGTGAGCAATCTGCGCCGTTACGTCGAAGCGCTCGGCGGCACGCTGGAAATCGCCGCGCATTTTCCCGACGGGGCCGTAACGATCGCGCAAGAGAAAAGAACTGCGCCGGACGAAGCGAAGCCAGATCGCGGGAGATTTAAAAGTGTGCGGCGGGAACGTCGGAACGGACGTTGATCTGCCCGAAAATCATTGACACACGCAAAAATAGTGTTCATGATATGTTCTAGATCGTTTTCAGCGGCGTGCCACAATGTTTTTAGTCCACAACGAGCGTACGAAGCTGACGGCGAATTGGCTCAATACACTGGCGACGGCTTTAGTCGCGGCCGGGGTATTCGCACCCGGAGCCGCTGTCCTCTACGGTCTGTCGAGCCTAACATTCGGCAGCGGCTTCATCTTGGCGGTCTTACTTGGTTGCATGGCCCTCGGGGTGGCAATACATCTTATTGCATTGAGGCTCATTGGGAGGATGCACGAATGACGTTCCAGCAATTCGCGCTGATCTGGCCAATGATCGCGATTCCCCTCGTGGCCGCCAGCGTGATCGTGTTGACAGGTTGGATGAACCGGCGCGAAGAGCGGCGTCGCCATCCCGCCGAGTAATTGCTTTGTTCTGGATTCCGGGCTCGCGACCTGTCGGTCGCGTCCCGGAATGACGAATAACCCCCTTCCTTGCCTCCCGCGCCACCCCTCGCTATAACCCCGCGCGCCAACGCGGCCCCCGGCACCCCTGGAGGCTTGCCGCGTCGGCGGGCGGCAAACAGCCGCCTTTTTCCATTGCGTCAGAAGAGGTTAGCAAAATGGCCACCGTGCAAGAATTGAAGGCGACGGTGCGCCCGAAAGCCGGCAAGGGGGCCGCGCGGGCAGCACGTTATTCCGGCAAAGTGCCGGGTGTGATCTACGGCGAAAACAAGCCCCCGGTGATGGTGCTCATCGAGCACGACGAATTGAAGAAGCGCATCTACGCCGGCCGCTTCCTCACCACGCTCTACAATCTCGACGTCGACGGCGAGAAACACCGCGTCATCCCGCGCGACTTCCAGCTCGACGCCATCAAGAGCCTGCCGATGCATGTCGACTTCCTGCGCGTGTCGGAAGGCGCCACCATCCGCGTCAAGGTCGCGGTGCATGTGCTCAACGCCGACCAGTCGCCGGGCGTCAAGCGCGGCGGCGCCGTCAATATCGTCACCCACACCATCGATGTGTCGTGCCCGGCGGACGCCATCCCCGAGTCGATCGACGTCGATATTTCCAGCCTGGAGATCAACCACTCCAAGCATCTCAGCGACGTGAGCCTGCCGCCGAATGTGCGCGTGATCGCCCACGGCGACATCACGCTGGTCACGGTGGTGCCGCCGTCCGGCTACGCCGAGGAAATGAAAGCCGCCGCCGAAGCCGCCGCTGCAGCCGCCGCTGCCGCCGCTGCCGCCGCCGCCGCCGGTGTTGCCGTTGGTGCCGAAGGTGCCGCGCCCGGTGCTGCGCCTGCTGCTCCCGGTGCTGCGCCAGGTGCCGCGCCTGCTGCGGGTGCAGCGGCGCCCGCTGCTGCTGCCGCACCCAAGTCCGACAAGAAGTGAGGCGGCGCGTTCACGCCTCCTCGGCGACGTTTTCGCTTCTTGCATAAGGCGGCGACGCCATGCTGCTTTTCGTCGGCCTCGGCAATCCCGGCCCGCAATATGCCGGCAACCGCCACAATATCGGTTTCATGGCGGTGCAGGCGATCGCGCGCCGCCACGACATCAAGCCGTGGCGGCGCAAGTTCCAGGGCGTGGCGGTGGAGGGCGCGATCGCCGGCGGCAGAGTTCTGTTCCTGCTTCCGGGCACGTATATGAACGAGTCTGGTCAGGCGGTGGCGGAGGCAGCGCACTTCTACAAGTTGGACACCGGCAGCATCGTGGTGTTTCACGACGAGCTTGAACTACCGCCCGGCAAGTTACGAGTGAAGATCGGCGGCGGCAATGCCGGCCATAACGGCTTGCGTTCGGTCTCGGCGCACATCGGCAACGACTACAAGCGTGTGCGTTTCGGCATTGGGCATCCTGGCGACAAGAATCTGGTCGAGCCCTACGTGTTGCAGGATTTCGCCAAGAGCGAATGGCCCTGGGTGGAAGCGCTGTGCGAGATCGTTGCCGACAACACCGCCTTGCTCATCGAAGGCAAGGATTCGACGTTCCAGAACAAGGTGCACCTCGCCATGGATGCCAAAGGCTTCGGCGGCGGCACGGACGAAGCCGAAAGCGAATGACGTAAACCAACCATCCGACGCGGACCATTGCATGGGTTTCAAATGCGGCATCGTCGGCCTGCCGAATGTCGGCAAGTCGACGCTCTTTAATGCGCTGACCGAGACGGCGGCGGCGCAGGCTGCCAACTATCCGTTCTGCACCATCGAGCCGAATGTCGGCGAGATCGCCGTGCCGGACCCGCGGCTGGACAAACTTGCGGTGCTGGGAAAGTCCGAGCAGATCATTCCGACGCGCATCATCTTCGTCGATATCGCCGGCCTGGTGCGCGGCGCTTCCAAGGGCGAAGGGCTCGGCAACCAGTTCCTCGCCACCATCCGCGAGGTCGACGCCATCGTGCATGTGGTGCGCTGTTTCGAGGACACCGACGTCACCCACGTCGAAGGCAAGATCGATCCGATCGCCGACATCGAAACCATCGAGACCGAGTTGATGCTGGCCGATCTCGAATCCTTGGAAAAGCGCGTCGACAATCTGGAAAAGAAAGCCAAAGGCACCGGCGAGGACGCCAAGGAAGCCAGGGAAATGCTCGACCTCATCAAGCGCGCACTGGCCTTGCTGCGCGAGGGCAAGCCGGCGCGGATGGTCGAGCGCAAGCCCGAAGAGGAAAAGCTGTTCCATTCGCTCGGGCTGCTGACTTCGGCGCCGGTGCTCTATGCCTGCAACGTCGAGGAAGCGTCCGCCGCGACCGGTAACGATTTCTCCCGTAAGGTCGAAGCGCGCGCCAAGGAAGAGGGCGCGGTCGCGGTGGTGATCTCGGCCAAGATCGAGTCCGAGATCGCGGTGCTGCCGCCGGCCGAGCGCGCGGATTTTCTCGAAGCGGTCGGCTTGCAGGAGACCGGTCTCGATCGCCTTGTGCGCGCCGGCTATGCGCTGTTGCACTTGGTGACCTTTTTCACCGTCGGGCCGAAAGAAACGCGCGCCTGGACCATCACGAAAGGGACGAAGGCGCCGCAGGCGGCGGGAACCATCCACACCGATTTCGAGAAAGGCTTCATCCGCGCCGAGACTGTCGGCTATGACGACTACCTTGTCAGCGGCGGTGAAACCGGCGCCAAAGACGCCGGCAAGATGCGGCTGGAAGGCAAGGACTACGTGGTGGCCGACGGCGACGTGATGCATTTCCGCTTTGCGACGTGATAAAGATTGTCATGGCCGGGCTTGTCCCGGCCATCTCGCTTGGGGACGCACGGTGCGCAACTAAGCGGGATGCCCGGGACAAGCCTGGGCATGACGAGGCAGAATATTTGGCGATGAAGAAACTCCACTGGGAAGATTTTCAAAAAGGCGCGGTCTCGGTCTACGGCCCGCGGCTGGTGACGCGCGAGGAGATCGTCGCCTTCGCTGCCGAGTTCGATCCGCAACCCATGCATCTCGACGAGGCAGCCGCGAGCGCCACCATGCTTGGGGGGCTCGCTGCGTCGGGCTGGCATACCTGCTGTCTGTTGATGCGCCTGCTCGCCGACGGCTTGCTGTCGAATGCCACCTCAATGGGCGCGCCGGGCGTGGATGAAGTGCGCTGGCGCAAGCCGCTGCGCCCCGGCACGCAGATCCGGCTACGTGCCACCGTGCTGGAAACGCGCCCGTCGAACAGCCGGGCCGAGCGCGGCTTTGTCAAATTCCTGTTCGAGTTGATCGACGAGCGGGACGCCGTGCTCGCCGATCTCACCTGCTCGCAGATGCTCATTCGCCGGCAGCCGGGAGCGCTGGCGTGAAATACTTCGAGGACAGCCGCGTCGGCGACAGATACGAAATCGGCCGTCACACCTTCGCCGCCGCCGACATGAAGACATTCGCCGCCCGCTTCGATCCGCAGCCTTTTCACGTCGATGACGCGGCCGCGCAGCAATCGCATTTTGGCGCGCTGTGCGCCTCCGGCTGGCATACCGCGGCGATATGGATGCGGCTGATGGTGGATCATCGCCGGGGCATGATCGAGGCGGCGCAAGCGCGCGGCGAGCCGGCCGCCCGCATCGGACCGGCGCTCGGCGTGCGCGATCTCAAATGGCTGAAGCCGGTCTATGCCGGTGACACCATCGACTATGCCAGCGAAGTGGTGGAAACGCGGGTCTCCGCCAGCCGGCCCGGCTTTGGCCTGCTGACCATCCGCTCGACCGGCGTCAACCAGAACGGAGACCTTGTCATCTCGTTCCTGAGCACGACGTTTATCGAGCGCAGGCCGGAGCAACCATGAGCGTGTCTGTCAACGCTCCGACACCGGCCGTTCCCGGCAAAGCCGAGGAGCGGCGCGCGCTCGGCGTTGCCTGCGGCGCGCATGCGCTGCATGACGGCTACACCGATCTCATCTACGTCATGCTGCCGATCTGGCAGGGCGAATTCGGCCTCGGTTTTGCCGCGCTCGGGCTGATGAAGACGGTGTTCTCCGGCACGCTGGCCGGCTTCCAAATTCCGGCGGGATTTTTGGCCGAACGCTTCGGCACCGCCATCGTGCTGGCGTTCGGCACGGCGCTTGCCGGGCTCGGCTATTGTCTCGCCGGGTTCAGCAACGGCGTCCTCATGCTGGCGGCCGCGCTGTTCGTCGGCGGCCTCGGCGCCAGTGTGCAGCATCCGCTGGGCTCCTCGCTGATTGCCCACGCCTTCGCCGGGGCGCGCTCGCTGAAAGCGCTCGGCACGTATAATTTCGCCGGCGACATCGGCAAGATGACGTTGCCGGCGGCGGCGTCTTTACTGTTTGTCGTGCTGCCGTGGCGCGAAACGCTCATCCTGCTCGGCGGCATCGGCGTGCTGGCGGCAATCGTGATCTTCGCGCTGATCCCGCGCTTTGCCGCGGAAACCGCCGTGCCGCGCAAAAGCGCAGCCGGCGCCGCAGGCGGCTCGCGCTTGAGCCAATTCGGCTTTCCGCTGCTCTTGTCGGTGGGTGTACTCGACAGCGCCACGCGCATGGGTTTTCTGACCTTTCTGCCCTTCGTGCTGACGGCGAAAGGCGCCAGCCTGCCGACCGTCGGCTTGGCGCTCACTTTGGTGTTTGCCGGCGGCGCGGCTGGCAAGTTGGTTTGCGCTTTCATCGGCGCGCGCATCGGCGCCGTGGCGACGGTGTGGCTGACCGAGACGGTCACCGCCCTTGGCATTGTCGCGCTGCTGCCGCTGTCGCTCGAGGCGGCGTTGCTGTTGTTGCCGCTGGTCGGCATCGCGCTCAACGGCACGTCGTCGGTGCTTTACGGCTCGGTGCCCGAGTTGGTGACGCCGGCGAAGCGCCAGCGCGCCTTCGGCATTTTCTACACCGGCACCATCGGCGCCGGCGCAATCTCGCCGGCGCTATATGGCTTGCTCGGCGACGCGGTCGGCGTGCCGTCGGCGCTCATTGTCGTCGCCGCCGCGGTGCTGCTGACACTGCCGATTACGCTGGCGCTGCGTCCGGCACTGGCGAACGCGTCGATAACCTGAGCGCCACTTGGAACCGTCGCTTGGGTGGCGCGGTTATAAAACGTGATGGCCGAAACAGCATCCACCAAAGGCGACGCAGGCATGACCGCCGAACAGGCGGTCGAGCTGCAGCAGCTTGCGCGTGACGCCTACGAGCCGGATGCCTACAGGCCGGATCTTACCGAACCCGAGGCGCGCCAGCGCATCGCCGTGCTGAAAGCAAAACTCAAGCTGCTCGACGCGCCGCCGCACACGCTATGAGGCGGAACTCGGCGAGGAACGGATTTCAGCTTTTGGCGTTGCTGTTCCTCCTGACGCAAACAGGCAGGAGGAACCCATGACAAACTTTCGCCTTGCCGCGATGGCGGCGGCATTGCTCGCCGGCGGCGCCGCGCAGGCACAGACCACGATCATCACCGAACAGCCCGCACAAACACAGACCGTCGTGCGCGAGCAAGTTGTGTTGACGCCGGTGCAACGGCAAACGATCTATCGGATCATCTCGCACGAACGTGCGCTGCCGGCTGCGCCCATCGCACCGTATAGCGTTGGCACACGCGTGCCGGCCGGGGTAACGCTCTACCCTATGCCGGATACGGTTGTGGCCGAAGTGCCGACGGTGAAACGTTACAAATACATGGTAGTAAACGGGCGGGCCATCCTGGTCGATCCGGTTACCAGCGAAGTCGTCGCGGAAGTCGGCGACTGAGCCGTTTCCCACGCGTGACAAGCGGCCCGGCACCGCGGCGCCGGGCCGTTTGCATTTGATTAAGTGAATTTATTCAGCGTTGCGCGTTTACCTTGCCGGAGCCGGTAGGCGTAAGCGGCCCGTAAACACTGGATTTTCCGCGTCGCAAAGGCCATATTAGGCGGCGAGGAGTTTCTAGGAATGTCGATGATCAACTATCGGGCCCCGTCCGAACTATTTCCCAGCCGCAGCCGCAAGTCGCGGCGTCCGATCGGCTACAAGCGTTTTCCCACCGCGGCGGAAGCCATCCGTTTCGCCATCGAGGAATTGCCGCCGGAATTGCTGCTCGGCGCCTATCTCGAGGTGGAGGAAAAGCGTTTCGACGGCAACGGCATCCGCCAGCTCTATGAGAGTGCCGACTATCCGCTGCCGCGCAAAGTCGCCGCCAACTGATCCAACCGCCACGCGCCGTCATTGGGCCGTCCACGACGGCCGATGAGGCTGTCCCGACATACGGTGCGCCGCCGGCGATAAAGTGGCCCCGCCGAAGCGGGGCCGAGTATGTGGGAGGATTGTCCGACGACGAGGCCGCCTCTGTCGCCTGTCGCAACGGCCTCGGCTTTCGGCGGCTGCGTGCGACGCAAAGCCGCTTTCGAACGCACGCACTCTAGGCGCGGGCGGAGCGGGCCCCGTGGCGCTTTCCCGGTAATCCACAGCCTGGCGCCGCGGGGGCGGGGGCTTACCCACCGAATTTTAAATCCGCTCGGCGCCGCTCGCCGGTGGGCTGCTACCAATTCAGCTTGAAGCGGGCGCTGATGCTTTTGTTGGCGCTCGGCTCGCCGATGTCGGTCACCGCCGTCGTCACGTGCAGCGGCCCGTAGATCTTCTGGTCGGCGCTGAACGTGCGGTGGGTGACCGGGTCGGTGCTGGTCGAGGAGAGCGCGGCCGACAGCGTGGTGCCGGTCGGCAGATAGTCGAGCTTGGCCAGTCTCTCGTTGCCGTAGACCTGCTGCGGCGTCGGGCTCGCCGCCGGCGCCGTCTCCAGCAGCGGTTGATTGGCCGCGGTGTTGGCCAGCGGGTTGAAGGTCTCGGTCACCGAATAGGTGTCCTGTACGGTGACGGAAAAACGGCTGCCGAGCGGCACCGAGCGCTTGAGCGTGGTGCCGATCCTGCCGTGGTCGTTGGCGGCATCGACGCGCGCATCGAGCGAGGCGACATTGGGTACGCCGATCGAGGCCCAGGCGGCGCCGGAGCCGCCGGTGTCGGCGGCGCTCGGCTGCGGCCGGTCGAGCTGGGCATCGTCCGACGGCGCGGCGGCGAGGTTGACGTCGGCGCCGACGGTGGCGTCCCATTCGTCCGCGGCCAGCGGCTTTTTCACCACCACCGTACCCGACCCGTTGGCCCGATCCGTGCGGCTGATGTCGAGGTCCTTGGGCCCCGACAGCCGCGGCACACGCAAGCTCCGCTCCGGCGTGCCGGCGGCGAGCGTCGCCGGATCGAACGTCAGCGCATTGGCGAGCTGTTCGTCGGAGGGGAGTGTTTCATTCGGTGGCGCCGCCGCCTCGGCCGGTGTGGCGCCGTCGACCGCATCGGCCGGCGCCGACGCAGCAGCCTCGTCGGGCGCGCGCAACTCTTGCGCGGCCGCCGGCGCGGCGAAAGCCAGAGCCGAAAACGCGGTCCACCCCGCGATAAGTATCGCGCCTGCACGCATTGCCGAATTAAACTCCCCCGAGGTGACCGTTCCGGTTTATTGCGGCGCCATGCTCGGCGCAAACCGGTTAAGCTTTAGTTGCCAATTTCGAGCCGAACTTTGGCGAAGGTGTGGAATGTTGTTGTCCACCACTGCTCAAATTCTCTGCAGCGTGTTTACGGCGGCGATATAATGACGGGCAATTCGCGGCCACTGGAACTCTAGCCATGCGGCGGCATTAAAATGAGGCGGAGGGTCATCATCATGTCGGCATTATTGACCGTCATTCTCGCCAGTTCGCAGATCGCGCTGGCGAGCGACCAGGTTCCGCAGCTCAACGTCGAACCGAGCTGTCACGCCGCCGCCATGGCGCAGCCCGCGGCCGACCGCCACGAGGATGTCTGCAAGCGCGACGAGATGCAGGCGCGCGACAAGCTGCAGCAGGAATGGGGGCAGTTCAGCGGCGCGCAGCGCGATCACTGCGTGACCTTGTCGACGCTCGGCGGCTCGCCGAGCTATGTCGAATTGCTCACCTGCCTGGAAATGGCCAAGGATGCCGCCGGCAAGCCGATCACCGGCGCGGCGCCGACCAAACCGGCGCGCTGAGGACTTAGGCTTTCTTTCCCGGCGGATTGCCGAAGGGGTTGCCGGACGACGAGGAGCCCTGCATCTGCGCCAGCTTGTAGGCGGACAACTGCTTGGGCTTGTCCTTGTCGGCCTTCGGCTTCTTTTTTTCCTTGGGCACGCGCATCTGACCCTTGGCCATGACGACCTCCTGGAAGAATGACAACCGCGGATGGTGATACGGCGGCCCGCGCTCGGCAAGGGGGCCTGCGGGGTCCCGGTCAGGTTGTCGTCAGGTTTTCGGCGCCGGCGCGCCGGCCTTGCCCATCTTCTGGTCGATGCATTTGCTGACGATGTCGGCGCGCTTGTCGAGCGACATCTTGCCGTAGTCTCTTTCCGTTCCCATCCAGCATTCGGTGGCGGCTTTTTCGTGCGTCATGGGCGTGGCGGGCGCCGGCGGCGCGGCGGCCTGCACGCCGGGGTCACCGCTGGCCGTGGTCTGACAGCCGCCGAGCGCGGCGGCGGCGAGCAACAGCGCGGCGCAGGCGCCGGCGCGGCGGAAGGTGAAAGTGGCAAGGCTCATCGATTCATGTCCGGTTTGCTGCGGCGGGCGCTTTGCGTCTGGCGCCCGTTGGCGCCTTGCGGCGCCGTCATCGCCCGCCGGCACTGTTTAGCGGCTCGCTTCCCTTGTCGGCAACTGAATTTGTCGCGAGCGGCGAGGGGGCCGTATTTGGCGGGGGTTTTCTTGCGGTTTGGCGATCACGTTTGCGTGGATGCGCGTCGGCCTCGTTTCCCTCTCCCCTTGCGGGAGCGGGAAAGTGAGAACGCCGCGCTCCCGTGCTTTCCCGATTCAATTGTCAAACAGCCCGCGAAGCCAACGCTCCGCCACCCCTATTCTTGGCGGCGCGGGGTACGCCGTCGTCTTCTTTAGCTCCCCCGGCAAACAGGGGTCCGGGGAGTCGTCCCCGGCAAAATGCCGAGGGGGTGGAGCGCCGTTAGGCGCGTCCGTATCCTTTCGTGCCGCGCACCTTGCGGCGCGCGGGCGCCTCTCGGCGCTCCACGGGCGGCTTCGCACCGGCGGCATTCGCCGCAGGGCACAGGCGCCGGGTCCGCGCTTTTCTGGGACGAGGCTCATCACCGGTCCCAGTCAGCGAGCTCCTCGCGGAGGGGTCTTAGTGCCCCTCGGGCGGGATCCCGGGCCTCCCGGGGGCAAGGCAACGAGCCTTGCGCGCGGGCGCCGCATCCCACCCCGCTCACACGACGTCTCATGAGAACGCCCTCGTCGTCGGGTGGGACGGTTCTTGTATATATTCCTATAGGAATTCTGTCAAGTGCGGCGGCGAAAAATTTTTCACCGGCCGGGCGGGCCGATCGGGTCGGGCGGCAATGGCAAATGGTCGGACGGCGCGGCGGCCTACGCGCTCTTCTGCAGCCGCTCCAGCGCCTGCGCGAACGAGGTCTTGGCCAGGCTGGTGAGGCGGTCGGCGATGTAGGCTTCGGCTTCCTTGCGCTTGGCGAAGGTTTTCAGCACGCGGTAGTTGGGGTGGTCGCTTTCCGCCGCAGCCGCCTCCAGCACCATGAACGCTTTGCCCTCGCGCTCGACCACCAGCGTCCAGTCGTCGCTCTTGTAGGGGAAGACGTCGCGCACGCCGCAGAACGGGCAATCGGCTTCGCGCGCCGACGCGGCCTCGGCCAGCCAATGGCCGTCGCAGCCTTCGCAGGAATAGTGGTGGCGGAACCAGGGCATCGGCGCGGCCTCGGCGGCAACGAATGAGTTGGACGCGGCGGCAAAACGAATCACTTGCACAATGGGGGAAGTATAATACGGCGGGGACGAGTCGCGGGGGCGGATCGCGGATGATGGGCGAATGGAACCGTGGCGGGCGGCGAGGGCGCCGAGCATACGCAGTCCTGGGTCCCCGCGTTCGCGGGGACGAACGGGGCTAGGGTCAGCGCCTTCGATTGCTCTTGAAGCCGCCGCGCATGCCGGGGCGGCCGAGCTTGGAGCGGGGCGAGTCAGCGCGCGCCGGTTTGACCTCGTGGGTCACGGCAATGCCCATTTCGTCGAGGCCGGGTTTGTGCGGGCGGTCTTTACCTCTCCCCGCCGTGCGGGGAGAGGTCGGATCGCGCAGCGATCCGGGTGAGGGGGCTTCGCCGCGATTCTGAGCATTTCGAGACGCCCCCTCACCCCGACCCTCTCCCCGCAAGCGGGGAGAGGGAGCGCGCAAGCCCTTGGTCTGCGCGATGACAACATCGCGCGCCGTGGGATTGTCGAGCACCGCCAGCTCGGTCTGCCGCAGGCGCTTGATCTCGTCGCGCAGGCGCGCGGCCTGCTCGAAGTCGAGATCGGCGGCGGCCTCGCGCATGCGCGTCTCCATGTCGGCGATCACCGCTTCCAGATTGTGCCCGATGGTGGCGGCCTCCTCGAAATCGCCGCCGCCGGCGCCGCCGGTGGAAATGAGCACGTGGTCGCGCTCGTAGACGCTGTCCATGATGTCGTGGATCGAGCGCTTGATGCTTTCCGGCGTGATGCCGTTCGCGGTGTTGTACTCGACCTGCTTCTCGCGCCGGCGGTTGGTCTCCTCGATGGCGCGCTGCATCGAGCCGGTGACCTGGTCGGCATAGAGCACCACCTTGCCGTCGACGTTGCGGGCGGCGCGGCCGATGGTTTGAATGAGGCTCGTCTCGCTGCGCAGGAAGCCTTCCTTGTCGGCGTCGAGAATGGCGACCAGCGCGCATTCGGGAATGTCGAGGCCCTCGCGCAGCAGGTTGATGCCGACCAGCGCGTCGAACGCACCCAAGCGTAAGTCGCGGATGATCTCGATGCGCTCCAGCGTGTCGATGTCGGTGTGCATGTAGCGCACGCGGATGCCCTGCTCGTGCAGGTATTCGGTCAGGTCCTCGGCCATGCGCTTGGTGAGCACGGTGACCAGCGAGCGGTAGCCGGCTTGCGCCACCTGGCGCACCTCGCCGACCAGATCGTCGACCTGCGTGCGCGCCGGGCGGATTTCGACCGGCGGATCGATCAGCCCCGTGGGGCGGATGACCTGCTCGACAAAGACGCCGCGCGCTTCCTCCATTTCCCACGGGCCGGGCGTCGCCGATACCGCGGTGGTCTGCGGCCGCATGGCGTCCCATTCCTCGAAGCGTAAGGGGCGGTTGTCCATGCAGGAGGGCAGGCGGAAGCCGTATTCGGCCAGCGTCGCCTTGCGGCGGAAGTCGCCGCGGTACATGCCGCCGAGCTGCGGGATGGTGACGTGGCTCTCGTCGGCGAACACCAGCGCGTTGTCGGGCACGTATTCGAACAACGTCGGCGGCGGCTCGCCCGGTTTGCGGCCGGTGAGATAGCGCGAATAGTTCTCGATGCCGGCGCAGGAGCCGGTGGCCTCCATCATCTCCAAGTCGAAGGTGGTGCGCTGTTCGAGGCGTTGCGCCTCGAGCAGCCGCCCGGCGCGGTTGAGCTCGTCGAGGCGCCCGCGCAATTCCTGCTTGATGCCGTTGATCGCCTGGATGAGCGTCGGGCGCGGCGTCACGTAATGCGAATTGGCGTAGATCTTGACGAAGTCGAGTTCGTCGGTCTTGGCGCCGGTGAGCGGGTCCATCTCCTCGATCTTCTCGATCTCGTCGCCGAACAGATGCACGCGCCAGGCGCGGTCCTCGTAGTGCGCCGGGAAAATGTCGACGGTGTCGCCGCGCACGCGGAACGAACCGCGGAAGAAGTCGCCCTGCGTGCGCTTGTATTGCAGCGCCACCAAATCGGCGAGCAGCTGGCGCTGGTCGATCTTGCCGCCCTGCTTCAGCGTGAAGGTCATGGCCGAATAGGTTTCCACCGAGCCGATGCCGTAGATGCAGGACACCGAAGCGACGATGACGACGTCGTCGCGTTCCAAGAGCGCGCGCGTCGCCGAGTGGCGCATGCGGTCGATCTGCTCGTTGATGGAGCTTTCTTTCTCGATATAGGTGTCGGTGCGCGGAACGTAGGCCTCCGGCTGGTAGTAGTCGTAGTAGGAGACGAAATATTCGACCGCGTTGTCGGGGAAGAACGACTTGAACTCGCCGTAGAGCTGCGCGGCCAGCGTCTTGTTCGGCGCGAGAATAAGGGCAGGGCGCTGCGTCGCCTCGATCACCTGCGCCATGGTGAAGGTCTTACCCGAGCCGGTGACGCCAAGCAGCACCTGGGTGCGGTCGTTGCGCCGCACGCCTTCGACCAGTTCCTTGATCGCCTGCGGCTGGTCGCCTTTGGGCTCAAAGTCCGACGCGATCTTGAAGCGCTGGCCGCCTTCGGATTTTTCCGGCCGCGGCGGCCGGTGCGGCGTCCACGGCACGGCGGAGAGTTCGGCGCGTCCCTCGCGCAGCAATCTGTCGAGCGACTGCTGGCTGGCGATGCCGGCAATGCCGCCCGGCTGCGTCGGCAGGTCGGCGCGGGGCAGGCGGTATTTCGAAAGACCGCGACCGGCGCCCTCTTCACTTCTCCCCGCCTTTTTTTCTTCACCTCTCCCCGCCGGGCGGGGAGAGGTCGACGCGCGCAGCGCGTCGGGTGAGGGGGTATCGCCGTCAGGCAGCTGCCCCTCACCCGGCTCGCCGCTTTGCGGCTCGCCACCCTCTCCCCGTAAACGGGGAGAGGGAAGAAGCGCGTCCGCCTCGTCGCCTAAACCCAATTCCTTCGCCAGCGCCGGATCGAGCCCGGTGATCGGCGAGGCGCTGTAGTCGCGCTGCGGCGCTTCCGCGAATCCCGACCCTTGCGGCGATTGGGCCGACTTGCGCGCGCGGTGTGCGGCGGAAAAATCCTGCCGGCGCTCCCAGGAATTGTCCGGCGGCGGCTGCAGACCGCCGTCCTTCGTCATTCCTGGACGGCGCACAGCGCCGGACCCGGAATCCAGACGCTGGCTCTGTGGCTGTTTCTGGATTCCGGGTTCACGCGCTTCCCGCGTGCCCCGGAATGACCCGGTGGAATGTTGCGCGCCGGTGCCGGAGCCCAAACCTGCCGTGCCTTTGTTGATCGCCGGATTGAGCAGATCGGCAAGCGCGTCGGGCGTTGCCGCCGCGTCCGGCCGCGAGGCCTTGGCGCGCGTCGGTTTGGCCGGGTCTTTCGGTTTTTTCGGAGGCTTCGCCATTCGCCCCGAATATGGGGCGAGTCCGCTGGCGAGGGAAGGGTGTCAGCGAGCGCGGATTCAAGCCGCAGGGCTGCGCGCCGGCGGCTCAGGTGCTGCGGCTATTTTTTCTTCTCGCAAACGTTCTGCTGCGCCACGGTGCGGCTGAGCAGGTCGCGAATCTCCGTCGCCGCGAACGGGCGAAAATCGGCGGCGATCAGGGTGCCGGCCAAAAACTGCTTGCGCAGTTCAGCGAGCACGCGGTCCTTGGTCTGCCGCAGTTCGTTGATTTCGTTGTTGGTGGCGACGTAATTGTCCGGCTTCGCCAGCACCTCTTCCGCCTGCCGCATGAAAGTATTCGCCGCCTCGACGGCAAGCGCGCGGTTGTCGGCATCGCAGAGCGGCGTCGCCTCCTGCTTGAAGATGCAATCGGCGACGGCGCCCCATTTCACCGCGCGCTCGACGAAGACGTGTTGCGGCGACGTGCTGATGACCGCCGAAATGCGGCCGGCGCGGGTGCCGTTTTCGAGATCTTCCAGCAATTTGGCGGCATCGGTGTCGCGGCCGGCGGCGGCGCCGACAAGTTCCTTGGTGACGCAGACCCGCAGCAGCGGCGCCACGATAGGACGCCCTATTCTTTCGACTTTGTTGTTGAAACCGAGAGAGTCGGGAAGCAGCGAGGTCAGGTCTTTCGGGATCTTGTCCCAGGAAAACACCACGAACGCGCCGACAACGAAGGCGACAACGCCGCCCACTATGGTCGGCAGCAGCGACCTGCGGTGCGCGCGCTGTTGAACCTGTCGTGCGCGGATGTTGTCGATGTCGCTCATGTCAGGCTAACGCCGCCATCTGTGCGGTTGTCGCTCGGTCTTGCGTCACGTCGAGGCGCCGCAGCAAGCGGACGGCCGACCGGCCGCCGTCGAACGATCGACGCGTTAAAATATTCATGTCCGCCGCTCCGCGCCGCTGTATTGAGCCTGAAAACGTTTGAGTAAGGATTAACTATCCATAACCGCATACCAAATTGTAAACGGATCGCTAACGGGGCGAATTCGATTTTCCGGATCAATGAATTAGCAGGCGCGCCTAGCGCACCCGCTGGCCGTCTTCGACGCCTTGGCGGGCGCCGCCGAAGTACGTATTGCGCAACGAGACCAGATCGGACGTGTAGTCGCCCCCGTCGCCGGCCTCGTCATGCTCTTCCGGTTCCATCCGCTCCGCCAGCGCCAATGCGAGGGGCGGGGCGGCGAGTTGCGGACGGTAGAGCGCCACGAACATCTCCTTGGCCTGCGCCACCGCGGCCTTGAACGCACGCCGTTCGATTTCGGCATCGTGCGCCAACGCCGCCTGGGCCTCGGTGCCTTGCGGGATGCGGTCGCGTTCCCCCGACAGCAGTTGCCCGGGCCGTGTCGGCGGCGGCGGGGCGACAGGTTTTGCTCTCACCCGCAACTCACGGAAGGCGTCCTCGTGTTTGCGCGCCTGGCGGATGGTTTCGTCGAGCTCGCGATAGCCGCTGCGGCCGATCGTCTGCCCGATAATGAAAATCGTCAGGCTGATGCCGAACAGCAGCAGGAACTCGCCCGGAATTTGAAAGGCATTCAAATTCGTGGTGCCGGCCTTGAGCAGGACGACCGCGGTCACCAACGAGACGATCGCCAACTGGAAACGGTACGGATCGATCTCGTTGCCGCCGGCATTGACAAACAGGTCGCTCCATTTGGCGCGCGGCGCGATGTCGCCGTCCTCCGACAGCCAGCCTTTGCGGCGCAGCCAGACCCAGCTCTGCAGGCTCAATCGCCGATTGGCCAAAAACACCAGCCGCGCGGCGGCGGCGCCATAGGCGCTGAGGCCGATCAGATACAAGACGTCGACCGATATGGTCGCGAACAGGCCGGTGCGCAGCGTGTGAAATAACAACAGAGCGAACACGATAAAGCTCAACACAAAAAACTGCAGTTTGGCGATGCTGCCGCGGCCGTAGGAATTCTTGGTGAGCTCGAGCGGATCGATCGCCGTCCACAGGCTCGGCGGCTCTTCGATCGGCTCGATCTGTTCGCTCGGCTTGCCGTTCGGCTTTGCGTCTTTCTTTTGCTGCAGGTAGCGCTGCTGCGCCAGGAACCAGAAAAGCGCCGGGCATCCGGGATAGACGACGAGGACGATCAGCAGCGTCAGCGCCAAGGGAAGCCAAAGCGCGCTGACCTGCAGGTTGCCGCGGAACAAAATCTGCGGGCCGCCCGCCGTATCGGCATCGACGGCGATTGCGGCAACGGCGACCGGCGGCCACCAGCCCGGCGTGCGCGGAATATAGAAGCCGAGGCTTGTGCCGGCGACGGCGCCGTCATTGTCGGCCGCCTTGGTCGCCAGGAAAATGCCGCCGTCGGCCGCGGTGCAGTCGAGACGCGCGCTATCCGCCGAATCGTGCGTGCACCAATTGAGCGTGGCTTTGACGGTCTTCAGATTGGTGGAGGCTTGCGGCACGCTGAATTTGTTGACCGCGCCGCCGGCCAGGATCTCGGAGGCGAAGGCGCCCTCGTAAGGCGGAACTTGGGTTTTCAGAGTTGCGGCGGTGGCGCCCGCTGACACTGCCGGAGAAAAGACCGAGGCGGGGCCCGTCTGCGCGCGGGCCGGCGTCATCGAGAGTGCCGCGAGCAGCGCGATGGCCGGCATGGTCCGGCAGGCAAAGCCGAGCGCCCGCGCGGGCCGCCCCTTCAAATCAACGCACACAACGCAACTCCCCAAAATATCACTCGCCGTCGTCCGCCTGACGGCGTCGTCGCCATGGCCGGATCGGGCCGATGCTCTCGCCCATTCCCAAGCCCTTGTGACGCTTGGACATTATACAAGTTAAGCCGGCAAAGGCGCAACGGCGCCGGAGGCGGAAAGGCGGAGCGCTTACGCCGCCTTTGCCCAGAGCTGCTTGGAGGCGCGGGCGGCGCCTTCGGCGAGCGCGGCGAGTTTCATCCAGACGATTTTCGTGTCGACCTGCACGCGCCCGGCGAAGGTGCCGAAGCCGCAGTCGACGCCGGCGATGACGTTCTCGCGTCCGACCACGGAGGCGAAGTTGACAATACGGTCGGCGACCAGGTCCGGATGCTCGACGGTGTTGACGGTGGAATCGATGACGCCGGGGATGATGATCTTGCCGGGCGGCAGCTTCACCTCGCGCCAGATTTTCCATTCGTGTTCGTGCCGCCCATTGGCGGCGGGGAAGGAGACCGCCATCGGCTTGGCGGTGAGCACGATGTCGACGATGTCGGCGAGCGGGACGTCGGTGTGATGCGGCGCCGCGGTCGAGCCCCAGCACACATGCATGCGCATGCGGTCGGCGGGAATGTCGGCGACCGCCTGGTTGAGCGCGGCGACGTTGACTTCGATGATCTTGCGGAATTCGGCGAGCGGCAGGTCGAGATAGACCATGTGGCGCAGCATGGCGAGATCGGGGCAGTCGAGCTGCAGGATGAAGCCGGCATCGACGATGGCCTTGTATTCGCGCTGCATCACATCGGCGAGCGCGAACACGTATTCCTCTTCGCTTCTGTAGTGCGCGTTCTTCAGGTAGCGCGCGATCTGGCCGGGCGAGGGCGAAGTCATGAAGAATTCTTCCGCCAAATTCTCAACATTGGCGCCGGCCATCGCGCGCTTGGACAGTTCGATGTCGGCAAGCGCCGCCGGCCAGTCCTTCCAGGTCACGTCGCCGGAACAGCGCGGGCGATATTGGAACGGCGAGGCGAAATAGCTGAGCATGGCGGCGAGTTCGGGGAATTCCGGCTCGCCGGTGCCGAGCGGGGCTGAGCTTTCGCCGGCGAAACCGGTCAGGCGGTCGAGCACATGCACGGTGTAATCCGTGCGGCCCTGCTCGCCGTCATTGATGATGTCGATGCCGCTCTCCGCCTGCATGCGCGCGACGTAGCGAACCGCCTCGCGCACCGCGGCGTCGAGCGCTGCCTTGTGCCGGCCCGGCTCCTTCTTTTCCGCCAGCAGCAGTTCGACGACTTTGGCGGTGCGCGGCAGGCTGCCGGTATGGGTGGTGAGGATACGCTCGGTGCTGCGTTTCACGGGCTTTCCTTAGGCGTGATCTTTTTCCGAAAACCGGTGTCCACTTTTCGGGGTCACGCGTTTAGAAGCCGTGCACGACTTCGCTGACGTGTTCGACCTCGGGCGGCGAGGCAAAGCAATGGCCGACCAGCTTGCGCCATTCCTGGAAGTCGGCGGATTCGCGGAAATCCTTGGTGTGGTTTTCGATCGTTCCCCATTTCACGAATAGCCGGTAGAGCGATGGCTTCTCGTGCGAGCGCTGCAGGGTCATGCCGCTGCAGCCCTTGGCGCGCTGGAAGATCGAAGCGGCTTTCTTGACGCCCGCTTCGAACTCGTTCTCCGAGCCGGGCTTCACGGTGATGTGGGCGATTTCCATGATCATGATGACAGTGTCCGATTGGCGGGAGCGGCATTATGGGAGTTCAGCCGCGCGCTGCAAGGGCGCGAGGCTGCCCATCGCGCCCACCGATCAAAACGCGCGCATGCGGCGCAGCGCCCAGTAGCAGGCCGCAGCGGCGACCGCCGCCACCAGCAGCGCCAGCCAAGTGCCGCCCTCCAAATTCTGCAACGGCAGGTCCTTGGTGTTCATGCCGAAGAAGCCGGTCACCAACGTCGGCGGCAACAAGCAGGCGGTGAGGACCGAGAGCGTGTACAGGCGCCGGTTGGTAATTTCGGTCATCTTCGCCGCCACCTCGTCGAGCAGCAGCCGCGCCCGCTCATGCAGCGAGGCAACCTCGTGGTCGATGGCGTCGAGCTTCTGCGCCAGCGCGCGCATCGCCTGCGCCACCGGCGCGTTGTCGGCAATCATGCGCGGCTCGATGCGGTGGAACATGGTCCTGAGCTGCGCCAATTGCCGATGCACGCGCACCGCCTGCAGCCGCACTCTGCCGATACGCGGACGGTGGTCGGCCGGCTCGTCGTGCATGACGTTTTCCTCGATGCCGTCGAGCTCCTTGCTGAGTTTTTCAGCCAAGCGGCCGACCGCGTCGGCGAATTCGTCGATCACTGCGTCAAAGAAAGACACCGCACTGGGAAAGCGCTTGCCGGAATTGATGGCGCGGCGGTTGCTGTCCACCGAATGCAGCGGCCGCTGCCGCGCGGTGATCAGCATGCGCTCGGTCATGACAAAGCGCAGGCGCACCAGCTCCTCGCCGCGGCCGCCCAGCTCCTGGTGCAGGTCGGGCAGCACGCCGACGATTTCGCTGCCCAAAATGTCGAGACGCAAGTGCGTGTCCGCCCCGCCCAGCACCTCGCGCGCCAGTTCGGATACCGGCGCGTGTTGCGCGATCCAGTTGCGGCAGCGCATGTCGGCAAGCGCAAGATGGATCCAGACCCAGCCGGCGCCTTGATCGGACAGCGCGGCATCGACGGCGGTATTGGGGATCACCTCCGCGCTGCCGTCGGGACGGAAACGATAGACCCAGACGATTCCGGTTTCCGGGGCGGCATCGGCCAGATCGGCGGTCACCATGGCAACACCTCTCGCGCAGTGGGGTTGAGCGAGTGGGTGACCGGCCTGTGACAGGACGATGACAACGACAGATGCACTTTTCCCGGGCGCCGCGCTCCAGTCCCGGGGCCCAGGTTTAGTGAGACGAAAGGCCCCGGATCAGCGGCGCAGCATTCCGCCAGTGCTCCATGCCGCGCCGCATCCGGGGCACGAGGAACCTATTCGGCCGCCTGCTGCGGCACCGAGACGTCGATAAAGCCGCCGGACTGGCGCCGCCACAGCGCGGCGTAATGGCCGTTGGCGCGCAGCAAGGCTTCGTGCGAGCCCTGCTCGACGATGCGGCCCTGGTCGAGCACCACCAGCCGGTCCATCTGCGCAATCGTCGAAAGCCGGTGGGCGATGGCGATCACCGTCTTGCCGCGCATCAGCGTGCCGAGGCTCTGCTGGATGGCGGCCTCGACCTCGCTATCGAGCGCCGAGGTGGCCTCGTCGAGCACCAAAATCGGCGCGTTCTTCAGGATCACGCGGGCAATGGCGATGCGCTGGCGCTGGCCGCCCGACAACTTGACGCCGCGCTCGCCGACATGGGCGTCGTAGCCGCGCCGGCCCTGCAGGTCTTCCAGCTCGTGGATGAACGCGTCGGCGTGCGCCATGCGCGCGGCGGCGACGATGTCGGCCTCCTTGGCGGCGGGCTTGCCGTAGCGGATATTGTCGCGGATCGAGCGGTGCAGTAGCGAGGTGTCCTGCGTCACCACCGAAATCTGCGCGCGCAAGGATTCCTGCGTTACGTTCGCGATGTCCTGACCGTCGATCAGAATGCGGCCGCCTTCGAGATCGAAAAAGCGCAGCAGCACGTTGACCAGCGTCGACTTGCCGGCGCCGGAGCGGCCGACCAGGCCGATCTTCTCGCCCGGCAAAACGTCGAGCGTGAGGTCGTCGATGACGCCGCTGGCGCGGCCGTAGTGGAAGCGCACGTCCTCGAAACGCACGGCGCCGCGCGTCACCTCAAGCGGCGGCGCGCCGGCGCCGTCGATCAGTGTATGCGGGCGGGCGATGGTGAGCATGCCTTCCTGCACCACGCCGACATTTTCGAAAATGCTGGTGATCTGCAGAGCCACCCAGCCGGAGACGGCGACGATCTGCATGGTCATCGGCAGCGCCATGGCGACGGTGCCGACGGCGATATGGCCGTTGCGCCAGAGCCAGATGGCGAAGGCGCCGGTCAGCGTGATCAGCAGCGCGTTGAGTACGGTCAGCGTCACGACCAGCAGCGTGTTGATGCGCAGCTGCTCGTGGAAACGGCCGGTGTGATGGTCGATCGCCTCGCGCACATAGGCGTCCTCGTCCTTGGCGCGCGCGAACAGCTTGACCGTCGCGATATTGGTGTAGGTGTCGACGATGCGGCCGGTGAGCATGGAACGCGATTCCGACGTCATCTTCGAGCGGTCGCGCATGCGCGGCACGAAATAGCGAAGCATGACGACATAGGCGGCAAACCACAGCACGATCGGCAGCGCCAGTAAGCGGTCGGCCGAGGCCAGCAGGACCAGCGCGGCGGTGCCGTAGACCAGAATGAACCAGACGGCGGTGAGCAGCGACACCAGGCTTTCGCGCAAGGCCGGGCCGGTCTGCATCACGCGGGTGGCGATGCGGCCGGCGAAATCGTTCTGGAAGAACGCCCACGACTGACGCACCACGTGCCAGTGGTTCTGCCAGCGGATGCGGTTGGCCACGTTCGCCGCGATCGCCTGGTTCATCATCAACTGCTGCCCGGTTATGGCGGCGGGACGCAGCAGCAACAGCACGGCCGCCATGCCAAGCAGCATCGGCCAGCTTTTCGCGAACAGCTCGTCCGGCTTGGTGCTGGTAATGAGCGTGACGATGCGGCCGATAAAGACCGGGATGAGGACGTCGAGCAGCGCCAGAGCGAGGCCGGCGGCAAACAGGCCGACGAATAGGCCGCGCGCCTGACGAGCGAAATGCCAATAGAAGGCGAGCAGGCCGGGCGGGGGCGCGGCGCTCTCCGACAAAGACGTCGGCGGCAGTTTGCGTTCGAACGGGCGGAACATGGGCGTCTGCAGACGAGCGCGCGCGACGCCGACGGCGCCGCGCGAGGTGGTTATCCGGAAAATCGGGCGCAGCCTATAGGGTTACATCGTGTCGAGACAGTGGCGGGCCGGCGCGAGCGCGCAACGCCGTTAATTGCTGGCCGGGGAAGGACCGGCGGCCGCCACCCGGCGCAAGCAGGCGGGGCACAGGCAGTCCTCGTTCGTCATCTGGCTCATCGGCAGCCGGTAGGGCTCATCGCGGCACCAGCAGCCGGCGTCGAGCCCGCAGTCGAAGGCGGCGCCGCAGCGTGCGCAGGCGAGGCGGCGGGGTTGTTTGCGGTGCTCGTCCGCCATGTCCTGAATGATCGGCCGCGCGGGCAAGATCCCAGCGCAAGATTCATATTGAAACTAGTGGACCTTGACGTCAACGCAACTGCTTCGCATTTGCCGCAATTTACGCGCGGTGAATTTGGTAAAAAAAGTAAGCCCGGTCAAATCCTCGACGGTCGCAAGCCCGACCCGGTGCGCTTGAATATAGTCGCCGCCTTTGCCGCTCTTGTAGAGGCCGGTGTGCGATTTGTTTTGCAACAGCACGGCGAATGCGTTTTGCATCACCGGATCGTAGACGATCTTATACATCGCCGCCGGCACGGCGACGCCGGCGGCGCATGCGGCCTCCTTGTTTTTGGCGTTCTCCGGACAAATCGATGTTGGCTCGACAACCGGCAATTCCATTTCGGTCCGGCAAACGTCGTTGGTGATTTTGATGGCTTTCGTCGATTGGTAGACCGGGCCGGTGATCACGTACATGACCGCGTGGTTGGAGCCGACGAGGTTGCGCACCTGGGTTTCCAACGATCGCCAGATGCTGCGGTTGAAACCGGCGCCGACTTGCGGAACGGCGTTGGAATAAAAGAACGTGTCGTCGAGAAAGTCCTGTTTGCCGGAAAAATCCGCGGCCGGGGCGTTGTGGCCCTTGTCGAATTCGGAACCGTGCGGGTCATAGTCGGTGGGCTTGGCTTGCGCGGCCTCGGGAAGCATGGGGTCGGCCGCAAAATCCTTGCCCTCGCGCGAGCCGCCGGATTTGGTCAGGTCGGGGGTGAGCCGCTCGATGACCCAGTTGGGCGTCTTTTTGCTGTCGTTGTGACCGACAATATAGCCGAGGTGGCAGACGATCGTCGTCTTGCTGCCGGGTCGACCTTCCGGCGTGCCGATCTCCTCCCAGATGGACTTGCAAAAATCCGGCTTGTTTTGCGGATGCTGGCTGCGCGCCGGAACGGTCGCGGCCATGGAAAGGAAAAAGGCCGCGAGCAGCGCGTGAGCGGCGACTCTCAGATGACGTGGCATTTTGCGTCTCCTCGCTCGATAAGTCGGTTCGAGCAGGCGGCCATGCTGCCGCCGGGCCGGCGTGGTTGTTATTTCACCGCCTTCGACACGACATAGGTGCCGCCGCTGATGCCGAGGAGGTAAAGCACGTTCGACGGGATATCGACGAATGTGCCGGCTTCGATCGACAGCAGCAGATAGAGCCCGGCAATCACGAAGGTGAAGATGAGAAACTGGAAACGCGACAGGCTGGCTTTCGTGTTGTCGACCGCCTTTCCGTTCGCCGGGACCTCGGTAAGCAGACCGTCCAGGCTGATGTCGCCCTTGTAGATCTTCCACAACACCAGGACCGCGAACAGCAGAATGATGACGCTGATGATCGCAAAGCAAACGATGGCAATATTATCAGTGGTCACGACGTCCTCCTGTTATTGCGTGCGGGCAATCTTGCCGGCGAGGTAGAGGCCATTGCCGCCGGTGAGCAGCATGACCATCTGGTCGGAAATGTCGGGAAGCGAGGGGTGGGGCACGCTCATGTCCGCGTGCAAAGCGGTAAAGGCGTAACTGAGGATCACCACGGGAAATATCGCGATCGAAAGCGCGCGCTCGGGCGCTACGCTGGTGTCACTCTTATTGGTTCTGCGGCCGGGCCGCTTGGTGATCAGGAAGCCGGTGGTGTCGATATCGCCGCGCAGAATGCGGCCGGCAATGAGCGCCGCAAAAAGCACGAACCAAATGATCAGCCCAGCGGACAGGAATCGGGTGACAAGGTCCATCGGCGCCCCCGGAAGCCTCAAGTGCACTTTTTATCGCATCTATCGATAGTTGTGAATGGCTTCGGCGCCTGGCCCGGAAGCTGTCACAAAACCAAAGCCGAATCGGCCGTAGACGGGCGCATGCCGCTGGCCCCGCTCATCGACGTCATCGGCGCGGCCGGCGCCGCCCTGACGACGCTGTGCTGGCTGCCGCAGGCGCGCAAGCTTATCCGCGACAAGGAAACGCGCGCGCTGTCGCTGCCGGCGACCGCCGCTTTTACCCTCGGCATCGGGCTCTGGCTGATCTACGGCCTCGCCATTGGCGACTGGCCGCTGATCGGCTCCAACGCGGTGACGCTGGCGTTGATGGCGGTGATCCTCGCCGCCAAGCTGCACTACGGCTGAGTGAGCCAGGCGGAACCTTGCGGCCAGTCAATCGTTCACCAACAGGGCGATTGAATTATCGGATTGCACGATGTCCCGCTCCAGTTTGAGCCGCCGTCAATTATTGTCCGCAGGCGTAGTGATTAGCTCCTCGGTTGCACTGGATGGTGCGCAAGCGCGCTCGATTTCAGGTGAGGTGCCCTGGCAGCCCGGAGAAGCGAACAAGCCGGATATCGCCAAGCCCGGCCCCAACCAGTTTCTCACTGCCGAGGAAACCGAATTCATCGACGCGGCGGTGTCGCGCTTGATCCCCAACGACGAGCTCGGCCCCGGCGCCAAGGAAGCCGGTGTCACCGTGTTCATCGACCGGCAGCTGGCCGGCCCTTACGGCAGCGGCTCGCATTGGTACATGCAGGGACCGTGGAAAAAGGGCGAAAAGACGCAGGGCTATCAAAGCCGCATGTCGCCCGCGGAACTTTATCGCGCGGCCATCAAAGCGATCGATGCCCATTGCACCGGGAAGTTCGGCGGCAAGAAATTTTCACAGCTCGGCGCCGATCAGCAGGATCAAGTTCTCAAGGGTCTGGAAAGTGGCGACATCAAGCTCGATGGCGCCGACGCCAAAACCTTCTTCACGCTGTTCCTGCAGAACACCGTCGAGGGCTTTTTGTCGGATCCGATCTATGGCGGCAACCGCGACATGGCCGGCTGGAAACTGATCGGCTTTCCCGGCGCGCGCTACGATTACCGGCCCTACGTCAAACAACACGGCAAGAAACTCGACCTCAAGCCGGTGGGCATCGAAGGCCGCCCCGGCTGGACGCCTGCGTGAGGAGATGTGATGGCGAAGAAACTGCCTGCGGTCGATGTCGTTCTGGTCGGGTTTGGCTGGACCGGCGCCATCCTCGGACAAGAATTGACGGATGCCGGCCTCAAGGTGCTGGCGCTCGAACGCGGCGGCTGGCGCGATACCTCGACGGATTTCGCCGTCACCTTCGCGCAGGATGAATTGCGCTACATGTGGCGGCACGCGCTGTTCGAGGAGCCGGTGCGGGAGACGCTCACTTTCCGCAACAGCGTTTCCGAAACCGCGCTGCCGATGCGCCATCTCGGCTCATTCCTGCCGGCCACCGGCGTCGGCGGCGCCGGCATTCACTGGAACGGGCAAACCTGGCGTTTTCTGCCGAGCGATTTTGTCGCCCGCAGCCATAACACCCAGCGCTACGGCGCCTTGCCGAACGACATGACGGTGCAGGACTGGGGCGTGACCTATGACGAGCTTGAGCCGTACTACGACAAGTTCGAATATCTTTGCGGTGTCAGCGGCAAGGCCGGCAATCTCAAAGGCCAGCTGCAGCCCGGCGGCAATCCCTTCGAGGGCGCGCGCACGCGCGACTATCCCAACCCCCCGCTCGACATGGTCTACGGGCCGACTTTGTTCGAGGCGGCCGCCAAAGAAACCGGCCACAAGCCATTTCCCTGTCCGGCCGCCAACATGTCGCGGCCTTACACCAATCCGCTCGGCGTGCAGCTCGCTCCCTGCACCTATTGCGGCTTCTGCGAGAAATTCGGCTGCGGCAATTATTCGAAATCGAGCGCGCAGACGACCATCCTGCCAGTCTTGTTGCGCAAGGATAATTTCGAACTGCGCACCGAATGCGAGGTGATGCGCATCGAGCACGATGCTGCGGCCAAGCGTGCGACCGGCGTGATTTACGTCGACGCGCAGGGCGAGGAATACGAGCAGCCGGCGGAGATGGTGATCATGTGCGCCTATGCGCTGCACAATCCCCGGCTGTTACTGCTGTCGGGCATCGGCCAGCCTTACGACCCCAAAACCGGGCAGGGGGTGATCGGCAAGAACTACGCCTATCAGATCGTCAGCGGGGTCGACGTATTCTTTGACGACAAGATTCTCAATCCCTTCGTCGGCGCCGGTGCGCTCGGCATCGGGATCGACGAATACAACGGTGACAATTTCGACCATTCCGGCCTTGGCTTCATCGGCGGCGGCTATCTCGCCTGCTGGAATACCAATGGCCGGCCGATAGAGCACCACCCGACCCCCAAGGACACGCCGAAATGGGGCGCAGCCTGGAAAAAGGCCATCGCCAAAAACTATTTGACCACGGCGACCATTTCCACCCACGGCGCGGTGATGAGTCATCGCAACAACTATCTCGACCTCGATCCGACTTACCGCGACGTCTATGGCCGTCCGTTGATGCGTATGACCTTCGATTACACCGACAACGAACACAAGATGTCGGACTACCTCACCGACCGCGCAGCGGATATCGCCAAGGCGATGAAGCCGCGCGAAATCAACGTCAAGAAGCGTACCGGGCATTACGACATCGTTCCCTATCAAACGACGCACAACACCGGCGGCGCGATCATGGGCGCCGATCCGAAATCGAGCGCGGTCAACCGGTATCTGCAGAGCTGGGACTTGCATAATTTGTTCGTGATGGGCGCCTGCGCGTTTCCGCAGAACGCCGGCTACAACCCGACCGGCACGCTCGCCGCGCTCGCTTATTGGTCGGCCGAGGCGATCAAGACCAAATATTTGAAAAATCCCGGCCCGCTGGTGCAGGCGTGAGGAGCGCGGCCATGCGCAAGTTAATTTATATATTGGTCGGTTTGGCTCTGGCGGCCGGCGGCTCACTGCCGCTCGCGCGCGCGGCCGACACGTCCTTTGCGACCATCGAACGCGGTCATCACCTGGTCGATGCCGGCGATTGCGTCGCCTGCCACACCAGCAAAGGCAGCGCGCCCTTTGCCGGCGGCCGGCCGATCGAGACGCCGTTCGGCATCATCTACTCGCCGAACATCACGCCGGACCGCGCGACCGGCATCGGCGCCTGGTCGGACGAGGATTTCTACCGCGCTTTGCATAACGGCATGCGCCCGGACGGCACGCGGCTCTACCCGGCTTTTCCGTATCCTTATTTCACCAAGATCACCCGCGACGACGTGATGGCGATCCGCGGCTATCTCAACACGCTGCCGCCGGTAAAGAGCCCGCGCAGGCAAGCCGATCTCACGTGGCCGCTTAATCATCGCGTGGTCATGCGCGGCTGGGATTTGGTGTTTTTCCATCCCGGTGAGTTCAGGCCCGACCCGAACAAGAGCGCGGAATGGAATCGCGGCGCTTACCTGGTGCAGGGCGCCGGCCATTGCGGCGCCTGCCATACGCCGAAGAATGCGCTCGGTGCCGACAAGACCAGCGAGCCGCTGACGGGGGGTGCGATTCAAAATTGGTTCGCGCCGAAGATCGCCGGAAATTTATACGACGGCACCGGCTCCTGGAGCGTGGAGGACATCGTCGAGTACCTGAAGACCGGGCGCAACAAGCACAGCGGGGCCGCCGGCTTGATGGCCGAAGTGGTGGAGAATTCAACCTCCAAGATGGCCGATGTCGATCTGCATGCTATCGCCGTTTATCTGAAGAATGTCGACGGTGGGCCAAATCATGCGCCGAAGCCCTTGGCCGCGGACGATCCGAAAATGAAAGTGGGCGCGGCGATCTTCGCCGATAGCTGCGCGGCCTGCCACCAGGCGGACGGCAAAGGCGTTCCACGCATGTTTCCGCCACTGCAGCACGACGCCAACGTCCAGCAGCGCGATCCGAGTACGGTCGTTCGCGTGATCCTGGAAGGCGCCCGCACGGCCGTGACCGGCAAGCGACCGACGCCCTTTGCGATGCCGGCCTTCGATTGGAAGCTGAAGGACGATCAGATTGCGGCGGTAGCCACCTATGTCCGCAATGCCTGGGGCAACGCCGCGCCGCCGGTCACGGCGCACGACGTCCATTCGATGCGGGATGCCTTGCGCAAGCAGCGCGCGTCAGGCGGCTCGTAACGCAAAAAAATTGCGGCCCCGGCGCGCAGGGTCAGCAGCGCGGGACCGCAAGAGGGACTTACGCAATACGCAACAGGCGACAGTAGCGGGTTCTGCATAGCGCAGGCCTGTGACGTCGCGGTGACACTTGCGTGTCGCGCCGATGGACGGCCTCATTGCGAGGCTTAAGATACCGCCCGCCGACGCTTCCCCGCACCATGAGAGTTCCATGCCTGCATTGCCGTCTTACCTCACGCCGATCGCGCTGCTGATCGGCTCCAACGTCTTTATGACCACCGCCTGGTATTGGCACCTGCGCTATAAGGAGGTGCCGCTGCTCACCGTCATTTTTATCAGTTGGGCGCTGGCCTTCGTCGAATATTGCCTGGCGGTGCCGGCCAACCGCTATGGCAGCGCCGTCTATAATCCGGCGCAGCTCAAGACCATTCAGGAGGTTGTCACACTTACGGTCTTTGCCATCTTCTCGACCGTCTATCTCAAGGACCCGCTGACCTGGAGCCAGGGGCTGGGCTTTGCGCTGATCGCTGCCGGGGCTTTCTTCGTATTTCACAAGTGGTGATGGATCACTCGGCCGGCGTCAGGCGCAAAATGCGTCCGGCGCTGTTGTCGGTGAGCAAATAGAGCGCGCCGTTCGGCCCCTGCCGCACGTCGCGGATGCGCTCGCGCAGGCCTTGCAACAGGCGCTCTTCCTTCACGACCTTGTCGCCGTCGAGTGTGAGCCGCGACAACAGTTGGAATTTCAGCGCGCCGCTGAACAGGCTGCCTTTCCACTGCGGGAAAAGATCGCCGCTGTAAAAGGTCATGCCGGATGGCGCGATCGACGGCGTCCAATGCCAGACCGGCGCCGTCATGCCCGGCGCCTGCGCCTTGCCTGCGCCGACCGGCGTGCCGTCATAGTTGACGCCGAAAGAGACGACCGGCCAGCCGTAGTTCTTGCCCTTCTCAATGATGTTGATCTCGTCGCCGCCCATCGGGCCGTGCTCTTGTTCCCAGAGCTTGCCGTCGGCGGGATTGAAGGCCAGCCCCTCCGGATTGCGCAGGCCGTAGGCCCAGATTTCCGGCAGCGCGTTCGGGCTGTTCACGAATGGATTGTCCGGCGGCACGCTGCCGTCGGGGCGAATGCGGATGATCTTGCCGATGTGGTTGTCGAGCGTCTGCGCCTTCTCGGCGACGGGGAAGAAATGATCGCCGAGGGTGACGAACAGGTTGTTGTCTGGCGCCTGCGCGATGCGGCAGGCGACATTGTTGCCGCGCGACGGCGGGCCTTTTTGCCGGAAGATGATCCGCACGTCGTCGAGGCGCGGCGCCGCGCCGGCATCGAGCGTGGCGCGGGCGACGGCGACGCTGCCGCCGGAATTTTCGTCGAAGCAGAAATAAATCGTCCGGTTTTGCGCAAAGCCATGGTCGAGCGCGACATCGAGCAGGCCGGCCTGGCCGCGGACATAGGCTTTAGGAACATTGCCGAGCGGCGCCGACAGTTTTCCGTCGCGCCCGACGATGCGCATGCGTCCGGCCCGCTCGGTGACCAGCATGCGGCCGTCGGGCAGAAAGGCGAGCGACCAGGGATGCACCAGGCCGCCGGCGACGGTCTCAACCTTGAGATTTCCGGCGGAGGAAGTGAATACCGGCTGCGCCGGCGCGATCGACGGCGCGAGCAGCAGGGCAAAAGCAAGCAGCGGGGCCGTCCGATTCATGCGCGTCATGCTGCCGCAAACGCGCGGCGATGGCGAATAGTTTCGCGATCACCGTAACGTCATCAATGGGGCATGCGTCGGCGCGGCGGCCGCAGCGTGTAGCCGCCGATGCCGATGACGGTCAGCGCGAGCAGCAGTGCGATACCATAGAGACTGCCGTCGCGGTCGTGGCCATCGTGCCATGCGCGCGTGCGATACCGACCGACACCGCGGTCACCGCTACGGCAATCGATAGAACGAGCGCGGCGGTGGCGACCAGTTCGGCGAGCGCGGTGATGCGGCGCTCGTTGCCGAGCACGCGGCCGCCGGGCGGCGTGAAGCCGTTATGATCGTTAGGCTTGGACATGATCAACTCTTAGAAGGAATCGCTTTCCGACGTTGGCAACATGGCGCAGGAAGCCGGCGGCCGTTCGGCCCGATCAGGGCAAAGCCGGTGGAAAACCAGGGCCTTTTGATGGTGGATGGTTAATGAAGCCTTAACGTCATTCCGCCGCGGCGAGCGGTTGCGGCTGCCATTCCATCTGCACGTGCCCGGGCTCGGCGGCGACGCGATCGAGCCAGGCGCGCACGGCGGGGTAGCGCGCGAGATCGAAGTCGCATTGGTTGGCGACGTGCGTGTAGGCGTAAAGCGCGATGTCGGCGATGGTGAAACGGTTGTCGACGAAAAAGCGATGCTTGCCGAGGTGCATTTCCATGACGGCGAGCGCGCGGTAGCCGTTTTCCATCCAGTCATCGAGCGCGTGCTGCTGCAAATCGCGCCCGCCTTTGACCAGCGCCAGCCAGAAATAAGCGGCGCCGATATTCGGCTCCAGGCTGTGCTGCTCGAAGAACATCCACTGCATGGCTTCGGCGCGCTCGATGCGGTTCTCCGGCGCCAGCGTGGTGCCGCCGGCGACGTACCAGAGGATGGCGTTCGATTCGGCGAGGTAGCGATCGGGCGCGACCTCGATCAGTGGCACTTGGCCGTTCGGATTCTTGGCGAGGAATTCCGGCGTGCGGCTCTCGCCTTGCAAGATGTCGACCTCGACCAGCTTGTAGGGAATGCCAAGCCGGGCCAGCGCCAGGCGGACCTTGTAGCTGTTGCCGGAACGCTGCATCGAATAGAGCGTGTACATTAGAAGTCCTCGAAACGAATCTTGGCACCGCCACGCAGCATAGGGCCGGTAAAGTCCGGCAATTCGAAGGCCGCTACGCGACAGTTTTTAAGGACGTTTTCTAATTGTAACGAATTGCAAACGGCGCACGCTACGCTGAGCACCGTTACGATAATTTTATTCCGCCGCCACCCGATGCGCGCGGGCGTACTCCAGTAGTGCGTCGTCGGCCACCGGCACGATCGGCGTGAAGTCGCGGTGCGCGATCCATTCGGCGCGGGTGAACTTGGTGATGTGGTTCGAGCAGGCGCACAGCGTGAGATAGACGATCTTGCGCGGGTAGGGCGTGATGTTGGGCGGCGAGGCATGCACCAGATTGCCGTGGAACATCAGTACCGAGCCGGCTTTGCCGGTCGGCGCCACGATGCCGACGCCGTCCGGGCCGGCGGCCTCGGCGGCAAGCCGCGTCACCGTCTCCTTGTCAAGCGTCCACAGCGGATACGACGTCGTGGTCTTGTCGTGGCCGGCTTCGAGCACGCCCTGTTTATGGCTCTTCGGGATGACCATCAGCGCGCCGTTGATCGGCAGCACGTCATCGAGAAAGATCGCAATGTTCATGGCGCGCGGCTCGGGCATGCCGTCGTCGCGCGCCCAGGTGCCGTAGTCCTGGTGCCATTGCCAGACGTCGCCTTCGAAGGCGGCCTTGGCGTTGAGCTTGAACTGGTGGACGTAGACGCTCTCGCCGAACAACTGCATCAGCGGTTCGACCAATCGAGGATGCCGCGACATCACCTCGAACACCGGATTGAACTTGTGCGCGGCAAAGGCGGTGCGCGGCGCGCCCGACTTCTCGCGCCAGACCTCCTGACGGTCGAGCTTGAGTATTGTGTCGGCTGCCGTGCGCAGCAGCGCGATCTCTTCTTCGGAGAAGCAGTTGGGAAAGAATACGTAGCCTTGCTCGTCGAAGGCCTTCAATTGCTCGGCGGAGAGTTTCATCGGCAGCGCTCCCGGATCGGCGGCGGCCGGTCGCCCGGCTCTTGTCCGGCGCTATTGTACCCGTGCCGGCGCCGAAAGCGAAGCCACTGGGGCGGCGGCAGGGACGACCCTTGCCGGCGCGGTGGCTAGGGGCTTGCCGGCCAGGCGGGCGACCAAAGCGCGCGCGGCATAAATGCATCCGACCGCAATGCCGATCCCCGCGAGGATATCGACGAGATAATGCGAGCCGTCGACGGGCGTTGCCGCCAACATCAGCATATTGACCGCAAGACTGATCCAGCGCGCCAACGGCACCGGCCAGAAGGCGGCGATCAGGATCAGGGCCAAAGCCGCGTGCAGGCTGGGGAAGGTGATGATGCCTTCGGCCCCGACCGCCATCAGTTGCCGGAACGTCCCGTCGCGCAAGCCGAGGAACACCGGCCAGCTCGAACTGCTCACCGGCACGATCCGGGGATCGACGGCGTGCAGTCCGTAATGCAGCCAGACGCCTTCCGCCGGCAGCACCGCGGAAATGGCGATGGTCACCAGCGCGGCGAAGATGAAGGCCAGCGTATAGACCCGCAACCAGGCCAGCCGCCCGGTAAAGCCGAGCAGCAGCACGACCGCGGTCATCTGCAAGGTCAATGACAGATAGATCACGCGCATCGCAAAATGAAATCCCGGCCAGCTCTGCATGACCGTCAGCAACGCCCGCCAGTCGAAGCCAAGCGCGCGATCCATATTGTCAAAGGCCGCATCGTACATTGGTAGTCCGAGGCTGGCGGCGACGTAGGACAGAGGTGCCCCCACCGCGGCAAAGGCGGCGATCTGCGCGGTGCTTTCCAGGGCCGAGGAGAGATTGGGATCGCTGCGGCGGCCGCCGTAGTATCGCGCGGCCAGCATCAGCAGCAGGCAGGTGACGCCGGGCGCGCCGTAGGAGCGCGCGACGAGGGTGAAGCCGTCGAAGGCCACGGCCAGCAGTTCGAGCCCGGCTACGGCGGCCACCAGGGCCCAGATGATGCCGTCCAACCGGCGAAATGCCGCCGTATGCCCGATCATGAAATCATCCCAATGAGCCCCCGGCAGCTACCACAATGTAGGTTGCCTGCCGGTTAATCGTGCCGGTGAAATCCGGTGCAACGGCCGGGCCTTGCGGCCGCTGGGCGGCACCGATCGGTGCGACCGATTGCATCAATCGAATTTCTTCAACAGATCGCCTCTTGCTGGACTCGTAGGCCGGCATTACCAAAGGGCTGCCGCGTCCGCCGCGGCTTCATTGGAGCCTGCAATGGCCTTCCTTGCCGACCACCTCAAGCGCATCAAGCCCTCGGCGACCATTGCCGTCACCGACAAGGCGCGCGCGTTGAAAGCAGCCGGCCGCAACGTCATCGGCCTCGGTGCCGGCGAGCCGGATTTCGACACGCCCGACAACATCAAAGAGGCGGCGATCAAGGCGATCCGCGAGGGCCGGGCGTCGAAATACACCAACGTCGACGGCATCGCCGAGTTGAAGGACGCCATCGTCCACAAGTTCAAGCGCGAGAACGGCCTCGACTATACGCCGAAGCAGATCACGGTTTCCGCCGGCGGCAAGCAGGTGCTCTACAACGCCTTCATGGCAACGCTCAATCCGGGCGACGAGGTGATCATCCCGGCGCCCTATTGGGTGAGCTATCCCGACATGGTGCTGCTCGCCGGCGGCACGCCGGTGGAGCTCGTCTGCAAGATGGAGAACGGCTTCAAGCTGACCCCGGCGCAGCTTGAAAAGGCGATCACGCCGAAGACCAAATGGTTCCTGCTGAACTCGCCGTCGAACCCGACCGGCGCCGCCTATACGCGCGCCGAGTTGAAGGCGCTCACCGACGTGCTGGTGAAGCACCCGCACGTGCATGTCATGACCGACGACATGTACGAGCATCTCGTTTACGACGACTTCAAGTTTTCGACGCCGGCGCAAATCGAGCCGTCGCTCTATCCGCGCACGCTCACCATCAACGGCGTGTCGAAGGCCTATTGCATGACCGGCTGGCGCATCGGCTTTGCCGGCGGGCCGGAGCCGCTGATCAAGGCAATGGCGACGATCCAGTCGCAGTCGACCACCAATCCGGCGGCGGCCTCGCAATGGGCTTCGGTCGAGGCGCTCAACGGGCCGAAGGACTTCATCGCCAAGCACAACAAGATCTTCAAGGAACGCCGCGACCTGGTGGTGTCGATGCTCAATCAGGCGAACGGGCTGAAATGCCCGACGCCGGAGGGCGCCTTCTATGTCTATCCGTCCTGCGCCGCCACCATCGGCAGGACCGCCTCGACCGGCAAGAAACTCGCCAGCGACGAAGACTTCGTCACTGAGCTTCTGGAAGCGGAGGGCGTGGCGGTGGTGCAGGGCACGGCCTTCGGGCTTGGACCGGCGTTTCGCATTTCCTACGCCACCAAGACCGAGGACCTGGAAGAAGCCTGCCGGCGCATCCAGAGATTCTGCGGTAATTTGACCTAGCGCCGAGATTTGAAGTTCTTTCCATCTTCGCGGTAACCTCGAACTTCAAAATCGCGACAGGGCGCGCGCCGTTCGTTTTTGCGCGTTCGCTGCACGTCAACTGCGTTCGTCGCCCAAATCAAACCAACGAATTGGGAGGATTGTCATGAATCGCGCCGTAGTCGGAGTTGCTTTACTCGCTGCCGTCATTCTCGCGCCGGCCTCGGTGTCGGCGCAGGACCGCATCAAGGCCGGGACGCTGGATTGCGACATCTCCGGCGGCATCGGCTTCATCATCGGGTCGAAAAAGGCGGTGGACTGTAACTTCGTTCCGGCGGCGCCCGGCTGGCCGCAGGAAGTCTATGTCGGCAATATCAGCAAGTTCGGATTGGATATCGGGGCGACCTCGGGCGGCCGCATGATCTGGACGGTGTTTGCCGCCGCGAGCCCGGCGCCGCACGCGCTGGCCGGCGAATACGTCGGCGCCTCCGCCGAGGCCACGGTCGCGGCCGGGCTCGGCGCCAATGCCTTGGTCGGCGGCTCCAACCGATCGATCGCGTTGCAGCCGCTGTCGCTGCAGGGCCAAACCGGCTTCAATGTAGCCGTCGGCGTCAGCAGCCTGACATTGCGCGCGGCGCGCTGAGCGCTTTTCGCGTCACATTGCTCCGGCGGCCAGTCCGCCGATATAGGCCCAGCCGAGCACACGGTTATGCTCGAGACAGGCGCGGTGGTACCAAAGCGGCCAGCCGACATAACCGTCCGGCGCCGCCGTCGGTCGCGGCCCGCTCATGATCTTGATGGCGTGGACGGCGCGCGGAAGCGCTAGCGCGATCGCCGCTGCGAACGGGGTGAGTCGGCCAAGACCTATCAAAACGGCAACGATCGCATAGATCGCACAGATGGCAGAGACGTTCAGCGCACAGGCAGCGCGGTCACCGATCAATACCGGCAAAGTGCGAATGTCGCGGCGCAAGTCGAAATCCATCTGGTCGATGTGCTTGCCGGTCAGAATGGTCATGACGCCCAAGCCAAAGGGAAGCGAGGCGAGCATCGCGTTGGCCGAGACGTGACCGGCGATCATGGCGAAACCGCCACCGATCATCAGCGGTCCCCATACCAGCAGGACAGCGAATTCGCCGAGGCCGATACTTTTCAACGGGGTCGGTGCGGCGTCATAGAGGACCATCAACGCAACGCCGGCGATGGCGAATGCGGCCGCCAACCAGCCGCGTTCAACGATGAAATAGGCTGTAATGCCGAGGCCGACGACCGCTAGCAGCGCAAATCCGGTGAGCAGGGTGCGGCCGTCGAGCACACCGCTCGCCATCGGGTGCAGCGTGTAGCGCATGCGCGGCGAGTCCGGCGTGTCGTGCCCGCGCCGGAAGCCGAAGTAATCGTTGCTCAGATTGCTGATCATATGAGCGGCGACATAGCCGACCAGTAGGGCGATGAAATCGCCCCATGCAAAAAGGCCGACATTGGCCGCCAAGAGACCGGCAATGATGGCGGCTTGGGCGGAGATGATCAGGATGACGCTGCGTGCGGCATAGAGAAACGACGACACAGCGTCCAAATTCGGAACGCCGGGTTTGTAGAAGCCGGTAAAGGCGCCCCACCACAGTCTCAACTTTTCCGTATCCATGCCCGACTTCTCACCGGCGCCGGCCAAACGTCAATTCCGCCCTTGCCAGCCCCGCCCGGTCCTGAGACGATAATGTGACAAAGGGCCGGGAAACTAGGTCCGACTCCCGGCCGGCGAGGGAGGAAGATATGGCCCAGAACGGCGCGGGTCCCAGGGGTCCACGGTGCATTGCGCTGGTGGGCCCATTCCAGAGCGGCAAGACAACGCTGCTAGAAGCGATCCTTGCCCGTACCGGCGCGGTGCAGCGCCAGGGTACCGTCGACGCCGGCACTACGGTCGGTGACGCCAGCAAGGAAGCCCGCCATCACAAGATGAGCGTCGAGGCGAATTTCGCCACCGCCGACTTCATGGGTGACAATTACACGTTTATCGATTGTCCCGGCTCCATCGAATTTATCCAGGACATGCGCAGCGTACTGCCGGCGGTCGACGCCGCGATCGTGGTCTGCGAGGCCGACGAGAAGAAGGTGCCGCAGCTGCAATTGATCCTGCGCGAACTGGAAGACCAGAACATTCCGCATTTCCTGTTCCTCAACAAGATCGACAAGGCCGACAAGCGCGTGCGCGAGACCATCAAGCTGTTGCAGCCCGCTTCGCGCATACCGCTGTTGCTGCGGCAGATTCCGATCTGGCATGGCGACATCATCGCCGGCTTCGTCGATCTCGCGCTTGAGCGCGCCTTTGTCTACAAGGAATACGCGCCGTCCGAGATCGTCGAGCTCGCCGGCGAGGACCTCGACCGCAAGAAGGAAGCGCGCTTCACCATGCTGGAGACGCTGGCCGATCACGACGACCAACTCATGGAGCAGCTGCTGGAGGACATCGAGCCGCCGCGCGACAAGGTGTTCGACGATTTGTCCAAGGAGTTGCGCGAGCGTCAGGTCTGCCCGGTGCTGATCGGCGTCGCCACCCGGTCAAACGGTGTGCTGCGGCTGCTCAAGGCGCTGCGCCATGAATTGAGCGGTGTCGAGGAAACCGCCGCCCGGCTCGGCGTCAAAGGCAATGCCGAGCCGATCGCGCTGGTGCTCAAGACCTTCCACACCACGCACGGTGGCAAGATGTCGGTCGCCCGCCTGCTCAGCGGCCAGGCCGGCGACGGCACGACGTTTGTCACGCCGGAAACCGAGGCCGGCCGCGTCTCAGGTGTGTTCAAGGTCATGGGCCAGCATTTCGAAAAGCGCGGACAGGCCGTCCCCGGCGAGACCGTCGCTTTCGGCAAACTGGATGGCGCCAAGACCGGCGATACGCTGAGCGCCGGCAAGCAGGCGCATGCGGCACTGCTCGAGATCAAGCCAAGCCCGCCGGTGCTCGCCGTCGCGGTGCATGCCAAGGAACGCAAAGACGACGTCAAGCTCGGCGCCGCCTTCACCAAACTGACGGAGGAAGATCCTTCGCTGTCGATCGTGCACGACGCCGAAAAGCACGAGGTGGTGATCTGGGGCCAGGGCGAGATGCATTTGCGGGTGGCGACCGAACGGCTCGGCGACCGCTATGGCGTCCCGGTCACGACGCAGCCGCCATCGGTGGGCTATCGCGAGACCATCCGCAAGCCGGTGACCGTCCGCGGCCGCCACAAGAAGCAATCGGGCGGCCACGGCCAGTTCGGCGACACCGTTCTGGAGATCAAGCCGCTGCCGCGCGGCTCCGGTTTCCAGTTCGAGGACCGCATCACCGGCGGCGTGGTGCCGCGCAATTACATCCCGGCGGTGGAAGAGGGCATCATCGACGCGCTCAAGCACGGGCCGCTCGGCTTTCCGGTGGTCGACCTCGCAGTGGCGCTGATCGACGGCTCCTATCACACGGTGGATTCCTCCGATATGGCGTTCCGCATTGCCGCCCGCGTCGGCATCGCCGATGGCTTGCCGCAATGCAGTCCGGTGCTGTTGGAGCCGATCCATCTGGTGGAGATCGTCTGCCCAAGCGAGGCGACGGCGAAGATGAATGCCATTTTGTCGGGCCGGCGCGGCCAGATTCTCGGCTTCGACACCCGCGAGGGCTGGGAAGGCTGGGACATGGTGCGCGCGCAGATGGCGGAAGCCGAGATCGGCGACCTCATCATCGAGGTGCGCTCGGCCACCGCCGGCGTCGGCTCCTTCACCTTCAAGTTCGACCACATGGCGGAGCTGACTGGCCGCACCGCCGATCAAATCGTTTCGGCGCGAAGGGCGGCGGAGTAAATCGCAGTCGTCATCCCGGGCGAGCAAGCGTCGCGAGCGAGACCCGGGATCCAGTAACCCCGGCGTCGATGTGACGGACAGACCGGGGTTACTGGGTCCCGCTTTCGCGGGGACGACAGCCAATTGCTCCCATAACCGTGACTTGCCTGTGAGGCCGCCGGCTCGTACCCCTTGAGCCGTGATTTGCCAGAGGGTCTGCCTATGAACGTCATTCGCCGCCGCGGCTGGGAAATTCCCGAGCGTCTCGCCACGCCCGAACATCTGGTGTTCGATCGCCGCAAAGTCCTGATCGGCGGCGCCAGCGCCATTGCTCTGGCGCCTTGGGCCGCGAAGGCGCAGCGCGTCACCGATCTCGACAAGCTGCCGGATCCGACCGCCAATCTCTATCCCGCCAAGCGCAACGAAAAATATACGCTCGACCGTCCGATCACCGACGAGAAGATCAACGCGCACTACAACAATTTCTACGAATTCAATTCCTCGAAGGAAGTTGCCGACCAGGCGCAGAAGCTGCCGATCCGGCCGTGGACGGTGAAGATCGACGGGCTCGTGGAAAAACCGATGGAAGTCGGCATCGACGATCTCATCCGCAAGATGACGCTGGAAGAGCGCACCTACCGCCACCGCTGCGTGGAAGCCTGGGGCATGGCGATCGCCTGGACCGGCTTTCCCTTCGCCAGACTGGTCGATTTCGCCAAGCCCTTGGGATCGGCCAAATTTGTGCAGATGGAAACCTTCATGAACCCGAAGGTCGCGCCCGGGCAGAACCAGACCTGGTATCCGTGGCCTTATGTCGAAGGGCTCTCGATGGCGGAAGCAACCAACGAAATCGCCTTCCTCGCCACCGGCGCCTACGGCCATCCGATGGCCAAGCAGCACGGCGCGCCGTTGCGGCTGGCGGTGCCGTGGAAATACGGCTTCAAGTCGATCAAGTCGATCGTGCGCTTTTCCTTCGTCGAGAAGCGGCCGGTCGGCATGTGGGAGAAGCTGCAGGCATCCGAATACGGCTTCTGGGCCAACGTCAATCCGAAAGTGCCGCACCCGCGCTGGAGCCAGGCGACCGAGGAAATCATCGGCACCGGCGAGCGGCGCCCGACGCTGCTGTTCAACGGCTACGGCGATTACGTCGCCGACATCTATAAAGGGCTGGAAAAGGAGCGCCTCTGGGCCTGAACAACGAATTGGTCACGGCTGGGCCAAGTCGGCCATGACCATTCATTGCGTCGCGCCGCTCCCATCCTTATCTCGCAGGAAACGCCAATCACCATGACGTGGAGGGTTTCTTGCGTTCATTCATCGCCTATCTCATCGCCGGCTTTGTTGTCCTGAGCGCCGTTCCGGCACCGGCGGCTGAGCAGCCGGATCTCATCTTTAAGCGCTCGACCGTGTTCAAGTGGCTGACGCCGAACGACAAGCTCGCGACCTACGGCCTCGACGATCCGGAGGTCGAGGGCGTCGCCTGTCATTTCACCGTGCCGGAGCGCGGCGGCCTCAAGGGCTGGATCGGCGTGGCGGAGGAAGTCTCCGACATTTCGCTCGCCTGCCGGCAGATCGGGCCGATCAAGATCAAGGAAAAATTCTCGCAGGGCGAGGACATGTTCCGCAAGCGCCGCTCGCTGTTCTTCAAGAAGATGCAGATCGTGCGCGGTTGCGACACCAAGCGCAACGTGCTGGTCTATATGGTCTATAGCGACCGCCTGATCGAAGGCTCGCCCAAGAACTCCACTTCGACCGTGCCGATCATGCCCTGGGGCGCGCAAGCCGAGGTGCAAAAATGCGCGGATTGGGTGGAGAAATAATCCCGCATCGGGCGTAAGCTGTATCCGAGGGGCAACAGCCGGAGCCAACCATGTCCACCAATCAACCTGACCTTGCCGGAATTCAACGCGCCGTCGCCAACGCGCTGCACGAGCATTGGAAGCTGTATCTGTTCGAAGGCATCCTGCTGCTTATTCTCGGCGCCATCGCCATCATCATTCCGCCGATTGCCACGCTGGCAGTCACCATTGTGATCGGCTGGCTGTTCTTGATCAGCGGCATCGTCGGCCTGGTCACCACGTTCATGATGCGCAACGCGCCGGGCTTCTGGTGGTCGCTGGTGTCGGCGGCGCTCGCCGTCGTGGCCGGCGGCTGGCTGCTGGCGCGGCCGTTGAGTGGCGCGGTCTCGCTCACCATAGTGGTGGTCGTCTTCTTCATTATCGAGGGCATCGCCTCGATCATGTTCGCGCTGGAGCACAAGCGTGAACTGAGCGGCCGCTGGGGCTGGATGCTGGTGAGCGGGGTCATCGACCTCATCCTGGCCTTTGTGATTTTTACCGGGCTGCCCGGCACCGCAGCCTGGGCCATCGGGCTGCTAGTCGGCATCAATATGATTTTCGGCGGCTCGGCGCTGATCGCCATGGCCTTGCACGCGCGCAATACCGCGCCGGGATCGGCCTGAGTTCTTAATGGCGGGTCAAGTCGCGCGCGTGATTTTGCTGACCGGCGCCGCCGGCGGCATCGGCACGGTGATGACCAAGGCGTTGATCGCGGCGGGGCATTGCATTGCCGCGGTCGACCGCGACGGGGATGCGCTCGGCCGGCTGGTGGCGGCGGCCGGCGTTGGGCCCGATCGGATTTACACGATCGTTGCCGAACTCACGGAGGAAGCGCAGTGCCGCGCGGCAGTCGAACAGGCCGTCGCGCATTTCGGCCATCTTGAGGGGCTCATCAACAATGCCGGTATCGGGCCGAGCGCGATCAGCCCCGACGCCGAAACCAAGCCGCCCGGCATCGGCGAAATTGCGACGGAAATCTGGGACCGGTTTTTCGCAACCAACGTGCGCGCGCCCATGCTTCTGGCGGGCGCCGCGCTGCAGCACATGCGCGCGCGCCAATGGGGCCGCATCGTCAACAACACCACCAGCTACCGCACCATGCTGCGCGTGCTGCCTTACGGCGCCACCAAGTCGGCGCTCGAATCGATGTCGGCGGTGTGGGCGGCGCAGCTCGAAGGCAGCGGCATCACGGTCAACGTGCTGATACCCGGCGGGCCGACCGACACGGCGTTCATCTCGCCGGCCTCCGGCTGGCCGCGCGAGAAAATGCTGCGGCCGGAGATCATGGGGCCGCCGATCGCCTGGCTGATGTCCAGCGCCGCGGACGCCGTCAACGGCAAGCGCTTTACCGCCATGGACTGGGACGCCGCGCTGCGGCCGGACGAGGCCGCGCGCGCTTCCTCCCGCGACATCGGCTGGCCTGAATTGTCCGGCAAGGCCTGGTGGTAGGGCGCGGCTACTTTTCGCCGAGACGTTCGGCGAGCCGGCGGTCGTAGTCGAGCACCGCTTGCAGCAACACCTGGGCGCCGGCGGCGCATTGCGCCTTGGATGAATATTCCGCCTCGTTGTGGCTGATGCCGTCTTTGCACGGCACGAAGATCATCGCCGACGGCGCCACGCGCGCGACGTAGGCCGCGTCATGACCGGCGCCGGAGATTATGTCGCGCGTGGTGAAGCCCGAGGCGCGCGCGGCCTCGCGCACGGCGGCGATGCAGGCGGGATCGAAGGCCTGCGGCGGCTGTGTCCAGATGTTTTTGATATCGGCGGTCAGTCCGAGCTCGCTGGCGATCGTTTTCGCGGCGGCCCGGATATCGCTTTCCATGCGGTCGAGAACGGCCGGATCGGGATCGCGCATGTCGATCATGAAGAACACTTCGCCGGGCACGACGTTGGGCGCGCCGGGTTTCACCTCAAGCAGGCCGACGGTACCGACCGCGGTCGGATGTTTGCGCGCGGCGGCGTTAATGGCATCGACCATGCGCGCGGCGCCGAGCAGCGCGTCGTGGCGGCGCGGCATCGGCGTGGTGCCGGCATGGGTGTCCTGACCAGTAACCGTCACTTCGTACCAGCGCATGGCCTGCACGCCGGTGACCACACCGATGTCCTTGCCCTCGGCTTCGAGATAAGGGCCCTGCTCGATATGCACTTCGAAAAAGGCCGACAGTCTGTGATCGCCGCAGCGTTGCGGTCCGCGATAGCCGATTTTCTCCAGCGCATCGCCGAAGGTTTCGCCGCCGCGGTCGGCCCGCGCCGCCGCCCAATCGCGCGTGAACACGCCGGCGAAGACGCCCGAGGCGATCATGGCCGGGGCAAAGCGCGCGCCTTCCTCGTTGGTCCAATTGACGACTTCGATCGGCGCGAAGGTTTCGTAGCCGGCAAGGTGCAGCGTGCGCAGCGCTTCCAGCGCGGCCAGCACGCCGAGCGCGCCGTCGAACTTGCCGCCGGTCGGCTGCGTGTCGAGATGGCTGCCCATGGCGATGGGTGGAATGTCGGCGCGCTGCCCGGCGCGCCGCGCGAACATCGTGCCCATGTCGTCGATGGTGACCGTGCAGTCGAACGTCTCGGCTTGGCTCTTGAACCACTCGCGCACCTGGCGGTCGAGATCGGTGAGGGTGAGCCGGCAGATGCCGCCCTTCGGCGTGGCGCCGATCTTGGCGGTCGCCATCAGGTCGTCCCACAGGCGTTCGGGATCGATCGTGAGGTTTTTCATCGTGCGATGATCGTCGCGATGCGCCCGCTGATCAAGCCGACGGCTCGCCGGCTTCAACTTCAGCAAGCTTGTCGCGCCAGTCCTTGCGCTTGAGCACGAAAGACATCGCGGCAAGCGCCAGCAGGCCGATGCTCACGAGCATCAGCCCGGCCGAGATCGGCCGGCTGAAGAAGATGAGGTAGTTGCCGTTCGACATGATCAGTGATTGACGCAAGGATTGCTCCAGGATCGGGGCGATCACCAGGCCGAGCACCAGCGGCGCCGGATCGAAATCGAATTTGCGCAGCGCATAGCCGAGCACGCCCATGATCAGCATGATCCATACGTCGACGATCGAATTGTTCACCTCGTAGACGCCGATGATGCAGAACATGATGATCAGCGGATAGAGATAGGCGTAGGGGATGCGCAGCACCCACACGAACAGGCTGACCAGTGGCAGGTTGAGCGCCAGCAGCATGACGTTGCCGACGTACATTGAGGCGACGAAGCCCCAGAACACGTCCGGGTGATCGTTGACCAGCGTCGGTCCGACCTGGATGCCGTGCAGCATCAACGCTCCGATCAGCACCGCGGTGATCGGGCTGGTGGGGATGCCGAGTGCCAGCATCGGCACGAAAGCGCCGGTGGAGGCGGCATTGTTGGCGGTTTCCGGTCCTGCGACGCCGGCGACCGCGCCCTTGCCGAATTCTTCCGGATGGCGGGAGACGCGCTTTTCCAGCGCGTAGGACAGGAAGCTGGAAATGATGTGGGCAGAGCCCGGAATGATGCCGATGAAGAAGCCGAGCAGCGTGCCGCGCGTGATCGGCAAGGAGGAGTCGCGCCATTCCTTGCGCGTCGGCAGCAGGTCGCGCAATCGCGGCGAGATGATGTCCTTGACCGCATCGGCGCTCGGCGTCGACAGGATTTCACCGAGGCCGAACAGGCCGACCGCGACCGGCACGATGCCGATGCCGTCGCCCAGCTCGGCGAGGTCGAAGCTGTAGCGGAAATGCCCGGTCATGTTGTCGATGCCGATCATGCCGAGCAGCAGACCGAGGCAGGCCATCAGCAGCGTGCGGATCAACGAAGACGACGACATATAAGCGAGGAAAATGAGGCCGAGCACCAGGAGTGCGGTGTATTCCGGCGGCCCGAATTTGATCGCGATGGTCGCCAGCGGCGGCGCGACGACAGTGAGCACCAGCACGCCGAAGGTGCCGCCGATCCACGAGCCGACCGCGGCAATGCAGAGCGCCGATCCGGCGCGTCCCTTCTGCGCCATGGCGTAGCCGTCGATGCAGGTCATCACCGAAGAGGCTTCGCCGGGGATGCGCATCAAGATCGAGGTGGTCGAACCGCCATATTGCGAGCCGTAATAAATGCCGGCCAGCATGATGATGGCTTGCGTGGCGTTGAGGCCGAAAGTCACCGGCAACAGGATCGAGATGCCGGCGAGCGGGCCGATGCCGGGCAACACGCCGACCAGCGTGCCGACCACGCAGCCGAGGAACGCGTACCACACGTTGGATGGTATCAACGCGACGGAAAAGCCGAGATAAAGGCTATGGAGGGTGGTTTCCAAGGCTGGTCCTAAAATCCGAGCGGCCCGGCTTCGAGCGGCGTCTTCAGCACATAGACGAACAGAAGATACGTGAATCCCACCAGGCCGATGCTGTAGACCGCGGCGGGCATGAAGCGCCGCCGTTCGATGACGACCAGCAGCGCGAAGATCAGCAGCACATCGGTGGTGAGAAATCCGAGCCAGTTAAACACGGCAGTGGCCGCCGCGGTGAGCGCCACGACCATGCCGGCGTGCTTGGCGTCGCTCCAGGACAAAGAGGTGAACGGCTTGCTTTCGGATGCACGCAACAGCAGCACGAGGCCGAACAAAATCGTCAGCACCGCAAGAATGTTCGGCAGGAATCCGGCACCGGGGAATGACAACGTGCCGAACGGCAGGTCGCCGGACAAAGCGATCACCAGCAGGCCGACGAAGATGAAGAAAGCGCCCGCTACATGGTCGGTGCGTATGGTCATGTGCGCTCCCCGCTGCGCGGAATTCTAAAGCCCCGCCGGGGCGGGGCTTGAAGGTATTTCGGCATTATTTCTGCACCCGGCCTATGGCCGCAATGGCCTCTTCCATGCGTTTGGCATCGGACGCCCAAAACGCCGCGAATTCCGGCTGGTCCATATAGGCGAGATCCTGGCCGAGATTATCAAGCGCGCCGGTAAATTGCTTGCTGTGGGCGGCCTTGTTGATGCCGTCGCGCAAGGTGTTGACGATGGGTTCCGGCGTGCCCTTGGGCGCGAATATGCCGACCCAGAAATAATATTCGAGATCGTAGCCTTGTTCCTTGAAGGTTGGGACGTCGGGCAGCGCTTTGACACGCTTGCCGCTCGACACCGCCAGCGGACGCATCTTGCCGGCGCGGATATGCGACAAAGCAATCGACGTCGGCGACATGAAAAAGTTCACGTTGCCGCCAAGCAAGGCGGTGACCGCGGGGCCGCCGCCATTGGTCGGTAAATGCCGCATCTTCAGGTCGCCCGCCAGTTTGGCAAACAGCACGGTGGGAATGTGCGAGGCGCCGTAAAGCCCCGACGAGCTATAGATCAGCTTGTTGGGATTGGCTTTAGCGTCGTCGACGAGATCTTTCAGCGTTTTGTACGGCAGGTCGACGTTGACCACCATCACGATCGGATCGGCGATCAGGCGCGCGATCGGAACGAAGCTGGCATTGGTGAATTTCGGCGTACGGCCGAACAACTTGTCGACCGCGGCAAAACCGGAAATCGATACGATATGGCTGAGCAGCGTGTAGCCGTCTGGCTTGGCGGCGGCGACATATTGCGCCCCGACGGCGCCGGCGGCGCCGGTCTTGTTCTCCAGCACGACCGGCTGCTTGAGCACGACTTCGAGCGCGGCATCGAGCGGCCGGGTAATGGTGTCGCTGACGCCGCCGGGCGGAAACGGGCTGATCACGGTGATGGCGTGCGTCGGGTAGGCGCCTTGCGCGCCGGCTGGCCCGGCCGCCAACGCGGCGGCGGCGGCGGCCGTGCCGATGACGAAGCTGCGGCGATCCATGTGCTCTCCCCAGTGGCTGAACGCAATCCGGATTGCTCCGGCTTTTTGTTTGAAGCCTTGCACCTTATGTGCGGCCGATCGCTTTCACCGCTTCGTCGACGCGCTTGCCGTCAATGTCCCAAAATTTCTGGAAGTCGGGGCCATCGAGGTAGCCGAGCTCCTGGCCGAGATTGTGAATCGCGGTCATGAACGCCGGCGAGTGCGCGGCCTTGTCGATCGCCGCGCGCACGATCGTCGTCGCGCCGGCCGGCGTGCCCTTGGGCGCGAAAATCCCCACCCACAAATAATATTCGACGTCGTAGCCGAGCTCCTTCAGCGTCGGTACGTCGGGCAGCGCCTGAGAGCGCTTGGCGCCGAACAGCGCCAGCGGCCGCAGCTTGCCGGCTTTGATGTGGGGCAGTGTCGCCGAAACCGACTGCACGCTGGCCTGTGCATTGTTGCCGAGAATGGCGGTGATCGCCGGCCCGCCGCCGTTGGTCGGCAGATGGCGCAGCTTCAGGCCGCCGACGGCCTTTTCCAGCATGGCCACTGGCAGGTGGGTAGCGCCATAGAGCCCGCCCGAGCTGTAGATGATCGTATCCGGATGCGCCTTGGCCGCGTCGATGAATTCCTTCAGCGTCTTGTATGGCTGCTTATCGTTGACCAGCAGCACGCAAGGATCGGCGATCAGGCGCGCCAGCGGAATGAAATCGGCGCGCGTGGTCTTCGCCGGGCGGCCGAAAAGCCTGTCGACCTCGGCGTAACCGGAAATGCCGGTGTTGTGCGACAGCAAAGTGTAGCCGTCCGGCTTGGCGCTGGCGGCGAATTGGGCGCCGACTTGCCCTGCGGCGCCGGCCTTGGTCTCGATGACCACCGGCTGTTTCAGTATCGGCTCCATTGCCGCCGCCAGCGGCCGCGTCACGATGTCGTTGGCGCCGCCGGGTGGAAAGGCGTTGACGATGGTGATCGCGTGCGAGGGATAAGCGTCTTGCGCGAATGCCGGTCCGGCCACGGCGAGCGCGGCCGTGCCGACGACGAAACTGCGGCGATCCATAGGCCTCTCCCAACGTTCGCCGAGCGAATGCCGGCGGCCATGTTATTTTTGCACGCGGCCGATCGACTGCACGGCGGATTCGACGCGTTTAGCGTCCTCGTCCCAGAACTTGGCGAAATCCGGCGCATCGAGGTAGGCGACCTCGTCGCCGATATTTTTGATCGCGGTCTTGAATTGATCGCCGTTGGCGACCTTCTTGATGTCCTCGCGCAGGACGTTGATTGCGGTGTCGGGCGTGCCTTTCGGCGCGAACACGCCGACCCAAAGCGAAAACTGGACGTCGTAGCCGAGCTCCTTCAGCGTCGGCACGTCGGGCGCCGAGCTTGCGCGTTTTTCGCCGAAGCAGGCGAGCGCGCGCAGCTTGCCGGCCTTCATCTGGCCGCTGGCGGCGGCAATCGAGGACACCAGCACTTGCGAATTGTTGCCGAGAATTGCGGTCAGCGCCGGGCCGCCGCCATTGGTCGGCAGGTGCTTCATCTTGATGCCGGTGGCTTTCATGAACAGCGCAGTCGGCAGATGCAGCGCGCCGTAGAGACCGGACGATGAAAAGATCAACTTGTCAGGGTTGGCCTTGGCGTCGTCGACGAGTTCCTTCAGCGTCTTGTAGGGCTGCTGGTCGTTGACCACCAGCACCATCGGGCCGGCGGTCAGCCGCGCGATCGGAATGAAGTCGGCGCGAGTGAATTTGGGTTTGCGGCTGAACAGCTTGTCGACTTCGGCAAAGCCGGAGATCGACACGATGTGGATCAGCAGCGTGTAACCGTCCGGCTTGGCGGCGGCGACGAATTGGCCGCCGACCTGGCCGGCGGCGCCGGCCTTGGTCTCGATGACGCAAGGCTGCTTGATCACCGGCTCGAGCATGGCCGTGAGCGGCCGGCCCACCACGTCGGCGGCCCCGCCGGGTGGGAATGGATTGACGAAAGTGATGGCGTGGGACGGATAGGCGTCCGCGGCAAAGCTCGGACGGATGGCAAGAGCAGCGGCGGCAGCCGTCGTCCCGCCAATGAATCGGCGTCTGTCCATGGTGTCTCCCCCTAGCGTGCGGCGTGTGATCGGCGCTGCCGAGCCCTGCCGTCTTGCTGATGGGCCGATGCTATCGCCCGGCCCACCGGGCTAGCAAGGGATCATTCCTCGATGATCGCCACCGCCCGCGTCCAGCCGGCGGAACCGCCGCGTACCTTCACCGGAAAACAGCTCACCATGAAGCCGGTCGCTGGCAGCGCCTCGAGATTGTGCAGCTTCTCGATATGGCAATAGCCGATCTCGCGCCCGGCGCGGTGACCCTCCCAGATCAACGAGGCATCGTGAGTCTCGGCGTATTTCTGCATGGTGAAGATGAAGGGCGCGTCCCAGCTCCAGCCGTCGGTGCCGGTCACGCGCACGCCGCGCTCGAGCAGATAGAGCGTCGCCTCGCGCCCCATGCCGCAGCCTTTGGCGACGTAATCGGGCCGGCCATAGGCTTGGCCCGCGGCGGTGTTCACCACCACGATTTCGAGCGGCGACAGTGTGTGCCCGATGCGCTTGAGCTCGGCGGCGACGTCGGCGGCGCTCGCGACGTAGCCGTCGGGAAATTTGCGGAAGTCGAGCTTGACGCCGGGCTGGAAGCACCATTCCAGCGGCACCTCGTCGATGGTGATGGCGCGCTTGCCGTGATCCATGGTGGAGGCGAAATGCCAGGGCGCATCGAGATGCGTGGTGCAGTGCGTGGACAGCCGCACCCACTCGAATCCCCAGCCCTCGCCATCCGGTAGATCTTCTTTTTTCAAACCGGGAAAAAACTTGAGCACATCGGCGGCGGTCGCCTGGTGGTCGAGGTAGTCGATCTTGGGACCATAGCCGGGCGGATCGGCAGCTACGTCGTTTTCCAGCGGCACCGAGATGTCGATCACTTTGCGAGGCATGGCGCGTTCGACCAATGGGAGTGGACCGGAGCGCGAGCATCCGGTTCAATAGCTTCGCGTGTCAAGGCGACGAATTTGCAAGGAACGGATTTGCAAGGAGAAGAAGCATGCCGGCTTATTGGGTTGCGCGGTCCAAGATCAACGATCCCGTCGAATACAAGAAATATACCGATCTGGTGCCCGGCATCATCGCCAAGTTCGGCGGCAAGGTGCTGGCGCGCGGCGGCCGCTTTCAGATCATGGAGGGTCCCGACAAATTCCACCGCTTTATCGTGATCGAATTTCCGACGCTGGAGCAGGGGGCCGCCTGTTTCACGTCGCCCGAATACGACCGCGCCGCGGCGTTCCGGCGCAGCGGCGCCGGCGAGGTGGAAACCATCATGGTGGAGGGGATATAGCCCACTATTTCATTCCCGCGCCCCTCTAGCTTCGGCCGGCAAAAAGCGCCTAAGATGCCGCAAAACAACACGTAAACGGGAGGAACGATATGCTTCGTGGTTTTAAATCGTGGACGTTTGCGCGCTTCGCGGGAGTGGCGGTCACTCTTGCGGCCGGCGCGATGCTCGTCTTCTCCAGCGCCCAGGCGCAGGACAAGAAGCCGATCAGGATCGGTTTCGGTCAGTCTCTCACCGGGTTCCTTTCGCCGAACGGCAAGCAGGCCTTGGTCGGTGCGGAAATCTGGCGTGACGAAGTCAACAAGGCCGGCGGTCTGCTCGGTCGGCAGGTCGAGCTCGTCTATTACGACGACAAGAGCTCACCGGCGGAAATTCCCGGCATCTACACCAAGCTGCTTGACGTCGACAAAGTCGACCTCATCGTGGGGCCCTATGCGACCAACGATAACGCGCCGGCGATGCCGGTTGCCATCCGCAAGGGCAAGCTCTTTATCAGCTTGTTTGCGCTCGACCTAAACTCCAAGTTCAACTATCCGAAATACTTCTCCATCTTGCCGACCGGCCCCGACACGAAGACCTCTTTCACCGAGGGCTTCTTCAACATCGCGGCGGCGCAAAAGCCGAAGCTGAATACCGTCGCGCTCAGCTTCGCCGACGCCGAGTTCTCGCAGAACGCCTGCGATGGCGCGCGCGCCAACGCCAAGAAGCATGGATTCAAAGTCGTCTACGACAAGAGCTATCCGCCGCCGCCGAAGACCACCGATTTCGCGCCGATCGTGCGCGCGATCAAGGCCGCGGATGCCGATATTGTCGTGGTGTGCGCGTACCCGCTCGATTCGGTCGGCATGGTGCAGGCGGCGAATGAAATCGGCCTGACGCCGAAGATGTTCGGCGGCGCGCTGGTCGGTCTGCAAGCCACGTTCTTCAAGGACAAGCTCAAGGCCAAGCTGAACGGCATCGTCAACTACGAGACCTGGGTGCCGGACAAGAAGCAGATGTATCAAGGCACCGAGGCCTTCTTCAAAGAATACCAGTCGCGCGCCAAGGCGGCCGGCGTCGATCTGCTCGGCTACTACCTTGGTGGCTGGGGCTACGCCCAGTTCCAGGTTCTCGGTGATGCGATCAAGGGCGCCAAGAGCATCAACGACGATAAGCTCGCGGCTTATCTGAAGAGCCACACCTTCCAGACCGTGATGGGTCCGATCAAGTTCGGCAAGAAGGGTGAATGGGCCGAGAGCCGGATGCTGACCGTGCAGTATCACGGTATCAAAGATGACTCGAACCTGGAGACTTGGCGCGGCATGAGCTACCAGACGGTGCTCGCGCCGAAGAACCTGGAAACCGGCAAAGTCATCTTCCCCTACGAGAAGGCGCATAAATAAGCCGATCCGTCGCTGAAACGAAACGGCGCCGCGTGGGAAACCGCGCGGCGCTTTTTTTGAATAAGGTATGCGGATCCAATTCGTCATGGCCGGGCATAGCCCGTCGAAGACGGGCGTGAACGCCCTGATGTCCCGGCCATCCACGCCTCTTGCGCTGATCGTCGGCTAAGGCGTGGCTGCCCGGCACAAGGCCGGGCATGACGGGAGAAATTGACGCGGGCGCCGATGGCGCCAGCTACAATCCAAGATAAAATTTCCGGATCAAATCGTTGTTGTTGAGTTCTTCGGCCGAGCGGCCCTCGAACTCGATCTTGCCGTGCACGATGACGTAGCCGCGGTCGGCGATGCGCAGCGCCTGCGGAAAATTTTGCTCCGCCATCAGGACCGTGAGCTGATAATGGTCCTTGAGTTGCTTGATGGCGTCGATGGTACGGCTCACCAGCACCGGTGCGAGTCCCACCGACGGCTCGTCGATCAGCAAGATGCGCGGGTTGAGCATCAACGCGCGCGCCAGCGCCAGCATTTGCTGCTCGCCACCGCTCATCGAGCCGGCGAGCTGTCTTTTACGCTCGGCCAGCCGCGGGAACAGCTCGCAGCAGAAATCCATGTTGGTTTTGATCCGCGCGCGGGCGTTGCGCCGGCTGGCGCCGAGCAGGAGGTTTTCCTCCACAGTCTGGCGCGGGAACAGACGGCGGCCCTCGGGTACCAGTGCGATGCCGAGATCGACGATTTGTTCGGTGGTCATGCCGACCAAGTCGTGGGCTTCGCCATCGATCTCGGCGCGGATGCGGCCGGCGCTCGGCGGCACCATGCCCATCACGCATTTCATCAACGTGCTCTTGCCGTTGCCGTTGGTGCCGAGCAGCACCACGGTCTCGCCGCCGGTGACGGAGAGCGACACGTCATGCAGCACCCGCACGGCGCCGTAGGCGGCCTCGACGTTTTCGATGGTGATGCTATTGGCCAATATACGCCCTCTCGACTTCCTGATCCTTGATCACCTCGTCCGGCTTGCCGTCGGCGATCTTCTTGCCGGATACCAGCACCACCAGGCGTTGCGAGAAGCTCATCACCGCGCGCATGATGTGTTCGATCATGATGATGGTGACGCCGCGCTCGTTGAGCTGGATCAGCAGGGCGACGATGTCCTCGACCTCGGAATGCGACAGGCCGGCCATCGATTCGTCGGCGATCAACAGCTTCGGCTCGGCCGCCACGGCGCGCGCAAGTTCAAGCTTGCGCATCTCGACCTGGGTGAGGTCGCGGGTATAGTGCGAAGCCTTGGCGTCGAGCGCCACCTGCTTGAGCACCTCGATACAGCGCTCGTCGAGTTCGCGGTGCGTCAGGTGATGGCCGTGCCGCGCGTTGACGGTATAGAGCAGCGGCACGCGGATATTCTCGGCGACGGTCAGGCTGACAAAAGGACGCGGAAGCTGGAAGCTGCGCGCAAGACCGCGCCGGGTGCGCTCATGGGCGGCCATACCGTCGATGGTTTCGCCAGCAAAAGTCACGCTGCCGGATTCGTTTTGCAGGGTGCCGCAGATACAATTGACCAACGTGCTCTTGCCGGAACCGTTGGGGCCGATCAGGCCGACCCTTTCGCCTTCGGCGACGTTGAGGTCGATGCCGTCGAGCGCGACGAAGCCGCCGAACCGCTTGCTCACTTGGTCGACATGCAGCAGCGGGGTGCTCATGACTTCGGCCTCTTGCGCGTCCAGTCCTGCCAAAGTCCGACGATGCCGTTGGGCGCCGCGATGACGAATCCGATCAGCAGCAAGCCGACGATCAGCAGATTGACCGCCGAGGAGATCGTCACGGTGGCGACCTGCTGCAAGGTGCCGAGCAGCAGCGCGCCGATCATCGGACCGACCCATGACGTGGTGCCGCCGATCATCGGCATGGCGATCGAATTCACCGCGTAGGACAAGTTGAACGCCGAGTCCGGCTCGACGTAGCCGATGTAGAACGGAAATGGCGCCCCCGCCATGCCCATGAGCGCGCCGGAGACGACGGTGGCGATAAGTTTAAGCTTTAGGGTAGGAACGCCGGCGGCTTCCGCTGCCAGCTCGTCGTCGCGGATGGTGGCGAAGCCGAAGCCCAGGCGTGAGCGCTCGATCAAGCGCGCGGTGGTGAGCGCGACGATCACCAGCACCAGCATCAGCGCGAACAGGTACTGAATGTAGGGCCCGAAGACCGGGATATTCTCCGGCGGGATGACGTAGGCGCCGCGCGAGCCGCCGACGAACGACCAGTTGACGACAAAGGTTTCCAGCACCACCGCCAACGCCAGCGTGCCGATGGCGAAGAACACGCCGCGCAACCGCAACGTCAAGTAGCCCATGCCCAGCCCGACCAGCCCGGCGACGGCGCCGCCAAACACGATCAGGACGGGGACCGGCAGCGGAAAGATCGCGTGCATCGCTCCGGCAAGGGATTCGGGAAAAAGGTCGTCGACCTGCTGGCCGACGGTGTAGAGAAAGATGGCGGAGTAGGCGCCGAGCGCGAAAAAGCCGGCGCTGCCGAAATTCACATAGCCGCAATAACCGCCGAGGATGTTCCAGGCGGTCGCCAGCACGATGTATTGCAGCACGGTGTAGCCGGCGAAGAACAGATAGTCGTTGCCGACATAGCGGAACAGCGTAAACAGGGCCGCCGCGACAACCGCCAAACAAAAAATGAAAAATGGGGTGCGCACGGCCTAGCGTCCCAGCAATCCGGAGGGCCGCACGGCCAGCGTCAGCAGCAGAATGCCGAACGCCACCGCCGGCGCCCAGGACGGGCCGTAGAACGTCGCCGTTATGCTCTCGATGACGCCGAGCAGCAGCGCTGCGATCAATGTTCCGGGCAGGCTGCCGAGGCCGCCGAGCACGCAGATGGCGAAGATACGGCCGATATAGTCGCGGCTGGCCGATGGGATCACCGGCTGGATGATGATCAGGAAAGCGCCCGCCATCGATGCGGTGGCGATCGAAATGCCGAAGGCGATGCTTTTGATGCGGGTCGGATTGACCGCCATCAGCCGCAGCGCCAGCGGGTCCTGCGACACCGCCATGACCGCGCGGCCGATAAAGGTGCGCGACAGGAAAATCTGCAGACCAAGAAACATCGCCAGCGAAACGATGCAGGGCACCAGCATGCGCGTGGGAAACTCCATGAAGCCGAGGTTCACGCTCGGGCCGATGTAGGACGCGTTGACGGTGCGGTAGTCGACGCCGAAGACCAGGTTCAGGCCGACTTCAGTGACGAACAAGAGGCCGAAGAAAAACGCCAAGCCGCGCAAGGATTCCTGGCCGCGCTTTTCAAACGACTGGTAGTAGACCTGATAAACCGCGACGCCGAGCGCATAGAACACCGGCAGCATCACGATGCTCACGACGATCGGATCGACGCCCAGGCTGACGTTGACGATATAGGCGATGTAGGAGCCGAGGATGATGAAACCGGGATGCGCGATGTTGACGATGTCGAGCATGCCGAACGAGATCGACACGCCGGCGGTCACCGCGGCGTAGAAGCCGCCGAGCATCAGGCCGGCGATGATGGCGTTGATCAGGAGGTCGAAATCCATTCGGCGTCTAGGCGGCGCATCCGCGGCGGCAATTCACATCCGTCTCAGGGCGCGCCGGCGGGCAGGCGCGATGAGCGGAACGTTGCCTGGATGACGAGCCGGCCTTCCTCCCTCTGAACACATTTTTTTCTCGCCCTGCGGCGGCCCCTCGGTCGCGAAGGCTCGGCGTGCGGGCATTGCGCGGCAGTTTGCAGGAAGGGGAGCGGCTTGGCTAGCCCGTTGATCGATCAGCCGAACCTGCCCACCTTTGACAAAGCGAAACGCCCGCCGCGGGGCGCGGCGGGCGTTGCCTCGATGCGGTGCAATCAGGCTGCGGCTTGCGGCCGCACGCCGGCCGGTAGCGGCATCGGCTTGTTGGCGCTGTCTTTGAACTCGACGGTCATGAATACCATTTCACCGTCGCTGAGATTTTGCAGATCGTGCACCTTGAACTCGCCCTTGCCATAACTCTCGTGGCGGGTTTCGCCGGGCTGATAGGTGCATTCGAGGGTGGTGCCATCCTGCATGTGCTGGCGGCCGCGGCCGCCGCTGATCGACGTCCAGAAATAGTCGAGGACGTGGCGGTGGAAGCCGGTACGCTCGCCGGGCGCGAGGCGGATGATCCACACCCGTGTACGTTCGTTTTCGGACAACAGCGTGGAGCCGACGCAAGGGTTGGGATTCTTCGCTTCACGCTCGAATTCGGCGGCGATGTCGGCGGACCACGGGTCCTTGTGCCTCTTCACGTCGGCCTTGTCGGCCATGGTCAATGCCATGGGAAATTCCTCCGGTGCTATTTGCGGTCATATATAGCATATTCCGGCGGACCGAAAGATGAGGGCGTTGCCTTGGCCGGATCGGAAAAACGCCGCGCCGTCGTGATCGGCGGTTCGATGAGCGGATTGCTGAGCGCGCTTTTGCTGCGCCGCGCCGGCTGGGCGGTGGACGTCTATGAGCGGGTGGGCAGCGAACTGTCCGGCCGCGGCGCCGGCATTGTCGCGCAGGCCGAATTGATCGAGCGCTTGCGTGCGCTCGGCCTGCCGACCGATCAGCTTGGCGTCCACATCACCACCCGCAAGATTGTCGACGTCCAAGGCCGTCTGACCGAGGAAATCGAATGCCCGCAGGTACTCACCGCTTGGGAGCGCGTCTATCGGCTGCTGCGCGACGCCTTTCCGGCGGAGCATTATCACCGTGGCCGCGGGCTCGTCGATGTCGCGCAGAACGCGGATTCGGTGGAGGCGCATTTTTCCGATGGTGAAACGGTGCGCGCCGATCTGCTGGTCGGCGCCGACGGCATCCGCTCTACCGTGCGTCAGCGCTATGCCCCTGAAATTCTGCCGCTCTATGCCGGCTATTGCGCCTGGCGGGCGCTGATCGCGGAAAGCGCATTTGCGCCCGACGTGCACCGCGACCTGTTCGCGTTCATGACGTTCACGCTACCGCCGGGCGAACAGTTTCTCGGCTATCCGGTGGCGGGGCCCGACAACGATCTGCGCCCCGGCCACCGCCGTTACAACGTCGTCTGGTATCGCCCCGCCGACGAGGCGACCAAGTTGCAATGGCTGCTCACCGACGAGGCCGGCGTGACGCATTCAGTGTCGATCCCGCCGCCGCTGATCCCCCGCGCGGCAATCGCGGAAATGCGCGCCGACGCCGAGCGCTTGCTCGGGCCGCAGTTCCGCCAGGTCGTGAAGCTGATCGACGAGCCGATCCTGCAGCCGATCTACGATTTGGAATCGACGCATATGGCTTTTGGACGCGTGGCGATCCTCGGCGATGCCGCTTTTGTGGCGCGGCCGCATGTCGCCGCCGGTGTATCGAAGGCGGCGGACGACGCCGCCGCGCTGGTGGAGGCTTTGCAGGCCGAAGCCGATGTGCCGTCAGCGCTCAAGCGCTACGAGGCGGCGCGACTCAATGAGAATAACCGCATCATCGAGCGCGCGCGCCATCTCGGCGCTTATCTGCAGGCGACGCAGACCAAAGAAGAACAGGCGCGCGCCGGCCTGCACTCGACCGACGGCGCCGTGATCGCCGAGACGGCGGTATTGGATTTTTTATACGCGTAAGTAGCGGCATCTATTGCTCTGTCATTGCCGGGCTTGACCCGGCAAACCATGTTGAGGTGCGCCGCCGTCAGCCTTACGTAACGCACTCAGCTGCGGAACTTGATCATTGGATGCGCGGGTCGAGCCCGCGCATGACGGGGGAGAGGCTTTACAACCCCAACAGCGTCTTCGCATTCCCTCCGGCCAGCGCCGCGCGCGTCGCCGCGTCGAAGTCCTCGACCGAATTGATGTGTCCGATCGGATCGTATTCCAGCATGTCGAAAGGATAGTCCGTTCCCATGACGATGCGGTCGGCGCCGTAAGTCTTCACCAGCGCTTCAAGCTGATGCGGCGTGAACACGACGGTGTCGAAATAGACATTGCGGTGCAGGTAAGTCGTCGGCGGGTTTGGCAGGTGGCCGTGCGCGTCCGACCGCGCGCCCCAGGCATGGTCGATGCGGCCCGAGTAGGCGCCAAGGAAACCGCCGCCGTGCACCGCCAAAACGCGCAGCTTCGGGTGGCGTTCAAACACGCCGTCGAAGATCAGGTAGTGCAGCGCCATCGTGGTATCGAGCGGATTTCCGATCACGTTGTTGAAGTAGAAGCGGGCGAAACGTTGCGGCTGGGTGAAGCCGGTCGGGTGGATCAGCACCAGCGCGCCGAGCGCTTCGGCCGTCTTCCAGAACGACGCGAAATCGGGATCGGATAGTTCCTTGCCGTTGACGTTGGTGAGAATCTCGACGCCCTTGAAGCCGAGCTGTTTCATGCAGCGCTCGAGTTCCTTGGCGGCCTCGTTGCCGTCCTGCATCGGCACACCGCCGAGCGCGATCAGCCGGTCCTTATGCGTGCCGACATAGTCGGCGATGCCGTCGTTCAGCGCGCGGGCGGCTTGCACGCCGACGTCGGCGGGCAGGGAGTAGTAGATTTGCGGCGGCGCCGGACAGATGAGCTGCATGTCGACCCCCATCTCGTCCATCACGGCAAAGCGCTCGTCCGTCGTGCTGATGCGCGTGCGGATATCGGCCGCCTGTTTTGCCATCAGCGCCTGCGTCTCCGGAGTCGAGTCGGCAACCAGCGGATCGGTAGATTGCTTGAGATGCGGCGTGACGATTTCGGCGACGCGCGGCACCGCGACATGGGCGTGCATGTCGACGGTGAGGCTCGTCGGCCGCGCCTCGCGTCCCGGTCTGCCGTGTTTGCGCGCCGCGGTGTTCGCGTATTTGTTCCAGACGTTCGCCATTGCAATTTCCTCGATTGTCATCATCCGCGAAGGCGGATGATCCAGTAACCCGTGACCTTGCGGTTATCAATCAGACGCTTGTGAATACTGGGTCCCCGCCTGCGCGGGGACGACAGCATCCTAAAAGATACCAAGATGCTGCCGCAGCGTCTCGTCGTCTTGCTTGAGTTTCTCCGGTGTCGACACCACCATCACGCGGCCGGTGTTGAGGATGACGATGTCGTCGGCGACGTCGAACACCAGTGTCGGGTTTTGCTCGACCAGCACGATCGACAAGCCGCTCTCCTTGAGCTTGCGGATCGTGTTCATCACCTCATGCACGATCTGCGGCGCCAGCCCTTCCGATGGCTCGTCCATCAGCAGCACGCGCGGGTTGCCCATCAGCGCGCGGCCGATCGCCAGCATCTGCTGTTCGCCGCCGGACAGATGCGCGGCGATCTGGCCGTGGCGCTCGGCGAGGCGGGGAAACATGGCAAAGACCGTGTCGGCCGTCCACGGCGCGTGCTTGCCGTTTTCCAGCTTGCGCGCCGCGACCATGAGGTTTTCTCGCACGGTCAGGCTCTTGAAGATGCGTCGCCCTTGCGGCACCAGCGCCACGCCCTGCGCCGCGATAAGTTCCGGCGACAGTCCGGTGACGCGACGGCCGAACACCGCGACGTCGCCGTGCCGCGGCGGCAATAGGCCCATGGTGACGTTCATGCAAGTCGACTTGCCGGCGCCGTTGCGGCCGAGCAGGCCGAGCATGCGCGCCTCGCCCAAATCAAACGACACGTCCTGCAGCACGTGGCTGTCGCCGTAATAGGCTTGGATGGCGGTCAGGCTGAGCGCGCTAGTGGCCAAGATAGACCTCCCGGGTGCGCGGGTCGGCCACCACTTCGGCGCGGTTGCCTTCGACGATCACCTCGCCGAAATGCAGGAGCGTGATGCGCTCGGCAAATTCCAGCGCCACGTCCATATTGTGCTCGATCATCACGATGGTCACGTCGCGCGGGATGGCCATGAGCAATTGCTGGACATCTTGCCGCTCGTCGATCGACAGGCCGGCGAACGGCTCGTCGAGTAGCAAGAGCTTGGGATTTTGCGCCAGCGCCATGGCGATTTCGACTCGGCGCCGCTCGCCGTAGGAGGTCTGCGCCAAAGGCCGCTCGGCGATATGGCTCAAGCCGACGCGCGCCAGCGCCTCGCGTCCGCGCGCGTCCAAATGACCGAGCCGCTTGACGCCGAGCAGCGGGTTCCAGCGCATCGACGAAAGGCCGAGCAACGCCAGCGTGACGTTGTGGATGATCGTGTCGTGCGGAAACAGCGTGATGATCTGGTAGGTGCGCGCCATGCCGAGATGAGCGCGGCGCCGGCTCGGCACCGCGGTGATGTCCCGGCCGAACAGTTCAACCGTACCGGAGTCGGGGGTGATCTCGCCGGTGATCAGGTTGAACAGCGTGGTCTTGCCGGCTCCGTTCGGCCCGATGATCAGGCGGCGTTCACCGGGCGCAACGTCGAGATTGACGTCGGTGGTCACGTGCAGCCCACCAAACGACTTGCACAGAGCTTTGACGGCAAGCGCGCTCATGGCTTCGCCTCCGTCGGGGCGGCCTTTTTTGGCGCCGCCGATTTGCGCCAAGCCAGCCGCCATAGCCGCGCCGTGCCCGGCACCAGGCCTTCCGGCATGAAGATCACGATGACGACGAAGATGGCGCCGAGCAGCATGTTCCAGCGCTCGATGAAGCCGCTGACGACGCTTTTGACGATCACCACCAGCGCGGCGCCGACGATGGGACCGAGCAAAGTGCCGGCGCCGCCGGAGATCACCATCAGCAGCACCTCGGCCGAGGCGGTGAGGTCAAGCGCCTGCGGGCTGATGAACTGCGTATAGTAGACGAAGAGGACGCCGGAGGTGGCGGTCAGCAGCCCGGAGAACATGCAGGCCCAAAAGCGGATCGCCCACACGTGATAGCCGAGCGCGTTCATGCGCCGCGGCTGATCGCGCGTGCCCATCAGCGCAGCGCCGAGCGGTGAGCGCACGAACACCGTCACGGCGGCCAGCGCTAATAAGAACACCACCAATGTCATGTAATAGAAGGAGCCGGCCGTATTGATGGTAAGACCGAACGGCTCGGGCCGTCCGTGCAGATTGATGCCGTTGTCGCCGCCGGTGATGCTGATCCAGCGGTATGCCAGGCCCCAAATGATTTCACCCAGCGCCAGCGTGATCATGATGAAGCCGATGCCAGTCGCGCGCAGCGCCAGGACGCCGTAAAGCGCCATCGAGGCCATGCCGACAACGAGCGCGGTCAAGATGGCGACCGGATGGCCAAAGCCGTGCTGCAACATGTAGCCGACCGCATAGGCGGCGATGCCGAACAGCCCGGCATGGCCGAGCGACACCAACCCGCCATAGCCGGCCAGGATGTTCAAGCCGAGCGCGAAAATGGCGTAGTACAGAATCTGGCTGGAGACATTGAGGTAGTAGACGCCGGGGATCCAGTACGGCAGCGTAACCAGGGCGACGAAGCCGACGACGATGGCGGCAAGACGGGCGTTCATGGCACGAACCTGCCGAACAGGCCCTGCGGCCGCACGATCAGCACGATCAACATCGGTAGAAACAATACGAAATACGAAAGCTCCGGCAGCAGCGCCTGACCGAAATTATAAATAAAGCCGATGATGATGCTGCCGACGAAACTGCCCAGCAGGCTGCCCGAGCCGCCGAGAATGACCACCACCAGCGCCAACGGCAGCATGTCCTGGTCGAGGCCGGGATAGACCGACAGGATCGGCGCGCCGATGATGCCGGCAAAGGCGGCAAGGCCGGCGCCGAGCGCGAAGACGATGGTGAACAACCGCGAGACGCGGATGCCGACCACCCGTGCCATGTCGGGATCGTCGACGCCGGCGCGGATCATGGCGCCGAGCCGCGTGCGGTCGAGCAGCAGCCACAAAGCGATCGCCGTCACCACGGCGATGATGATGATCGCCAGGCGGTAGTGCGGGAAGATCAGCGGGCCGTAGTGGATGGCGCCGGCGAGGACGTCCGGAGTCTCGACGCGGACCGGATCGCCGCCCCACACCATCAGACAGAAATCGGCGACGATGAAAGAAATGCCGAGCGTGACCAGCACCTGCGCTAGCGGCTGTCCCGGCAACTGCCGCAGCAGCAGGCGTTCGATCATCATGCCGAAGACCGCAACCATCAACGTCGCGATCAGCGCCGCGATCCAAAAATTGAAACTCAGGCTCAGGTAGCCGCCGACAAAGGTGGCGCCGAAATAGGCGCCGAGCATGAACAGCGAGCCGTGCGTCAAGTTGGGGATGCGCATCAGGCCGAAGATCAGCGAGAAGCCGGCCGCCAACAGGAACAACAGGCCGCCAAAGGTGATGCTGTTGACCGTCAGCAGCAGATAGAGGGTCATCGTCGAGGCGATCCCGCGCTAGCATTCCATTCTGTCATTCCGGGATGCGAGCGTAGCTCGCGGGCCCGGAATCCATACTCCGCAGCGCCGGGGTTATGGATTCCGGACTCGCGGCCTGGCGGCCGCGCCCCGGAATGACGAGTGATCGGTGCGGGCGCCGGGTCGGCGGCGCCCGCGGCGATGGTTGGTTCAGTTCAGCACTTCTTGAGCGCGGGATAGTCGCGCGAATAGACCGGGTGCGCGAGGAACTCCTTCTCCGGCCACTGCCAGAACTGGCTGACGTCTTTGTAGGTCTTGACCGTCTTGTTCCAGAGCTTGAGGCCGTAGGGGGCGTCGGAGCGCTTCTCGCAGCGGCGCACGTAGAAGTCGCCGACCACGTTGCCGAGATGATCGAACTTGATCGGTCCGCGCGGCGTATCCTTCAGGTTCACGGCCTTGAGCGCGGCCATGAACTTCTCCTTGTCGTCGGTCTTGCCGCCGCTCGCTTCGAGACCGGCATTGACCACATCGCAGTTGACGTAGAGGCCCGCGGCATAGAAGCCGGGGACGACGTTGAACTGCTTCTGGATCGCGGCGATGAATTTCTTGTTGCCGTCGGTGTCGAGGTCGAGCGTGTAGGGGCAGCAGCTCATCTGGCCCACCGCTTCGTCGCCGAAGGCGTGCAGCAGCGCGTCGTCGCCGCCGGTCTCGCCGGTGACCAGCGGGAATTTGAGGCCGAGATTGGCGTATTGCTTGAGGAAGCGCAGCGGCACGCCGCCCGGGAATCCCTGGCAGACGACATCGCAGTCGCTGATCTGGGCGATATAGGGCGCGTAGTCGGGCGTGCCCAAGGGCGTCCACAGCTTCTTCACCACGCAGCCGCCGTCTTTCTCGAAGGCCGACTGGAAGCCCCCTTCCTGCTCGTAGCCGAAGGCGAAATCCCAATCGATGGTGATGGCTCTCTTCTTGCCCATTTCGGTGGCCGCGTAATGGCCCATCGGCTGCATGGCTTGCGAGGAGGTCGCCGACGGCCGCAGGAAGTAGGGGTTGGGCCGCCGCTGGGTAAGGTCGTCGGCGCCGGCGAGGCTGAGCGTCGGCGTTTTATGCTGCTTGATGTAGTCGTCGATCGCCAGCAATTCGAACGCGGCGAGCGGCCCGACGATGACGTCGACCTTGTCGCGCTCGATCAGTTCCTGCGCCTTGGTCTTGGTGCCGGCTGGCTTGCCGCCGGTGTCGGCGGAGAAAAACTCGACCTTGCGGCCGGCCATCTTGTTGTCGTGCTCCTTCAGCCAGGTGAGCACACCCTGTTCCATCTGGATGCCGCCCTGCGCCAGCCCGCCGGTCTTGACGGTGAGCAGGCCGAGCTTGAACGGCGCGCTTTGCGCGATGGCCGGCATGGGAAACTTGAACGTCGCGGCGACGGCGCCGGCGGCCGTTGCGGCCATGAATTTGCGGCGAGTGACCTTGCGAGACATCGTATTCCTCCCTTGTTTGCCCCTGCAGGGGCTCGTTTTTGCGCGGCCTGTGCGGCCGTTCTTGATCGGCAAACCGACATTTTGCAGTCCGCAAATGCCCCACATCGCGGACCAGCCAACACCATCATCCGCTAATGTATTCCACCATGTAAAGCCCGGTTGCTGCTGTGCGCTGCAGTGTCACCCCCACTCGGCGAATGGTGGGCGAGGCGTCCTCGTGCTAGATTAGGAACAAAAGAAACTATCGGGCGAGGAGGGGCGGAAATGGCAAGCAACGGTTTCGAAGTCAGGCCTCTGTCCGGTTCTGTCGGCGCGGAAATATTGGGTATCGATCTTGCCGCCGAGCCCGGTCATAACGTTATCGCCGCCATTCGCCAGACCTGGCTCGAACACGGTGTCGTCTTCTTCCGCGATCAGGACCTGCCGCCGGAAAAATTTTTGCGTTTTGCAAAGCGTTTCGGCGAAGTCGTCGAATATCCTTTCATCAAGGGCATCGAGGGCTTTCCGGAAATCATTCCGGTCGTCAAGCTCGAGCACGAGACGAAAAATTTCGGCGGTATCTGGCATACCGACACCGCCTATCTCGAGACGCCGCCGATGGCCACCATGCTGATTGCGCGCGAGGTGCCGCCTTATGGCGGCGACACGCTGTTCGCCAATACGTATCTCGCCTATGAAACCCTGTCCGAAGGCATGAAGCGCATGCTGGAGGGGATGATCGCGGTCAATCATTCGGCCAAGGCCGACGTCACGCGCACGCGCGAAGACCGCGTGCGTGACGGCGGCAAGGCCGAAGCCAAAAAGGAATTCATCAGCGAGCATCCGGCGGTGCGTACGCATCCTGAAACGGGCCGCAAGGCGCTCTACGTCAATATCGGCCACACCGTGCGCTTCAAGGGCATGAGCGAGGAGGAGAGCGCGCCGATCCTCAACTTTCTGTTCCAGCACCAGACCCGGCCGGAATTCACCTGCCGCTTTAATTGGCGCGTCGGCTCGATGGCGTTCTGGGATAACCGCTGCGTGCTGCACAATCCGATCAACGACTATCACGGCTTCCGCCGTATCATGCATCGCGTGACGCTGACCGGCGACAGGCCGCGCTAACGCCGTCCGTTGGCGAGCTTGACCGAGGCTCGGTCGCGCCGCAGCGCGATCATCGCCCAGGCGCCGAGAAATGCGGCATTGATCGGCCAAATGCGTCGACACCATCGTCAGCAGAAAGCCGACGACATTTGGGCAGGATAGGCTTGACCGATCCAGCGCTCCGACCATCAATGGGCCTCCACGCCAGGGAGCCGAATTTTTCATGTTCGATTTCGACCGCGTTATAGAGCGCCGCGGCACGCACTCGGCAAAATGGGACAACATCAAGCGGCTGTCCGGCATCGAGGCGCCGGATGCCATACCGATGTGGGTGGCGGACATGGATTTTGCCGCGCCCCCGGGCGTGACCGCCGCGCTCACCGCCGAGGTCCAGCGCGCGACGCATGGCTACTATGCCGACACCGGCAGTTGGGCTCGCGCGCTCGCCGACTGGATGAAGCGCCGCCACCACCTCAACGTGGATCCGGGCTGGGTGAGCCCAACGCCGGGGATCGTTTCCGGCCTCGGCCTCATCCTGCAGGCGGTGAGCGAGCCCGGCGACGACGTCGTCCTCTTTCCCCCCGTCTATCACGCCTTCCGCCGCATCATCCTCGCCAATGAGCGGCGCATTCTCGACGTCCAGCTTGTCGAGGCCGAGGGCCGCTACACGATGGATTTCGATGCGTTGCGCGACAGGCTGACGCCGCGAACGAAAGTCGTTTTCCTTTGCAGCCCGCACAATCCCGGCGGGACAGTATGGTCGGCCGACGAACTTCGCGCATTGGCCGCGTTCTGCGACCAGCATGATCTGATCCTGGTGTCCGATGAGATTCATTGCGACCTGCTGTTCGACGGCGTCAGACACACGCCGACGCTGACGGCCGCGCCGGAGATCGCGGACCGTCTGATCACTTGCGTCGCCGCGACCAAGACATTCAATCTGGCCGGCGCGCATGTCGGTGCATGTTTCACATCGAACCCGGCATTGAAGAAGCGCCTCGATGCGCGGATCATGGCCAGCGGCCTTGGTTCCTATAACGGCTTCGGCATGATCGCGACGGAGGCGGCTTGGCGCACCGGAGAAGCGTGGCTCGATGCCTTGCTGCCGTACCTCGCGGCGAGCCGCGATCTGTTCGATGCGCGCATCGAGGCGGCGGCGCCCGGCGCCCGTTCGATGCATTTGACCTCCACCTATCTCGCCTGGGTCGACTTTTCCGCAACCGGTCTGACGCCCGAAGACGTTGCGGCGAGAGTCGCCAAGCGCGCACGCATCTTCGCCAGTCCTGGTACGCAGTTCGGGCCGGGCGGCGCGACATGGCTGCGTTTCAACTTTGCCACGCCGCGCCCGCTCCTCGAAGAGGCCCTTGGCCGCCTTGAGGATGCGTTCGCCGATCTGCGTGTAGCGACGTGAGCGCGGCGAAGTGAGAACCTCGCAATGAAGCAAACCGTAATCGGCGTGATCGGCAACACGTTCAAGGTTGAGAATAGATTTCCTGCCCAGATGAGCGGAGAAAGGAGCCTCCGCGCGGTGGCGGACGTCGCGGGCGCGTTGCCCATGGTGTTTGCCGGCACGCCGGAAATCACGGAAATCGACGCGCTGCTGGAGGTGGTCGACGGTGTGCTGTTGACCGGCGCGCGCGCCAACGTGCATCCAACGCGTTTCGGCACCGAGCCGCATTCGAGCTACGAGCCCTACGACACCTGGCGTGACGCGCTGGCTTTGTCATTGGTGGAGACGTGTGTCGCGCGCGGCGTGCCGCTGTTTGGCGTTTGCCGGGGCTTTCAGGAAATGAACGTGGCATACGGCGGCTCGCTGCATCCCGAGATTCGAGATCTGCCGGGCCGCGTGAACCATCGCATGCCGCGATTGCCAACGGGTGAAATCCATCCAGATCAGGCCGTTGTTTTCGCCGACCGTCATAACGTCCGGCTCGTTCCGGGCGGTGTTTTCGCAAAGCTCATGGGCAAGGACACCATCCGGGTGAATTCCCTTCACGGGCAGGGCATTCTCGAGCTTGGGAAGCGTGTCGTCGTCGAGGGCGTTGCCGAAGACGGCACCATCGAGGCGATCAGGATCGCCGACGCGCCAAGCTTTGCGCTTGGCGTGCAATGGCACGCGGAATACGACCCGCAGAGCAATCCGGTCAATCGCGCGCTATTTCAGGCGTTCGGGGAAGCCGCTGCGCAACGCAAGCGTGGCAAATAAAATATCGCGGCTTAAATCCCGAGATAGCTCGATTTGATCTCGTTATTGGCTTTGAGCTCTTCCGGCTTGGCCGAATAAACCACCTGGCCCTTGCTCATCACGTGCACGTAGTCGACCAGCTTGAGCGCCAGATTGGCGTTCTGCTCCACTAGCAAGATGGAAAGGCCCTGTTCCTTGAGCTTGCCGATCGCCTCCCACAGGCCCTGGATGATGATCGGCGCCAGGCCCTCCGACGGCTCGTCCATGATCAGGCAATCGGGATTGGTCATCAGCGCGCGGCCGATCGCCAGCATCTGCTGCTCGCCGCCCGACAATGTCTTGGCGCGTTGATTGCGGCGCTCCTCAAGGCGCGGGAATAGTGCGTAAACCCGCTGCAGCCCCCAGCCGTGACGGTCGGGGCTGCGCAACGCGACCAGCAGGTTCTCCTCGACGCTCAAGGTGGGAAACACGCGGCGGCCTTGCGGCACCAGGCCCATGCCGGTGCGCACGGTTTCGAACGAGGATTTCTGCGTGATGTCGTCGCCCTTGAACACGATCTTGCCGCGGCGCGGCGGATTGAAGCCGACGATCGAATTCACCAGTGTGGTCTTGCCGACGCCGTTGCGGCCGAGCAGCCCGAGGATCTGTCCTTGCTCGAGCGCGATCGAGAGCCCTTGCAGGACGTAGGCATCGCCGTAATAGGTGTGAATGTCGTTGACCTCGAGGATCGCCATTAGTCGGTCCCCAGGTAGATTTCTTGCACGCGCGCGCTGTCGTGGATTTGCTGCGGCGTTCCGGTTTCCAGGATTTCGCCGAAGTGCAGAACGGAAATCTGGTCGGCGACGTCGAACACCACGTCCATGTCGTGCTCGATCAGGAGGATCGCGAGATTAGGATCGAGCTTCATCAGGAACTGCGCCATCTCGGCGGACTTGCCGGAGGAGAGGCCGGCGGCAGGCTCGTCGAGCAGCAGTATTTTTGGATCGCTGGCGAGCCCCAGCACGATCTCGAGCTGCCGCTGTTCGCCGTGCGAGAGATTGCGGACTTCGAGATCCTTGCGGTCGAGGAAACCGGCCCGCTCGAGCAACACGTGCGCCTTGTCGTAGACCTCGCGATAGGTGGACAAAAACCGCCACATCACGAATTTGGTCGGCCGCACGCCTTTGATCGCCAGCAGTACGTTGTCCAGCACCGTCAGTTTCGGAAACAAATGGGTGACCTGGAAGGTGCGCGCCATGCCCAAGGCGGTGCGGCGATGGCTCGGCCAATTGGTCACGTCCTGTCCGAACAACAAAACTTGTCCGGACGTCACCGGATAAATGCCGGTGATCAGGTTGAACAGCGTGGTCTTGCCGGCGCCGTTGGGGCCGATGATGGCTTTGCGGTCGCCCGACATGATGCTCAAAGTGACGTCGCGCGTGGCCTGGAGCCCGCCGAAGCTCTTGGACAGGCCCTTCAACTCGAGAACGGGCGTTTGGCCGTTGCCGCCGTTGCTGCTCACGCGAATCCCCTCGGCTGAATGTTGCCGGGGCTCGGTGAGCCCCGGCAATGTCGGTTTGTCTATTCGCAGAACTTACAAGGCGGGAAGGTGCGGCTATAGACCGGCTGCTGGAGGAACTTCTCTTTCCCATACGTCCAATACTGGCTGACGTTCGGGTAGGTCTTGATGACCGTGTTCCACAGCTCGGCCTTGTCGTAACCGAACATCTTCTTCTTCTCGACTTTCTTGATGTAGATGTTCTGCACCGGGTTGCGGTCTTCGAAATGCACCGGTCCGCGCACCGCGTCGATCTTCAGCCCGCCCAAGATTTCGACGAACTTTTCCGGGCCCGGATATTTGCCGCCGGCCTTCTTCATCGCATCGTCGATCAATTCGGCCGTCGTGTAGTTGGCTTCCGAATAATAGGAGGGCACTTTGCCGTACTTGCTGCGATAGGCCTTTACGAAAGCCTCGTTCTTCGGCGTCTGGATGGCCGCCGAGTATTGCAGCGAGGAGACATCGCCGACCACTTCGTCCTGCATGAACGGCAAGACGAACTCGTCATAGCTGGTGCCGCCGCCGATGATCGGCTTCTTGTAGCCGGCTGCCCGCAATTGCTTGGGGAATTGCAGAGCCATCGGCCCGACCATGAGCGAGAAGATCGCGTCCGCATCGCTCTTGATTTGCGGGATGAACGGCCCGAAGTCCTTCTCGCCGAGACGCGGCCAGAGCTTCTGGATTACCTTGCCACCGCAATCCTCGAAAGCCTTCTGGAAGCCGCCGACCTGCTCGTAGCCGAAGGCGTAGTCGGCGCCGATCGTGGTGACTTTCTTGTAGCCCTGGTCGCAGGCCCATTGGCCGATGGCATGTGTCGGCTGCGAGCTCGTCCAGGTCGTGCGGAAAAACAGCGGATACTTGCTCGCCTGCCGCTGGGTGAGATCGTCGGCCGCCGGGATCGAGGCGATGTACAGCGTCTTTTCGCTGTTGCTCACCGGCGCCAGCGCGTAGCCGGTCGAGGCCAGCAAGCCGCCGATGAACATGTTCACTTTGTCGCTCAGCACCAGTTTCTTCGCCTTGGTCACCGCGGCGTCGGACTTGCCCTGGTTGTCCTCGACGATGAACTTCACGTCGGCGCCGCCGAGCTTGTTGTTGTGCTCGGCCAAATACATTTCGAAGCCGTTGACCATGTCCTTGCCGATCTGGGCAAAGATGCCGGTCATCGGCGCGATGAAGCCGATGCGCAATTCTTCCGCCTTGGCCGGCGCATTCATGCTCAAGCCGAGCACGAGCCCGCCCAACAGCACAGGCACTAACCGTTGTCGTATTGTCCCTGTCATTGTCTTTCCTCCCAGTTGTTGTGCCTTCCCTTACACGCTCAGGAAGGCGTGGGTGCCAATTTCTCTGAAGCCGCCGGAGCCTTGTCGGACGAGCCGCGGGCTTGGCGAAGTCTTGCCGGAATACCCATTAAGCCGGTCGGCAGATACAGGATCGTCAGCACGTAGACTCCGCCCAGCACGTACTGCCACCACGGCACCAGCGTGCTGAGATACTCACGCAAACCGAAAACGATCGCCGAGCCGATGGCGCCGCCGACCAGCGTGCCGGCGCCGCCGAGCACGACCATCAGCAGCGCGTCCACCGAGGTGGTCAAAACCACGGTCTCGGGGCTGACCAGCCCGTTGGTGTGCGCCCACAGCACGCCGGAGAGGCCGCCGAAGGCGCCGGCAATGATGAAGGCGATGTATTTGTGCAGCCAGGTATTGTAGCCGAGAATCTGCATGCGCAGCTCGCGCTCGCGGATGCCGGCGAGGCTGCGGCCGAACGGCGATTGCACCAGCACGTAGAGCGATATCAGGCTGAAGATGAAAAAGCCGAACACCAGGAAGAAGAATGTGCGTTCGCTGGTGAGGTCGAGCCCGAACGAGGGGCGCGCCGTGACGCTGATGCCGTTGTCGCCGCCGGTGAGCGAATTCCAGCGGTAGGCAAGGCCCCAGACGCATTGTCCCAGGGCCAATGTGATCATCAGGAAATAGACGCCCGAGGCGCGGATCGCAAACAGCCCGAAAAACGCCGCCAGCGCCGCGCCGAACAGCATGCCGATGATCACCACCAGCCAGAAATCCCAACCCAGTCCGAAATGATATTTGGCGGCCAGGATGGCGGTGAGATAGGCGCCGACGCCGAAATAAGCCGCTTGCCCCAGCGAGGCGAGCCCGGTGAAGCCAAGCAGAATGTCCAGGCTCATCGCCAGGATCGCAAACACCAGCGCGCGCGTTGCCAGCAGCACCACGAAAGAGCTGGAGTGCGGAACGATATAGGCGAGTGCCGCCAGCACGATGGCGACCGACAGGATCTTGAATTTCTGGCGGTTCATGGCTTGCCGCTCACTCTCGTCCAAACAAGCCGGTCGGCTTTACCGCCAGAATGAGAACCATCGGCGCGTAGAGCGTGAAGTAGGAAATCTCCGGGAACAGCGCCTTGCCGAAATTGTCGGCGAGGCCGACGGCCAGCGCGCCAATGGCGGCGCCGCCAAGGCTGCCCATGCCGCCAATGATGACGACCGCGAAGGCGAGCGGCAGCATCTCGAAGTCGAGGCCGGGGTAGATGCCGAGGAAGGCGCCGCCGATGACGCCGCCGAGCGCGGCGAGAAATGCGCCGAGCGCGAAGATGAACATCGAGACGCGATTGGTGTCGATGCCGACGCCGCGCGCCATCTGCGCATCATCGACGGTGGCGCGCACGGCGGCGCCCATGCGGGTTTTTTCCATCACCAGCCAGATCGCGATGCCGATCCCCAATGCCGTGGCGATCATGAATACGCGGTAGAGCGGGAAATAGGTGCCGTCGATGACGACGCTGTTATTGAGTGCCGCCGCCGGGCTGATGTCCATGTTGTCGCCGCCCCAGATGTCGAGCGCGGCCTGTTGGAACAGATAGGCGAAGCCGACGGTCAGCAAAACTTGCCGCAACGGATCGGCTTCGATCGCGACGACCGAAATGCGGCCGAGTAAGAAATACAGCCCGACGGCCACGGCCACCGCGACCGCGGCGAACTCAATCCGGCCATCGACGATTGCCGGACTCCAGCGACGAATCGCCAGGGCGATGAGAACGGCGGTGCCGGCTGCGATCAGCGCGTTGCGGAGATACTCGAACCCTTCGGATCGCAAAAACAGCCGCTCCATCAAGAGGCCGATGATGGCGACCGCAAGCGCGGCGACCGGAAGCGATAGCGCCCACGATCCGGTGGCATGGATCACGGAGAGGGCGATATAGCCGCCCCAAAGAAAATAGGCGCCATGGGAAAGATTGACGATCCGCATGACGCCGAAAATCAGGGAGAGCCCGCTGCCGACAAGGAACAGCAGCGCGCCATACGATATCCCGTTGAAGGCCTGGACGACCCAGAACTGCGTATTCATTCCCCCCTGATCCTTCTGTTACCCCGAAGGTTGCGACAACCTTACCTTAGGTCGGCCGGGAAAGAACACCCCAAATGGCCGCAGGCCAAATCGTAACGACGAACAACGCGTCATCGAAGTTAATCCATGCGCCGCTATTTTCGCCCGTGGCGTTTGCCGGCTGCCTTATTTTTCGGCGGAATGATCGGCAGCAGCAGATAGGGTGCTTTGCCGCGGCCAAAATGCAGGACGGTGGTGCCGTTGAAAATGGCGGGCGGACGGTCGCGCGGATCATTGTGCAGGAACGGTCCGCAGCCGGTCAGCTCGTTCTTGAAGTTCGACAGCTTGCCGCCGCTGGCGCCGCCGTATTCGTAGTCCTTGCCGCGGATGGAAAGGCCAACGCGATAACCCGCCGGCACGTGAATCGAAGTCGGCCAAATCTCGATGTCGAGCTCCACAGCCTGGCCTTTCTTGAGCGGCTGTATCGTATCGTGGGTGTGATAGGGGCGGTACGGCAGCGACAGTTTCTTGTCGAGCTTGCGATGCGAGGCGCGCAGCCAGCCTTGCGCGATCGGCGTGTGCGGATCGATGGCGCCCTGGAACACCACTTCCTTGAGGTCGCCGGTGAACACGCGCAGCACGATGAAAAAATCGGCGTCCGGCGTCGACGACGACGCGAACAGCTTGAGCGCCGATGGCCCGGTAATCTCGGTGTCTTGCGTGAGCGCCGGAGTGAGGAAGGTGAGGCCGTCGCCCATCGCCGCAAATGAAAGTTTGGCGCCGCCGGCCGGCTTCTTGGCCGTCAACGCCATGTCGGCGGCATTGAGATAGTACTTCGTCCATTTGGTGCGCTTGATCGGCCATTCATTCTCGGCGCGCGCGGTGAATTTCTCGCCGGGATGACGAATTTGCAGCAGTACCTTCGGCTGCTTGCTCCAGGCGTCTTTCTTGCCGTGGAGGAAATAATCGAAGAACTTGAGCTGCTGCTCGCGGCCGTAATCGGTGTAGAAATGCGTCCAGTGCTCGATGCCGTGTGCTTCCAGCCATTTCTGTTTGCTCGCTGCGCGCACAAAGCCTTCGAAGTTGCCGCGCGGATGCAGGCCCTGACCGCCCCAGTTGGCCGCCGTGAACAGCGGCGTCGTGATTTTCTCCCACACCGGCGAACGATCGCGGTGATATTGGTCGTCGAGCGGATGCGCGAGGATTTGACCGCCGAAGTCAGCGCGGCTCCTGGCGAGCGCCTGTTCGCTCAGCGTTTCCGGTCCGCACACCAGTTCGCCGTGGACTCGGCTGCGGCCGCCGCGTTCGCCGGCGCCGTATTGCACGGTCTTGACCTGCATGTCGTACCAGTTCTCCCAGAACGTCGAGAGGATGCCACCGTGATGCGTCATGTCGCGGTACCAGTCGGCGGAGCCTTCCCACACGCACATGGCGGCGAGATGCGGCGGCTGCCGCGAGGCGACGTGCCACTGGTTCATGCCGTAATAGGAGATGCCATTGAGACCGACCTTGCCGCTCGACCAGGGCTGCACGCCGGCCCATTCGATGCAGTCGTAGAAGTCTTTGGTTTCGCGCGGCGAGAAGTGATCGATGAAGCCGGGCGAACAGCCGGCACCGCGTGAATCCACACGCACGCAGACATAATCGTGCGGCACCCATTTCTCCGGGTCGACCACTTCCCAGTTCTGATAGGCGTTGCTGGAGCCGGCGGTGACGTCGGGATGCTTCTCGGCCATGCGCTGCCAGGCGCTTGGGTAGCCGTCCTGGAAGGCGAGATTCTTGGCGTAAGGGCCGTAAGTCAGGATGACGGGGTATTGGCCGTCTTTCACCGGGCGAAAAACGTCGGCGCGCATCACCAGACCGTCGTCCATGGTGATCGGCACGTTCCAGTCGATCCGCATGCCGTCGCGGACTTCCGTTCGCTGCTGCAGCGACGCCATTACCGTCCTCCCAGACGTCTTTTGTTCGGCCGGAGGCTACAGAAGCGCGGGCGGGACGCAAGGGTGACAAGCCTCGTCGTCACCGGGCTTGTCCCGGTGACCCCGCTTAGGGCGGCAAAGCCGTGCCTCATGAATCGAGATGGCCGGGACAAGCCCGGCCATGACCATCGAAAAATGCGTGGCAAAGTCTAGCGCGTCTTGCGCTTCACTTTCGCCATCTTCTCCAGCACGGCGCAGACCACGGCGGTGTCCTGCGCGCCAAAGCCGCTTCTTTGCGCTTTGACGTAGAGCGGCTTTGACGCGTCGAACATCGGCGTCGGCACTTTGATCTTGCGCGCATAGTCCCCGATCACCCGCATGTCCTTGTCCCAGACGTCGATCTTCATGGTGGCGTCTTTGTAGTTGCCTTTCACCATCATGGGCGCGCGCAATTCGAAGATGCGCGAATTGCCGGCGCCGCCCTTGATCAGATCGAAAATCATCTGCGGCGGCAGGCCGGCTTTCATGCCGAGCACCATCGCCTCGGCGCTGGCGACGTTGTTGATCGCCACCAGAAGGTTGGCGACGTATTTCATCTTGCTGCCGTTACCGAAGGCGCCGACGTCGTAGACATGGCGGCCGAAAGTCTCGAGGATCGGCGTGATCCGCTTGATGGCGCCGGTCTCGCCGCTGGCATAGAAGACGAGATCGCGCGTGGCGGCCTGCGCGCCGGTGCCACTGACAGGCACATCGAGCATGACATGACCGGCCTTGCGCAAGATGCGTTCGGCTTTTTCCTTGTCGGAAATGGCGAAAGTGCTCATCTCCACGATCACTTTCCGCTTGAGCTTGGCGGCGGCAATCTGGCGCGCGACGACCTGCAGCGCTTCCGGTTTGGGCAGGCTCGTGAGCACGATGGGGGCTTTTGCCGCGACGTCGGCACCGTTGGCCGCAATTTCAACACCGGCGCGTTTGGCCTCGCGCCGGCGTGCCGCGCTGATGTCAAAGCCGATCACGCGCCAGCCGGCGGCGGCCAGATTTGTCGCGAACGCGCCGCCCATGATGCCGAGCCCGACGACCCCGACTGTGCCTCTCGATTTTTTAGCCGCGGCCATTCGAGTTTCTCCCGGTGAAATTGTTTCGATGCGCGTTTCGCTCGGCTTCTTAAGCGGTGGGCAGAACACTGTCGAGTAGGTGCGCGCCGCGGGACGGCTTTTCTACAGTGCCGTGATCGCCTATCGTCGGCCGGCCACAGCGCACGGGGAGAAGCCATGAAAATCGGAGTTGCCGGTCTCGGCGCCATGGGTGGCAACCTGGCGGCGCGGCTGATGGAGGTTGGCCACGACGTCTCCGTCTGGAATCGTTCGCCGGAAAAAGCCAAGCCGTTGGCGCAGGCCGGCGCCAAGGTCGCAGCCTCCGCCGCCGATCTCGCCGCCGCAAGCGAAGCGGTGATCACCATCCTCACCGACGGCGCCGCGATCGACGCGGTCTATAACGGCCCGGCCGGCCTGCTGTCGGGCGACGTGAAAGGCAAGCTCTTCATCGAAATGAGTACGGTGGCGCCGAAGGTGGAGATTGATCTGGCGCCCAAGGTGCGCGCCAAGGGCGCCGCGCTGGTGGAATGTCCGGTCGGCGGTTCGACGACGCCGGCGCGCAAGGGCCAACTGCTAGGGCTGATGGGCGCCGAGCCGGCCGACGCCGAGCGCGCCAAGCCGATCCTCGAGCAGCTTTGCCGCAAGATCGAACATTGCGGCCCGGTCGGCAGCGGCGCGGCCATCAAGCTGGCGATCAATCTGCCGCTGATGGTGGCCTGGCAGGCTTATGGCGAGGCATTTTCCATCGCCCGCAGCGTCGGCTGGCCGCCTCGGCGCCTGCTCGATCTGTTCGTGGAAAGCAACGGCGCCAATAACGGGCTGAAGATGCGCGCCGACATGATCGTGAAGATGTTCGAACACACTGATCCGGGTCCGACCACCTTCTCAATCGCCAACGGCGTCAAGGACCTGCGCACCATGGTCGCGACCGGCGAGGCGCTGGGCGCTGAAATGCGCGCGACCAAGGCGGCGCTATCCGGTTTCGAGGACGCGGTCAAAGCCGGAATTGGCGGCGGCGACGGCGCGCAGATGACGGTTTACTGGACGGAACGGGGGAAAAAATAATGAAGCTGTTTTCGTTTTGGCGTTCGCTGGCGACGTTCCGCGTGCGCATCGCGCTCAACCTCAAAGGTATCACGCCCGACGAGATCATTGACATCAACCTGCCGCAGGGCAAGCAGCGCGAGGAGTCCTACCGCAAGATCAATCCGATGATGGCGCTGCCGGCGCTGGTCGAGGACGACGGCACGGTGCTGTTCGAATCCCTTGCGATCATCGAATATCTCGACGAGACTCATCCGAACCCCCCGTTGCTGCCGAAAGATCCAAAAGCCCGCGCCCGTGTCCGCGGGCTGGCGCAGATCATCGCCTGCGATACCCATCCGCTGATCGTGCCGCGGGTGCGGGAATATCTGGCGCACGAGTACAAGATCGACGAAGCCGGCGTGATGAAATGGGGCCACCATTGGCATAGCGCGGCGTTGCAAGCGCTGGAAACCAATCTTGCCGGCTCGCCGCAGACCGGGCGCTATTGCCAGGGCGACCAGATCACGATCGCCGACATCTGCCTCGCCGGACAGGCGGCGGGCTCGATGTATTTCAAGGTCGACATTGCGCCCTATCCGACGGTGAAGCGCATCGTCGATACGATCTCCGCCATCGACGCTTTCGCGCGCGCCCATCCGATGAAGCAGCCGGGCGCGCCCGCTTCGGTATGATCAATACGGCAATTATCGGCCTCGGCTGGTGGGGCAAGACCTTGGTGAAGGCGGCGCGCGATTTCGGCGCGCCGCTCGACTTTACGCGGGCGGTCACGCTTGAGCCCGAGACCGTGGGCGATTTCGCCGCCGAACATAAACTTACGGTCGGCACCTCATTCGAAGACGTGCTCGCCGATAAGTCGGTCGAGGCGGTGATCCTGGCGACGCCGCACACCAAGCACCGCGCCCAGGTCGAAGCCGCCGCCGCCGCGGGCAAACATATCTATTGCGAGAAACCCTTCGCGCTGCGCAAGGCCGATGCCGTCGCCATGCTCGACGCCGTCAAGCGCGCCGGCGTCGTCCTCGGCGTCGGCCATCACTTCCGCCTGATGCCATCGATGCGCGTGCTGGCCGAGCTCAAAGCGGCCGGCGCCTTCGGCACCATCATGCATGTCGAAGGAAATTACAGTCACGACTGGCTGGCGAACATGCCGGCCGATAGCTGGCGCATGGCGGCCGAGGAAAGCCGCGCCGGTGGCATGACCGGCATGGGCATTCATGTGCTCGACTGCTTCCGCGATATGGCCGGGCCGATGAAACGCATCAGTGCGCTGTCGAAATCGCGCACGCTGAAACTTCCGACGGGCGACACCACCGCGGCGCTGATCGAATTCGAGAGCGGCGCCACCGGCACGCTCGGCACCACCATCAAGACGCCGTTTCGTTGGCGCATCGCGATTTTCGGTGAGAACGGCTGGGCGGAAGGCGTCAGCGAGACGCGCGCCATCGTGCGCTACGCCGGCAAAGAGCCGGAGGTGATCGAGCGGCCGCCCGACAATCACCTCGGCCGCAACCTCGATTGCTTCGCCAAGGCCGTCATGGGGCAGGGCGCGTTCCCGATTACGCCGGCGGGCATCCTGCAGACCGCGGCGGCGCTGGAAGCGGTTTTCAAATCGGCGGACGCCGATGGCGCGTGGATGCGGGTGTGACCGGACCGATCTTGCCGCATGGCTAACCAAGCGTTAACGCGGCCAAACCCGCGACTACGATTTAGCGCTTTTCGAAGCTTGCCGCGTAAAGGTCGCAGGAGCAACTTGTCCGCCAACGATGGGTGATTAGGCGCCGTCGCGGCGCGCAGTGGCTTACCGTTCGCGTGTCCCGACCGGCGAAATAATACATTTAAATCGACGTTTCTCAGCCGATCACAAGGCTCAACTTTTCTGAATCTTAAAACCCCGCGCGTTAAAACCCCGCTTCGGGGAACGTAAAAGTAACGGCAAAAGTGCGTGGCACGCGCAGGCCGCGGATAGGGGATATGGCGGAACAGGTCAAAAAGATTGTCGACCCGGCAGAGACGGACGCACGGTCAGGCGACGCGGCCGACACCGAGCATTTGTTTACCGCCAAAATGCAGCACGAGCATCTCGCGGCGGCGTTCAAGAATTGGGATTCCGGAAGCGAAGCCGACGATGCCGATCCGGAAACCGTTCCGGTCACCCAGGTTCCCATTGCACCGGCGATCGAGGCGCCGCCCGCGGCACCAAAACAAACACCTCCAAAGCTCGGCGCGCTGTCCGCGATCAAGCGGTCGACAATTATAAAATCGGCCGTCGCCCTGCTCGTTGCCTTGGTGCTCGGCTGGATGCCCATCCAGCGGCTGTTGCTGACCACCAGCGCCGAAGCGGTTATCAACGCGCGCGTCGTCGCCGTTCGCACGCCGATTTCGGGCGACGTGAACGCGCAAGCCTCGCGTCTCGAGGCCGGAGCGACCGTCCAGGCCGGCGAGGAATTGCTGACGATCAAGAATCCGCGCTCGGACCGCAGCGCTGTCGAAAATCTAAAGAGAGGCGTCGAGCAGCTCACCACCAATGTCGCCGCTCTGCAGGCGAAGGAGGAGGTGCTAAGGCGGCATCACCTCGCGCTGGTCGCGCAGAATAAGCGCTACCAGAGCGGGCGCGTCGAGACGTTGGAAAAGCAGCTCGGCGAGCTCGATGCGCAAATCGCTACCGCCGAGGCGCAACACAAGGAATTCGAGCAGGCGCTGCAGCGCGGCCGCGTTCTCGTGGCCAAAGGGGTCGTCATCCAGTCCTATCTCGACAAAGCGGCGCGCGACGAGAGCGCGGCATTGCAAGCAATCAGTCAGTTGCGCGCGCGCCGCAACGCGTCCGAGATCGGTCTGGCGTCCGCCCGGCAGGGGACGTTCATCATGGACGGCTTCAACGACACGCCGCAGTCGGCGCAGCGCCGTCTCGACGTGGAGGTCGAGCTTGCCGACGTACAGGCGCGCCTCGCCGGCACGACCAGGGAATTGGCGGCCGTCAGGCAGGATCTGACCAGGGAACAACAGCGCGACCAGGAACTATCGACCGCCGTCATCCGCGCCAATATTTCCGGACGCGTGTGGGAGGTCATGACGGCCCCGGGTGAGCACGTGAACGCCGGCCAGGTGCTGATGCGGCTGCTCGATTGCGCCAGCGCCATTGTGACCGCTAGCGTCAGCGAAAGGACGTTTCAGAAGTTGAGCGTCGGCCAACACGCCACGTTCAAGCCGACCGACGGCGGACAGACGGTGCGCGGCTGGGTGGTCGGCCTGAGCGGGCTGGCGACGGTGACGTCGAACGACGCCATTTCGTCCAAGGTGCTCACCAGCGAGCCTTATCACGTCACGCTGAAGTTCCCGGAACTTTCGCAGCAGGCGCAGTGTCAGGTCAGCCGCGCCGGCCTGGTGACGTTCGATACCTCGACCCCCGCTAGACCCATGGACCTGCGCCTCGGCGAAGCAAAATGACCTCCGCGTCCGGGCTGAGCTACTGGGACGCCTTTCTGCCGAGCATCGTTATCGTCGCGCTCGGCGTTGCCATCCTGCCGTGGGTCAATCGCGACAACCCTTGGGTCCGCGCCTCGGCGCTTGGGGTCTGCGTCTTTTTGAGCTGGCGCTATATGTTTTGGCGGGTCTTCAACACCATCCCGCCGATCGACGAGCCGCTCAACTTCGCCATCGGCGTGTTCTTTGTCGGTATCGAAGCGCTGTCGATGGTGGGGACCACGCTCACCGAATTGTTTTTGTCGCGCGTGCGCGACCGCACGGCCGAAGCCGACCGCAACATGCCGTGGCTGCGCGGGCTCGAACGGCTGCCGAAGGTCGATGTCCTCATCTGCACCTACAATGAGGACGAGGAAATCCTCGAACCCACGATCCTCGGCGCGCTGGCGATCAACTACCGCAATTTCCGCGTCTGGGTCTGCGACGACGGCAAGCGCCAGTGGCTCAAGGAATTCTGCCAGCAGCACGGCGTGCACTATCTCACCCGCTCGGACAACGGGCATGCCAAGGCCGGCAACATCAACGCCGCGCTGAAAGTGCTCGGCGCGCAGGAGGAGCCGCCGGATTTCGTCGCCATTCTCGACGCCGACTTCGTGCCGATGAGCGACTTCCTTACGCGCGCGCTGTCGCTGACCCGCGAGCCGGATGTCGGCATCGTGCAGACGCCGCAGAATTTCTTCAATCCCGACCCGGTGCAAAGCAATCTCGCGCTGTCGCGGGTCTGGCCGGACGAGCAGCGGTTCTTTTTCGACACCGTCATGGCCTCGAAGGACGCCTGGGGCGTCGCCTTCTGCTGCGGCACCTCGTCGGTCATCCGCTTCAAGGCGCTGCAGAGCATCGGCGGCTTTCCCACCGACTCGGTGACCGAAGATTACCTTTTGACGCTGCGCCTGCGCGAAAAGGGGTTCCGCACCGTCTATCTCAACGAGGTGCTGTCGCTTGGTCTCGCGCCAGAGGGCTTGAAGGAATATTACGGGCAGCGCAGCCGCTGGTGTCTCGGCGCCGTGCAGATCTGTTGCGGGCCGAGCAGCCCGCTGAACTTCCGTAACAAGCTGCCGCTCATCGACCGCATCAGTCTGGTCGACACGTTTTTGTTCTGGTCGGCCAGCCATACCATGCGCTTGATTGCTTTCGTCATACCGCCGCTCTTTCTGCTGTTCGGCATTCAGGCGGTCAGCGCCAACGTCAAGGATGCTGTCTCCTACGTGGCGCCGTTCATCGTCGCCCAGCTCGGCGTGCTGTTGTGGCTCACCGAGGGCCGCATTTTGCCGATCATGTCGGACCTCTACGGTACGCTCTGCGCCACCGACGTCGTCAAGGCGGTCGCGCAAGGGCTACTGCGGCCGCAGGGGCAGAAATTCGTGGTGACGGCAAAAGGCGGCGACCGCAGCCAGCGTACCGTGCAGTGGCCGGTGCTGCGTATTTTCCTGTTCTATCTGATCTTGAACGTCCTCGGCATCGCCAACGCCTTCATCTTCGAACGATCGGTCGGCTTGACCGACACCAGCATGCTGGCGCTGTTCTGGTCCTGGTATAACATCGTCGTTCTGGTGCTCGCCTGTTGCGTCTGCATCGAGCAGCCGCAACGCCGTTACCGCCACAGATTCCCCATCAGCGACTACGTGCTGCTGCAAGCCGAAGACGGCGTCGCTCGCTTTGCCATCCGCGACATTTCCGTGAGCGGTGTGCGGCTGGTCGGCAAAACGTCGGCGCCGGTCGATAGCACCGTTGCCGTGCGGGTCGGCGAGTTCATCATGCATGCCCGCGTCGTGCGCGTCACCGACGACGGATTTGCCTTGGCATTCGAGCCGACCTTGAAGAACCGGGCCAGCATCATCCGCTTCATCTTTTCCAAGCGCTATTTGATGGCCGGCCGCCGCATCAGACCGGGCAAGGTCGCGTTGGCGGTTGGCGCGCGATTGCTACGATAGCGAATTGAGAGTTACGCCGGGATCTTTCGCGTCCGCGGTCCCGCGATTGCCCGGTCCCAGACCTCGTGAATGTGCGTGACCTCCCGCTCGAAGCGCTGCAGGAACAAGCGTGCCTGCGTCGACAGCGTGCGCCGGGTCGGCTGGATCACCACGAATTCGGCGTGCAGCTCGGGGGCGACCAGCGGATTGACGACCAGCCCGCCGCGCTCGATGTCGTTGACCGAGATCACGCTCGGCAGGATCGTCACCCAATCGGAGCGGGCGACGAATTCGAGCGTGCCGATCATGGCGTCCATCTCCAGTAAAGCGGCGACCTCGACGCCGTGCGTCTGGAAATAGGTTTCCAGATTGCGGCGGCGGATATTGTCCGGGCCGGGCAGCACAAATTTGAGCGGCTTGCAGTCGGCGAGCCGCAATGGCGCGAGCGGCTTGAAGCCTGAGCGCGCGCCGGACAGCAGCATCTCGCGGTCGCGCACCAGGAGCCGCGATTTCAAGCCGATGGTGCCCTCGTAAGCCGGCACCACGGCAAAATCGAGGGCGTCGTCGAGCACCATTTGCGTGAGCGAGCCGCTATAGCCCTCGACGATGTGCAGGCGCACTTCCGGGCAGCGCGGCACGAAGTCGTCGAGCACCGGCGCCAGCACCGCGCGGGTGAAGGTCGGCATTAGGCCGATGCGCAATTCGCCGGTGACCTGGCCGGCGAGCGAGCGCGCCTGCTCGGCAGCGCTCTCCAGCGCGCCGACCGCCTCGACGCAGCTTTTGTAGTAGCGCAGGCCCGCCGGGGTCGGGCTCACGTGCCCGGCCGCGCGCTCGAACAGCTTGACGCCGAGTTTGCGCTCGACGGCGGCCACGTGCTGGGAAATGCCCGATTGGGTTGCGTTTTCCCGCTCCGCCGCGCGGGTGAAGGAGCCTTCCTCGCAGACGGCAATGACGGCGCGGACCTGCCGCAAAGGGATGCTACGCATCGCGTACCGCTATTAGAAAACATAATGACTAAGGGCAGATTATATTATTTCTTTCGAGGCCGCCATCCGCTTAACATCCCGCGTAATCAGACAAATCGAACGGCGCGGCCGCAAAGCGCCGGCGGGAGGACGCCATGGGGACTGCAAATTTCGGCATTGCCGGCTTGGATTGGCAGCAGCGGGTCAACTGGGACCGCCTGCGCGAATACCGCATCGAGCGCGCGCGCACGATGATGAAGAAGCACGGCCTCGGCGCCATGCTCTGCATGTACGACGAGAACGTGCGCTACATCACCGGTACGCTGACGCCAGGCTGGAACCGGCTCAAGCCCGGCCTGCGCTACGCCATGCTATGCGGCGACGGGCGGCCGATCTTGTTCGAGCAGGGCGACCTTGGCTTCCAGATCGAGCGGCACTCGCCCTGGATTCCGAAAGAGAACGTGAGGCATTCCTTCGCCTGGATCAAAGGCGCGGCGGGGCCCGCTTCGACGCAGCAGGTGACCAAGTTCACCAAGGCCGTGTTGCAGGCGATGAAGGACAACGGCGTTGCCGGGCAGAAGCTCGGCGTCGACTTCATCGACATCAACATGATCAACATCTTCAAGGACAACAAGATCGAATGGGTCGACGGCATGACCCCGATGATGGAGGCGCGCGCAGTGAAATCGCCCGACGAGCAGGAATGTTTCCGCATCGTCGGCGCCATCGGCGACGCCACGCATTGGGAGTGCATGAAATTTTTGCGCCCCGGCATCACCGAGAACCAGGTGACCGCGCATCTGATGGAATATCTTTACAACATCCCCGGCATGGAAGACGTCGAGGACGTCATCGTGTCGTCCGGGCCGAATACGTGGCCGAACTGGCGCAACTTCTCCGACCGCATCATCCAGCCGGGCGACATCGTGTTCATGGATTTGGCAGCCCTCACCTGGAACGGCTACAAGTCCTGCTATTACCGCACCTATTGCGTCGGCAAGGAGCCGACCAAGGAGCAGAAGGAAACTTACGATACCGCGCTCAAATGGCTCTACGACTCCATTGGCGCGGTGAAGGTCGGCGCCACCACGCGCGACATCGCCATGAAGTGGCCGTCGGCGATGGAAACCTGGGGCTACGAGGACGAAGACCAGGCGGCGGCCAATCTGTGGGGCCACGGCCTCGGTCTCGCGCAATACGACCCGCCGGTGATCTCGCGCATCTGGTCGCTCGACCATCCGGTCGACATCCAGGAAGGCATGACCTTCGCGCTGGAGACCCAGCACGGCAAGCGCTACCGCTACGGCGTGCGCATCGAAGAGATGCTGATCGTGCACAAGAACGACATCGAGATCGTGTCGAACTTCCCGGTCAAGCAGATCACCGTGGTCGATCCGCTGCCGGGTTACGGCGATCACGTAAAATAAGCTTCGTGTCCCGGGCGCAGCGCAGCACGAAGTGTTGCGCTGCAGACCCGGGACCGCCACAGTCTGAACGGTCCCGGATCAGCAGTGCACCGCTCCGCTTCGCTACGCGCTGCACCGCATCCGGGACACGAGGACGAGATGACCGCCTTCATCCTCCCGCTCTCCGACCCCGCCGCGACCGACGCCGAACGCGTCGGCCCGAAGGCGGCGAACCTCGCGTCGTTGACGCAGAGCGGGCTGCCGACGCCGGGCGGTTTCGCGCTCACCGCCGCCGCCTACCGGCATCAGCTGCGCCATCTCGGCGTTGAGGATTTGGCGCGGCGATACAACGAGGCCGATCTGCCGACATCGCGCAAGCTGTCGGTGCAGATTCGTCTCGCGCTTTACGAAAAGCCGATTGCGCCGGAGATTGTCGAACCGTTGCTTGCCGCATGGCGGGCGCAGCGCGCCGATGGCTCGCTCGGCGCGGTGCGGTCTTCGGCACTGATCGAGGACCGCAAGGGCGCCAACTTTGCCGGCCAGTTCGAAAGCTTCCTCGGTCTCTCCGACGAAACCGAATTCTTGACCGCGGTGCGCGCTTGCTGGGCGGCGTTGTGGACCTCGCATGCGCGCCGCTACATGGAAAATCATGAGCTGTCGCCGGCCGACACCGCCATGGGCGTGCTGATCCAGCCGTTGATCTCCGCCCGCGCTTCCGGCGGCGGCCTGAGCGAGACCGCGGAAGGCCACATGCTGATTTCCGCCACTTGGGGCCTCGGCTCGGCGATCGCGCAAGGCGAGGTGGTGCCGGACCGCATCGTGCTCGGCAAAAACGGCTTCCTGCGCACGGTGGAAGCCGGCCGCAAAGCCCACCGCGACACCTGCGATCATGGCGTCTCGGCGCCGCAACTGGTGCCGGCCGACCTGGTGAACGAGCCGTGCCTGACGCCGGGTGAGGCGGTGGCGCTCGGCCGGCTATTGCGAAAATGCGAGCAGCTTGCCGGCAGCCCGGTCGAGATCGAGTGGGCGAAAGACGACGATGGATTCAAGCTGCTGCAGTCGCGCCCGCTGCATGTGGAAGCGCCGATCGTGCCCGACGAAATTTGGCTGCGGCATCCCGGCCTCAACGGCCATCCGGCGGGCATCGGCTGGGGTTCCGGGCGCGCGGTGGTGGTCAACTGCGAATGCGAGATCGAGCGCGTGCGGCCAGGCGACATCCTCGTGACCAAGGTCGCCGGCCCGGCGCTCAGTTATATCCTGCCGCGCGTTGCCGGCGTGGTGGCGGAACTCGGCGGTTCCACTTCGCATCTCGCTTCGCTGGCGCGCGAGCGCGGCATCCCCATGGTGCTCGGCGTGCTCGACGCCACCCGCAAGATTCCCGACGGCTCGCAATGTGCCGTGGACGGTGTCGCCGGCGTCGTGCGGTGGCTGCGGTGAACGGCAAACCGCGCGTCTTCGTCAGCCAGCCGATCGCGCCGAGTGCGTACGAGCGGCTGCGCGTCATCGCCGACGTGAAAATCAATGCCGACTCGAGCCGGATCATCGCCAAAGCAAAAATGATCGCCGGCGTGCGCAAAGCCGACATTCTTGTTTCGCTGCTGCACGACAAGGTCGACCGCGCCGTGCTCGCCGCCAATGCGAAATTGCTTGGCGTCTGCTCGATGGCGATCACGCCCGACAATATCGACGTCGCAGAAGCGACCAAACGCGGCATCCCCGTGACCGTGGTGCCGCCGATCGTGGCGGAGGCGACCGCCGACCTGCATTTCGGCCTTATGCTCGCCGTCGCGCGCCGCATGGTGGAGGGCGACAAGATGGCGCGTGCCGGCAAATTTCCCGGCTCGCAGTCGAACCACCTGATCGGCAGCTTCGTTCATGGCAAGACCATCGGCCTGATCGGCGGCGGCGGCCGCATCGGCACCGCCACGGCGCGCCGCGCGGTCGGCTTCGGCATGCGGCTGTTGTACTGGGGGCCGCGGCCCAAAGTCGAAGCCGAGCGCGTCTACGGCATGCAGCGCGTGTCGCTCGAGCAATTGCTGGCGGAATCCGATTTCGTCTCGCTGCATCCGCCGCTCAATGGCGAAACCCGGCACATGATTTCCGACAAGCAGTTTGCGCTGATGAAGCCGACCGCCTTCATCGTCAATACCGCGCGCGGCGCCATCATCGACGAGGCCGCGCTGGTGCGGGCGTTGAAAAAGAAGACCATCGCCGGCGCCGGGCTCGACGTGTTCGAGCACGAGCCGAAAGTGTCGGCCGAACTGCGGCGGATGAAGAACGTCGTGCTCACGCCGCATCTCGGCAGCGCGGTGCTGGAAGTACGCGACCGCATGGCCAATATCGTGGTCGATAATATCGAGGCGCTGCTCGCCGGCCAAACGCCGCCGAATTGCGTCAACCCGGAAGTGTTGAGCAAATAGCAATCATCCCGCTTATGGACGCAGTGCCTTCCTAAGCGGGATCGCCGGGTCGCGGCGCTTGCGCGCCGGCCCGGTGATGACAGTAAGATAGTGCGAAAGCGCCGATAGTGTGATGGAGGAAACAATGGCGGACTTACCCAAGCTCGACGTGGTGATTGCCAACAACTTCGGCCACCTGCCGATGTTCATCGGCGCGGAGAAGGGGTTCTTCAAGCAGCACGGCGTCGATGCCAGCTTCAGGGTGGTCGACACCGGCACCGACATGGTCAACGCGCTCGCGCGCGGCGAGGCGCAGGTCGGCGACATGAGCACGACCACCTATTTGAAGGCGGTGCACGCCGGCAATCCGTTCCAGGTCATCGGCCTGATCATGAACGACGCCACCAACGATCGCTGCGATACGCCGCTCGCCATCGTCACGCAGAAGGGCAGGGGCATCGATGTCGGCAAAATCGGCGATCTGCGCGGCAAAAAAGTCGGCCTCGCGCACGGCCAGACCTCCGACGAATATTTCAAGATGGTGCTGCGCCGCGCCGGCGTGAAATACGAAGACATCACCGTCGAGAACATCTGGTCGCAGTTCGACCTCGCGCCGGCGCTGAAGGCCGGCAAGGTTGACGCCATCGTCAGCTGGGAGCCTTTTGTGACCCAGGCGCTGACGCAAGTGCCCGATACTTACGAGGTTATCCGCGGCGGCCAGCACATGTCCTACGTCATGGTCGCGGTCGCGCACGGTCCGACGATCAAGGCCAAGCCTGCCGTGATCAAGAGCATCGCGGCAGGTCTTGCGCAGTCCTCGCACTTCACCCGCAAGAATCCCGACGAGGCGGTGGAGATCTTCGCCAAGTGGGTGCCGAAAACCGACGTGGCCATCGGCAAGAAGTCGATCAAGCACATCCACTTCGATCCGCGGATGTCGAAGAACGTGCTGCAAGCTTTTGAGAACGCCGAGGACGAGGTGCTGATGAATACGCTGAAAGGCGCGCCGCGGCTCGACGTGCCGAGCCTGTTCCGGCCCGAATTCATGCGCGACGTCGAGAAAGAACACCCCGAGTATTTCGCCGACTTGCCGAAGCTGACTTAATCCCTCCCCTGAAAGGGGTAGGTCCGGCGCGAAGCGCCGGGGGGTTATCGTTCTGCACGCGCACCCCGCCCGGCTCGCTCCGCTCGCCACCCTCCCCGCAAGCGGGGGAGGGATAAGACACTCACTCCGCCGTCCAGCCGCCGTCGACCACGAGCGAGGTTCCGGTCATCAGTGCCGAGGCGTCGCTCGCCAGGAACACGATGGCGCCGGTCAGGTCCTCGAGCTGACCAAGGCGGCCGAGCTTGATGCGGCGCAAGGTGTCCTCGCGGAACGCCTTGTTCTCGAAAAACGGCCGCGTCATCGGCGTCTCGATGAAGGTCGGGGCCAGGGTGTTGACGCGGATTTTGTGCGGGGCGAGATCGATCGCCATCGCCTTGGTGAAGCCTTCCATGGCGTGCTTGGTGGCGCAGTAGACGGTGCGGGTCGGTCCGCCGACATGGCCCATCTGCGACGACATGTTGATGATCGAGCCGGGCCGTTTCGCCTCGACCAGATTGCGCGCCACCGCCTGCGCCACGAAATAAGCGGCGCGCACGTTGAGGCCGAAGACGAAATCGAAATCCTCGACCTTCACGTCGACGAACGGCGCCGGGCGGTTGGTGCCGGCGTTGTTGACGAGGATGTCGAAGGGCTCCTGCGCCGCGATGGTCGCTTTGACCGCCTCGACGTCGCGCACGTCGAGCGTAAGGGCGTCCGCTCGTTGCCCGCGGGCGCGGATCGCTTCCGCGGCTTCCTCGATCTCCTTTGCCGTGCGTGCGGCGAGCGCCACGTGCGCACCGGCATCCGCCAGCGCCGAGGCGCAGGCGAGCCCGATGCCGCGCCCGGCGCCGGTCACCAGCGCGCGCTTGCCGTCGAGGCGGAAGGAGGGGGTTTTGGTCAATTCGAGTTTTGTTTCGGTCATATCGGCGCACGCGGTTTTCTCCCTCTCCCCGCGTGCGGGGAGAGGGTCGGGGTGAGGGGGTGTATCTACAGAGTCAGTCTATCGTGAATCCCCCTCACCCGACGCGCTTCGCGCGTCGACCTCTCCCCGCAAGCGGGGAGAGGTAAAAGCAAACTACTCCGCCGCCTGGGCGTAGGGCACGTTGCGGCCGCCGTAGCGGCGCACGCGGATATTGGCCTGTTCGGCGTGTCCGAGGAAGCCTTCCAGCACGCAGAGCCGCGAGCAGACTTCGCCGATCTTGGCGCTGGCCTCGTCGGTGAGTACCTTCTGATAGGTGCAGGTCTTGAGGAACTTGCCGACCCACAGGCCGCCGGTATAGCGCGCCGCCTTCTTGGTCGGCAGCGTGTGATTGGTGCCGATAACCTTGTCGCCGTAAGCGACATTGGTGCGCGGGCCCAAAAACAGCGAGCCGTAGTTTTTCATATTGTTGAGGAAATAGTCGGGATCGCGCGTCATTACCTGTACGTGCTCGGAGGCCACGCGGTCGGCCTCGCGCACCATCTCGTCAACATCGTCGCAGACGATCACCTCGCCGTAGTCCTTCCAGGCTTGGCCGGCGAGATCGGCGCTCGGCAAAATCTTCAACAGCCGTTCGACCTCGCTCATGGTGTCGCGCGCGAGCCTCTCGGAATTGGTGATCATCACCGCCGGCGAAGTCGGCCCATGCTCGGCCTGGCCGAGCAGGTCGGTCGCGCAGATTTCGCCGTCGACGCTGTCGTCGGCGATGATCAGCGTCTCGGTCGGCCCGGCCAGCAGATCGATGCCGACGCGGCCGAACAGCTGGCGCTTGGCCTCCGCCACATAGGCGTTGCCGGGGCCGACCAGCATGTCGACGGAGGCGATACTCTCGGTGCCGAGCGCCATGGCGGCCACCGCTTGCACGCCGCCGAGCACGAAAATCTCGTCGGCGCCGCCGAAATGCATGGCGGCGACAATGGCGGGGTGAGGGCCGCCCTTAAACGGCGGCGCGCAGGCGATGATGCGCTTCACGCCGGCGACCTTCGCCGTGACGATCGACATATGCGCCGAGGCGACCATGGGATAGCGCCCGCCCGGCACGTAGCAGCCGATCGAATTCACCGGGATATGCCGATGGCCCAGCACGACGCCGGGCAGCGTTTCCACCTCCAGGTCGTGCATGCTCTCTTTCTGCTTTTGCGCGAAGTTGCGCACCTGCGCCTGGGCGAATTTGATGTCGTCGAGATCGCGCTTGCGGACCTGCGAGATTGCTGCCTCGACCTCGGCGGGCGAGAGGCGGAAATCCTTGGGCGACCATTTGTCGAATTTCTCCGACAATTCGCGGATCGCCTCATCCTTGCGCTCGTCGACTTGCGCCAGGATCGATTCCACCGTCTCGCGCACCTTGGCGTCGGCGGCCTTGATGGCGCTCGCGTCCATTCCGCGCTTGAGGTGGCGGGGCATGACAAATTCTCCGTGCTTGCGTGCCCCGGGCGCGGCGCAGCACGAAGTGATGCGCTGCAGAACCGGGGCCTAGCCATTCTAAGTAAAAAAGCTGGGTCCCGCACGCGGTGCATCGCTAACGCGCTCCACCGCGTGCGGGACACGAGCCCTATTTGATGGCCTGCGGATTGATCGGGCTTCCGGTGGCGCCGGGGATCACCAGCGGCGGGCCGCAGAAGAAGAACTCGTAGATGCCGTCCTCGGCGCAATCCTCGGCCAATTCCTTGAGGTAGAAAATTTCGCCCATGCACAGGCCCATGGCCGGGATCACCACCCAGTGCCAGGGCTGGTTGGCGTCCTTGGTCTCATTGGGCCGCACCTCGACGCCCCAGGTGTCGGTGCAGATCGCCGCGATTTCCTTGTCCTGGCACCAGTAGCAATTCTCGAACTTGACGCCGGGCGCGTCGCCGCCAGCATAGCCGCCCCATTCCTTCTCCTTGAGGCAACGCTCCATCTGTCCGGTGCGGACGATGACGAAGTCGCCGCGGCCGATCGCCACGTTCTGGTCCTTGGCGCATTTGTCGAGCTCGTCATTGCCGATGCTCTCGCCGTCCTTGAGCCAGTCGACGCCGCGGAAGCGGGCGATGTCGAGCAGCACGCCGCGTCCCACCATCTTGCTTTTGGAATGCTCGATGCCGAGCACCGAGAGGCCGCGCGAGTTGATCTTCTTGGCGTCGTGGCCGTTATAGGCCTTGTCTTCGTAGAAGATGTGGCCGAGCGCGTCCCAATGTGTGGCGCCCTGCACGCACAGCATCAAGGTGTCGTCGGCGTAGCGGATCTTGTTCCAGTCCTGCTGGCCGGCGATGGCGTCGGTGCCGGTCGCCAGCATCTGGTGGATCGGGTTGAAGCGGCCGCCGAACAGGCCGGTCTGCGGCCCCGAGCGGTCGAGCGGGATGCCGAGCGCGAACACTTTGCCGGTGCGGATCAGGCCCGCCGCCTTGACGATGTCCTCCGGCGTGACGTGGTTGAGGGTGCCGATGTGATCGTCCTTGCCCCAGCGCCCCCAGTTCGAGAGCTTCTTGGAGGCTTCGGCAATCGCCTCTTTACCGACCTTGATGTTCATGTGGCGTTTCCTTCTTGGTTTTTCGTTGTCCGCAGCGCAGTGCAGCAAGGCCGCCGCCAATTCTGCAATATTGGCCAACCGCCGGTGTTTCATCAAGCGGGTGTGCCGCACGGCTTTGACAGGGCACGCAGCGCTTGCGCATGATCCCGGCCACAAGCTGGCCGAACTGCGAGCCGGTTATTTCAGGGAGGATACCGATGAAACGTATTCTGATTGCGGCTGCCGCGGCGGCGGTTGTCACGGGTATTGCACTGCCGGCGCAGGCCAACAACGTTATCGAGGAGTGGGCAAGCATCCAGCGGCCGCCGGCGCCGTCGCTTAAGCCGGTGACGGTCGATCCGAAGACGACCGCGCTATTGATGCTCGATTTCATGAACCAGAATTGCGGCAAGCGTCCGCGCTGCGTGGCCTCGATCCCCGCGATGAAGAAGCTGCTCGGCGAAGCGCGCGCCGCCAAGGTGGCCGTGGTCTACTCGTTCATCGCCAAGACGACGACGGCGGACGTCATCAAAGACGTAGCGCCGCGAGCGGATGAGCCGCACGTTCACTCGGGTCCGGACAAGTTCCTGCACACCGATCTCGAGAAAATTCTCAAGGAGAAAGGCATAAAGACGGTGGTTGCGGTCGGCACGTCGGCCAACGGCGCTGTGCTTTACACAGCGAGCGGCGCCGCGTTGCGTGGCATGGATGTGATCATCCCGATAGACGGCATGAATTCGCTCGGTCGCCTACGCCGATTTGACGACTGCCTGGACTTTCACCGACGCGCCGCTGGTGTCGAAAAAAACGACGCTGACTTGCAGTGACATGATGAAGTTCTAAGTCTCACACTTCGCCTGAGCCAGGAGAGCGATCTAGACTTTTCCCAGCGCCTTTAAGATTTTGCCCGGCGTGAACGGCATGTCGGTGAGCGGCTCTGCGCCGAGCGGGCGTAACGCGTCGTTGATGGCATTCATCACGCTCGCCGGCGCGCCGGCGGTGCCGGCCTCTCCGGCGCCCTTGGCGCCGAGTTCGCTGATCGCCGGTGGGCGAGACCACGTGGCCGCATTCGATGTCGGGCATTTCCGCCGCCATCGGCACCAGATAATCGGCCATGTTGCCGTTGGTCAGTTGGCCGCGCTCGTCATAGAGGCAGTGCTCGAATAAAGCCGCGCCGATGCCCTGGACGATGCCGCCGCGGATCTGCTCGTCAACCAGCTGCGGATTGATGATGGTGCCGCAGTCCTCGACGCACCAATGTTTCAACAGCTTGACGAAACCGGTGTCGGTATCGACTTCGAGGTAGCTCGCCTGCACGCCGTTGGTGAAGGCGAAGGGCCAGGCGCGCGGCACGTAATGGCGCGTCGCCATCAACTCGGCTTGTACGCCCGCCGGCAGCGTATCGGGGCGGAAGTACGCGACGCGCGCCAGCTCTTCCAGCGGCAGCCGCTCGGCGCCGGTCGTTGTGTCAACAACGATGCCATTTCGTATATCGAGGCTCTCGGGTTTGGCCTGCAACATCGCGCCAGCGACAGCGAGCACATTGGCGCGCAAGGCCTTGCCGGCCTGCCAAGCCGCTTCGCCGCCGATGCCGGCGGCGCGCGAGGCCCAGGTGCCGCCGCCATAGGGCGTGTTGTCGGTATCGCCGGTGACGACGCGAACGCGGTCGATGGGCACGCCGAACGCAGTCGCTGCAACTTGCGCCACGACGGCTTCCGCACCTTGGCCCTGTTCGGTGACGCCGGTATGCACGCTGATATTGCCTTGCGCGTCGAGCTTCACGGTGGCGCCGTCCTGCGAGGTGATGCGGGCGCCGCCGACACCGTAGAAGGCGGCGGAAGGATTGGTCACTTCGATGAACGAAGCAAAGCCGAGGCCGCGATAGATGCCTTGGTCGCGCAGGCGCTTCTGTTCGGCGCGCAAGCCGGCATAGTTCATCATCGAGTCGAGATGGGCGAGCGACTCGTGATGCGACAGCTTTTCGAACTTGAGGCCGACGGCGGAGGCGCAAGGATAGGCATCGTCGGCGATCAGATTACGCCGCCTGATCTCCAGCGGGTCCATGCCGATCTGGGCGGCGGCGAGCTCGACCAGCCCTTCGGTCACCGCAACCGCGATGGGATGACCGACGGCGCGGTACTGGCACATCACATTTTTATTCTGGAACACCACGCGCGCCTGCGCCCGGTAATTCCCGCATGTGTAGGGGCCGCCGATCAGATTGACGATCTGGTTGGCCTCGATCCCTGAGGTGCGCGGATAGACCGAGTAGGGGCCTATGCCGGTCAGGTCGTCGATCTCGAAAGCGGTGATGGTGCCGTCTTTGTTGACACCGATCTTGGCCTTGACGCGGTGGTCGCGGGCGTGGATGTCGGTGACGAAGCTTTCGATGCGGTCGGCGACGAATTTCACCGGCCGCTTGAGCAGTTTCGACAGCGCCACCGTCGCCATCTCATCGGCGTAAGTGTGCACCTTGATGCCGAAGGAGCCGCCGACGTCCTTGGTGATGACGCGCACCTGGTCATGACGGAGGGTCAGGTGTTTGGCGAACAGGTCCTGCATCATGTGCGGCGCCTGCGTGCCGTGATAGACGGTCATGCGCTGCTCGCCGGCATTCCAATCGGCGACCACCGCGCGCGGCTCGGTTGTGACGCCGGTGTGGCGGCCGAACATGAAGGTGGTCTCGACCACCGCGTCGGACGAGGCGAAGGCTTTGTCGGGGCTGCCGACTTCCAGCTTGCGTTCGAAGCAAAGATTATCGCCGAGTTCCGGCTGGATCACCGGCGTCGACTTATCGAGCGCCGTCTCCGGATCGGTGACCGCGGGCAGGGGCTCATAAGTCATCTCGACAAGCTCGCAGGCATCCTCCGCTTGCGCGCGCGTGCGCGCGACCACGGCACAAACGGCCTCGCCCTGCCAGCAGGCGCGCTCGACCGCGATCGGATATTGCGGCGCCGATTTGAGGCCCTTGAGATGGGTGAGCACGCCGACCCATGGCGTCATAACCTTGGCGAGTTCGGCGCCGGTGACCACGGCGATGACGCCGGGCGCTTTCTTGGCGGCCTCGGCCTTGATCCACGTAATCCGTGCATGCGCGTGCGGCGAGCGCACGAAGGCCACGTGTGCCATGCGCGGCAGGCTGACGTCGCTGACGTATTGCCCGCGTCCTTGCGTCAGCCGCTGCAGATTGGGCCGCGGCACCGAGCGGCCGATATAGGAGTTCGGCCGGTCGAGCGCGGTGAGCACGGGCGGCGAGTTGTCGGTGATTTTCATGATTGAACCGCGTTACTATCCGTTCGTCCCCGCGCAACCTGCGTGGAATGATCTCGGCAAGGAGCTGGCGCCTTGAAGAACTGGGTCCCCGCTTTCGCGGGGACGAACGGGAAATAGACTACTCATTTCCTACCCCCCGCACGCTGCTGCGCCACCGCTTCCACCGCATCGATAATGGCGTGATACCCGGTGCAGCGGCAGTAATTACCGGAGAGGTGCTCGCGGATTTCGTCGCGGCTTGGCACGCCGCCTTGCTGCAACAAATCCTGCGCCGCCGCGATCATCCCAGGCGTGCAATAGCCGCACTGCAAGGCGTTGCGCTGTTCGAACGCCGCCTGCAAATCGGCGATCTCGCCGGAGTCGGATAGACCCTCGATAGTCTCGACCGCTGAGCCGTTGCACTGCACGGCCAGCATCAGGCAGCCGCGAACGATGTCGCCATCGACGCGCACGGTGCAGGCGCCGCAGACGCCGTGCTCGCAGCCGACATGGCTGCCGGTGAGGCCGAGGTCTTCGCGCAGGAAATCGACCAGCGTCTTGCGCGCCTCGACGCGTTCGCTGACGGGTTCGCCGTTGACGGTGAGCGAAATGTCGAGGCCGGTATCGCTCATAATTGTCTCCCGTCATGGCCGGCCTTGTGCCGGCCATCCCGCTTATGGACGCACCGCGCCCGCCTTATCGGGATCGCCGGGACAAGCCCGGCGATGACAGCTGAGAGGCTCATCGCGGCGCCTCCATCAACTGTTTCGCCACCCGCCGCAGCAGCACGCCGGCGAGATGCTTTTTCACGGCGCCGCTCGCCTGCACGTCGTCGGGCGGGTCGAGATCGAGCGCGGCGACGGCGGCGTCAACATTTCCGCCTGCCAGCGCGGCTTCTGCCCTCTTCGCCCGCACCGGCGTCGCGCCGACACCGAAAAAAGCGAGCCGCACATCGGCGAGGCCTTCGCCATCGGCGCGCGCGCTGGCGGCCAGGCCGACAATGGCATAATCGCCGTGCCGGCGCGCGAGCTCGGCAAAACCGGTGCGGGTGTCTTTGCCCGTGGCGGGGATGCGGATGGCGGTGAGCACGTCCTGCGGCCCCAAGGCCGTCTCGAACAGGCCCTTGAAAAAGTCCTGCGCCTTGATGCTGCGTTTGCCATTCGGCCCGGTTGCTTCCACTTCGCCGTCGAGCGCCAGCAGGCAGGCCGGCAATTCCGCGGCCGGATCGGCGAAGGCGATGGAGCCGCCGAGCGTGCCGCGGTTGCGGATGGCGATGTGGCCGATATGCGGCATGGCGCGCGCGATCAACGGCGCGTGTTTGGCAACAAGCTCGGAACGTTCCGCGGCGGCGTGGCGCGTGAGCGCGCCGATCTCCAGCGTGCCGCCTTTGAGCGCCACTTTGTCCAGCCCGCCGATGCCGTTGACGTCGATCAGCAGCGCCGGCGCCGACAGCCGCATGTTGAGCGTGGCGATCAGGCTCTGCCCGCCGGCAAGCAGCCGTGCGTCCTTCTCGCCCAACAGCGCCACCGCCTCGTCGAGAGAGCGCGCGCGTTGATATGCAAATTGCGCCGGCTTCACGTTCCCCCCGGTGTTTCTTCTTATTGTGGCCGAGAACGCAATCTGGTGCCACCCCTCGCCGGATCGGCAAGCGCCGCGTATAAAGCGCGGCCGAAAGCAGGGGAGAAAGCCAATGGCGGGAGAGTTCGCGGGAAAAGTCGTGGTCGTCACCGGCGGCAGCCGCGGCATCGGCCGCGGTATCGCGGCGGCCTTCGCGCGCGAGGGCGCGCAGTGCGTGCTGGCGGCGGCCAGTGCGGCCAACCTCGCCGAAGGAGCGAAGGCGGTTGCGGCGGCGGGCGGGCCAGCGCCGATGACGGTCGCTGCCGACCTGCGCACGCTGGCCGCGTGCGAGCAGCTTTACGCCGAGGTGGACGACAAGTTCAAGCGCTGCGACGTGCTGGTCAACAATGCCGGCGCCACCAAAGGCGGCAAATTCCTCGATCTGCCGGACGAGGCCTGGACCGACGGCTTCGCGCTCAAGTTCTTCGCCGCGGTGCGGCTCACCAAATTGTTCTGGCCGTTGCTGACGGCGTCGCACGGCAGCGCGCTGTTCGTCGTCGGCGGGGCGGCGCGCACGCCGGGGCCCGATTTCCTGATCGGCGGTTCGGTCAACGCCGCCGTGGCGAATTTCGCCAAGGGCATGGCGCCGATGGGCAACCGCGACGACGTCAACGTCAACGTGATCCATCCGGGCGTGACCGACACCGACCGTATCCGCCAACTGCACGCGCAATTCGCCAAGGCGCAGGGCAAGACGGTGGAGCAGATCGGCGCCGAGGCGCTGGCCAAAGGCGGCCTGCGCCGCATGGGTACGCCGGAGGATATCGCCGCGCTGGCGGTGTTCCTGGCGAGTGCCAAAGGGCGCCACATCCAGGGCGCCGCCATCGCCGTCGATGGTGGCGCGGCGCCGGGGTATTATTGATCGACAAGTGTCTTCACAATATCGATCGCGCGCCGCAGCAAAGTCATCGAGGCTTCCAGCGTGCGAAACGCCGCGTGTGAGGTCAGCGTGACGTTCGCCATCTTCGCCAGAGGATGATCGGGCTTCAGCGGCTCGGCGTGGAACACGTCGAGCCCGGCGTGGCGGATGTGGCCGCTCTGTAAAGCCGCAATCAGGGCGGCTTCGTCGGCCAGCGCGCCGCGCGCGGTATTGACCAGGATCGCGCCCGGCTTCATGCGTGCGATCCGCGCCGCGGACAGAAAGCCGCGCGTCTCGTCATTGAGCGTCAGATTCATCGACACGACGTCCGACTGCGCCAGCAGCGTGTCGATGTCGACCAGCGGCACGGCGGTCTTGGCGCGCGGCGTGCGGTTATAGGCGATCACCTCCATGCCCATGCCGCGCCCGATGCGCGCCACTTCGCGGCCGATGCCGCCGAGCCCGATCACGCCCAGCGTTTTGCCGAGCAGTTGCATGCCTTCCTGCGGCGTCCAGATGCCGGCGCGCACCTCGCGGTCCATGCGCGCAATATCGCGCGCGGCGGCAAGCATCAGCGCGATCGTGTGTTCGGCCACCGCGGTGTCGCCGTAACCCTTGATGGTATGGACGGTGACGCCGCGGCTTTTGAGTTCGTCGACGTTCATGTAGCTCGCCGCGCCGGTGCCGAGGAACACGATGTGCTTGAGCGATTGACACCGGGCGACCAGTTCGGTCGGCATATAGGAGTGATCGTCGAGCGCGATATCGTAGCCTTCCAGCACGCGCGGTAGTTCATCGCGCGCGAAGGGGGCGGCGTTGACGTGGATCACCGGATCGTCGGCCTTAATGACGCGCGCCCACACCGGCGCCAACTGGTCGTTGCAGTCGAGGAAGATGGATTTCATGAGTCCTCTGACAACGCGGCGTACTCCCTTTCCCTCTCCCCTTGCGGGAGAGGGTGCCCGAGCGAAGCGAGGGCGGGTGAGGGGTCAGAACTCAATTGGGGGCACAGACCCCTCACCCGGCTCGCGCTCGGATTCCCTCCGCGCTCGTCACCCTCTCCCGCAAGGGGAGAGGGGAAGAATGCGTGCAGCAATGCATCACGTCAAACGAGGCGGTGAAGAAACTACCTTGCCACGATCGGCTGCGCTGCCAGCGCCGGTTGGCGCAGCGCCACGTCGACGAAGCAGGAACCTTCCTCGAACCAGGATTTCGGCGCCGGATGGCCCCACAGCGTCTGCCGCTGCGGATCGGTGAGCGACCAGCGTAGCGGCTTCAAGTCGGGATCGACGGTAAGATAGTCGGAGGTGAACAATTCGACGCGGTGGCCGTCCGGGTCGCGCGTGTAAAGAAAGAACGCGTTGGAAATGCCGTGGCGGCCCGGCCCGCGCTCCATGTTGGCGAGATAGCCGGAGGAGGCCATCACGTCGCAGATGTGCAGAATGTCGAGCGCGCCCGCCGTCCACACGCCGATGTGGTGCAGGCGAGGACCGATGCCGTTGGTGAAGGCGAGGTCGTGCACGTTGCCTTTGCGGTGCATCCACACCGCCCACAGCTTGGGATCGGCGTCGTCGGTCTCGGTGTATTCCGTCAGCTTGAACCCGATGTCGGTGTAGAAGTCGTAGGAAGCCTGCACGTCGGGCGTGAAGCAATTGACGTGGTCGATGCGCTGGATGCGGGCGCCGCGATATTCCGCGTAGTTGCGGATCATGCAGTCGGCCTGGTCCATGCGAACGTAGAAGTCGAGCGGCATGCCGAGCGGATCGACCGTGCGCAGCGTGCGGCCCTGGTAGGGCACCTCGGGAAACGACGTCGGCAAGCCCTTGCGGGCGAAATAGAAGGCGGCGCGGTCGAGGTCCTCTTCGCTGGCGAGCTTGAAGCCGATGGCCTGCACGCAAGGCGCATCGGTCTGGGCAAGCACGATGGAATGATGATTGCGCTCCTCCACCGCGCGCAGGTAAAGCGCGTCCGGCTGCTCGTCGGTGACGAGATAGCCCAGGCAATCGACATAGAAGCCGCGCGACTTCGTCAGATCGCGCACGCCGAGCTCGACATGGCTCACCCGCACCACGTTGAACGGCGGATTATGGTTGGGCGGCCGGACCGGCATCGCGCGACCTCAGGCCGCGCTTTCGGCGCGCTCGCGCAGCGTATTGCGGCGGAAAGTCATGTGATCGATTTCGTGAATCTCCACGGTGAGCCCGATCGGATGCGTGGGATAGACGGTGGCGAGCCGCTTGTCGGCGGCGGCAAGCAGCGCCTCGCCGAGCGCTTTGCGCTTTTCTTCCGGGCGGCCGACGCGCAAGCGCGCCACGATGTGGACGAAGCCGTTCTCCGGCTTGCCGTCGGCGACGCGAAAGTGCTCGCGCGGCACCGCGCGCGTGCGAATGCCGACAATATCGGCAATGGCGCTGTCGACGGCGGCGCGGTGCAGGTCGTCGACCAGCGCCTGCACATCCAGGCGATCCTCCAGGTTGACTGAATATTCGGCAATGATATGTGGCATGCGATCCCCGGCGTTGACGGCCTCGCAAACGCGGCATAGATGCTGCGGGCGCCATTCACAGCATAACGCCGAACCGCCGGCGACTCCATGCCGCGCGGACAGCGGCCATGCTTGGAAAATCCGATGAAACTTGCAAGCTACAAAGTACGCGGCCGGGAGAGTTTCGGCGCCGTTACCGGCGAGGGCGTGGTCGATCTCAAATCCCGGCTGGGGCCGCGGTTTTCCAGCGTGCTCGAGGTCTTGCGTGCGGACGCGCTCGACGCGGCGCGTGCGGCGGCGGCCGGGGTTCGCGCCGATTTTCCGTTGGCCGAGGTGGAATGGCTGCCGCCGGTGCTCGCGCCGGAAAAAATCCTCTGCATCGGCATCAACTACGCCAATCGCAATGCCGACTACGGCGACGCCGAAGTTCCAAAATACCCCAGCATGTTCTACCGCGCGCCCGGCTCGCTGGTCGGCCATCTGCAGCCGCTCGTGCGGCCGTTCGAATCCGAGCAGCTCGACTACGAAGGCGAGATCGCGCTGGTGATCGGGCGCGGCGGGCGGCGCATCGCGCATAATCAGGCGCTGGCGCATGTCGCCGGCGCGACGTTGTGCAACGAAGGCACCATCCGCGACTGGCTGCGCCACGGAAAATTCAACGTGACGCAAGGCAAGAATTTCGACGCCACCGGCAGCATCGGACCGTGGCTGGTGACCGCCGACGAGATCGATCTCGCTGCGCCGCTGCACATCACCGTCAAGCTCAACAACGAAATCACCCAGGACGACACCACCGCCAGCATGATCAAATCGTTTTCCGATATCATCGCCTATGTCAGTACCTTCATGACGCTGAAAGCCGGCGATATCATCGCCACCGGAACGCCGGTCAAGGCAAAAAGCAGCGGCGAGCAGCCGGTCTGGCTCAAGTCGGGCGACGTGGTGGAAATCGCGGTGCCGCAGATCGGCGCTTTGCGCAACACCGTGGTGGCGGAAGCATGAGCAAAGCAGCCTGCGTCATTGCCTGGCCGGCGGGGCACTCGCGCTCGCCGCTGATCCATAATTATTGGATCAAGCAGCACGGCATCGACGCCGAATACCGGCGCGAGGCCGTGCCGCCGGAGCAATTCACCGAGTTTGTCACGCATCTGCGCGAGCGCGGCTATATCGGCGCCAACGTCACCATCCCGCACAAGCAGAGCGCGCTCGCGGTGGCGGAGCCGGACGAGCGCGCACGCGCGGTCGGCGCCGCCAACACGCTGTGGTACGACGGCGACACGCTGCGCTCGACCAATACCGACGTCGAAGGCTTTCTCGCCAATCTCGACACCGCCACGCCGGGCTGGGATCGCGGTCTGGAAACCGCCGCCGTTCTCGGCGCCGGTGGCGGGGCGCGCGCGGTGGTGTTTGCGCTGACCCAGCGCAATGTCGCGCGCATTTATGTGATCAACCGGTCGCTGGAACGGGCGCAAGCTTTGCAAAAACAATTCGGCGCGGCGGTGCACGTCGCCGGCTGGGACGAGACCACCGGGCTGTTGGGCGGCGCCGGCCTCTTGGTCAACACCACCACGCTGGGCATGGTCGGGCAGCCGCCCTTGGAGATCAATCTGCGCTGTCCGGCGTCGCTGGTGGTGGCCGACCTGGTCTACGATCCGCTGGTGACCGGCTTGCTTGCCACGGCACGCGAGCGCGGCCTGCGCACCGCCGACGGGCTTGGCATGCTGCTGCATCAGGCGGTGCGCGGCTTTGAATTGTGGTTCGGCGTACGCCCGGAGGTGACGCCGGAACTGCGCGCGCTGGTCGAGGCCGATCTCGGGCTGCAGCCGGAGCCGGCCGCCGAAGAGAAAGTGGCCCCGCCGGTCAAAGCGAAACGGGCGCGGCGGAATAAGAAGCGCGGCGAGGGGTTCTCCGCCTGACAGTCCGGCCATGCCGGCGATGTCAGGGAGGACATAATGCGTAAGTTGAATATGACGTGGCGCGCGCTCGGTGTCGCCGCAATTGTTTTTGCCGTCAGCGCCGCTATAGCGCAGCAGCCGGGCCGCATCCGCGGCGAGATCGAGAAGGCCGACGGCGCCATGCTGTCGGTGAAGACGCGCGACGGCGCCATGCTCAGCGCGAAGCTCGACGAGAAGGCGCGCGTGGGCGCTTTGGTCAAGGCTACGCTCGCCGACATCAAAAAAGATTTGTTTATCGGCATCGCCGGACTTCCGCAGCCGGACGGCAGCATCCAGGCGTTTTCGATTCATATGTTCCTTCCCGCCCAGCGCGGCGTGGTGCCCGACCGGCATGGGCCGTGGGACGCGAAGGCCGGCAGCACCATGACCAACGCTTATGTCGAAGACATTGTGCAGTCGAAGGACGGCGAGACGCTGATGGTGAAATACAAGGGCGGCGAGAAAAAAATCGTCGTGACGAAAGATACGGTGATTGCCGCCGCGGCGCCGGGTAGCAAGGACGAGCTCAAGGCGGGGGCGCAGATCATCATCATGGCTTCGGAAAAGCAGCCGGACGGCTCGGTACTGATCAAAAGCATGTATGTCGGCCGTGGCGTGACGCCGGCGATGTAGTCATCCGGCCCGTCGTGTCGGCGCGTGCGCGGAGCCGCGCGCCGGCACGTCGAGGTCGGAGATAAGCTCGGGCATTTCGCGCATCAGCCGTAGCAGCCGCGTGTGCCGGCCGCCGAGGCTGCGCGCCTCGCGCTGGTCCTCGATCGGGCGGCGCACTTCGTCGCAGCGCGCCAGGCTGTCGATGTCGGCGCCGTGCTCGGCAAGCCGCGCCAGCAGCATGGTCAAATCCTCAAGCTCATCGGCGACCACGTGGATGACGCCGGCTTCGGACTGCACGCGGCCGCTCACCACGACATAGCGCGCGCCCAGCACGACCGGGCGCACGCGCTCGAACACTTTCGGCCACACGATCACATTGGCGACGGCGCTTTCGTCCTCGATGGTCATGAACACCACGCCCTTGGCCGAGCCCGGCCGCTGCCGGCAGGTGACCAGCCCCGAGATGCGCACGCGCGTATTGTTGACGATGCCGCGCAGCGCCTCGTTACGTAACGTGCCGCGGCGCGCAAGATCGGCGCGCAGGAATTGCGCCGGATGCGCGCGTAGCGACAGGCGCAGGAAGCGGTAATCGTTGACCACTTCCTCGCCCAGCGGCATCGGCGGCAGGTGGACTTCGGCTTCTCTCTCCCCGCGCACAGTCTGACTCCCTCCACCGCTTGCGGCGGAGGGGTGGGGAGGGGGCGATGCGAATAAAGAGCCCCCTCCCGGATCGCTTCGCGATCCGACCTCCCCCGCAAGCGGGGGAGGTGAAGAAAGAAGTGCGCGGGGAGAGGTGACGGCAAACAACGGCAGATCGTCGTCGCGGTCGCCGACGCGGCCGAGTGCTTTGGCCGCCCACAACGCCTCGCGCCGGGTGAGGCCAAGCGAGGAGAAAGCATCGGCATCGGCCAGCCGCTCCAGCACGCGCGGGGACAAGCCCGTGCGCAGCCAGACATCGCGCACGGAGTTGTAGGGCGCTTTTCCCTCCCGCCACATGGCCTGTTTCCTCGCCTCTTGCTCCGACTGTTCCCTCCCCCGCTTGCGGGGGAGGGTTGGGGAGGGGGCAGGTGTTTCCCCAGCGCTTGCAGATGAGTCCCCTCCCGGATCGCTTCGCGATCCGACCTCCCCCGCAAGCGGGGGAGGTGAAGAAGGAGAGTATGGGCGGAGGAAAGAAGAAAACGCATCGCGTTTTTCCACAATCAACTTCCCATCCTCTTCGCTCAGCCCCTTGATCTCGCGCAGGCCGAGGCGGAGCGCATGCGTCGCGCGGATATCCTCGCGCATCTCGCGGTGCAGGTCGTGCAGGCGCTCGGCGGCGCGCGGGCCGGGCTGCAAAGTCGAATCCCAATCGGAAAAATTAACGTCCGGCGCGCGCACTTCGACGCCGTGCTCGCGCGCGTCGCGCACGATCTGCGCCGGCGCGTAGAAGCCCATCGGCTGCGCGTTGAGCAGCGCGGCGGCAAAGGCATCGGGATAGCGGCATTTCAGCCAGGCCGAGGCATAGACCAAGAGCGCGAAGCTCGCCGCATGACTTTCGGGAAAGCCGTATTCGCCGAAGCCCTCGATCTGCTGGAAGCAGCGCTCGGCGAACTCGCGCGCATAGCCGTTGGCCAGCATGCCGTCGATCATCTTGCGCTGGAAGGTGCCGATGGTGCCGACGCGCTTGAAGGTGGCCATGGCGCGGCGCAGCCGGTCGGCCTCCGACGGCGTGAAGCCGGCGGCGACGATGGCGATCTTCATCGCCTGCTCCTGGAACAACGGCACGCCCAGCGTCTTTGACAGCACCGCTTCCAGTTCTTTCGATGGATAGGTGACGGTCTCCTTGCCGCTGCGGCGGCGCAAAAAGGGATGCACCATGTCGCCCTGGATCGGGCCGGGGCGCACGATCGCCACTTCGATGACCAGGTCGTAGAAATTTTTGGGTTTGAGGCGCGGCAGCATGGTCATCTGCGCGCGGCTTTCCACCTGGAACACGCCGAGCGAGTTGGCGCGGCCGAGCATGCGGTAGACGGCGGGGTCTTCGGGCGGGATGGAAGAGAGCGACAACATCCTCTCGCCATGCACTGCGTGCTCCCTCCCCCCTTGTGGGGGAGGGTTGGGGAGGGGGGTAGTGGCTGTATCAGGACCCCCACCCCGACCGCCTTCGGCGGTCGACCCTCCCCACAAGGGGGAGGGTAAAGAAGAAGGGTAATGTTGCTCCACCAGATCCAGCGCCTTGCGCAGGCACGACAGCATTCCCAAACCGAGCACATCGATTTTCAAAATCCCGAGCGCGTCGAGGTCGTCCTTGTCCCATTCGACGAAGGTGCGGTCCGGCATGGCGCCGTTGCCGATCGGCATCACCTCGTCGAGCCGGCTGCGCGTGATGACGAAGCCGCCGACGTGTTGCGACAGATGCCGCGGAAAACCGTTGATCTCTTGGGCCAACGCCGCGATCTGCCGCATACGGACGCTGTTCACATCGAGCCCGCTGCGGGTGATGGCGTCTTTCGAGACGTCACCGCCGCCGCCGCCCCAGATCGAGGACGACAGCGCGCCGATGGTGTCCTCGGAGAGGCCGAAGGCCTTGCCGACCTCGCGGATGGCCGAGCGACCGCGATAGGAAATCACAGTGGCGGCGATGCCGGCGCGCTCGCGGCCGTATTTGCCGTAGATATATTGAATGACCTCCTCGCGCCGCTCGTGTTCGAAGTCGACGTCGATGTCGGGCGGCTCGCGCCGCTCGGCCGAGATGAAGCGCTCGAACAGGAGATCGGCGCGGTCGGGATCGACCTCGGTGATGCCGAGGCAGAAACACACCGCGGAATTGGCCGCCGAGCCGCGGCCCTGGCAGAGAATTTTCTGCGCGCGCGCATAACGCACGATGTCGTAGACGGTGAGGAAGTAGGGCGCATAAGCGAGCTGCGCGATCAGCGAAAGTTCGTGCTCGATGCTGGCGCGGACTTTGTCGGGAAGGCCAAGCGGGTAGCGCTGTTTAGCGCCTTCATAGGTCAGATGCGCCAGCGCTTCCTGCGCACCGGCAAAGCCTTCAATGGTTTCGTCGGGATATTCGTAGCGCAATTCGTCGAGCGAGAAGCTGAGCGCCTCGCTGAGCTTGAGCGTTTCTTCGATCGCCTCCGGCGCCTCGGCAAACAGCCGCGCCATTTCCCGCGGCGGCTTCAAAAAGCGTTCGGCATTGGCGGCGAGTTTGCGTCCGGCACGGTCGATGACGAGCTTCTCGCGGATGCAGGTGAGCACATCGGCGAGGGGCCGCCGGTCGGGGTGATGGAAGTGCACGTCATTGACCGCGATCAGCGGCACTTGCGCCTCGCGCGCCAGCGCGGCGAGGCGGGCGAGCCTGGCGCGGTCGCGCCCGCGATAGAGCATGCTGGCGGCAAGGCGGACGCGGTGGGGCGCGGCGGCGCGCAACTTCGTCAGCACGGCCAATGTTGTTGCGTTCCCCGGATGCGGCGCAGCACGAAACGAAGTGGAGTGGTGCGCCGCTGATCCGGGGTCTAGTCGTAGAAATCGGGGTCCCGGGTCTGCAGCGCGCCGCTGCGCGCTGCGCTGCGCCCGGGACACGAAACTGTCCATCACAATCAGCTCAAGTCCGAAGATATGCGTGATGAGATCGTCGAGCGTGAGGATGCATTCGCCTTTTTTGGCCTTCAGATTGCCGATCGTGAGCAGACGGGTCAGCCGACCCCAAGCGGGGCGGTCGCGCGGGTAAGCCAGAATGTCCGGCGTGCCGTCGGCGAACGCCAGTCTCGCGCCGGGGTGATAGGCGAGCGGCAAATTCTGCTCACGCTTGGCGAGATGCGCGCGCACCACGCCGGCCACCGAATTGCGGTCGCAAAGCCCGAGGCCGGCAAGCCCGATCGTCTGCGCCTGCACCATCAACTCTTCCGGGTGCGAAGCGCCGCGCAGGAAGGAGAAGTTCGAGGCGGTGGCGAATTCGAGGTAACGCATGAACTGGCCGCTTGCTCTGTCTAACCCTCTCCCCTTGCGGGAGAGGGTCGCGGCCGTAGGCCGCAGGGTGAGGGGTCGGTGCCTGATGAAAGTCCGGACCCCTCACCCGGCTCGCGCTCGGATTCCCTCCGCGCTCGCCACCCTCTCCCGCAAGGGGAGAGGGAAAGAGAGAGGGCGGCGACGTTTGTCATCACGCAAAGGTCCCGTGCAGAAACCAAGTCGGCGCAGCAGCGCCGTGAACGAGATCGCGATAGAGCCCGGCGCGGAACAGCCAGAAGCGCAAACCGGATTTGTCTTCGACGCGGAAATAGTCGCGCGCAAGATTTCCTAAAGAATTGCCGCCGTGCTCGCTCCACCAGGCGCCCTCGATGCGCTCGGGGCCGTCGGCGGCGATCACCTCGTGCAGCGCGCGCCGCCACCTGAAGCGCAAAGGGGGCCCGTCCGGCACTTCCGCCAGCGCCTCGATCGGCTCCGGCCGCGCCAAGAGCCGTAAGGGGCGCGGCGCCAGTTCCGCCGCGGCGCGATACTGACGATAAGCCCTCCAGCCGGGATCGGTGCCGGTCATCTGCGCCGGCAGGCTGGCACCGGCGATCTCGGGGATATGGCTGTCCTGCGCGATCGGCCGGCGCACGCGCTGCGCGCCGAGTTTAGCGCTAAGACGGTCGACCAGGCGGTCGAGTTCGGCGGCGTCCTCGCTGCCGCCGATGCCGATTTGCTCTGGCGGCGCCGGCTCAGCGACCACCACCGACAGCCGCGCCATGTCGAAGCCGAAGCCGGGATCGAATTCGTCGGCCAGCGCCGCCAGCCGCTCGGTAAACAGCGCACGGATCTGCGCCGGATCGCGCAACGGATGCGAACAGCCGGCGGCGATGCGGCGCACCGCGCCGTCGGTGCGGAACAATGTGAGTTCGATACGCCGCGCGCCGTCGCCGCGCCGCTCCAGCGCGGCTTGCAGGCGGCCCGCCAGCCGCTCAGCGGTGCCGAGGACGTCTTCCTCGCGCGCAATCGGCTCGGCAAAACGCTGTTCGGCGACATAAGGCGCAACCGGCAGCCGCGGATTGAGCGGCTCGTGCTCCAAGCCCAGCGCGCGGTCGAGCTGGCGCAGCAGGTCCGTGCCGAAGCGGGCGGCCAGCGGGCTGCGCGGCAAGTCCACAATATCGCCGATACGTTTCAAGCCGACGCGCGCCAGCCCCGCCACCGTTCCAGGCGCCAGCCGCAGCGCGGCAAGCGGCAGCGGCGCGAGAACGCCGCGCTCCTCGCCGCCAACATAGCTTTCCGGCTTGCCGTAATGCGCGGCGGCGTGAGCCGCGCCGATGGTGCCGGCAACGGCGAGCGAAAAAGCAAAGCCGGCGCGATCGAGTTGCTCGGCGAGATCGGCGATGAGCGCGCGCTCGCCGCCGTAAAGATGCGCGCAGCCGCTGATGTCGAGCAGCAGACCGTCGGGCGCATCACACGCCACCAGCGGCGTATAGCGCAGACACCAGTCGGCAATGTTTTCGAGCAGCTGGCTGTCTGCCTCGGCGTCTTCCTCGGTTGCTTCGATCGCCGGGTGCATGGCGCGCGCCTGCGCCAGCGCCAGGCCGGGCGCGAGCCCGAGCTGCTCCGCTGCCTCGTCGACGGCGACGAGCAACTCGGCATTGCCGCGCTTGCCGTAGACGACGAGCGGCGCTGCTTCGCCGATGATGTTTCCCGGGCGCAGCGCAGCACCTCTTGGTGATGCGCTGCAGACCCGGGATCCAGGAGATGCAATCGTGTGCCGCCCTGGGTCCCGGATCAGCGGTGCATCGCTTGCGCGCTGCACCGCATCCGGGACACGTAAGGCAGCGTCACGCGACCTTTCGATGCGGTCGGTCGAGAGCCGGCGCAGCCACAGGCTGAGCATGCGGGACGAGCAGGAAGCGCTCATCGCTGTCACTCCATTGCAGAATCCAGGACCCGGTCGGGCCGCGGCGGTTGCGGATGAGCTGCGCGGCGAAACGCGGCGCGCTTTCTTCATTCGTCCTTCCAGGGGAGGGTGAAGCGCCGACGATCCAGCGCGTAGCGGCGGTGGAGGCCTCGTTCGCCGGCGCCGCGCGTAACAGCAAGGCGAGCGCGCCGCTGTCGGTTGCCGCGAGCGAGAGCCGCCGCAGCGCCACCATGTCGATCGCACCGTGGCGCCATTCGCCGATTACGGCGGCGACGGCGCGGCAGCGCAGCGCTTCTTCCATCGCCCACAGCAAGTCACGGCGATGCGCGGCGGCAACCGTCAGCAGCCGCTCGGGCGCAAGCGCGAAGGCGTCGAGACCCGGACCGTATGGCGCGCCGCTTTCGGCGAACGCCATGTCCTCGGCGATCCAAAGGGTGCTCTTACCTCTCCCCGCGTGCGGCCTTTCACTCCCTCCCCCGCTTGCGGGGGAGGGGTGGGGAGGGGGCGATGCAATCATCAGGCCCCCTCCCGACCGCCCATCCGAACTCGGGTTCACCCGAGTTCGGCACTTTAAAGTGGCCGAAGTCGGAAACATCCGACTTCGGCAGCGGTCGTCCTCCCCCGCAAGCGGGGGAGGTGAAGAAAGAGAAACGCGGGGAGAGGGAAGAGAAACCAATCCCAGCGCAAAGCCGGCCGCGGCGGTGAGGTGGGCTTCCCCCGGCGCCGCGACCTCGTGCAGCGCGCCGCGCGCCAGACCGCCGCCAAGCGCCGCGTCGATGGCTTCGACGCCGAACGGCTGGCACCCGGCGTCGGCCTCGAACCCGGCTGCTCTTTCCAGCGCCCGCAGGTTTTGCCGAAGTTGCTCGATCATCACTATCCCTTTGAAGACGCCTCTTAAATCTGGTCCTGAGGACAGGCTGCGCCTCTTTCATGTTCCCTATTTGTTCTAGTGTGGCGGAGGACTGTGCGAGCGTCAAGCCGCAAGGGATAGGGGCTGGTCAGCGGCCGGAACGCAGGGCCTTGGTCGTTCAATCTTGGCCGAGCAAAGCCCGCCCGCGCGAGGTGAGCACGAGTCGCGAGCCCTGCATGCCGCCGCCGTTCTCGAAGCGGATCAGGCCGTCGGCGATGGCGTCTTCCCAAATGGACAGATGCGGGCAGCTGCGCCGCCAGGCTTCCGCGTCGGCATAACTGCGCGGGGCTTCCTCCACCCAGACGAGGAACTGTTGCGTCAGCGCGGCTGCGGCGGCTTGCATGGTGGCTCGAATTTACACCCGCTCACGCGGCCGGAGAAGCCGCCCGCTCGACGGTGTGGATGTCGACCTTCGACTCCAGCGTCTGATGCACCGGGCACTTGTCGGCGATCTCCATCAGCCGCTGGCGTTGCGCGGCGTCGAGCGGGCCTTCCAGCGTGATGGCGCGCTCGATGTGGTCGACTTTGGTGACCTTGTTCTCGCAGTCTTCGCAGTCTTTGGTGTGAATCTTTTTCTCGTGGTTGAGCCGCACCGAGACGTTTTCGAGCGGGATCTTCTTGAAGTCGGCATAGAGCCGGATGGTCATCGAGGTGCAGGCGCCGAGCCCCGCCAGCAGGTAATCGTAAGGCCCCGGCCCGGAGTCGAGCCCGCCCTGCTTGACCGGCTCGTCGGCGAGCATTCGGTGCGGGCCGGTCAAAATCTCCTGCTGGAATTTGCCGCCATGCGTCTCGCGCACCAGCACCAGGCCTTCCTCGACCTCGGCCTCGGTCATGGCATCCGGCCGATCGAGATAACGGTCGGCCCAGGCGGCGATCACGTTCGCCACATAGACGGCGTCGCTCTTTTTGCTCAACAGATGATCGGCGCCGGCGAGCGAGACGAAACTTTTCGGATGCTTGGCGGCGGTGAAGATGTGCGAGGCATTCTCGATGCCGACCAGATCGTCGGTCGGTGAATGAAACACCAGCAGCGCCTTGCGCAAGTTGGCGAGACATTCGTTCAGCTTTTTCTCGGCCACGTCATTGAGGAATTCGCGTTTGATGCGGAACGGCCGGCCGGCGAGCTGCACTTCGACCTCGCCCTGCGTTTTGATCGTCTCGACCTGGTCCTTGAACAGCCCCACGACATGGCTCGGATCGTAAGGCGCGGCGATGGTCACCACCGCGCGCGCTTCGGGAATGCGGTGCGAAGCGGCGAGCACCGCGCAGCCGCCGAGACTGTGGCCGATCAAGATCGCCGGCGCGTCATGCATCTCGCGTAGATGATCGGCGGCGGCGACCAGATCGTCGACGTTGGAGGAAAAATGCGTATTGGCAAATTCGCCTTCGCTGGCGCCCAGGCCGGTGAAATCGAAACGCAGCACGGCGATGCCGTGCATGGCCAGCCGCTCGGCGATGCGCTTGGCCGCGAAGATATCCTTGCCGCAGGTGAAGCAGTGCGCGAACAGGGCAAAGGCGGCCGGCTTGCCGAGCGGCAGATCGAGCGTTGCCGCCAGCTGCTGCTCGCCTTTGCCGTTGGGGAAGTTGAAGCGTTCGCTGCGCATGGTCAGCCCTTGAAGGTCGGTTGGCGGGGGTGCACGACGTCCTTGAAACTGTCGAAGGTTTTCCAGGCGGGCTCCGGCGGTTCGCATTTCGGCTGCGGGGTGTAGATCGACGGCGCCACCATCTGCATGGCCGGAATGTAACGCGGGCAATTGGGGAATATCGCGCGCGCCTCGACCCGTACGATCAGTTGCGCGCCGATCGTTTCGCCCAGGAGCGGATCGGCATCGCTCACGCGCGCGCTGCCGTTGACGCGCAGCCGCTTCGGCTTGTCGTGCATGGCGATGAACAACAGGCCGATATTCGGGTTGACCAGCACATTGCCCAGGCTCTTAAACATCCCGTTGCCGTCATAGTCGGGAAAAGCCAGTTCGGACGGGCCGGTCACGCGCACAAATCCGGGCATGCCGGCCTTGAACGAGCAATCCGGCCGCCCTTGAGCGTCGGCGGTGGCAAGGAAGAAATAGGCGGCGCCCTCGATGAAGGCTTTGTCGTCGTCGGAGAAGGCGGCGCGCGTCAATTTTTCTTCCAGCCGGTCGGAGATGCGTCGGCTGTCGAAGCGGTCCTGCAGTTGCCGGTTGCCGTCGTGATACATGATGCTCATGGCATCGCCCCTCGAATTATCCGTACCGGTTGGTATTTTTACAAGGAGTTGGACCGGAATGCCCGGCGCAAGACCGTGCATGACGAAGAATTTATCGCCAGGTGACCGGCTTGCAAAAACACCGCCGCTTGCCCAGCTTGGCTTTTTGACGGCCGCGGGAGTTTGCAATGAGCCTTGTTGAAACACGATTTGACCAGATGTTTCCGCTGCTCGACGCCGTCCACCTGGCGACCGCCAAGCGCTTTGCCAGCGGCGCGGCCCGCACCTTCGCGCCGGAGGAGGTCGTCTACGACGTCGGCGTGCGCAATGTGCCGGCCTGGCTGGTGCTCGACGGCGAGATGGCGATCATGCGGCGCGACGGCCTGCACCGACATTCCTCGGTGGTGTCGCTCGGCGCCGGCCAGTTCAGCGGCGAGGTAAGCCAGCTCGCCGGCCGCGGCACGCTCGCCTCCGCCGTCGCCGGCCCGCAAGGCTGCACCGCGCTGCCCTTCGATGCCGCGCATATCCGCGCGCTGGTGGTCGGCTCGGCGGAAGTCGGCGAGATCGTCATGCGCGCCTTCATCCTGCGCCGCGTCGCGCTGATCCAGGGAGGCGGCGTCGGCTCGCTGCTGATCGGCCGCCCCAATACGCCCGACTTGCTGCGGCTCGAAGGCTTTCTTAGCCGCAACGCCTATCCTTATACAGTGCTCGACGCCGCCTCCGATGAGGAGGCGCGCGCGGCGGTCGAGCGTTTCGGCGTGCTGGCGGAAGACCTGCCGCTGATGATCTGTCCCAACGGGGCGCTGTTGAAGCGGCCGACCGATGCCGAGGCGGCGGCTTGTCTCGGCATCACGCCGGAGCTCGATCCCAAGACGATCTACGACGTCGCCGTCGTCGGCGCCGGGCCGGCCGGGCTTGCCGCGGCGGTCTATGGCGCGTCTGAAGGACTGTCGGTGATCGTGCTCGACCAGCGCGCCTATGGCGGCCAGGCCGGCGCTTCGGCGCGCATCGAAAACTATCTCGGCTTTCCGACCGGCATCTCCGGCCAGGCTCTGGCCGGCCGCGCCTTCACGCAGGCGCAGAAATTCGGCGCCGAGATCGCCATTCCGCTGGAAGTCGCGCGACTGGACTGCGGTGGCCCCGAGCGCGACCCCGGCGCTCCGTTCCGTCTGGAGATTGCCGGTGGCAACGCGATTATGGCGCGCACGGTGGTCATCGCTTCTGGCGCGCGTTACCGCCGGCCCGACATTGCAAATCTCTCCGATTTCGACGGCGCCGGCATTTCCTATTGGGCCTCGCCGATCGAGGCGAGACTTTGCGAGGGCGAGGAAGTGGCGCTGATCGGCGGCGGCAATTCGGCCGGCCAGGCGGTGGTGTTTCTGGCGCCGCGGGTCAAGCGCCTGCATCTGGTGGTGCGCGGCAAGGGGCTCGAAGCCAATATGTCGCGCTACCTGATCGACCGCATCGCGGCGCTGCCAAATGTCGAACTGCACGTCGGCAGCGAAGTCGTCGCGCTCGATGGCGACCGCGCCGGCGGTCTGACGGCGGTGACGTTTCGCCAGCGCGCGAGCGGCAAGACCTTCAAGGCGCCGCTGCGTCATCTGTTCCTGTTCATCGGCGCCGATCCCAATACCGGCTGGCTGGCAAACTGTGTCGCCGTGGACGACAAGGGCTTCATCGCCACCGGCGGCGAATTTTCCGTGGGCGCCAACGGCCGGGCCCCGCTGCAACTGGAAACCAGCATGCCCGGCGTCTTCGCCATCGGCGACGTGCGCGCAAGCTCGACCAAGCGCGTCGGCGCCGCCATCGGCGAGGGTGCCGCGGTCGTCGCGCAGATTCACCAGGTGTTTGCCGCCGCGCCAGCCGCCCCGACTGAAAAACGGCGGGCCTAAGCTTTGTTCGTTTTGCGCTTGCCGGCGGCCTTTTCGGCCGCCGCGCCGTCCATCAGCACGTGGCGATCAATTTCCTTGATGCTGCTGGTGCCGGTCAGCGCCATGGCGACGTCGAGTTCTTTTTTCAAAATCTCGATCGCGCGGGCGACGCCCGGACCGCCCGCCGCGCCCAGGCCATAGACATAGGGGCGGCCGATCATGCAGGCGCGCGCCCCAAGCGCCAGCGCGCGCAGCACGTCGGCGCCGGTGCGGATGCCGCCGTCGAACAGCACCTCGATGTCATCGCCGACCGCGTCGGCGATGATCGGCAGCATGGAGATCGACGACGGCGCGCCGTCGAGCTGGCGGCCGCCGTGGTTTGACACCACGATGGCGTCGGCGCCGAGCGTGACCGCCATCTTGGCGTCGTCGACGTCGAGAACGCCTTTCAGGATCAGCTTGCCCGGCCAGTGCTTCTTGATCCATTCCACGTCTTTCCAGTTCAGCGCCGGATCGAATTGACTCTGGATCCAGGTGCCGAGCGAATTGACATTCTCCATGCCCTTCACGTGGCCGGCGAGATTGCCGAAGGTCTTGCTCTTGGCGCGCAAAATGCTCCAGGCCCAGGCCGGCTTGGAGGCGATGTCGATGATATTCTTGATGCGGATTTCCGGCGGCACCGTCATGCCGTTTTTGATGTCGCGGTGGCGCTGGCCGAGCACCTGCAGATCGACGGTAAGCACCAGCGCGCTGCATTTGGCCGCCGCCGCGCGGGCGAGAATGTCCTCGGAGAACGCGCGGTCGCGGATCACGTAGAGCTGGAACCAGAACGGCTTGGTGGTCGCTTCGGCGACGTCCTCGATCGAGCCGATCGACATGGTCGAGAGCGTAAAGGGAATTCCGGCCGCCTCGGCCGCTTGCGCGGAAAGGATTTCCCCGTTGCCGTGCTGCATGCCCAAGAGTCCGATCGGCGCCAGGACTAGCGGCGCCGAGACTTTTTGCCCGATGATGGTGGTGGCGGTGCTGCGTTGCGAGACATCGACCAGCACGCGCTGGCGTAGCTTGAAGCTTTCCAAATCGGCGCGATTGGCGCGAAAGGTTTCCTCGTTGTAGGAGCCGCTGTCGGCATATTCGAAAAAGGCGCGGGGAACTTTGCGGCGGGCACGCACGCGCAGGTCCTCGATGCAGGTAAGATTTTTCATGCTGTCCCGACGGCAGGTTCTTGAAATGGAAGTAGCACAGGGCTGGGGAACTGCGAAGCCGGCGCTTTTTACGGCGACTTGCCGGGCGCTGCTGCCTTGGTCACGGGGGATTAACCCAGCTTCGTAATGCTTCCTCACAAATTTTGAGGTAAATTCATCGCCTTGGCACTATTATACTGGGCTATGGGGCAGGCTGGACGGTCCGCCAAAAAAGCCGGGCAATCGGCATTCAAGACCGCAAAACGAAGGCGCTAAGGGGCGTATTTCATGGTTCGACGCTATTTCGGCACTGACGGCATTCGCGGTCGGGCCAACAAAGTCATAACCCCCGAACTGGCCCTGCGGGTCGGTCAGGCCGCCGGCCTGATCTTCAAGAATGGCGATCACCGCCACCGTGTCTTGATCGGCAAGGACACCCGCCTCTCCGGCTACATGATCGAAACCGCGCTGGTTGCCGGCTTCACCTCGGTCGGCATGGACGTGCTGCTCACCGGCCCGATCCCGACGCCGGCGGTCGGCGTTTTGGCGCGTTCGATGCGCGCCGATCTCGGCGTGATGATCTCGGCCTCGCACAATCCGTTCGACGACAACGGCATCAAGCTGTTCGGACCCGACGGCTTCAAGCTCAGCGATCAGGTCGAACTCGAAATCGAGGCCCTGCTCGATTCCGATCTCAGTAAGCGCCTGGCGGGCTCCAAGGAGCTGGGCCGCGCCCGCCGCATCGACGGCGTGCAGGACCGCTACATCGAATTCGCCAAGCTTACGCTGCCCAAGGCGATCAGTCTGGAAGGCATGCGCGTGGTGATCGACTGTGCCAACGGCGCCGCCTACAAGGTCGCCCCCGGCGCGCTGTGGGAAATGGGCGCCGACGTCATCCCCATCGGCGTCGATCCCGACGGCTTCAACATCAACAAAGATTGCGGTTCCACCGACCTCGCCGCCGTCACGCGCAAGGTGCGCGAGATGCGCGCGGATATCGGTATTGCGCTCGATGGCGACGCCGACCGCGTCATGCTGGTGGACGAGCACGGCCGCGTGGTGGACGGCGACCAGCTGCTCGCCGTCATCGCCGAAAGCTGGAAGCAGGATGGCCGGCTGCTGCGCCCGGGCGTGGTGGCCACCGTGATGTCCAATCTTGGCCTGGAGCGTCATCTCAACGGTCTCGGCATCGAACTGGTGCGCACGCCGGTCGGCGACCGCTACGTGCTCGAGCACATGCGCGCGCACGGCTATAACGTCGGCGGCGAACCTTCCGGCCACATCATCCTCTCCGACTACACCACCACCGGCGACGGCTTCATCGCCGCCTTGCAGGTGCTGGCCGTGGTCAAGCGCAGCGGCAAGCCGGTGTCGGAAGTCTGCCACCGTTTCGAGCCGCTGCCGCAGGTGCTCAAGAATGTCCGCTACAAGAACGGCAAGCCGCTGGAGAATGCCGGCGTGCGCTCGGCCATCGCCAGCGCCGAGAAAAAACTTGGGCATGGCGGCCGCCTGATCGTGCGCCCCTCCGGCACCGAGCCGGTGATCCGCGTGATGGGCGAGGGCGACGACAAGAGCCTGGTCGAAGCAGCGGTTGACGACGTGGTCGAAGCGCTGACCGAGGTCGCCGCCTGAGTGCGGTTTCGCAGTGCGCGCGGCCGCTAAGCCTTTCACCGCACAGCAAATTGTCAGTTGCCGGCGCCGTTTCAGGGCGAATAATCGTTCCGGATCAATAGTTTAGAACGTTTTTAAAGAACGTTTTTGTTTTGACTTGGCGCAACGGACCGACTAGCCAAATGGGCACTATGCAGCTCGTAGAGCTGTCGGGGAACGCGTCCGGGTTTTTTCGATGATTGTCTGTTCCTGCAACGTCCTCAGCGATCATGAGGTGCGCGCGACGGTGAGCGCCACGGCGCCGCGCAGCACCGGCCAGGTCTACGGCTGTCTCGGCTGCAGCGCGCAGTGCGGACGCTGCGCCATTACGATTCGCAAAATCATGGACGAGGCATTGGCCGGCGCCGGCGGCTTAGCCGGTTGCGGCTGTGCCCGCCAGGACAGCGCGAAGGTCTGACCGTTTTCGCGAGCGCGCGCGGCCGAACGTTTTGCATCATTTGGAATTATGTTAAAGGGATAAACGGCCCCGCACTTCTCGTGCGCAGATCGTCGCCGAAAGGAATTGCGTCATGAAAGGCGAGCCCAAGGTCGTCGAATATCTCAACAAGGCGCTGCGGCACGAACTCACGGCGGTCAACCAATATTGGCTGCATTACCGGCTGCTCGACAATTGGGGCTACAAGGACCTGGCCAAGCAGTGGCGCAAGGAATTGATCGAGGAGATGGAACACGCCGACAAGCTGGTCGAGCGCATCATCTTCCTCGACGGCTTTCCCAACATGCAGGTGCTCGATCCGCTGCATATCGGGCAGGATGTGAAGGAAGTGCTCGACTGCGACCTGGCGGCGGAAATTTCCGCACGCACGCTGTATCAGGAAGCCGCCACCCATTGCCATGCGCTCAAGGACTATGTCAGCCGCGACCTGTTCGAGAAGCTGATGGCGGACGAGGAACACCACATCGACTTCCTCGAAACCCAGCTCGATCTGGTTGCCAAGCTCGGCCTCGAACTCTACGCCCAGCACCATATCGGCGAGATGGGCGAGAGCGAGAGCTGATCCCGCGTCGAATCTGCCGCGTTCAGGCTTAGCGCCCGATCCGCAAACCTTAACAACTCGTTAACGGCGGTCCCCACCGGCGCGCGTTACCGGTATCGGGATGCATTGTTCCGCGCATTAACGGTTCGGTGTGCTTAAAAATCAAGGTTAAGAGCCACTTAACGATTTGCTGGCATCGTCCCTCATCTTTTCCGCCGTCCGGGGCACCCGGCGTCATCGATGAGGGCAGTGCAATGGTTAGAAGGTCTATCGGGATTGCGACACTGGCTGCGATCATTTCGTTAGCCGTGACTACAGCGCGCGCCGCCGATTTTGCGGTACCGCAGATCATGCAGCCTGAATATTCGGGTTGGTATCTGCGCGGATTTGTCGGCGTCGGCATGAATACCGGCTCCAACATCGAGTATCTGCCGGACCCCGCCAATGTGGGCAACGGATTCGTGTTCGATCAGCACTCGATGGGCGACACCATGTTTGTCGGTGGCGGCGGCGGCTACGAGGTGAATCACTGGCTGCGGTTTGACGGCACCGTCGAATATCGCGCCCGGGCGCAGGTCAACGCGCGCGGCGTCTACGATCCGATCACCGGCCAAGGCAACTCTTATCAAGGCTACATCAAATCGCTGGTGTTCCTCGCCAACGCCTTTGCCGATCTCGGCACGTGGAACTGCTTCACGCCGTTCGTCGGCGCCGGCATCGGCGCCGCCTACAACCAGGTGGTCGACTTCGTCGACATGGGAATTGGCACCACCGGTGCGGGCTTTGGCCGCAACACCGCCGAGTGGCATCTGGCCTGGGCGGTCTACGCCGGCGTCGCCTACAACGTGACGCGGAACTTCAAGGTCGACTTGAGCTACCGCTATCTCAACTACGGTTCGGCAAAAGACACCGTCGACTGCATCGGCGGCTGCGTGCCGGACTCCTACAAGTTCGGAAACCTGCAGTCGCACGACTTCATGCTCGGATTCCGCTGGACCTGCTGTGAAGCGCCGGCGCCGGAGCGTGTCGCGATTCGCAGCAAGGGCTAGTCGGCACGAGAAGTGCCGAGTCGAAGCGGCAGGAAGGAAACGCGCCTTTGGGTCGGTTGCGGATATTTGGTGCAGTCGGCGTGTTGGCGGCGCAGGTCGCGTCCGCCACCGCCGCCGACTTGCCGAGGGCCGTGCCGCCTGCCGCGCCGGAAATCGTGGTGCCGGCGTTCGGAAAGTCCGATTGGTATCTGCGCGGCGATATCGGCTACGACTTCGGCAGGGTCGGGGGCGCGCAATCGGCGGTTCCGTTTCCCGACCCGGTCGACAATTCGCTCGGCAACGGCTGGTCGGGCGACGTAGGCGTCGGGTACAAAGGCAGCAAATGGCTGCGCACCGACGTCACCGTCGGCTATCTCGCGCCGTTGAAATACCAGGGCGCGGTCGCCAGCCCCGGCGACGTCAGTGCCAAGGTCTCCGCGCTCAGCGCTTTGTTCAACGCTTACCTCGATCTGGGCACCTGGTACGGCGTGACGCCGTATATCGGCGCCGGCGTCGGCGCCGCCTATTTGCGCGTATCCGATTTTGCCAGCGCGGCGGCGCCGCCGTTCTCAGGCGGCGAGCGCAGTCAATGGAATCTCGCCTGGGCCGCCATGGCCGGCCTCGGCTACAGGATATCGCCTCAACTCACCATCGATCTCGGCTACCGCTATCTCGGCTTTGGCGACCTCAAGACCGACGCCGATGCATTCGGCGACATGATTCTCAAGAACGTCGCCGTGCACGAAGTGCGCGCCGGACTGCGCTGGAATTTCGACTATCGTCCCACGGAGCAATGACATGAACGTCAACGGCAATAATTATCGGGGGGGACATTTGTATGCCGTTGTCTTCTCGCTCTGCGCGCTGTTTACCACCGGATCGGGTTCGGCGATCGCGGCGGATTGGGCCGACGACGTCCCCTTACGGGGAGCGATCTCGGCCGGGCCGATGCGCTGGGACGGCGTCAATTTCGGCGTCCAGGGCGGCTTTAGCGTCATGAACACGGCTTTCGGCGGCACGACCAGTTCGCAGGTCGCCTACATCCTGCGTAACACCGTCATCGAAAGCGAATTTTCCCCGTCCGGTTGGGCAACGCTGCCGAGCACCGATACGAACAGCGTCTCCTATGGCGCCTTCCTCGGTTACAGCGTGCAATGGGATGCGCTCGTGTTGGGCGTTGATGCAGCCTACAATCGCATGTCGTCCATGGAAGCGGCCACGACGGACACGATCGGACGGCAATTTGACACCTCCGACGGTTTTCATAACGACGTGACGATTAGCGCGACGGCGTCGGTGAAGCTGGTCGATTACGCGACGTTGCGCGGCCGCGCCGGCTATGCCGTCGGGCAATTTCTTCCTTATGCCTTCCTCGGCGCCGCCATCGGCCGCTTCAATTATACAAGTAGCGCCCATGTGGTCGCCGACGGCCTGAACGCGACCACACTCGCCACCTACCATCTCGACCAAACCAGCAGCGAAGGGAAGAACAACGCCTTCGCCGCCGGCGTAACGACCGGCGTCGGCCTGGACGTGGCGATCATGCCCAATGTGTTCCTGCGCGGCGAATGGGAATACGTCTGGTTCGCGCCGCTCCACGGCATCAACACTTACCTTAACACGCTGCGCGCCGGCATCGGCATGCGTTTCTAGCCACCGTCCCTGCGCATCTTTACGCCGTCTTCATGGTCCGGCGGCGCCGGCAGTTGACCTGCGGCGCCGCCTAGCCTATCTCCGCCAGTGGGACACCCCTCCCCAACGAGGGGCGCCTATCTGGAAGGATAGACTATGACCGACATGAAGCCCGGCGTGCGGCCGGCCATCCCGCACTTTTCGTCCGGCCCCTGCGCCAAGCGCCCGGGCTGGAGCCTGCAAGCCCTCACCGACGCAGTTTTGGCGCGCTCGCACCGATCCAAGATCGGCAAGGCGAAGCTCAAGCGCGCCATCGATCTCACCCGCGAAGTGCTCGAAGTCCCTGCCGGTTATCGCATCGGCATCGTGCCGGCCTCCGACACCGGCGCGGTGGAAATGGCGCTGTGGTCGCTGCTGGGCGCGCGGCCGGTGACCATGCTGACCTGGGAGAGTTTTGGCGAAGGCTGGGTGACCGACGTCGAGAAGCAGCTCAAGTTGAAGAATGTCACCGTCCTGCGCGCGCCCTATGGCGAGCTGCCCGACCTAAGCAAGATCGATTTTTCCAGCGACGTCGTCTTCACCTGGAACGGCACCACCTCCGGCGTGCGCGTGCCCAACGGCGACTGGATCGCCGCCGGCCGCCAAGGCCTCACCATCTGCGACGCCACCTCGGCGGCTTTCGCGCAAGCGCTCGATTGGGCCAAGCTCGATGTCGTTACCTTCTCCTGGCAGAAGGCGCTGGGCGGGGAGGGCGCGCACGGCATGCTCATTCTGTCGCCGCGCGCCGTCGAGCGGCTGGAGACCTATAAGCCGGCCTGGCCGCTGCCCAAGATCTTCCGCATGACCAAAGGCGGCAAGCTCAACGAAGGCATCTTTGCCGGCGAGACCATTAACACCCCGTCGATGCTCTGCGTCGAGGACTATCTCGACACCTTGCAATGGGCGAAATCGGCCGGCGGCTTGGCCGCGACGATCGCGCGCTCGGACGCCAACGCCAAGGCGCTGGCCGACTGGGTCGCGGTCACGCCCTGGATCGCGCATCTCGCCAAGAACGCGAATGAACGCTCCAACACCTCGGTCTGTCTGCGGGTGGTCGATCCGGCAATCACCAGGCTTTCGCTCGACGACCAGGCGGCGTTTGCGAAAACGCTCGCCGGCCTGCTGGAAAAAGAGGGCGTCGCCGACGACATCGCTTTTTACCGTGATGCCCCGCCGGGTTTGCGCATCTGGTGCGGCGCGACGGTGGAGACGCGCGATATCGAGGCGCTGACGCCCTGGCTCGACTGGGCCTTCGCGCAAGCCAAAGCCGCGCTGCCGAAAGCGGCGTAGCCTTTTCTTCCCTCTCCCCGCTTGCGGGGAGAGGATGGCGAGCCGCGAAGCGGTGAGCCGGGTGAGGGGGCTTCGATGCAACGGCAAGAGTCGCGACGCCCCCTCACCCGACATTCTCGCTTCGCTCGAATGTCGACCTCTCCCCGCAAGCGGGGGGAGGTAAAAGGAACCGAAGCCATTTGAATTTGGAAAGCAGCGAATCTTATGCCCAAAGTTCTCATCTCCGATGCTCTCTCGCCCGCCGCCGTGCAGATCTTCAAGGATCGCGGCATCGAGGTCGATTTCCAGCCCAACCTCGGCAAAGACAAGGAAAAGCTCGCCGCACTGATCGGCGGCTTCGACGGCCTCGCCATCCGCTCGGCCACCAAGGTCAGCGCCAAGATTCTCGAGCAGGCGAAAAACCTGAAGGTGATCGGCCGCGCCGGCATCGGCGTCGACAATGTCGATATTCCGGCGGCGACCGCGCGAGGGGTCATCGTCATGAACACGCCGTTCGGCAATTCCATCACCACCGCCGAGCACGCCATCTCGCTGATGCTGGCGCTCGCCCGCCAGATTCCGGAGGCCGACACATCGACGCGCGCCGGCAAGTGGGAAAAGAACAAATTCATGGGCGTGGAGATTTTTTCCAAGACGCTCGGCGTCATCGGCTGCGGCAATATCGGTTCCATTGTTGCCGACCGCGCCATCGGCTTGAAAATGAAGGTGATCGCCTACGATCCCTTCCTGTCGGAGGAACGCGCACGCGATCTCGGCGTCGAGAAGGTCGAGCTCGACGAATTGCTCAAGCGCGCCGATTTCATCACGCTGCACACCCCGCTCACCGACAAGACGAGGAATATCATCGACGCGGCCGCCATCAAGAAAATGAAAAAGGGCGTGCGCATCATCAACTGCGCGCGCGGCGGCCTGGTGGACGAGGCGGCGATCGCGGACGCGCTGAAGTCGGGCCAGGTGGCGGGCGCGGCTTTCGACGTGTTCGTGACCGAGCCCGCCACCGAAAGCCCGCTATTCGGCCTGCCCAACGTCGTATGCACACCGCATCTCGGCGCCGCCACCTCGGAAGCGCAGGAAAACGTCGCGCTGCAGGTCGCCGAGCAGATGTCGGACTATCTGTTGCGCGGCGCCATCACCAACGCCGTCAACTTTCCCTCGATCAGCGCCGAGGAGGCGCCCAAGCTCAGGCCGTTCGTCGCGCTGGCGGAGAAGCTCGGCTCCTTTGCCGGCCAGCTCACCGAAAGCCCGATCAAGGAAGTGCAGATCACCTATGAGGGAACCGTGGCGCAACTCAACATCAAGGCGCTCACCTCGGCGGTGCTCTCGGGGCTGCTGCGGCCGATGCTCGGCGACGTCAACGTGGTGTCGGCGCCGGTGGTGGCGCGCGAGCGCGGCATGGCGGTCGAAGAGACCACGCGCGAAGCGGTCGGCGACTACGAAAGCCTGATCACCGTCACCATTGTGACGGAACGGCAGAAACGCTGGGTCTCCGGCACGGTGTTCGCCGACGGCCGCCCGCGCATCGTCAACATCAAGGGCATCCGCATGGACGCCGAGTTCGGGGCCTCGATGATCTATATTACCAATTTCGACAAGCCCGGCTTCATCGGCAAGTTCTCCTCGACGCTGGGGGAGGCCGGCATCAACATCGCGACCTTCCATGTCGGCCGCGAGGCGCCCGGCGGCAACGCCGTCGCGCTGATCGAGATCGACGGCGAATTGCCCGACGCGGTGCTGGAAAGGGTGCGCGCGCTGCCGCAGGTGCAGCAGGCCAAGCCGCTTCATTTTTGAAATTAGGGTGCGGGATCAGCCCGTTAAGACCGCACGCCGGCGGCCTTTGCCGCCTTGCCTCCGCCGCCTGCTTCCTTTATCCGAAGGTGGACCTGGCCGGAATCGCCCGGCGTTAGTGTCCGAAAGCGCTGGCGCAGGGAACCCTTTCCGATGGCGAATGTCGTGGTAGTCGGGTCGCAGTGGGGCGACGAAGGCAAGGGCAAGATCGTCGACTGGCTCTCCGAGCAGGCCGATATCGTCGTGCGCTTCCAGGGCGGCCACAATGCCGGCCATACCTTGGTGATCGACGGCACGACCTACAAGCTGTCATTGCTGCCGTCGGGCGTTGTGCGCGGGGGCAAGCTTTCCATTATCGGCAACGGCGTCGTGGTCGATCTGCAGGCGCTGCTCGATGAGATCGCCCAGCTCAAAAAGCAAGGCGTCGCGGTGACACCGGAGAATTTGCGCATCGCCGAGAATGCGCCGTTGATCCTGCCGCTGCACCGCGAACTTGATGCGATGCGCGAGGCCGACGGCGCGGCAACGCGCATCGGCACCACCAAACGCGGCATCGGTCCGGCCTATGAGGACAAAATCGGCCGCCGCGCCATCCGTTTTATGGACCTGGCCGATCTGCCGGCGCTGGCGCCCAAGATCGAGCGTTTGCTCGCCCATCATAACGCGCTGCGCCGCGGCCTCGGCCTCAAGCCGGTCGACGGCAAGGAAATTTACAACGATCTTGCGGCGCTGGCGCCCAAAGTGCTGCCGTTCATGGATTCGGTATGGTCGCTGCTCGACGCCAAGCGGCGCGAAGGCAAGCGCATTCTGTTCGAGGGCGCGCAAGGCGCGCTGCTCGACATCGACCACGGCACCTATCCTTACGTCACCTCGTCCAACACGGTGGCGGCGCAGGCGGCAACCGGTTGCGGCCTCGGCCCGAACGCCATCGATTACGTGCTCGGCATCTGCAAGGCCTATACGACGCGGGTGGGCGAGGGGCCGTTCCCGACCGAACAGGCAAACGACGTCGGCCGCGTGCTCGGTGAGCGCGGCAGGGAATTCGGCACGGTCACCGGCCGCGCGCGCCGCTGCGGCTGGTTCGACGCCGTGCTGGTGCGCCAAACCGTCAAGACCAGCGGTATCGGCGGGCTGGCGCTGACCAAGCTCGACATTCTCGACGGCTTCGACGAGATCAAAGTCTGCACCGGCTACCGGCTGGACGGCCGCGATATCGACTATCTTCCCGCCGGCGAGCTTGCGCAGGCGCGGGTCGAGCCGGTCTACGAGACCATCGACGGCTGGAAAGAGCCGACCGCGCGGGCGCGTTCCTGGGCGCAATTGCCGGCGCAGGCGATAAAATACGTGCGGCGAATCGAGGAGCTGATCGGATGCCCGGTGGCGTTGCTTTCGACCAGCCCGGAGCGCGAAGACACGATTCTGATGACCAATCCGTTCGAGCTGTGAATGTCGGGAAATGGCTGAATATTACCCGCTGATCTCGCGTGCCGTCGCCGGTCTCGGCAAAAGCACGATCGAGAACCGCCGCGTGCTTTACGACCGCGCGCGCAGCGCGTTGGTCGGCCAATTGCGCAATATCGAGCCGCCGCTCAGCGAATCCGACATCACGCACGAACGCCTGGCGCTCGAGGAAGCCATCCGCAAGGTCGAAGCCGAAGCCGTTCGCGGGCGCACCGAGGCGCCTGAATCGGCGATCGAGCCGGGACACCGCGGCGAGGCTCCCGGGCAGGCCGATCGGGCGCAGACGGGAAATCGCGCGGCACAGTCCGCAGACGGCGGCGCCGGTCATTTATTCGAACCGCCAGCGCACCAGCCGCCACCCGCGCCGAACAAGCCGTTGCCGCCGACGCTGCCGCCGCCGCACTACGACAGCGACGAAATTTATTCGCGGCCGCGGCGTGCGTTTGGCCGGGTGATCAAATTTCTGCTGCTGCTTCTGGTCTTGGCCGGGCTTGCCGGCGCCGGCTATTGGCAGCGCGGTGCGATCAGCCAGATGGTGGCGAACGTGCGCAGCAGCGTGACGTCGCTAAAGCCGTCGCAGCCGTCGCAGCCGACACAGCCGTCGCAGCCGACGACGCGTCCCAAAATCGCCGACCGGGTGGGGGCCGAGGGGGGGGCGGCAAACACGGCACCGACGGCGGCGGCGGCGGTTGCGCAAAAGGTCGTGCTCTATGAAGAGGACGCCAACGACCCCAAGGGCAAGCGCTATGTCGGCTCGGCGATCTGGCGCACCGAAACGGTATCGCCCGGCGCCGGGCTGCCGCCCGAGCTCGCGGTACGCGCCGACGTGGAAATTCCCGAGCGCCACATGCGCATGACCTATTCGCTTCGCCGCAACACCGACAAGGCGCTGCCGGCGAGCCACACGATCGAGATCATTTTCACGCTGCCGGCGGATTTCGACCAAGGCGGCATCGGCAACGTGCCGGGCGTGCTGATGAAGTCGGAGGAGCAGGCGCGCGGCGTGCCGCTCGCCGGCCTCGCCGTCAAGGTGACCAACGGTTATTTCCTCATCGGCCTGTCGGCGGTCGACGTCGACAAGCAGCGCAACATCAAGCTGATGAAGGACGAGGACTGGCTCGACATCCCGATCGTCTATAGCAGCGGCAAGCGCGCCATCCTGGCGGTGGAGAAGGGCACGCCCGGCAACCGCGCATTTGAGGAAGCGTTTAAGGCGTGGGGCGAATAGCCGCAAAAGCCGGCCGCCGCCGCGGCGCCGCAGATTCGATCAAGCCCAGGAATACACGGCTTTTTGCGAAAAATCGCATTTTATTCGGCATTTGAATTTTCTGCACAATGCGTTGGTAACGACCGCCCGGTATCTAAGCGCCGTCACTTCATATGGGTGGTGCCATGGGCTTTTTCTCCAGCGCGATGAATGCCGTCAAAGAAAGACGCAAGGAAGACCGCGAGGAAATCAATTCTCCGGCCTGGATCGAAGGCGCGCGCGGACGGCTCATTCCCTGCACCATCACGAATATTTCCAAAGGCGGCGCGCAGCTCAATCTGGACCAACACATCATCCTGCCGCGCCAGTTTTTCCTGTGGATGACGAAAGACGGAAAGACCAAGCGTGAATGTGGCGCCGTTTGGCGCAAACCGGATCACCTCGGCGTCCGCTTCCTCGACCGCGCCTAGCCCACAAGAAAATTAGGCCGCGTGTAAGCAGCGCCGCGCTAGGGCGCGCGCAGCAGCTCGTCGATCGACCAATCCTCGGCGCTGACGCCGGCCAGCGCCTGCACGCGCTCCTCGTTGCTGGCGAGCTCGGCGGCTGGGCCCGAGTAGACGATCGCGCCGTTGTCGATCACATAGGCGTTGTCGGCGATTTCCAAGCTCATGCGCGCGTTCTGCTCGACCAGCAGGATAGAAATTCCCTCGGCGCGCATTTGCACGATGATGCGAAAGACTTCCCGCACGATGAGCGGCGCCAGGCCTTGCGAGGGCTCGTCGAGAATGAGGAGTTTCGGATTGATGATCAGCGCGCGCGCAATCGCCAGGATCTCCTGTTCGCCGCCGGAAAGCTGACGGCCCATATTTTGTTTGCGCTCGGCCAGACGCGGAAACAGCTGATAGATCCGCTCCGCCGTCCAGGCGCCGTCGCGCTGAACCGGCACCTGGAGGTTCTCGTCCACCGTCAGATTGGGGAAAACACGCCGGCCTTCCGGCACATAGCCGACGCCCAGCGCGGCGATGTTGAACGGCGGCCAGCGGGTCGTGTCGTTGCCGAAGATGGTGACCTTGCCGTCGCGCGCCGGGGTCAAGCCCATGATGCTGCGCAGCGTGGTGGTCTTGCCGGCGCCGTTGCGGCCGAGAAGCGTCGTGATCTTGCCTTCCGCGACGTCGAGACTGACGTCGTGGAGGATGTGGCTCTTGCCGTAGAAGGTATGGATGTGTTCGGCCGTGAGCGCGTTCATGTCGCCTTCCCCAGATAGGCGGCCTGCACCGCTTCATTCGCGGCGACTTCTTGCGGCGAGCCTTGCGCCAGCACGCGGCCCTGGTCGAGGACGGTCATCCGATCGGCAAGATGAAAGACCACCCGCATGTCGTGCTCGATGAGCACGACGGTGTATCGGCTGTCGCGGTGAAGCCGGCGGATGAGCCCGGTGATCTCATAGGTCTCCTGATCGCCCATCCCGGCGGTCGGCTCGTCAAGGAGCAGCAGCCGCGGCTTGAGCGCGAGCGCGGTCGCGATTTCGGTCGCGCGCTGGTCGCCGTGCGAGAGTTCGCTGACGAGCCGGTCTTCTTTGCCGGCGAGCCCGGTCAATGCCAAAACCTCATCGATATGCTTGTCGATCGCCGCGCTCTCGGCGCCGCTGATCCACGGGCGCAATCGATAGCCCTCGGCAACTTCGGCGGCGATGCGCACGTTTTCGCGCACCGAGATTTCGGGAAATATTTCGGTGATCTGGAACGTTCGCACCATGCCGTTCTGGACGCGGCGGTAGGCCGGCAATTGCGTGACATTCTCTCCGGCGAAAACGATCTCGCCGTCGTCCGGCGAAAACATGCCGCTGATCAGGTTAAAGAAGGTCGTCTTGCCGGCGCCGTTCGGCCCGATCACGGCATGCAATTCGCCCGGCGGCACCGACAGCGACACGTTGCTGACCGCGACCAGGCTGCCGAAAGTCTTGGTGACGTTGCGGACGTCGAGCAGATTGTCTGCCTGCTGACTCAAGAGGTGGCGCCCCTCAATTTGAGCCAGGACCCGGCGGCGCTGCGCAGATTACCCAGCCGCATGCCCAGCACGCCGCGCGGGAAGAACAGAACCACAAGCACGAAGGTTGCGCCGAGAAACGACATCCAGTTGGTCGTCATGCTCGACAGATAGTCCTGCAGCACCACGAATACGGCGGCGCCGACCAGCGGACCCCAGAACGAGCGCATGCCGCCAAGGACGACCATAATCACGATTTCGCCGGACTGATTGTAGTTCAGCATCGTCGGGTCGGCGAAATTGTTGAGCAGCGCGTTGAGACCGCCGGCCAGGCTCACGAAAAAACCCGAAATCGTAAAAGAAAGCCAGATGTGCTGTTCGACCGGAATGCCGAGGAAGCGGGCCCGGCGCTCATTCTCGCGAATAGCCAGCAAAGTGTGGCCGAGCGGCGAGCGCAGCAGGAATCCCATTATGGCCGTGGCGATGGCGAATACCGCCAGCACGAAGAAATAGAACAGCACGGCATTGTCGAGGATATTGGCGGTCCACACGCCGAAATGCAGCGGCTGGCGTTTGAAGCCGGACAGGCCATCGTCGCCGCCGGTCAGACTGTGCCAGCGGAAAGCGATGAAATAAAACACCTGGCCGAAGGCGATCGTCACCATCGCGAAATAGACGCCGCGGCGGCGCGCAATGAGCGCACCCAAGAGCGCCGCGGCGACGCCGCCGAGCAAGGTGCCGAGCAGCAAAGCCAGCGGCGTGCTGTTGGTCGCAAACTTCAGCGCCAGCCCGGTGCCGTAGGCGCCAAGGCCGAAATAGGCGGCGTGGCCGAACGACAGCACACCGGTAAAGCCAAGCAGAAAATTGAGCGACATGGCGGCAAGGCCAAGAACCAGAACGCGGGTGCCGAGCGCGATGTAGCCGCCGGTAAACGGCAGCCAGTACGGAACGGTCAGCAAGACCACCCAGATCGCCGCCAGCACAATCAACTTGCGTTGCGCAGTACCCGTCATCATTTCGTTAGCAGGCCTTCCTCGCCGAACAGGCCGCGCGGCCGTATCAGCAGCACCACCGCCATCATCACGTAGATCACCGCTTCGCTCGCCGACGGCCAGAAGACCGCGGTGAGGCCGGCGGCGACTCCGATCAGCAAGCCGCCGACCAAAGTGCCCGGCAGGCTGCCGACGCCGCCGACGATGATCGCCACGAAGCTCGGCATCAGCAAGTTCGTCCCCATGGTCGGCTCAAGGCTGAGCTGGCCGCCAGCCAGCACGCCGGCGAGCCCCGCCAGAAAGATGCCGACGGCGAAATTCAATGTGCGCAAGCCGCGCACGTTGACGCCGAGCGAGGACAGAGTGTCCAGATCAAAAGTGCCGGCACGAATGCGGATGCCTTGCCGGCTCATGCGCAGGAACAAAAACAATCCGACGACGACAGCCGCGGCGAGCGAAACCATGAACAGCCGGTACCAGGTGATGAAAAAGAACTGCAGGCTGACCGGCTGCGTGAGCACGTCCGGAACCTTGTAGGGAAGTCCGGTCGCGCCCCAAACCGCGCGGGTCACGTCTTCAAATACGAAGGCCAGCCCGAAGGTGAGCAACAGACTGTAAAGCGGGTCGAGGCGATAGAGCCGGCTGATCAGGACCCGCTCGATCAAGACGCCGAGCAAGGCGACCAAAAGCGGCGCGATCAGCAAGGCGGTCCAAAAGCCGACGATGGGCTCAATGGTGTAGGCGACGTAGGCGCCGAGCGCGAGAAAGCCGCCATGGGCAAAATTGATGACACCGCTCAGATTCAAAATCAGCGACAGGCCCAGCGCCATCAATACGTAAAATGCACCGACGATGAGGCCGTTAGTCACATTGAGCAGGAGCAGACTGGTCATCGCGGCCCTCCCAGCAGGCGCAAGACATTGCGTGTGTCGGCGGTCAACCGCTGCGGACCGATCGGCCAAGGCCCGCTATCGAAGCGGGGCCGTGAAAACCACGACCCCGCCTGATAATGGTGCGGCCTTTGCTAGGCTGCCCGCGCGCGGCGGCTCAACTCGGAAAGGCGATCTTGCATCCGGTTTCGGACACCGGTCCAGCAGCTTTCTCGCCCGGAACCACGGCGCCGACACTGAACATATTGTCGGGATCGCCTTTGGCGTTGTGCGCCTCGCCGGCAAATACCGAGGCCATGAGTTCGTGATCGCCTTCGCGATAGAACGGGGCGCCCGGTTGAAGTGCGACGTCGGGTGGCAACTTGTAGCCCTGCATCGCGTGCGCCAGCTTGAAGCCGTCGACGGTCTTTTCCTGATTGGCCAGCCCGGCAAATGTCTGCACGGAAACGTAACCGAACCAGTTGCGCGCCGACGGCGCCTTGCCGCCGATCTTCGGCCGGATTTCGCTGACCCACTTCTTGACGTGCTCGTTGTCCGGCTGATTCCACCACCATTCCATCGTCCACCAGCCGACGCGCGCCTCGGCCGGAACGGCACGCAAGCTCTCGAGTTCGAATAGCGTGCCGCCGACCGCCATTTCCTTGTTCAGACCAAATGCCGCGAACTGTTTCAGGCTGTTCACCTGGTCGCCGCCACCCATCACGTTGATGAGCACTTTCGGTCCGTAAGCTTTGGCCTTGATGAGATAGGCCGAATAGTCGGCCGACCCGAGCGGCACCAGGTCGCCGGCAAACTCGCCGCCGGCCGCCTTGAGCTTCTTGACGAATGCGGCCTGAACCGAATGACCGTAGGCGTAGTCGGGGGTGAGGAAGTACCACTTCTTGCCAAATTTTTCCATCAGCGTGTCGGCGATCGCATTCACGCCCATCGTCGTCGTGTTGCAGACGCGGAACACGTTCCAGTGGCAGTGCTCGCCGGTGACCGCGTCGGCGTGGCCGCCCGAAACGATGTGAAGCTTTTTCTTTTCCGAGGTGACGCCGGCCATCGCCAGCGCGATGCCGGAATTGACGTCGCCGATAATGCAGTCGACCGCGTCGCGATCGATCAGCTTGCGGGTCTTTTGCACGCCGGTGCCGACGTTGTTCGCGGAATCCTCGACCAGCAATTCGATCTGCCGGCCCAGGACGCCGCCGGCCTTGTTGACGTGTTCGACGGCAAACTTGGCGCCGGCGACTTCGCTTTCCGCGATCGCCGCGTAAACGCCGGTCAATGGATCGACCATACCGAGCTTGATGGGTGTTTCGCCGCGGGCGCTGATGATGAACGGCGAGGCGATTTGCAGAGCGCCCGCCGCGGCGCCGGCTTTAAGGATCGTGCGGCGCGATAGGCGGTTATTCGATGTGGGCTTGGTCATTATTTCGTCCCTCCGAGGCGTTTTCGTTTGTTGTTTCTGCTCAAGCAACGCCAGGCATCCTCGCCCCATGCTCCTGGCGACGAAAGTAAGGTCGCGACGCAAAGTTTTGCTGATCGCCGGACGGAAAGCAATTAGTAAAACGGCGGTCTCTGAAGGCCTAACAGGGGCTGGAGCAAGGTCCGCTTTACAGCCAATGGTGGGCATAGGGGCGCGTCGCCGCCGTCGCTTGGCAGCCCGATTATGAGTCCGCGCCTTGGCCCGGCGGGCGGCTGATCGGCGCCGGACAACAAAATGGCCGGGACATGCCCGGCCATTCAATTTTCAGATGCTGCGTGCGCTTTAGTGCAACGCGGCCGCCATCGCTTCCTTCGGCTGCTCCATGGCGGCGATGCGGTTCTTCACCGCCTTCTGCACCTTCTCGAAGGCGCGCACCTCGATCTGGCGCACGCGCTCGCGCGAGACGCCGAACTCGGAGGCGAGGTCCTCCAGCGTGACCGGATCGTCGGCCAGCCGCCGCGCCTCGAAGATGCGCCGCTCGCGCTCGTTGAGCACGTCGAGCGCGCCGATCAGCGCCTGGTGGCGGTTGTCGCTTTCTTCGCTGGCCGCCAGCAGCGATTCCTGGCTGGCGCTATCGTCGACCAGCCAATCCATCCATTCGCCGCTCTCGCCGTCGTCGCGGATCGGCGCATTGAGCGAGGCATCGCCGCCCAGCCGCCGATTCATGTCGACCACGTCCTGCTCGGTGACGCCGAGCCGCTTGGCGATCAAGTTGACCTGATCGGGGCGCAGATCGCCTTCGTCGAGCGCGGAAATCTTGCTCTTGGCCTTGCGCAGGTTGAAGAACAGCTTCTTCTGGTTGGCGGTGGTGCCCATCTTCACCAGCGACCATGAGCGCAGGATGTATTCCTGGATGGCGGCCTTGATCCACCACATGGCGTAGGTCGCCAGCCGAAAGCCCTTCTCGGGTTCGAAGCGCTTGACCGCCTGCATCAGGCCGACATTGCCTTCCGAGACCACCTCGGAGATCGGCAGGCCGTAGCCGCGATACCCCATGGCGATCTTGGCGACCAGGCGCAGATGGCTGGTGACGAGCTTATGCGCGGCGTCACGGTCGCCGTGCTCACGCCAGCTGCGTGCCAGCATGTATTCTTCCTGCGGTTCCAGCATCGGGAACCGGCGGATTTCATCGAGATAGTGTGAAAGGCCGGATTCGGCCTTGAGTGCCGGCAATGCGGCTGAACGGGCCATGACAGCGCCCTCCTTGAAGTGCCCCCGATTACTCGGCGGGCTATTTCCCGCCGCCGCTCCCCGAGCCGACAGCAGGTTGGATGTTGCGATAGCGAAGGGCTGATCGCAGGTGCAACATACCGGACCAGCCAAGCGAAAGAAAGAGTGCGCCCGTCACGTCGCCGTGACCCCAGCGCCGGCTCGGCGGGTAGACCAAGCCATTGATTTCGCTTGTGTTATTTGTTCGTTTCGACTCGCTTTCACGAGCCGATGGCAACGAAGGCATAAGGGTAACGACGCAAAACGCCCGGCGTTCCGGGTGGAGCGCCAGGATTCTTCGGGTTTTTCGGAGAATCTTTGATGTTCCAGATATGGGGATGCCCTTGGCCTTCGGCAAGGGCCCGGCCGCCGGCCCTAGGATCGCTCGGCAAGCGCGGCCCGTAAGGCCGCCATGGCGGCGGGCAGCCCGGACGTGAACTCCATGACCTCTCCGTTCACCGGATGCTCGAAGGCGAGGCGGTTGGCATGCAGCGCTTGCCGGCCGAGCGCATCGAGCGCTTCCCGGGCGTCCAGCGAAAGCCGGCTGGCCTTGGTCTTGAAGCCGGTGCCGTAGGTGGCGTCGCCCAGGATCGGGTGGCCGATATGGGCGAGGTGAACGCGGATCTGGTGAGTGCGGCCGGTGTCGAGGGTACAGGCCATGAGGCTCGCGACCGGCTTGCCGTCGGGCCCGGCATAGCGCTCCAGGACCTGCCAATGGGTCACCGCCGCGCGGCCGCCTTCGCGCACGGCGCGCTTGTCGCGGGCATGCGGGTGGCGGTCGAGCGGGGCATCGATGGTGCCCTTGGGGCGGGCGGGCGCGCCCCAGACGAAGGTGAGATAGCCGCGCTCCAGTTCGCTCTCCGCCTTGTTGGCGAATTGCGCGCTCAAGGCGCGGTGCGCCTTGTCGGTCTTGGCCACCACCATCAGGCCGGAGGTGTCCTTGTCGAGGCGGTGCACGATGCCGGGGCGCTTGACGCCACCGATGCCGGAGAGGGTGTCGCCGCAATGCGCGATCAGCGCGTTGACCAGCGTACCCCGGGCGTGCCCCGCCGCCGGGTGCACCACCAGGCCGGCCGGCTTGTCGATGACGATCAGGGCGTCGTCCTCGTAGACGATATTGAGCGGGATGGTCTCGCCCGCGGGCTTGGCGGCTTCCGGCGCCGGCAGGCTCACGCGCACAATGGCGCCGGATTTGACGCTGGCCGCCGGATCGCGGATCGTGCGGGCGTCGATCGCCACCTGGCCGGAGAGGATCAGCGCCTTCAGCCGCGAGCGCGACAGCGCCGGAATGCGCCCGGCCAGCACGCGGTCGAGCCTGAGGCCCGCCTCGTCCTCGGCGATCCTCACCGTCTCCGTGGCGCGATCCGTCATGGTCTCAACTATGGTCCAACCGATGTCCGCCGACCAATCCCCCGATCCGCAGGCCGCCGCCGCGATCGCCAAGGTGCGGCGCATGATGATCGTCATCATGACGGCCACCTTCGTCGCCGTCGGCGTGGTGTTCGCTATTATCGGCTACCGCCTTTTTCACGCCGGCGATAGCGCGGAAACCGCGCCGTCCTTCGCCGACGTCACCGAGGCGCTGCCGGCCGGCGCCAAGGTGGTCTCGACCGAACTCGACAGCGACCACATCGTGGTGACGATCGAAGTCGGCGGCGTCACCGAGATACGCACCTTCGATCCGGATACGCTCAAGCCGCTGGGGCGCTTGCGCCTTGCGCCGAAGCCATGATCACAGCGCTTTGATCTTCTCCAATACCGGCAGCAGGTAGTCGTTGAACTTCGGCGGGTCCTCGCTCATCGGGAAATGGCCGAGGCCCTTCATGATCGATGGCCGGCGCGCCGGTGCGCTCGGCGACCGCCAGCGTTCCCTCGGCCGTACAGGAATAATCGTATTCGCCAGTCAACAGAAAAAGCGGGCAACGCTTGATGTCGATTTGGCCAAGTCTGTCGCGGATGTCGCCATCGGCGGTGGTGTAGAAATAAAGATCTCCCGCGAACACGCCGGGTCCGCTCTGCATGTAGTGCCACAGCGTTTCCCAGCGCTCGGCGGCCGGCGCGGTCGGAGCCACCAGGCCGGAGACGACGCCGGCGCAGACCATGCCGCCATGCACGTCGGGCCGGTTGAGCCAGGACAAATCGTAATAGGCTTCGCCATAGGCCGCCGACTCCAGGCCGATCAGCGCGCGGAAGCGCTCCGGATGCTGCTGCGCCAGATGCAGCACGATGCGCCCGCCGATCGAGCAGCCCATGGCCACCGGCCGCTCGAGTTCGAGCGCGTCGGCGACGTCGAGGATCAAGCGAACGTAGTCGGGCGCGGTCAGTTGATACTCGCGCGTCTGCCAGCCGGCCGGCGGCGAAGTCTTGCCGTGCCAGGGCATGTCGAAGGCGATGACGCGGAAATTATCGGTGACGCGTTTATCGTTCATCAGGCCGCGGTACTGGCGCGTGTCGGCGCCGGCGGTGTGCAGGCAGAGCAGGGGGATGCCGGTTCCCGCTTCCTCGACGTAGAGCCGGTGCGGCTCGCCCAGCAAATTGCAGCGCAGATAGCGCGCGGTGATCGGCTTCGTATTGCACGCTCATCGTGCGCCCTCCTTTTTCGCGGGTTCTTTGCGCGGTGCCGCCAGCACGTCCTTGAAATAGAGCAGGTTCGCCATGAACGGATGCAGGTCGCCTTCCACCCGCATCAGCTTTTGCTTGATCAGCGCGAAGATATCGGTGAAGCCGATCGGCGGCAGCGGCTGCCAGAATTTTTCCCACACGTCGCGCTGGGCGCGCAGCGCGAAACTGTAATCGGGCGTGATGAAGGGACCCTGCGTCACCTTGGTGACGCGGCCTTCCTGGATGCGCAGCAGATAATCAATGTCGCCAAGCGCGACCATGAAGGTGGTGTCGACGAAACGGCCGCGCCGCACCAGATCGGCGTCGGCGTTCACGAGCGGGGCGATTTTTTCGAGCATGCGATAAGGCTCCCACGGCGCGCATGATCCCGCAAAGTGGAAACCGGTTTCCCGCCTTCGCGAAGCCCGCTTCGGCGAGCGAAGCAAGGTCGGACAAGATCATGCGCAATCTAAACAGCCGCCGCAGGGTGGAATGCCCAGGCGCGGCCCGCAAGCCTTGCCTCACCGCGGGATCGGGGTTATCTCGATAGGTCTTGGCCTGCAGCTCCCTTCGTCTAGCGGCCCAGGACGTCGCCCTCTCACGGCGAAAACAGGGGTTCGAGTCCCCTAGGGAGCGCCACTTTATTTTTTATGATCCACCCTCTTGGGGCCGGATACGATGCCCCAGCGGCTTGCTCAGCTCCGGCAGCGAAATCACCACGGCTGCTAATATCGCAATCAGGCTCCACAAAAGGTATCGCAGCTCGGTCGCGACGCCAATGATGAGGTAGGCGCCCGCAAAGGTTAGACCGGACAGCAGCAGCGCCAGCGCGGCGTCGATCGGCGCCGTACGCGCAAGCGGGCGCGCCGAAGCGAGCCGCACCAGCAGGCCCGCGCCAATCGCGAGCCACAAGGCCGGCGCGGTCACCCAATCGTAAAGCACGATGTAAGGTGGCTTCGGCGCTGCCTCGTCCGGCGCGCCCATTGAGGCACCCCGCATGATTTCCGAGCCGAAATAAGCGAGCCTGTGTCTTGCGTAAGCCAGCGGATGGCGAACGATCGCTGCGAGCCAAAGGCCCGGCAAATCCGGATTGGGGTTTGCCCTCATCACAGATCTCGTATCAAGCTTTTCAACGGCCCCTTGCATATCCGGCGAGACGGCCAATCGATTCCAGAAATGTCGACATTCTCCCCATGGCCCGAGGCGGTCCCATCCGTTGGGGACATAACAGTCGGCCACCTGCGCTCGGGTGAACGAATTATTCCGCCCGAACACCGCAAGATCACCGGAATAAAACGCGATCCCGGTGAGGTCGAAGATTTGCAGCGACCGGATGGGTCGAAGCGGCTCGGCGCGGAGAATGCGATGATTGAATAGATTGGCCGCGGGAACGATAGCCATTGCAACAGCAATTGAAACCGCCAACAGCCGCCAGGGGCGGCCCAACCATTGCGGACGGATGAGGTAAACGAACAGCGGCACCACCGCGAAGACCGCGTTGGCGCGCACCAGCGTGCCGTAGAACAACAGGGCCAATGATATTGCGGCGATGGCGGGGTGAACCTCGCGGTCCTGCGTCCTGTACCAAAACAACACGGCGAATGCCACGAGGAATGCCACGGCCATTCCGACGTCCTTGAGAATGACGACGTTCAGCGTCACGAATTGCGGAAGCAGGGCAACGCCCAGCATGGCCCAGGCGACGAGCGGTCGGCCGGCGCGGGCGAGCGCGACGGCGATCAACCCAAAGCCCAGCCAGTAGCCCGCAACCTGAAAGCAGAACATCGGCCCGTCGCCGTCGGCGACCAGCCGGAAGATCGACCACAGCCGAGCCATGATCGGTGGATGCCAGTCATCGAATTGCCCGGCAACCGCTTGCCGATATTGGGACCGGCTGTCGGGTCCCGGTTCACCCGGAAACCAGATGGCCAGATTGACCGCGGCCATGACTCCGGCCGTCACGGCGATTGAAGCCGATTTTGTCAGTGCAGAGCCTTTTCGGGGAAAGGCTCTGCCGATTGGGTCCATGCGTTCAAATATCTAGCAGTCTATGTATTCCTGCATAATATGCTCATTCGCTCTGATGTCATGCGACAGGTCTAGCGTTGCGCCACCCGCGCGCCGGGGTCGACGAAGACGTAGCCGCGCACGCTGCGTTCGTGGATCCGGGACAACCCGCCGCCGGAATTGTAGTCGCGCACGATCCAGCGCCCGTCGTCGGCCCGCCCTTCGATGTACATCACGTGGCCGCTGCGGACCGCGGCAAGGCCGGCGCGCGGCGCCGGCTCGTGCGGAAACAAGCGCGCCCAGTTGCGCGCCAGATTGAGTCGCTTGTCGGAAAGACCGAGGTATTTGCGCAAGCCGCAACCGCAATAGGCGTGCGGACAGCCGGCCGGTCGCGAACCGATGATCTTGCCCGCGTCGCTGTAGCGGCGCATGCGGCCACGAGGGCTCGACGAAAAATTAATGCGGCGCGTTTGCGACGCCGGACCACAAATGCGCCGGCCGTCGTTAGTCAGCGCGCAGTCGTCCGAGCGCCGATCCACGACCTGCTGTCGATGGTGCTGATGGTGACGATAACTGTGGTGGTGTCTTTTAGCGTGATGGGCTTCGGCCGGATGTGTCAGAACGGTGGCAAAGAGCAGCGCGACCGGCGCTGCCAGAATACGCAAGCGACTCATGTTCTTCCTTTCTTGTTGCGACGAAAGGTTCGGACGCGTCGCCTTGCGGCGGCGCTAGTCTCTTCTGTGGCGGGAGTTACCTTGGCTAATGAGGAAACCCATTGAGTCCGAACGGCGACGAGAAATCGCCGGGTTTCCAACCCCGAAAATAGAATGGGGTTCCGCTGTTCAGGCGCTAAACATGGTCACGAAGTTTGGCCTGTCGACATTCAATGTGATGACCGGCGACGAAATTTCGTCCTTCCAACTGTCGGGTCCGGCGGCGTGGCCTAGTGAACGGTGACGTTGAACTTCAAATTGGCGCAGCCGTCTCTGCCGTTCGAATTGCCGCAAATTCGCAGCGTGAAATTATCGTCGCCGCGATAGCCGGCCTTGGGCGAATAGTTGAAATAGCCGCCGTGGCGCAGCGAGACCGAGCCGTGTTGCGGAGGGCTCGCCTGGTAAAGCCGTTTGTAGGAAATGGCGCCGGTGCTACCGAACAGACTGCCGCAGGCTTTGCCGGCATCCGTGTCCAAGGACATCGGCCACGGACCTTCGCTCGACAGAAGAAACTGGCCGCGGACGCTGCAGGCCGCCTGGGCGTTGCCGGTTGACGCCAGCACGAGCAGAGCCGCGCATGCAAAGCAAATGCTGAGAACTCTTCCGCCGCTACGATCGCGCATGCCGTTGCCCTCCAAGATTGGCGAATGCCTAACATAATTGAGGATCAGGCCCCAGCGTTCAGCTTTCGCCACATTGCTGTCCACAAATCTGGACAGGTTGCGGCCATCGGGTAATCTTGTGGCGCCTTCCCCGAGTTGGGAGCGCGCGTCGGGAACCGGCAGGGAGACAGCGAAAATGACCAGGTATTTTTATTTGGCCATCGTTTTTGCCACGCTTGCAGCAGCGTCGGCGCCGCCGGTGCTGGCGCAATCGGACGAGTATCGCGGCACGGCGGCGCAACAAAAAGCCTGCCGGCCGAATGTTTTCAAGTTTTGCGCCGGCGAAATCCCCGACGTGCGCAAGATTACCGCCTGCCTTCGCCGCCACATTGCGCAGCTGACGCCGGATTGTCAGGCCATCTTCCTTGCCGCAGAGCAACAGCCGCACTAGCCCGTTGGCCGTGACCGGTGCGCGCCGACGCTGGCCGCTACCCGCGGCCAGCGAGCACTGCATTACGATTTAGCGCTGATAGCCGCCGTAGCCCTGTCCGCCTTGGCCGCCGTAACCGCCGGCGCCGCCTGCTCCGCCGGCACCACCCGCGCCTCCGGCGCCTTGCAGGTAGCCCTGATATTCCTGCGGCACGTATTGCTTGATCTTCTTCATCGCTTGCTGCTTGTTCATCTTGTGGCGCTTTGCCGATTTCTTCTTCTTCGGCTTGTCGCCGCTTGGGTTGTCCGTCGTGGCGCTTTGATCACCGGATTTGGTCTGCTCGTCGGTCTTGGCCGGTTCGGGCTTTTTTTGTTCGTCCGCCGCTTTGTCATCGGCGACTTGAACAACCGCACCCATGCCGAGTGCGGAATGCAAACCCGGCGCGCGCACCATGGCGGCCGACGGCTGGGCGGATAGCGTCAAGGCCAATAGAGCTGCTGGCGCGACGCCGGAGAGGATCAGTTTGCGCATCGAACGTCTCCATTTAAATTGTAGAGGAACCGGCCGAGACCTAGCGGGAATGCTTTTGGCCGCGCTAGCAATAAGCATCTGTCATTTCGTCAAAATATCGTAACGGGAATCCAATAAGGCGTCCAGTAGGAGGCGGAATGGCCTTCTGTTCCGCCGGCTTTGCGCCCGGCTATTTTTTAGCTGGCCGCCGCCGGAATGCGTTCTTGAGGGCCGTATTACAAACGGGTACTCTTGCCCGGTCCATTAAGGGGTAACACTATGAAAAAGGCCGCCATTTTCGCATGGCCCGTTCTCGCGCTTGCTCTGGTGTCATACTCGACGTCAAGCTTTGCATTGGGCACGGCAGAGGAACGCGAGGCTTGCACGCCGGATGTTTTTAAACTGTGCAGCTCGGAAATTCCCAATGTCGATAAGATCATCGCCTGCATGAAGAAGAAAAAGTCGCAATTGAGCCCGAAATGCAAAGCCGTGTTCAACGCTCCGGCGGAGAAAACGACGACCGCGTCGAAGACCCGGTCCTTGGGCTCGGACTCAGGCGACTGGTGCGATTTCAAAGGCGTGGCGGCGCAACCGTCACAGCAGAACTGGATCAGGTGGTGCGGCAACGCGGCCCGCTTGAAGTAAGTTACGCTCGCACCGGCTAAGTACCCAAATACGGCCGCGCATGTGCGAGCGCGGATAAGACAAAAGCCGACGTGACTTCCGGTCCACCGACCAGAATTCGCGTCGGCGTTTTCATCTTGTTCCATTCGTAGGCCCGGTAGGGGGCGCCGCGGCGGCCCTCACCGAAGTGACGCAGGATACAGGCGAGCGGCGCCGCGAAGCTCGCCGGCGCCGCCTGCAATTTGGTCAGCGCCAGCAGTGCGAGCGCGGCGTCGAACGGATTCATCTCGGCGGCAATCAATTCGTCCACGACATAATCGAGGACGTGGCGCCGAATGACGTCAAAGCTTTTGTCGGGATCGAGCAGCCGTTGCGCGACCTGCGGCAGCGCGCGCAAGGCGGCAAAACAGCGGCCGAAATACGCGCAATAAAGCTCCGGCAAATAGTAGATATGCGAGCGCGGATCGGCGAAAGCGCCGGTTTCGGCAAGCCGCCGGTGAAACGCGATGATGGCGCGCAACGCCGCCACGCGCTGCAGCGAGCCTGCGATCTGCCAGCGCTCGTAGTTGCGGAAGCTCGCCTCCAGCACATCGAGATTGAGCGTGGGGTCGAGGTCGTTGCCGAACGGCCGCTCGCCGGCCAGATTGTCGATCCAGGTGACGATGCCGCCGTCGTAGTCGATGTTGTCGTTGAGCGGAACGGTCACCGGCGAATGGGCCTGGCCGGCGCGGACCTGATGCGCGGCGTAGAAATCGACCATCGGTTGATCGAGGATCGGATCCTGCGCGCCGAATTGGGTCGCGGCGGAGAAAGAGCACGCGGTGGTGTCGCAGTCCGCAACATAAGTGCCGAAACCGAGGTTGCTTTTGATCTGCGCAAAAAACCGGGAAAAGCGCGCGTGCGGCGGCGGCGCCAAGGCGGTGACGACGTCGAACGATTGCCCGCTGCCCGGCGCGCGAACCTGTTCGCGGCTGACGGTGAGGCAAAATTCGATCAGCCGCTCGATCGCATAGAGCGCGACCCTGTCTTCGTTCGGCGTGGCAAGGCCCGTGGCGCGGAAATCCATCAGCGCTTCGGCAAAGAATGCATCGTAATAGGCCGAGCGATGGCGGATCTGCACCGGCTCCCACATCGGCTCGGCAATGCCGGTCCAGGGCGGATTGATCAGCGCTGCGGCCGGCGAGCCGGCGATGAAGGCGCGGGCGAGGTTGAAAAGAAACGTCGAATTCTTGTAGGCGCGCGCGTTGAGGCCGCGCAGCGCCGCCAGGAAATCCTGCCCGCGCAAGTCCGGATCGCCGATCAGGTTGAACGCCGCATAACATGGAATAAAGCCGTTGCGCCTGTAGGAGACGAGCAGATGGTTGGCGCAGGCGCGAATGATGGCGTCGATCTCGGCAACGCTAGCCGTGCGCGCCGGCGCTTCGGTACGCTTAGGCTTCGGATGTTGCTGGCCGACTGCATCAAGCAACGCCGCCACCGGCTGGCCGATCGCGGTCCAGTCGGGCGCGTCCTGGTCGCGCGCCGCCGCAATGGCCTCGCGCAACGTGGCAAGGCGCGCCGCATCGCGCAACTGCGTCAGGCCGGCGCGCCGCAGCACGAGCCGCAACACCGGATTGGCCAGCGCGGTCTTATAGAATTGCCGCAGATGGGCATTGCCGGCGGTCGTTTTCAGCAAAAGCGGATCGCAAATTTCGTAGAGCGACGGGCCGACTTTCGGCGCCGTCAACAGCCGGTAGGCCGCGCGGGTGGCGTGGCGCAGCGAATGACCAGCGCCATGCGGCGTGTTATCGGACATCAGTGCTCGTGTGCGGACTAGTTCGTGTTGGCCGGTTCATCGGCGACCACGGGCCTGACCTGATCGCCCTCGCGAAGAAAGGCGCCGGCGCGCGACACCACCATGTCACCTTCGGAAAGCCCTTCGCGGATCTCGACCACCCCGGCGGACAAAAGACCGAGGATCACCTTGTGGGTCTCGATGCGGTTGTCGCGCACGATCTCGACAATGGCGCCGACCGATCCGTACAGCACCGCCGACAGCGGAACGGCGATGCCGCAGCTTTCCCCGGCGACGATCGAGGCCCGGCCGAAAGTGCCGATGCGCAGACGCTTGTCGCTGCCGAGAAAGATGCGGGCGGAACCGAGTTGGGTTGCGGCATCGACGGTGGGGGAAACAAGCCGGACGCGGCCGCGCACCACGCCGATGCCGACGACGGTGACGTTCGCCGGCTGGCCGGGAGAGAGCTGCGCAATGAGCTTGGTCGATACGTCGGCTTTGAGATCGATTTCGCCTTTGGCGATGATCTGAAACAACGGCGGCGCCTGGAACGAGGTCAGCGTGCCGACCACCGCGGACACGCTGCCGACCAAGCCCTCGGCCGGACTTTCCACCACGACCGATCCGCCCGATTGCCCTTCGGGCGGCGACAACCGCGCGAGGATTTGGCCGGAGTTTACCGCGTCGCCGACTTCGACCAGAACGTGGGTGATCTGGTAGCCCTGGTTTTCCGGGCGCACGAGGATTTCTTCGCGCGGAACCAGGCGGCCGGTGATGTCGATTGAATCGGTGAAGCACTTCTTCTCGGCTTTGGTCACCGTCACTGTCGGTCCTAAAAACGGACCGCTCTTGGGCTCCGCCGCGCTGCCTGGACGGGATATGACGAGCAACAGCGCGGCGGCAAGGAAAGCCGCGCGCCGAACGCCGCGGGCGCGGCGGAAAATCGGCCGACGCTGAGTACCGCGCATAAGGGTGAGCGATTTAAACTGCATGTTTACTTGCCAAACAGATCGTTCAAAATGTTTTTGATCTTGTCGCGCGTTTTTTTATCGTCGTCGTCCTCGTCTTTGCTCTCTTTGCTCTCTTTGCTCTTGGCGTCTTGCGTCTTTGTGTCTTGCGCCTGAGTTTCTTGCGGCTTGGCGGCCGGCGTCTGGGTACTCTGCGATTGCGCGCGCGGCGGCGGGCTGCTCTTCTCCGGTGTCGCCGGCGCCAGGTTGTCCTTGCTGTCTTTGTTGTCCTTGGTGTCGTCCGTGTTCGTGCTGCCGCCTTTGAAAATATTGCCAAGTCCATTGAACAGCGAACCGGCGCCGCCCTTGGTGTTGCCGAACAGGCCGGCGCCGAGTTCATTGAGCTTGGAATAGGCCGCCGTCGGATTGTCGAGTATTCCCGCCATGTCCGGATAGATTTTCGGCGCCTCCCATTTTCCCTCTACCATGATCGGGACGCCGAATCCCGTCGGGTTGGCGGGGCCGCCTTGACCTTCAAGGCTGGTCACCACTTTTGAATCGAGCTTGAAATTCAGCGTTTGCTCGCCGATATCGGCGGTGCCCGTGCCGTTGACGCGGACCAGCGGGCCGGCAAGCTTGAAGTTGTCGGTCTTGGCGACGCCGTGATCGATGCGAAACAACACGCTCATCTCGCTGAGGTCGGTTTTTTCCGCTTTTTTCTGTTCCCAGCCGTTCAGCGTGGTCTTGGTCAGCGTGCGCATCATATCGGCGACGTTGATGCCGCGGATCTGGCCGTCCTGAAAGCGGACATCCACGAAGCCGTCGAGCGATTTCATCATGGCGCGCTCGCTCGGCCCGGTTGCGCGAACGTCGATTTGGCCGGACATCTTGCCGTCCAGCTCGCGGAAATCGGCGAGCGCGGACAATAGCGGCAAGGCGCGAACCTCTTTCAAATTCAGGCTCACCGACTGCGTCTGCATGTCCTTTGAGACGTCAAGCGTGACAACTCCGTCGGCCTTGCCGTCGTAAAGCCCCATATTCGAGAAACCGAGATTGAGGACGCCGTTCGCCAAGGCGCCTTCGATATAGAGCGGCGCGATGCGCAGGCTCGAGGCGATGAATTCGGAAGCCGAAAACGCAACCTGCGCATCGACGTAGTTTAAGCCGTCGAGATCGATTTTCTGATCGCTCCAGCCTTGACCGAAGGTTGACGGGCGCGCATCGGCCGCGGCGTCGGTTTCCGGTGCGGCCGCGGCGAGGCTCAGGCGCTTGAAATCAAGATCGAGCTTTATCTTCGGCTTGCTCTTCAAGTCCACCGACGCCCAGCCGATGAAGCGATGCGGCCCGATTTTTCCTTCCAGGTCGTTGATCTTGATCAGCGAGCCGATCGACGTCACGCTCGCGGTGCTGGAAAGTGTGTCGTCCAGCAGACCGGGCGCTTGCACCGTCAGTTCCAGGGGCAGGGGCTTGCCGCGTTGTTCAATAGGCCCCTTGCTCTTGATGCGGATGTGAAGATCCTGCTTGCCCGCCTTGGCGTCGATTTTGGCATCGACATGATGATCGGGCTCGCTCAGCATCGCCGTCATATCGATGTGGTCGACGCGGCTTTCGACCTGGTCGGCGGAACGAACGAAAAGCACGCTGGCATCTTTGACGACGACGCGGCCGACGTCAGGGATCTTGCGCGCCGGCGCCGGCGCCGGCGCCCCGGCCGGGCTCGGCTTTTCGTCGGCGGCGGCTTTGGCTTCGACCGCGCGGCGCAACAAGGGAACCTTGATCACGGGATGCACGAGCACAAATTCGGTAACTTTCGGCTCCCCGCTGAGCAGGCTCGACAACACAACGTCGGCACGCGCGCTGCCGACCGTCACTTGCGCCTGCGTTGCCGGATCGCCGTCATTGACCAGTGTTATGTCTTTAACTTCGACCGTCAGCGCCGGCCAAAGATGAAGCTCGGCACCGCCGCCGATCTTTATCTGGCGGCCAGTTTCCTTGGCGAATTGCGTGCGGATTTTTTCGACCAGAAAATCGGAAGGTATGCCCACCACGACAACGAGAACGGCCGCCGCGCCCAGGGCCACCAGAACGATAATGAAATATTTCAGGACTCTCATAAGTTATTCCGCCGCGTGGGGCTGTATCTTGCCGGGCTTGCCGTGTGTGTCGGCCTCCACGGCAGCAGCTTCGTCGATGCTGAGCAAGCGCTTGCCGTAACGCCAGCAGACTTTAGCGACGTCATCCATGAAGGAAAACGCGGCCGGAACGAAGACCAGGGAAAGGACGGTCGAGAACAGCAAGCCGCCGATCACCGCGATCGCCATCGGCGAGCGGAACTCGCCGCCGGCGCCATAGGCCAGCGCGCTCGGCATCATGCCGGCGATCATGGCGATGGTCGTCATGATGATCGGCCGCGCGCGCTTTTGACCGGCATCGACGATGGCCGCGTCGCGATCCATGCCGTGGCCGATCGACTCGACGGCAAAGTCGACCAACATGATCGCGTTTTTGGTGACGATGCCCATGAGCATCATGATGCCGATCCAGACCGGTATGGTGAGCTGTTTGCCCGTGAGCAGAAGCAGGCCGATGGCGCCGCCGATCGACAGCGGCAGTGAGAAAAGAATTGTGATCGGCTGCAGGAACGAGCCGAATAAGATGACAAGCACCGCATAGACCATCATCAGGCCGAGCTTCATGGCGCTGGCAAAACCTTCCGACAGTTCGTTCAAGCTCTCGGCGTCGCCCGATTGCCCGACTTTGACCCCTGGCGGCAGCGTTTTCATCACCGGCAGCGCGTTGATGTCCTTCATGGCATCGCCGAGGGCGGCGGAGCCGACGAGATCGGCGGCGACCGTTGCCTGGCGTTGGCGGTCGTAGCGGTTGATGCTGGTGGGGCCTTGGCCCAATTGAATGTCGGCAATCGCCGATAGCGGCACGCCGCCGCCGCGTCCGCCTTGCGTCGGCACGCGCAAGCGCTCGAGCGTCTGCCGGCTTGCCCGCGCGTTGTCCTCGAGTTGAACCCGGATAGGAATTGAGCGGTCGCCGGCATCGAATTTTGCCAGCGCCGGTCCGACGTCGCCGATTGTAGCAACGCGGATCGTTTGTGACAGGCTTTCGGTCGAAACGCCGAGACGCGCGACCAGATCCTTATGCGGGCGAATGCGCAATTCCGGCCGATCGAGCGCCGTTTCCGACACCACATTGGCGATGATCGGGATGCGCCGCATCTGGCCGGCCAGTTCGTCGGCCACGTTGTCCACGATATCGCTGTTGCCGCCGGTCACCACCAGCGAGATCGCGCGCAGACCGTTTTCATCGACGAACCAATAACGAATATCGGGGACGGCTTCGATTTCATGACCGATCACGAGCTCCAGCTCACGCACGCTCAGCGACCGGTCGCCCTTGGGCGTGTAATTGACGATCAGCGCGGCGCGGCGAACTTCGGTGGATTTTCCCGGCAGCCGGCCGCCGTCGACGAAGACACTTTTGATTTCGGAATGCTTGCGCAGCCGCGTGACGATATTTTCGGTCACCGCCTCGGTTTGCGACAATTGCGTTCCCGGCGGCAACTCGATCGCCAGCACCGAGCGCGCGGTATCCTGCGCCGGCAGAAACCCCTGCGGGAGCAACACGACGCTCATGACCGACGCCGCGAATATCGCCAGGCCGACAACAAGCGTGATGAAGTAATGGCGCACCGACCATCTGACCAGGTCCGTGTACGCGAGGAGGAAACGCCCCGGCGGCTTTTCCTTGTGCTTGTTCGGCCGCAGGAAATAAGCCGCCAGCATCGGCGTGACTAAGCGGGCAGCGAGCAAGGAGAACAGCACCTGCACGGAAACGGTGATGCCGAACTGCTTGAAGAACTGCCCGGCAATGCCGGACATGAAGCTGGCGGGCGCGAAGATGGCGACGATGGTCAGGCTGATGGCGATCACCGCGAGCCCGATCTCGTCGGCCGCGTCGATCGAGGCCTGATACGGCGACTTGCCCATCTGCATGTGCCGCTCGATGTTCTCGATCTCGACGATGGCGTCGTCGACCAGAATACCGGTGCTCAATGTGATGGCGAGGAAGCTGACGAGGTTGAGCGAAAACCCGAGAATATCCATCATCCAAAAAGCGGGAAAAATCGACAGCGGCAGCGAGACCGCGGCGATGATGGTGGCACGCAGATTGCGCAGGAACAACAAGACCACGATGACGGCCAGGATCGCGCCTTCGAACAAAGTGTGGATCGCGGCTTCGTAGTTGCCGAGCGTAAAGTCGACCGAGGTATCGATGAGCTTGAGATCAACTTCCGGGTGGGCCTTTTTGATTTCCTCGATGCGCTTTTCCACCGCCTCGGCGACCACCACGTCGCTGGCGCCTTTCGAGCGCTTGATGCCGAAGGCGACGACCGGTTCGCCGTTGAAGCGGGCAAAGGTGCGCCGGCTGGCGATGGTGTCGGTGACGATGCCGAGGTCGTCGAGCCGCACGCTCCCGCCCATCGGCAAAGCGATCATCGTGCCGGCCAGTTCGTTGAGCGTTTTCGCTCCTGCCAGCGTACGGATCGCCTGGTCGCGTCCGCCGATTTCGGCGCGGCCGCCGGCCACGTCTTCGTTGGTGCCGCGCAGACGCTGACTGACGTCGACGGCGGTCAGTCCGGCAGCCTGCAGCCGGTCCGGATTGAGCGAGACGAGAATCTCGCGTTCCACGCCGCCGATGCGCTCGACCGCGGCGACACCGCGCACGCCGATCAAGGCGCGTTTGACCACGTCGTCGACGTACCAAGAGAGCTGCTCTGGCGTCTTTCCCGGCGAGATCGCGGCATAAGTGAGGATCGGCAGGCCGACGACGTCGACCCGCTGCACCAGCGGCTCATTGACGTTGCGCGGCAGATCGCTGCGCACGCGCGTGACCGCGTCCTTGATGTCGTTGAGCGCGCGATCGGTATTGGTCTCGAGGCGGAATTCGATGGTCGTCACCGATATTCCGTCGGTGATCGAGGAGGAAATGTGATGAACGCCCTCGACGCCGGACACCGCGTCCTCGATCGTCTTGGTGACTTGCGCTTCCAGTTCGGAAGGCGCCGCTCCGAACTCGGTGACGATCACCGAAACGACCGGAATATCGGCGCTCGGCAGCCGCGTGACCGGCAGCTTCATGAAGCTCGACCAGCCGAGCAGCAGCAGGATGATCGACATCACAATCGATGGCAGCGGATTACGGATCGACCATGCCGAGATATTGAGCGCCATTACCGCACCTGCGTCTGATCGGCGTCTTCGGCGATCGACTTGACCAGATCGCCGTCGTGCAACGAGGTTCCGGCATTGGCCACGACGATATCGCCGTCCGAAATTCCGGCGGTAATCTCGACATCGTTATCCGACACAAGACCGAGGCGAACGCGCCGGGTTTGAATCTTGTTGCTTTTCACGATCTGTACGCTGGTTCCCTCGGTCTGGTAGATCACGGCCGCCCGCGGCACCGAAATGCCGCAGCTGCGGCTCGCGTCGATGGTGGCGCGCGCAAACATTCCGACCTTCAGGCTTGGGTCCTTGTCGACCGACAGACGCGCATGGCCAAGCTGCGACCTCGGATCGATTTCGGCTTCGACGAGGCGAACGCGGCCGTTGCGTTCGGGCCCGTCGGCGACGGTGATCCGCGCGGTCGCCCCCGGCCTGAGCTTCGGCACCTGCAAGCTGGGCACCTCGACCTGGAGCTCGATCTCGTTGTCAACAATGATGCGGAAGAGGGGGCCAGCCTGCGGCGATGCGACGGCGCCGACCATGGCGGAACTGGCCATGATCAAGCCGGCGGACGGTGCGTGCAAAGTCAGCGAGCGCGCCGGCACGGTCTGACCGCGCTGATCTTTTGAGGCGGGCCGGTTGAGGCGCGCCAGGTCCTGACCGGAGGTTACCGGGTCGCCTTCCGACACCAGGACGTCGGTTATTTTGTAGCCGTCGCCGTCGGGCATAACCACGGCAACTTTGCGCGGGACGAGGTAGCCGTTGACGCGGATCTGGTCGGAAAAGCAGGCGCCGGTCGCGCGCACGGTGATGATCAGGGCGCCGGCCGGCGCCGCCGGTTCCGCCGCATAGACGGCGAAGCATTGCAAGCCGGCAAAGACGGCCACAATGGCGACGGCGGGCTTCATCGGACGCGACCACTCACATTCATCGGGCGCAACCACTCATGATCGGCAACACAATTCCATTTTTGCAGGATAACGTCGCCCGCGTCCGGTATCTCGATCTGGGAGGCGCGCTCGCGGTCCGGCGTCGATCACATCAGGGTGTCCCGCGGCGGCGACATATTTGCGTCGTCGCGCGGGACCCCTTTTAGTTACGGCGTTGCCGATACCTCACTTATCGGCGACTTTGCTGTCCGCCATGTTGGTGACGGCGACGCGGCGGTTTTCAGCCGCGTTGGGATCGTTCGGATTCTTGAAATGCGTCGAGCCGTAGCCGGCGGTCACCAGATCTTTCGCGGGAATGTCGAACTTATCAACCAGGTAGCGCTTGACCGCGTCGGCGCGGCGCTCCGAAAGGTCCTGATTGTAAGCGGGTCGGCCACGGCCGTCGGCATAGCCGCCGAGAATGAAGGTATTCCCCTTCAGGCTGCGGTCGGTAAGGGCCTTGCCGAGCTCATTGACCGTTTTTTCCGCGGCAGGGCCGATGCGCGCGGAATCGTATTCGAAATTGATTTCCAGATCGATGCTGGGTTTGTCTTTGGCGATGGTCGCGATCTTTTCGCGCTCACCCACCGAAAGCGACCGCGTCGTGCGATGACGCATGCTGTCGATGAATTTTTCGTCCTGAGCATTCACCGCCGTCGTCCCCTGCGTCGCGCCGGACAGACTGCGTGTCAGCGGCTTCGGGGTAAGCGATTTGATGATCGTGGCCGACGACGGATCCTCAGCGCGCGCAAATCCGCCGCCCAACGATACGGCTAATCCGCCGACCATCAACGCGTAGGCTACTTTGAGTCCAAGCCTGCCAATATTGGTCAACATTGACGTTCTCCCGTTTCCACATTGCCTATCCGCTCCCGTATTCCATCGCGCCTTGCAGATGGAGCCGGGGCGGCCTCCTGAATTGCCTACTGTATGCCGTAGCTGCGGAAATCATCGGCGATGCTAGGATTGATCGATTTGGCTTCCGCGATGTCGCTGTTGCCGCCGGAGCTATTGCCGCTGCGCTTTTTCGCGATGCCGCGGCCATAGAGCGATGACGCCTGCTTGGCGTTGATCCGTAGCGCGGCGTCGTAGTCGGATATGGCGCTTCTCGCCAGACCGATTTTCAACTTGACGAGGCCGCGGCTGTCGAGCGCATCGGCAAAGCGCGGACGAATTCGCAACGCTTCGTCGCAATCTTTTAGCGCCGGCTGCAATTCGTCGATCATCGCTCGCGCCCAGCAGCGGTTGTTCAAGGCATCGGCGTCGTCGGGGTTGGCTTTGACGACTTCATTGAAGTCTTTGATGGCGCGCGCGAAATTTCCGTTCTTGGCGTATAGGATGCCGCGCTTGTAGTGCGCGTTGACGTCTTTCGAATTGCGATCGATCTGCCGGTCAAGCGCGCGAATCTCAGGATCGTCGGAGGACGACTTGGCCTCGGGCTCGGGTTTTGTCGGCTCGGCCGGCGCTTCCAGTTTGGCCAGTTTGTCCTGCGCCAGGATCGCATAGTGACCGCTCGGGTGCTTATCGAGAAAATCCGACCAGGCCTTGCGCGTCCCGAGATCTTCCGCGCGCCGGTAATCGCGGCGTGCGTCAGCCTCGGGGTCGGAGGCCGGCGGCGGCCTGCTCGGTCGCGACTCGACTTCAGGTTCAGGTTCGGGCTCGGGTTTGCGCGCAGGCTTGCTGTCCTCGACGGCAGGCTTGGCGTACGAGGTCTTTATGTCGGGTCTTGCCTCAGGGTTGAAGTAAAACTCTTCGGCCAAGGAGGATGAGAACCAGGGCGTCTGTTCGCCGTGCGACGCGCGCGTCATGTTGAGCCGGGTATGGGTAAAGACTTCCTCGCCGCTCAGTCGCGGGGCGCGCAATTCCTTGATGAGCTGGGTTACGAACAGGCTGTTGGCGTCCCGCGAGTCGCTGACAACGGTGCCGGGGGCCGCCGAATACATGATCATGGTGTCAGGCGGGGCGATCACCGGCGCGAGGCCCGAGGCCACCGGACGAAAGCGGCGCTCGTACGGGTTTCGTCGCGACGCATTGAGGATGGCGATTTTGATTTTGGCGCCGCGCAGGTTCATTTGGTTCAGCATCGCGTCGACGCTGAATCCATCGCGGCGGACGTCGCCTTCGGTCCAAATCTGCGCGTCGACCGGGATCATGTAGCTCTGGCGGTTCGACTGAATTCCAAAACCGCTGAAAAAGACCAACGCCACCGAGCCGGATTTGATCTTGCCGTAGAGCTTTTCCAACGCGGTACGCATGGCGTCTTTTTTGAGATTCTCACCGACGTCGACGTCGAAGCCGCTGTTGCGCAATTCCTTGGCCAAGGCCTGGGCGTCGTTGGCCGCGTCTTTCAGCGGCGTATCGATATCGGGGTAGGCGCCGTTGCCGATCACGAGGGCATAGCGGGCGCCAAATTTGCCTTGCGCCGAAGCGCTATGGCCCGCCGCCGCGGCGACCAGGAGGCCGAGTAGAAAAACCGTCACAAACCGCATGTTCATTTACGCCGTTCCCCCGGGTGCGGTGCCGGCCGGCCGCCGATTACCGCTGGCAAAGTGTACTCTGAGCCCCCTTCATTTTCAAACCATGCCCGCATCGGCCCGCGCCGGTCTACAGCGGCCAGCGCCCGATTAATGGGCGCACAGACCGGCCGCTTTGCGGGGGAGGCCCTGTCCGCCGGCCCGCAGCCTGCCGGACCTTAATCTTAATGGGCAATCGCTGCCACACATGGCGCAGCGAGCAGGATAGGGAGCAGGCTCGTTCTTACTCGGCTCGACTGCGGCGATTGTTACGAAGGGGTGACGGCCTCAACGGCGGTTAGAAACCGACACCGATCCCCGGACGCTTTTTGCCCGAGTCGGCTTGCTGGTGGGCGCGCGGCCTCTCGCGCTCGCGGGGCTGCGCGGTCTGTTCGCGCTGGGGCTTCGAGCGTTCCCCGGTGTCTTCGGGGCGAGCCGGTTCCGGCTCATTGTTGACGACAGCCTCCGTGCACGCCCGAAGCTTTTGTTTGCCGAGCTCGTCGACGAAGTTCTGAGTGACTTTAACCTCGGCCACCGGCTCGCCTTTTTCCGTCTGGTATTTCTTGATCGCCACTTTAGTGGCGGCATCGAGATTGCCGTCATCGTCGCCCGAATAGCAGCCAAGCCGCGTCAGTTCCCGTTGCGCCGAGGCGACGAGGAACGGCGTGTCGGCCGCCGGCGGAGCGCCTTTGAGGACCGCGGTCGTGATCCGGTCGATCGATGCCATGACCTGCGGACGCAGGCGCTCGCAAGTCAGGCCTTGCGACAGGCGCAGCATATCGTCGCGCACCGCGGCGGTGTTGCCGGCGGCGTTCAAATCGTCGAGCCGGTCCTGCTCATGCTTGCAGGCGAGGGCCACCTTTTGCTTTTCGGATTCGGCGAGCTGCGTGGAGCGGCGATAAATCTCCGCCTGGAGCGCGGCGATGCGGGCGGCCTGCTCGTCGTTTTTCTTGCTGGCCTCGTTGGCCATTTTCGCTTCTTTTGAGCGCAGCGCGTTTTCCGCCTTGAGCGCATTAAGGCGGGCCACTTCCTTGGCGCGTTGCTCGTCTTCGGCGCGCTGCAGAGCGGCAATGCGGGCAGCTTCCTTGGCACGCCGCTCTTGCTCGGCGCGTGTTGCGGCCTCGCGCTCGGCGCGGGCTTTCGCTTCGCGCTCTTTGGCGGCGCGGTCCAAAAGGTCCAAGCGATGTTGCGCGTTGATCGCCAAGGGCGAATTCGCATGGTGCTTGATGAAGTCCTCGATCGCGTTCTTGTCGCTCGAATCCTTAATCTTGTTCCAGGCCCTCACTTCGTCCGTGGTCGGCCGCGCCGGTTGCGGCGGCGGCGGCGGCTCAAGCTTGGCAACCCGGAGCTTTGCCAACTGCTCGCGGGCGAGATCGGCGTAGAAACCGGTCTTGTAGGTATCGAGAAATACTTCCCAGGCCTTTTTGCTTCCGATCTGCGCGACCAGCTCATAATCGGTCTTGACCTTGCTGACTTCGGGCGCCTTGGCCGTTACCGGCGCCGGCACCAGTGAAATATTGCCGCCGCCGAGCGAACCGTAGACGAACGGCTCTTGCCGCCGGTTGGTGATCTTCAACACCTCATCGCGGACGCGGCCGAAAGCCAAGCGGACATCGAGTCCGGGGATGGTGAGATTATCGAGCAACGCCGTCGTGAAGGGGCTGTGCGCGCCATCGCCATCTTCGGCGGTCGAGCCCGCTTTCGCGGCGTAGGCAATCAACGTGTCAGTACTCGTCGGCTCGACTTTGCCAAGCCCGGAGGCAATGCCGCGCATCGCCGTGTTGCGGCGCAGCCGTTTCATGCTCGCAACCAGCGGATTGTCGCGGCAAGCATCAAGAATGATGAGGCGCAAGCGCTTGGCAAAATCCACCGACTCGACCACGCGATTGAGCGAAATCGCTTCGTCCTCGGCGTCGCGGTCGCTGGCGAGCTTGGCATCGGTCGGCACCAGGAAATTGACGCCGCCGACCTCGATGCCGTGGCCGGCGTAATATACGACGGCGATGTCGGCATCCTGGGAAGCGTCTTCGAATTTGCGGATGGCGCGCTTGAAATCCAGGTTGCCGACATTGTTGGCCTCGACCACCGTGTCAAAGCCGGCATCCCTGAAAAGCTTGGCCATGGACGTCGCGTCCCGTTCAGGATTGGGCAAGCGGGCGACGTTGCGATAGTTCGAATTGCCGACGACCAGGGCGACCCGCTTTTCGGCGGCCAGCGCGGAATCAAGGCCGAGGGCCAAAGCGACAGCCCCAAAAACTCCCATCGCTAGGTATCGAACGTATTTCTTCACCCGAGCCTCACCGCTTCGGTATCGCCCTGTGGTGCGGACCAGTTCTACCGTAACTACGGCCCCAACGGGTCAATTCCGCGAAAACCTGGTAAAAAGTCCGCGAAATCGCCAGATTCAAGAATTTATCGGTTATAGGGGGCCTTCGCAATCGCGATAATGCCGCAAGCTCGCTATTTCAAGCTTCGAAGTGGAGCCTTTGCCACCTGAGCGGGCATCGCAATCCGGTGGGCCGGGAATTGCGGGCGATCACGCGGCTTTCACGCGCACCTACATCCCGTGCGATTCCAGAACCTGTCTGCAGGCTTCGCTCAACTGCGCCCGGTGTGCCTGCAAGCATTGAAGGAACGCGTCATTGCCCGCGCCGGCCTTGATATGGCGGCACAGGCGGCGGGTGTCGCGCCGACAGGCAGCATTTTCTTGCGCGGTGCCGGATTGCGCGAACGCCGCTCTGCCATCATTCACCTGTGCGAGGCCCGGCGCCGCCGCTGTCATTAATATGGTGGCACCTGCAAACAAGGCAGCCGTAACGGTCGTTCTGCTCGACATTCTATTCTCCCAGCAAATTGTTCCGGATTGCGAAGCTTTGGGCGGCGCGGCCGAATCGTGTGCCGGCGCGTGACTTATAGGGGAAGTCATAGCTATAGAAGGCAGGCAATTCCGGGGCAGACTGGCGGGATTTCGAAGGCGGCGTCGCGAACGTGACAGCACGGCATTTGGCATTTGTCTTGGCGGGTGTTCTGGCGGGGCTGTTAACCCTGCCCGCCGGTCGTGCCGGCGCCCAGGACGGATTGCCGAGCGCCACCGGCCTCTGGCGGCAGATCGACGATCGGACCGGCGAAAGCCAGGGCTGGTTCCTGATCTATGAGGCAGGCGGCGTCTATGAGGGCGCGATCGCGAAAATGTTTCTAAAACCGGGCGACGACCCGCATCCGATCTGCACGCGATGCCAAGGCGACCAGAAGGATAAGCCGTCGCTCGGGCTTACCATCATCAAGAATATGCAACGCAACGGCCTGAACTACGAGAAGGGGACCATTCTCGATCCGCGCGACGGCAACGTCTACAACGCCTTAATGCAGTTAAGTCCCGACGGGCAAAGCCTCACCGTGCGCGGTTATCTCGGCATCGCGCTGTTTGGCCGCAACCAGGTTTGGCACCGCTTGCCGAATTCCGACCTGGCGCAGGTCGATTGCGCCGTTATCGCCGAGCACGTCCCCGCTTTGCTGCCGGCCGCGTGCCGCGGCGCGGGCGCGCGACCACCGCGGCGCGCGCCGGCGTTGCGCGGTCCGGTTCGCTAGGCGGGGGCGTCGGCTGTGTCGGCGGCAACGGCGGTGCCGGCGCCGCCGCTTCGCGCGGCTTGCCCATGAGCAGCGGCTGAAACAAGACGGCAGCCGCCAGCGTGCAGATCAGCGACAATGCCAGCAGCCGTCCCATGCTCGACGTGCCGGGATGGCTGGAGAACCAGAGGCTGCCGAAGGCGGTGGCCGTCGCCAGCGCGCTGAAGGTGACGGCGCGCGTCAACACCGATTGCAGAAGATTGGTCTGACCGGCGCGCCAGGCCATGATGTAATAGATCTTGAACGCCACGCCGACGCCGAGCAGCAGCGGCAGGGCGATGATGTTGGCGAAATTGAGCGGCATATCCAAGATCACGCAGAGTTCGAGCGTGACGACGCCGGCCAGCAGCAGCGGTCCCAAGGTCAGCAGCACGTCTTGGATGCGGCCGAGTGTGAGCCACAGCAAAATCGCAATCGACAACAGCGCCCAGCCGCCGGCCTGGAAGAAGGCGGTGATGACCGTGTCCGCCGATTCCAGAATAGCGACCGGCCCGCCGGTGGCGTCCGGCTCGACCGCCAGCACCGCGCGCGTAAATTCGGCCAGTGCCTTATCGTTATTGACGTTGCCTTTCGGCATGATGGCGATGCGCATGCGGCCATCCGGCGTGCGCCAGCTCTTCACCAGATCGCGCGGGAGCGTATCGATCGTCACCCGTTCCGCTTTCAGCGAGGTCGCAAGAAGCCCGAGCGCGATTTTCAGCGGCGGGATGAAAACCGCAGTCGCCTGCGCGCGCGTTTGCGGGCTGGCGGCGGCGAGCTTGACCAGGTTGCCGGAGAGACGGTGGGCGGCGGCCGCGCCGGGGCCGTCTTGGCCTTCGGCAATTTCCGTCAGCCGGCCGGCTTCGTCCTTGAGCGCGGCGACATTCTCGGCGTCGGTTGGCGTCGGCTGAACGTCGCGTGGATTGAATGCGGACTTAAGCTTTGCCGCGGCCTTTTCGATCATCGGCAGCTTTTGGTCCTGCAACTCGGGAACCAGCGAAGCCAGCGTCACCACGCGCGCGACCTGCGGAATCTGCCTGAGCTTGGAGGCCGCCACTTCGGCATCGATAAGCGTTGGCGACAACATTTCGATGGCGTTGACCTCGGCATTGGAGTCCTGGCTGAGCTCGTGATAGGTCGCCACCGATTCGACCTTCGGGCTGCGCAGGTGCATCGGGTCGAAATCGAAACGCAGCCAATGCAGCAAGGGCAGGCCGGCCGCCACCACCACGGCGGTGATCACGATGATCGGAATACGGTTGCGCTCCATAAACCGATCGAGCGGCGCCAGCGCGGCAAAACCGACCGGTTCCGGCTCGTCCGTCGGCCGCAGCAAAGACAGCATGGCCGGCAACAGCGTGATGCTGGTGAAAAAGGCGATCAACATGCCGAAGCCGGCGATCAGGCCGAGCTCGGAGACGCCGCTATAGTCGGTCGGCAGAAACGAGAAGAATCCGGCGGCGACGGCGGCCGCGGCCAGCGTCAACGGCGCGCCGACATGTTTTCCGGTCGCCAGCAGCGCGGTGCGAAGTTCGCCCATGACGTAGCGCTCTTCGCGGTAGCGCACCGTGAATTGAATGCCGAAGTCGACGCCGAGGCCGACGAATAGCACCGCGAAATAAACCGAGATCAAATTGAGCGAGCTGACCATCATCATGCCGGCCGCCGCGGTCAGCGCCAGCCCGACCGCCATGTTGACGAAAACCGCGAAGATGAGTTTCGGCGAGCGCAGCGCCCACCACAAAATTCCGAGCACGATGAGGACGGTCAGGCCCTCGTTGAGGAAAATGTTTTCCTTGATGGTGCCGAATTCTTCGTCGCCCAAGGCCACCGGGCCGGTAAGCCGCACGCTCGCCTGATATTTCGAGGCGAGATCGAGTTGGGTGACGGTGTCGCGGATCGTCTTCGTGGCGGCTTGCCCCGGCTCGATCGCTTCAAAATCCAGGATCGGTCGGATGTCGATCAGGTTACGCAGTTCGTGCGGCGCCGACGGTTTGCCTTTGGCCAGCGCCTGCCAGGAAAAACTCGCCGGGCGTCCAGCCAGAATGTCCTCGATGGTGCCGGCGGCCTGGTTCATCGGGTAGGCGAGGTCGTCGAGTTTGGCCTGGCCCGATTGGACGCTCATGAGGCCGTCGGTCAGCCCGTCGGTCAGCCCGCGCAGGCTGGGATCGGCGGAAAGGTCGTGGATGAGCGGCTCGGCCGCCATCAGCTGCCGGGTGGTTTTTGCCAGTTCCTCCGGGCTTTGGAACAGCAGGCCCTCGCGCGCGAAATAGGCCTGCCCGGCCGGCAAAGGGGTGACGGAGCGGAAGTGGTCGGTGCGCTTGGCCAGCGCCTGCGTCAGCACCCTGGCGGCCTGTTCGGACAGTTCCGGCGTCGGGGCGGTCACGACCGCGATCATCAAATTATATTGCGGGAACGCCTTGGCGAACTCGGCTTCCTTCTTTCTCCATGATAAATCAGGAGAAATCAGCGTATTAATGTCGGTATTGAGCTTGAAATGATTGATGGAAAAGACGATCGAGGCGCCGGTTAGCAGCACCGAGACCAGCAGCACAATCCAGGCGCGATGAATTGAATATGCAATCGTTCTAAGGACTAATCGCGCCAACATAGGTGAATTACCAATCTTTTCCGCGTGTGCTATGGTTAACGGGCTTTAAGCGGGCCCTATTTGCAGGCTTGTGGGTGAACGCTCCGGGCGGGAGGGACTACTAAGTGTCGATGGGGCGATTTTGCGACCAAAGATCGAGATTTCCGGTGCGCGTAAATTGCCTAGAAATGGAACAGATCGGACACTCTAAGCTTCCCTAATCGGGCGATTTGACATCCCTGAGCGCAGACGGGCAAGCCAAAGCCTGCCCGTGTGCTCCTAGTAAGGCAAAGCGTGACATGCTTGAGAAAATTTCCATACCTGCCGACCTCCGCCGTGTAAACGAAACCGACCTGCAACAAGTTGCAGACGAATTGCGCACCGAAACGATCAAGGCCGTTTCGGAAACCGGCGGCCATCTGGGCGCGGGGTTGGGGGTCGTCGAACTGACAGTGGCGTTGCATTACGTGTTCGACACGCCGCGAGACAAGATCATCTGGGACGTCGGCCACCAAGCGTATCCACACAAGATTCTGACGGGACGGCGTGATCGGATTCGCACGTTGCGTCAAGGCGGCGGCCTGTCCGGCTTCACCAAGCGCGCGGAAAGCCCCTATGACGCCTTTGGCGCCGCCCATTCCTCGACCTCGATTTCAGCCGGCCTGGGAATGGCCGTCGCACGCGACCTGAAGGGTGAGAATCACAACGTTGTATGCGTGATCGGTGACGGTGCGATGTCGGCCGGCATGGCCTACGAGGCGATGAACAATGCCGGCGCCAAGGATTCGCGCCTCATCGTCATCCTCAACGACAACGACATGTCGATTGCTCCACCGGTCGGCGCGATGTCGGCTTATCTCGCGCGCCTGATCTCGCATCCGGCCTATATGGCGTTGCGCGAAATCGGCAAGCAGGTGAGCAAAGGCCTGCCGAAATTCATCCATAAGAAAGCGGCGCGGGCGGAAGAATTCGCCCGCAGCTTCTGGACCGGCGGTACGCTGTTTGAGGAACTCGGCTTCTATTATGTCGGCCCGGTCGACGGGCACAGCCTGGAGCACCTGTTGCCGGTGCTCAAAAACGTCAAGGACGCCAAGAACGGTCCGATCCTCGTGCATGTCGTGACCAAAAAGGGTCACGGCTACGCTCCGGCCGAGGCCTCGAGTGACAAATATCACGGTGTCGTCAAATTCGACGTGGCGACCGGCAAACAACAAAAGGGCAAGTCGAACGCGCCGTCTTACACCAAAGTCTATGGCGAGAGCCTGGTCAAAGAGGCGGCCAAGGACGACCGCATCGTCGCGATCACCGCGGCCATGCCGGGCGGCACCGGCATCGACATTTTCCAGAAGGCATTCCCGGACCGCACCTTCGACGTCGGCATCGCCGAGCAGCACGGCGTCACCTTCGCCGCCGGACTGGCCTCGGAAGGCTTCAAGCCGTTCGCCACTATTTATTCGACGTTCCTGCAGCGCGCTTACGATCAGGTCGTGCACGACGTCGCCATCCAGCGGCTGCCGGTGCGCTTCGCGCTCGATCGCGCCGGCCTCGTCGGCGCCGACGGCCCGACCCACGCCGGCTCATTTGATGTGGCCTATCTCGGCTGTCTGCCGGGCTTTGTCCTCATGGCTGCCGCGGATGAGGCCGAGTTGGTTCATATGGTCGCCACCGCAGTCGCCATCGACGACCGGCCGTCGGCCTTGCGCTATCCGCGCGGCGAGGGCGTCGGCATCGAGCTTCCCGAGGTCGGCATTCCGCTCGAGATCGGCAAAGGCCGTATCGTGCGCGAGGGTTCGACGGTCGCGCTTTTGTCGTTCGGCGCGCGGCTTGCCGAATGCCATAAGGCGGCCGAGGAATTGGCGACCTATGGACTGTCGACGACCGTCGCCGATGCCAGATTTTGCAAGCCGCTCGACGTCGATCTCGTTCGCCGCCTGGCGCGCGAGCATGAGATTCTCTTAACCATCGAGGAAGGGGCCATTGGCGGTTTCGGCTCCCATGTGCTGCACACGCTTGCCGCGGACGGCCTGCTGGACAACGGCTTGAAATTCCGTTCGATGGTTCTGCCCGACGAGTTCATCGATCAGGACAGTCCGGCGGCGATGTACGGCAGAGCCGGCTTGGACGCCAAAGGCATCGTGGCGAAAGTCTTCGAAGTGCTCGGCCGCGAGCGCCGCATCGCAGAGACAGGTAACCAGCGTCAATCATGAGTTCTGCAAACGTCCCGAACATGAAGAATGGAGCGCGCCCGATGCGGGTGATCTTGGCTCAGCCGCGCGGATTTTGTGCCGGCGTGGTACGCGCGATCGAGATCGTGGAACGCGCGCTGCAGAAATATGGGCCGCCGGTTTATGTGCGCCACGAAATCGTCCACAACAAGCGCGTGGTCGAAACGCTCAAAGCCAAAGGCGCGCGCTTCGTCGAAAACCTCTCGGAGATCCCGCCCAACGCGGTGACGGTTTTCAGCGCGCACGGCGTCTCGCGCAGCGTGCAGGAAGAGGCGGCAAAGCGCGGGCTTCCGGTTCTCGACGCGACCTGTCCGCTGGTCAGCAAAGTCCACAACCAGGGCAAGCGCTATGTCGGGCAGGGCCGGGTGTTGATTCTCATCGGCCATGCCGGTCACCCGGAAGTCGAAGGCACCATGGGCCAGGTTCCGGGTCCGGTGCTGCTGGTGCAGACCGAGAAGGACGTCGAGACGCTGAACATTCCGCCCAACACGCCGGTCGCCTACATCACGCAGACGACGCTGAGCGTGGACGACACGCGCGGCATCATCGCGGCGCTGCAGCGCCGCTTTCCCGATATCGAGGGACCCGAAACGCGCGACATTTGTTATGCGACACAGAACCGCCAAACGGCGGTGCGCATGCTCAGCGAACAAGTCGACGTCATTTTGGTGGTCGGCGCAAAAAACAGCTCGAACTCCAACCGGTTGCGCGAGATCGGCGAGGAGGCGGGCAAGCCGACTTATTTGATCGCCGACGGCAGCGAGTTGATGCCTGAATTCGTGCAAGGGGCCAACACCGTCGGCCTGACGGCCGGCGCGTCGGCGCCCGAAGTGCTGGTCGAGGAGGTGATCGACGCCTTGCGCCGCCTTGGCCCGGTCGAAATTTCGACATTAGATGGTCGCGAGGAGACGGTACAGTTTCGCCTGCCAGCCGAAGTTGCCGACGTGACGACGGTCGACGCTTTCAGCCGCGCGTAAACATCGCCCTGGCCGGTTCATCCTGATCGAGTGGAAAGAGGTCTGTTGTGGGAATTCTGCCGCTGCAAAAAGTCTACGTTGGCGCCTATGTGATCAAGCAGAGGCTCAAGCGACGTAAGCGCTACCCGCTGGTGCTGATGCTCGAGCCGCTGTTTCGTTGCAATCTCGCTTGCGCCGGGTGTGGCAAGATCGATTATCCCGACAAGATTCTCAATCAGCGGATCTCGGTGGAAGACGCGCTTGCCGCGGTCGACGAATGCGGCGCGCCGGTGGTGTCGCTGGTCGGCGGCGAGCCGCTGTTGCACAAAGAATTGCCGACCATCGTCAAAGGTATTATCGCGCGCAAGAAGTTCGTCTATGTGTGCACCAATGCCCTGCTGATGGAAAAAAAGATCGATCAATACCAGCCGAGCCCGTTCTTCATCTGGTCGGTGCATCTCGACGGCGACCGTGAAATGCACGATCACGCGGTCTGCCAGGACGGCGTTTACGACCGCGCCGTTGCTGCGATCAAGGCGGCCAAGGCGCGCGGCTTCCGGGTGAACATCAACTGCACATTGTTCAAACACGGCGAGCCCGAGCGCGTCGCGCGCTTTTTCGACGAGGTGAGCGCGCTCGGCATCGACGGCATTACGGTTGCCCCCGGCTATGCCTATGAACGCGCGCCCGACCAGCAACACTTCCTCAATCGCAAAAAGGCCAAGGAATTTTTCCGCGACGTGCTGCGCTTCGGCCGCGGCGGCCGCAAATGGTCGTTCAGCCAATCGACTCTGTATCTCGATTTTCTCGCCGGCAACCAGGAATACAAATGCACGCCGTGGGGCAACCCCACGCGCACGGTGTTCGGCTGGCAGCGGCCCTGCTACCTGCTCGGCGAGGGTTACGCCAAGACGTTCCGCGAACTGCTCGAAGACACCGATTGGGACAAATACGGCACCGGCAATTATGAAAAATGCGCGGACTGCATGGTGCACAGCGGCTATGAGGCAACCGCGGTCAATGACGCGCTGTCGCACCCGCTGAAGGCGCTGAAGACGCAGTTGATGGGCGCGCGCACCGAAGGCCCGATGGCGCCGGAAATCCCGCTCGACCGGCAGCGGCCCGCCGAATACATGTATTCGTCGCACGTGCAGAAAATGCTGCACGACATCACTCAGGCTGAAGCCAAGGCCAAGGCGGACGCCGCAGCTGGTGCGCCTGCCAAGCAGCCGGTCGCCGCCAAGTAACGTCTGTCACGATTACCGAGTTCAGTCGGCCGGCCGCGGATCACATGCCGTAGGCCGGCCGTTTGCTGTTGGCCTTTTTCAGATTGCGGTAGCGCGCCAGCGCCCACAGCGGGAAAAATTTGGCGTAGCCATGGTAGCGCAAATAAAACACGCGCGGGAAACCGGTGGCGGTGAAGCGCGCTTCCGCCCATAGGCCGTCGCTCTCCTGGTTGCGCGTGAGGTAGTCCAACCCGCGCGCGACCGCCGGGTTGTCGATGTCGCCGGCCGCCATCAACCCCAGCAGCGCCCAGGCGGTTTGCGATGCGGTGCTGGGCGCCGGCTCGTAGCCTTTGTAGTCGAGCTTGTAGCTTGAGCCGTCTTCACCCCAGCCGCCGTCCGGATTTTGAATGGCCGTGAGCCAGCCGGCGGCCTTGCGCATCTCCGCGGCCTGTGTGTCGACGCCCGCGGCATTGAGCGCGCACAGCACCGACCAGGTGCCGTAGATGTAGTTCATGCCCCAGCGCCCGTACCAGCTGCCGTCCGCGCGCTGGGTCTGGCGCAGATAGTCGACGGCGCGCGCCACCGTGGGAGATGTCTCCATGCGATCGCCGATCTGCGCCAGCATGGAGACGCAGCGCGCAGTGACGTCCTCGGTCGGCGGATCGAGCAGCGCACCGTGATCGGCAAAGGGGATGTTGTTGAGATACTGATAGTCGTTGTCGGCGTCGAAGGCGCCCCAGCCGCCGTTCTTGCTCTGCATGCCGACGATCCATTCGCGCGCGCGCGCAATGGCGTTTTGATAGCGCTGCGCGCCGCCCTCGGCGCGGTCCATCGCCAGCACCACCACGGCGGTGTCGTCGACGTCGGGGTAATAGGCGTTGGCGTATTGAAACGCCCATCCGCCCGGGCGCACGCCCGGGCGCCAATCGGCCCAATCGCCTTCGAGATCCAGCACCTGGCGTGGCGCAAGCCACTGCAGCCCGCGCGCGACGCGCTCGCTCGCGCTCTTGCCGCCGGCTTCGAGCAGCGCGTGGCACACCAGGCCGGTATCCCAGATCGGCGAGACGCAAGGCTGGCAATAGGCTTCGTCGGTTTTGACGACCAGCAGTCTGTCGATGGCGCTACGGCTGATGACGCAATGCGGATGATCGCGGGCAAACCCGAGCGCGCCGAACATCATCAGCGAGTAGGCCATCGGCGGGAAGATGGCGCCGATGCCGTCTTCGCCGTTTAAGCGTGCGACGATGAAGGCAACGGCCTTGTCGATGGCGCGCCGGCGCAAGCGCTTGGGAAACAGCGGCTCGATGGCGCGCAGCACTTCATCGATCGCGCGGAATAGCAGAAACCATGACCTCTTCTGGTGCGGCGACTTGCGCGGCGGCCCGAGCGTGCGCGGCGGCTCGATGAACAACTCGTCAATGCCGACGCCTCTTGCATTGCGGGCTTTTGGCTTGAGCGCCTGCAGCACCAGCATCGGCGCGATCGAGGTGCGCGACCAATAGGAAATCTTGGCGAGCGTGAACGGCGACCAGCGCGGCAGCAGCATGATCTCGACCGGCATCACCGGAACCGCGCGCCAGCCTACCACGCCGTAAAGCGCCAGCATGAAGCGGGTGAAGACGTTGCTTTGACCGGCGCCGCCATGGGCGCGGATCGCTTCGCGCGCGCGGCGCATGTGATCGGCATCGGGCAAATCCCCGATCATCTTCAGCGCAAAATACGCCATGACGCTGGCGCTGATGTCGAAGGCGCCGTCTTGAAACAGCGGCCAGCCGCCATGCGCGCCTTGGATGCGGCGCAGGTAGACGCCGATCTTGGCTTCGAGCGAAGGTTCGATCTCGTCGCCGAGATAATGCTGCAGCAGCACGTATTGCGCCGGAATGGTGCAATCGGCTTCGAGCTCGAACACCCAATGACCGTCGGCATTCTGGCGCGCGAGGATGGCCTGCGTCGCCCGCTGGATGCTGTCCTCGAGTTTGTCGGCAGTGGCGGCGAGTTGGCTCATCGGGCGCTATTCCTAGTGCGCACGCATCGTGCCGACAAGTTTGGCGGCGTGATGACCGGAGCGCACCGCGCTTTCGATGGTTGCCGGCAGGCCGGTGGCGATCCAGTCGCCGGCCAGCACCAGGTTGCGGTAGGCGGTCTGCGGCGGCGGCCGCTTTGCATTCTCGCTTGGCAGCGCGGCGAAGGTGGCGCGGCGTTCGCGCACGATCTGCCAACGCGGCAGCTCGGCGTCGATGCCGGCGATGGCGCGTACCTCGCGCCAGATTTGCGCGGCGAGCGTTTCGCGCGGCGTCTCCAGCAGCCGGTCGGCGGCGCTGATGGTGACCGAGAGCCGGTCCGGAAAGGCAAACAGCCATTCGACCATGCCGTTCACCACGCCGGTCAACGGCGCCACGTCTTTTGCCGGCGTGATGCGGAAGTGGGCGTTGACGATGGCGCGGAACTCCGTCGGCGTTTGCAGGCCGGGAACGATATCCGCGGCGACCACCGGCGGCACCGCGAGTACGACCGCGTCTTCCGCTGCCAGCGCCACCGTGTCGTCGGCAAATTGCAGCGCCGTGACCCGCCCGCCGTCGACCGACAGCGCCCGCAGGCGATGACCGAACTGCACATTGGCTTTGCGTTGGCGCAGGACATCGAGCGCCGGATCGATGAAAGCGTGGCCCAAACCGTCGCGCGCGATGAGCGGCCGGCAGGCGCGCCCGCCGGCGGCGAGCGTCTCGCGGATCACGGCGGCGGCCAGCACCGCGGCGCCTTCTTGCGGTTCGGTATTCAACGCCGCCAGCAACACCGGCCGGATCAGCCGGTGAAACAGGCTGCCGTTACAATCCATCGCCTGGCAGACCGTCTGCTGCGGTTTGCTCCAGAGCAAACGTGCCAACGCCAGATAATCGCCGGGGCTTGTGCCCGGCACGCGCCGGTCGGCGGCGAAAATCCACCAGGGCAATCGTCCTTCGTTCGGCCGCAGCGTCCAGCGTTCGTTATTGGCGAGGTCGACGAACGGGAACGCGGCCTGTGGCGGACCGACCAGGCGATCTTGCGCGCCGATCTCGGCGAGAAAAGCGAGCGCCGACGTGTTGCCCGACAGCAGCAGATGATTGCCGTTGTCGATGGTCATATCGAGCGCGGGATCGTGATAGGAGCGGCAACGGCCGCCGGCCTGATTGGCGGCCTCGTGCACGGTGACGGCAACGCCGGCCGCGCTCAGCCGTGTCGCTGCGGCAAGACCGGCCAGTCCGGCACCGACGATATGGACCGATGCCATCATGCGCTAGAACATGCGACGCAAAATTATCCAGAGCAATTGCGGCTTGCCGACGCGGACCGGACGTCGCGGCGCGCTCCAGCCGCGCGCAATGAGCGCGTCGAGGATCAACTTGTAGGCCTCGCCCATGATGCTCGGCGCGCGGGCATTGCGGCGGGGGAAGCCGGCCATGATCTTGTCCGCCTCGCGGAAATGGTACTGCGCCTTTTCGACGACCACCGCGCACACGTTTGCCAGCGCCGGATCGCTTAACACCTTCTCGGGGTCGGTCGCGGTGATGCCGGCCTGACGCAAGGCTTCGCCCGGCAGATAGAGCCGGCCGACGGCTGCGTCCTCGTCGAGGTCGCGCAGGATATTGGTCAACTGCAAGGCACGGCCGAGATGATGGGCGAGCGCGATGCCGGCATCGCCGGAGATGCCGAAGACGCGCACCGAGAGGCGGCCGACGGCGCTGGCGACGCGGTCGCAGTAGACGTCGAGCGTCGACAGATCCGGCGCGCGGATCGGCGCGGCGACGTCCATCTCCATGCCGTCGATGATGGCGAGAAAATTATCTTCGCGCAGATCGAAGTTCTGGATGGCGGTCTTCAGTCCGCGCAGATGCACCGGCGGCGTCCCGGCATAGAGCGAATGAATATCGTCGCGCCATCGCTGCAATCGCTCCATGCGTCCGACCACGGGGCCGGGATCGTCGGCAATGTCGTCGACCGCGCGGCAGAACGCGTAAATCTCGTACATGGCGGCGCGCTGCGTCTTCGGCAGGATGCGCATCGCCGCATAAAATGAACTGCCGGAGGCTTTGCGCCCGGCATCCTCCGCGGTGTTTTCGGCGGCCGACATGGGCGCGCTCATGCGTCGCGCGGCCGATAGGCGCCGGCGGCGAGCCGCCGGCGCAAACGCCGCACGATGGCGGATACCACCGCCGTCGCGCCGAGCGCGGCGACGCTGACGCTGCCCAAATGCACACGCTGGCTCAGCGGATCGCGCGCTTCCAAGACGTGGGTCAATCTCATGGCCAGCGTGTGAATGACCGAAACTTCGAGAGAGAGCCGGGTGTCCTCGATCATTTGCGCAAACGCATCGCTCTCATGCAAGAGCGCGCGGGTGCGGCGGGCAAGGTCGTGCAGACAATTCGCCAGCGCCGGCGAGGCGCGGGCCTGCCCGAGCTCGGCGGCGTCGGCGCCGGCAGCGGCAAACGCGTCGAGCGGGATGTAGACGCGATCGAGATTACGGTAATCCTCCTTGCAGTCCTGGATGTGATTGATGATCTGCAGTGCCGCGCACAGCGCATCGTTGGCGGCCCAAGTCTTGGTGTCCTCGCCGTGCACGTCGAGCACGAAGCGGCCGACCGGCATCGCCGAATAGCTGCAATAATCGATCAGGTCGTTCCAATCGCGGTAGCGCAATTTGGTCACGTCCATGCGGAACGCGGTGAGCAGATCTTGCGCATGGCGCGGCGGCAGACCGCGCTCCTGCAAAGCATGCCGCAGCGTCACCGCCACCGCATTGGCTTCGCTCGCGCCGAGCAGGCCGTGCTCGAGCTCGTCGAGCAATTCGAGCTTCTTCACCCGCTCGAGCGTGGCGTGATCGGCGATATCGTCGGCGGTGCGCACGAAATTGTAGAACGCCAGAATCGGCGCGCGGTGGCGCGGATCGATCAGCCACGAGGCGACCGGAAAATTCTCATCCCGATGCGATTTGCCGGAGCGGTACTCACTGGCGTCCGTGGTGGTCATCAAAAACGCATCCGACCGGGTCGTTTGATCACGAATTGCGGCACAAGATAAAGGTTGCGGGGATCGATCCGGCTCGATCGCGGCCGATCGCAGTTCAATCTAGGCAGCGGCGGCAGCGATGTCACTGCCGCCCGGCGCGCCCAGGTGCCGGATCGCTTTGCCGCATAACCCGATAAAACGTCGAAAACTCATAGTGTTAGGCTATACCAGGCGAAAGTCCTTGTTATTTTTGAATTATTTGCCATTCTGAAAAAATATGCATAGCAGCGCAGGCCGGGGCCATGCAGCTTTTCACGACCTCTGAAGCCGCCGCCTATCTCCGCCTCAAGGAGCGTAAAATCTACGAAATGGTGGCCGAGGGCACGGTGCCCTGCACCAAGGTCACCGGCCGCTGGCTGTTTCCCAAGGCCGAACTCGACCAATGGCTGGCTTCCAGCGTCTCGCGGCCGGCCGGCATGACGCGTCCTGAACTCGCCCCGATCGTCGGCGGCAGCCATGACCCGCTGCTGGAATGGGCCTTGCGCGAAAGCGGCTCCGGCCTCGCCAGCCTCGCCATCGGCAGCGAAGCCGGCTTCAACCGGTTCTGTGCCGGCGAAACCATCGCCGCCGCCATGCACCTGCATGCGCTCGAGGACCTCGAGGAAGACGCCAATGTCGCCGCCATGGCGAGCCGTGGCGATCTGCAGGATGCGGTGATGATCGCGTTCTGCCGCCGCGAGCAGGGTTTTCTGGTGGCGCCCGGCAATCCGCTGAAGATCAACACGATCGAGGACGTGCTGGCCAAGCGCGCGCGCATCGCGTTGCGGCCGAAAGGCGCCGGCGCGCAACTGTTGCTGCTCGCTCTGCTGCACCGGGCGAAGGCGGCGCTCGATCAACTCACCGCCGCGCAACCGGTCTGTCCGACCGGCCCCGATATCGCGCAGGCGATCCGCGCCGGCCGCGCCGACACCGGCATCGCGACGCGTTCGGTCGCCAATTCCAGCGGGCTTGATTTCGTGTCGATCGTCTGGGAGCCGTTCGACCTGGTGATGCGCCAGCGCGACTACTTCCACCCGCCGCTTCAGGCGCTGATCAGGTTCCTGCAGTCTGACGAGCTTTCCGCCCGCGCGCAGGAAATGGGCGGCTTCGACCTCGGCGACGCCGGCAAGGTGCGGTTTGTGATTTGAGCGGTGGCGCAGTAAGACAAGCGCCATGACCGACACCGACGCTTGGCCGAGCGAATTGCGCCTGCACAAGGACCGCAAAGTCGCTCACCGTCACCTTTGGGGACACCGAAACCTTCGATCTATCGGCCGAGTATCTGCGCGTGAAAAGCCCAAGCGCGGAAGTACAGGGCCACTCGGCGGAAGAACGCAAGACCGTTCCCGGCAAGCGCGATGTCGGCATCATCGAGGTGCTACCGGTCGGCAATTACGCGGTGCGGCTGGTGTTCGACGACCTGCACTCGACCGGCATCTTTGGCTGGGAATATTTGCGCGATCTCGGCCGCAACCGCGCCAGATATTGGCAGGACTATCTCGACGAACTGGCGTCCAAGAACATGACGCGCGATCCGCCGACGCGGCGCACTTAGCAGGAACGTTGTGATCAGAACACGGCGGCAAGCTCGGCGCGCTCCCTCTCCCCATCCGAACTCGGGTTTACCCGAGTTCGGCACTTAACATGGTCGAAGTCGGATATATCCGACTTCGACTGGAGAGGGTTGGGGTGAGGGGGTTCCTGAATCCGATAGATTCTAACCCCTCACCCGGATCGCTTCGCGATCCGACCTCTCCCTCTGGGAGAGGTGAAGCGAGTCCGCGGCATCGTCAGTTTCAATCCGAGACAATCACGCTTTAGAACAGCGGCGGGATGGCGCCGAGATTGGTGTTGCCCAGAATAACCGCGCCGTTGAGGAAGCGAATGGGGATCTGCAGGTTTCCCGGCGGCTGCGGCGTCGCCTGCTTGCGCACAGGCTTTTCGGTCAGTGGCGCGCCCAGCGAGCGGGTCACAATTCTGGGCTGACCGAGAAATGACTCGGCAAGCTGCTCGCGCTTGCGCGCGCCGGACCCGCCATCATTAATGTAGGATTGCGCCAAGCGCTCATAGGGACCGCTGGTGCTAAGGCGCAGGGCGCCTTCCACCTGACCGTCCGGGCCGAGGCCGAGTTGGCCGCTGCCGGTGGCGAGCGCGTCGCCCTGTTCGATGCGCGCCGAGGCGATCTCAAGCCGCCCGCCGCGCGACTGCCAATCGCGCAAGTGATCGGACAGCATCTGCGGCGTTGCGCTGCCGAAATCGCGCAGCACCGCCGCGACATTGGCGACGAACGGTCGCGAAGTGATCGGCCCGCCGTCCGGGATCGACACATCGACCGCATGCGCGGCGACATTGACGTTCCTTGTCGCCGTCGGCGTGGCGTTCAATTCGATGCGGCCGCCGGCGAGCAGCGGCTTGTCGCGACCCTGTCCGACGCTGTCAAATTCGGCGTTATCGAAAACAAGGGAAACCTGGCTCGGCGTCACCGGCCCGCCATGCACGGTCAACTGAGCAAGCTGCCAGTTGCCGACCAGGCTGGCGGATTGACCGGAGCGGGTCACCGACACCGGGCCGTTGATTTCCGTGACGATGGTGTTGGGGCTGAGAATGCTGGCGACGCTGCGCAAAGATTTTGCATCGACCGTGAGCGTCGTCTGATCCGACATGGCGAGCTGCGCGCGCAGCGCGGTGCAATCGACTTCGACGTGCAACGGGAAGCCGCCGACGCTGCGCGAGCCGCAATTATAGACGCGGCCGGCTTTGGCCTCCGAATCGATGAGGCTGGCGATGGCGGTGTCGGTCTTGTGCGCGACGTAGAACCAGGCGCCGGTCCAGCCGCCGCCGGCGACCAGCAATACGGCACAGGCCGCGCCGACGAGCCGCATCGGTTGTCCGGCGCTCAGCGTTAGCGGAAAGAGCAGGGCTTCACGCAGCACCTCCCAGGCGCCGGCGAGCATGGTCGAGCCGGATGCCGCCCTTGTCGTGGTCCGCGCCGGCGCCACGCGCGCGACGGTCTCAATGCTTTGAGCGCTGGATCCGGGCACAAGATCGTCGGCCATGGCGTCGAGAATTCGCAGCCGCGCGGCGGCGCGTTCCTGCGCGCTGAAGACGCGCGGTCCGTGCATGGCGCGCAAGAACAGATCGACGCGCTGATCGAGGCTGGGCAGCGCCGGCGCGTCGGCGTGGTGCGCCGAGCCCGCGGGACCATCGTCCTCGGGTGCGAGCACCTCCATCAGGGCCTTCTTGGCATCAAAGTTCGACATCATCTCTTCCCAATTAGGCCGCCCACGACCATTGCCAAAAAACCAGCGTCACGCATTTTGCATCTGCTCTTGCTTGCGCGCGTGCTGCGCGAAGATGTGCAGCAGATCGGCCGTCTCGACTTGGTAGGTCTTGCGCAAACGGCCAATCCAACTCTTCAGTCGCTTCTTGGCGTTATCCACGCGATCGTCACTCCAAGGCTTCGCCGGTTTTCGTCCGTTCAACGTGTCGACGATCTGCCGCACCGGCCATTCCGAGCCGAAGCCGGCTTGAATCTCTGCGTCGCTGGCCAGCAAATCGAGCAGAACGGTGACATCTTCGTTCGGCTTGAATTGCGTCTTGGCGGCGGCAAGCAGCCCGCGCCAGGCTCTGCGGTTGTCTTCGTCCTCGAGCGGGTCGATCGGATCGACCGCGAGATCGGTGGTGTGTTCGTCGGCGAGCTGGTCGGTGCGATAGCCGCCCTCGCGCCAGCGTCCGTAGAGCCGGCGCCGCATATCCTCATGCCGGTGCGCGAGCGCCGTGCGGCCGCCGATTTCGGCGACCAGCCACGCCACGCGGCCATCCTGCTTGGGGTCGGTATGCACGTTCCAATCCTTGCTCGGCGTCTCATCGACTGCGTCGGCGCCCTGGCCTTCGCCCGCGGCCGTTGCGCCGAGGAGCTTGGCCATGACCTCGCTGAACAGTTCCAAAGACTCCGATTCCCTTTCCGCCACCGGTGTCCCCCGGGAAGCCACATAGGACGCGCATTGCCTGCGAACGGCCTCGAAAAAGTAGTCCTGATGCTGCCTGGGCAGCGCGTTCAGGACGCCTAATCGCGCCGTTCCACCCGCTTTGGTGTCGTCCGGCGTCATCGGGCCCTGACTTTCGGCCCAGCCGGCGGCATTGTTGCGGTGCACGCGACCTTTCCAATAGTGACGGCCCCGGCGCGCCTAATCCGGCGGGGCGGGGGCAATAATTTTTTGCGTGATTGCGCCGGAATGGGGAGGTCTCCGCCGTCTACTGGCTGAGCGGGGATAAATCCACGCGGAGGACTGTTGCCAAGGCCTTATTATTGAAGGAAAAGTCGCGGTGATTCAACTAATCGACCTGGCAATTTGCTGCTCCGCCCCCTTCGACGTCGGTTTTCGTCAATTCATGACACATCGCCAAACGAGGAGAGCAACAATGTCGAGCTACCTTGGAAGCCTGAAGCGCCAAATGGCCCGCACGGCGATCGCCGGCGGCCTGGTGCTGACCCTGGGCCTAGGTTTTGCGGTCGCGCAGAGCCAGCCCAGTTCCGACCAGATTCTCAATTCCTTGACCCCCAAACACACCACCCGCAGCCTGTCGGTGACCCCGGAAGAGCAGGCCAAGCAGGCCGAGGATACGAAGTTCATCAACGACATCAAGAAGCGCGAAGTCACCCGGTCGCTGTCGGTCGGTGAGCGCGAGAAAGTCGCGGTGATCGCCAAGGACAAGCCGAAGATCGATCTCGAGATCAACTTCGAGTTCAACTCGGACAAGATTTCGAAGTCGGCGATGCCGACGGTCGACGCGCTCGCCAAGGCGCTCAATGACCAGGCCATCAAGGGCAGCACCTTCATGCTCGCCGGCTACACCGACGCCAAGGGCTCCGAAGAGTACAACCAGGAACTGTCCGAACGTCGCGCCGCTGCGGTGAAGAAAATCCTGACCGAGAAGTACGGGATCGCCGCGAACGACCTGATGACCACGGGCTACGGCAAAACCCATCTCAAAGATGCCGGACACCCCTACGATGCCGCCAATCGTCGCGTGGGGGTCGTCAACATGCAAAGCAGCGTCGCAGGCAAGTAATGCCGGTAGCCTCGGCCGGCACGAGGCAGTCCCGCGCGATCCGACCCCCATCGCTCGCGCGGGACAGCCTCACCCCGGCAAGGCCGCCAAACTCAACTTTCACGCATTGGAGACTGTCATGAAGCGCACGTGGAAACTGGTTCTGCCGATCGTGGCGGGCCTGATTTTGGCTACCAACCTGTCGCGTCCCGCCCAGGCCCAGTTTGGCGGTGGTGGCGGCGGCGGCTTAGAGCAGATGCAGCAGATGGCGCCCATGCTCAATATGATGAAGAAGAAAATGGGCAAGAAGCGTTTCGCCAAGCTGATGCAGACCATGGGCCCGATGATGAGCAAGATGATGGACGGGCAAGGTGGCGGCTTCGGCGGCATGGGCGGCGGCGGCTTCGGCGGCATGAGCGGCGGCTTCGGCGGCGGCGGGTTCGACATGAACTCGATGGGCGCCATGATGAACCCGGAAATGATGGGCATGATGATGGAAATGATCGGCAGCGGCGGTCACGGCAAAGGCGGCTTCGGCTTCTAGCCGGCGCGGCTTGCGTCGAATTTCCATCGCGTGGAGGTTTTACGTCTTCCGGCAGCATGGCTGCCGGGAGACGATGTTTTTTGGATCGGAATCAAAAAGCCCGCAACGCGCGGGCCAAAGGCATATTGGATGGTGGGCGCTGAAGGGATCGAACCTTCGACCTCTCCCGTGTGAAGGGAACGCTCTCCCGCTGAGCTAAGCGCCCGAAGTCCGAGGGATATAGGAAGCGACTTAAAGGAGTGTCAAGCGAAGCGCAGCCCGCGCCTAATTGCGGCGGGTCGGCTTTTCGCTTGGCGGCCGTTTCGCCGCGCTCGTCTGCAGCGCGCGAATGCGCTCGGCAAGACCCGGATTGCCCGCCGGCGCCTCGGCCAGTTCGGGGCGGCCGCGCGCGGCCGGCGCGCCACGCTCGGTCTTGGCCGCCAAGATGGCATTGATCGGCGATTGCGGCCCTTCCAGATTCGAGGCAAGGCGCGCGACTTCCGCCGCCACGTCGTTGATGCGCTCGCGCAGCAGCGAATTTTCCACCCGCTCGGAGGCCCAGTTCTCTTCCGTTTCGCGCTTGACGCTGGCGAGCTCGCGCACCAGGCGGTCGCGCTCGGTGTTGGCGCGATCGAGGTCCATGCGCAATTCGGCATTCTCCGCCTTGAGTTGCTGGCTCACCACGCCGGCGCGGTCGCTGATCTCGGCGATCACCGTGCGCAGGTCGCTCTCGGTCTTGCGCGCGCTTTGCAACTCGCCTTGCAGCTGCCGGTATTCGAATTCGCTTTGCGCCAGCAGGCGCGACTGGTCGCCCAGCCGGTTTTCCAGATCCTGCGAGCGGCGCGCGAGCAATTGCGCCTCGGTGGTTTGCGCCACCAATTGCTGTTCGAGTTCGCCGACGCGGCGGCCGAGGTTCTCGACCTTGCCGCGTTCGTCGGCCAGATTTTGCGTTGTCTTTTTGAGTTCGGCGCGCGCTGCGTCGCGGCGATCCTCCACCGCCTTGACTTCGTTGGTGGCGTCGGTCAGCCGTTCTTTCAGCGCATCGACCTGGGTCTTGAAGGCGACGATCTCGACCTTCTGCGAGTTGGCCTGCATCGAGCGTTCGTCAAGTTCGCTCTCGAGTTTGAGAAGCGCCGCCTCTTTGTCGGACAACGCCCGTTCGGCCTCGGCCTTGGCGCTGGTCTTGACATCGACCTCTTCCTCGGCGATGCGCAGCTGATCGCGCATGGCTTTGTCGCGGGCTTCCAGCGCAAAAATCGTCGCGGTCTTTTCGCCGAGCTCGATCTTGAGCTGATTGATGGCGTCGCCCTTCTTGCCGATCTCGGCGAGTTGATTGGTGGTCTTGCCCTTCAACTGCTCGACGCTCATTTCCAGACGCCGCGTCGACATGGCGAATTCCGCGCGCATCTGATCTTTGTCGGCTTGAATTTCCGCGATCGACAAAGGCGTGGAGGCTTCGAGCCGCCGCAGCGTCAATCGCACGGCGCGGTTATGCACCAGCGGGATGATCACGATCACGATCAGGGCCGCGACCAGAAAGCCAATCCCGAAATACATGATCGGTTCGATCATGAACCGCGTCTCCCACTCGGCTACGCCACGATAGTCCCCGTGCAAACCATGCCACGGCCGGCCCGCTCCTGCCAACGCAAAACCCGCAAGCCGCCGCCGGCGGCCCGCGCATTTTATGGTTTATAGATAACCGCGGCGCTCAGGACCGCTCAGAACGGGTTCCAGGTCGCATTCCGCGTGAACTTCAGATAGCCGATATTGGCGCCCAGCCGGAAGCCGACGCCGGTACGGATCGGCACCACCACGATATTGTTGGCGGTCAGCGCGGTCATGCCGAAGCCGCCGATGAAATAGGCCGAACCGTCGATGCCGGCGAAGCGCTGATAGATGGCGTCGGTCGCCGGCAGCTTATAGACCAGCATCATGGTACGGGCGCCTTCGCCGCCATAGTCGAAGCCGATCGAGGGGCCCTCCCAGAACACGCGGCGGTCGCCGGCATTGCGGGTATAGAGCTTGCCGTCGCCATAGCGCAGCCCGACGACGAATGCGCCGCCGCCTTCCTGGCCGAGGATGTAGCCATTGGGCTCGCCCCAGCGGCTGAACGCGGTCTCGACGACCTGCGCCAGTCCGCGCGACACGGAGCCGAAGAATTGGTGGCCGGCGCGGATGATTTCGTCGGGCGGGTAGGTATCGCGCCGGTGCGGCGGCGGGCCCGGTGGCGGTCCGGGCGGCGGTGCCGCCTGTTGCGGCGGCGGCCCCGGGGGAGGTCCGGGCGGCGGTTGATACTGGGCGGAGGCGATATCGGCGCCAAAAGCGGTGAGGCACAGCGTCAGGGCCGCAAGGCGCAAGGCAGCGCGCATCGGATGCTCCATTCGATAATGACTTCCCCAGACCCGCTGCATGGGTTGCCTATGCCGGTGACGGTATTGCGGCAAAAGCGGGCCGAATTGCTGGCGGACTATGACTCCACCCTGGCGGCGGCGATAGCCGCCGGCGAATAGCGGGCAGACGGCGCCACTATGCCGCCGCCTATCGATATTTCTGCATAGGGCCGGCCAACGCCGGATCGCCCCAGGCGATAAAGCCGGGCACCAGAAAGCGCGCCTCGGCGCGGCCAAAATGCAGCGGCCGGCCTTGCGGATCGGTTACCACCCCGCCCGCGGCCGCGAGAATGGCGCAGCCGGCGGCGATGTCCCATTCGCGGACCGGCGACAGCCGCGGATAGATGTCGGTCTCGCCTTGCGCGAGTTGGCAGAATTTCACCGACGAGCCGCAGAGATAGCGTTTGGCCAGCGGCAGCCGTGCCAGAAAATCTTCCGTTTGTTCGTCGAGATGGCTGCGCGACGTCGCCGCGATCAGGCGATCCGGTGCCGGCCGGGTGCGGATCGTGCTGTGGTCATAAATCTGCGCCGCCTCGGCGCCCCAGCGCATCTGCAGCCGTTCGGCCTTGGCGCCGACGACGCCGCGCCACAACATGCCTTGCGCCGGGGCGGCGATCAGCCCGGCAATCGCAACGCCGTGGGTCACGATGGCGACATTGACGGTGAACTCATCGCGTCCGGCAAGGAATTCCTTGGTGCCGTCGAGCGGATCAACGATCACGACGCTGGCGCCGATCAGCGGGTTCTCCGGCCCGATGCTCTCTTCCGAAACGACGGGAACCGATGGCAGCAGGCGGGCGAGCCCTTCCAGGATCACGGCCTCGGAGGCTTCGTCCGCATGCGTCACCGGCGTAAGGTCGGATTTGATCCGCTGCGCGACTTGCGAAAAAGGGATGGCAAGCGTTGCCGCCGCCGCGCGCGAAACGATTTCCGTGAGCCCGTCGAGTAGTTCACCGGCCGACTGGGGGCTGACTTCTCGTCCGCCGGCCGGGGCATCACCCTTGGTAACGTTCATGGCGCCGGTTTTGGGTCCTTGGCGGTCGCAAACGCGTTAGTGTATGGCCGTCATGCCGTTGCGATCGGCGATTCGCCGTCCTGGTGGCATATCCTGCACGCCTAGCGGAGGCCAGTCCATGTCCGGAACGACCATTGAAGCGCTCGATCTCGCTGCCCTGCTATGCTCGCGCGTCTGCCACGATCTGATCAGCCCGGTCGGCGCCATCGTCAACGGGTTGGAAGTGCTGGCCGAGGACAATGACGAGGCGACCAAGGAATTCGCCCGCGAGGTGATCGCGAAAAGCGCCGCCACCGCCTCCGCCAAACTGCAATTCTGCCGTATCGCCTTCGGCGCCGCCGGTTCCGCCGGCGCCCAGATCGACCTCGGCGATGCCGAGAAGATCGCGCGCGGGTTTCTGGAGGACGACAAGACCAAGCTCGCCTGGAACCTGCCGCGCCTGCTGCTGGCCAAGAACCGCGTCAAGCTGCTGCTGAACATGCTGCTGATCGCAGCGCAGGCAATCCCGCGCGGCGGCAGGCTCACGGTCGACCCGATCGGCGAGGGCGAGGCGACCGGCTTCAAGGTCAGCGCCGTCGGCACCAACGCCAAAGTCCCGCCCGGCGTCGTGCCATTGCTCGCCGGCGAACCCAGCGAAGCGCTCGATGCGCACCGCATCCAGCCGTTTTACGCCGGGCTGCTGGCGAGAGCTTGCGGGCTGACCGCCGCCGCGGTCATGGACGGCGAAGCGGTGGTGATCTCGGCGCAATAAGCGCCCGGCGCGCGCACGACCGACCAACGTGGTTAACCGACGGTAAAGCCCGCGCGTTCCGCCGCCCACCCGCAACTAAAATTAAACCCTTCACCGACACACTGGTCCCGCTCCCGAGCACGAGCGGCTGACGGACCTGTGCCCGTCGACGAAGGCGTTTTCCATGGACGACCTGTTGCGTGAATTCGTGACCGAGACCCATGAAAGTCTCGACGTTGTCGACGTCGAACTCGTGCGTTTCGAGCAGGATCCGAACAACGCCAAGATCCTCGACAACATTTTCCGTCTCGTCCACACCATCAAGGGCACCTGCGGCTTTCTTAACTTGCCGCGGCTGGAAGCGCTCGCGCACGCCGCCGAGACGCTGATGGGAAAATTTCGCGACGGCCTGCCGTCCACCAACGAAGCCGTCACGCTGATCCTCGCCACCATCGACCGCATCAAGCAAATCCTCGATTCGCTCGACCGCGAGCAGCGCGAGCCGGACGGCGCCGATGACGACTTGATTTCCGAATTGCAGCAAATGGCGAAGCGGGTCGGCGCGCCTGCCGCGCCGCCGCCGATCGAAACGCCGGCATCGCCAATGCCCGAGCGTTCGCCGCGGCCGGCCGAAAACACTGCCCATGACGAGGAGGTGGCCAAGCCCGCGGGCCAGTCGATCCGCGTCACCCTCGACACGCTTGAGCAACTGATGACCATGGTGTCGGAGCTGGTGCTGACGCGCAATCAACTGCTCGAAATCGTGCGCCGCCACGAGGATTCCGAATTCAAGGCGCCGCTGCAGCGGCTGTCCAACGTCACCGCCGAGCTGCAGGAAGGCGTCATGAAGACGCGCATGCAGCCGATCGGCAATGCCTGGCAGAAACTGCCGCGCATCGTGCGCGATCTATCGGCGGAGCTCGGTAAGCAGATCGACTTGGAAATGCAGGGCGCCGACACCGAGCTCGACCGCCAAGTGCTCGATCTGATCAAGGATCCGCTCACCCACATGGTGCGCAATTCGGCCGACCACGGGCTGGAAACGCCGCAGGAACGCCGCGCCGCCGGCAAGCCGGAGCGCGGGCGCATCAGACTGTCGGCCTATCATGAAGGCGGCCACATCATCATCCAGATCGCCGATGACGGCCGCGGCCTCAACACCGAACGCATCAAAGCCAAGGCGATCGCGCAAGGATTGGTGTCCGAAGCCGAAATCGCCAAGCTGTCGGAAGCGCAAATCCAGAAATTCATCTTCGTGCCGGGTTTCTCCACCGCCGCGGCGATCACCAGCGTGTCCGGCCGCGGCGTCGGCATGGATGTGGTGCGAAACAATATCGACCAGATCGGCGGCACGATCGATGTGCGCTCGGTCGCCGGCGTGGGCTTGAGCTTCAGCATCAAGATCCCGCTGACGCTGGCGATCATCGCCGCCTTGATCATTGAATTGGGCGGCCACCGCTTCGCCATTCCGCAGCTTGCCGTCGTCGAGTTGGTGGGCCTGCGGTCCGGCGGCGAACACCGCATCGAGCGCATCAAGGACACCCCGGTGCTGCGGCTGCGCGACAAGCTCTTGCCGTTGGCGCGGCTGAACGAGTTGCTCGGCATTGCCGGGAAGACCGGCGAGGCCGCGGACGGTTTCATCGTGGTAGCGCAAGTCGGCAGCCAGACGTTCGGCATCGTAGTGGACGGCGTCCTGCACACCGAGGAAATCGTGGTCAAGCCGATGTCGAGCAAGCTGCGCCATATCGGTATGTTCTCCGGCAACACCATTCTTGGCGACGGCGCGGTGATCATGATCGTTGATCCCAACGGCATCGCTCAGGCGCTCGGCAGCACGGCGACCTCGCAATTGGTCGACGCGGCGCCGGCCGAGACGGCGCCCGCTTCCGCCGAGGAACAGGCAACATCGCTCTTGGTGTTCCGCGCCGGCTCCGCCGAGCCGAAAGCCGTGCCGCTGGCGCTGATCACGCGGCTCGAGGAAATCGACGCCCGCCGCATCGAGCTGTCGAACGGCCGTCACATGCTGCAATACCGCGATCAGTTGATGCCGCTGGTGAGCATGAGCGACAGCGTGCACGTCAAAGCCGAAGGCGCGCAGCCGCTGCTGGTGTTCTCCGACGGCCAGCGCTCGATGGCGCTGGTGGTCGACGAGATCGTCGACATCGTCGAGGACCGCCTCGACATCCAGGTTGCCGGCAATAAGCCGGGTACGCTCGGCGCGGCCATCATCAACGGCGAAGCGACCGAGATCATCGACGTCGGCCATTTCCTGCCGCTGGCCTTCGAGGACTGGTTCCGCCGCAAGGAGCAGGCGCCGGCCGCCAAACCTTCGCTGCTGCTGGTCGACGATTCCCCGTTCTTCCGCAATATGCTCACGCCCGTGCTGCAAGTCGCCGGTTACAGGGTGACCGCCGTTACCTCCGCGCGCGAGGCGCGCGCCGTCCTCAAGGTCGGTATCGCATTCGATGCGGTGATCACCGATATCGAGATGCCCGGCATGAACGGCTACGAGCTGGCCGAGGCGCTGCGCGCCGATCCCGCTACCGCCGAATTGCCGATCATCGCGCTGTCCTCGGCCGTGTCGGTCGAAGCGATCGAACGCGCCCGCCAGGCCGGCTTCCACGACTATGTCGCCAAGTTCGACCGCCAAGGCTTGCTCGAGGCGCTCAAGGAGCAGACCGGCGTCGGTCGCGCGGCCTGACGGGAAAACCATGAGCGCAAAATCCACCAGCGAAAACCTCACCGAATACGTCACCGCGACGATCGGCGGCCAGCTATTTGGCATGCCGATTTTGCGCGTGCAGGACGTCTTCATGCCCGAGCGGCTGACGCGGGTGCCGTTGGCGCCGCCGGAAATCGCCGGTGTGCTCAATCTGCGCGGCCGCATCGTGACGCTTATCGACATGCGCTGCCGGCTTGGGCTCGGGCAGCGCGGCGAGGATGGTTCGGCGATGGCGGTCGGCGTGGAATGCGCCGGTGAATCCTACGGGCTGCTGATCGACCAGGTCGGCGAGGTGCTCACGCTTGACGACGCCGGGCGCGAGCCCAATCCGACCAATTTGGAAGCGGGTTTGGCGCGCGTGTCGGCGGGCATCCATCGCCTCGACGGAAAATTACTCATTGTCCTCGACGTCGACCGGATTCTCGATATCGGCGAGACGGCGATGGCGGCATGAAAAGGTTTGGCAGTTTCAACAAATGAACCAAAACGGTGAGGGTGCGATGAAAACGTGTTTGATCGTTGACGACTCGAGCGTCATCCGCAAGGTGGCGCGGCGAATTCTCGAAGGGCTCGAATTCCAGATCGTCGAGGCCGAAGACGGCGAGCAGGCCCTGGAAGCATGCCGGACGCATCTGCCGGAAGCGATCCTGCTCGACTGGAACATGCCGAAGATGGACGGCTACGAATTCCTGCGTAGCTTGCGCCGGCTGCCCGGCGGCGACGGTCCCAAGGTGGTGTTCTGCACCACCGAGAACGACGTCGCCCACATCGCCCGCGCGCTGCACGCCGGCGCCAACGAATACATCATGAAGCCATTCGACAAGGAAATCGTAGAAGCAAAATTCCAGGAAGTCGGACTGATCTGAGCGCGCTGTCCCTACAGTCCGCCAGTTGCGTCCAATGAACGTCGCAGTCGCACAGTCATCGCCCGCCGGCGCCATCGCCCGGCGTATCCGCGTCATGATCGTGGACGATGCCGTCGTCGTGCGCGGACTGTTCGCGCGATGGGTGGAAGCCGAGCCAGACCTTGAAGTGGTGGCCTCGCTGCGCACCGGCCGCGACGCCGTCAGTCAGATCGAGCGCGCCGATCCGGATGTGGTGGTGCTCGACGTCGAGATGCCAGAGCTCGACGGTATCTCCGCTCTGCCGCTGCTGTTGGAAAAGAAGCGCGACCTGGTCGTGATCATGGCCTCGACGCTGACCCGGCGCAACGCCGAGATCAGCTTGAAGGCGCTCTCGCTCGGCGCCGCCGACTACATCCCCAAGCCCGCCAGCAATCAGGAAGTCACCGCCTCCGCCACCTTTCGCCGCGACCTGATCGAAAAAATTCGCCAGCTCGGATTGCGCTCCAAGCGGCTGCGGCTGGCCAGCGCGCGCGCCCGCGCGCTGCCGCGCACGCGCTTGGCGCCGCCGCTGCAGCCGCGCCACCCGGGACTTGAAGCCGTCCCGCCGGCGCCGGTGCTACGGCCACTGCCGGCAACCCCGCCGCGCGTATTGCTGATCGGCGCCTCCACCGGCGGCCCGCAGGCGCTCAACACCATTGCCGCGCAGCTCGGCGGCGTGCTCGAGCGCGCCCCGGTGCTGATCACCCAGCACATGCCGCCGACATTCACCGCCATCCTTGCCGAGCATCTCGCGCAAATCGTCAAGCGCCCGGTGCGCGAGGCGGTAGACGGCGAGGAGATCAATGCCGGCACGATCTATATCGCGCCCGGCGGCAGACATATGTCGGTCACGCGCCGCGACGGCATCGCCGTCATCGCGCTCGACGACGGTCCGTTGATCAATTTCTGCAAACCCGCGGTTGATCCGCTGTTCGCCACCGCCGCGACGGTGTGGGGACACAAGGTCCTGGCGCTGGTGCTCACGGGCATGGGCTCGGACGGGTTGCGCGGCGCGCAAGCCATCACCGCCGCCGGCGGCCATGTGCTGGCGCAGGATGAAGCGTCGAGCGTCGTTTGGGGCATGCCCGGCCAGGTGGCCAATGCCGGGCTCTGCTCGGCGGTGCTGCCGCTCAACGAGATTGCGCCGAAACTCGTCCGCCTGTTCGCCGGGGAGCGCTCGTGACCCCGCAGGACTTCGACTATTTGCGCAAGCTATTGCGGGAACGCTCCGGCTTGGTGCTCTCAGCCGAGAAGCAATATCTCGCCGAAAGCCGCCTGCTGCCGGTGGCGCGCCGACACGCGCTCGGCACGCTCGGCGAACTGGTGGGCAAGCTGAAAGGCGCCAGCGCCGGCCAGCTCTCGGTGGACGTTGTCGAGGCGATGACCACCAACGAGTTCTTTTTCTTTCGCGACAAGGTCCCGTTCGAGCACTTCCGCGACACCATCGTGCCGGCGCTGATGGTGGCGCGCGCGCGCGAAAAGCGCATCCGTATCTGGTGCGCGGCCTGCGCCGCGGGGCAGGAGCCCTATTCGCTGGCGATGAGCCTGAAGGGCCTCGGCGCCAAGCTCGCCGGCTGGCGCGTGGACATCCTCGCCACCGATATCTCCGCCGAAGTGCTGGAGAAAGCCAAGGCCGGCATCTACAGCCAGTTCGAGGTGCAGCGCGGGTTGCCGATCCAGCTGCTGGTGAAGTTCTTCAGCCAGGTCGGCGATACCTGGCAGGTTGCGCCCGAAATCCGCGGCATGGTGCAGTTCCGCCCGCTCAATCTGCTCAACGATTTCTCGCCGCTCGGCCCGTTCGATCTGGTGTTCTGCCGCAACGTGCTGATCTATTTCGACCAGCCGACCAAGATCGACGTGCTCAACCGCTTGGCGCGCCGGATGCCGGCCGACGGCTTTCTGGTGCTGGGCGCCGCCGAAACCGTGCTCGGCTTAAGCGACGCCTTCAAACCGGTTGCCGAAAAGCGCGGGCTCTACATGCGCGAGCCGGCCGCCGCGCCCGACGCCAACATCCTCAAATTCGCGGCCAAGGCCTAGCCGCCCGCCGCCCGATTGCGCTGGGCGCCGTCGCGCGCGCGGGGGCGCCCGCTCAGCAGCGGGATTTTCGCTACCCGCGGTTCCCTGGAACCGCACTATGTTCATCGCTTGTTCAGGTGAAATCGGCAATTTTAGGCCGGGATTCGGGCCGGCCATGCTGTCACCAAACAAGCCAATCATCGCGCCATCCTCGGCGCCGCTCATCGTGCCGCGCAGGCGCACGTCCGGATTCACCGGGCCACAGGTCGGCGTGCTGTTTGCGGCGATGACGCTGCTGATCTCGATCCCGATCTGGACCCACCGGCTGCCGCCGATATCGGACTACGTCAATCACCTCGCGCGCATGGACGTGATCGCGACGCTGGCGAAAAATCCGCAGCTTGCGCATTTCTACGAGATCAACTGGCAGGTGATCCCGAACCTGACCATGGACCTGATCGTGCCGTTGCTGGCGCGGTTCATGAACGTCTACCTCGCCGGCCAGATCTACCTGGTCGGCATGTTCGCGCTGATCATCTCCGGCGGGCTGGCGCTCAACCGCGCGCTGTTTCACCGCTGGTCGGTGCTGCCGCTGTTCGCCATTCCGCTGCTTTACAATTACGTGTTCCTCGTCGGGCTGATGAACTACATCTTCGGCATCGGCGTGGCGCTTTGGGCGCTGGCCGGCTGGGTCGCCTTGCGTGAGCGCGCCTGGCCGCTGCGCATGGCGGTGGCAACGGCGTGCTCGGTTGCGTTGTTCTTCTGCCATCTCTCGGCGCTCGGCATTTACGGCATCGGCCTGTTGTCGTTCGAATTGCTGCGGCTGTGGCAGCGCCGCAACGAGCGGTGGCCGGGCCGGATTGTCGATTTTATCGCCAGCGGCTTGCCGATCCTTGCGGTCGCGCCGCTGCTCTATGCCAGCCCGACCATGAAGCTCGTCGGCTCTTATTATTGGGAGCAGCGCGGCAAGATCGACGGGCTGATGTATGTCGTCTCCGATTATTCCGACATCGCCGCCTTCGCGCTGATTGCGATTCTGACCGCCAGCCTGGTCTGGGCCGTGCGCCACCGCGTGCTGCGCTTTCATCCGCTGGTTTTCGTGTTGATCGGGGTCGGCGGCGCGATCTATCTCGCGCTGCCGCAAATGATGTTTGATACCTACATGACCGACCAGCGCGTGCCGATCGGCATCGCCTTTATGCTGTTCGCCTGCGGCGAGCTGGAACTGCGCCGGCGCCTGGTGCGGCGCGGCTTACTCGTCGTCTTGCTCGTGCTGATCGCCGGGCGGCTGATCGAGATCGACTACAACTGGTCGCGGCTTGCGGATATGACCAGCGAGTTCCGTTCCTCGGTGCGCCGCATCGCGCCCGGCTCTAAAGTGTTCGTCGCCTACGCCGACGGTTCTTCCTTCGGCGACGGCGTCGACGACCTTGGTTTGGTGCACGCGGCTTGCGTCGCCACGATCGAGCGCTCGGCACTGGTGACGACGTTGTTCACGGTGGAAGGCAAGCAGGTGCTGCACGTGCGGCCGCAATATCGCGAATTTGCCGACATCCACGACGGCACGCCGCCGTCGATGTCGCAATTGCTGGTGGCGGAAGAGCACCCGCTGCCGAATACCCCGAAGTTCTGGCTGAACTGGACCAAGTTCGATTATCTCTACGTGCTGTTCACCGAGGACGACGCGCCCAATCCCGATCCCTCGCGCCTCAAGCTGGTCGCCGACGGCGACCGCTTCCAGCTTTACCGCATCAACAAGCCGGGACAGATCGAGGCGAGGAAATAGCCTTTCTCCTCAGGGCGGGTCGCCCACCCACCGAAAATTCGTTTGTCACCCATTGAGGCGTGGCAACAAGCTCGCTAGGCTGGAGGTCTAAGGTTGTCCGAACTGAGCACCGACACTGCCGGGTAACGTCCACGGGCGATTTAACCGACATCCTAGATAGAGCATGGATTGAGCCAATGCCGCCGCAAGCGGCAGAGGTTGTCGTCACCCGGTTCCATCAACTCGTTCCACGCGACGGAGGAAAACATGAAACGGATACTTCTGGTTGCACTTATCTCGGCTTTCGCCGCCGGTTCGGCGATGGCGGCCGATGCCTGCTCGAGCCCCAAAGGAAAAGATGGCAAAGCCCTGAGCGGCGCTGCCAAAACCAGCTCAATCAAGGCTTGCTGCGAGAAAGCAGCCGCCGACGCCAAGCTGGCCGGCGCCGCGAAAACCAGCAATGTCAATAAATGCATCAAGGACGCAGGCTGAAAATGAAAAGCTTTCCGAGGGCTATCTTCTGGGCCGGCGCGGTGATCCTTTCGATCACGGCCTATTCTGCCGTGCCGGCCTTGGCGCAGCAGAAAACGGTGAAGGCCTGCGAGGACGAATGGAAGGCCCACAAGGCTGACAATCAGGCCAAGGGCATCACCGAGAAGGCCTATGTCGAAAAGTGCCGGGCTACGACCAGCACCGAGAAGCCGAAGGCGACCCCGGCGGCCACGACGAGCAAAGACACGAAGGAGCCGCCGAAAACGACGCCCAAGCAAACGGCTGCGCCCACAACGGGCAAGCCTGCCGGCGCCAATGAGTATGCGAGTGAGAGCGCGGCCAAGATCCATTGCCTGACCGGTGTGGTGGTCTGGGCCAACCTCGGAACGAAAGTCTATCACTTCAGCGGTAACAAAGATTACGGCCACACCAAGAAAGGCGCCTATATGTGCGAGAAGGATGCGACGGCGCAGGGCTTCCGTGCGGCCAAAAACGAAAAGCATCCCTGAACGAGCGAAGGCCGGGGGCGGCTTTTCTTAAGCGAACCGAGGTGAATGATGGGACTGTTCGACGATTTGGGCGGCGCACTCGGAAAGTTGACCGCAGGCGCCGCCCCCGGGTTGATCGGGGCGGTCTTGGCCAAGACGAATCTCGGCGATCTGTCCGGGATCGTGAGCCAACTGCAGCAAGGCGGCTTAGGCAGCCAGGTGCAATCCTGGCTCGGCAACGGCAGCAATATGCCGGTGACGGCGGAACAGCTCAAAGCCGCGCTCGGTGACGAGCACGTGCGTCAAATCGCCGAACATCTCGGCCTGCCGGTGGACAAGGCGCTGAGTCTGCTGTCGGAACATCTACCGGCGGCGGTCGATCAGGCCAGTCCAAACGGTAAACTGGACGAGCAGTAACGACCCAACAAAAACCCCGCCGCGAGGCGGGGTTTTTCGTATTCCGATGGCCGGGTCGGCCCGGCAATCACAGGGCAGGGCGCCTTAAGCAGGAATGCGCTCTTCGCTCTCGGTCGGCTCGCGCAGCACGTAGCCGCGGCCCCAAACCGTCTCGATGTAGTTCTTGCCGGAGGAGGCGTTGGCGAGCTTCTTGCGCAGCTTGCAGATGAACACGTCGATGATTTTCAGTTCCGGCTCGTCCATGCCGCCGTAGAGATGGTTCAAGAACATCTCCTTGGTGAGCGTCGTGCCCTTGCGCAGGGAGAGCAGCTCGAGCATCTGATATTCTTTGCCGGTCAGATGTACGCGCTGGCCGCCGACTTCCACCGTCTTGGTGTCGAGATTGACCACCAGGTCACCGGTGTTGATGACCGACTGGGCGTGGCCCTTGGAGCGGCGCACGATGGCGTGGATGCGCGCGATCAGCTCGTCCTTGTGGAACGGCTTGGTCATGTAGTCGTCGGCGCCGAAGCCGAGGCCCTTCACCTTGTCCTCGATGCCGGCGAGGCCGGAGAGGATCAGGATCGGGGTTTTAACTTTTGACACCCGCAACGAGCGCAGAACCTCGAAACCCGACATGTCGGGCAGGTTCAGGTCGAGAAGGATGATGTCGTAGTCGTAGAGCTTGCCGAGATCGACGCCTTCCTCACCGAGGTCGGTGGTGTAGACGTTAAAGCTCTCGGATTTAAGCATCAGCTCGATCGACTGAGCCGTCGCGCTGTCGTCTTCAATCAGTAATACGCGCATGCCAGTCCCCTTCTCGCCGCAGACGGGCCCCTAAGTCAGCGCCGCAAAGGCGGCGAGGATGAAAAAACGCTGTGGGACAAACTGATTCGACACTATCCAGCCATGGTTAACAAAACCTGATTCGCCCAAGCAAGCACGCCGTGAGGGGAACCTCGCATTTTGGCGTAAGGTCTTGCCCGAGTGTGGTTTTTTGGCCACGGACAGGGTTAATGCTCCAGTTTAAGAATCGGGCCTAACCGACTCTAGTGACTCATCCCTTTGGGCAGCGGCCAGATTCGCCTGTCGCTCAGCCCCATGGACGATGACGCAATGATTAACGACGCGGGTAAACACCGGGTTAAAGTCACCGTTTAGCCGGTAAGCCTAAGAGGGTGTGAACGCCGATTTCGTTCGTGCGTCGAAGCGAAAATCCCGCCCGCCAAGGAAACCGAAAACTAACGTTATTGCCCCACAGTCGGTGCACTGAACGGTCCGGAGCGGGCCCGCCGTTGTTTTCGGGCGCGTTTTCGGGGCTTCGGGGGAGTATTGAGTCGATGAAGTCACGAGAAACCCTCATCCGCCTGAAGAAATTTCAGGTCGACGAGAAGCGGCGCAAGCTGGCGCAGATCGAAACCATGATCGCCGAGTTCGACCGCATGGCGGCCGATCTCGATCGTGAGATCAAGACCGAGCAAGACCGCGCCGGTATCCACGATCCCACCCATTTCGCCTATCCGACCTATGCCAAGGCGGCGATGGGGCGGCGCGAGAACCTCAGGCGCTCGGCCGACGAGCTCAAAGCGCAGCTCGACGAGGCCCAGGCCATGCTCGGCGAGGCCTTCGAGGAATTGAAGAAGGTCGAGATGCTCGACGAGCGCGACCACGCCCGCGAAAAGGCCGAAGCCGATGCCCGCGCGCAGGACGAAATGGTTGTCGGGTTGCGCCTGAACGCCGGCGGCGCGCACGCTTAAGGCGCGCCACGGCATCCTCGCTCCGTTGCGTTCCTAGGCGGCGACCGGCTCGCGCTGAAGCAAGAGCCGGAACATAAGCCAATGCGTGATGAGCAGTAACGGCACAATCGCCGTGGGGATGAAGTAGGTGGCGCCGAGCTGGCCCGCCAACATGCCGTTCGTGTTGCCTTGGTAGAATGCGTTGAGCAGGTCAACGCTGCCCCAAATATTGAAAATCCAAACCAGGGGCATGCCCAGCGCGGTGCGTAGCGCAGCCATCGCGAGCAACGCCAGAACCGCGGCGGCGAGATCGCCGTAGGCGGCCGGGACGGCAAATGCCGCGGGCAAATCCGGCGATACCACCCCGGGGATCAGGAACGCCAAGCCGAGAAAGCGGGAACTGTGCAGGACGAGCAACGGCCGCAGCGCATCCACGCGCGGGCGGCGCTGCAATGCGGGCCAAATATAGCGCGCCGCGACAATCGCCCAGAAAACAAAGCCGAAGGCGACGCTCAGTCCGAACAAAGCTTGCACCGGCATGGGAAGCTCCTTTTGTGTTGGCGGCGATCAGTGCCCGCCCGCTTCAGCCGCGACCGGCTCGGGCCGCCGCATGATGACGCCGACCGCGGCGAGGGCGACGAACAGCACGGTCAGGATCAGAAAGACGTCGGCAAAGCTCATCACCTCGGCCTGCCGGCGCACCATGCCCATCATGGTCTTGAGCGCCATCGCCTGCGCATCCGACCCTTGAAATTGCGCGGTGAGCCGTGACAACGCTTCGGTTGCCGGCCCCCGCGATGAATTCACCGCCTCGTGCAGGCGGGCGAGATGCAGATCCATGCGGTTGTTGAGCACCGTATTGATGGTCGCCAAGCCGATGGCGCCACCGAGATTGCGCATCAGATTGAACAGCCCTGAGGCGTTCTTCACCCGATCCGGCGGCAGCGTGCCGAGCGCGGTGTTGGTCACCGGCACGATGGCGAACATCAGCCCGATGCCGCGGAAAATCTGCGGCCACAGGATTTCCCAGAAGTCCCAGTCCTTGGTGACATAAGTCATCTCCCAGGTGCCGATGGCGAAGATGACAAAAGCCGCCATCAGGATGTAACGCGGGTCGAAGCGCTGGCTGAGCTGGCCGGCGATCGGCGCTGAGATGAACATGGCGAGCCCGGAGACGAACATGGTGTCGCCGATCATGCGCGCGTCGTAGCCGCGGATGACGGCGAGGTAGACCGGGTAGAGGTAGGTCAGGCCGTAGAGGCCGATGCCGAGCACGAAGGAATAAAGGCTGCCGACCGCGAAATTGCGGTTAGCGAACGCGCGCAGATCGACAATGGGCACGCGGGCGCTGAACACGCGGACAAAGAAGGCAATGGCCGATAGCGCCGACACAATCGCGAAAAGGGTGATGGCGCCGTCGTCGAACCAGTCGTGACGCGGGCCCTCCTCAAGCACGTATTCGAGGGCGCCGAGGAAGCCGGCCATGGACAGGAGGCCCCACCAATCGAAATTCTCCAGCAGCTTGAGGTCGGGCTTGTCGAAGTCGATCAAAGCCAGCGCGGCCAGCGTCACCGCGATCCCGGGCCCGATATTGATAAAGAACAGCCAGTGCCAGGACAGCGCCTCGGTGACGTAGCCGCCGACGGTCGGGCCGATGGTCGGCGCCAGCGTCGCGGTCAGCCCGATCACCGGCGCCAGATATTTCTGCCGCGGCCCGGGAAACAGCAAATAGCCGGTGGCGAAGACCGTCGGCACCATGCCGCCGCCGATGAAGCCCTGCACCGCGCGCCAGAGAATCATGGTGTTCATCGACGAGCTTAAGCCGCACATGATGCTGGCGAGCGTGAAGCCGCCCGCCGATATCGCAAATAAAATGCGGGTGCCGAGCGCGCGCGACAGAAAACCGGAGAGCGGGATCGCCACCACTTCGGCGATCAGATACGAGGTCTGCACCCAGGGGATTTCGTCGGCCGAGGCGGAGAGGCCGGCCTGAATCTCGGAGAGCGAAGCCGACACCACCTGGATGTCCAAGAGCGCCATGAACATGCCGAAGCACATGGCGACGAAGGCGATCAGGCGGCGCGGCGTCAATTGATCCGCGCTCCCGGCGCCGCCCAACGGGGACTGGGCGGCGGCCGGAAGCGCGGGCGATGCGGTGAGCGAGCTCATTGGTGCTCACTCACCGCGAAGCGGAATGCGGAGCGGCTTGGGCGCTCACGGAGAACCACGAGCCGTTGTCGGCCACCGAAGATGACGACTTGGTATTCACGTTCGCCACCACCGACATGCCGGGTCGCAGCAGGCGCTTCTCGGTCACGGCGTCGGGCAGGCGGATGCGCACGGCCAGCCGCTGCACGATCTTGGTGAAGTTGCCGGTGGCGTTGTCGGGCGGCAGCAGCGAGAACACCGAGCCGGAGGCCGGCGACACGCTGGCGACGGTGCCCATGATGTCGTGGTCGGGCAGGGCGTCGACGCTGATCGAGACCGGCTGACCCGGCTTGAGGCGGGCGAGCTGCGTCTCCTTGAAATTGGCGTCGACATAGACGCCGGTGAGCGGCACCAGGCTCGCAAGCCGCTGACCGGTCTGCACGTAGTCGCCGACCTGCATGGCGCGGTTGCCGACCACGCCGTCGACCGGCGCGCGGATGACGGTGAAGGCAAGATCGCGCTCGGCCTTGGCTAACGCGGTCTTGAGTTCTTGCGCCTGCTGCTCGGCCTCCTGCTGTTGCGCTTCCAAAACGCCGACATTGGCGATGGCGGAAGCAATCGCGGCGCGCGCGCTTTGCACGGCGGCGATGGCCTGGTCGCGGTTGCTCTGCGCCTGTTCGAGCGCCTGGCGGCTGGCGAATTCCTTGGCCGCCAGGGCCTGCTGGCGCTTCAACTCGGATTCGGTGCGCGTCTCGACCGCCTGCGCCGAGGCAAGCTGGGCGTTGGCCTCAACGACCTTGGTCTGCTGCGCGGTGATTTGCTGGCCGATGCGGCCGACGGTTGCCTGTTGCGTGGCGACCTTGTCGCGCGCGGCGGCGACCGCGAGCCGGTAGTCGCCGTCGTCGATGCGGGCGATCACGTCGCCGGCATGCACCAGGGAATTGTCGGCCCTGTCGATCGCCGAGACGTAGCCTGCGACCTTGGCGGCAAGCGTCGTGGCGTCGGCGCGCACATAGGCGTCGTCGGTGGAGACGATGAAGCGGCCAGCCGTGAGCCAATTGTAGCCGTACCAGCCGCCGGCACCGAGCGCGATCAGGGCGACGAGACCGATGGCCGCCAGCTTGCGCACGCTGCGCTTGGCGGCGGGCTTGGTTTCCACCGTGCTGTCACTGGCCGGGGCATCGGGGCGGCGGGCAACCGGCGCCTCGGCGATCGCCGGCTGGAGCGGGCCGTCGTCGCGCGCTTCCGGGACCGCCGCCAGATGGAAGGCCCTGGCCGCCCTTTGTGCCGCATTTGCCCCGCGCGCACCGACCAAACGGCCGGAAAAAGCGGGATTTTCGTCAGTTTTGAGGATTTGCGACTGCATTTTCGACTCCGAAGCCACCGAAAGATATTGACCGAACGGTTCGGTCAAACTATATTCGACAAAATCGAGTGTCAATGTTTTTTTGACCGAACGGTTCGGTCATTAGTCGAAAGTCTGATTGGAACCGTGAGAACTACCGCCGACCAGGGCTTAGAATTGGATTGCGAGGGGAATCGCCGACATGTCCGAAACTGCTGAAGTGACCAAGGTGCGGCCCATCGAGGTCGAGGAAGACAGCGCCAAACGGCGCCAGATCGTCGAAGGCGCCCGCGCGGTCTTCCTGGCGCAGGGATTCGATGCCGCCAGCATGGCCGATATCGCCAAGGCGGCGGGCGTCTCCAAGGGTACGCTCTATGTCTACTTCAAGGACAAGGACGAATTATTCGGCGCCATCGTGCAGGGGGAATGCTCGCTGCAAGCGGAAGGCGTGTTCGATTTCGACCATGCCGACCACGACGTCGAAGCCGTGCTCATGCGCCACGGCCAGGCTTTCGTGCGCAATATCGGCGTACCCGGCCGCATGTCGTCGCTGCGCACCGTGATCGCGGTTGCCGAGCGCATGCCGGACCTTGGCCGCAAGGTTTACGAAACCGGTCCGGCGGTCGCGGTGGCCAAACTTGCCGCCTACCTGCGCGCGCAGGTCGATGCCGGTGTGCTGGTGGCGATTGACGACTACGAGGTGGCGGCCGCGCAATTCATCGAGACCTGCCACGCCACCATGTTCAAACCGATGCTGTTTAATTTCGCGCCGCCGCCGCCGCCCGAACGTGTTCGCCATGTCGTTGGCATGGCGGTGCGCACGTTCCTCGCCGCCTACAAGGCGCGTTAGCCGCCGCGGCGCTCCGCGTCGTATTCATCGCTGCAGAAGGGACCGCCCTGGAAGCGCTCGCCCACCGGGTCGGGCGGTAGTTTCTGCTGCGCCGCCATGGCCTGCGCGCGGAAATCCTCGGCCTTGCCTTGCGGCTTGTAGCCAAAGCGCTTGGCATTGCTGTTGTCCCACCAGGCCGCCTCGTTGTCGGAGGCGCCGTAGAAAATCTCAAAATGGATGTCGCGATGCTCGAGCCCGATGCGGATCAGCTGCACCAAATCCTCCGGCCTGAGCCAGATCGACAGCCGCCGCTTGTCGAGCGGCACGTCGCCGAAATTGCCGATGCGGATGCAGGTGACGCGCAGTCCATGCTTGTCGGCATAAAGCGCAGCCAGCGCCTCGCCGAAAGCCTTGCTCACCCCATACCGTGAATCCGGGCGCACCGTGACGTTGACGCCGATGGTCTTGTCGCGCGGGTAGAAGCCGACGGCGTGATTGGAGGAGGCAAACACCACGCGCTTGACGCCCGCGCGATAGGCCGCCTCGAACAGATTGTAGCAGCCGACGATGTTGGACTTGTGGATTATCTCCCAGGGGCCTTCGACGGAAAAGCCGCCGAGATGCACGATGCCGTCGATGCCGGCGACGATTTTCTCGACCTGCGCCATGTCGGCCAGATCGGCGGCGACGAAATCCTCATCAGCCGCAAGATCGGCGGGCGTCTGGATGTCGCTCCAGCGGATATGCGGATAGACGCCTTTGAGCAATTGGCGCAGCCGCGAGCCGATGCCGCCTGCCGCGCCGGTGACGAGGATGTTTTGCAAACGCGTGTCTCCGGTTAAGCGCTGGCGCGGGCCATTTTGCGCTGCTCGACCACGATCTTTTCGTAACGGCTGCGGCTGTTGAGCAGATGCCGCTGCATGGCGGCGCGCGCCTCGGCCGGCGCATGCTTGGCGATCGCCTGCAGGATCTGCGCATGCTCGCGCTGGAACAGGTCGAGATGGGCGCGCTTGGCCGGCGGCGCCGATGAGCCCCAGACGGTGCGGCGCGGGATGATGAAGCGGCCGAGATATTCCAAAAAGCGCCTGAATTGCGGATTGCCGGTGGCGTCGGCGATGGCGCAATGGAAGGCGAAATCCTGATCGACGGCATTGTCGCCGCGCTCGATGGCGCTCTGGATGGCGGAGTAACGCTCGTCGATCTTTTTGACCTGCGCCGGAGAGGCGCGCTCGGCCGCGAGACCCGCCGCCTCGGCTTCGATCCCGGTGCGCAGCTCCATTACGTTGAGCACTTCGCGTAAGGGCGAATTCTCGTCGAATTCGACCCGGAACGGCCGCCGCACGCGGTCGGCGACGAAGGCGCCGACGCCCTGGCGAGTCACCACCAGCCGGTCGGCGCGCAAGGCGGCGACCGCCTCGCGGATGACGGTGCGGGAAACCCCGGTCGCTACGATCATTTCCTGCTCGGTCGGCAGCCGCGCGCCGGGCGGCAACTTGCCGCTGGTGATATCGGCGGTCAGCCGCGCCACCAGTTCCGCCGTCAGCCGGCGTGGGGCGTTGAGCGGCTTGAGCAGAGCGAGATTTTTTGACGGACGCGGGCTCAACGACTTGACACCGTGGCAGTGGCTAAGGTCATCATATGACATGATGACTAACATGGGCCGTCGCCGCGATCAATGAGCCGGGCGGCAAGCGCCGCGACCATTCCAACAATAACGAACCTGGGGAGGACTTCTTCACTATGAAACACGTCACCGTCACGTTCGCCGCCGGCCTGATCGCCGCCGCGACGGCTTTCGCGTCCGGCTCCGCCATGGCGCAAGGCAAACTCGCGCTCAAGGCCTCCGACGTGCATCCGGTGGGTTATCCCACCGTGCAGGCGGTGGAAGACATGGGTAAGAAGCTGTCCGCCGCGACCGGCGGACGGCTCTCGGTCGCCATGTACCCCTCGATGCAGCTCGGCGGCGAGAAGGAAGCCATCGAGCAGGCGCAGGTCGGCGCCATCGCCTTCGCCCGCGTCTCGGTCGGCGCGCTCGGGCCGGTGGTCGATCAGCTCAACGTGTTCAACCTGCCTTACGTGTTCCGCAACACCGAGCACATGCGGCACGTGATCGACGGGGCGATCGGCCAGGACCTGCTCGATCAGGTGACCAACAGCGGCAAGGGCCTGGTCGGCCTGTGCTGGATGGATGCCGGCGCGCGTAACTTCTACGACACGAAGAAACCGATCCAGACGCTTGCCGATCTCAAGGGCCTGAAGTTCCGCGTCATGGGCAACCCGATGTTCGTCGACATGGCGAATTCGATGGGCGCCAACGGCGTGCCGATGGGTTACGACCAGGTGTTCAGCGCGCTGCAGACCGGCGTGGTCGACGGCGCCGAGAATAATCCGCCGAGCTTCGTCTTCGACAACCACTACCAGGTGGCGAAGTTCTACACTATCGACGAGCACCTGATCGTGCCGGAAATGCTGGTGATGTCGAAAAAGATCTTCGACTCGCTGTCGAAGGAAGATCAGGCGCACGTCAAGACGTTCGCGCGCGAAGCGCAGATGGAAGAGCGCAAGCTGTGGGACGTCTATCAGCAGAAGGCGATGGATAAAGCCAAAGCCGCCGGCATCCAGATCATCCAGGTCTCGGACGCCGAGAAGAAGAAGTTCCAGGAGGCGGTGAAGCCGGTTTGGGACAAATACGGTCCCAAATACGCCGACATGATCAAGCGCATCGAAGCGACGAAGTAATTAACTGGTCATTCCGGGCCGCCGCCATAAGCGCGTAACGCGCGTCTTCGACGCGCTATGGCGGCGGACCCGGAATCCAGAGCCGGCCACGAAGCCAAACATGTTCATCCCCTGGATTCCGGGTTCACCCGCTGACGCAGGCACCCCGGAATGACGAGGTCCTCTATGGCCGCTTCCTATCGCAAGCTCATGGACTGGGCCTACCTGGTCTGCGTCTGGCTCGCCGGCGTGGCGCTGGTGTTGATTTCCGCGGTGATCCCTTGGGCGGTCTACACCCGTTACGTGCTCAACAGCGCCGCCTCATGGCCGGAGCCGACGGCGGTGCTGCTCACCATCGTGTTGACGTTTTACGGCGCCGCCGCCTGCTACCGGCTCGGCACCCATATGAACGTCACCGTCGCCGTTGATCTGTTTCCGCCGCGCGCCCGCCGCGCCGTGGATTTCCTCGTCGAAATCGTCATGCTGGTGTTCGCGATCTTCATGGTGGTCTACGGCTACAAGCTGTGCGTCGCCACCTGGAACAACACCATCGCCGAGTTTCCGGCGCTGCGCGTCGGCATCGTTTATTCGCCGATTCCCCTCGGCGGCGTGTTCACGCTGCTGTTCATCATCGAGCATCTCACCATCGGCCGGCCGGGGCACGCGGGCGACCCGCACGTTCCTTCGCAGCAGGCGGTGCCGTTCGAATAGACAACAGACCGCCATGGACCTTTTCATTCTTCTGGGGACGCTGTTTTTGTGCTTCGGCATCGGCATGCCGATCTCCTATGCGCTCGGCTTCGGCGCGTTGGTCGGCGCTTTGTGGATCGACATTCCGCCGGAAGCGGTGATGCTGAAAATCTCCGACGGCGTCTCCAAGGTGGCGATGCTCACCATCCCCTTCTTCGTCCTCGCCGGCGCCATCATGGCGGAAGGCGGCATGGCGCAGCGCCTGGTCAAGCTCGCCAACGTGATCGTCGGCGTCGTACGCGTGCGCGGCGGCCTCTCGGCGGTGAACATCCTCGCCACCACGTTCCTGTCCGGCATCTCCGGCTCATCGGTCGCCGACGTGTCGGCGATCGGCTCGGTGATGATCCCGCAGATGGAGCGCGTCGGTTATCCGCGCGTCTTCGCCACTAACGTGACGATCAGCGGCTCGCTGCAGGCGATCGTGGTGCCGCCCAGCCACAACGCGGTGATCTATTCGCTGGCGACCGGCGGCACCATCTCGATCATCAGCCTGTTCATGGCCGGCGTGGTCCCCGGCCTGCTGCTCGGCGTCTGCCTGGTCATGCTGTGCATCTTCATCGCCTACCGCGACGGCCATCCCAAGGGCGAGTCGGTGCCTTTGCGCGACGCGGTCAAGATCACCATCGACGCCCTCTGGGGCCTGATCACGGTATTCATCATCATCGCCGGCATCCTGCTCGGCGTTTTTACCGCGGTCGAAGCCGGCGCGGTGGCCTGCATCTGGGCCTTCTGCGTCACAATGTTCGTCTATCGCGACTACCGCTGGAAAGACCTGCCGGGGCTTGTGCATCGCACGCTGAAGACCGTCGCCATGGTGATGACGCTGATCGCGATGGCCTCGTCCTTCGGCTACGTGATGGCGCTGATGCAGCTGCCGGCCAAGATCACCGCGTTCTTCCTCAGCGTGTCGGAGAACAAATACGTCATTCTGATGCTGATCAACTTCATGCTGCTGGTGCTTGGCTGCCTCATGGACATGGCGCCGCTGATCCTGATCTGCACGCCGATTCTGCTGCCGGTGGTGATGAAGCTCGGCGTTGATCCGGTGCACTTCGGCATGATCATGCTGATGAATCTCGGCATCGGCCTGCTGACGCCGCCGGTCGGTTCTGTGTTGTTCGTCGGCTGCGCCATCGGCAACGTCAGGATGGAAGACGTCATACGCAGCATCTGGCCGTTCTACGGCGTGATGTTTGCGGTGCTGATGCTGGTCACGTTCATTCCGGCGTTGTCGCTGTGGCTGCCGGCGCTGGTGATCCGCTAGGCGGGCTTGCCGGCGCGCCGCTGGTGGCGATCCAGATGCCGGCAAACACCGCCACCAGCCCGCCGACCAGATTGAGCGTGATCGGTTCGCCGACCAATTGCGTCGCCAACAACCCCGCCGCGATCGGGTTGACCGTCATGGTATTGGCCACCAGCGTCGGCGTCGTGCGTTGCAGCGCCATGACCCAGAGAATGAAGGCGAGCGCGCCGCCGCCGATGCCGAGATAGACGCCGGCGGTCCACTGCGCTGCGGTAAAATTCGCCAGCACGGCGACGTGGCCGCTGACGACGCCGGCCACGATCAGCGCCGCAGCACCTGCGCCCATGCCGACGCATAAAAATCCAAGCGCGCTCGAGCGCACGATGAACGCCCGCGACCACACATTGTAAAAGGCCATGCAGAGCACCGCGCCGGTCATGATCGCTTCGCCGCGCCAGGCGCCTTGCGGCGCGGCTGAGAGGCCGGTCACCAACGCGGCGAAAACGCCGAGCATGGCGACCGCGACGCCGAGCGTTTTGCGCGCGGTCAACGGCTCGATGCCGAGCAGGGCGCCGACGATCATGGTCTGCAAAGGCAAGGTGGCGAGCGCGAGGCTGGCGCGCGCGGCGGTCGTATAACCGAGCGCGACGTTGTAGAAAATGAAGAACAGCCCGAAAAAAGCAACGCCAAGCAGCGCCACCGCCGGCCAGTCGCGGCGCGGCGGCCATTTCGCCTTGAGCGCCAGCGTGACCGGCAGCACCAGCGCAAAGCCGATGCCCCAGCGCAGGATGGCCAGCGTGATCGGATCGGTGCCGGCGGCGAGATAGCGGGTGACCGCGGCCGCCGATCCGCCGAGCGAACTCGACACGATGGCGATCAGCACGCCGGCCGTTTGCTCCACCGATCGCTCCCTAACTGGGCCTGCAGCGTTTTTTCTTGCGCATGATCTTATCCGAAAACCGGTTCCAACTTTTCGGGATCATGCGCTAATACGCCGCCGCCAGTTCGCGCGAGCCGGGGGTATTGGCGTGGCGGTTCATGTCGCCCTGGATCTCGGCGACCAGGCCCGCCACCACCACGGTGCGGCGCGCCACGGGGTTGCGCGCATAGCCGTGCGGCTGGAAGAAATTCGACGTCGGCACTTTCAGGCGGAAGGCCTGCGGCATCGACACCATGTCGAAGCCGTTGCCGTCGCCCGTCAGGTTCATCAGTTCAAGCTCGGCGGCGGTGAGCGGCGCCATGTAGCCTTTGACCCGCGCGAATTGCACCGAGTTCGAGCAGCTTCTGCACCTGCAGCAGCGGGCCGATATCGATGTCGAGAATGGCGGCGTGGATGCCCCAGCCTTTCGCCGTGTGCTTGGCGATCTCGTCGTAGTGGCTCCAGCTATCGGGCAGGCTGCGGCAGTAGGCGATCATGCGCTTGAGCGCGGCGAGCTTGTGCGCGAACTTGCGCTGCGCTTCGCCGTGCAGCGTCGTGGCTTTATGATCGAGCACGGCGAGGAAATGGGCGCCCTTCTCGCCGAACAGCGACACGGTGTTGGTCGAGAGCAACTGGTTGTAGCCGATCGCCGGGGAGATGGCGTGCTTGCCGGGGCCGGGCGGCTCGAGGCCGGCTTGCGTGTCGTAGTCGCCGCGCCCGCCGGTCTCGAAGGCATAGACGCCGACGATCTGCGCCTGCGTGAGGCCGGCGGCGCGCGCGGCTTTGGCGTAAGCGCGCTTGAACACCGCATCGCTTGCCGGCAGCTCCGGCACGAAGCCCCACTGCTCGCGCGCCGCCTGCAGGAAATCGGCGACGACGGGGATTTCCTCCCTTTGTGGCTTCGGCGGCTTCGGCTGCGGCGGCAGCGGGACGGGACTGACCGGCCGCGGCGGTCCGGCGTAAACCGGGGGCTGCGTCAGCACATAATCATTGAGCGCGATGGCTTCGTGGTGGCGGCGCTTGGCGAAGCGGACCTTGCGCTTGGCGCTCACCGCGTCCCAATAGGCGTTGTGTTCGCGCTCGTAGGCTTGGCGCGCGCGCTGGTAGATTTCCAGCTTGGCTTTGTAGGCGGCGAGCGCCGCGGGGTCGGGTTCGGCGCCCTGCGCAAAAGCCGGCGCCGCCGCCGTCAGCAGCGTTGCGGTGGTTCCCAGCAAAACCTGGCACAGCTCACGGCGATTCATCAGCGGCCTCGAATCGGCCGCTGTCTCGCACAAAAAAATTGCGCCGCAAAGGCGGCGCAAGTCTGGGGAGGTTCATACAAAATGTCGCGGGGTCAGCGGATGGTCGTGCCGCCGCGGGTGGTGAAGACGACCGGGCCGCCGGCCTTGATGATGGACGGGTTCTGCGCGGTCAGAATATCGGTGCCGAGATTGAGCTGGCGCGCGGAAATGCCGATCACTGCGATCAGCAGCGCGGCGGTAAGTCCCACGACCACGATCTTCAGGTGAGTGTTGCGGTCAGCGGTGTAAATCGACCAGTTCATGACATCCTCCGGGGCACATCCATTCGTCGGCTCGGCCCTGGCAAAGGTTCAATCGCTCCTGGACCTAACCTAGTAACGGCTGCAGCGTTCCCAATCCGGCATCACGGATTGTTGAATCTCGCGGCGGAACCGAGGTTTTTTGAGCGGAAATGGCCAAATAGCGGCGTTTGCCCGGCCAAAACCGGGATTTCTGCCTTAAGAGCGGTCGAAAGCGGATTTGGCGGATCACCCGCCGCCGTTACTCGCTGCGGCTTAACTGGTGCTCTTCGGCGATGCGCTCGAAGGATTCGGCCACGCTTTTGATCCGGTAGGACAGCTTGTTGTCGTTCTCGACCGGGAGCGGGCGCACCACTTTATAGGTGCCGCGGGCGGCGGCGGTGCCGTAGGCGGCCTCGTAATAGACGGACTGGCCGGCGGAGAATTTGTGGGTCATGGCAGGCCTCCGCTCTTGCTGTCAGCCGCACGAAACGGCGGCGTTTGAACAAAAACGCCCGGCACGGAGCCGGGCGATCTCGCGTCGTCAGAGATCGGATTCGATCTCAGGCGTTCTGCAGATTGCCGGCTGCCTGCTTGCCACGCTCGGTCACCACTTCGTAGGTGAGGCGCTGACCTTCGTTGAGCGTGCTCATGCCGGCGCGTTCGACGGCGCTGATATGAACGAACACGTCGCGCGAACCGTCGCTCGGCGTGATAAATCCAAAACCCTTCTGGGTGTTGAAGAACTTGACTGTACCTGTGGCCATCTCGGCCTCCTTGCATCATACGTTGCTTAAGTTGGATGCGCACAAGCGCTCATCGCCTGCACGTTTCGAAACATCCGAGTTTTTTGGGTGACTTGTTTAGGCGCCCAAAAAAGCGGGCAGCGGAGCAAGGCAAAACCGAAAACCTGGTTGCGAGCGGTGCCAATACGCTCATTCCTGCGTTTCGTCAACGCGTTAGTTGACCGACCTTTTCAGCGGATAGTCTGCGCTTTCATAGAGCGCGCGAATGTCTTTGTGGCCGAGCCGCTCTTCGTTGATCTCGATGAAGGCGCCGAGCAGCAGCGGTTCGGGCAATTCCTCGACCGCGAAGCGAATGGCGTCGGCCGCCTGGTCGAAGCGGCGGTATTTTACCTTGGTTGCGATCTTGCGATTGCGCGAGGGAAAAAGCTCCGCCGGCGCCGTGTAATCGAATTTGCTCATCGTCAACTCCCATAGGCGCCGCGCGCGCCGGCAATATCAAAACAACCGTCTTTATATGGTGACGACGACGCACTCCTGCCAGAGGCGTTCCGCGCCCAAATCGGGTCAAATACGCCGAAATTCGCCGTGGTGAGACGGCAAAAAGACAAAAAACTCGACTTAACGGCCGCCAAGTGCAACATAAACTTGTGCCGACAGCGCTGGAGCGAGGATGCTGAGCCCGAACGCCAACGGTAAGCCTGCCATTTTCCATTTTGTCATGATCAAGCCGTCGCATTACGACGACGACGGCTATCCGATCCAGTGGCTGCGCTCGGCCATTCCTTCCAACACGCTCGCGTGCCTGAACGCGCTGGCGCAAGACGCCAGCCGCCGCGCGGTGCTCGGCGCGAACGTCGAGATTCGTCTGCACACTTTCGACGAGACCAATCGCCGGGTGAGGCCGCAGCAGATCATCCGCATGATCCGTCGCCAGGGCGGGCGCTGCCTGATCGGGCTCGTCGGCGTGCAGTCGAACCAGTTTCCGCGCGCCGTCGATCTGGCGCGGCCGTTTCTCGCCGCCGGCCTGCCGGTCTGCATCGGCGGCTTTCACGTTTCCGGCTGCATCGCCATGCTGCCGGAATTGCCGGGCGACATCAAAGCGGCGCAGGATCTCGGCATTTCGTTCTTCGCCGGCGAGGCGGAAGAACGCCGGCTCGACGACGTGCTGCGCGACGCCTTCGACGGCGAACTCAAGCCGCTGTACAATTACATGAACGATCTGCCGGCGCTCGCCGGCGAGCCGCCGCCGTTTTTGCCGCGCAAGCACGTGCAGCGCACCTCGGGTTCGCTGTCCTCGATCGATCTCGGCCGCGGCTGCCCCTACCAGTGCTCGTTCTGCACCATCATCAACGTGCAAGGGCGCAAGAGCCGCATCCGTTCCGCCGACGATCTCGAACAGATCGTGCGCGAGAATTATGCCGAAGGCATCAAGCGCTTCTTCATCACCGACGACAACTTCGCCCGCAACAAGGACTGGGAGCCGTTGTTCGACCGCATGATCGAAATGCGCCACGGCGAGGGCATGAATATCGGCTTCACCATCCAGGTCGATACGCTCTGCCACAAGATTCCGAATTTCATCGAGAAGGCGACCAAAGCCGGCGTGCGCCGCGTCTTCATCGGGCTGGAGAACATCAACCCGGATAATCTGATCGCCGCCAAGAAGCGGCAGAACAAGATCACCGAATACCGCGACATGCTGCAGATGTGGCGCAACCACGGCGCCATCACCTATGCCGGCTATATTCTCGGCTTCCCCGCCGATTCAAAAGCGTCGATCCTGCGCGACATCGAGATCATCAAGCGCGAACTGCCGATCGACATTCTCGAATTCTTCTTCCTCACGCCGCTGCCGGGGTCGGAAGACCACAAGGTTCTCGACGCCAAGGGAATCTGGATGGACCCCGACATGAACAAATACGACCTCAACCATCGCGTCTCGCATCACGGCTCGATGTCCGACGCCGACTGGGAGGAGGCCTATCGCGCCGCCTGGCACGCCTTCTATACGCCGGAGCACATCAACACGATCCTGCGCCGCACCTGCGCGGCCAAGAACCTGCGACCGGGCACGACGCTGTCCACCATCCTATGGTTCTATCTGATGATCCTGTTCGAGGGTGTGCATCCGCTGGAAGGCGGCGCGCTGCGGCTCAAATATCGCCGCGACCGGCGCAGCGGCATGCCGATCGAGAGCCCGCTCGTCTTCTACGCCAAATATTGGGGCGGCACCGCGTTGAAGGTTTTGAAATACGCGCGCGTTTATCTGCGCTGCAAGGCGATGCTCGATCGCGCGCTGAAGGCGCCGGACCGCTGGAGCTACACCGATCTCGCCATCGCCCCGCCCAAGGCCGATGAGTTCGACGCGCTCGACCTCTATCACGCCACCTCGGGCGGTGAGGCGGCGCTCAAGCGCAAATATCGCGACGACGCCATTCGCGAGCACGGCCATGCGCAGGCCGCGGCGGCGCCGGCGGTGGCGGCGGAGTAGCTCGCGGCTATTCCCGTTTCCAGAACTCCGCTCCCATGATGCGGGCGCCGGAATAGGCCCACACGCCTTTCCAGTCGTCGCCATCGGGCGCGTAAAGCGCAAGGCCGGTGTCGTTGCCGGATTTGTAGGAGACCGCGATGAAGTCCTTGTTGCCGACGCCGGTGCCGATGTAGCGCTTGCCGCCGACGGCCCAGATCACGCGATAGGTGTCGCCGGTCTTTTCCACGCTGACAGTGCCCCTGTACTCCGAGCCGCCGCCCGGGTTGGTGCCTTCGACGCTGTACTTACCGACCGGATCGTCGGCGAAAGCAGTGGCGACGCCCCAAAGCAGAGTTGCGGTGACGAGAAGAAAACGCATGTGGTGCCCCCGAATGCGAAAAAAGCCGGCGCGGTGGCCGGCAGACGCTAGCAGGGTCTAGGATTTTGGCGGTTTGGCGACAAATGCATCACCGCCGCGTAAAATCAGATGGAATTCTCCGCAATCCGGACAGCGCAGCCGGCCACGCCGGCCGGCGAGCCGTTGCAGGCTCGCCTCATCGGTGACCAGCACAAAGCTGCCGGTCACCGGACAGACATAGCGCAGCGCGCCGTGCGGGCGCGGGCTCGCCGTGGCCCAGCGCAGCAGGCCGCCGTCCCGGCGATACACCGACGGATGAATGCGGCCGGCGAAATTGGACAAAGACATAAGGCTAATAGGTTCTGCTGCGCCCTGAGGGTAAGTCCTGCGCGGTGGGGCTGGTTCCAGGCTTTGCGCCCAATTTTAGCTGTCACGATTCAAGCGGCGGAAACACGTGGCCGTTGGCGCCCAATGGCAGCGGCATAACCTTGACCACGGCGGCGAGGTCGAGGGGGCCGTAAAGATGCGGAAACAGCGCGCCGCCGCGCGAAGCTTCCCACTTCAATCGGTCGCCGAGGCGAGCGGCGTCCACGCACACCAGCAGCAGGTCGGGCGCGCCGGCGAAATGCTTGGCGGCGGTTTCTTTCACTTGAGCGGCCGTGGAGAAGTGGATGAAGCCGTCGCGGGCGTCGACCTCCGAGCCGCGGAAAATTCTTTCGCGCTCGGCGTCGCGCCACAGCGCGGCGGGGCAGATTTTATACAGGACAGGCACTTTTTCGATTCCGCTAACTAGTTGGGATACCAACGATTACCACGGGCGCACGATTTGCGCAGGGCTCATGCAAAAAACAACCTTGAATTGCCGCATTCTATATGCAGATGGCCGCCAAAATCTAATACGGAGAGATGATGTTTAAGACCGAGGAATATCTCATCGAGACCGCCGACCGCTGCACGCGGTTGGCACGCGAGGGGCGCGGCCTGATCGAACGGCTGGAAGCCATCAGCCACGAACTCATGGCCAAGGCGGTCGAGCTCGACACCAGCCGGGACAAACGAAAACCGTCCCGGTGAAGCGTCGGCGTGCTGCTGAGTTGTTTTGGCGTGCAAAAGCCCGGCGGTCGAGCCGGGCTTTTTGTTTTTGCCGGAAGGTGCGGCGATTTATCGTGCACCCTTCGTCATCGCGGTGCCAGCGGATCGGGGCCGTATTGGTTGGCGCCCGACGTGCCGCGCAGGAAGCCGAATTCGATCAAGGCCCAGAGCGAGATCGCCCAGCTCGGCACATCGAACAGCCAGTGCCAGCCGCCGGCGGCCATGCCGATACCGCCGAGGACGCCCGGCACCACGTAGAACAGCAGCAGCCACCAGGCGCTCTTGTCGCGGTCGTGCAGCCGCTTGATGCCGACGGCGATGCCGGAAATCAGGATGGCGATGTAGAGGACCACGACAACGACATAGTAAAGCGCGCCGAAGCCGAAAACGAAAAACAACAGCACGGCGATCACTATGACTGCGAAATAAATAGCGGCCGCAATCCAGTATTTGGCGCGGTTGATGCGGCCGCTAAAGTTAAACAAAAGCTGAGACAGGTCCATGCTCGCCCCCTGCAAGTAGCGTCAAAGCATCCAACCTACGCGCCCGGCTAACTGCCGACAATTCAATTGCCCAGGGACCGCGCGATTTTTTACGCCGCGCCCTCGAATTGCGCGGCGCCGCCCGCCGGCGGGATCGACGCGCCGTCGGCGGCATATTCGTTGAGCTTGTTGCGCAACGTGCGGATCGAGATGCCGAGGATCGTGGCGGCGCGCGTGCGGTTGCCGTGGCACTGCCGCAGTGTCTCCAGGATGAGGCGGCGTTCGACCTCGGCAAGGGTGCGCCCGACCATATCGCCGGCGCCGTCGAGGCCGGGCAGGGGCGCTTGCTTGCCGTCGTCGTGCCTCATTACCGGTCCCGCCCCATGTGCGCCGCTCGCGCGCTCAGGCAAGATTTGCCCGCGTCGTGGTTAGCGTCGGGTTAATGCGAAAATTTATCCGGCGGCAGGCTGCCGATGGCGCGCGCTTTGTGGATTTCCCGCTACGCCCGGCGCCAACGAAAAACGCCGGCCATCGGGCCGGCGCTCGATAACAATTCGTTAGCAGCCGTTACTGCCGATACTGCTGAATGCGCGTCGTGCGCAGCCCGGCGAGCCCGTGCTGGTCGATCGAATACTGCCAGGAGAGGAATTCTTCGACGGTCAGCGTGTAGCGCGCGCACGCCTCTTCCAACGACAACAGGCCGCCACGCACCGCTGCGACCACCTCTGCCTTGCGGCGGATGACCCAGCGCTTGGTTGTCGGCGGCGGCAAATCCGCGATTGTCAGCGGACTGCCATCGGGCCCGATGACGTATTTGACCCTCGGGCGATGGGTGTCGGTCATTTGTACTCTCACTGGACACTACTACCGGCCGAAAACTACAGGCCGCGGCTTAAAATTTGCCTAAGCATGGGGCATAGAACGGGAAATCATTGCCCTGTTTTCGCTAACCTTTTGGTTACAGATGGGGCGCCAAGGAGTGTCGGGATTCGACGCAAACAGACCGCCGTCTTGCGCTATTATCGCGCCGACCAGGCATTTGGGGTGCGCCGTTGACGAAGTTCCCTGCCAGGACTTAAAGGCCGCGCTTGCCCTCCGCCCTGCGTTACGGCGCAACGCTGGCGGCGGTGGGCCTTGCTTATTTCGCGCTGGCCAAGTTCGGCTTGCGGCTTGCCTCCGTTAATCCAAGCGCCAGCCCGATCTGGCCGCCAACCGGCTTGGCGCTGGCGGCCGTCCTGCTCGGCGGTTTGCGGGTATGGCCGGCGATCCTGGCCGGCGCCTTCGCCGCCAATGCGACCACCGCCGGCACGCTCGAAACCGCCGCCGTCATCGCCGTAGGCAATACTTTGGAGGCCGTCGCCGGCGGGTTCCTCATCGAACGCTGGTCGGGCGGCCGGGGGACGTTCTTGCGGCCGGCGCGGGTGGCGAAATTCGCGCTCATCAGCGTCGGGCCGGCGACCGTCATCAGCGCGACGGTCGGCGTTGTGACGCTTGCCGTGGCGGGATTCGCCGCTTGGGCGAATTTCATGCCGATCTGGGTCACCTGGTGGCTGGGTGATGCCGCCGGTGCGCTGGTGGTGACGCCAGTGCTGGTGCTCTGGGCGCAAACCGATTGGCGCGCCGTTAACCGGCGTGAAGCCTTGGACGTATTCTTGCTGCTGGTTTGCACCGCGGGGGTGGGGCTCATCGCCTTCAGCCCGTTGCTGCCGCGCAGCGATTACACCAGCCCGCTCGGCTTCCTGGCGATCCTGCCGCTGCTCTGGGCGGCGCTGCGGCGGGGCCCGCGCGATACTGCGACGGTCGGCTTGATGCTGACCGGCTTTGCCGTCTGGGCCACGATCGAGCACGCCGGGCCATTCGGCCGTTTGCAGCTCAACGAATCATTCGTGCTGCTGCTCACCTTCATGACCAGCGTCTCGCTGCCCAGCCTGGTGCTGAGTGCCGACGTCGCCGTACGCCGGGCGGTCGAGGGCCAACTGCGCCGCACCCAGGCCGAACTCGATAAGCGCGTCAAGGAACGCACCGCCGCGCTCGCCGACGCCAACATTCATATGTTGGAGGCGCAACGTCTGGCCAACCTCGGCAGTTGGTCGTGGGATATCGCGCAGAACCGCATTTCCTGGTCGGATCAGCTATTCGAAATCTACGGCGTTTCACGCGCGCAATTTCGCGGCACCTTCGACGATTTCCTGGAGTTTATTCATCCCGACGACCGCGCAAAAGTTCAGCAAAGCATCGACGCTGCGTTCAGCACCGGCAGCGGCTTCAGCCACGAGGAACGCATCCGTCGCCCCGATGGCAGCGTGCGCAACCTGCATAGCGTCGGCGAAGTCCTCCGGGACGCGAACGGCGCCGCGGTGCGCATGCTCGGGGTTTGTCTCGACGTGACCGAGCGCAAGCAGGCGGAACAGGCGCTGCGCAATTCCGAACAGAGTTACCGGCTGCTGCTCAAAGGCGTGAGCGATTACGCCATCTATATGCTCGATCCAGCCGGACTTGTCCGCAGCTGGTCACCTGGCGCCGAGAAGATCAAAGGTTACCGCGCCGACGAAATCATCGGCCGGCATGTGCGCGAGTTCTATAGCGAGCACGATCGCAAGGCTGGCCTGCCCGAGGCGGTGCTCGACATCGCCGCCCGCGAGGGCCGCTTCGAGGGGCAAGGGCAGCGCGTGCGCAAGGACGGCAGTGTTTTCTACGCCAGCGCGGTGATCGAGGCGATCCGTGATGACGCCGGCGAGTTGGTCGGCTTCGCCAAGGTGACCCGCGATATCACCGAGCAGCACGAGGCCCAAGTCGCGCTCGAACAAACGCGCGAACAGCTCGCGCAGGCGCAGAAGATGGAGGCGATCGGCCAGCTCACCGGCGGCATCGCGCACGACTTCAACAACTTGCTGATGATCGTTTCGGGCTACGCGCAAATCCTGCAGCGGCGCTTGGCCGAACCGAAGGATGCGCGCGCCATCGAGGCCATCCGCACGGCCGTCAATCGCGGCGAAAAGCTCACCCGGCAGTTGCTCGCTTTCTCCCGCCGGCAGAAATTGATGCCGGTGGTGGTCGACCTGCGCCAGCGCATCGATGCGGTACGCGACATGCTGGCGCCTTCGCTGCAGGGCAATATCGAGCTGATCTGCGACGTCGAGGACAAGATCTGGCCGGTCGAAGTTGATCTCGGCGAGCTGGAATTGGCGCTGGTCAATATCGCGGTCAACGCCCGCGACGCCATGCCGGAGGGCGGCAAGATCACTTTGTCGGCGCGCAATGTGCTGCTCAAGCCGGGTTCGGCGGCGGGCGCGCTGGAAGGTGAATTCGTCGCGCTCGCCATCATCGATACCGGCAGCGGCATGACGCCGGAGGTGCTCGCTCGCGTCTTTGAGCCGTTCTTCACCACCAAGCCGGTCGGCAAGGGCACCGGCTTGGGGTTGGCGCAAGTGCACGGCTTCGCCAACCAGTCGGGCGGCGCGGTGACGGCGAGCAGCGAAGAAGACCGCGGCACCGTGGTCACGATTTATCTGCCGCGCAGCCTCGCCGAGCTGTCGGAAGCCGAAGTCAGCACGCCGGCGCTCGAAGCTTCGCAAGGCACCGTGCTGGTCGTCGAGGACAGCCGCGAAGTTGCCGACGTCACCTCTTCGCTGCTCGAGCAGATCGGTTTCCGCGTGGTGCGGGCGGAAAACGCCGGCGAAGCGCTGCGTCATTTGCAACAGGGCATCGAGTTCGATCTGGTCTTCTCCGACATCGTCATGCCGGGCGCGCTCGACGGGCTGGGCCTGGCGCAAGTCTGCCGCGAGCGCTTTCCCGATGTTCCGATCCTGCTCACCAGCGGCTATTCCGACGCGGTGGAAACCGCCGGCGCTCAATTCGACATCCTGCGCAAGCCGTTCGAAATATCCGCCCTCGAGCATGCGATCGAGCTGGCGATCGCCAGCCAGCGCGCCCGCGTGCTGCCGCGCGCGATCTGATGCTGCCGGAATACTATTTTATTATCAGTGTTTTAATGGCAGATGGGCGCTAAGCCCAGGCCCGCGGCGGGCGGCCGATTTTTGTGCGGGCAGCCTCACATTGCGCGCCTTTGATCGCCACCTATAGTAAGAAGCAAAGCCATGCCAAACACCCTCGACCTCGAAGGCCGCCCGCACGATACCCGTGTCGTCGTCGCCATGTCCGGCGGCGTCGATTCGTCGGTGACCGCGGCCCTGCTCAAGGACGAGGGCTATGACGTCATCGGCGTGACGCTGCAGCTCTACGACCATGGCGCCGCGACCCACCGCAAGGGCGCCTGCTGCGCCGGCCAGGATATCTACGACGCGCGCGGCGTCGCCGAGCGCATCGGTATTCCGCATTACGTGCTCGACTACGAGAGCCGCTTCAAGGAAGCGGTTATCGACCGTTTCGCCGAAAGCTACATCCACGGCGAGACGCCGGTGCCTTGCGTCGACTGCAACATGGCGATCAAGTTCCACGATCTTTTGATTACCGCGCGCGAGCTTGGCGCGCAGGTGCTGGCGACCGGCCATTACGTCGCCTCGCGGCGCTTGCCCCGTGGCGGACGCGCGCTCTATCGCGCGCGCGAGGAAGAGCGCGACCAGAGCTATTTCCTGTTCGGCACCACGCGCGCGCAACTCGAATTGCTGCGCTTCCCGCTCGGCGAGCGGACCAAGGCGGAGACGCGCGACTTGGCGCGCCGCTTCGGGCTGGCGATCGCCGACAAGCAGGACAGCCAGGACATCTGCTTCGTGCCCAGCGGGCACTATGCCGACATGATCGAGCGGCTCAAGCCCGGCGCGGCGGAAGCCGGCGAGATCGTCGACGTCGACGGCAAGGTGCTGGGCGCGCATGCCGGCATCATCCATTACACCGTCGGTCAGCGCCGGGGCTTAGGTCTGTCGACCGGCGCGCCGCTTTATGTGGTGCGGCTCGACGCCGAGCGGCGCCGCGTCGTGGTCGGCGCGCGCGAGGCTTTGCGCACCAGCCGCATCCTGCTGCGCGACGTCAATTGGATCGGCGACGACTTGATCGAGCAGGCGCTCGCCGGCGACCGTCGCGAGATTTTTGTGAAGGTGCGCTCGACCCGGCCGCCGCAGGCGGGCTGGCTGATGGCCGTCAATGGCGACTACGAGATCGAGCTGGTGGACGGCGAGGACGGCGTGTCGCCGGGCCAGGCTTGTGTGTTCTACGATGCCGGCGCCGGGCAGGCGCGCGTGCTCGGCGGCGGCTTCATCAAGAGCGCGGCGGGCGTTGCGCAAACGGCGCGGCCGGGCGACCAAGCGTTGGCGGTCGCCACCACGCGCGGCTGAGGGTCGGCACGCCCCGGCGAATATTATTTCGCCATGATCCACATTTTATCGCCGGGCGGCTTGATCGCGAGTTCGACGTCGCCGGCGTGGCCATGAATGCGTTTGGCGTAATGCTCACCCAGTGCCTCGAGCAATCCGTGCACGTATTTCGGCGCGGTATCGCAAGCCGAAACATAAATCGACCCGGCGTAGCTGCCGGGCAGCACATAGCTGTGCAAGAGCTTGGCCAGTTGTGCCGGCGTCAGCGACAGCCCCGCTCCCTTGTTGCCGATTTCGTCCTCGTTGCCGTGCGCGGTGACGAATAGGTTCTCGTGCTTGCCGAGGAATCCGGTAAAGGAGTGGTCTTTCAGGTAGCAAAACGCCGTTCCGAAGCTATCGGTTTGCTGCTTGTAGGCTTTTTCGACGACTTCGAAGTCGTCTTGCGAGAAGCACAGAATCATAACGCGACTCCATTGTTACTGCGCACATGGGCGCCGCGCGCGGCGTCAGCGATTCCAGCCGCGCGCCTGGCCCGAATAGACGCGGCTGAAGCTCGCCCGCGCCGACGGATCGCGAAGAATCTTCATCGCGACATTGAGCCGTTCTTCGCTCGCCGGAGAGCCCGTGCTGTAGAGCCGCCGCGGCGCGCCGCCGCCTTGCGGCGGCATCAGAAATTGAGCCGCCTGCGCAGGCGCGCTGGCGGCCGCCGCCGCGCTGGATGCGGCTCTGGCTTCGGCTTTTTCGGCGCTCGGGGCGGCGCCTGCCTGAGTTTCGAATCCGAGGGTCGGTTGGTCGGCCATGAGTTAACTCCCGTAGCGGGTTGGCGACTGCGGCGCGCGTCAGGATGGGCGGCGCCGCTGCTCGCGGCGCGCAAGGATTGGATTGCGTTCTTCGATCATGCCGAGCAGCTTGTCGTAACTAATGACGCTGCGCATGACCAACTTGTCGGCGTTCTGAGGTTGCTGCTGCTGCTCGCGGACGTCGCCGCTTGTTGTCGCTTCCATATCGGCCTCCATTGTGGGAGTCGGGGCCCGGAGGCCGGGCCCCGACGAGGTCGGTCAGAGCAGGCTCATCGCGATCGGCGCGGCCGTCTTGAGGATGCTGCCGAGGTCGCCCCAGCCGAACTGCGGATTGACCGAGCCGCTGACGCCGATTTCGGCCATCCGCTCCGGACCGCGGGCGAGGCCTTCGCACTGGATCGGGCGACGCACGGCGCCGCCGATTTCGAACTGTTCATTCTGCGGAAACATTCTCATCTCCTTTGCTTAGGGTTGAGGGCGGCAACCGGGCTCTGGCAGTCACGCCATGCGGGCACGATTGTCGGCGACATCGGCGCGGGGAAAGCGGCCCCCGTGCCGCGTGGCGTTGTCGCTCGCCACGTCTCGGCCTCCTCGACGCGAGGAGGACATGATCAGTAGATCTGCCAGTTGCGCAGCGGCCCGACCGCGACCGGAACCAGGTCGCTGACATCGATGGTGTATTGGAAGACCTGCCGCGCCTGCGTCAGCACCGCGGTGGGGTCGAAGAACCGGTAGGTGACGTCCCAGCAGTCCGACTCGGGCCGGCAGATCACGCTGCGGTCGACCTCGACGGTATCGAGCCGCTTGCCCTGCCTGGCCATGGCGTTGAATATTTTTTTGGTGTTGTAGGCATTCATGGCCGAGTAATTGAGCGCGCGGTTTTGCGGCGAGATGCCGACATTGCGGAACTCGTTGTAGATGCGTGAGAGGAATTGGCTGACACCCTCCGGCCAAGGCTTCGCGCCCAGCAGCTGGTCGATGTTCCACTGATAGAAGCCGCGCCAATCCGTGGTCAGCGTCGGAACGACGGTTCCGTTCAACAACCGCGTGGTGCTGCCGTCGAGCCAGCCGGCAACCGACACCCGCGTGACGCCGCTTTCGACATCCTCTTCCGTTGTTGTCGTCGCTGCGGTCGTTGTTTTCGGTGCTTTCGGTTCCTTTGGCGCAGCGGCGGAGGCTGATGCGGAATCCGCGAATGACCGTGGATCGGTTGGCGGGAATTCCGACACTTCCTGCGCAAACAGCGCCGAGATCAGCGACAAAAAGAAACCCAGTCCGAAGACGTCGAGCGGCCTGATCCGGTAAATCGGCACCGCGTCGATCGTCAGTGTCCAGTGCACCGCATCGGCATCGCGCAAATTGCTGTCCTGGTCGGGCGGGCGCTGTTGCTCGCCGGGCACCAGATTCATCAAATAGCGCACCATGTATTCCGGATTGTAAGGAGCCGCCGTGTCGCCCGAGCTGTCACGGTGGGGGCCGAAATCTTTGGCGACGTCGCCGCCGCGATTGCCGAGGCCGTCGCGCCAGTTGGCGATCGCCTGGACGAAATAGTCGAGGCGCGCTTCGGTGCCGAAGTCGTAGTAGAGCCGCCCGATCGGAAACGCCATTTGCGATGTTGCCGCCTGCGACGGCCGCACGCCGCCGCAACCGCAATCGGCCGCGCGCGGCGCCATGCCGGAAACGCTTTGCATGACCGGCGGTGCCGCCCTTGCCGGCGCGGCACTGGGAGCGAGGCTCATTGCCGGCGTGGCTTCGACGGCCGCCGCCGGCGTGACTTGCGCGGGCGGCGCGGCTTGCGACGCCGGCGCGGACGGCGCCTCGCTCGGGGTCACGGCGGCCGTGCTGGCGATGGCGTTGCCGTCGGGGCCGAGGATGCGCGGCGCAGCGGCGGCGATGGTCGATAGGTCTGCCATGGTACTCTCTCTGGTTACGGTTGACGGGGTGAAGACACGTGCGCTGTTTGCGTGAACCGATTGCCGCGCCGAGGGGCGAGTGGCGGGCGGTGCCCGCGCTTCCGAAGCAAGGACGGCGCGCGGAACGTTTGCTTCGTCGGGGAACAAAGCCGCGACGGCGCCGGCCACGTTGAGCAGCCCGGCGAGGCAGCGCTCGCCGCTGCCGGCGGCGCAAGGGATGGCGCTCGCCAGCAGCGCGTCGCGCACGGTTTGCGGACCAGCGGTCCGCTTTTGCTGCCGCAGGCGCGACAGCAGCAGCGCGGCAACGCCGGACACGATGGGCGTGGCGAAGCTCGTTCCCGAGCGCAGCGCCACGTTCGCCTGCGGCGAGGCGCCTTTGACATGTTCGCCCGGCGCCAGGATCCCGTTTTCCAGGTAGGCGTCGCCGAAGTTGCTGAAGTCGAGAGGCCGGCCATTCAGATCGCAGGCGCCGACGGCGAGCGCGGAGTTCAGCGCCGCGGGAACCTGCAAGCAACGGCAGCCGTCGTTACCGGCGGCGGCGACGATCAAGGCGCCGGCCTCGCTCGCGCGGCGCACGGCGTCGGCAAGAATGCTTTGCGCTTGCCCGGTCGGTGTCTGCTGGCCGCTGCTGATGTTGATGATGTCGGCGCCATCGGCGACGGCCCGATTGATGGCGAGCGCCAGCGTTGCCTGCGAGGTCGGTTCCAGTTCGCCGTCGGCGCTTTCACGGTAAATCGAATAGACGGTCGCCGTGCAATTGGGGGCGATGCCGGGCACGGAGCTGCCCTGCTGTCCGATCAATACGCTCGAGACATGGGTGCCGTGCTCGGAGCGGATTGCGGCGCCTAAGTCACCGCTCGCTTTATCCGACATCACCCGCGCGTTTTTGAACGAGGGGTGATCCAAGTCGGCGGGGCCGTCGATGATCGCAATATGGATTTCAGGGGCGCCGCCGGACGCGCGGTCCTGCAAGCTTTGCAGACCGGGGATTTCGGCGACCGGATCCATCTAGCGCTCCCACGGATGGCCGCGGCCGGGGGCGGCGCAGGGCGGTCGGGCGTGAGGGCAGGGCGGAAGAACGGTCGCGGGCGCAACGTCCGCTAGACAACTAAAAAGAGCGTTTAATGTGATACTAACTCTTAGGTTGTACATGCCGGCAAACTGCCAGCAGCGCAAGCATTTGTGCAATCTTTCCGTCTTGCGCGGCGCTCAAGGACTGCCGCCCAGGCTTGCGCGCAGCGCAATTGGGGGGCCGCGGCGCTAGCGGCGGCGTCTTAAGTCATCGAGGAAATTAACCAGGTGCCTCGTTGAATCCGCGTTCCAAGCGCGCAGCAGCTTGATCAGCTTGCGTTCGTCGGATCGTAAAGCCAGCTTTTTGTGCAGCTCCATTTCGCCGCGGCCGAGCACGATCCAATCCAGCGAAATGTCGAGAGTTCTTGCAAGCCGCGCAGCGCTTTTTAGCGACATTGGCCCGCCTTTTTTCCATCTGCTGATGGCGCTTTCGTCCACGTCGAGATCGAGCGCGAGGCTCAGCATTTTCTGTACCCCGCGCGCCTTGATCGCATGATTGACGCGCTCTCCCCTCGACATGCGACGGTCCCACGACGGCGGCGGCACGACCGAATTGGCGGTTTCCAAGCTGGGGAGACTCAACAACCAATACGAGAAAATTACACGGACAATTGCGAATTACGTTTAACATGGACGATGCGGCGCGACAGGAAGTCCGCGGGGCCCTGCGCGCGGTGCATCCTTTTCGCCCGGCACGTTTCGCCGCCCACCCGCGCCGCTAAACGCAACACCGAGCTGGTGGAACATTTACAATCGGTCCCCGGATGTCACATCCTGCGTCATCATGGGGGGCGACTTCGACAAGGATACGGTTTCCAGGGCCTACGCCCGTTGGGCGCCGGTCTACGATCTGGTGTTCGGGGCGGTCTTCGAGCCGGGGCGGCGCGCCGCCATCGCCGCCGCAGAGCTTGCCTGCGGCCCGCTCGGCGGCGCGATCCTCGAGGTCGGCGTCGGCACCGGGATTTCGCTGCCCCACTATTCGCGCCAGAACCGGCTGGTCGGTATCGATCTGTCGGAGCCCATGCTGCGCAAGGCGCAAATGCGCGTTGCCGAGCACAAGCTTGCCAATGTGGAGGCGCTGGCGGTCATGGACGGCGAGCGGCTGGCGCTGCCGGATCAAAGCTTCGATGTGGTGGTGGCGCAATTCGTCATCACCGCGGTGCCCAATCCGGAATTGACGCTCGATGAATTCGCACGCGTGGTGAAGCCGGGCGGCGAGATCGTGCTGGTCAATCATATCGGCGCGGAAGCGGGACCGCGCCGTGTGTTCGAATTATGCTTTTCGCCGCTGGCGCGGCGCTTGGGCTGGCGGCCGGAATTCGGTTTCCAGCGGCTCGCCGACTGGGCGGCCGGTCACGGCGGCGTGCGCATAATCGAGCGCCGCGCCATGCCGCCGCTCGGGCATTTCTCGCTTGTCCGCTTTTCGCGGCTGAACGGCGCCGCCGCGTAAGCCGGAACTTTCCAATTCCCTCAACCGTTATTCATGCAGCCTGCGTTTGCACGCGGTACGGAAAGACGCGCATGAATTGGAGCGTTTGTTCTTGCAGCCTTGCGGCATTGGCGGCGGTGCTCTTGATGCCGGCGCTCGCCGTCGCACAACAGCCTCCACAAGCCAAGGCGCCGGTCGCGCCAAAGCAGACCGAGCACCGCGACGATCCGCAGGCATGCGCCCATGAGCGCGCCGCGGTGGGCGAGGGTGGCGGCATTAACGTAGAGAAAAAACCAGACCAAAACTTGAGTGACAGACTGGCGCAATCGAACGGTGTGATCTGTCCGCCGCCTCATGTGGACCCTGAGATCAAGGCGCCGACACCGCAGGGTGGCACCATGCCGGTGATCCCGCCGCCGGGCAGCCCGGGCGGCAATCCGCGGGTTCAGCCGAAGTAGCGGTTGCGGGCCATTTGCTGCCCTTGCTTGACAGCATTTGCCGCCGCTTCCTATATCGCCCCCATTCCGGCAAAAGACGCTTGCGGAATGGCGGGGTAGCTCAGCTGGTTAGAGCAGCGGAATCATAATCCGGAGGTCGCCGGTTCGAGTCCGGCCCCCGCTACCGGCCTTTTCTCGGCATTTGCTCGGCGGTGTGCGGCGTCACGCTGCAATCACATCCGCGTCACATGGTCGAAAGCGAATAATTCGAGGGTTGCCCCGGCGCCCCGATGGAACTATGACGCCCGATGCACGTCTATGTACGTCAATTGCGCATGACCTTTTAAATAGTGGCGTGGAGGCCGGACATGGGGCGCACCGCAATTTTCCCGCTGCCGCGGGAAGGCGCCGACACTCCGAATCCGAATAAGCCGCCGCAATCTTTGGACGAGCAGCGCGCCGCGTGGCGCGCGGCCTTCCGCCGCGTGCGCGCGGAGACCGAGGCGCGGGCGGCGCATCTGTCGGCCGAGGACCAGATCGTGCAATCGATGGCGGATGCCTCGCCGACAAAATGGCACCGCGCGCATGTCACTTGGTTCTTCGAGAACTTCCTGCTGGCGCCCCACGATCCGGGCTACACGATCTTCGATGAGCGTTTTCCCTTCCTGTTCAACTCCTACTACGTCGCCGCCGGCCCGCGCCACGCGCGGCCGCAGCGCGGACTGATCACGCGGCCGAACGCCGCCGACGTCGCCGGCTATCGCGCCCACGTCGATGCGGCGGTCGAGCGGCTGATCGACAACGTGCCGACGCAAGATGCGGCGCGGGTGTTTGCAATTCTCGAAATCGGGCTGCATCACGAGCAACAACATCAGGAACTGCTGATCACCGACATCCTGCATGCTTTCGCGCAGAACCCGACCGATCCGGTCTACGACGCGGAGTGGAAGCCGCCGCAATCGACGCAAGGGCCAAGGGGTTTTGTGGAAGTCCCCAGTGGCGTCCACGCCGTCGGTCATGGCGGCGATGGCTTCTGTTTCGACAACGAGATACCCAGCCATAAAGAACTGATCGCGGACGTGCGCATTGCGCGCCATCTGGTGAGCAATGCCGAATGGTTCGAATTCATCGACGCCGGCGGCTATCAGACGCCCTCGCTCTGGCTCTCGGATGGCTGGGCGGCGGCGCAGGCGGAAGGCTGGCAGGCGCCCGGCTACTGGCGGCTCAAAGACAATGCTTGGTTCGCCATGACGCTAGCCGGCCTGCAGCCGGTCGATCCGGCCGCGCCGGTCACGCATATCAGCTATTACGAGGCCGACGCTTTTGCCCGTTTTGCCGATAAGCACTTGCCGAGCGAAGCGGAATGGGAAGTCGCCGCCCGCAACAATGTGATGGCCGACGCCTTCGGCATCGCTTGGCAATGGACCCGCAGCGCCTATCTACCCTATCCAGGCTATCGGGCCGCCGAAGGCGCGCTCGGCGAATACAACGGCAAGTTCATGGTCAGCCAGATGGTGTTGCGCGGCTCCTCGCTGGCGACACCGGCGGGACATGAGCGCGTCAGCTATCGCAACTTCTTTTATCCGCCGTCGCGTTGGCAGTTCACCGGCCTGCGGCTCGCTGAGTTCGTTTAGAGGAATCCGATATGGTCGCAGTTGCCCGCCGTCCGCAAAGCGCTGAGGAATTGTTCGCCGCCGATGTATTGGACGGCCTGAGCGGAGCGCCGAAACGACTGTCGCCGAAATATTTCTACGATGCCGCCGGCTCGCTGCTGTTCGAGCGCATCACCGAGCAGCCGGAATACTATCCGACCCGTTCCGAGATGGCGATTTTGCGCGACCGGGCCGCCGACATCGGCAAGCTGGTTCCGCAAGGTGCGGCGCTCATCGAATTCGGCAGCGGCTCGAGCAAGAAAGCGCGCATTTTGCTGCGCGCGCTGCCGCCGCTCGCCGCCTACGTGCCGGTCGATATCTGCCGCGAGATGATCGAGCAGGAGGCGGCCGAGCTGCGGCCGGATTTCCCCGGCCTCAAGGTGCTGCCGGTGGTCGCCGACATCACCTTGCCGTTCAACCTGCCGGCCCCGGCCAAGGCCGCGCCGATGCGCGTCGGGTTTTTTCCCGGCTCGACCATCGGCAATTTCGAGCCGCACGAGGCGGCGGCGTTTCTGCGCAATGCCGGCCGCATTCTCGGGTCCGGCTCAACGCTGATCGTCGGCGCCGATCTGATCAAGCCGGTGGAGGTGCTCAACGCCGCCTATAACGATGAAGCCGGCGTCACCGCCGAATTCAATCTCAATCTGCTCACGCGCATTAACCGCGAGCTCGGCGGCACCTTCGAGCTTGATTGTTTCGAGCATCATGCGTTCTTCAACCGCGAGCGCAACCGCGTTGAAATGCACCTCGCCAGCCTCAAGCGGCAGAAGGTGAAGGTCGCCGGCGAGGCGATCGAGTTCCGCGCCGGAGAAACCATCCACACCGAGAACAGCTATAAATATTCGGTTGAATTGCTCGCCGCGCTGGCGCGCGGCGCCGGCTGGCAGCCGGCCGCGGTGTGGACTGACCCGCGCAAATATTTTTCCATTCAGGCCTTCCGGTTCTCCGACAAGCCGGCGCCGCGCCCGGCGGAGTGACTTCCCGAACCCGCCCGCCTGCGCTAAGCCTTGCGGCGCCCGCCACGTCGGGCGCGTACAGGATCGCAAGGGCAGGGATTTCATGAAGATTGTCGGATTTGAAGCAAATAAGCGCGAGCGGCTGGGCCTCGTCGAAGGCGATAGCGTCATCGATCTGCAGTCCGTGGACGGCATGTTGCCGAGCGACCTCGGCGCCGTACTGCGCCGGACCAAAGGCGACCTCACACAAATCGCCGATCTCGCCAATATAGCGAAGGCCGAAGCTCGCCGTCCGCTCGCCGGATTGAAATTTGGCCTGCCGGTGGCGCATCCCGGCAAGATCATCTGCCTCGGCCTCAATTATCTCGATCACGTCAAGGAAGGGCCGCAGCGCGACAATGTCCCGAAATTTCCCTCGATCTTCTTTCGCGTGCTGACCTCGATGGTGCCGCACCTGCAGCCGATCGTGCGGCCGCGTGAATCCATCCAGCTCGACTACGAAGCCGAACTGGTGGCGATCGTCGGCAAGCGCGCGCGGCACCTGACCATGGACAATGCGGTGGATTGCATCGCCGGCTATTCCTGCGCCAACGAAGGCTCGGTGCGCGAATTCCAGCGCCACACCACGCAATGGGGCATGGGCAAGAATTTCGACCGCACCGGCGGCTTCGGGCCGTGGATGGTGACGGCGGACGAACTGCCGCGCGGCGGCAAAGGCCTGAAGATCGAGAGCCGCCTCAACGGCAAGGTCATGCAGTCCGACAACACCGACAACATGATGTTCCCGCTGGCCGAGACGCTGGTCTATCTGACCAAAGGCATGACGCTTGAGCCCGGCGACATCATCTTGACCGGCACGCCGTCCGGCGTCGGCCATGCGCGCAAGCCCGATCCGGTGTGGATGAAGGCAGGCGATACCTGTGAAGTCGAGATCGAAGGCGTCGGAGTTTTGCGCAATCCGATCGAAGATGAACGCGCGTGATCCCGAAAAGTGGGAACCGGGTTTCGGATAAGATCACGCGCAAACAAACAAAAAATTTAGGGGACCGAAATGGCCGACAAGCTCAATGTTCTGGTGATCGTCGGATCGCTGCGCAAGGGATCGTTCAACGCTGCGGTGGCGCGCGCGCTGCCGGCGCTGGCGCCGCCGGAGCTCGCGCTCGCGCCGGCGGCCTCGTTCGGCAAATTTCCGATCTACAACGCCGACGATCAGACCGCGAGCGGCATTCCCGCCGACGTCGCCGCCTGGTGCGACGCCATCCGCAAGGCCGACGGAGTGATCATCGTCTCGCCGGAATACAACTGGTCGATCCCCGGCGGCTTGAAGAACGCCATCGACTGGGCCTCGCGCGAAAAAGAAGTCTGCTTCGAGGATAAGCCGGTCGCCTTGCAGTCGGCCTCCGGCGGCCAGGTCGGCGGCGCGCGCATGCAATATCACCTGCGCATGGCGCTGACCGCGATCGGCGCGCAGATGTTCGGTAAGCCGGAAGTGTTCGTCAATTTCGCCGCCAAGAAGATGGACGACAAGGGCGAGCTGAACGACCAGCCGGTCAAGGACGTGATCAAGCTGCAGCTCGCCGGCTTCGCCAAGTTCATCGCGCGCGTGCGCGTGAAATAATTTTTTCGACGCGTGCGGTTCGACAAAGCGAGGGTGCGAATGGCTCAACAGCAAGTCGTTTTCAATGATGGCGCCGCCTACGAGCGCATGATGGGGATATGGAGCCGGCTCGCGGGCGACATCTTTCTCGACTGGCTGGCACCGCCGCCGGGCCTGAGCTGGGTCGACGTCGGCTGCGGCAACGGCGCCTTCACCGAACGTGTGATCGAGCGCTGCAAGCCTTCCGCGATGGAGGGCATCGATCCCTCCGAAGGTCAGCTCGCCTTTGCGCGTTCGCGGTCGGCGGGCCGGGTCGCGAAGTTTCGTCAGGGCGACGCCATGGCGCTTCCCTTCGCCGATGCCAGTTTCGATGCCGCCGTGATGGCGCTGGTGATCTTCTTCGTTCCCGAGCCGGCCAAGGGCGTCGCTGAGATGGCGCGCGTGGCGCGCAAGGGCGGCCTGGTCGCGACTTATGCCTGGGATATGCCGGGCGGCGGATTCCCCATCGAGCCGATGCGGGAGGGCATGCGCGCCATGGGCATCACGCCGATGGGCCCGCCGCGGCCCGAGGCGTCAAGCATGGACAGTTTGCGGGACCTCTGGACGAAGGCGGGTCTCGAGGCGATCGAGACGCGCGAGATCACAGTGCAGCGGACCTACAAGGATTTCGATGAGTTCTGGACGACATCGTTGCTGGGTTCGAGCGTCGGTCCGACAATCGCCGCGATGCCGCCTGGCGATATCGATCGCCTGAAGACGGAAACCCGCGCCCACCTGGTGGAAAACGCCGATCGCAGCATCACCTGCAGCGGCCGCGCCAATGCCATCAAGGGCCGCGTGCGCGGCTAACGGCTCCGGCCATGAAGGCCGCCCCCTGTCCTTCGAGACGCCGCCTTCCGCCGCTCCTCAGGATGAGGGCGGAATAGATCAGCCCGCCGCCGCCTGCGCCCTTTTCGGAAACAGTTGCGGCCGCAGCTTGGGATGGCAGGGCATGGTCTTGGGCGCGTAGGGCGCCTCGGCGCCCAGTTCCTCGGCCGCGTGCCAGGCCCAGCGCGGATCCCACATGGCGGCGCGGGCAAGACACACGAGATCGGCCTTGCCGGAGGCGACGATGTCTTCCGCCTGCTGGTAGCCGGCGATCAGCCCGACCGTCATGGTGGTGATGCCGCTTTCTTTCTTCACCTTCTCGGCGAAGGGCACCTGGTAGCCGGGCGACAGTGGAATCTTCTGCTTCGGCGACAGCCCGCCGGTCGACACGTCCATATAGTCCATGCCGCGCTTCTTTAATTCCTTCGCCAGCATGACGGTTTCTTCAGGCGTCCAGCCGCCGTCCACCCAGTCAGTGGCGGAGACGCGCATGCCGATCGGCTTGCTGTCCGGCCAAACCGCGCGCACCGCTTCGTACATTTCGATGGCAAAGCGCATGCGATTTTCGGTCGAGCCGCCATATTCGTCGGTGCGCTGGTTGGAGAGCGGCGAGAGGAACTGGTGCGCCAGATAGCCGTGCGCGCCGTGCAGCTCGATCACGTCATAGCCGATGCGGTCGACGCGCTTGGCGGCGGCGGCGAATTCGCCGATGCAGCGCTTGATGTCGTCCTTGGTCATTGCCTTCGGCACCGCCCAGCCAGTGTCGTAAGGGATGGCGGAGGGCGCTTCCGGCGTCCAGGCGTCCGGGCCTTCCAGGATCGGCTTGCCGCCGGCGGCCGGCGGGGTGGTCGGGCCTTTGCGGCCCGCATGCGCCAGCTGCACGCCGAGCTTGGCGACGCCGTATTGCCGGCAGAAATCGTGCACGCGCTTGAGCGCCGCTTCGTTGTCGTCCGACCACATGCCGGCGCATTTCGGCGAGATGCGCCCTTGCGGATTGACGTTGGTCATCTCGCACATCACCAGGCCGGCGGCGCCGAGCGAGAACGAGCCGAGATGCATCAGGTGCCAATCATTGGCCGAGCCGTTGTTGGAATTGTACTGACACATCGGCGACACCACCACGCGGTCGGGCAGCGTGACGCCACGCATGGTGAGCGGAGTGAACAGAGCGCTAGCCATTTTCGGATTTCCTTGTTCGTGCGAATTTTTGGCTCAATGCCAGTAGTGCATCGAAACGACCAGACAGCAGAGCGCCCAGAAGATGCAGTATTCGACGCCGCCGATCACCCAGATCCAGCAATTGGTGACCTTGTAGGTTGCTGCGGCGGCCACCAGCAGGTGGAGGAAGGCGATGAAAGCGACATATGGCGTATAGATGCCGAAGATCAAGCCGATGGTGAGCACGGTCTCGATGGCGCCGGCGATAATCATCCAGGTCTTCGGCGGCTTGAAGCCGGCTTTGACAAAGAACTCGAGCGTCGCCGGCACCGTGATCTTGCCGATGATGTGCGGAATGAAGAAGGCGCCGCAAATGATGCGCAGGATATTGAATTCATTCAGCAGGTTGAATTTGTCGGCCAGCGACATTTCGGCTCCCCCCGAGGCATTTTTATTGGCGCGGAAAATCGCATTAATTGGCGCGCGCGCCAAGCCCTAGCCGGGAAGCTTCTTGCCATTCAGCCACTGGGCGCCCCAGCGATATAGCTCATCAAGCGCCGGCCCATCGTGGCCGGGCATGTCGGACTTGATCGGATAGCCGATCTTGCTCTGCAGGTAGGCGAGATGCTTGTAGCCCTCGGGGAATTTCGCCAGATGCGCTTTATCGAGCACGAGCTTGGCGTCGGGTTCCACGGGGTCGATGCGGTCTTTTTCGTAGGCGAGGCGGCGCAGCACGATACCCCATTTGCCTTTGCGCTTTTCCAGGAAATCATAGAAGCGGCCGGTGCACACCACGTCGCAGATCACGCCTTCCACCGCGGCGCGCTGCGAGATGGTCATCTTGGACTGGGCGACGGCGCGCTTTCCTTTGATGTCGATGGCCGTTCCGCCGAGCATATGCATGATGCGCACGCCGCGGTCGAAGCCCTTCTGGCTGACCGCGATGAACTCGTCGGCGGTGCCCTGGAACCAGGTGGCCCACATACGGCCGTCTTTGTGCCAAAGCGTGCGCACGCGATCCCACATGCGAGCGTCGCGCCAGATCACCCAGTTTTCGATGATCTCGCGAATGGCGAGACGGTCGGCGGTGTCGCGCGGCATCAATCTTCCTCCCTGTCATGGCCGGCCTTGTCCTGGCCATCTCGCTTAGGTAGGCACATTGCTCGCCCAAGCGGGATCGCCGGGTCAAGCCCGGCGATGACAGATGAAAGGCTGTGTCATGCCCAGGCTGGCTGGAAAAACCGCGATCGTCACCGGCGGCGCCAAGGGCATCGGCCGGCATTATTCGCTAGCGCTCGCGGCCGAAGGCGCCCGCGTGATGATTGCCGACATCGAGGATGGGGCGCAGGTGGCCGCAGAGATCGCCGGCAAACACGGCGCCAATTCAGTGGCCAGCGCAAAATTCGACGTCAGCGACGAGGCGGCGGTGAAGAACCTGGTGGCCGCGACCGTCGCGCGCTTCGGTCAGATCGACATCCTGGTCAACAATGCCGCGCTTTATTCCAAATTGAAGCCGCGCAACCTTGCCGAATGGGACACCGCGACCTGGGACCGCGTGATGGCGGTGAACACGCGCGGGCCGTTCCTCATGGTCAAGCACGTGGCGCCGCATATGATGGAGCGCCGCAGCGGCAAGATCATCAACATCGCCTCGGGCGCGGCCTATAAGGGCGTGCCGCGCATGCTGCCTTATGTGACGAGCAAGGGCGCCATGCTCGCCTTCACCCGCGCGCTGTCGCGCGAACTCGGCGAATACGGCATCGCGGTCAATTCGCTGTCGCCCGGCTATATCCTTTCCGACACCGGATTGGAGAACGCCACCCATGTCGAGGAGGAGCGCATTCCGGTGCGCAATTCACGCGCCTTCAAGCGCGACGCTTTTCCGGAAGACCTCATCGGAGCGCTTGTTTTCCTGGCCTCCAGCGACAGCGATTTCGTCACCGGGCAGTCGCTGGTGGTCGATGGTGGTTCGGTGAACAATTAATCGAAAAATCGCGTTCTTCTATCGAATGGCTAAAGAGAATATTGTTCTAAATCGATTGTTCTGGCAGGATCACCGGGCTCGCAACCCACCGCGCAAAAGGGAATATTGCCATGAGCGTCGCATACAGCCTTGAGCAGTACGTGGCCGACCTGCGGGCCATCACCGCGCAAGAAACCGATCCGGTGAAGATTACCGATCGCGTCGCGCCGCTGGCGAAGAAGTTCGCGCAGGCGCCCGGCTGGCTGCGTCCCGAGCATCGCGAATGCGACGAGGAGCAGGGCTTCGGCGTCCATCTTCTGCATGAGGAGCCCAATCACGACCTCGCGGTGTTCGTGTTGTCGTGGCTGCCCAATCGCGGCACCACGCCGCACAATCACAAGACCTGGGCGGTGGTGGTCGGCATGCAGGGCCAGGAGCAGGAGGTCAATTACGACCGGCTCGACGACGGCAGCAAGCGCGGCTTCGCCGATCTGCAGCGCGGCGGCGAACAGGTGATGACCGCCGGCGAGATCGCGCGCTGCTATCCCGAGCACATCCACAGCGTCTGGAATGTCGGCAAGGATGTTTCGATGTCGCTGCACACTTACGGCCGCCACATCAATTACACCGGCCGCTCCGAGTTCGACCCGGAGCGCAAGCTCGAGAAACCCTACCTCGTCAAGGTCGCGGATCCCGTAACCGAGCAGGCCTGAGGCACCTCCATGGACGTTGTTCCGCTGGGTCCTGGCTTTGCGGCGGAGTTGCGCGGCGTCTCGCTGAGCGACGTCGCGGCCGACGATGTTGCTTACGCCGCGGTGCGTGCAGCGCTGGAAGAGCATTCGGTTCTTGTTTTCCGCGACCAGGAAATCACCGACGACGTGCAGATCGCCTTCTCGCGCCGCTTCGGGCCGCTCGAAGTCACCAAAGTCGGCTCGCAAGGCACCGGCACCAATCTGGTGATCCTCACCACCATCGACGAGAACGGCAAGGTGGTGCCGCCCGATTCACGGCTGGCGCTACGCAACAAGGCGAACCAGCTCTGGCACACCGACTCGACGTTCAAGCAGGTGCCGGCGCTCGCCTCGGTGTTGTCGGCGCGTATCATTCCGGCACGCGGCGGCGAGACCGAATATGTCTCGACGCGCCTTGCCTTGGCGCGGCTCGATGCGGCCTTGCGCGAGAAGCTAACCAATTCCTTCGCCTGGCACGATTACGCGCATTCGCGCGGCCAGATCGCGCCCGGTCTTGCCTCGCCCGAGGAGCGCGCGGCGCTGCCGCCGGCCTGCTGGCGCATGGTGTGGAAAAATCCGGTCAACGGCCGGCCCGCGCTTTATCTGGCATCGCATGCCTATGCGATCGAAGGCATGGAACAGGCGGCGGCGCAAAAACTGCTCGGCGAGCTGATGCAGGCCGCCACCGCACCGGGCTCAAGCTACGTACACCAATGGCGCAAGGGCGATGTGGTGATGTGGGACAACCGCGCCACCATGCACCGCGGGCGGCCCTGGCCTGCGCATGAAGCGCGCTACATGGTGCGCACCACGATTTCGGCGGGCGAAGCCGATGGTCTTGCCGGCGTGCGGCCGCCGTCGCAGCAGGCTGCGGAATAAGGTCTTTCGCCGGCATTTCCGCCCGCCTTGTAAATCGGCTATACTGGTTACAAATACAACTAAATCGCTTACGGAGGACATCGCATGTCGGTCGCCGCAACTGAAACAGCGGGCAACAAGCACAATATCCAGGGCGCCCGGCAGGCCTATTACGACAAGGCCGCCAAGTACCACATGGCGCCGTTATGGGAGGTGCTCAAAGGCCTGGTCACCCCGGAGCCGAAGACGCAATGCCAGCCGGCGCTGATGGAAATTCTCCGACGTCAAGAAATTGATGCTGGAAGCCGGCGAAGTCATCACCGCGGAAGAAGCCGAGCGCCGCGTGCTGGTGCTGGAAAACCCCGGCGAGACCGGCAAGTCGCGCATCACCAATTCGCTGTTCGCCGGCATTCAATTGATCCTCCCCGGCGAGATCGCCGACGTGCACCGCCACTCCGCCTCCGCCATCCGTTTCGTGCTGGAAGGCGAGGGCGCCTATACCGCCGTCGAAGGCGAGAAGACCATGATGAAACACGGCGACTTCATCATCACCGCCAACTGGGCGCCGCACGATCACGGCAATCCCGGCAAGCAGCCGGTGATGTGGCTCGACGTGCTCGACCTGCCGACGGTCAATCATTTCGAGACGTCGTTTGCCGAGCACTTCGACGAGAAGATGCAGAAGACCAATCACGAGGACGGCGACTCGTTCGAGCGCTACGCCACCGGCGTGCTGCCGGACGGCATGCCGGCGACGACCAACCGCTCGCCGGTGATCAACTATCCTTACGCGAAGATGAAGCCGATCCTCGATCGGCTGAAGAAGACGGGAGACGTCGACAAGCGTCACGGCGCGCGCGTGCGCTACGCCAATCCCATCAATGGCGGGCCGGTGCTGCCGACCATGGGCGCTTACCTCGCGCTGCTGCCGAAAGGCTTCAAGGGCGAGCCCTATCGCTCGACCGACGGCACCGTATTTGCGGTCGCCGAGGGCCAGGGCACCACCATTATCGACGGCAAGCCGTTTAGCTGGGGCGTCAACGACGTGTTCGTGGTGCCGCCGTGGCAGCAGTACCACCACGAAGTCAAAGGCGACGACGCGGTGCTGTTTTCGATCTCCGACCGGCCGGCGCAGGAAGCGCTCGGCATCTGGCGGGAAGGCAAATAGTTTCAACCTGAGCCGTCACGCGGCGCGGCTAGGGTTGCACCGCTTGCGGTGCTGCGGCCCTGCCGGCGCGGCTTTGCATGAAATTCGCCGCCAGCGCCAGCACCGAACAGCCTAGCCCGAACCAGTCGAGCACATCGGCGCCGGGAAAGGCGTGCGGCGGAATGAGAATAGCCAGCGCGCTGGCGGCAAAGGCAATCCGCATCGGCAGCGCCAGCGGCCCGAAGGCGAAGCCGACCAGCGCGGAGGTGCCGACGAAAATGCCGAGAATGTTGCGGGCAAATTGCCAGGCGATCAGCCCGGCCGAGCCTTGCATCAACAGGCTCGGCTCCAGCACGAACAAAAACGGGATGAAGAACGTGCTCCAGCCGACGATCACCGCGTTCCAGCCGGTGGTCCAGCCCGATACCCGCGCGATATTGGCGGCGGCATAGGCGGCGATCGCCACAGGCGGCGTGATCATGCTCAACATGCCGAAATACATCACGTACATATGCGCGGCCATCGGTATGACGCCGAGCTTGACCAGCGACGGCGCGAGTAGCGTCGCGGTGAGCACATAGACGCTGACCGTCGGCATGCCCATGCCGAGGATGATGCTGATGAGCGCGGTCAGCAGCAGCAACAGGAACAGGCTGCCGCCGCTGAGCGCGATCAACTGCAACGTCAGTCCGAAGGAAATGCCGGAGACGCTCAAGGTCCCCACCACCATGCCGGCGGCGGCGCCGATCAACACGATATCGAGCGCGGCGCGGCCGGTGTCGAGCACCGCGCGCAGCATCTGCCGCGGCGAGACGCGGTTGCCGCGGTAGCCGAAGGTCATGCTCAAGACGATGAGGATGGCGGTGGCATAGACGGCGGCGCGCTCGATCGGGATCTGAAACACTTCCGGATAGGCGATGGTCACGACCAGGAAGATAAGCGGAATCGGAAAGTGCCAGCCAGACTTGAGGACTTCGGAGAATTTCGGCGGGTCCTCGACCTGCGCCGCGCCGATGCGCTGTTTGGCGGCTTCCAGATCGACATGCATGAACAGCGCGGCATAGTAGAGCACCGACGGGATGATGGCGGCGATGACGACGGCGCCGTAGGGCACCTGCAGGAATTCGGCCATGATGAAGGCGGCGGCGCCCATCACCGGGGGCATCAATTGCCCGCCGGTGGAGCCGACCGCTTCGATCGCCGCCGCCCGCGTCGGCGAAAATCCCGAGCGCGACATCAAGGGGATGGTGACGATACCGACCGCCACGACGTTGCTCACCGCCGCGCCGGAGATCATGCCGAACAGCGCCGAGCCGAACACCGCGATCTTGGCGGCGCCGCCGCGGAACCGCCCCATCGCCGACATCGCCAGATCGGCAAAGTAATTGGCGCCGCCGGTGCGGCCGAGCACCTGGCCCATCAACGTGAACGGAACGACGATGAGCACCGCCACCGACAAAATGATGCCGATCATGCCGGTGGTGTCGAGCCCGAGATAGGCGACGAGGCGCGCCGGCGACACCGGGCGGGTGGCGAAATCGCCCGGCAAATGCGGACCGACAAAGACGTAGAGCGACAGGATCAGAATGATGGCGACCAGCACGCCGCCGGATGTTCGCCGCGTCGCTTCCAGCGCCAGCAGCAGCAGCAGCGCGCTGCCGGCGACGCCGTCGGTCGGCAGCATGGCGATTTCGGTGGTCAACGCCTCGTAGCGCCAGGCGATGTAGCCGCAGAGCGCGAGCGCGGCGACGGCGCCGATCCAGTCGAACCAGCGCATCGCCCAGGCGCGGCTGCCGATTGCCGCCCACACCAGCGCCAGAACCAGGCTGGCGATCACCAGCCAGGACACATTTTCGAGCGCGCGATATTGCCAGAAGATATAGGCGACGATGACGACCGACGTCATGACGCCGCTCCAGTCGACCGGCGCCGGCCGCCGCGGCTTGCCGGCGATGAAAGTCAGCGCCAGCCCCAGGCCCAAGCACACCGCCAGCAGTTGCTCGGTGTAGAAAGCGATGCCGAAAAAGCGCCGCGGCAGGTCGAGCACCCAGCCGACGACGCAAAAAATCAGCAGGCCCTGGAGAACGTCCGTCGCCAGCGCAACCGCCGGCGACGCGGCGGGGACCTGGTCCGCCGCCGCGTCCAGCTGTTGCGCCGCTTCGCTCACTTCAGTGCCGCAGGCTGGATGTTGTGCTCTTTATAATATTTCAAGGCGCCGGGGTGATACGGCACTTCGTATTGCTTGTAGGCGAAGGCCGGCGAGAATTCGCGCAGCACCGGCTGCAGCGCCACCAAGTCGGCCTTGTTCTTCACCAGCGTGTCGAGCACTTTGTAGACGAAGTCGTCGCTGGCCTTGGCGCTGGTGAACAGCAGGTTGTCGAAGGAGTAGACCTTCATCGGATGGTCGACGCCGACGAATGCGGGACCCGGTTTGATCTCGGTGAGATAGCCCCACTTCTCGATCTTGCGCGCGGCGTCCATGCCCTTTTCGTCGATCTCGGTCATGATGATGCCGCCGACCGTGGCGTCGACCTCGCGCACCTTGGGCGCGCCGAAGGCGAAGTAGAAGCAATCGGCCGCGCCGGAGGCGAAGTCGTCGGCGCTACGGACCACGTTGGGCACCAACACCGGCTTGATGTCGGCTTCGGTCAGGCCCGCGGTCGCCAGGATCGCGCGCACCGTCGGCTCGAGCGCCCGCATGGCGGAAAAGCCGGTCGGCACGCGCTTGCCTTTGAGATCGGCCACCGTCTTCATGCCGCTTTTCTTGCTGACGAAGAAACCGACGCGCAGCGCGTGGGCGGCGCCGATGATGCGCAGATCCTTCATGCCCTTCGCCATGGCGCCATGCACTTCCATCGCGTTGCTGATGCCGATGTCGGCCTCGCCGCGGCTGACCATGGGGATGATCACCTGATCTCCGGCGGACGGCTGCACCAGCACGTTCATGCCGCCTTTGTCCTTGAGCACTTTGGCGATGGCCGAGGCGGTCGTGTAGTTGAGGGTGCCGGCGGGCAAAGTGGCGAAGCCGTAAGGCTTCTGCGCGCTGGCGGCGCCGCCCGACAGCACGAGCGCCGCGGCGCCGGCCGCCAAGGCCAGAGCGGGCCGCAAAGCGCGCGCGCGGATCAATATGGACATGGCTAATTCCTCCCTGTTTGTTCTATTTCGCGTGGCATGCTGGGCGCGCACCGGCGAAACCAGATGGGCTATCGCCTCATGCGGCGACGTGCTCCCCGCGGCAATCCTTGCACAGGTCGAAAAACAAGGCGAGGCTCGAGTTATTTTATATAGTCGGCGCGTGGGCAATGCCCCAACACGGTCTCGTTGCGGAACGCAGCGATCCTGGCGGCGTTGAAGTGCGGCCCCGGAGGATCACGCATGCAATTTGAACAACTGAGCGCAGGGCACGGCTCGCTCACCGCGGTGCGCGCGGGCCAGGGCAACGACATGGTCATCCTGCATTCGCTGCTCACCGATCGTCACGCTTTCGATTCCGTGCTGCCGGCGCTGACGGCCCGCTATCGCGTCACGCTGATCAACCTGCCGGGCTTCCACGGCTCGCAACCGACGCTGCTGGCGCTGATGGATGCCTATGCCGCGGCCATCGAGGACGGCTTTCAGGAATTCGCCATCGCCGGCGACGCCGTGCTCATCGGCAACGGTTTCGGCGGCACGGTTGCACTCGCGTTCGCCATCGCGCATCCGGAGCGGGTGGGAAAGCTCGTGCTCTGCGATGCCGCCGCCGGTTTTCCGCCCGAGGGGCGCAAGGCCTTCGAAACCATGGCGGCGAAAGTCGCCGAAAGCGGGCTCGGCGCCATCGCCGAAATCGCCGCCAGACGCGTGTTCTCGCCGGATTATCTCGCCGCCCATCCGGAAAAGATCGAGGAGCGCAAACAGGTGCTGCTGGCGATCGAGCCGAGCGCCTTCCAGAACGCCTGCAAGGTCTTGCAGGAGGCGGACCTGACGCCGCAGCTGCATCGCCTGCGGGTGGCGACGCTTGTCGTGTGCGGCGAGTTCGACCAGGCGACGCCGGTTGCGCTCAACAAGGAGATCGCGCAGAAGGTGGCCGGCGCGCGCTACGCGGAATTGCCGGGTTGCGGCCATTGCCCGCCGCTCGAACAGCCGCAGGCGTTCCTCGACGCGATCAAGGATTTCGTCGGGTTGTGAGCCGCGCCGATACCGCGATAAGCTAATCACAAGATAGTGGCTAAGGGAGGCGGACATGGCGGTCGCGGCTGCCACAAAAGCTGTGGTGGCAAAACCAAGCCCGGCGGAGCTCGTCGCCCGCGCCGAAAAAATTGCGCTGCTGGCGCGCGCGCAGGCGGTCGAGACCGAGCGTAACCGCTGCGTCTCGACGGAGCTGATCGCGGCCATGCGCGAGGCCGGGCTGTTTCGCGTCATGCAGCCGGAAGCTTTCGACGGCTTTGAATACGGCTATGACGTCTTCGTCGATTGCGTCGCCGCGATTTCCGCCGGCGACGGCTCCATCGGCTGGGTCTATTCGCTGGGGGCGGTGCATCCGTGGATGTTCGCCGGGCTGCCGCTGGAAACCCAGCACGAGATCTGGGACGACAACCGCGACGCCATTGCCGCGGTGTCTTATGCGCCGACCGGCACGGCCGAGGCGGCCGAGGGCGGCTATCGCTTATCCGGCCGCTGGAGTTTCGCCTCGGGCTGCGACAACGCCGACTGGGCCATCGTCTCGGCGCCGATCCCGCGCGCCGACGGCGGCAAGGTGCCGGGGTTCTTCTTCCTGCCGCGGCGCGACGTCGCCATCCACGACGACTGGTTCACCATGGGGCTTGCCGGCACCGGCAGCAAAAGCTTCGTCATCGACAACGCCTTCGTGCCGCATCATCGCGTCGAATTCATCCCCGATCTGCTGGCCGGCAATCCGCCCGGCGCCGCCGTCAACCGCAATCCGATCTATCGCCAGCCGTTTTTGTCGGTGGTGCCCACCTGCCTGGTGGCGCCGCAGATCGGCATGGCGCGCGGCGCGCTCGAGGTCTTTGTCGACCAGGTGAAAAGCCGCAGGACGCGCGGCGCGGTGGCCGGCGGCGGCAACAGCATGGCCGATTTCACCGCCGTGCAGATGCGGGTGGCGGAAGCCGCAGGCTGCATCGACGCGGCCACGCTGCTGCTGCATCGCGACCTGAAAGAGACTGAGGAACTCGCGGCGAGCGGCGCCCCGTCACTGGACCTGCGCCTGCGCAACCGGCGCAACCATTCGTTCGCGTCGAAGCTCGCGGTGCAGGCGGTCGATGCGCTGTTTGCCGCCGCCGGCGGCTCCGGCCTCGGTCTGCAGCATCCCTTGCAGCGCTTCTGGCGCGACGTGCATGCCGCCGCCGCCCACATCAGCGTCAATTGGGACGTGGTCGGCGCCATGTACGGCCAGCATGTGTTCGGGCTGGAGCCGAAGGGACAGTATTAGCCGAGCGCCTTGAGCACGGCGCCGGCGATTGCCGCCGTGCCGTCGCCGCCGCCATATTCCATCGGCTTGATACCGCCGGCGTAAGCCCTGTCGACCGCGCGCTCAATACGCTGCGCCGCCTCCGCCGCCGGCGGATGCTCGTGGCGGTCGGCCAGCCAGTCGAGCATCATGGCAGCGGACAAAATCATCGCCGTCGGATTGGCCTTGCCCTGGCCCATGATGTCGGGCGCGGTGCCGTGGCAGGGCTGGAACACCGCGTGCTTGTCGCCGATGTCGGCCGACGGCGCGATGCCGAGACCGCCGATCAAGCCGGCGGCGAGATCGGAGAGAATGTCGCCGAACATGTTCTCCATCACCATCACGTCGAAGTCCCAGGGTTTCTTCACCATCATGGCGGCGCAGGCATCGACATAGAGCAGGTCGGTTTTCACGCCGGGGAATTTCGTCTGGCGCTCGTTGAAGATGTCGCGCTGCCAGTTGAAGGCTTTGAACACGTTGGCTTTGTCGACCAATGTGAGTTTGCCCGGCTTGCCGCGTGCTTTACGCCGCTCGGCCAGATGCAGCGAGAAATCGAACAGCCGCTCGGTGGTCTTGCGCGTCACCACAAGCGTCTCGCGCGCCTCGTCCGGCGTGACCACGCCCTTGCCCATGGAGGCGAACAGGCCTTCGGTCGATTCACGGATCAGCACGAAATCGATGCCGTGCTCGGCTGCGCCGACAATCGGGCTCGGCACGCCGGGAATGAGCCGCGCCGGGCGCACGCCGGCATAAAGGTCGAAGATGAAGCGCAGTTCGACCTGCGGCATGATCTCGGTATTGTCGGGATAGCGCACGCTCGGCAGCCCGCAGGCGCCGAGCAAGATCGCGTCGGCATCGCCGGCGAGCTTGATCGTCTTGTCGGACATCGACTTGCCGGTGGCGCGATATTCCTCGGCGCCGGCGGCGGCTTCGCTGAAGCGGAACTTGAGACTCGGAGTCGTTGCCTCGATCCGGCGCAGGATATCGAGCGTCGGCGCCATCACCTCCGGCCCGATGCCGTCGCCGGGTAGCACGGCGATGTGAAAGGCGGTGTTGGCGGACATGAAATGTTTCCCGGGACTGGCGTCGGCGCGATCCGCTGGCTAATGAATACGTCGCCGCGCTGACGCGCAAGGGAGCCAGCGATGCCCCGCTTTTCGGTCCATCTCGACTATCTTTTCAAAGACCGTCCTTTATTGCAGCGCATCGACGCCGTGGCCGCCGCCGGATTCAAGGCGGTCGAGTGCCGTTTTCCCCATGGCACGCCGGCGGCCGAGTTCAAACGCGCGGTCGAACGCAACGGCTTGAGCGTTCTCGGCATCAATACGCCGCATGGCGGCGATGGCGATTTCGGCTTTGCCGCGATGCCGGGCCGGCAACAGGAGTGGGAAACGTCATTTAAGGAAGCGCTCGACTACGTCACCGCCGTCGGCGGCAGCGCCATCCATTGCCTCGCCGGCAAGGTCAGCCCGGAGCAAAGGCCGCAGGCCGAGAAGGTCTTCGTCGAGAATTTGCAACGCGCCGCCGATCTCGCCGCCGCGAAAAATATCAAGCTCTATATCGAGCCGATCAACCCGCGCGACATGCCGGACTATTTTCTCTATCGGGTCGAGGATGCCGCCGCCGTCATCGCCGCGGTCGGCCGGCCAAACGTCTTCCTGCAATATGATTTCTACCATGTGCAGATTGTCGGCGGCGATTTGATCCGCCGCCTGGAGAAATACTTCGCCATCATCGGCCATATCCAGTGCTCGCAGGTGCCGGTGCGCTGCGAGCCCGATGCGGATGGCGAGATAAACTACCCGTTCGTTTTCGCCGAAGTCGACCGGCTCGGCTACCAGGGCTGGATCGGCTGCGAGTACAATCCGCGCGGTCGCACCGAGGATGGCCTCGGCTGGTCGCGCGCCTATGGGGTAATGCCGAAGGGAAAGTGAACATGAGCGAGCGTCTCAAGGATAAAGTTGCGATCGTCACCGGCGCGGGCTCCGGCATGGGCGAGGCCATCGCGCAAACTTACGCGCGCGCAGGCGCGAAAGTTGCCGTGCTCGACGTCAACGAGCAGTCGGCGCAGCGCGTGGCATCGGCCATCGGCGCCAACGCGACGCCGGTCGCCTGCGACGTGACGCGGCGCGACGACCTCGAGCGCGCCGTTCGCGCGACGGTCTCGGCGTTCGGCAAGGTCGACATCCTCGTCAACAATGCCGGCGTCACTCACGTCAACAAGCCGGTGATGGAAATTTCCGAGGGCGACTTCGACCGCGTCTTCGCCGTGAACGTGAAGGGCGTGTTCCTCGGCATCCAGGCCGTGCTGCCGGTAATGCGCAAGACCGGCGGTGGTGTCATCGTCACCATCGGCTCGACGGCGGGCTTGCGGCCGCGCCCCGGCCTTTCCGCCTATAACGCCACCAAGGGCGCGGTGCACAATCTGACCAAGACGCTCGCCGTCGAACTGGCGCCCGACAAGATTCGCGTCTGCGCCATCGCGCCGGTGGCGACCGACACGCCGCTGCTGCCGACGTTCCTCGGGCCGGCGCCCGGCATGCGCGAAAAATTCATTGCCACCGTGCCGCTCGGCCGGCTGGCGACGGCGCAGGACATTGCCGACGCCGCTTTGTTTCTCGCCTCCGACGAGGCGAAGTTCCTCACCGGCAACATCATGGAGGTGGACGGCGGGCGCTGCGTTTAGCCGGCAAGGAGAAGAATTTACCTTTGGTTAACTATCGAATGTATTGAAAAGGCTGAATTTTACGCTTCTGTCCGGCGCGGGGCGTTGCTAGATTTAAGCTCCATGTCCGGACGCAACAAAGCCGAGCCTGAAACGCCAACCCCGTTGCAGGACGCGGTGCGCGAGGCGCGCATCGAGGCGGCCGAGCGTTCGGCGGTCGTGGTCGATCTGCGCGACGCGGCGCTGGCGCGGCTCGATCTGCTCAACGAAGCGCTCGATCCGGTGTTTAAGGACGTGCCCAGCGGCGTCGACCTGTTCGATCGCGGCATCAGCCAAGGCGACGTGCCGCGGCTGTGGGTCGACGTCATCGCCCATATCGAGATGGGCCGCGACAAGCGGCAATACCGTTTCCTGCAGGACACCCGCTATGGCCGCGCGGTGCTGGCGGAATCCTACGAAGCCCCCGACATGGTGCAGGCGGTGACGCATTATGTCGCGCGCCGGCTGGTGGAGCGCGAGCGTGCGTTAGCCGACGACGCCATGATGGGTTACGGCTCCATCTACAAGCTTATGCAGCAGGAGCGCCGCCGCGGGCTTTGGCGCGTGCTCGGCGCTTTTGCCGTCGGCATCCTCGTCGGCATTGCCGTGCTGTTTGTCGCGGCGCTGCTCACCGCGCCGCATTAGCCACGCGTGCCTCTCAATTGTCGTTCCCGCGCAGGCGGGGACCCATACGCCGCAGCCTCTCGATAGATCACGGAACATGGGTCCCGGCCCCCGCTTGCGCTCGGCCGGGACGACAAAGAAATATGTGCTAGCCTAGTAGTGTCAGCCGCTGCTGCTCGATCATCTCGCCGCTCGGACTGATCCCGCGCGAAACCATCTCGCAGCGCCAGGCGCCCGGCGCGCCGTCGATCGCATAAAGATTATAGGCCGCGGCATTCTTGGCTGTGCCGGGCGCGGCGGACGCCGACGGCACGCCGACCGCTGGCACGCGCGTGCCGTCCGGCCCATCGAGCCAATTGAGCATGTGCAGGTGGTCGTGCCCGTGCAGCAGCAGCTCGGCGCCTTGCGCCGCGATCACGCGCTTGAGCGCCGCCGCGTCGATCAGCCGCTTGTGCCAACGGGCTTGGCTCACCGGCGGATGATGAATCAGCAGCACGCGGAACAACCCGCTGCCCTTGAGGCCGCCGAGCAACGTCGAGAGCGCGCCGAGTTGCCTGCCGCCGAGCCCGCCGGACGCCAGCCCCGGCGCAGTCGGCACCGCGCTGGAAAGGCCGACGAGCGCCAGCGGCCCGCGTTTGCGCAGATAGGGAAAGGCGCCGCCGTCGTCGCCGCGCATATAGGCGCCCCATTGCGCTTCGGCCTGCTTCAGCGCGCCGCGCACATAGGCGTCGTGATTGCCGGGCACGAAACTTACATTCTGCGCACTGCCGAGGCTGTCGAGCCACAAACGCCCCGGCGGAAACTCGGCCTCAAGCGCGATATTGGCGATGTCGCCGGTGACGGCGATGTGGTCGGCGCCTTGCGCTTTCAGATCGGCGGTGAGCCGGTCGAGCACGGCGCGCTGGTGAATGAAGCGCCGCCGACGGCGCCAGTTGATGTAACCGGTCACGCGCTTGCCGATGAGCTCGCTTAACCGCGGCGCCGGCAGCGGCGCCAGATGCGGATCGGAGAGATGGGCGAGGGTGAACATGATCCTCCGTCATGCCCGCGAAGGCGGGCATCCAGTAGTCACAGAGGGAACATGGATTCGAAGTCTGTCAACCGAGACCGGGCGTACTGGGTCCCCGCTTTCGCGGGGACGACGGCCTGCGTCACGAACTGCCGATCAATATCCCGGCCAGGAACACCAGCACGCCGCCGACCACGATCTGGAACGCGGCCTGCAGGAACGGCGTATCCATGAAGCGCGTGCGGATCCAGGAGATCAGCCCCAGTTCCACGACGACCACGGCGATCGCCACGGCGGTCGCCGTGTGGAAATGCGGAATGAGATAAGGCAGCGTATGGCCGAGCCCGCCGAGCGCCGTCATGCCGCCGGTGACCAGCCCGCGAATGACCGGCGAGCCGCGGCCGGTGAGCGAGCCGTCGTCGGACAGCGCCTCGGCAAAGCCCATGGAAATGCCGGCGCCGACCGAGGCGGCAAGGCCGACCAGAAACGTCGCCCAGGTATTGTGCGTGGCAAAGGCTGCGGCGAACAGCGGCGCCAGCGTCGATACCGAACCGTCCATCAGTCCGACCAGGCCCGGCTGCACGTATTGCAGCAGGAACATGCGCCGCGCGGTCTCTTCTTCCTGCGCGCGCGCGCCCTTGGTGAGGATGGTCTGGCTGAGCTTGTGCGCGAGGCTCTCGTGGCCGGCTTCGGCCTCGGCGAGTTCGATCAGCAATTGCCGCACCGAGGCGTCGCGCGCGGTTTCCGCCGCCTTGCGGTAATAGCGCTCGGCCTCGAATTCCATGTTCTCGGCGAACTTGCGCACCTCTTCCAGCCCGAGCGGGCGCGTCAGCCACAAAGGCTGCTTGGGATGCAGAAAGCCCTTCACGTCCTGGCGGCGGATCAGCGGCAGGTACTCGCCGAATCTCTGCCGGTAGAGATCGAACAGCATGGTGCGGTGATGCACCTCTTCCTCTGCCATCTCGTCGAATACCTTGGCCGAGGCGGGGAACTGTTCGCGCAAGCCTTCGGCGAAGCCGCGGTAGATGCGGCTGTCCTCTTCCTCATTGGTGATGGCCAGCGCCAGCACCTCCTGCTCGGTCAGGTCGGAAAATTTTTTCACGGGATTGGCCTTTGGCTCGCCGGAAGGGGTGCAAAAGATATATTAGAACAATTCTAAGGTTGCCAGCGCGCATTTTGACGCTTTATCCCCGCCATTGCTTGTAAAACACGGCGTGCGCCGACCGCCTAGAAGAGGAGACCGGGATTGCAACGCCTGCGCCGCGCCCTCGAACCGCTGACCGTGCCGCTGCTGCATTTTTATTGGCGCTTCGCGCGGCCGGCGACGCTCGGCGTGCGCGCCATGGTGATCGACGGCGCCGGCCGCATCTTCCTGGTCAAGCATTCTTACGTGGCCGGCTGGCATTTGCCCGGCGGCGGCGTGGAGACCGGCGAGACCTTGGGCACGGCGCTGGCGCGCGAACTCGCCGAGGAGGGCAACATCGAGATGACCGCGCCGCCGCGCCTGCACGGCGTCTTCTTCAACAGCCGGGTGTCGCGGCGCGATCACGTCGCTTTGTATATCGTGCGCGACTTCCATCAGAACGGGCAGCCGGTGCCCAATCGGGAAATCGTCGAACACGGCTTCTTCGCGCCCGACGCTTTGCCGCCGGACACCAGCCGGGGAACGCGCGCCCGCCTTGCCGAAGTGCTCGGCGGCGTCGCGGTGAGCGAGTTGTGGTGATGGCGGCGCTTCACGGCGCAGAGCGCGCGACGCCGCTCAAGGATTGGCTGCCCGCCGCCGTGCGCGCCGCGGCCGTCGATCGCCGGCTGAAAGCCGGTGCGACGCTGTTCCGGCTCGGCGACAAGACCGCCGGCCTGTACGAAGTCGTCAGCGGCCAGGTGCGCTTGTCGCGCGTCGACCGTTCCGGCCGCGAAGTCATCCTCTACGTTGCCGGCGCCGGCGAGACGATCGCCGAGGCGTCGTTGTTTTCGCCCAGCTATCATTGCGACGCCATCGCCGGCAGCGACGCGCTGGTGCGCCTTTATGCGAAAGCGGCGCTGCTGTCCGCCTTCGACAAGGATCCGAAATGCGCGCAGGCCTTTACCGCGATGCTGGCCCGCCAGGTGATGGCCCTGCGCACCGGACTGGCGCAGCGCAACATCCGTTCCGCGCGCGAACGCGTGCGCCATTTCCTCAAAGTCAATGTCGGCGCCGATGGCGCCAGCGTTGCGCTGCGCGGCACATTGAAAGATCTCGCCGCCGAATTGGGGCTGACCCATGAGGCGCTCTACCGCACGCTGGCCGGCCTGGAGCGCGCCGGCGAGATCAAGCGCGGCAAGGGCAAGATCACGCTGCGGCGCCTGCGCCCCGTATGATTTCGATCATAGGGCGCTTTTGCGCGTGCCGTTAAAAGCGCAGGCAGGGGGCTCACGCAGCACGCCGCCCGCCAACCAAGAAAGCATCCCGATGTCGAAATTTCCCTGCAAGACCACGCTTGCCGGCGCGGCGATCCTCGCCGCCACCGTCTACGCTTTTGCCGCCCAGCTCACGCCCGGCGCGGGCGGCATGCATGGCGGCATGCACGGCGATGTGAGCCAGCCCGCGGCGACGCACGGCCAGGCTTTCGGCGCGCCCAGCATGCCGACAATGCCCGGCCAGGACGCCTTCGGCGCCATCCAGGAAATCGTTCAAATCCTCGACGCCGATCCGGCGACCGACTGGTCGAAGGTCAATATCGCCGCCTTGCGCGAGCATCTGATCGACATGAACGAAGTGACGCTGCATGCCACGGCCGTGCAGCGGATCGTCGATAACAGCCTCGTCATCGAGGTCAGCGGCGAGGGCCGCACGCGCGACGCGATCAGGCGCATGGTGCCGGCGCATGTGCATGAGCTGCAAAACCTCGGCTGGAACGCCAAGGCCGAGGAGCGGCCGAACGGCGTCACGCTGACGGTGAGCGCCGCCGACGCGAAACACATGACCCGGCTCAAGGCGCTCGGTTTCATCGGCATCATGGCGCAAGGCGCCCATCATCAGCCGCATCATCTGATGATCGCGAAAGGCGAGTTCCCGATGCACTGAGGCGCAAAGCGCCGGGCGCATTGGCATAATTTCACAGTTTGACTTCGATCAATGCGGCTTGGCCGGTGTTGCCCGAAGTTGGCAAATATCGACAAGTGGGGCGAGATCGAAGGACTCCGACCATGCGCAAACATTCTGTTCTCATTGTTGCAGCCACACTCGCCATCGCCGCCAGCGGTCTTGCCGGCAGCGCTACGGCCCAGCCCTACGGGCCGGGCATGATGGGCGGTTATGGTCCGGGCAATGGCGGCTATGGGCCCGGCTACGGCATGATGGGTGGCTACGGCCCGGGTTACGGCATGATGGGCGGCTATGGCCCTGGTTACGGCATGATGGGTCCCGGCTACGGCCAGGGCTACGGTCCCGGCATGATGGGTGGCTACGGCGGCGGCTATGGCCCCGGCATGATGTATGGCCGCGGCTATCAGTCCGACATGAAGCTCACCACCGATCAGGTAAAAAATTATCTCGAGCAGATGGTGCGTAATCCGAATCTGAAAGTCGGCAACGTCAAGGAGAAGGACGCCGACACCATCGTTGCCGAGATCGTCACCAAGCAAGGCGACGCGCTGGTGCAGCGTCTCGACTTCAATCGCCACAACGGCTTCGTGCAGCCGGAGGAATGACCATGGGGTACGGCTACGGACCGCAATGGGGCATGATGAACGGCTGGGGTTACGGCTATGGCTACGGCGTGGGCCACATGATCGTTTGGGTCGTCATCCTGATCGCGATTGTTGCCCTGGTCGTGTGGCTGATGCGCTCGCTGGCTTTGCCCGCCGTGCATCATTTGCCGCCGCGCCGCTCCGCCGGGCTCGACGTGCTCGAGGAGCGCTACGCCCGCGGCGAAATCAACCGCGACGAATATCTGCAGAAGAAGAAAGATATCGGCGGCTGAAGGCTCGAGCCCGTTCCGTAACGGCCGAAGCGAAAATAACGGCCGGCAAAAAAATTTTTGCCGCCTCTTGACTTAATTCCCATATGACTATATGCCTACCGTGTCCCTTCCTTCCGAGGGCGTTGTCATGAGACGTTCTGACAGCGGGAGGGGATGCGGCGCCCGCGCGCGGGGTTCGTACCCCCGCACCCGGGAGGCCCGGGATCCCGCCCGAGGGGCACTAAGACCCCTCCGCGAGGAGCTCGCTGACTGGGGCCGGCCACGAGCCTCGCCCCAGAAAAGCGCGGACCCGGCGCCTGTGTCTTGCGGCAGATGCCCGAGACGCGAAACCGCAACGGAGCGCCGAGAGGCGCCCGCGTCCTGGCGACAGGACGCGGCTACGAAAGACTGGTGCGCCACTCGGTGCTCCATTCCCTCGGGCTTTTCGCCGAGGGGAAAAGAAGAAGGCCCGCGGCAGCGGGCAGGGACGACGGCGAACCCCGCGCCGCCAAGAATAGGGGCGGCGGAGCTATGACTTGCCCGCCGAAGCTTTAGCGAAGGCGGGCTGTTTGAAAATTGAATCGGAAAGGGCAGGCCGCGTGAGGCAACCGCGCTTTCCCTCTCCCCTTGCGGGAGAGGGTGCACTCGCGGAGGCGAAGCCGAGCGAGGGCGGGTGAGGGGTCAGTGTTTGCGTTAGGCGCCGACCCCTCACCCGGCTCGCGCTTCGCTCACGCTACAAGGGGAGAGGGTAAGAGCGCGCGGCGCGCGCGTGCTTCTACCCAAATCTCGCCCGATCGTGCTTCGCGGCGAAATCGAGTTGCGGCCCGACCGGCACGATCCCGGTCGGATTCACTTTTCGCTGGCTGCCGTAATAGTGCCGCTTGATCTGCGCCAGGTTGACCGTCTCGGCGACGCCCGGCTGCTGATAGAGATCGCGCAGATAATTCGACAGGTTCGGGTATTCGTAGATGTGGCGCCAATTGCATTTGAAGTGCGAATAATAGACCGCGTCGAAACGGATCAGCGTGCAGAAAAAACGCCAGTCGGCCTCGGTGATGGCGTTGCCCACGAAATAGCGCTGCTGCGACAGCTTCTGCTCCATCTCGTCGAGCGTGTCGAACACGTTGCGGAACGCCTGCTCATAGGCCTCCTGCGCGGTGGCAAAGCCGGCGCGGTAGACGCCGTTGTTGACGTTGGCATAGATGACGTCGTTGACGCGGTCGATCTCGGCGCGCAACGGCTCGGGGTAGTAGTCGGTGTGCACGTTGGTGAAGGCGTCGAACGCCGAATTGAGCATGCGGATGATTTCCGACGACTCGTTGTTGACGATCGTCTTGCGCTTCTTGTCCCACAGCACCGGCACGCTGACGCGGCCGGAATAGCGCTTGTCGGCGAGCAGATAGATTTCCGACAATTTGCTCTTGTTGTTGACTTGGTCGCCGCTCGAACCCGTCGCCTTGTCGAAAGTCCAGCCGTCCTGCAGCATGTCGGGCGACACGGTCGACATGGAGACGACGTTCTCCAGGCCTTTCAGCTTGCGGAAGATGACGGTGCGGTGCGCCCAGGGGCAGGAGAGCGCGACATAAAGATGGTAGCGGCCGGGCTCGGCGGCAAAGCCGCCTTCGCCGGTTGGGCCCGGTGAACCGTCGGGCGTGACCCAGTTGCGATATTGCGTGGTCGGCCGGATGAAGTGGCCGTCTTTGGTGCGCGAGCCGTCTTCCTGCCACACGCCGTCGACCAGAAGTCCCATAAGGCTAGATCCTCCGCTTTCCAGTGCTTGCTCATTTAACCACTGGCGGGCGATATGGCCACCGGCAATGGACCAAAGTCGACCTAGATGCTAATCGGCACGGCCGGCGCCACGGCGCGGCCAGCAAAGGCCTGGGGCACCACTTGCAGTCATGAGCGAACTTTCCCTCACCATCCTGCCGGAAACCGCCGACGACGCGGCGGCGATCGAGCATCTGCACGAGCGCACCTTCGGTCCCGGCCGCTATGCCCGCACCGCCTACCGGGTGCGCGAGCGCATGGCGCACGTTCTTGCGCTGTCGTTCACCGCCCGCATCGGCACGCTGCTGGTCGGCTCGGTGCGGCTGACGCCGATCTGCATCGGCGACACCAAGGCGTTGCTGTTGGGGCCGCTCACGGTCGAGCCGCCGTTCCGCGAGCACGGCGTCGGCACCGCGCTGATCGCGCGCGCGCTGAAAGACGCCAAGGCCGCCGGCCACAAATTGGTGGTGCTGGTCGGCGACGAGCCGTTCTACGCCAAGTCCGGTTTCAAGCGCATTGCCAAGGGGCAGGTGAAACTGCCGGGCCCGGTCGATCCGGCGCGGCTTTTGGTGGCGGAGTTGGTGCCCGGCGCCTTCGAGGGTGTCGCCGGAATGATAAGGCCGGATTGGGCTCTGCCGGAAAATAACTAGCGCATAAATTTTCAAAAAAAGATTCTGTGCGCGGCAAGAACTTTGCTTGCTGGTGTCACAGGCGAAAGTCACACTCGCCTTCATCCCGCGCGAGCAGCGCACCTCCTTCAACGAGTCCATCCATGAAAAAACTATCGGTTCTCCTGGCGGCGGCGGCTTTGTGCGTGGAACTCCCGGCAAAAGCGCAGCAACTCGATCTCGCCACCATCACCTGCAAGGAATTTGTCACCAGCGAAAAAGATACCATCGGACTGATCCTGATGTGGCTGGAGGGCTTCTATACCGATCAGGACGCCAAGCCGATCGTCGACTTCGACAAGATGAAAACAGACAGCGGCAAGCTCGGCGAATATTGCGGCAAGAACCCGACCCACAGTCTGATCACCGCGGCCGAGGAGTTGATGGCGAACTAGCGCCTCTCGCGCGCAACGATAAGGCTGCTTCAGCGGCCTTCGCGCGCCCAAGTGGCGGCCAGCGAACCGAGCAGCAGCAACAGCCCGATCAAGCCGGCAAAGATCGGCAGCACGCCGATGCCGCGCACCACGCTGATGTCGCGCATCTTCAGGCCGATCCAGTCGTCGCCTTTGTAGGTCGTCGAGGTGCGCACCGGCACCACGCGCGGCACGTCGAGCGAACTGCCGGCGGCAAGCCGCCGCGCATCGCCGCCGGTTGAATTGGCGAGCGCGCGCAGGACGTTCGGCGTCGACGTCACCTCGGCGAATTCGCGCGGATTGGCCGGCCCGACATTGGCAAGCGCGGTGAGCTTGCCGTCGGTCGCGCGCCACAGGCCGAGTTCATTGGCGGTCACGGAGGTGCGCCACTCGCCGGGCTGGTCGGCCTTGAGTTCGAGCGTGCGCGTTGAGCCGGTCGGCGAGGTGAGCGTCACCGTGTTCACGCTGTCGGCCATGGTCTGGCGCTGCACCGTGAGATCGCGGCCGTGCACGATCAGCCGCAGCGCTTCCTCTTCGAGGTCGGGTTGCTTCATCAGCCAATGCGAGAGCCGCCGCAGCAGGTCGAGATGCGGGCCGCCGCCTTCAAAGCCGCGCGCCCACAGCCAGATCTGATCCGACAGCAGCAGCGCGACGCGGCCCTCGCCCTCGCGCGCCAGCATCAAGAGCGGCTTGCCGTCCGGTCCCTGCATCACAGTAGTGCCCTTGCTGCCGGTGGGCTTGGTGTCGACCACACGGAACCACTGGCTCCAATGCGGCGGATCGCTTTGCGAACCTTCCAAGCCGCGCGTCACCGGATGGCGCTTGCCGAGGTCGGTGAGTTTCGGCCGGAACGGCTGCTCGGTGACCTTCCCGTTCGGCTCGGCCGGCAGGATCACGTCGAGCGGGGTCCGCCAGATGCTGGTGGGGCTCGCGTAGTCCGGGCCGGCGGCGATCAGCACGGCGCCGCCGTCATGAACGTATTTTGCGATGTTGTCGAAATAGATCATCGGCAGCACGCCCTGCCGGGCGTAGCGGTCGAAGATGATGAGCTGGAATTCCGAAATCTTCTGCTGGAACAGCTCGCGGGTTGGAAACGCGATCAGCGACAATTCGTTGATCGGCGTGCCGTCCTGTTTCTCCGGCGGACGCAGAATGGTGAAATGCACGAGGTCGACCGAAGCGTCGGACTTCAGGAGGTTGCGCCAGGTGCGCTCGCCGGCGTGCGGCTCGCCGGACACTAGGAGCACGCGCAGCTTGTCGCGCACGCCGTCGATCGAAATCACCGCGCGGTTATTGATCGGGGTGAGTTCGCCCTGCAGCGGCGACGCCTCGATCTCGACGATGTTCGGCCCGGCGTGGGGGATCGGGATCTTGACCCGGATGTCGGTGTGCACGGTGACGACGCGCTTTTCCAATACCTCGCCGTCGCGCTGCACGATGACTTCAGCGGCGCCGACCTTGGCGCCCTGGTCCTCGATGCGGAAGCCGATGGTTTGCGATTGCCCGACGATGCCGAAACGCGGCGTCTGCGTGAGCACGACGCGGCGGTCGATTTCGTCGGGGTGTCCGGTGATCAAGGCATGCAGCGGCGCGGTAAAGCCGAGCGCGGAGGCTTCAGCCGGCACGTCATGCACGCGGCCGTCGGTGATCATGATGGCGCCGGCGACGCGGTCGGGCGGCACGTCGGCGAGCGTCGAGGACAACGCCGAGAACAGCTTGGTGCCGTCGGTCTCGCCGTCGGCTTCGCCGGCTTCGGCAACGCGCACTTCCAGGCCGGGAATGCGCTTGAGCCGCGCGACCAGCGTGTCGCGCGCCGCTTGCGTCTGCTGCGCACGGTCGCCGAAATTCTGGCTCGGGCTCTTGTCGACGATGACGGCGGCGACCGAAGGGATCGGATCGCGGTCCTCGCGAGTCAGCGAGGGGTTGGCGAGTGCCAGCACCATCAGCGCCAGCGCGATCGCGCGCACCGGCGCGCCGCGGCTGCGTGCCAAGAGCAGCATGGCGGAGATCAGCGCCGCCGCGCCGAACGCGGCCCACACCACATAAGCCGGCACCAGCGGGGCGAATGAGACGCCGAGGTTGAACATTTCCTACTGTCCCAACCGTTCGAGCAGCGCCGGGATGTGCACCTGGTCGGCTTTGTAGTTGCCGGTGAGCGCATACATCACGATGTTGACGCCGGCGCGGAAGGCGAATTCGCGCTGGCGCGGCTCGCCCGGCACCAACGGCAGCATCGGCTGTCCATCCGGCCGCATCGCCCAGGCGCCGGCGAGATCGTTGGAGGTGATCATGATCGAGGACACCCCGTCGCCGGCGCGCGCCGGACGGTTGCTCTCCTCCTCGTCGTTCTCCGCCGGCAGCGCCTCGACCCAAAGCTGGCCGGAGGTGAAGCGGCCGGGGAAGTCGCGCAACAGGAAAAACGTTTTGGTCAGCACGTGATCGCGCGGCACCGGCTCGAGTTCGGGAACGTCGAGCGAGGACAAGATCGAGCGCAGCGCCACCATGCCGGGGGCGGCGTTCTCGCTTGCCGTGCCGGGCGTCGAGTTCGATCGCGTCACGGGTATCGAACAGAACCGTGCCGCCGCGTTTCATGTAAGTGTCGATGCGCTCGAGCGCGGTCTTTGACGGCTTCGGCTGTCCGGGCACCACCGCCCAATAGATCAGCGGGAAGAAAGCAAGCTCGTCGCGCGCCGGATCGAGCCCGATCGGATCGCCGGCTTCGAGCGCGGTGCGCTGCGCGAGGAATAGCGTCAGCCCTTGCAGGCCGGCCTTGGTGACGGCGTCGACCTCGGCGTCGCCGGTGATGACATAGGCAAGGTGGGTCTGCTGCGTCGCCTTGATGTCGAAGTCCGGCGACTGCGCGGAAATCGGCGGCTGTGCTTGGCGCGGCGATTGAGCCTGCGCCGGACCGTGCCACACCATCGCGGCGCTAACGCCGATGGCCAGCAAAGTCGCAATCCTGCGCCGGCGCGGCAGCACCTTGCCGAAGCCGCCGGACAGCGAGATCACCACGAGCGCATCGAGGATCAACAGCGCCAGCGCGGCGAGGAATATCGGCCCGCGCAGATCGAGCGGCTCGCCGTGGCGGTAGACGTCGTGACGGGCGTTGAGGCTCGCGACATCGAGCGGCGCCGGGCGGTCTTCAGGCGTGAGCGTATTGACCGCCACCAGGCCTTCCGGCGGCCCATAGAAGCCGGGCGGATGATCGGCATTGGCGCGCCCGGTGAAATTCGCCGGGATCGGCCGCGCGGTCGGCGGCGGGCTGGAGAAAGCGCCGAAGCCATCGAGCACGCGCGTCGGCGGCACGGCTTGCGTCGCGGCGTTGTTGCTTGTCACGCCGGTTTTTTCATCGCCGGTGGCGGCGACCGACCCCGACAGCGCGACGATGCGCCTCAACATATCGACGAAGGTCCCCGCCAAAGGCAGATCCGACCAGCGCGTGTCGGCGGTGACGTGGAACAGCACCAGCAATCCCTTGCCGCGGCGCTGCGCGGTGACCAGCGGCGTACCGTCGGCCAGCGTCGCCCAGGTGCGGTCGGTGAGCTGCGCATCCGGCTCGGCCAGCACTTGGCGGGTCACGGTCACGTCATTGGGGACCGGCATGCCGTTGAACGGGCCTTCGCGCGAGAAACCGGCAAGCGGCTGCGGCTTGTCCCAGCTCATACTGCCGCCCAGGATGCGGCCGCCACGGCGCAGCTTGACCGGCACCAGGTCGTCATCGGTGCGCGCCAGATGCGGGCCGGCAAAGCGCACCAGCACGCCGCCGCCCTCGATCCATGTGTTCAAACGCTCGCGCGCCTCGGCGAGGTTGCCGACATCGGCCAGGATCAGCATCGGCAGGTGCTGGTCGAGAAAGCGGTTGACCGCTTCCGCCGGCGCCACGCCCTCGGCGAGCCGCACGTCGGCGAACGGGTTGAGCGCGCGCGCAAGATAATAAGTGGCGCCGATCAGCGGCTGCGAGCGGTCGGCGACCGAGCCGGACACGATGCCGACGGTGCGCCGGCGCCAACGCTTGTCGAGCAATTGCACGCTGCCTGCCGAGCGCTCGCCGACGATTTCCAGCCGCGCCACGTCGTTGCGGATCTCGACCGGCAGGTCGATCACCGCATCGGCCTCGCGCGCATCGGAGGTGAAGGCGAACCGCGCCTCGCCGAGCGGCAGTCCCCTGAGGTCGATGGCGTTGACGATGCCGTTGTCGGCGCCGCCGCTCCGTGCGCGCAGCACTTTCACCGTCAACGCGCCGGCCGCGTTGTCGGCGGCGGCCAGCGCATGGGCCGTCGGCAGCCCGCCTTCGACGATGGTGAGGGGATGATTGCCGATGATGTTTTTCAGCCCGGCGACGAACTCCCCGCCGGTGCCGAGATCGACGCCGTCGCAAAGCCACACCAACTCGACGTCGGGCGCCGCCTTGAGGAAGCGGTCGATCGGCGCCAGCGCCTCGCTGCGGTTGACGCCATAGGGCTTCGGCTTGAGTTGCTTGATCTGCACGCGCGCGGCGCCGGCGAGCTGCAAGGAAATGTTGCGCCCGGTTTCCGACAACGGCAGCACGGCGACGCCGCGGTTGTCGGCGTCGGCGCGCGCGATCAACTCGTCGGCGGTGCGCAGGCGCTCGTCCCAGGACGCCGCCGCCGACCAGCCGTCGTCGAGCAGGATCAGAAGCGGCGCGCCACGGTTGGAGGCGGCCAGCGGCGGATTCCACAACGGGCCGGCGGCGGCGATGATGATCAGCCCGGCGAGCGACAACCGCAGCAAGGTCAGCCACCACGGCGTGCGCGCCGGCGTTTCCTCCTTCGGCGCGATTTCGAACAGCAGCCGCGTCGGGGGGAAGTTGATGCGGCGCGGGCGCGGCGGCACCAGCCGCAGCAGCCACCACAAAATTGGCAGGCTGAGCAGACCGAGCAGCACCAGCGGCTGCGCGAAGCCGAGGGGGAGGGAGCCGATCATGTGCGCGCTTCCGCGGCCGCGCGTACCGGCCCGCGATTATTGGCGAAGATGTGGGCGCCCGCGCCCATCCGCCCGTGGATGGCAAACAGCAGCTCGGTCGGTCCGCGGTCGGTGTGGTGAACGATGAAACTCCAGCCGAATTGCTCGCACTCGGCGCGCAAGGCGGCGCGGTGATTGGCGACCAGAGTCTGATACTCGTTGCGCCAGGTCTCGGCGCGGCCGGCGGTAATGCTGCCGAGGCCTTCGGGTTCGATGAATTCAATGCGGCCGGCGAAGGGAAAGGTTTCTTCCGCCGGATCGACGACTTGCACGACGTGGCCGCGCGCGCCGTTGGCCGCCAGCTGGCCGATGATGCGGCGGAAATCGGCAATCGGGCTCCACAGGTCGGACAGCAGCAGCACCTCGGAAAATGCCGCCGGGGCGAAATTCGGCGGCAGGCTCGGGTGCTCCGAAGTGTCGTGAATGATCGTCTCCGCCATCTTTTCAATGACGTTGCGGTTTGCCGTCGGCCGCATCAACTCTGGAATGCCGACGCGCTCGCCGCCCTGCACCAGCACGTCGGCCATGGCAAATGACACGACCAAAGCGCGGTCAAGCTTGCTCCACTCGGTCATGCCGGAGGAGAATTCCATCGACGGCGAACGGTCGGCCCAGAGCCAGATGGTGTGCGAGGCTTCCCATTCGCGTTCGCGCACGTAGAGGAAATCGTCGCGCGCGGAGCGGCGCCAATCGATGTAGTTGGCCGGCTCGCCGTTCATGAACCGCCGGTACTGCCAGAAATTTTCGCCGGGTCCGGCGCGGCGGCGGCCGTGCAGGCCGTGGATCAAGGTGGATGCGACGCGGCGCGCTTCCAGAATGAGCCGCGGAACACGGGCGGCGAGTTTTCGGCTTGTGCCGACCGCCGCCTGAACCGCGTCGTTTTCCCTATCGTTGCCTAGGGGACCGGCCATTCGTTATCCGATACGAGCCTTGAGGCTCGAAATGATGTTGCCGATGGTCTCGCCCTCGGCACGGGCGGCGAAAGTCAGCGCCATGCGGTGCTTGAGCACCGGCTCGGCGAGTTCGAGCACGTCGTCGATCGAGGGCGCGAAGCGGCCGTCGAGCAGCGCGCGGGCGCGCACCGCCAGCATCAGCGCTTGGCTGGCGCGCGGGCCGGGACCCCAGGAGATCAGTTTGCCGAGATCGCCGGCCTCGGGTCCGGGACGCGCCGAGCGCACCAGCGTGAGGATGGCTTCGACGACCAACTCGCCGACCGGCAGGCGCCGCACCAGACGCTGCGCGGCGATCAGGTCGTCGGCGCTCATGGCTTGGCTGGCGCGTGCGGCTTCCGCGCCGGTGGTGTCGAACAAAATCTTTCGCTCGGCGATCAGGTCCGGGTAGTCGACGTCGACTTCCATGAGGAAGCGGTCGAGCTGGGCTTCCGGCAGCGGGTAGGTGCCTTCCTGCTCCAGCGGGTTCTGCGTCGCCAGCACGTGGAAGGGCCGCGGCAGGTCGTGGCGCGCGCCGGCGACCGTCACGTGCTGCTCCTGCATGGCCTGCAGCAGCGCCGATTGGGTGCGTGGGCTGGCGCGGTTGATCTCGTCGGCCATCAGCAACTGGGCAAACACCGGCCCGGCGATGAAGCGGAAGCTGCGCTTGCCGCTGGCGCCTTCTTCCAGCACTTCCGAGCCGAGGATGTCGGAAGGCATCAGGTCGGGCGTGAACTGGATGCGCCGGCCGTCGAGGCCGAGCACCGTGCTCATCGTATCCACCAGCTTGGTCTTGGCGAGGCCGGGGACGCCGACCAGCAAGGCGTGGCCGCCGGACAAGACGGTGACCAGCGCGCGCTCGACCACGATGTCCTGGCCGAAAATGACGGCGCCGATGGCGGCTTTGGCCGCGCGCACATGGGCGGAGGTGGTTTCCGCCGCATGCACGATCATATCTTCAAGCTTTTCCAGGCTTTCGCCGCTTGCCGACGCCATAATTGTTGGTCCTTTCACCGGGCGCTTTACGGCCGCCCCGCCGCTTTGGGGGATCGGCCCGATCTGCCCCATGCAACAAACACACCAGAAGCGATTTCCCTGCACGCGCAGGCCGAATCTGCCTCAATCTCCGGGCCAGCTTACGCTATCTTCTTTTTCCTGACCGGGTGAATCACGAAGATGCGAACAGGCGCGCAACCGCCTGATACGTAAGGAAAACAATGGCCGAGAAAAGGCAGGGCGGTTTGGAGGCCTTAACGGCATCGCTGCCCCGCGAAAAAGGCAAGGGAGCGCCGCCGGTCGAGCGGTGGAATCCGCCGTTTTGCGGCGATATCGACATGCGGATCGCCGCCGACGGTACCTGGTTCTATCAAAAGACCCCGATCGGCCGGCCGGCTTTGGTCAAGCTTTTTGCCTCCGTGCTCAAGCGCGAAGGGGACAAATATTTTCTGGTTACGCCGGTGGAGAAGGTCGGCCTGGTCGTCGAGGACGCGCCTTTGCTCGCCGTCGAGCTGAAGGTCGAGCAGGGCGCCGGCGGGCAAGCGCTCACTTTTCGTACAAATGTCGAGGACTGGGTGACGGCCGGCCGCGGTCACGCCTTGCGCTTCGAGGAAGACACCGCGACGGGCGGCCTGAAACCCTATTTGCATGTGCGCCGCGATCTGTGGGCCAAGGTGACGCGGGCGCTGTTCTATGACCTGGTCGAACTGGGTGAGGAGCGCGCCGTCGGCGGCCGCATGATGTTCGGCGTCGTCTCCGGCGGCGAATTCTTCGCCATGGCGGAGGCGCGTGCATTGAAGGAATTCGCGTAATGCAGGACGTGCCGGCGCCAACCATGACGGCGGACGAGTTTTTCGCGCGCGCCCGCGCGCAGTTGTCGCTTGACGTGCCGCCGGGCTTGAACGACGCCAGCATCACGCCCAAGCGCGGCGATCACGACGTCGATCCGGTGATGCGGAAAATCGCCGAAGTGCGGCCGATCCGCCCGGCGGCGGTGCTGGTGCCTATCGTCGATCACGCGGAGCCGACAGTGCTATTGACGCAGCGCGCGCAGCATCTGCCCGATCACGCCGGGCAGATCTCGTTTCCCGGCGGCAAGATCGACGCCGGCGACGAAAGCCCGCTGGCCTCCGCCTTGCGCGAGGCAAACGAAGAGGTCGGCCTTCAGCGCGATTTTGTCGAGCCGCTCGGCTATCTCGATCTCTACATGACGACGCTCGGCTACCGCATCGTGCCGGTGCTGGCGCGCATCGAGCCCGGCTTTGCGCTCACGCTTAACATGAGCGAAGTCGACGCCGCCTTCGAAGTGCCGCTCGCCTTTCTCATGGACCAGAACAATGTGCAGCGCCATTCGCGCGACTGGAACGGCATGACGCGGCACTATTACGCCATCACCTTCGGCGAGCGCTATATCTGGGGCGTGACGGCGGGTATTCTGCGCAACCTGCACGAACGGATTTTTCGATGACGAGCCGGGCAATTTATGACTTCGTGTCCCGGACGCGGTGCAGCGCGGCAGCGGTGCACCGCAGAGCCGGGACCCAGTTATTTGGACCCCGGGGCTGCAGCGCAGCACACGCGCAATCAAGCTTGCGCAGATTGCGTAAACTTATCTGCGCGTGCGCTACGCTGCGCCCGGGGAACGAGACGATGGGGCACCCATGATCCGCCCGGCCTTCACCGAATTCGCGCTGTTTCTGGTGCCGTTCGTGCTCTACGCGGTGTTCCTGTGGGCGACCAAAGCCGGCGTGATGGAGCCGGACTCATGGCCGCTGGCGCGCATCGCCTGGCTCGCCATCGCCGCGCTGGTCCTGGTGATCGGTTCATTCATTTATTTTGCCAACTACACCGGCGCGCCGCCGGGCTCTCGCTACGTGCCCGCGCATATCGAAGACGGCAAATTCGTGCCGGGACGGACCCAGTGACGCAAGGCCGCACCGAGCGCCGGCTCGATCATGCCGCCTGGCTTCAAGGCGGCGGGCTGCCGCGGCTCATCGCCGTGCTCGATTGCGACGGCGAGGAGGCGCGCGTGGTCGGCGGCGCGGTGCGCAACGCGCTGATCGAGATGCCGATCCATGAGATCGACGTCGCCACCACCGCGGTGCCGGAGGAAGTGGTGCGGCGCGTGCAGGCCGCCGGCTTCAAGGCGGTGCCGACCGGCATCGAGCACGGTACCGTCACCGTCGTCATCGACGGCCATCCCTTCGAGGTGACGACGCTGCGGCGCGACGTGGAAACCGACGGCCGCCACGCCAAGGTCGCCTTCGGCCGCGACTGGAAGGTCGACGCCGAGCGGCGCGACTTCACCATCAACGCGCTCTCAGCCACGCGCGACGGCGCGGTCTACGATTATGTCGGCGGGCTCGAAGATTTGGCGGCGCGGCGCGTGCGCTTCATCGGCGATCCCAGGCAGCGCATCGAGGAAGACTATCTGCGCGTGCTGCGCTTTTTTCGCTTCCACGCCGCCTATGGCTCGAGCGACCATCCCGACGCCGAAGGGCTTGCCGCTTGCATCGCCGGCCGCGAAGGGCTCGACAAGCTTTCGCGCGAGCGGGTGCGCATGGAAACCATGAAGCTGGTGGTGGCGCCGCACGCGGTGCCGACGCTCATCGCCATGACCGACGCCGGCTTGCTGCTGCGCGTGCTCGGTGGCGTGAGCTACCTGGCGAGCTTCGAGAACATGGCCAAGGTCGAAGGCGCGATCGGGCTTAAAGCCGACCCGGTGCGCCGGTTGGGCGCGCTCGCCGTCGGCGTCGCCGAAGACGCCGAGCGGCTATGGCAGAAACTGCGGCTCACCAACACCGAGCACGAGCGGCTGGCCTCGATGGGCGAAGCCTGGTGGCGCATGACGCCGGCGGACGGCGAGCAGGCGGCGCGCGCGCTGCTCTACCGGCTCGGCCCGCTGGAATTCACCGACCGCGCGCTCATCGCCTGGTCGCGCTCGCAAGCGAGCGCGCATGACGCCGGCTGGCACGCGCTGGCGAGCCTGCCGCAGCGCTGGACCGCGCCGGTATTTCCGCTGAAGGCCGCGGACTTCATGGCGCGCGGCGTGGAGAAGGGCCCGGCGCTGGGCAAGGCGCTGGCGGCGGCGGAAGAAGCCTGGATCGCGGCCGATTTTCCCGCCGATGCCGCGGCGATTACAGCGATAGCCGAGGCCGCGGCAAAAGCGCCACCGGCGTGACGGCATTCGCCGTCCGGTTTAGGCTCGTTCAGATGAGGACGAACGATGCATAAAATTTGGGGCGATAATTTCTGGCGCGCGCTGGCGATTTTCGTGATCGGCGGCTTTTTCGGCACCGTATTCGGTATTGCGCTGGGCTTCTTCTTTTTTCCCTACGTCTTTCCGCCACCGCCGGCGGCCGAGCAATTGAGCGAGGCCGACCGCTCGGCCCTCGTCGCCAGCGGCACGTTCATCCACGCCAAGCCGTCCGACCCGTTCCATTATGGCAAGGGCAAGGTCAGCGTTTATCGACGCGCCGTGTTCCTGGAGCCGGATTTCGAAGTCGGGCCGGGGCCGGCGTTCCATGTCTATCTGGTGCCGCAGGCGAACGTGCGCGACGCGGCGGCGGTGGCCGACAAGATGTACGTCGATCTCGGTCAGTTGCGCGCCTTCAAGGGCAGCCAGCGCTACCCGGTGCCCGCCGGCATCGATCTGAAAAATTACCCGAGCGTGGTGATCTGGTGCGAACGCTTCGGCGTTTTGATCTCGCCGGCGGATCTCACGGCTACCGGCAAATAAAAAGAGACCGCCCGAAGGCGGTCTCGATTTCTCGTTGACGACAAATGCCGCGGAGAGGTCAGAACTTAAAGTTCAAACCAAGGCGGGCGATGTTTTCCGTCAGGTTGTGATTGTGCACGATCGTCGAAAGCGGGAATGCGCCAGGGTTGCTGTTCGCGCTGGTCGTGCTGAACGAGCCCAGATCGACGTATAGATACTCCGCCTTGATCGACCAGTGAGGAAGGAAGGCCCACTCAATGCCGCCGCCGACGGTCCAGCCTGCGCGGGTGGTGGTCGCCGTCACGGAATTGAACGTCGCACTCGCGGGGAACACCGCCGTGTCGGTCGTTCGAATGTCGGAAACAGCCAAACCGCCGGTCACGTACAGTAGGACGCGGTCGATCGCCCAGCCAACCCGTCCGCGCACAGTGGCCAGCCACCGGCTGCGGAAGTCCTCGTGGATCGAGTAAGCAGCAACGGCGCCCGCAGCCGGAACGGCCACATCGCGACTGCCTGTAAGACCTGAGTAGTCGATGTCGCCTTCCACGCCCCAGACAATTGATTGGGTCTGCCAATTGCAGCCGATCTGGCCGCCGCCAACCCAGCCGTCGCCATCATAGGAGCCACTGCCGTTCGCGATCAGCGATGGGCCCGAGGTGGGGAAACCTGCCGGATTCGGATCCCAGTCCTCCCGCATCCGGCCCCACGCGCCACCCGCGTTCACGCCGATGTAGCATCCGGTCCAGCTGTACGGGACGACGACGGGGACTGGCGGCGCCTTGAGCGGCATATCGGCGGCCATTGCGCCAATCGGACCGACACTCAGAACCCCAAGCGCGAGCATTAGACTACGAACAGACATGGGACGCCCCTATGAAAAGCAACTAACAGGCCGGTATCAAAGCACGAAGCCGGCCCGCTGCACACGTCCTACAAAAGCGCTAATTGCATTCGATTTTTGCGTGTTGCCGTTAGGCCACAGGGGTCAATTGAAGAACGATCCGAGGGTGCCGATCTGGTGCGAACGCTTCGGCGGGTCGATCTCGCCGGCGGATCTCAAACCCGTGGCCGCCGGAAACTGAGAAACCCGGCACTGCGCCGGGTTTCAAGAAGCATTTGCTCGGTTAACGGCTCGCTAGAACTTCCAGGCGAGACCGAGGCGAATCGCGCTTTCGGTAAACCTGTGATTTTCGTTGAATGCCGCGAATACGATCGGATTGTAGCTGAAGTGCCCGAAATCGGCGTAGCGATATTCAATCCGCCCGATCAGGTTATTGGTGATTGCGAAGTCGATACCGGCCCCGGCGGTCCACCCGGTGCGGGTCGTCGAATTGTCGGTGAATGCCCCGGTCACTCCAACTTGGTCATGCTCGTTAATGTGGGCAAACGCAACGCCGCCCGTTGCGTAAAGAAGGACACGATCAAAAGCGTAACCGATGCGTCCACGGGCAGAGCCCTGCCACTTGACCGTCGTCTCGTAGAAATCGGACGGCGCCGGAGTGACATAATTCGCCGAGCCTTTTAGGTCGGCCCATTCGGCATCGGCTTCGACACCAAACACAAATCGCTGGTATTCCCAATTGCAGCCAACGTATCCACCGAGCTTCGGCCCGGTCACTCTGGCGCTATCGGCCGGAGAAAACGGTGATGGTGCGCCGGTGGCGATGACGGTTTCGTTGTCACGATCCCGGCCCCACGCGTAGCCCACCTCGCCGCCGATGTAGCATCCGGTCCAACTATAGGGCGGAGGCGGCACTGCTATCGGCGCCTTGACGGGAAGATCGGCAGCCATTGCGCCAACGGAACCAACACTCAACACACCAAGCGCAAGCACTAAGCGACGAACAGACATGTGGTACCCCCGCAAAAGCAACTGAACAGGCCGATATCAAACCACAGCGCCCGCCGGCCGAAAATGTCCTGCCAAGGCGTTAACTGTAGTTGGTTTTATCGTGTTGCCGTTCTGCCACTTGTTGGGTATCAGGATACCTTATCTCCCTCCCCATTTATTCGGCCTTTATGTGGATAGGAGCGATGGATGTAGCCATGGCGAGCCCTCCAGCGTTCTTGATAGCAGCGCGGACCAATCAGCGATAAGCCGTCTCGACAGTCAGACCGGTCGAGCCGCTGAACCCGCATGAACGTTTTATCCGGCTTTGCCGACGTCTCGCTGGCGCAGCTTGCGCTGGTCGCTGCCGTCGCCTTCTTTGCCTCGCTGGTCGGCGGCGTGTCCGGCTACGGCACCGGCGCGCTGATGCCTTTGGTGCTGGTGCCGCTGGTCGGCGCAGCGCCCGTGGTGCCGATCATCGCCATCTCGGCGCTGTTCAATAATGCCAGCCGGCTTACCGCCTTCCGCATTTATGCCGACTGGCGCCGCGCCGGAATCGTGCTCGCCGCGTCGGTGCCGACTTGCGTGCTCGGCGCCTGGGGCTATACGCATTTGTCGAGCAAAGGCGCCGCGCTCGTTATCGGCGCCATGCTCATCCTCAGCGTGCCGCTGCGGCGGCACTTGAAGCGGCGCGATTTTCGCGTCGGCGATGCCGGTCTGGCGGTGGGCAGCGTCGGCTACGGCGTTGTGGTCGGCGGCACCGCGGGCTCGGGCGTGATCCTGCTGTCGTTGTTGATGGCGGCGGGCGTCGAGAGCGCCGGCGTGATCGCGACCGACGCGGCCATATCGATTGTCATCAGCGTGGTGAAAGCCTCGGTGTTCGGGCTTGCCGGCGTGCTCACCGCGCAGGTCATCGCCTTCGCGCTGCTGATCGGCATCGTCTCGCTGCCCGGCGCGTTTCTGGCGCGCGCCTTCGTCGAGCGCATGCCGGTGCACGTGCACACCGCGATCTTGGATGCGGTGGTGCTGGTCGGCGGGGTGGTGATGGTGTTCGGGGCTTTACGTTAAGGCCACCTCACCAGCGGCGGCATCGACGACAAAATCGACTCGACATTGCCGCCGGTGCGCAGGCCGAAAATCGTGCCGCGGTCGTAGAGCAGATTGAACTCGACGTAGCGGCCGCGGCGGATCAATTGCTCTTCGCGCTCCGCCTCGGTCCAGGGCGTGATGAAATTCTTCTCGACCAGTTGCGGATAAATGCCGCGGAAGGCGCGGCCGACCTCTTGGGTGAAGGCGAAGGTCTTCTCCCAGTCGGTTTCCAGATAATCGTAGAAGATGCCGCCGATGCCGCGCGGCTCGTTGCGGTGCTTGAGATAGAAATATTCGTCGCACCATTTCTTGTACTTCTCGTAGGGCGCGACCGCCGGGTGCGCGTCGCAGGCCGCTTTCATGGCGGCATGGAAGGCTTGGCTGTCGGCGTCTTCTTGCGTGCGGCGGCGATCGAGCACAGGCGTTAAATCAGCGCCGCCCCCGAACCAGGCTTTGCTGGTGACCACGAAACGCGTGTTCATATGTACGGCTGGCACATTTGGATTTTGCGGATGGGCGATGAGCGAAATGCCAGAGGCCCAGAAGCGCGGGTCGGTTTCGGCGCCGGGAATGTCCTTGCGGAATTCCGGCGCGAACTCGCCGTGCACGGTCGAGCAATGCACTCCGACTTTTTCAAACACGCGTCCGTGCATCAGCGCCATCACGCCGCCGCCGCCAGTTCCTCCGGTGTAGTCGGTGCGCTGCCAGGGCGTGCGAATGAAGCGGCCGATTGGTTGGTTGGACAGCGGCGCCTTAGCGGGGAGGGCGCTTTCGAGCTTCTCAAAGGCCGCGCAAATGTCGTCGCGCAAGTTCTCGAACCAGGCGCGCGCGCGCGTCTTTCGCTCCTCGATCTGTCGGCTCATGTCAGTCATTCATCTTCAGCCGCGCTTTGGCCGCATCGAGGTCGTCGCTACGGAAGCTGCCGCTACAGTCACGTTCATAGGCCTTAATGCCGTCCCCGAAGCTGGCGAGGCGGGCACGATAGTCCTCCGTGTCGCGGTCAAGCAATCTCTGCAAGGCGGCGCGCTGGACGATGCCGCCCTCGTGCTGGGCGCGCATTTGCTCCTCGGTGCGGTCGGGGTCCGGCAACTGCGGACGTTCTCCGAGATTGCGCAAATACTCGACCCGGGCGGCGGTGTCCTGGATCACAATCATCAGCTGGTCGAGGGCGCCTCCCAGCCCGTCGAGATCGCGCGCGCTGCGCAGACAGGCCTCGACCCGCGCGGCGTCGAGCGTCGGCTGGCTGCCGGGAGCGACGGGCGGGCGCGCCAAGAACTCACGCAGCAGATGGCGATTGACCCAGGCGGCATTGGCGACCGTGGCAAACGCCAGAACGAGGAACACAATCGCGCCGGCCGGCAGCGCTGATCGAAGCCAAGGCTTTGTCATCGCAATCGGCAAACTATCATCCGGTCAGGGCTCCCGTCTGCCGCAGCGCCTCGCCGGCGACCATCGCCACGGCCATGGCCACGTTGAGCGAGCGCATGCCTTGCCGCATGGGAATGCGCAGCCGCATGTCGGCGGCACTATGCACAGCCTCCGGCACGCCGGCGCTTTCGCGGCCGAACAGCAAGACCTGGTCCTCGCCGAATCGGTGGTCGAGATAAGACTGCGTGGCCCCGGTTGTGAGCAGCACCAGCGCCAGCCGCTCGCGCCGCCGCCAGCCGTCGAACGCGGCCCAGGCGCCGTGGCGGGTCAGATCGACTTGATCGAGATAGTCCATGCCGGCCCGGCGGAAGGCGCGGTCGGTCGCCGGAAATCCGGCCGGTTCGATGAGGTGCGCCTTTATGCCGAGGCAGGCGCAGAGCCGCAGAATCGTACCGGTATTCTGCGCGATGTCGGGCTCGTAGAGGGCAATCTGCATCGGCCGGCCTTTACCGTCTGCCCGTGGCGCGCCCCATAGACCAAAGATTGTCACAACCCCATGCGACACTTGGGTAATGGCTCGATAGCGGGCTTGCACTCGCAAGCCAAGGGTGCCAATAAAACGCCGCCGCCAGCGCCGTCCGGCCTTTACCTGGGCTGCCGCGAGCGGCCCGCCTTGCCGCCCAGGGGCTTGCGTTCCCGGGTTTCCAGCCGCAGGCGGCTGACTAAGCCAGCCGGGGGAGAGGGTTTAAGACGTGTCGACCGTTTCTTCGGCGGAGCATTCACGCCGCGATTTTCTCTATATCGCCACCGGCGCCGTCGGCGCCATCGGCGCGGCCGCCGCCTTAGTGCCGCTGATCGCGCAGATGAATCCCGACGCCTCGACCATTGCCGCCGGCGCGCCGGTCGAAATCGATCTTGCCCCCATCGCCGACGGGCAGATCGTCAAGGTTTTCTGGCGCTCCAAGCCGATCTTCATCTTCCATCGCACCAAGAAGGAAATCGAAGAGGCGGTGAACGTCGACGTCGCCAGCCTGCCGGATCCGGCGACCGATGCCGAGCGCACCAAGCCCGGCCACGAGCAATGGCTGGTGGTCATCGGCATCTGCACCCACCTCGGCTGCATCCCGCTCGCCCATAAGGGCGAATATGACGGCTGGTTCTGCCCCTGCCACGGCTCGCAATACGACACCGCCGGCCGCATCCGCAAAGGTCCGGCGCCGAAGAATCTCTATTTGCCGCCGTACGCTTTCCTCTCCAACACCAAGATCCGGATCGGCGAACCCACCGCAACTCCGGCCTGATAAAGAAAGCTTCCGAAGGTTCGATCATGAGCGGGCACGCGACCTACCAGCCGCAAAACAAGGCTCTGCAATGGTTTGAGAAGCGGCTGCCGATCGGCGGCCTGATCTATTCGTCATTCGTTTCCTATCCGGTCCCGCGCAATCTGAACTATTGGTGGACCTTCGGCGGCATCCTCGCCTTCATGCTCACCGTGCAGGTCGTTACCGGCGTGGTGCTGGCGATGCACTACACGCCGAACGTCAACATGGCCTTCGACTCGGTCGAGACCATCATGCGCGACGTGAACTACGGCTGGCTGTTGCGTTACGTGCACGCCAACGGCGCCTCGATGTTCTTTCTCGCCGCCTATATCCATATGTTCCGCGGCATGTATTACGGCTCCTACAAAGAGCCGCGCGAGGTGTTGTGGATTCTCGGCGTCATCCTGCTCTTGTTGATGATCGCCACCGGCTTCATGGGCTACGTGCTGGTCTGGGGCCAAATGAGCTTCTGGGCGGCGACGGTGATCACCAATCTGTTCTCCGCCATTCCCGGCGTCGGCGACACCATCGTCACCTGGCTGTGGGGTGGCTACGCGGTCGGCAATCCCACGCTCAACCGTTTCTACTCGCTGCACTACCTGTTGCCCTTCGTGATCATCGGCGTCGTGGTGCTGCACATCTGGGCGCTGCACGTGGTCGGGCAGAACAATCCGACCGGCGTCGAGCCGAAGTCGGCGAAGGACACCGTCGCCTTCACGCCTTACGCCACCGTGAAGGACGGCTTCCTGATCATGGTGTTCTGCATCTTGTTTGCCTGGTTCGTGTTCTACATCCCAAACTTCCTCGGCCACGCCGACAATTACATTCCCGCCAATCCGGCGGTGACGCCGCCGGAAATCGTGCCGGAATGGTATTACCTGCCGTTCTACGCCATCCTGCGCTCGATCCCGAACAAGCTTTTGGGCGTCTGCGCGCTGTTCGCCTCGATCGCGATTTTGGCCTTCATGCCCTGGCTCGACACCTCGAAAGTGCGCTCGGCGCGCTACCGGCCGCTCTACCGCCAGTTCTTCTGGCTGTTCGTGATCGCCGCCGTCGGCCTCGGCTGGCTCGGCTCCAAGCCGCCGGAGGGCATCTACGTCATCATGTCGCGGATCTTCACCGCGTATTATTTCGCCTTCTTTGTGATCGCGCTGCCGCTGCTCGGCATTTTCGAAAAAACCAAACCGCTGCCGAATTCGATCTCGGAATCGGTGCTGGGCGCCAAGGCGTGAGGACGATCATGACCATGCAGCGCACGATCTTCGCTCTCGTCCTTGCCGGTTCTTTGTTCGCGCTGGCGCTGCCTTTATCCGCGCAGGAGAGCGAGCAGGTGCCGCCGCCGCGGCAAAAATGGTCGTTCGCCGGTCCGTTCGGAAAATATGACGAGGCGCAGCTGCAGCGCGGCTTCAAGATTTACCGCGAAGTCTGCGCCAACTGCCATTCGATGAACATGGTCGCCTTCCGCAACCTCGCCGAAGCGGGCGGCCCCGGCTATAGCGACGCGCAGGCCGCGCAAATCGCCTCCGAGTACAAGATCAAGGACCTCGACGACCAGGGCAATCCGATCGAGCGGGCGGGGCGGCTGGCCGATCATTTCCCCTCGCCGTTTCCGAACGAACTGGTGGCGAAGGCGACCTATGGTGTCCCGCCGCCGGACATGTCGACGCTGGCCAAGGCGCGCACCTATCAGCGCGGCTTCCCCTGGTTCGTCTTCGACATGTTCACGCAATATCAGGAGCAAGGGCCGGACTACATCGCCGCCTATGTCGACGGCTACAAGGAAGCGCCCAAGGGCTTCTCGGTGCCGGAGGGTGGCCACTACAACGAGTATTTCCCCGGGCACGTCACCGCCATGCCGCAGCCTTTGCAGGACGGCCAGGTGGCCTATGACGACGGCGCGCCGCAGACCATCGCGCAATACTCGAAAGACGTGTCGGCGTTCCTGATGTGGGTGGCCGAGCCGCATCTGGTGGCGCGCAAGCGCGTCGGCTTCCAGGTGATGATCTTCCTGATCGTGCTCTCAGGCCTGCTCTACTTCACCAAGAAGAAGGTGTGGGCCGACCTGCACGCATAACCTGTGTCGCTCCGACCGAGGGTTGATATTGTCATGCCCGGCCTTGTGCCGGGCATCCACGTCTTTAAAGCTACCTGCATCGCGGCGTGGATAGCCGGGACATAGGCGAGCGAGGCGACGCCGTTCTTCGAACGGCGATGCCCGGCCATGACGGAGCGAATTTGATGACCAAATCCGTTCTCGGCATTATCGGCGGTTCAGGCATCTACGATCTGCCGGGCCTGGAAAACGCGCGCGAAGAGCGCATCGAGAGCCCCTGGGGCGAGCCGTCGAACCCGCTGCGCCGGGGCGAGATGGCTGGCCTGCCGGTGGTGTTCCTGTCTCGTCACGAGCAGGGCCACCGGCTGTCGCCCTCCGACATCAACTACCGCGCCAATATCGACGTCATGAAGCGCGCCGGCGTCACCGATCTGGTGTCGCTGTCGGCCTGCGGCTCGTTCAAGGAGGAACTGCCGCCCGGCACTTTCGTGCTGGTCGATCAGTTCGTCGACCGCACCCACAAGCGCGAGAGTTCGTTCTTCGGCAAGGGCATGGTGGCGCACGTCTCCATGGCGCATCCGGTTTCGCCGAAGCTGGTGCTGCGCATCGACGAGGCCTCCGGCAAAGAAGGTTTGCCGGTGGTGCGCGGCGGCACTTACGTTTGCATCGAGGGGCCGCAATTCTCAAGTTATGCCGAGAGCATGACCTACAAGACGCTCGGCTATTCGGTGATCGGCATGACAAACATGCCGGAGGCCAAGCTCGCGCGCGAAGCCGAGATTTGTTACGCCTCGGTCGCCATGGTGACCGATTTCGACTGCTGGCATCCCGGCCACGACGCCGTCACCGTGGCCGATATCATCAAGGTGCTCAACGACAATGCCGACCGCGCCAAAGGCCTGGTGGCACGGCTGGCGCGCGATTTTCCCCGCGAGCACGAAGCCTGCCCGATCGGTTCCGACAGAGCGCTCGACACCGCGCTGATCACGGCGCCGGAGGCGCGCGACCCGGCGCTGCTGAAGAAGCTCGATGCGGTCGCGGGCAGGGTGCTGGGGGCTCGCTGATGGCTTTATCGTTGTCCAGGGCTTGAACAACGTGCCCGGCCGCGCTTGTCTAGCAAACAGCAGGAGAACCGCATGCCTGAAATCACCGTCAATCTCGTCGCCGGCCGCAGCGAGCAGACCAAGAAAGCGCTGATGTACGACATCACTCAGGCGGTGATGAAGAACTGCGACGTGCCGGCCGAGGCCGTCGTCGTGCAGATCGTCGAATGCGCGCCCCAAGACAAGATGAAAGGCGCGCAGACCTTCGTCGAGCGCATGAAGAAATAATTCATGCATATCGTCGATCTGGCGCAGCAAGCGGCCGAAGAATGGCGCCCGGGCGTCAGGACAAAAATGCGCGCCTCGGCGGCCAATGGCGCGACGCAACTTTGTATGTTTGAGCAATGGTGCGACCCGGGGCAAGGCGCGCCGACGCATCTGCATGCGGTCGAGGAAGTGCTGCACGTCATCGCGGGGCAGGCGGATGTCTGGATCGACGACGCGCATGCTCAGCTAACGGCCGGGCAACTGGCGATCGTGCCGGCCGGACGAAAGCACGGCTTTGCCAACACGGGGTCGGGCGTATTACACATTGCCTCGACGCTGGCCGCGCCGGTATTCGAAGCGGCTTACGACGACAAACGCGAATCGCCGCGGCGCTGGCTGCCACGCTGAGTGTTCAGAGGCTCTCATGACCCCGCCCATGCTCGACGACGATCTGCGGGCCTCGATCCGCTCGATCCCCGACTATCCCAAGCCCGGCATCGTGTTCCGCGACATCACCACGCTGCTCGGCGATGCGCGCGCGTTCCGCCGCGCCGTCGACGAGATGGTGCAGCCCTGGGCTGGCATGAAGATCGACAAGGTCGCCGGCATCGAGGCGCGCGGCTTCATTCTGGGCGGCGCCGTGGCGCATCAGGTCTCCGCCGGCTTCATCCCCATCCGCAAGAAGGGCAAGTTGCCGCACAAGCGCGTCAGCATTGCCTATTCCCTGGAGTACGGCCTCGACGAGATGGAAGTGCACGAGGACGCGGTGTCGAAAGACGAGCGCGTGATCCTGGTGGATGATCTCATCGCCACCGGCGGCACGGCGGAGGGCGCGGTGAAGTTGATGCGGCAACTGGGTGCCAATGTGCTCGCGGCCTGTTTCGTCATCGACCTGCCCGCGCTCGGCGGCGCCGACAAGCTGCGCAAGCTCGACGTGCCGGTAAGGACGCTGATTTCCTTCGACGGGCACTAGGTTCACGTAGGGGTCGGCGCGGCCGTCTATATTTCTATTATACTAGAAATATAGTTGACAACCGCAAACCGTGTGTGCGATAGCTGCGATCATGAAAACCGATGACGCCGCCGCGCGCCTTGAGGCGCTCGGCAACCCGACGCGGCTGCAGATTTATCGCGCGCTTGTTCGCGCCGGCGAGGCGGGGCTGTCTGTGGGCAGGCTGCAGGCGAAGTTGAACGCTGCGGCTTCGACCTTGTCGCACCATCTCAAAACCCTGCTGATCGTCGATCTCATCGTTCAGGAGCGGCAAGGCACCACGCTGATTTGCCGCGCGAACTATGAGGTCATGCACAATTTGGTCGATTATCTTGCGGCCGAATGCTGCGCGGATAGCGCCTGCGCGCCGGCGCGCGACAAAGGCAGGGCGGCTTAAGCAAATGAGCCAAAACCCAATGACCGTCGCTATCGTCGGTGCAGGGCCGGTCGGCCTCGCGGCAGGGGCGCATGCGCTCGAACGCGGGTTGAGGCCGGTGCTGTTCGAAACGGGCCCGGAGCCCGGCGATTCCGTGCGGCAGTGGGGCCATGTGCGGCTGTTTTCACCGTGGCAGTACAACATCGACCGCACCGCCGGGCGCCTTCTTGCGGCCGCCGGGTGGAATTCTCCGGATCCGCACGACTATCCTACCGGCAATGAACTGGTGGAACGCTATTTGAAGCCTTTGGCCACCCGGACGGCACTGAAAGACCATATCCAGACATCGAGCCGCGTGACCGCGATCAGCCGAAGCGGATTCGACAAAGTCAAAACCGAGGGGCGCCATCGGGCCCCATTTGAAATCCAGTATCGAAACGGCGCCGGGACCAAGACCGTTCTGGCCGACGCGGTTGTCGATGCCTCGGGAACATGGCGAACGCCGAACGCGGCCGGCGCCAACGGCCTCGCTGCAGTTGGCGAAGACGAGGCCCGCGATCGCATCGCCTATGCGATGCCCGATGTGTTAGGTGCCGACAGGAGCCGTTACGTCGGCAAGACCGTCGCCGTGCTGGGCAGTGGTCATTCGGCGGCCGGCAGCTTGATCGATCTCGTCGCGCTCAAGGAAGCGGCCGCCACTACGGAAATCATCTGGCTGCTGCGGGGCGTTAAGCCGGACAGGGCCTACGGTGGCGGTATCAACGACAAGCTGGTTGCCCGCGGCGAACTCGGCTCCGCGCTCGCGCGCTTGGTTGAAGCCGAAAAGCTGCAGGTCGAGCCGGAGTTTCGCGTATCGCACATCGGCATGCAGGACGGCCGCCTTCGTATCGACGCCGGGCCGTCCTGCCGCGGACGTCATGTCATGGCGGACGAACTGATCGTGGCGACCGGCTTCCGGCCCGACCTGTCTTTTTTGCGCGAGTTGCGCTTGCGACTCGACCCCGCCCTCGAATGCCCACCCGATCTTGCGCCGCTCATCGACCCGAACTTGCACAGTTGCGGTACCGTCAGGCCGCATGGCGCGCGCGAGCTCGCGCAACCCGAGCCGGATTTCTATTTTGCCGGCATGAAATCTTATGGCCGTGCCCCGACCTTTTTGATGATTACCGGCTACGAACAAGTTCGTTCGATCATGGCGCGGTTGGCCGGCGATCACGCGGCGGCCGACCAAGTCGAACTCGTATTGCCGGAAACCGGCGTGTGCAATCGGGTGATCTCGGAACAATCCGACGCCGGTTGTTGCGGCGGCCCGGCCAAGACGGACGCTAACGCCTGCTGCGTTGCCGATGCGACGGCGAAATCAGGGGGCCGGGGAGGTTGCGGCTGTTCGGCATGAGTCAGTTTTGCCGTGGTCCCCAAGGACCGCTACTTGGCGCGCCGGGTTCGGGGCCCCACGGGCCGGGCGTACCGGGTGGCGCGGGGCTAGGCTGCGGCCCCCAAGGCCCGGATGGCTGCGCCGGCGCGGGTTGCGGCGACTGATCACCCCAAGGTCCTTCGGCCGTGTCATCGCCCGCTTGCTGCTCGATCTGCGGCTGCTCTTGCGGGGGCGCCAGTTCGAGCGGGCCGGGATCGTGGCCGCCGGCGAATTTCACTAGCGCCTCGACACGTTTTTCCACCGAAGGGTGGGTGTCGAAAATATTGGAAAAGCCCTCGCGCGGGTTGTCGATGCACATTTCCATCACCGCCGAGTTGGCACCGGGGATTTCTCCGCGACCTTCGATCTTGCGCAGAGCCATGATCATGGCGTCGGGGTTCTTGGTCAATTCGACGGAGCCGGCGTCGGCGAGGTATTCGCGCTGCCGCGACAGCGCGAAGCGGATGACGATCGACAGGATCCAGACCAGCACGATGATGGCGATCGCGATGACGATGGCGATGCCGGCGCCGCCACGTTCGCCGTCGCGCGAGCGGCGTCCGCCGCCCCAAAGCATATTCTGGAAGAAGATGCGGAACACCAATTCGCCGAAGAAGCCGAGCACGCCGGCGATCACCATCGCCACCACCATCATGCGCACGTCGCCATTGCGGATATGCGTAAGTTCATGGCCGAGCACGGCTTCGAGCTCCTGGTCGTTGAGCGCCTCGACCAGCCCGCGCGTCACGGTGATCGAATATTGTTTTTCGTTCATACCGGTGGCGAAGGCGTTGAGCGCCTCATCGTCGGCAATGCGCAGCGTCGGCGTGGTGATGCCGCGCGAGATGCACAAATTTTCCAGAAGATTGTAGAGCCGCGGTTCCTGCTCGCGGGTGACCGGCCGCGCGCCGGTTACCGCGTCGATCATCGACTGGTGGAACCGGTAGGCAATGAAAATCCAGATCACCGTGCCAATGGTGGCAAACGGCAGCGCCTTGACAAAGTCGAATTCGGCCGCGCGGAGCAAATAATCGAGCGGCGGAGAGCCGCGCGCGGTGAGCGCCTCGGCCAGCAGCGCGCCGGCGAACACCATGATGTAGACCAAGAAGAACAGCCCGATCAGCAGCGCGACAGAACGGCGCTTGTTCGACTGGATATGCGTATAGAGACCGTAGGCGGCCATGGTTTTTACTGCGTTTCCCGGGCGCAGCGCAACGCGGAGCGGTGCGCTTCAGACCCGGGATCCAGATTAACGATGCGCCTGCGCGGGTCCCGGATCTGCGGTGCACCGCTATCGCGCTGCACCGCGTCCGGGACACGAGCGCGGAAGTTCATCAGCTAGAACTTCACGCTCGGCGCCTGCTCGAGCTGCGGGCGCTCCTCGCCGACGTCGAAGAACGTGCGCGACGTGAAGCCGAAGGTCGCGGCAAACAGTACCGCCGGGAAATTCTGGATGCCGGTGTTGTATTCCTGCACCGCGCTGTTGAAGAAGCGGCGCGCCGCGGCGAGCTTGTTTTCGATGTCGGACAACTGCGCCTGCAGCTGCTGGAAGTTCTGGTTGGCCTTGAGGTCGGGATAGGCTTCCGACAGCGCGAACAATTGGCGTAGCGCGCCGGAGAGCATGTTCTCCGCCGCCACCTTCTGCTCGACCCCGGGTGCGGCGATCGCGGTCTGCCGCGCCTTGATCACGGCTTCCAGCGTTCCGCGTTCGTGCGCGGCATAGCCCTTCACCGTCTCCACCAGATTGGGGATGAGGTCGTGGCGCTGCTTGAGCTGGACGTCGATGTCGGCAAAGGCCTGATTGGTCCTCTGCCGCATGGCGACGAGGCCGTTGTAGATGCTGATCGCCCAAATCACGATCACGACGATCACGGCAAGGACGATCCAACCGGTGGTGGACATGGGGCAGCTCCAAGGGGAAAGCGTCAGGACGGAACCAGCCTAGCCTAGATGGGATGCGCGCCGCCAACGGCAACGGGATAGGGCGGGCGGGCAGGATCGGGCTGCGGCTCGCCGGCACCTTTGCCTAAGCGCTTGTCGGCACACAAAAAAAGACCCCGAGCAAGGCTCGGGGTCTTTCGCCAGACGGCTATTCGGGGGGTAAGGGGGGAGCCGCCCGACTTAAACACACGGGCTTCAACGCGACATCCACCCTTTGGTTCCTGGGTTTCCAGGGTCCGCCAGATATTTTTTCAGGGGGCGGGCGGTGCCGGGTTCCGCCGTCCAATAGTTCAACGCCGCCGCGGGGTTAGCTCGCTTCGCGGAACTTTACGGCGGCTTCCAGGTCGACGGACACCAGCTGCGACACCCCGCGCTCGGCCATGGTGACGCCGAACAGCCGGTTCATGCGAGCCATGGTGATTGGGTTGTGGGTGATGATGACAAAGCGGGTGTCGGTGGATTTGGTCATCTCGTCGAGCAGATCGCAGAAGCGCTCGACGTTATGATCGTCGAGCGGGGCGTCGACCTCGTCGAGCACGCAGATCGGCGCCGGGTTGGTGAGGAACACCGCAAAGATCAGCGCCAAGGCGGTCAGTGCCTGCTCGCCGCCCGACAGCAGCGAGAGCGTCGCCGGCTTCTTGCCCGGCGGCTTGGCCATGATCTCCAGGCCCGCTTCCAGCGGATCGTCGCTTTCGATCAGTTGCAATTCGGCGGTGCCGCCGCCGAACAGCTCGGTAAATAAATGCTGGAAGTGCTTGTTGACCTGCTCGAACGAGGCGAGCAGCCGTTCGCGCGCCTCGCGATTGAGGCTTTGGATGCCGAGGCGCAGTTTCTTGATCGCCTCGACCAGATCGTCGCGCTCGGTCGTCAGCGTCGTGTGCTGGGCCTCGACTTCGCGAAGTTCTTCTTCGGCGCGCAGATTGACCGCGCCCAGGCGCTCACGTTCGCGCCGCAGCCGTTCGAGCTTTTCCTCGATCTCGGTCAAGTCGGGCAGCGCCTCGCCATCCTCGATCTCGGCCAGCGCGGCAACGGCTTCCGGCTCGATTTCCAGCATGTCGTGGATTTCGCGGGCAATGTCGGCGAGCCGGCGCTTGGCGCCCTCGAAGCGTTCCTCCGCGCGCGCCAGTTCCTCGCGCGCCGCGCCGGCCGCTTCAAGGGCTGCGCGTGCATCGCGGTCGGCTTCGGCCAGCGCGCTCTCGGCTGCTGCCAGGCGGTCGGCGCAGGCGCCGCGCTCGGCTTCCGCGTTCTGAATTTGCCCGATCAGGCCGGACCGCTTTTCGGCGAAAAGCTGCGGCGCGTTTTCCAGTTCCTTGCGGTCGCGTTTGGCTTCGTCGACACGGGTTTCCAGCGTGGCGATCTGCTGACGCGCGCTGCCTTGGCGCTCGACCCAGCCGGCTTTGTCCGCGGCCAGCGAGGAGAGCCGGCGGTCGGCCAATTCCGCCTCGCGCACGATCGCCTGTTGCTCGGCGCGCACCTCGGCGAGCTTGCCGCGCTTGCCGGCGATATCGTCGCGCACCTCGGCAAGCTGTTTTTCGAGATCGGCGGCGGGGGATAGATCGGCCAACGCGCGTTCGGCTTGCGCCATGGCGGCGGTCGCCTCGTTGCGCCCGGCGACCAGACGCGTGCGCGCCTCGGCCAAGGCGGAAAGCCGCGCCGCCTGGCGGTTGAGGTCGCGTTCTCGGGTTCGGGTTTCGCTTTCGCTGTGGCCGGCGGCTTCGAACGCTTTTTGCGCCGCCTCCAGGATGCGGCGTTTCTTGTCGACCTCGGCGCGGGCCGTCTGCAATTCGCGGTCGATTTCGGCAACGCGGCTGCGTTGCGCCAGCCTGCGCGCGGCGCCGGTCGGCGCATGCGCGGCCGCGACGAATCCGTCCCAGCGCCACAGGTCGCCGGCACGCGAAACCAGCCGCTGGCCCGGTTTGAGATCACGAGCGAGTTTGACGCCTGCGTCGAACTCAACCACGCCGATCTGCGCCAGCCTGCGGCCAAGCTGCGCCGGCGCCTGCACGTGTTTCGCCAACGGTTCGGCGCCTTCGGGCAACGGCTGATCGCCGGCGGCCGGGTCGATCTGCGACCAATGCATCGGCGAGGTTGGGTCGAGCGGCGCATCGAGATCGTCGCCCAAGGCCGCGCCCAACGCTTTCTCGTAGCCTTTGCCGACCGAGACATGGTCGATCACCGGCGGCCACAGATTGCGCGTCTCCGGCGCCATCATTTTGGCCAGCGTCTTGGCCTCGGTTTCCAGCCGCTGCACCTGCTTTTCCGCTTCGGCGAGCGCGGAGCGCGCGGCCTCATATTCGCTACGGGTATTGTTGTGCGCGGCTTCCGCGGCCACGGCGGCAGCTTCGGCTTCGGTGAGCGCCGATTGCGCGCCCTCGACCGCGGCGGTGGCGTTCTCGCCGCTATGCAGGGTCGCCAGTTCGCGCTCGATCGCCTCGATCTCGCCGGCAATGCGGCCGATGCGCTCGCTTTGTTCGCGCGCTGCGTTCTCGAACCGGTTGCGCTGGGCGCTGAGATCGGCAAGCGCCGTGGTGACTTCGGAGAAAATCTTCTCGGCCGCGTTGAGCGCGGCGTCGGCCTCGGCGACGCGCTTATCGACGCCGCTGCGGCGTCCGGCGCTTTCGCGCGCCTCCTGGCGGATGGTCTCTTCCTCGGCGGCGAGTTTGGTGAGGGCTGCTTCGGCGTCGGCAGCAAGTTTTTGCTCGCGCTCGCCGTCGGCGGCGAATTGCTTGAGCCGCAGCTCGAGTTCGGCAATGCGGTCCTTGGCGCGCGCTTCCTCGCGGTCGAGTTCCTGCTGCGCGAGGTTGAGCCGGTGCAAGGCGGCGCCGGCGCGCGCCTCGGCCTCGCGCAAGTCAGGCAGCGTGGCGGCCGCAAGCGCCTGACGCTTGGAGGCTTCGGCTTCCGCCCCGGTGCGCGCCGCGACTTCGCGCAGGCCGGCGTCTTTGGCCTGCTCGGCGGCGGCGACTTCGTTGGTCGCGCCGGTCCAGCGCAAATGATAGAGCGTGGCCTCGGCCTTGCGCACCTGCGCCGACACCGTGCGATAGCGGATCGCCTGACGGGCCTGCTTCTTCAGCGCGTCGATCTGACCGGCAAGCTGGCCGATCACATCCTCCAGCCGCGTGAGATTGGTTTCCGCCGCCTTGAGGCGCAGCTCGGCTTCGTGGCGACGGGCGTGCAGGCCGGCAACGCCGGCGGCTTCCTCAAGCACGCGGCGGCGCTGTTCCGGCTTGGCTTGGATGATTTCGCCGATGCGGCCCTGGTGCACCAGCGCCGGCGAGCGCGCGCCGGTGGAGGCGTCGGCGAACACGATCTGCACGTCGCGGGCGCGCACCTCGCGGCCGTTGATACGGTAGGTGGAGCCGGCCTCGCGCTCGATGCGGCGGGCGATCTCGAGGGCGTCGGCATCGTTGAACGCGGCCGGCGCCGAGCGTTCGGCGTTGTCGATGGTGATCGCCACCTCGGCATTGTTGCGGGCGGGGCGGTTGTTGGAACCGGAAAAGATCACCTCGTCCATCGAGGAGGCGCGCATCGACTTGTAGGAGGATTCGCCCATCACCCAGCGCAGCGCTTCGACCAGGTTGGATTTGCCGCAGCCGTTCGGCCCGACCACGCCGGTCAGCCCCGGCTCGATCAGGAAATCGGTCGGCTCGACAAACGACTTGAACCCTAACAGGCGCAGCCGGGTGAGTTTCATGCGTCAGGTCTCATCCCGCGCAGGATCGAAGCCGTCTGGTCGTGCATTTTGCGGAATCGGATTTCGCTCCGGGAATCAGCCCGGTCAGTGGATATCATGGGCGTGCGCGACAATGAATCTTCGGGCGCCATCAAGCAACTAGCTTGTGATGTTGGCGGCGGTTTTCCAGACCTTTTCGGCGTTGTGCAACGCCAAATCGGCTTGCGGCAGGCAAGCGCCTCAGACCGAAAAACCCTTATCAGCCCTTGAGATAGGGGTCGATGATCTTCGCCATTTCCTCAATCGACAGGGCGCCCGGATGCGGACTGCCGTTGACGAAGAAAGTCGGCGTCGAGTGCACCTTAAACTGGTCGACGGCGCGCTTACGCACGCTTTCGATGGCATCGAGGATCTTCTGATTCGCCAGGCAGGTATTGAACGTGGCCTCGGTGAAGCCGGCCTGTTTGGCGATCCGCATCAGCGGCGGGATCGGCTTCTCGACCGCCCAATCGTTCTGCTGGTGGAACAGGGTGTCGACCATGGAAAAATATTTGCCGCTGTCGCCGTCGGCCGAGCAACGCGCCAGCATGGATGCGGCTTCCGCCAAGGTATCCAGCGGAAATTCGCGGAAGATGTAGCGTACCTTGCCGGTGTCGATGTAGCGCTTCTTCAGTTCCGGGAAGGTGGTTTCCTGGAAGTGCCTGCAATGGGGGCAGGTCATCGAGGCATATTCGACAATGGTGACCGGCGCCTTTTCCGCGCCCAGGGCCATATCGGGCAGCGCGCCCGGCTTCATCAATTCGGCAGGCGGGATGGCGGCGCCCTCGGACTTGTCTTGCGAAAATGACGGCAGCGCGGAAGCGCCGAGCGCGGCGGCGGCCAGCGCGGCGACAGCAGCGCATTGGCAAAACTGGCGACGATTGAATAACAACTGCAACTCCCGTCGGCTGGGGCCCGATCCAAGGGCCGTCACTAGCTGGATAGCATAATTGTGGCAATGGCGGGCCGCTTCGCCAAGGGCAACGAAAGGCTCACTTTCGCTTGATAGCGGCGCCGAGGCGGGCGAGCGCCTGGCGCAAGTCTTCGTCTTCGACGGCGGAAAGCCCTTCGGCGATGCGGGCGGCCGCTTCCGGGTCGGCCACCGAAGGCGGCATCGGCGGTTCGCGCCGCCGTAGCGGGGCTTGCCGCAGCGCCAGGCGGCCGATCGCCTGCCAGCCGAAGAAGCGGTTGACCCGCTCGAGGATGACGGCGGACACGTGCTGGATCTCGATCGCCACCGGCCCCTCGACCCGCAGCACCAAAGTGGCCGGTTCGGGGGGCTCCTCGCCGGCCGGCCGCGGCCAGTTGATCTTGATCGGCTCGCTGTGCGCGGCGATATCGGCGCCCACGATGTCGGCCCAGCGGGCGATGATCTCGGTCGAGGCGAAGCCTTGCGCCTTGACCACGTCGCTCAAAAGGCCGCCAAGCAGCTCGGAAAGCGGTCGGGGAAAACTGCGCGCGGACTTGTTCATTTGAGGTGCGCTCTCATGCCATCGTCGGCGCCATGACCGTAGCAGCCCGCTCGCGCGCGCGAAAGAAACCATCCACTGCGCCGAACCCGGCCGATCTGCTCGCCTGGTACGACCGCCACCGGCGGGTTTTGCCGTGGCGGGCGCGTAAAGGCGAGCGGCCCGACCCGTACCGTGTGTGGTTGTCCGAGATCATGTTGCAACAGACGACCGTTAAGACGGTCGCGCCTTATTTCGTGCGCTTCCTCGCGCGCTGGCCGAGCGTGGACGCGCTTGCCGCGGCCGGCCTCGACGACGTGCTGCGGGCCTGGGCCGGGCTCGGCTATTATGCCCGCGCGCGCAATTTGCACGCTTGCGCGCGGGCCGTGGCGCAAAGTCATGGCGGACAATTTCCGGCCGACCTTGCGGCGTTGCGCGCGCTGCCGGGCATCGGCGATTACACCGCCGCTGCCGTCGCCGCCATCGCCTTCGATTTGCCGGCGGTGCCGGTGGACGGCAATGTCGAGCGGGTGGCGGCGCGACTGTTTGCGGTCGACGAGGTGCTGCCGGCGGCCAAGCCGACGATCAAGCGGCTGGCGGCCTCGCTGCTGCCGCCGCATCGCTCCGGCGATTTCGCGCAGGCGCTGATGGATCTCGGCGCTACCGTCTGCTCGCCGAAGCGGCCGGCCTGCGTGTTGTGTCCCTGGAGCGAGGCCTGTGTTGCGCACGCCTTGGGTATCGAGCAGACGTTCCCGCGCAAATCGCCAAAGCGCGAAGGCAAACTGCGCCGCGGCGCCGCGTTCGTCGTGTTGCGCGCCGATCGACGCGTGCTGTTGCAAAAGCGTCCGGACAAGGGCTTGCTCGCGTCCATGACGGAAGTGCCGGGCAGCGTCTGGGCGCATGATTTCGACAGCGCGCGGGCGCGCGAAGGCGCGCCGCGCTTAGGTGCGAAGACGAAATGGCGGCGGCTCCTGGGCGTGATCGAGCACGTGTTCACTCATTTTCCGCTCGAACTCACGGTTTTCATGACGCAAGTGCCTCGCGCGACGCGCGCGCCCAAGGGTGGGCGCTGGGTCAGGCTTGCCGATCTTGCCGATGAAGCGCTACCCACTGTCATGCGCAAAGTCATCGCGCATGCCTTGGATGAGAAAGCGACGGGTGAGCGTCATGTCCGCTGACGACTGGGTGCCGAGCCTGCGTTACCCCGATCCGCACGTGACCGCGCTGGACAAGCGTTTCGACAAATATCGGCTGCCGCTCGCCAGCGTCGAACGGCTCTTTACCGGTTCGCGCTGGGGCGAGGGGCCGGTGTGGTTCGGCGACGGCCGCTATCTTTTGTGGAGCGACGTGCCGGGTGATTGCATCCGCCGCTGGGACGAGGAAACGGGCGCCGTCGGCTTCTTCCGCAAGCCGTCGAACAACGCCAACGGCAATACCCGCGACCGCCAGGGCCGGCTGGTCACCTGCGAGCATCTCACGCGCCGCGTCACCCGCACCGAATATGACGGGTCCATTACGGTGATCTGCGACCGCTACGAGGGCAAGCGCCTCAATTCGCCGAACGATATCGTTGTAAAGTCCGACGGCTCGATCTGGTTCACCGATCCGCGTTTCGGTATCCTCGGCAATTACGAGGGCGACATCGCCGAGCCGGAATTGCCGATGAATGTCTATCGCGTGGACGGCAAGACCGGCGCGGTCACCGTGGTGGCCGACGGCATCAACGCGCCGAACGGGCTTGCCTTCTCGCCCGACGAAAAGAAGCTCTACATCGTTGAATTGCGCAGCGAGCCGCGCCGCATTTTGGTCTATGACGTCATCGACGACGGCAGCAAAATCGCCAACGGCAAAATCCTGATCGATGCCGGCCCGCACGGTACGCCCGACGGCTTCCGCGTCGACATCGACGGCAACCTGTGGTGCGGCTGGGGCATGACGACGCAGCTCGACGGCGTGCGGGTGTTCACGGCCGCCGGCGAGCCGATCGGCCACATCGCCTTGCCGGAGCGCTGCGCCAACGTTTGTTTCGGCGGACGCAAGCGCAACCGGCTATTCATGGCGGCGGCGCATTCGCTCTATTCGCTCTACGTCAACACGCAAGGCGTGGCCGGCGGCTGAAGGCCGCCGCGCCCACGCTGCGCTCGATCTCAGATCGCCGGAATGCCCGCCGCGGCGGTAAGGAAAGCGTTCTCCGCGCGTTCGACCTGGTCCGGCCGCGGCTTCTTCCGCGCCAGCGCCTTTTTATTGATCTTGCGCTTGGCGATGCCGTTGAGCTTCTTGTCGGTCGCTTTTTCTTCGTTGAGGTTGGCCGTCAACAGTTTGGCGACATCGCCGCGGCCGAGCAGCTTCGCCCAGGCGGCGAGCGTGCCGTAGCGGGTGATCTCGTAGTGCTCGACCGCTTGGGCCGCCGCGATCAGCGCGGCGTTGAGCACCATCTTGTCGGCGATCTCGCCGGCGATGTCGTTGGCCTCTTCGATGATGCCGTCGATTGCCGGGCATTTGGTGCCCTTCGGCTTCTCCTTGAGCTTCTTGAAAGCCTGGTCGAGCCTTTTGATCTGCCCCTTGGTCTGGGCCAGATGCGTGCGAAAGCCTTTTTTGAGCTCGGCATCGGAGGCCTTGCCGATCATATCCGGCAGGGCCTTTTGAATCTGGTGCTCGGCATAGTAGATGTCCTGCAAGGTGTGCAGGAAAAGATCGTCGACCGTTTTGATGTCGGATGAAAACCAGCCCATTATCGCCTCCCTTGAACTTGGTCCTGCAATAAGTCGGAAAGCGCGGCGCGGGTTCCAAAAGGGGGCGAAGAAGGCTAGGAGCGTACTAAATTCGATACGAGGGAAGAGGTCAGCATGAGCATCGAACGCAAGGAAGTCGGCGCGCGCATGAGTCAAATCGTGGTGCACGGCGACACCGTCTATCTCGCCGGCATCGTCGCCCGCGCCAACAAAGGCAAGAGCGTTACCGAGCAGACCAAGGAGATCGTCGCCACCATCGACAGCTATCTGGCGCAGGCCGGCACCAACAAAACCAAGCTGTTGTCCGCCAATATCTGGATCACCGATATGGCCAAGTTCGCCGAAATGAACGCGGTGTGGGATGCCTGGGTGGCGCCCGGCCAGACGCCGGCGCGCGCCTGCGTCGAGGCCAAGCTCGCCGCGCCCGATTATCACGTCGAGATCATGGTGGTGGCGGCGAAATAGCGGCGCGGGGGGCGGAACTCATGGCATTCGATTTCGCGCCGCTCGTTGCCGCGCACCAGCCGGCGCCCGCGGTTCGGTGGAAAACGCCGGGCAAGTACAACTTCACGTTTGGCAACAACGACCCGGAGGGACTGGCGGTCGACGACCTGAAGGCCGCGCTGCAAACCGTGTTGTCGCGGGAGGGCCGCAGGCTGTCGGACTATCGCCTGCATACCGGCCCGCAGGGCTACAAGCCGCTGCGCGAATTCTTGGTGAAAAAACTTAAACGCGATGCCGCGATCGATTGCACGGCCGACGACATTCTCCTGCTTTCCGGCTCGCTGCAGGGGCTCGACCTGGTCAATGAAGCCTTGCTTGAGCGCGGCGATACGGTGATCTGCGAACGCGATTGCTACGAGGGTACGATCAACCGCTATACCCGCCGCGGCATCAATGTGATCGGCGTGCCGCTCGACAAAGACGGCATGCGCATGGACGCGCTGGAGACGGCGCTGTCCGACCTGCGCAAAGCTGGCGTGCGGCCGAAATTCATCTACACCATCGCTACCATCCAAAATCCCACCTCGGCCGTGCTCAGCCTGGAACGGCGGGTGAAGCTTCTCGAGCTCGCCGAGGCCTTTGGCGTGCCGGTTTTCGAAGACGACTGCTACGCCGACCTCACCTGGGACGGCAGGCGTCCGCCCTCGCTTTATTCGATGAGCAAAACGGCGAACGTGATCCACATGGGGTCGTTTTCGAAAACGATCGCGCCGGCCTTGCGCGTCGGCTTCATCGTGGCGCCCTGGGCGATGATGTCGCGTCTGCTGGCGCTGAAAATCGATGCGGGGTCCGGCGGGCTCGAGCAGATGATGCTGGCCGAATACTGCGAAGCGCATTTTGCCGATCATGTGCCGCAATTGCGCGCGCGCTTCCGCGCCAAGCTCGACACTTTGGTCGGCGCACTGAACGAGCAGTTCGGCACCGCGGCGGAATTCGATTATCCGCCCGGCGGGATGTTCCTCTGGGTCAAGCTACCGGACAATGTCGACGCCATGAAGCTGCGCGAGGCGGCGCTTGCCGCCGGCGTCGTCATCAATCCCGGGCCGGAATGGTCGATCGACAAGGCCTATAGCGGAAGCCGCATGCGGCTGTGTTTTGCCAGCCCGACGCATGAGGAGATCCGCGAGGGCATCGCGATATTGGCCGAGGTCTGCCGCAGGGAATTCGGCGTGCCGGCGCGTAGCGCCAATATCGAGCGGCGTGGGAGCGCATAGGAGTGCAGCAACACGGTATCCTGGCGATCTGGAACGATTGCGTCGTCGGCCGCGAGGTCGATTTCGAGACCTGGTTTCAGGGCGAACATCTGCTCGAACGCTTGGCCGTGCCCGGCTTCCTGTTCGGGCGGCGTCATCAAGCGATCTCGGGCGCCAACGGCTATTTCAATTTTTATCTAACGCAATCGCCCGATGTGCTGACCTCCAAGCCGTACCTCGATCGGCTCGATAATCCGACGCCGATGACGCGCATGATCATGTCGGAGGTGTTCATCAACATGAATCGCACCGTGTGCTGGCGCACCGTGCGGCGCGGCGGCTTTCGCGGCGCTTACGCGGTGGCGGTGCGCTTTGACGAGACGCCGGAAGAGGCCGCGCTTTCCGCGCAGCTCGATGCCATGCTCAAGAGCCCGGCTGTGGCCGGCGGCGAGATCTGGATGGCGCTCGATTCCACCGGCATGCCGGTATCGAAAGAAGAGCAATTGCGCGGCGGCGACAAGAAGATCAAAGCCTGCCTGATGGTCGACACGCTACGCCAGGATGCCGCCGAACAGACCGGCGCGCGCCTTGCAGCGCAGTTTCCGGGAACGGAGGTCGGCGTGTTCCGTGTGCTCTGCCAGCTCGGGCGCGGGGATTTGTGATGCAATCGCTTGTGCCGCTCGCCGAGAAGATCGCCACGCGCCTGATCGAGCTTAAGGAAACCATAGCAATCGCGGAATCCTCGACCGGCGGGCTGATCGCCGCCGCGCTGCTCGCCGTGCCCGGCGCTTCGGCTTATTTCATCGGCGGCGCCGTGATCTATACGCACGTGACGCGCGCGGCGCTGCTTGGCATCGGCGAAACCGAGATGTCCGGCATGCGGCCGTCGACGGAAAGCTACGCGCTGCTGCTTGCCCGGCGTATGCGCGAGCGTAACGGCTCAACCTGGAGCATTGGCGAAACCGGTGCCACCGGTCCGGCCGGCAATCGCTACGGCGACGCGGCCGGCCATAGCTGCATCGCGGTGGTGGGGCGGGGGATCGAACGCGCGGTCACGCTGGAAACCGGCAGCGGCGACCGGCAGGCCAATATGCATGCTTTCGCGGCGCGTGCGCTTGAGTTTTTTATAGACGTCGCGGCGAAATAGCTACTCTGCCGCTTCCGCCATTTCGGCGCGCACTTGCGCACGGAATTCGTCGATCAGGCGCAAGCCCTTCGGCGTCTCGACGTGCCAGAAGGTCCAGCCGTTGCAGGCGTCCAGGCCTTGCGCCATGGCGCCGATCTTGTGGATCGAGCCAACTTGGCCGCCGAGCGACACCGCGCCATCGGCGCGCACGAAGGCTGTGTGGCGTTTCTTGGCGTCCACCAATTTGACGCCAGGCGTCACCAGCCCGCGTTCGATCAGCGCGGCGAATGGCACGCGCGGCGCCTCGCGCGCGGTGACGAAAGGCGCCAGCGCCGGCGCTTCCATCAACTCGGTTGCGGCGATGCGCTGTTCCGCCGCTTTGGCGTAATTCGCATCCTGCTCGCAGCCGACGAAACGGCGGCCAAGTCTTTTCGCGACCGCGCCGGTGGTGCCGGTACCGCAGAACGGGTCGAGCACCAGATCGTCGAGCCGCGACGACGACAACAACACGCGCGCCAACAGCGCTTCCGGTTTCTGCGTCGGATGCAGTTTCTTGCCGTCGCGGCCTTTCAGCCGTTCTTCGCCGGTGCACAAGGCGAGCGTCCAGTCGGAGCGCACCTGGATGTCCTCGTTGCCGGCTTTAAGCGCCTCGTAATTGAAGGTGTAGCCTTTGGCCTGCGCGTCGCGCGTCGCCCAGATCATGGTTTCGTGCGCGTTGGTGAAGCGCCGGCCGCGGAAATTCGGCATCGGGTTCGACTTGCGCCAGATCACGTCGTTGAGAATCCAGAAGCCGAGATCCTGCATGATGGCGCCGACGCGGAAAATGTTGTGATAGGAGCCAATCACCCAGATGGTGGCGGCGGGCTTCATCACCCGCCGGCAGGCGGTGAGCCAGCTTTTGGTGAAATCGTCATAGGCGGCAAAGCTCGAAAACTTGTCCCAGTCGTCGTCGACGGCATCGACGCGCGAATTGTCGGGACGCCTGAGGTCGCTGGCGAGCTGAAGGTTATAGGGCGGATCGGCAAACACCAGATCGACGCACGCCGCCGGCAGTTGCGCCATGGTGGACGTGCAGTCGCCGAGCAGAACCCGGTGATGGTGGCTGCGATCTGAAACTGCACGGGGCGCCCGTGAGGGCGCCCCGCGACGCGACACAACCATGACTCAGGACTCTGACTCAGGTGAACGCGGTCGGCGACGCGGGACCTACAACCGACAGACCGGTATCTTGGGCGCCCATGGTAAAAATCGCGTTAGCAAAAACGTCGCCGCGCTAGGCAAAAAATGCCGTAAGATCGCGCGCGGTTCAACGAGTTATGGTGGCGGCCTGCAACCGCGTCGGGCATTGCCACCATGCCGTTTGCCCTGTTGGATGGCGTCATTGGGGAGGATTACTGGATGCGTTGGGATGATTTTCGACGCAGCGACAATGTCGAGGATGACCGCGAAGGCGGTGGCGGCGGCGGCTTCGGCATCCCCGGCGGCAGCGGCGGCCTCGGCATCGGCACCGTGATCGTGCTCGGCTTGATCGGCTGGGCGACCGGCATCGACCCCAGCATTCTCATCGGCGGCGCCGAAATGCTGCGCGGCGGCGGGTCGTCCTATCAGCAGCCGAATCGCCAGCCCCCGCGCCAGACCGGTGCGCCGAAGGACCAGACCGGCCAGTTCGTCGCCGCCGTGCTCGGTAATACCGAAGATGTCTGGACCGCCATCTTCACGGCCGCGGGCAAGCAATACCGCGCGCCGCGCTTGCGGCTGTTTTCCGGCTCGGAGCAGGGCGGCTGCGGCTTCGCGCGGGCGGCGATGGGCCCGTTCTATTGCCCGACCGATCAGCGCATCTATCTCGACACTTCGTTTTTCCGCGACATGCAGGTGCGTTTCCGCGGCTGCAGCGGCAAGGCTTGTGAGTTTGCCGAGGCCTATGTGATCGCCCACGAGGTCGGCCATCACGTGCAGAACCTGCTCGGCACGCTGCCGCAGGCCAACGCCATGCAGCGCGCTGCCGGCAGCAAGGCGGCGGCCAACCGCATCCAGGTGCGCATCGAGCTGCAGGCCGATTGCTTCGCCGGCGTCTGGGCCAATCGTTCCGACCAGCGCTGGAAATCGATCGAGCCGGGCGACGTCGAAGCCGCGCTGCAGACCGCATCGGCGATCGGCGACGACCGGCTGCAGAAACAAGCGCAGGGCTATGTCGTACCCGACGCCTTTACCCACGGCACCTCGGCGCAGCGCCAGCGCTGGTTCACCGTCGGGCTGAAAGAGGGCAAGGTGTCGTCCTGCGACACCTTCGCGGCGGCGTCGCTATAGTTTCCTGCGTGTCTCGGGCGCAACGCAGCACGCAGTGCTGCGCTGCAGAACCGGGACCCATGCTATTATCTGGGTCCCGGATCAGCGGAACAGCGCTGCGCGCTGCACCGCATCCGGGACACGAGTGAGGAGAACATGCCCGGCATCGACCAAAGCAGACAATTCGTGCCGCTGAAGATTGCGGTGCTGACGGTGTCGGACACGCGCGATCTCGCCGAAGACAAATCCGGCGCGACCTTGGCGGAACGTTTGCAGGCCGCTGGCCATGTCCTGGCCGACCGCGCCATCGTCAAAGACGAGGTCGACGAAATTCGCCGGCAGGTGAAAGGCTGGATCGCGGATAAATCGATCGATGTCATCATCTCGACCGGCGGCACCGGCTTCACCGGCCGCGACGTGACGCCGGAGGCGGTGGAGCCGCTGTTCGAGAAGAAGATGGACGGGTTTTCCACCATGTTCCTGTTGGTCAGCGAGAAGAAGATCGGCACTTCGGCGATCCAGACGCGCGCCACGGCGGGCGTTGCCAACGCCACTTACATTTTCTGCCTGCCCGGCTCGCCCGGCGCCTGCAAGGACGCCTGGGACGAGATTCTGGTGCACCAGCTCGACTACCGCTACCGGCCGTGCAATTTCGTGGAGATATTGCCGCGGCTCGACGAGCATTTGCGCAGGGCGAAGGCGAAGGGCGCGACGGCGTGAGTCACTCATGGTGAGGAGCGCAGCGAAGCTGCGCGTCTCGAACCATGAGGCCCGGGCCGCCCCATCCTTCGAGACGCGCCCTATGGGCGCTCCTCAGGATGAGGCGGACCTACAATTCCAAATCCCAATACTCCGCCACCACATCTTTGCTCCAGCTGCGCTTCTTTTCGCTGGAGGTGAGCGTGAAGCCGGCTTTCTCATAAATGTGGCGCGCGGCGAAAAGGATGCTGTGCGTCCACAGCGTGACTTTCTTGTAGCCGGCCTGGCGTGCAAAACGCACGCATTCCTCGACCAGCCGCGCGCCGACGCCGAGCCCGCGCGCTTTCGGATCGACCAGCAGCAGCCGGATGCGGGCGACTTCGGCCGAATCCTTCGCCAGCATGATGCAGCCGACGTTTTCGCCGTTCATCTCGGCGATCCAGCAGCGCTCACGCTTGGCGTCGAACTTGTTGATGAAATCGGCGACGATCTGCGCGCACAGGCCCTCGAACGGTTCCACCCAGCCGTATTCTAACGCGTAAAGCTCGGCGTGCCGGGAAACGATCCAGCCGAAATCGCCGTGACGCGGCTGGCGCAGGACATAAGATGGTTTCGCGACGCCGTCGCCGGGCAGCTCGCCAAGCAGCGTTTCGATCGTCGTCATCGCCGCCACAAGCCGCGCCTGCTCGTCGGCTTTCAATCCGCCCAACATGCCGCCGACCAGGTCCTGCGAGCGCCGCTCGAGCGGCGCGAAAATCTTGGCGCCGCGCGCGGTGAGCGCGAGGTCGCTCTGGCGCGCATCCGCGGCGGAAGTTTTTCGGCTGATGAGGCCGCGCTTCTGGAAATTGCGCAGCACGCGGGAAAGATAGCCGGCGTCGAGATCGAGCGCGCGGCCGATGTCGGTGGCGGTCTTCACCTCGCCATGGGAGAGCTCGTAGAGCACGCGCATTTCGCCGAGCGAGTAGGGGCTGTCGAGGTAATTTTTGCGCAGCACGCCGATCTGCCGCGTATAGAAACGGTTGAAACGGCGCACCGCGGCGACGCGGTCGCGGGTCGGGCGGGTGGGAGGCATGCCGCCAGCTTCGAGCAATTAGTTGATAAAGTCAAGTATATCTCTTTTATCGTTCCGGGCAGCAATCAGCGCGGCGCCGCCGTCCCGGCCGGCAGCATGGCGATGCGCCGGCGTCCGAGCTTGCGCAGCATGGCGGCCTCCGCATCGGCGTCTCCGTCATGGCCGCCGAGCGCGTCGTAAAAGCGTCGGGCAATCACCAGGCCCTGCTCGGGTTTCGGCGTGCCGCCGAAGCTCACGCGCAGCATGGCGAGCAATCTCGCCAAGGCCTGGCCGCATGAGATCGGCGATGCCGGGCGGGCGGAACACGGCGGCGCGCGTGGCGCGGTCGCTTGCATCCGCCATCTGCATGAAACGGTCGACCGCCGCGACCCAGGCCGGCTCCGGCACGCAGCCGGCGCGCAGGAACATCAGCCAGGGCGTGCGCGTGCTCGCCGCCGCCTCTTTCAGCCGCGCTCCGATCGGCTCCTGGAGGTTATAAAGCGGCAGCCGGCGATGTCGGCCACCTGCTCGGTGTCGTCGCGCGAGCCGCCATCGGCGACCACCACTTCGCTGATCACGCCGGCCACGGCGCCGGGCACCAGCGCCGCCAAAGTGCGCACCAGCGCCCGCTCCGATTCGTGCGTGGCAATGATCGCGCTCAGCATGGAACCGGCGCCCTTGTGGATTGGTTGCCACCATATCATGTGGGTTTCGGTGTGACCCCACGAGATCAGGCCCGAAAATGCCTGAAAAATGGGCTCTACAGAATGTTCTTGTTATGTTCACATTCGATGATTAGGTTGCCGCCATGGCTCGTTCGAACACTGCCCCGAGACGCCCGCCGGTGAAGGAGCTGCCCTCCGCGCCGGCGGGCGGCTTTGTCACGATGTCAGCCAGCTGCTCGGCGTCGTCGTCGACCACGAGCGCCGGCGCGGACGCGGGGCGCAGAGCAATGCCTCGGGCCGCTACGAGCCGCTGGCGCGCATCGCCTTCGACGACGGCTGGCGTTCGCTCGACGAATTGCCGCCGTTCAAGACGCAGGTGACGGTCGACGCCACGCGCAAAATCATCACCCGCAACGAGTCGCCCGACATCGGCTTCGACCGCTCGATCAATCCCTATCGCGGCTGCGAGCACGGCTGCGTCTACTGCTTCGCGCGCCCGACGCACGCCTATCTCGGGCTGTCGCCCGGGCTCGATTTCGAATCAAAGTTGTTCGTGAAGCCGGAAGCGGCCGAGCTGCTGGCAAAGGAATTGGCGGCGCCCGGCTATGAGCCGCGGGTGATCGCCATCGGCACCAACACCGACCCGTATCAGCCGATCGAACGGCGCTACAAAGTCATGCGCCGCATCCTGGAAGTGCTCGACCGCGCCGGTCATCCGGTCGGTATCGTTACCAAGTCGGCGCTGGTCTTGCGCGACCTCGATATCCTCGCGCGCATGGCTGAGCGCAAGCTCGCCAAGGTGGCGTTGTCGATCACCACGCTCGATGCCGAACTGGCGCGCAAGATGGAGCCGCGCGCGGCGACGCCGATGCGGCGGCTGGAGACGCTGCGGCGGCTGGCGCAAGTCGGCGTGCCGGCGACGGTGATGGTGGCGCCGGTGATCCCGGCGCTCAACGACATGGAGATCGAGCGCATCCTCGACGCCGCGCAGGCCGCCGGCGCGCGGGAAGCGGGCTACGTGCTGCTACGCCTGCCGCTGGAAGTGCGCGACCTGTTCCGCGAATGGCTGAAGGCGAACTACCCGCACCGCGAGGAGCACGTGTTCAAGCTGGTGCGCGACATGCGCGGCGGCAAGGATTACGACTCCAAGTGGTTCGAGCGGCAGAAGGGCAAAGGACCGTATGCCTGGATGATCGGGCGGCGCTTTGAATTGGCCTGCGAGAAGCTCGGGCTCAATATGGCGAAGTCAAAGCTCACCACCGAGCATTTCCGCGCGCCCAGGGCCAACGAGGCACAGTTGAGTCTGTTCGAGACATGAGCGCGCCGCAAGCGATCCTGTCGCTGGTGACGCTCGGCGTTTCCAATCTCGATCGAAGCATCGCGTTCTATGAAGCGCTTGGTTTTCAGCGCAAGGCCAAAAAGGCGCAAGGCGTCGGCTTCTTTCAGGCCGGTGCCATCGCCTTCGCCGTCTGGCCGGCTGACGAGCTTGCCAAAGACGCACGCACCGCGGCGTCGCCCGCTCCAGTTTTTCGCGGCGTGGCGCTGGCCTGGAATTGCCGTTCGGATGCAGAAGTCGATGCCGTTATCGAAAGCGCCCGCGGCGCCGGCGGCACCGTACCGAAGGCAGGACAGAAGACATTCTGGGGCGGCTATGCCGGCTATTTTGCCGATCCCGACGGGCATCTTTGGGAAGTCGCACACAATCCGGGTTTTCCGCTGACCGATGACGGCCGCCTGACGCTGCCGGACTAGCGTTCACATCTTCTCCTTGATGCCCTTTTCGATCAGCCACCAGTTCACCGGGTAGCTGGTGGCGAAGCCTGCGAGCATGGCGATTTGCATGGTGAACCAGAATTCGAACGTGTTCACCTCCAGCATCTTGCCGAGCAGCGGACGAAAATAAGCAAATTGTGCCAGCGCCATGAAACCGTACATACCGACCTGCCAGGCGGTCAGCGACAGTGTGTCGGCTTTCAATGCGGCAACGATCCCGGGGCCGAAGGCCAGGCCGCGCATCGGCACGATGGCGAAATACTGGAACACAATGCCGAAGCCGAACGCAAAAATGAAATCGACAATCCAACCCGCAAACATTTTCTCGGCAAAGATCGACTGAAAACCGAACCATATTGCAACCGCCGGCGCTGCGAAACACAGCCATTCCGCGACAATGTCGCCGAGCGCGCAGCCGGCCCCGCAATGGGTGGCGCCTATGCCGACTACGGCAAAGAAGGGCTTGGCCGGCGCGTCGTGGCCGTGGCCGTTGGCGCGGCCAAAACGGAAATAGCCCCAGAGAGCAAGCGGTCCGGCAAAAAGCCCGGTGAGCGGCCACACCATGTCCATAATCCACATGTGCTGGGGGTGGCGCAGTACGTCGACCAACAGCGCGAGCGCACACGCCGCGCTCGCCAGCAACGAAATAATGGCGAGTACGTGCAGCCAAAGCGGAATCATGAAATGCCTCTGGTGCTGAAATTAGCGGCGCATAGGGAAAACCGAACCGCAGGCAATTGTTCCGCTACCGGGAAATTTCCGCCTGCATCGGGGCAATTGAAAATCAAATCCGTCGCGCGCGCCTCCGAAATATCCCATGTGGATCGTGGTCGAAGTGATAGACCTTGGCGACCTCGATCATCCGCCGCTTCCACCCGACCCACCGATAGCCGGCGACAGCCAGCAACGTTCCGATCAACGGTCCAAGCCAATAGATCCACCAGCCGTGCCAATCGCCGGATATTGCCGCCGGCCCGAGACTGCGCGCCGGATTCGTGCTGGTGCCCGAGATGGGCGCTTCGAGCCAAACCATGATGGCGTAAAGCGGTGGAAAAAGCGCAGGTGTGAAGACCCTTAGCGGCTTGTGCCGGAGGAAAACGAACAATGCGAAGATAAGGACGAAGGTCGTGACCGCTTCGCCCAGCAAAGCCCATGTTGCACCGTAGGCGGAACCGGGCACGGTCGCGCCATACGCAACGCTGCGGCCCAACGTTCCCCACGCGAGCAGCGGCACCGCTCCGATAATGGCGCCGGCAAGTTGGCACGCGACATAGCCCACGGCATGAGGCGTGTTCATCCGGCCCATCAGCCAGAAGCCGAGCGTGACCGCCGGATTGATGTGAGCGCCGCTTTCTTTGCCGAGCGGCGAAAGCGTAATCAGCGCGCCGGTCGCGCCGAAGAAGAAGCCGGTTATAAAACGCCGCGACGCGGCATCCGGCAGTAATTGCGATAACGGGCTGCCGCGGCCGGAATCGAAAATCACAACCGATAGGCCCACGGCCACGAGAAGCGCCGTTCCGATCAGTTCCGCGCCGAATGGCTTCCAAGGGAATGAACGAGCGCGGTCCTTCATCGTTCGGTTTTGCCCGTAAGCCGCCACCACGATCAACCGCCGCGAACCGTCGAATAAACAGCCCGGCCGGTCAACACCGCCGGCGCAATTGATGGTCCTCGGTGCGACGTCATCCACACGCGTTGCCTGCCGCATTGACATTCGCGCCGACGCGCGCACTCATCGGTGCATGCCGCGCCAGCCGAAACCCGCCAAGCGCCTGCCGCTCAACGAGCCGGTGCTGCGCCCGAGCTTCCGTCGCGAGCGCTTCGCGCTTCGCCAGGGCATCTGGCCGGTCGCCGGCTGCGACGAGGCGGGCAGGGGGCCGCTCGCCGGTCCGGTGGTCGCCGCCGCGGTGGTGCTCGATCCCGAACGCATCCCGCGCGGCTTGAACGACTCAAAGAAGCTCGACGCGCCGGCGCGCGAAAAGCTCTACGAGAAGATCTGCGCCAGCGCGCAAGTGGCGGTCGCCTTCGGCTCGATCGAACGCATCGATCGCGACAACATTTTGCGCGCCTCGCTCTGGGCGCTCGCCCGCGCGGTGAAGGCGCTGCCGTGCCGGCCGCAGCTAGTATTCGTCGACGGCAACCAGAAAATCGATATTCACTGCGAATGCCGCACGGTGGTGTCGGGCGATGCCTTGGTTGCCTCGGTCGCCGCCGCCTCGATCGTCGCCAAGGTGACGCGCGACCGGCTGATGGCGCGGCTCGGCCTCGAATGTCCGGGTTACGGCTTCGAGCGCCACATGGGTTACAGCGTGCCGGAGCATTTCGCGGCGCTGGCGCGGCTCGGGCCGACCATCCACCACCGCAAATCCTTTGCGCCGGTGGCGGAAAAGCTCGCCCTCTTGGGTAGCGTGTCCGATGAGGCCATTGGCGAGTTGTTGCCTCTTTAGCCCGCGTTCTTTATCCCTGCATCGCGTGGTCGCGCGATCACGCCGTCTTCATCCCTCCCCTTTAGGGGAGGGTGGCTCCGAGCGAAGCGAGGAGCCGGGTGGGGTGAAGATCGCCGCCGATTTTCCCCACCCCGGCTCGCTTCGCTCGCCGACCCGCCCCTTTCAGGGGAGGGATTAAGAACGCGCCGGGTCCATGCATTACGTCTCCCTGATCGTCGAATTCCTGCGTGGGCGTCCGGCGCTGGTGTTCTGGACCGCGGCGCTCACGCAAGCGACGTTGTGGAGCATCTTGCCGGCGCTGGTGTATAGCGCGCCGCCGGGCGGGGTGCCCCTACTCCTGGCCATCGGTCATGAATTCGTGCTCGGCAGCTATCTTGGGCCGCCGCTGGCATTCTGGCTCGGCGAAGTGGCGTTCCGCATCGGCGGCATCTTCGGCGTCTACGTTCTGGCGCAAATTTGCGTCGTCGTCACCTATTGGGCGGTGTTCACGCTCGGACGCGCCATCGTCGGCACCCGCCACGCGGTGCTGGCGGTGCTGCTGATGGTGGGCGTTGCCGCCTTCACGGTGCCAAGCGTCGATTTCGGTCCGGCGATCATGGCGGCGCCGTTCTGGGCGTTGGCGTTGCTGCTTTACTGGCGCGCGACCGGCGAAAGCCGGCGCGGCTATTGGTTTCTGCTGGCGATCGATCTCGGGCTGCTGCTGCTGTCGAGCTATATCGGGCTGATCCTGATCGCCTTGCTGGCGCTGTTCACGCTGCTCAGCCCGAATGGCCGCCGCGCGCTGTGGCATCCCGAGCCGTGGATCGCCGTGCTGCTGCTTTTGGTCGTGGTGTTTCCGCATCTTGCCTGGCTGCGCGACGGGCGTGAACTCGTCATCGCCGGGCTGTCGGAAGGCAGCAAATTCAGCAACGAATTTGCGCCCTGGGTCTGGCTCGGCGTGACGTTGTTGCTCATCCATCTCGGCGTCGTTCTGCTCGTTGTCTTGGCCCTCGGCTGGCCGCGCCGGCGCCGGGAGCGGGCACCGCAGATCGATCGTAATCCGGTCGAACCCTCGGCGCGCTGGTTTGTTTATTACTTCGCGCTCTTGCCGGTGGCCTCGGTGCTGGCGATCGTTTATTTCAGCGGCCGGTTGGGACCGCTCGCCGCGCTGCCGCCGCTGGTGGTGCTGTCGGGCCTTGCGGTCATTATGGCGGCCGGCGACCACATCGCGCTCTATCGCGAACGCACGGTGTCGAGCGCGTGGCTCGGTCTTTTGGTGGCGCCGCCGGCGATCGTCGTGCTCGCCATTTTGGTGCTGCCCTGGAGCAACTTCACCGATCTGCGCATTTCGCAGCCGGCGACCGCCGAAGGTCGTTTCTTTGCCGATCAATTCAAAGGCCGTACCGGCAAGCCGCTTGCCTACGTCACCGGCGACGAGCTTCTGGCGCCGCTGATCGCGCTGACCAGCCCGAGCCGGCCGCATGTCTATTTCGATTGGGCGCCGCAGCGCAGCCCTTGGGCGAACCCCGCCGATTTCCAAAAAAATGGCGGACTGCTGGTGTGGCCGACCGAGGGCAATAACGTCGCGCCGCCGGCGGCGCTGAAGGCGCAGTTTCCCGATATGGCGCCGGAGGTGCCGCGCTCTTTCGCGCGCTCGGTGCAGGGCCTGTTGCCGCTGATCCGGCTCGGCTGGGCGGTGGTGCGACCGCCGCTCACCTCGCAGCGGTGAGCAAAGCGTGCGCTCAAAATCGAGATCGCAAGGCAGCGTTTGGAAAATGTCCATTTTGCCCGCGAGCACGGATTCTCGCCATGCGTGTGTTGGCGGGCCTTAAATGTAACCCCCGATTTTATTGCCAAGAATATCGGGCCGCTTATATGGTCGAAACCATAAGAGGGCTCGCAGCATTACGGAATGTCGCCGCCCGGGCACTTTTGCGTCAGATGCCGGCAGCGGCACGCCACTGCCAGACGCTCCTAAGACGAGCCGCGTTAGGATCCGGGAGGACAGTGAATGAATTTGCGTACACTTCGTGTCGATCAGAACGGCAGTTTGGTCAGGCCGCAGCCATTGCTTGAGGTTTTCGAGCGCCATGCGCGCGGCGAGACCGACGATAAGAAGCTGGTTCAGGCGCAGGATGAAGCGATCCGAGCCGTTATCCGCAAACAAGAAGACGTCGGGCTGCCCATCGTTTCCGACGGCGAATTCCGACGCAGAAATTTCCAGGAGAGCTTCGCTCACGCCGTATCGGGCTACGACGTGCCGGAGCGGGTCGAAGCGCTAACCGATTGGCGTGAGCCGAACCGCCCGCTGCACCGCACCGAACAGAATTTCAACGCCCCGGGGCCCGCCATCACGACGCGCCGGCCGGTCGTCGAGCGCTTGCGGCTCAAGCGCAACGTCGTGCTCGACGAGTATCGATTTTCCGCCACCGTCGCCAAAGCCGCCGTCAAGGCGACCCTCATCGGCCCCGACCGCATCGCCCAGCGGTTCGCCTGGGAAAAGCAATCGGTCTACAGGGATATCGATGAGTTCATTGCCGACGTCGTCGCCATCGAACGGCAAATGATTCAAGGGCTGGTCGATGCCGGCTGCCGCTATGTGCATATGGATGCTCCCGGCTTCACCGCCTATGTCGACCAGGTTTCGCTCGATCGCATGCGCGCCCGCGGCGAGGACCCGGACAAAAATCTCGAACGCGGCATCAAGGCCGAAAACGACGTGATTGCGGGCTTTGACGGCGTGACCTTCGGTCTGCATATCTGCCGCGGCAATCCGCGTGGGACCGATCCCACCACAGGCAAGGTCATGCCGCAGTGGCATCGTGAGGGCCACTACGACAGCATCGCCGAACGACTTTTCACCGGCTTGAAACATCAGCGCCTGCTGTTGGAGTACGACAGCGAGCGTGCCGGCGATTTCGCGCCATTGCGCTTTATCCCCAAGGACAAGATCGCCGTGCTCGGGCTGGTGACGACGAAAAGTGCCGATCTCGAATCCAAAGACGCCTTGAAGCGGCGCATTGAAGCCGCCGCACGTATTCTGCCGCTGGAGCAATTGGCGCTCAGCCCACAATGCGGATTCAACAGTGGTGGTGACCGCGGCCTGCAGCTTAGCGAAGACGAGCAATGGAGCAAATTCGAACGAATCCTGGAGACGGCAACGGAGGTCTGGGGTAGCATTTCGCAATGAAAGCCTGCACAAAGCGGGCAACAGACAAAATGGGAGGACGAAATGATGCGCGGACTTCTCTGCGGGCTTGTAGGTCTGCTCTTTCTCGGTGCGAGCGCGCGAGCTGAGTTGATCCACCTATCGCATTTCGGCGAAGTCATGCAGAGCATGCCTTGGGCGGTGGCGCTCGAGCAGAAGCTGTTCCAGAAAAACGGCGTCGACGTCACCGAGGTGATCTCCTCGCAAGGCGGCGGCACCACGATCCGCAATATGCTGGCTGGCGGTCTCGGCTTTGGGCAGTCTTCGGCCGGCGCTACGGTAACCGCCATCAAGGCGGGGCTGCCGGTCAAGATCGTCGGCGTCGACTGCGACAGCGTCGCCGACATTTTGTGGGTGGTGAAGAAGGATTCGCCGATCAAGACGGTCAAGGACCTCAAGGGCAAGAAATTCGGCACCACGCATCCAGGCGCGCTCACCTACGTGCTCGGCGACGTACTGCTCAAGGCCAACGGTCTTGACTACAAGGATCTCACCCCGGTTCCGGTCGGGACCGGCGCCGGCCTTGCGGCGCTCGACCACGATGCCGTCGACGCGACCTACGAATATGAGCCACTGTTCAGCCGCGACCAGGGCAAATACCGGGTTCTGGCGCGCGTCTCCGATGTCATGCCGCATGTGACCACGCTGTTCCTCGTCGCCACCAAGGACATGATCGAGAAGCAGCCGGACAAGCTGCGCGCCATCATGCTGACGCATAAACAAGCGGTCGATTACATCTATGCGCATCCCAAGGAGGCAGCCGACGCCGCGGCCAGCCGCATGAAGGGCGTTGACAAGGCGGTGGTTGAACGCGCGGTCGCGGAGTTGGCCAAGGCCAAGTATTGGTCCGAGGGCGGCTTCGATCCGACGGCGATGAGCCAACTGCAAAAGGTCCTCTTGCTCACCGGCGAGGTCAAGGAACCCGTCGATTTCAAGTCGATCTCCGATGAGCGGTTCCTGCCGTCGGGGGTGCCGCGACTGAAGTAAAATCGTCGTGCCGCGCCTCGAGCGAGCCCGCCTGCGCGTGCTGGTGAAACGGATCGTAGCGGCTGCATTGTGCATCGGCGCCCTGGAGATCGTCTGCCGCGCCGGCTGGGTAAGCCCGGTGACGCTGATCCCACCCTCGGCAATGGTGCGCGCGATGATCCGGGCTTTAGTTGATCCGGCGACGCTCGGCGATTTCGGCTTGACCATCTCTGAGGTTGCGGCGGCGACGGCACTTTCCGCGATTATCGGCGTCATGGCCGGCCTGATGCTGCACGCTCTGCCGCGGCTGCGTTATGCATTCGAGCCGTTCATTGCCAGCTATTACGCATTGCCGTTGTTCGCGCTTTACCCGGTGCTTGTGGTCATATTCGGCGTAGGGCCGCGGCCGATTATCGCGACGGGCGTCATGTATGCGGCAATGAGCGTGGTCATTGGCACCCTGGCAGGGCTTGACCGCGTTCCGCTCGTTTTCCGCAAGGCCGCGAAAGTGCATCGTCTTGGGGCGGTGAAGACGGCGACGCGCATTCTCGTTCCGGCTTGCGCGCCGGAAATCCTTGGCGGAATAGCGTTAAGCGTCGGCTACGCCTTCGTCGCCGTGATCGCCAGCGAATTCCTTCTCGCATCCGGCGGGGTGGGACACGCCATCGCCGACGCCTACAACACCTTTCAGACCGGACGCATGTACGGGCTGGTCCTTGCGTTGGCCCTCCTCGTCGTGCTGATCAATGGCGTGCTGCGCCGGTTTCGCAGCCGGTTGGCGATCGGGCAGCCATGAAACGCAACCCGATCCAGCGCCTCGTCGATATCGCGTTGCTCGGCCTGCTGCTGATCGCCGGATGGGAGGCGCTGTCGCTGCTGATTGGCGCGCGCGTCTTGCCGTCACCGCCGCAGACGGCGCAGCGAATTGTCGCGGGGTTCACGGAGCCCGGTTTTCTCCGCGACCTTGCCGCAACCGGGCAAGCCTACGTGATCGCGTTGGCTATCGCCATGCTCGGCGGCGTCACACTCGGGCTATTGTTTGGCGGCTGGCGTGCAGCGGGTGAAACTTTTGAGCCGGCGATGCATGTGCTCGTCGCCATTCCCAAAGTCACATTATATCCCATCATCCTGTTGCTGTTCGGCCTCGGCGATCCGGCAAAAATCGCGTTCGGCGTTTTGCACGGCCTACCGACCGTGGCGATCATGACCGCAAGCGCCGTCCGCAGTCTAAAGCCGATCTATCGCAAGACGGCGCTGACATTGCGCCTTACGCCCCGCCGCTACGCATTGCGTATCTTGCTGCCGGGCGTTGCGCCCGAGATATTCGCAAGCTTGCGAATTTGCTTCGCCTTTACGCTGCTCGGCGTTCTTATCGGTGAAATGTTCGCCTCGGCGCATGGCCTCGGCCACCTCCTCATGCAATCGATCGGCGTCGACGACATGCCAACCGTCATGGCGATCGTTGTCCTGCTCTTTCTGTTTGCCGGGTCGGGCAGCGTCGCGTTGCTCGCTGTCATCAACCGTCTGAATAAATAGCCATGACGGCAGCACACTCCGCCTTGGCCGAGACGGCTCGATCAGTCCTTTCTCTGCGCGGGGTCGGGCATGTTTTTGCCGCCGGACGTAACGATAAACCGGTTCGCGCTTTGCAGGGCATCGAATTGGATATCGGCGAAGGCGAATTCTTTTCCGTTATCGGCCCGTCAGGTTGCGGCAAATCGACACTGATGGACATCATCACCGGTCTCATCGCGCCAAGCGAGGGCGAGGTACGTTTTGAGGGAGCGTTTGTGCGCGGAGCCGTGCCCGATGGCATCGGCGTCGTTTTCCAAGAAGACGCGAGCTTTCCCTGGCTCTCGGTGCGCGACAATATTGCGTTTGGTTTGCGCGATATCGGGCTTGCTGCATCCGAGATCGAACGCCGCGTTGACTATGCGCTGGGCTTCGTGGGTCTGGAGGAATTTGCCCGTCATCATCCACCGCAATTGTCCGGTGGCATGCGCCAGCGCGTGTGCATCGCCCGAACGCTCGTATTGCAACCGCGGCTTATTCTGCTCGATGAGCCGTTTGCCGCCCTCGACCAACAAACGCGTCTTCTCATGGGCGAGGAATTGTTGCGCCTATGGCGGGAAACGAAGGCAACCGTTCTGCTCGTCACGCATGCGCTCGATGAAGCCGCGATGCTCGCCGACCGCGTCGGTGTGATGTCGGCGAGACCGGGCCGGTTTATCGATATTGTCACGACCGCATGGCCGCGCGAACGCGATTCGAAGGTCGTTTCTGAGCCGCGATTTGGCGAGATCACCGCGCGGTTGTGGTCAACCCTTCGCGCAGAATCGCTGGCCGCGATGGGTCGCGGCAAACCGGACGATGTTTAGCGGCTGACCGGAACTACTTGCTGGCCCGAAGGACTGTGGGCGTGGCGTGCCTTTCTCGGTACTTCGGTCCCGGCCCGCGCATGTAGTATCGTTCGGGCCGATAAGAGGCAGATGCCGGCATCAATCTCATAAGCAGCCGCCACCATTTGGAATGGCGGGACGACGGCGGTTTTCCATTCAAGAACACCATAGCGGGCTCCCAAGCTAAGGACAGGTGGATTCCTCGGGTGTCGGTTTTTGGCGCGTCATCCGTTCTAGGGATTGAGGAACATGGGCAGAAGGATCACGGCGCACGTCGCCACGATCAGGTAAGGCAGCGCCTCCAAGACGAATCTCGATGTTCGCTCCAGCATGGACGGACCCCAGGGGTTGCGCGTCGCCACCGTTCAAACGTATATTTCATACGTCTATATTAATTTCAAACAGTCGTTTGAGGCGGAACAATGGCGTTTAGCCTTTGCCCGTTGATCAAAGTGGATTGCATTCTGTTGCAAGAGCTATTATCTAGACGATTCAAACAGTTGTTTGAAATGGGAGCCAAATGATGCGTCCGGCTGAATACACGCGGCAGTCCATCATGAAGGCGGCCGTCCAGCTATTTGCCGATAAGGGCTACCAGGGCGCGAGCGTTCGCGACATCGTGGCCAAGGCACGCGTCAACCAAGCCGCCATCAACTATCATTTTAAAGGCAAGGACGGGCTCTATCTCGAGCTTCTCAAAACGGCGTTCGAGAAGCTGACGGAACAGGCGGGGTTCGATCCGGAGAAGCTCAAATCTCTCTCCCGCGAGGAAGCGCTCCACAGCTTCGTGCAGCAGCAGCTGCGGCCGCTGCTGTTTCGTGACGAGTTAAGCCTGTACATACGCATGTTTGCCTGGGAGAGCGCGCATCCCAGCAAGGTCTTTCTCAAGTTCATGGCGAAAAATACGGTCTCTTATCTGACTGCCGCCGTCGACATCGTGCAGAGGTTTTTGCCTTCAGACACCGACCGGCGGGTCGCAATGTGCGGGGCCATTTGGTTGATGGGACAATGCAGTACCTTTGTGCGAAACCGCGAACTCTTCGCGCAAGAGCCTTTCAGGCTCACCCCCGACAGTCCTTTTGTGGATGAACTGACCGATCTCATCTCGCGTCTGGCGCTCGGTGGGTTGCGACAGGCATCGTGAGCCGCGCGGTTGTTTAACCGCCGCTTGTGAGTCCACGGCTTAGTGATAGCTCTCGCCTTCCTTCACCTTGCCGCGGAACAGCCAATAGACGAAGGCGATGTAGCCGAGGATCATCGGCAGCAGCACCAGCGTGCCGAGCAGCATGAAGATCTGGCTCGCCGGCGCGGCGGCGGTGTCCCACACCGACAATGACGGCGGCACCAGATAGGGGAAGTTGGAAATCACCAGCCCGAGATAGCCGAGCAGGAACAACAGAATGGTCGCCAAAAATGGGCGCACCTCCTGGCCTTTCTCGATCCCGTACCAGATCGCAAAGGCGGCGAGCGCAGTGACCAGCGGTACCGGCCACAGGAAATAGATATTCGGCACGGAGAACCAGCGCTCGGCGATGCGCGGCTGCGACAGCGGCGTCCACAGGCTGACGATCGCCATGAACAGCAGCACCAGCAGCAGCAGTTTCTTGCCCTGGCCGCGGGCGCGCGCGGCGACCGGGCCTTCCGTCTTCATCGCCAGCCAGGTGGCGCCGAGCAGCGCGTAGCCGGCAACCAGCGCCAGCCCGCAGAGCAAGGCGAAGGGCGTTGCCCAATCGAAGGCGCCGCCCGCATAGGCGCCGTTGGCGACCGGGATGCCCTGAATCAGGCCGCCGAGCATGACCCCTTGCGCAAACGCCGCGAGCGTCGAACCGGCGGCGAAGGCAAAGTTGAGCCAGGTCTTGCTCACCGACACCGTACGGAATTCGAAGGCGATGCCGCGAAACACCAGCGCCAGCAGCATGATGATGACCGGCAGATAAAGCGCCGGCATGATCACCGCATAGGCTTTGGGAAACGCCACCCACAGTCCGCCGCCGCCGAGCACCAGCCAGGTCTCGTTGCCGTCCCAGAACGGCGCCACCGTGCGCATCATCTGGCCGCGCTCGCTGTCCGACTTGGTGAAGGGAAACAAGATGCCGATGCCGAGGTCGAAACCGTCGAGGATGACGTACATGGCGACGGCGGTGCCGATCAGGCCGGCCCAGATCACGGGGAGGTACCATTCCATGGCTAGCCCTCGTGTGCCGCCGAGATCGGGCTGGCGGAGAAGCGCCCGGTCTCCTTCGCCTCCGGACTTTGCAGGCCTTTGGCGATCAACCGGTTGATGTAATAGATGCCGAACGAGAACACGACGCCGTAGGCGAGCACGAACAGCGTCAACGTCACGGCAATGCTTTCGCCGATGACCGGCGAAGTGGCGTCGGCGGTGCGCAGGATGCCTTCGACGATCCACGGCTGGCGTCCGCTTTCGGTCACCACCCAGCCGGCGATCACCGCCACAAAGCCGACCCACCAGCATTGCGCCATGATGGCGAGATACCAGCGCGTCGCAAACAATGTGCCGCGCCACCACAGGAAGGCGCCGAACAGCGCCGCGCCGATCATGAAGAAGCCTAAGCCCAGCATGATGCGGAAGGCGAAGAACACGATCTTCACCGGCGGCCGCTCGTTGGCCGGTACGCTCTTTAGCCCGGGGAACAGTCCGTTGATCTTATGCGTGAGGATCAGAGAAGAGCCGTGCGGGATCGAAATCGCATAGCGATTGGTCTCGGCTTTTTCATCGGGCCAGGCGAAAATCTCGAAATCGCCCGGCACGGCGCTGTCCCAGTGCGCCTCCATCGCCGCGACTTTGATCGGCTGGTGCTGCAGCGTGTTCAGCCCGTGCTGGTCGCCGATCACCAATTGCAGCGGCGCTAAGATCGCGGTGAGGCCGATCGCCATGCGCAGCATGGTGCGGCCTTCCTCGATATGGCGGCCGGCGAGCAGATAACGGGCGCCGACCGCCAGCACGACAAAGCCGGTGGTCAGATAGGCGGCGTTGAGCATGTGCGCGAAGCGGTAGGGGAAGCTCGGGTTGAAGATGGCCGCTACCCAGTCGGTCGGATAGGCGATGCCGTCCTTGAGCTCGAAGCCCGCCGGCGTCTGCATCCAGCTATTGGCCGACAGGATCCAGAACGCCGACATGGCGGTGCCGAGCGCGACGATCGCGCCCGAAAGCACGTAGAGCCATTGCGGCACCCTGTTGAAGCCGAACAGCAGCACGCCGAGGAAAGTCGCTTCCAGGAAAAAAGCCGACAGCACTTCGTAGCCGATCAGCGGGCCGACGACATTGCCGACGGCAACGGAAAAGCGGCTCCAGTTGGTGCCGAACTCGTAGGACATCACGATGCCCGACACCACACCCATGGCGAACGACACGGCGAAGATGCGGGTCCAGAACCGCATCAGCAGGTGAAAGCGCTCCTTCCCGGTGCGCAGCCACATCACCCCGAGCGTGGCGATATAGGCCGAGAGCCCGATGGTGAAGGTCGGGAAGATGATGTGAAAGATGATGGTGAAGGCGAATTGCAGCCGGGCCAGCAGGACAGGATCAAAGTGCATCTAAGACCTCCGCCCAGACCGCCCCCGGCCGCCAGTATAGCCCGGATCGGGAAGTCGTTGCGAGCGGGTCGCTTTCCCTGCCTGCGCCAAATCGAAGCGGAGATTTCGGCCATTTACCGCCGCTGCCGGGCATGCTTGCCGGCAAGGGCACGTTGGGCTTCTATCGAACATATCCAATCGCAAGGAAACAAGGAGGCGCCATGCCCGTGATGTTCGGATTCAAGGAGCTGGCGGCGCTGCCGCAGGAGCAGGTCACCGACAAGATCAGCCGCCGCGTGCTCGCCGGCAAGCAAGGCATGATGGTGTGGTGGAGCATCAAGGCCGGCGCGCATGCCGCGGCGCATAAGCATCCGCACGAGCAGATCGTATGGATGCTCAAAGGCAAGATGGATTTCCGCATCGGCGAGGAGCGGCGCAGCATGGGTCCCGGCGACGTGGCGGTGATCCCATCCGGCGTCGAGCACGAGGGCTTCTTTGCCGAGGACACCGAGGTGGTCGACATGTTCGCGCCGCCGCGCGAGGATTTTCTCGCCGGCGGAACGCCTGCCTATATGAAGGAAGCCTGATGAGCCTGTGGTCGTCGTGGCAGATCTGGGCGGTGCTGTCGGCGATCTTCGCGGCGCTGACGGCGATCTTCGCCAAGGTCGGTGTCGAGAACATTAATTCCGATCTGGCGACCTTCATCCGCACCGTTGTCGTCATCGTCACCCTCGGATTTCTTCTTACCCTGACCGGCGAATTTCAGGCGCCGGACAAGATTTCCGCGCGCACTTATCTGTTTCTCGTGCTCTCGGGCCTCGGCACCGGCGCGTCCTGGCTGTGTTATTTCCGCGCGCTCAAGTTCGGCGAGGCGGCCAAGGTCGCGCCGATCGACAAGCTCAGCGTGGTGCTGGTGGCGCTGTTCGGCGTTGTGTTCCTCGGCGAAAAGCTGAGCGCGCCGAATTGGCTCGGCGTGGCGCTGATCACCGCCGGCGCGTTGCTGGTGGCCTATCGTTAAACTACTGCGTCGGCGCGCTGAGCTTGAGGCCGAAATAATCCGGCGCCGCGGACTCGGATTTGCCCCCGGGGTTGATCTTGGACAGGTTCGACGTCTCGCCGCTGTCGAGGCCGGTGCGCGGGGCGACGTCGCTGGTGCGGCCGGCCTTGAAGTCCAGCTTGTATTTTCCGAGGTCGACTTGCGTCGGCAGCTTGGTTGCGGATGCGGCCGGATCGGGAGTCTTGAGCTTCGATTGACCGGCGCTGTCGGGGATCGTGGTTTTCGGTGTCTTCAGCGATTCCACATCGTAGTTGGGAACTTCCACCGGCGCGAACTTGGATTGCGGCGAACTCGGCGCCGTCTGCGCAAGCGCATCATCGCCCAGCCACGTTGCGGCCAGCGCAACAATAACGGCAAGCGTCCAGCGGACGGTGCAGGCCATGCCGGTTTGTAGCAACGCCGTCGGAAACCGCCAAGCCGCGGTCGAGCGGCGTAACGGCGCAGCGGCCGTCATCCGGCGAGCGCTTTCTTGATCGCCAGGAAATCGCGCCAGGCGAAGCGCTTCTGTAAGGGACTGCGCAGCAGGAATGCGGGGTGGAAGGTCGGCATGGCGCGGATTTCGCGCTTTCCCGTGTCGAAGGTGAACCAGCGGCCGCGCGTCTTGGTAATGCCTTCCTTGACGCCGAGCAGCGTTTGCGCCGACGGCCCGCCGAGACAGACCAGGATATCGGGATCGGCCAATTCGATCTGGCGCAGGATGAAGGGCAGGCAGATTTGCGATTCCTGCGGCGTCGGCGTGCGGTTTCCCGGCGGGCGCCAGGGCACGATGTTGGCGATGTAGACACTGGTGCGGTCGAGGCCGATCGCCGCCAGCATGCGGTCGAGCAGCTTGCCGGAGCGGCCGACGAAAGGCAGGCCCTCGATGTCTTCGTCGCGCCCGGGCGCCTCGCCGACGAACATCACTTTGGCGCTCGGGTTGCCGTCGGCAAAGACCAGTTGCGTCGCCGTCGCTTTCAGCGCGCAGCCGTCGAAACGCTGGAGAATGGCGCGCAATTCCTCCAGCGAATTGGCGCTGCGGGCGGCGTCGCGCGCGGCCATCGCCGCTTCGTCGGGAGCGGGCGGGGCGGCCGGCGCTGCGGCGCGGCCCTTGGGTTCAAGCCCGGGCGGCAGCGGAACCGGCCGCGGCGCGCGCGCGGGCGCCGGCTCGGACGCGATCGCAAACCGGTCCACCGGCGCTTCGCCGAGCACGGCATCGACGCCGGCTTCCGCGTAGAAGTCGATGAGATCGCTTAGCTGTTTGCCGTTGCCGGAGACCATGGCGCAAAGCAAACACCCGCGCCGGGACGCGCACAAGCGCCGCGGTGGATTACTCGGCGGCTTGTGCCTGCAGGCTGACGACTTCGCCGCGCGCCGGATAGTTCTTCTCCAGGATGAAATCGAGCGCGGTGATGAGATCGGCGAAATGCGGGCGCGCAAACGGCATGGTCTGCACGCTGGCGCAATACAGCGTGCGGTCGGGCTTGATCAGAAACAGGCCGGGCTCGTTGAAAAAGCTGGTCTCCTCGATGCCGGCTGAGGTCTTGCCGCGGCTCGAGGAAATCCACAGGCCGTAAGCGCGCGCGACGCGCAGGTCGAGGCCGTAGCCGATGCGCAGGTTCTTGAGCCCCCATTCAGGCTTGGTCTTTTCGCCGCGCTCGGCACTGTCGGCCGAGATCGCCACCACCGAGACGCCGCGCTTTTCGAATTCGGGGAGCTTGCTTTCGAGGTCGGTCAGTTGCTTGCGGCATTGCGGGCAATGCAGGCCGCGATAGAACACAACCATGGTGAAATTCTTCGGGCTCTCGGTCGCCAGTTCGAATTTGCCGCCGCCGGCAAGCGCGACGGTGAGCGAGGGGACCGGCTGGCGGGGAATAAGTGGCGTAATATCGGACATCGCGGCGTCTCCCGGTTGCCTGTGGATGCGGGCAGCATAGTGGCTGCAGAAACGGAGCAAAGGTCCGCAGGTTCACTATTGGGTGAAGCGTCGCGCGCCGCCGAAGCCGCTCGGCGGTCAGATTGTCACAGGCGCAAAATCGTGGAACACATCTTGCTAAATCGTGGAATACGTCCTGCTAATGTTAATCCTCAGCTTGAACGCATGACTGCGGGTTAAACTTGCCCCGCAACGGCAGAGCACATGAGTGAGCCAGACCTTCCCGCCCGCGAGGCGATGGAATTCGACGTGACGATCGTCGGCGCCGGCCCCGCCGGCTTGGCAGCCGCCATCCGCCTCAAGCAGCTCAACCCGGATATCACCGTCGTAGTGCTGGAGAAGGGCTCCGAGGTCGGCGCCCATATTTTGTCCGGCGCCGTGATCGATCCCGTCGCGCTCGACGAGCTGCTCCCCGACTGGCGCGCCGAGGATAGCCCGATCAAGACCGCGGTCGGCGAGGATCGCTTCTATTGGCTGAGCGCGGACGGCGCGATGCGGCTGCCGAACGCCATGATGCCGCCGCTGATGAACAACCACGGCAATTTCATCGTCTCGCTCGGCAATGTCTGCCGCTGGCTGGCGGGCAAGGCGGAAGCGCTCGGGGTGGAGATCTATCCGGGCTTTGCGGCGGCTGAAATTCTCTACGGCGTGGACGGCGCGGTGGTGGGCGTGGCCACCGGCGATATGGGCGTCGGCAAAACCGGCGAGCCCAAGGATTTATTCACCCGCGGCATGGAATTGCGCGCCAAGTACACGCTGTTCGCCGAAGGCGCGCGCGGCAATCTCGGCAAGCAGCTGCTCGCCAAGTTTGCGCTCGGGGAGGGGCGCGAGCCGCAAAAGTTCGGCCTCGGCCTCAAGGAGCTGTGGCAGGTCGCGCCGGAGAAACACCGCAAGGGGCTGGTGCAACATTCCTTCGGCTGGCCGCTCGACGGTTCGACCGGCGGCGGCTCGTTCCTCTATCACCTCGACGACAATCTGGTGTCGGTCGGCTTTGTCGTGCATTTGAATTATGCCAACCCCTATCTCTCGCCGTTCGAGGAATTCCAGCGCTTCAAGACGCACAAGCTCGTGCGCGATACGTTTGCCGGGGCTAAGCGGCTCGCCTATGGCGCGCGCGCGCTGACCGAGGGCGGCTACCAGTCGGTGCCCAAGCTTGTTTTTCCCGGCGGCGCCTTGATCGGCTGCGATGCCGGCTTCATGAACGTGCCGCGCATCAAGGGCAGCCACAACGCCATGCTGTCGGGCATGCAGGCTGCGGAGGCGGTGGCGTCCGCGCTCGGCGCTGGCCGCCAGCACGACGAGCTTTCCGATTACGAGAACGGCTGGCGCAATTCGGCCATCGGCAAAGACTTGTGGAGGGTGCGCAACGCCAAGCCGCTATGGTCGAAATTCGGCACGGTCGCCGGAATTCCGCTTGGCGGTTTCGACATGTGGACCAATACGCTCGGCTTCTCGCTGTTCGGCACGCTCAAGCACGGCAAGCCAGATTACGCGACGCTGAAGCCGGCGGCTGAGTGTTCTCCCATTGCCTACCCCAAGCCGGACGGCAAACTGACCTTCGACCGGCTGTCTTCGGTGTTTCTGTCCAATACCAATCACGAAGAAGATCAGCCGGTTCATTTGCGCGTTGCGGATCCTGCCGAGCAAAAGACCTCGGAACACGACGTCTACGGCGGCCCGTCGGCGCGCTATTGCCCGGCCGGCGTCTATGAGTGGGTCGAAGAGGGCGGGGCGCCGAAATACGTGATCAACGCGCAGAACTGCGTTCACTGTAAAACCTGCGATATCAAAGACCCGAATCAGAACATCACCTGGGTTCCGCCCGAAGGCGGTGGCGGGCCGAACTACCCGAATATGTGATGCTTGGTGACTGGACCCGGCCACGATACTGCCTACATCTCGGGGGCTTTATGCGGTTAACGGGCGCCCTCGATCGCCGCAGTTGCGAGTGCGGCGCAAAAAGGCCATTCTCGGCCCAACCCTCGGCGGCTTTGCGCGAAATCTTGCGCGCTGCCTTATTGGAGCGTTGCCAGTGACTTCTTCGAGCCTCACCCGGTGCGCGATCGGCGCCGCGCTTGCCGCATTTCTGGCTGCTCTGCCAATCGAATTGTCGGCGCAAGTCCCGACCACGCAGGAGCTTGCCGGCATGACCGCGACCGGCAGCTATCTCGCCGCCCGCCATGCCGGCCAGCAGCGCGATGCCGCCGCCGCCGCCGCCTTCTACCGCAACGCGCTCAAGCGCGACCCGAAAAACGGCGAGCTGCTCGACCGCACCTTCCTGTCGCTTTTGGTCGACGGCGACGTCGATGAATCCGTCAAATATGCCGAACGCGTCGCGCAGGCCGACAAGGACGACCGCGTCTCCAAGCTCGTGATCGGCGTGCGCGCGCTCAAGCACAAGCAATATGCCGCCGCGCGCCGCGAACTGGCGAAGTCGGTGCGCGGGCCGATCACCGATCTGACGGCGACGCTGCTGTCGGGCTGGAGCCTTTATGCGACCAGCGGCACCAAGGATGCCGTGGCGGCGATCGACAAGCTCGCCGGGCCGGATTGGTACACGATCTTCAAAGACTTGCATGCCGGCATGATGTACGACCTCGCCGGCAACAAGGCGGAAGCCGGCAAACGCTTCGAGCATGCCTACAAGCTCGACTCCTCGGCGCTGCGGGTGGTCGAAGCTTACGGCAGTTGGGCCTCGCGCAATAAGTCGCCGAAAGACGCGCTGGCGATCTTCGAAGCCTTCGACAAGGTGCTGCCGCGTCACCCGCTGGTGACGGAGGCGATCAAGAAGCTCAAGGCCGGTGAGAAATTGCCGCTGCTGGTGACGAGCCCGCAGGCCGGCGGCGGCGAAGCGCTGTACGGCATCGGCGCCTCGCTCGGCCGCCGCGGCGGCGAGGATCTCGCGCTCGTCTATCTGCAGCTCTCGCTCTATCTGGCGCCCAACCATCCGCTGGCCTTGCTCTCGCTCGCCGATCTTTATGAAACGCTGAAGAAGCCGGAGCTGGCGATCAAGGTCTATGAGCGCATGCCGGCGAGTTCGCCGTTGCATCGCAACGCCGCCATCCAGATGGCCACGGATCTCGATTCGCTCGACAAGCCGGACGAGGCACAAAAGCACCTCGAGGCGCTGATCAAGGAATACCCAGACGACCTCGAAGCGATCATGGCGCTTGGCAATGTGCTGCGCGGACACAAGAAGTTTGCCGAATGCGGCGATGTGTATTCCAAGGCCGCCGCCCTCATTCCCCATCCGGAGAAGGCGAACTGGGTGATCTTCTATTTCCGCGGCATCTGCTACGAGCGCTCCAAGCAGTGGCCGAAGGCGGAAGCCGATTTGAAAAAGGCGCTCGAACTATTCCCCGAGCAGCCGCACGTGCTGAACTATCTCGGCTATTCGTGGATCGACCAGGGCGCGCACCTGGACGAAGGCATGGACATGATCAAACGCGCCGTGCAGCAGCGGCCGGACGACGGCTATATCGTGGATTCGCTCGGCTGGGCCTATTTCAAGATCGGCAACTATCCGGAAGCCGTGAAGAAGCTCGAGCGCGCGATCGAACTCAAGCCGGAAGACCCGACCATCAACGATCATCTCGGCGACGCCTATTGGCGCGTAGGCCGCACGCTCGAGGCCAGATTCCAGTGGGCGCACGCGCGCGATCTCAAGCCCGAGCCGGAAGAGTTGCCGAAGATCGAGGAAAAGCTCAAAAACGGGTTGCCGGACGAGACATCCTCGCAAGCCAAGGCCGGCAAGAAGAGCGGCAACGGCGGCTGAAGTTTCTATGAAAGCCGGTCGGCATGTTGCCGGGCCGCGCTAAATCGATTGCGTGAGCGCATTGCTCGTCGAAAAGGCCCCGGCCAAGATCAACCTGACATTGCGCGTGATCGGCCGCCGCGATGACGGCTACCACGAACTCGAAAGCCTGGTGGCATTCGCCGACCTTGCCGACACCCTCAGCCTTGAGCCCGGCCCGGCGACCGCGCTCGACATCGCCGGGCCGTTCGCCGCCGCCTGCGGGCCGGAGGGCGACAATCTGGTGCTCAAGGCGGTCGCCGTGCTCGGCCGCGCCGTCTCCGGGCTCAAGGCCGGGCGCTTCCTGCTGCAGAAGAACATTCCGGTCGCCGCCGGCATCGGCGGTGGCTCGGCCGACGCGGCGGCGGCGCTGCGGCTGCTGGCGCGCTTGAACGATATCGCTCGCGGCGACGCGCGGCTGGCGCTGGCGGCGCGAGCCGTCGGGGCCGACGTGCCGGTCTGCCTCGATCCGCGCCCGCGCATCATGCGCGGCTTGGGCGACTTGTTGTCAGACCCGATTGAGCTTCCGCCGCTGGCGGCGCTCATCGTCAATCCGCGCGTGCCGCTGCCGACGCGCGAGGTCTTTGCCGCACTGAAAATCCCGCAAGCGGCCAAAAGCACTATTGCCGGCGTGCCGCGCGATTTCACGGCATTGGTTGGGTTTCTCCGAGAGAATGGAAACGATCTCACGCAGGCCGCGACCGCGTGCTTGCCGGTTGTCGGCGACATGCTGAATGCGTTGCGCGCGCTGGCAGGCGCCAGGCTGGTTCGTATGTCGGGCTCCGGCCCGACCTGTTTTGCCCTGTTTGAGTCGGGCGGCGAGGCTGCGGCGGCGGCGCGCCAACTCGGCGCGGCGTACAAGGCTTGGTGGATGCAAACGGCAACTATCGGCTAACCTTCGTTCGATAGGCTTGGGCGGACGCGCCCTTGAAATACCGGAATTACGCGGAACTATTGTCAGTCTCGCGCTTTGCCGCTAGGCAGTCTGCCGGAGCACCCGATGAAATTGCGCTGGATCGTCATTGCCCTCGCCGCATTCGCCGTCATTGCGGCCAATCCCGCTGACGCGCGTGCAAGACGCCATGCCAGGCCGCAATGCGTCGACCGGCCGCTGCCCTTTTCCTGGTACGGGGTACTTTTCGATCTTCATCGGGAAGTGCGGCCCAATGGTTGCGCGCCGCCGGTCTATGTCTCCGGCGCATATGTCGGGCAGGACCCCGACCCCTTCATCCGCTCGCAGTTGCTGCGCGATCCTGCAACCGGATATTCCAGTCAGTTTGCGCGCTAGGGAATTTCGCGGCGCGATCTAGTGCGCGCGCGCGATGCAGAAGGCCACCGCTTCTTCCAGCGCCGCTTTGATGTCAGACGCCGGCACCAGCGCCAGCGCGTCGGTGGCGATGGCGCCGTAGTGGCGGGCGCGCCCGATCGTGTCTTCGATGGCGTGGTGCTTGGCGACCAGCGCGATTGCCGTTTCCAGATCGCCGTCGCGCACCTCGCCCTTGCCGAGCGTGCGATTCCAGAAGATGCGCTCGTGCTCCGATCCGCGGCGGAACGACAGCACGACCGGCAGCGTGATTTTGCCCTCGCGAAAATCATCGCCCACGCTTTTGCCGAGCTTAGCCGACTTGCCGCCGTAGTCGAGCGCGTCGTCGACGAGTTGGAAGGCAATGCCGAGGTTCATGCCGAAGGAGCGGCAGGCGGCCTGTTCGGCCCGCTCCGTTGCCGCCAGAGCCGGGCCCACCTGGCAGGCGGCGGCGAACAACTCCGCGGTCTTGGCGCGGATGACCGCCAGATATTCGTCTTCGTTGGTGGCGGTGTTCTTGGCGGCGCCAAGCTGCATCACTTCGCCTTCCGCAATGACCGCCGCGGCCGACGACAGAATGTCGAGCGCATGAAGATTGCCGACTTCGACCATCATCTTGAAGGCTTGGCCGAGCAGGAAGTCGCCGACCAGGACGCTCGCCTCGTTACCCCAGAGCATGCGGGCCGCGAGCTTGCCCCGGCGCATGTCGCTTTGATCGACCACGTCGTCATGCAAAAGCGTGGCGGTGTGCATGAACTCGACCGCTGCGGCGAGCTTGATGTGGCCGTCGCCGCCATAGCCTGCGAGCTTGGCCATGGCCAAAGTCAGCATGGGCCGCAGCCGCTTGCCGCCGGACGAGATCAGGTGATTGGCGACCTCCGGGATCATGGTTACTTCCGAGCCGGTGCGCGCCAGAATCTCCGCGTTGACTCGCTCCATATCCGGTGCCACCAGTTCGGCGAGGCGCTCGAGCGATGCCGGGTTCGGACTTTCAAAGGGAACGACAACGGCCAAAGGCTTTCTCCGGAACTTCGAGGACGCGCGAGCATAGAAACGCTATGGTAATGCGGCAAGGGGCGTGGCTTCGCCGCTTGACGAAACTGTGACAACGCGAGCGGGGGGCAAAACGGTGGGTCGAGAAGTACCGGCGTCTACCGCGCGCGCTACCATCCGCTTTGATCGCGCCAGGATCGCGGTGCTGGTACCGTGTTACAACGAAGAAGTCGCGGTCGCCCAAGTCGTGCGCGATTTCCGTGTGGCGCTCCCAGGTGCCGCAATTTACGTGTACGACAACAATTCCACCGATAGTACCGCCGCCTTCGCGCGCGCCGCCGGCGCCGAGGTATTCGCCGAAAAGCGCCAGGGCAAGGGCCACGTCGTACGGCGCATGTTCAGCGACGTCGAGGCCGATATCTACGTGCTGGTCGACGGCGATGCCACCTATCACGCGGCCAGCGCGCCGGAAATGATCGAGCGCCTGCTCGATGGACCGTTGGATATGGTGGCGGCGAGCCGCATCGATCGCGGGCCGGATGCCTATCGCGCCGGCCACCGGGCCGGCAACCGGCTGCTCAGCGCATTCGTCGCCGCGGTGTTCGGCGCCGGCTTCAACGATGTGCTGACCGGCTACCGGGTGCTCTCGCGGCGCTTCGTGAAATCCTTTCCCGTGCTCTCGCGCGGGTTCGAGATCGAGACCGAACTCGCCATTCATGCTCTCGATCTCGGGCTGGCGGCGGCGGAGGTGGAGACGCCGTATCATCCGCGGCTGGCCGGTTCGGCCTCCAAGCTCAACACCTGGCGCGACGGCTTTCGCATTTTGTGGACGATCCTTGCGCTCTACCGCGCCGAGCGGCCGCTGTCGTTCTTTAGTCTGGTCGGTATCGCGCTCGCCGCCGTTGCGGTCGTGCTGGCGATCCCGATCTTCGTGACTTATCTGGAGACCGGCTTGGTGCCGCGCTTGCCGACCGCCGTGCTGTCGACCGGATTGATGCTGCTGGCCTGCCTGTCGATCGCGGTCGGCTTGGTGCTCGACACCGTGACGCGCGGCCGGCGCGAGATGAAGCTGCTCGCTTATTTGGCGCAGCGTGCGCCCGGCCGGGAAGGTCCGCGGGGCTGATGATGCGTGAACTCGTTCGTAGCAACGACGCGGTATTGATGTCGGCAATCGGCGCGCTGCTCGACGGCGCCAAGATCCGGCACGTGATGCTCGACCAGAACATGAGCGTGCTGGAGGGCTCGCTCGGCATTTTGCCGCGGCGCGTTCTGGTGGCGGAGGAAGACATGGCCGCGGCGCGCCGAATTCTCACCGATGCAGGACTTGCGCATGAGTTACGCCCGGATGGCCGCTGATCGCGGCGCGATCGAATTTAGCGAAGACGCCGTGCTCGGCGGCCGCTTGCGGCTGCGCCAGCCGCGCAAAGGTCATCGCGTCGGCCACGATGCGATCCTGCTGGCGGCGGCGACTGCGGCCCGCCCCGGCGAGCACGCGGTCGATCTCGGCGCCGGCGTCGGCGCCGCCGGTCTCGCTCTGGCGCTGCGCATCGCCGTGCGCAAGCTGACGCTAGTCGAGGTCGACAAGGCGCTGTGCGCGCTGGCCGCCGAGAATACCTGGCTCAACGGGCTCGACGCGCGCGTCGATGTGCTCAACTGCGACGTCGAAAACGGCCGCGCGCTGACCGAGGCCGGGCTGGCGCCCGGCAGCGTCGACCGGGTGCTGATGAACCCGCCGTTTAACGACCAGACGCGGCAAAACGTTTCGCCCGATGCGCGCCGCCGGCTGGCGCATGCGGCCGCGCCCGGCCTGCTTGGGCGCTGGGTCGCCACCGCGGCGCGGCTGCTCAAGCCGAAGGGCGTGTTGACGTTGATCTGGCGCGCCGATGCGCTCAACGAAGTACTCGGCGCGCTAGGGCCGGAATTCGGCGGCATCGCCGTGTTGCCTGTGGTGCCGCGCGCCGGCGCCTCCGCCATTCGCGTGCTGGTGCGCGCGGCCAAAGGCGGCGGCGGCGCGCGCGTCGACTATCCCCCGCTCGTTCTCAACGACGCGCAGAGCCGGCCGACCGCGGCCGCGGAAGCCGTGCTGCGCGGCGGCGAGACGCTGAAGATTACGCAAATGTGAACGAGGAGCGGCTGCCTAAGATTTGCGCCGCCCCGGCACGAATTCGCGCCAACGCCGGCGCACCAGCTGGCGCCGCATGCGGCCCAGATTGTCGTCATTGAGATGCGAAAGGCCAATGACGGCGCCGATTAGCAGGAACAGCAGAGCCAGTTTTGGATCCATCGATCCGTCTCTCCAGTAAGTCCCGGCCCATGGTGGCGCCGCTCGCCCAGCAAAAAGCATTCCAATCTTTAAGATTGGGTTATTTGCGGCGCCGCCATGGCGGCAAAACGACGCCGCTACAACAGTCGGCTTTGACTTAAGTTGCAAGGATGCCTAACTGGCCGCCATGGCGAGCGCTGCGGCTTCACCGATGGCTGATTATCTCAAACCGATGCTCGATTTTCTGCGCCGGCTTATCCCCAAACGCTTCCGCGCCGACATCCCGGTGGTCCCGGTGGTACGGCTGTCCGGCGTCATCGGCGTGGTGACGCCGTTGCGGCCCGGGCTGATGATGGCGACGGTGGCGCGTACGCTGGAAAGGGCGTTTGCAACGCGCAATGCCCGCGCGGTGGCGCTGATCATCAACTCGCCGGGCGGTTCGCCCGCGCAGTCGCATTTGATCTTTCTGCGCATCCGCCAACTGGCGGAGGAAAAGAAAATCCCGGTCATCGCCTTTGTCGAGGACGTCGGCGCTTCCGGCGGCTACATGCTGGCATGCGCGGGCGACGAGATCATCTGCGACCCATATTCGATCGTCGGTTCGATCGGCGTAGTCGGCGGCTCGTTCGGCTTCCCCAAGCTCCTCGACAAGCTCGGCGTCGAGCGCCGGCTCTATACCTCGGGCGAGCGCAAGGTAATGCTTGATCCTTTCCTCCCGGAAAAGCCGGACGACGTGAAGCGCTTGAAAGCGATCCAGAAGGACATCCACGGCCACTTCATCGCCCTGGTGAAAGAGCGGCGCGGCGGCAAATTGCAAGGCAACGACAAGACGTTGTTCTCCGGCGAATTCTGGACCGCGCAGGCCGCGATCGACCTGGGGCTTGCCGACTCGATCGGCGACATCCGCTCGACCTTGCGGTTGCGCTATGGCGAGAAGGTCTACATGCCGCTGATCGCCGCGCAACGCAGCTTGTTCGGCCGCCAGCTGCCCGGCGTCGGCGGGCTCGATGCATTCACGCAAAAGAGCGGCTTTGCCGACGAATTGATTTCGGCTCTGGAGGCACGCGCCCTGTGGTCGCGGTACGGATTATGACCTGCGCATGATCCCGAAAAGTGGGTACCGGTTTTCGGATAAGATCATGCGCCATTAGATATCGGTAGGCCGCGAATTCGCCTTGTTTGCTGGAGAACATACACTGTCGCTAACCGATGAAGGTGCCGTCATGCCGCCGATCCTGCTCTCGCCGCTGGTGAAATGGACGCTCGCAGCCGTGGGCGGTGCCATGATCGTGCATTGGGTGGTGAAGGAAGTGCGCCGCATCAACGACGAGCTCGATGCGGCCAGGCGCGTGCGCATCACCGACAAGGACCGCGGGCAGCTGCTGCGCCGCGACCCGCTGACCGGCGAATATCGTCCCTAGGACCTAGCGGCGCGCGTCGTTTTGCGTGCCGCTGATCAAGGCGGCGAAAAACAGCAGCAGCAGCGCCAGTCCGATCAGTTGAAACGCCAGCATCGCGCTCTTCCCCGTGGCGGCTATTGCGCGGCGCCGATCTTAGCGGCGTGTCGCGCCGCTTTCAAAACCCGCGCGCTTGACCCTCCATGGGGCCGCCGATAGGTTCGCAAACGCTTTCCCGTGTTTTAAGAATCCGATTCGCGTCATGGCCGAAGCCAATCTTCTCGCCAGCGACGGCTCGCATCCACAGAGCCTCGACCCGTCACGCTCGTTTCAGGGCCTGATTCTGGCGCTGCAGCAATATTGGGCGGCCTGGGGCTGCGTCATCCTGCAGCCCTACGACATGGAAGTAGGGGCGGGCACCTTCCACCCGGCCACCACCCTGCGCGCGCTCGGACCCAAGCCCTGGAACGCCGCTTATGTGCAGCCTTCGCGCCGCCCCAAGGATGGCCGTTACGGCGACAACCCGAACCGGCTGCAGCACTATTATCAGTTCCAGGTGATCCTGAAGCCGTCGCCACCCGACATCCAGGACCTCTATCTCAACTCGCTGAAAACCATCGGCATCGATTCCAAGATCCACGACATCCGCTTTGTAGAGGACGATTGGGAGTCACCGACGCTCGGTGCCTGGGGGCTGGGCTGGGAATGCTGGTGCGACGGCATGGAGGTGTCGCAGTTCACTTACTTTCAGCAGGTCGCCGGCATCGAATGTTCGCCGGTGTCGGGCGAACTAACTTACGGGCTCGAACGCCTCGCCATGTATGTGCAAGGCGTCGAAAACGTGTTCGACCTGAATTTCAACGGCCGCAGCGACGACAGACGCGTGACTTACGGCGACGTGTTTCTGCAGGCCGAGCAGGAATATTCCCGGCACAATTTCGAGTTCGCCGACACCGCCATGCTGTTCGAGCAGTTCAAGATGGCGGAGGCGGCCTGCCAGAAATATCTCACCGACGGCTGGAGCAAGGACAGAAAGCATCACCTGATGGCGCTGCCGGCTTACGATCAGTGCATCAAGGCGAGCCACGTGTTCAATCTGCTCGACGCCCGCGGCGTGATCTCGGTCACCGAGCGGCAGAGCTATATCTTGCGCGTGCGCGAACTGGCGAAAGCCTGCGGCGAAGCGTGGCTTAGAACCGCAGGCGGCGGCGGCTAGGGCGTGGACGCGATCGGCGAATTGGCAATGAATTGCTATGACGTGGACGATTCATCCTTGGACGATTTCACCCGAACAAGCAGCGTAATGTTGGTCCCGACCTTGCTGGCAGGCCGCGTTATTTCGGCACCCAGCTGCTTTGCCAGCGCGTTGACGAGACGCGAGCCGAGCCGTTTGCTGGTCGCCGGATCAAACTGCGGCGGCATACCGACGCCTTCGTCGCGGACCGACACAAGGACAGCGTTCTTTTCCGGCTGAAACACCCGCAGCCAGATCGACCCCGCGGAACCGTCGGGATAGGCGTATTTACCGGCGTTCGAGACCAGCTCATTGATCACAAGCGCCATAAGGATCGCACGATCGGCGCCGAACTGAATCTCCTCGGGAGCTTCGAAATGAATTTTACACGGGGCGACCACCCCCTCCAGGTCGTCAACGACTTCACGCAAATACGCCACAAGATCGATATGCTCATAATCGGCATTGTAAGCCAGGCGCTCATAAGCGCGCCCCACGGCGTTGACGCGGCTTGAGGCTTCTTTCAGCCGTTCGCTCAAATCCGGATCGGCAACGTCGTGGGCCTGCAGCTGAAGCATGCTGGACACCACTTGCAAGCTGTTCTTGACGCGGTGATTGACCTCCTTGAGAAGAACCTGATGCCGATCGAGCGCAGCCTGCAGTTTGTGTTGATAGCGCTGCTGTTCGATGGCCATGCCAAGGATGTTGGCGGCGCCCTGCAAAAAGGCGATGTCCTGCTGGCTGAACTCGCCCTCGGATTGACTGTCGACTTCCAGAACGCCGAACGGAGAGCCGTCGCCCTGTAGAATAACGTTCATGGCGCGGCGAATGCCATGTTCAATAAGCAACTCCGGAGTTCTAAACCGCTGCTCATTCTCAAGATGGTTGGAAATGACGGGCTTCCCGGTGCGTAACGCATAGCCGCCCGGAGAATCCAGATCGGCGCCCACGCTTGCCGAGCCAACGACACCCGCGTCCCAGCCAACGCCGGCGCGAACCAGGAGCCGGTTCTCGGCGGGTATGTATTCCATAATTTTACAATATTTCGCCTCCAGGCCTTCGGCCGTCATGCGTGCCGTGTGGTCAAGCATGTTCATAAAGTTGGTGCCTTGCAGGGCCAGCACCCCCAATTCGGCCAGGAGTTCCTGCTGGCGAATTCGCTGCTGCAACGCGCGATTGGCAACGTCGTCTACTTGACGAGTACCGGGAGCTTTTTCAACGACAGGCTTTTCTTTCTCGGGGGGGCTCATGCCCATTGCGTAGCATACTAATCCGAATTTGTGCCATTCATCGGGTGCGGCGCATCCAAAGGTAGTTCCCGCAGAGCCTGGCCGGCTGGGCTAACGCGATGGCAACGGCTGCGCGCTGCGCTCGATTTATGCGTGGCTCAATGCCGGCGCGCCCAGATGGTGCCGCTCTTGAGCAGATAGCGCTCGATACGGGTCGCCTGCGTCTTCACGGCAAAGCCGTGGCCTTTGAGGATTGACACCAATTCGCGCGGCCGGTCCTTGCCGGTTTCATGATACTCGATGGCGATGCGCTCGACGCGGCGCCAATGCGCCGCCTTGGTGGTGCGGATGATGTCGAATTCGGCGCCTTCGCAATCGAGCTTGAGATAATTCACGGTCGCCAGCTTTTGTTCGTCCATGACGCGGCCGAGCGAGATCTGCGGCACCGAGATGCGCTCCGACCAGCGCGGGTATTTTGCGAAGATGCGGGCCATGATCGGCGGCCGGATATGGCTGCCGTGCGACAGCGCCTCGATGCCCGGATAGGTCACCATGTTCATGCGGCCGCCGTCGCGGCCGATCGCGGTGTTGAGCGCGATGACATTGGCAAAACCGTTCCTCTCGATATTGAGCGCCAGGCAGGTATGCGCGCGCGGCGTCGGCTCGACGGTGACGATGCGGCCCTGCGGCACCTGCGGCGCCGCCCACAGCATGAACATGCCGAGATTGCCGCCGACATCGAGGACGTTATCGGTCGGGCGCAATTCGAAGCCCGGATGCAGATAGCGCTGCAGCGTGTGGATTTCCCAGCGCAGGAATTTGGCCGTGCGCCGCATGGCGCGCGAGGTCAAATGGCACGTCGTGCCGTTCGGCAGCTTGATCTGCAGCCCGTCCACCGTCGTCCCCTGGTCGGCGGACCGCAAGCTTGGCGGCCGGCTGATGGCCGTTGTAGGATCGCGACTCAAAATGACTTTGTCTAGCTCGCGCTCGTCGATAATTCGTCCGCTTGCGAGGTCGCTCAATGGGCATTCCTGAAATCGGCGGCCGCGCGCCCATCCCGGTCGAAGTCGTCGCCGGCGAAACTTACTGGTGGTGCGCCTGCGGGCGTTCGCAGAGCCAGCCGTTCTGCGACGGCTCGCACGCGGTCACCGAATTCGAGCCGATCGAGTACAAGGCGCAAAAGAGCGGCAAGGTGTTCTTCTGCACCTGCAAACGCTCGAGCCGCAAGCCGACCTGCGACGGCACTCACAAGACGCTCGTTTGAACTTTTCCGGCCCCGGAGGCGACCAAGCATCATGCTGGCCTGGACCATCCTGATCGTCGTCGCGGCGGCGGTCGTTTACGCCGTTATCGTCTTCAACCGGCTGGTGCGCGCGCGCCAGATGGCGAACGAAGCCTGGAGCGGCATCGACGTCCAGCTCAAGCGGCGCTCCGACCTGGTCCCCAACCTGGTGCAAAGCGTCAAGGGCTACGCAGCGCACGAACGCTCGGTGCTGGAAGAGGTGACGCAGTTGCGCGGGCAGGCAACCGCGCTGCCGCAAGGCGATGTCGCGGCTCGCGCCAAGGCCGAGGGCGCGCTCTCGCTGGCGCTCGGCAAACTGATCGCGCTCGCGGAGAATTACCCCGCCTTGAAGGCCAGCGACAATTTTATCGAGCTGCAGCGGCAATTGAGCGCGATCGAGGACGAACTGCAGTTGGCGCGCCGCTATTACAACGGCGCCGCGCGCAATCTGAATACTTTGGTGCAGTCATTTCCCGACAACCTGATCGCGGGAATTTTCGGCTTTGCGCCGCGCAACTTTTTCGAACTTGCCGACCCTGCGGATGGCGCCGTCCCCCAGGTCGCGCTCTAGGTTGCCTTAGGCCGAACCATGAAAAGATCGACGATCGCCCGATTGCTGCTTGGTCTTGCTTTCGCGCTGCTAAGCGCCGGCGCGACGTTCGCCGCCGAAGTCATCCACAGCTTCGAATTGACCGTGCGCGTCGCCAAGGACGGCGAGCTCGCCGTAGTCGAGACCATCCGCGTTCGCGTGGAAGGCTATCAGATCAGGCACGGCATCTTTCGCGACTTTCCGCTCACCTTCAAAGACGCCGGCGGGACTTTGCGCGAAGTGACGTTCGCCGTTCTCAACATCAGCCGCGACGGCATGCCGGAGCGCTATCACACCGAGCGCCGGCACGGCGCTATCCGCATCTATATCGGCGATAAAGATACGATCGTCCCGCGCGGCGATCATATTTACACGTTGCGCTACCGCAGCGGCCGGCAGATCCGCTGGTTCGACGGCAAGGCGGAGCTGAACTGGAACGTCACCGGCAATTTCTGGAATTTCCCGATCGATGCGGTGAGCTACAGCCTGCAACTCGCCGACGGCGCGCGCCCGACGCGGTGGACGGCTTACACCGGGCGTCTTGGCGTGTTCGGCACCGACTGGCGCGGCAGCATCGGCAGTGACGGCATGCTGACCGTCGAGACGACGCGGCGCCTGGCGCCGGGCGAGGGCCTCACGGTGGTTGCCGCGATACCGGACGGCGCGGTCGAGCCGCCGACAAAGAACATGCTGCTCTGGTACGAGTTTCTCGATTCCCGCCGCTGGATTCTGGCCGGGCTCGGCTTCGTCCTCGTCCTCGGCTATTACTTTTTCGCCTGGCGTGCCGTGGGCCGCGATCCGCGCCCGGGTGTCATCATCCCGCTGTTTCATCCGCCGACGGGGATTTCACCGGCGCTCGCCAACTACATTCACGACTGGGGTCTCAGCCGCCATAAGTGGCGCGCGTTTACCGCCGCCATCCTTTCGCTCGCCGTGCGCGGGCTGGTGCGCGTCGACCAACAGGGCGAGCGGCTGACCTTGACCAGCACCGGCAAACAGCCCACCGGCGGCCCCTTGCAGCTGCCGCCCGGCGAACGCGCCGTCTTCAGTTATGTCAATGTCGGCGGCAAAACCGTCATCGACAAGGACCACGCCACAACGGTCGCCGCGCTCGACAAGAGTTTCACCACCAGCATCGAGAGCGAAAATAAAAACCGCTTCTTCCGCCGCAATCTCGGCTACGTGCTCGCGGGGCTGGCGATGACCGCCGTTGTCGTGCTCGCGGTAGTTACGTTCGGCGGCCTGCGCGACGAAGACTTCACCATTTTGTTCGCCACGGCCTTCGGCGGCTTCTTCATCGGCATTTTCCTGCTGCCGGTTCTGCAAGCCGTGCTGGGTGGTGCGAACTTCAAGAATCTCGCGTCTCTGGCGATTCACCTCGCCGTGTTCGCCGTCTTCGTTGCGGTTGCCTTCAATATCGCGGATGCGATCAATCCCGCCTTTATCGCGCGCGCCATCCCGAAGGCCTTGGATTTCGTGCAGGCCTATCCGTTTCCGTTCCTGCTGGTCACGGCCTTCGCCGGCCTCAACGGGCTCTTCCTCTACCTCATGCGGGCGCCGACCGCGCTCGGCCGCCCGGTCATGGATCAGCTCGCCGGCTTCCGGCTTTATCTGGAAACGGCGGAGTCCGATCGTCTCAATATGCAGGCGCCGGAAATCACGCCCGAGCGCTTCGAGGCGATCTTGCCTTACGCGGTCGCGCTCGATGTGGAGAAGCCGTGGTCGGCGGCGTTTGCCAGCGCGTTGCGCCGCGCGCATCCCGAAGATGCCGACCCGATGCGGCACTACCGCCCGGGCTGGTACAGCGGCAGCAGTTGGTCCGGCGGCGATTTCAGCCATTCGGTTGCCTCGACCGTCTCGAGCATGAGCAGCGCCTTTGCCAGCGCCGAACCGGTGTCCTCCGGCTCGTCGGGATTCGGCGGCGGTGGTGGCGGCTCCGGCGGCGGCGGCGGGGGAGGCGGCGGCGGCGGTTGGTAACACCGGCGCCATGGATGACAGCGGCCGACCCGCTTGCTAGGCAGGCGCCACGCTCACTTATTCGTTCTTGGCGGTCATGCCCGATCTGCTCCTTGAATTCCTGTCGGAAGAAATCCCCGCGCGCATGCAGGCGCGCGCCGCCGACGACCTGCGCAAGATGGTCACCGACCGGCTGGTGGCGGCCGGGCTCGTCTACGAGGGCGCCAAGGCTTTCGCCACGCCGCGGCGCCTTGCGCTGTCGGTACACGGCGTGCCGGTGCGCCAGCCCGATCTGAAAGAGGAACGCAAAGGTCCCAAAGTCGGCGCGCCCGAACAGGCGATCGCCGGATTCCTGCGCGCCGCCGGATTGCAATCGATCGATCAGGCCAAGGTGCAGAAGGACAAGAAGGGCGATTTCTACGTCGCGCAGACCGAGAAAAAGGGCCGGCCGGCGCTTGAGGTGATCGGCGACATGATCCCCGAGGTCGTGCGCGCGTTTCCCTGGCCGAAGTCGATGCGTTGGGGCAGCGGCAGTCTTTCCTGGGTGCGGCCGCTGCATTCGATCCTCGCCACCTTCGGGCCGGAGACCGAGGAACCGGAAGTGGTCAAATTCGGCGTCGACGGCATCGCCGCCTCCGACGAAACGCGCGGGCATCGCTTCATGGCGCCGGGTGCGATCAGGGTGCGGCGCTTCGACGACTACGCCGCCAAGCTCTCGGCCGCCAAGGTGATGCTCGATCCGGCGCGCCGCGCCGAGACCATCCTCACCGACGCCAAGAATTTGGCCTTTGCGCAAGGCTACGAGCTGGTGGAGGACGACGGCCTGCTTGCCGAGGTGGTCGGGCTGGTGGAATGGCCGGTGACGCTGATGGGGTCGTTCGACGCGGCGTTCCTGTCGATCCCCGACGAGGTGATCCGCGCCACCATCCGCAACAACCAGAAATGTTTCGTGCTGCGCGATCCGCAGACGGCGAAGCTCGCCAACAAGTTCATCCTGGTCGCCAACGAGGAGGCGGCCGACGGCGGCAAGGCGATCGTCGCCGGCAACGAGCGCGTCATCCGCGCGCGGCTGTCGGACGCCAAGTTCTTCTACGACACCGACCTGAAGACGCAAGCTGGAAGACCGGCTGCCGAAATTCGAGCAGATCGTGTTCCACGAGAAGCTCGGCACGCAGGCCGAGCGCATCGCGCGTATCGTAGCGCTGGCGGGCGAGCTGGCGCCGCTGGTCGGCGCCGACGTGGCCAAGGCCGAACGCGCCGCGCAACTGTGCAAGGCCGATCTGCTCACCGAAGTGGTCGGCGAATTCCCCGAGCTGCAAGGGCTGATGGGCCGCTACTACGCCGAAGCGCAGGGCGAGGACGAAGCCGTCGCCCATGCCTGCGAGGATCACTACAAGCCGAAGGGCCCGGACGATCTGGTGCCGGCCGATCCGGTTTCCATTGCCGTAGCGCTCGCCGACAAGATCGACACGCTGGTCGGCTTCTGGGCGATCGACGAGAAGCCGACGGGGAGCAAGGACCCTTACGCGCTACGCCGGGCGGCGCTTGGGCGTAATTCGCATAATTACTCGAAGAATCGATGCTTCGTTTTCCACTCGCCAATAGTTCTGAACTCCTTCTTTGAGCGGTACGATCTAATTTCGATCGATGTCGAATTTGCGCAAGCAACGGGAGATGGCGGTCGAATTCATAAAGACAGGTCGATTTGCTTTCGCTGCAGCAGCAGATCGCGCTGAGCGAATCCTTTGGCGGCAGATTCTTCGACACCAGAATGATCTGCAGACCTTCTCAATTTCTTCGCAGACCGCCTGAAAGTACAATTTCGCGAGCAGAGGCGCACGGCACGATCTCGTTGATGCGGTGTTCGCGCTCGAAGGCCAAGACGACCTGCTGCTCATCGTCCGCCGCGTCGAAGCGCTGGGCAAATTCCTCGACAGCGACGACGGCAAGAACCTGCTCGCCGGCGTCAAGCGCGCGTCGAATATCCTTCGCATCGAGGAAAAAAAGGACAAGCGCGAATACACCGGCGCGCCCGACGCCAAGCTTTACAAACTGCCGGAAGAAAAGGCGCTGGCCGGCGCCATCGGCGAGGCCAAGGAAGACGCCGCCAATGCCGTCGCCAAGGAAGATTTCGCCGCCGCCATGACGGCGATGGCGAAGCTGCGGCCCTTTGTCGATGCCTTCTTCGACAAGGTCACCGTCAATGTCGATGACAAAGCCTTGCGCGAGAACCGGCTCAAGCTGCTCAACGAAATCCGCGAAGCCACCCGCGCGGTGGCGGATTTCTCCAAGATCGAAGGCTAGCGCAAGAGAACCGCCGATAGCGTCGCGCGGTCGGCTACACGCCCTTGAGCAAGTTGCCGGCCGCCAGCACCACGTAGCCCGCGATGGCAAGCCAGAACTGATATTGCGTGATAAACGAGACGTGGGCGAAATGTCCGATCAGCGCCAGAACGAACAGCGCCACGGAAATGTAGAAAATCGGGATGGTCGGCGCGCTCAACCTAATTTTCATGACGGTCCCCCGCTTGCACAATATGGCTGGAATTCAGGCGCCCGGATCATAGAGAGAAAGCGTCAAGCGGATCAATTCGGATTTCCGAGCCATACCGTCTATTCCAATCGATCTTTAGCGCGGAACCGTGCGGCGCGTTTGACCGTTTCATGACTGCACCCAACAAGGAGTGAAAATCCATGGTCATCGGCATCGCTCATTTGCAGCCCATCGTCGCGCTGGTCGCCGGCATCGCTATTCTGATCATCCCGCGCCTGCTCAACTTCATCGTTGCGGCCTATCTGATCATTGTCGGCGTCGCGGGGCTCGGACTTATCAAGTAGTTGGAATCCGGGCTTGCGTCGGCATGGCTGGCGGTGTTCTTAAGGGCAGACCGCCCGTCCACGTTTTTTGACCCATGGCCAAGCGAAAATCCAAGCGCGCCAGCGCGAAACCTAAAAAAAAGCTCGTACGAAAGGCTTCCAAAGCGAAGCCCAAGGCCGCCATGCGGCCGTCCAAGGGCAAATGGGTCTATACCTTCGGCGGCGGCCGCGCCGAGGGCAAATCGGTCATGCGCGACCTTCTGGGCGGCAAGGGCGCCGGCCTTGCCGAAATGGCCAATCTCGGCCTGCCGGTGCCACCCGGCTTTACCATCACCACCGGGGTCTGCACTTTTTTCTACGCGAACGAAAAGCGCTACCCGAAAGAGCTACGTTCGCAGGTCGACACAGCGCTGGCGAAAGTCGGCCGCATCGCCGGCAAAACTTTCGGCGACAAAGTGAACCCGCTTTTGGTGTCGGTGCGCTCCGGCGCCCGCGCCTCGATGCCCGGCATGATGGATACCGTGCTCAATCTCGGCCTCAACGACGAGACCGTGGCGGCGCTGGCGAAAAAGTCCGGCGACCGGCGCTTTGCCTATGACAGCTACCGGCGCTTCATCACGATGTATTCCGACGTGGTGCTCGGTCTCGGCCACGAGCATTTCGAGGAGCTGCTCGACCAGCACAAAGAAAGCCAAGGCTATTCGCTCGACACCGATCTTTCCGCCGACGACTGGGCTGAACTCGTCGAGCTGTACAAAAAGCGCGTCACCGACGAATTGGGCAAGCCATTTCCGCAGGACCCGCACGAGCAATTATGGGGCGCGATCGGCGCCGTGTTCGGCTCCTGGATGAACCAGCGCGCCATCACCTATCGCAGACTGCATAATATCCCGGCCGATTGGGGTACCGCGGTCAATGTGCAGGCCATGGTGTTCGGCAACATGGGCGAAACCTCCGCCACCGGCGTCGCCTTCACGCGCAACCCGTCGACCGGCGAGAAGAAGCTCTACGGCGAATTCCTCATCAACGCGCAAGGCGAGGACGTAGTCGCCGGCATCCGCACGCCGCAGGAGATCAGCGAGGCGGCGCGCAAGGAGGCCGGCTCCGACAAGCCGTCGATGCAGCACATATTGCCCAAGGCCTATGCCGAATTGACGCGCATCTACAACGTGCTCGAGAAGCACTACCGCGACATGCAGGATCTCGAATTCACGGTCGAGCAGAACAAACTGTGGATGCTGCAGACGCGCAACGGCAAGCGCACCGCCAAGGCGGCGTTGCGCATCGCGGTCGAATTGGCCAACGAAGGGCTGATCTCCAGGAACGAAGCGGTGCTGCGCGTCGATCCGCTGTCGCTCGACCAGCTTCTGCACCCCACCATCGACCCGCGCGCGCAGCGCAATATCATCGCCACCGGGCTGCCGGCCTCGCCGGGCGCGGCATCGGGCGAGATCGTGTTCACCTCCGACGAAGCCGCCGCGCTCAAGGACAACAAAAAGAAGGTCATTCTGGTGCGGGTCGAAACCTCGCCCGAGGACATCCACGGCATGCATGCCGCCGAAGGCATCCTCACCACCCGCGGCGGCATGACCTCGCACGCCGCCGTGGTCGCGCGCGGCATGGGCAAGCCCTGCGTTTCCGGCGCCGGGCAGATCCGCGTCGATTATGCCGCCAAGACCATGACCGCCGGCGGGCAGACCTTCAAACAGGGCGACGCCATCACCGTTGACGGTTCCACCGGCCAGGTGCTGGCCGGCACGGTGGAAATGATCGAGCCGCAGCTTTCCGGCGAGTTCGCCACGTTGATCGGCTGGGCCGACAAAGCGCGCAAGCTCGGCGTGCGCGCCAATGCCGATACCCCGGCCGACGCCAAGGCTGCGGTGCGTTTCGGCGCCGAGGGCATCGGGCTGTGCCGCACCGAGCACATGTTCTTCGACGAGAACCGCATCCAGGCGGTGCGCGAAATGATCCTGGCCGACGACGAAAAGAGCCGCCGCTCAGCGCTTGCCAAGTTGCTGCCGATGCAGCGCACCGATTTCGCCGAATTGTTCGAGATCATGGCCGGCCGCCCGGTCACCATCCGCCTGCTCGATCCGCCGCTGCACGAGTTCCTGCCGCACGGCGAGGAGGAGATCGCCGAAGTCGCCGCCGCTATGGGTGCGAACCCCAAGAAGCTCGCCGACCGCGCCAGCGAGTTGGCCGAGTTCAATCCGATGCTCGGCTTCCGCGGCTGCCGCATCGCCATCGCCTATCCGGAAGTCGCGGAGATGCAAGCGCGAGCCATATTCGAGGCGGCGGTGCAAGTGGAGAAGCGCACCGGCAAAAAGGTCAAGCCCGAGGTCATGGTGCCGCTGATCGCCACCAAGGCCGAGCTCGATTTGGTCAAGGCGCGCATTATTGCGATGGCCGCGGCGGTCGAGAAGGAGACCGGCGCCAAGCTCGCATTCGACGTCGGCACCATGATCGAATTGCCGCGCGCGGCGCTCATGGCCGGCGAAATCGCCGAGAGCGCGGAATTCTTCTCCTTCGGCACCAACGATCTGACGCAGACCACCTTCGGCATTTCGCGCGACGACGCCGCGACTTTCCTCGGCACCTATATCCAGCGCGGCATTCTGCCGGTCGACCCGTTCGTCTCGATCGACCAGCAGGGCGTCGGCGAGCTGGTCAAGATCGGCGTCGAGCGCGGGCGCAAGGTGCGGCCGAAGCTGAAGGTCGGCATCTGCGGCGAGCATGGCGGCGACCCGGCTTCGGTTGCCTTCTGCCACGCGGTCAAGCTCGATTACGTGTCGTGCTCGCCGTTCCGCGTGCCGATCGCGCGGCTCGCCGCCGCGCAGGCGGCGCTGGGTAAGAGCGGGGACAGCACGGCATAGCGCTTGTCGCAAGCCCGCGCCATCAATGCAGTGTCATGCCCGGGCTCGACCCGGGCATCCATGATGGCGCCCGCCGTCTGAACACCCTGCGTAAGTCTGAAATCGATGCACCGCCGTATGGATTGCCGGGTCAGGCCCGGCAATGACGGCTGAGGGGCTGGCGCTAAACCGCCACGCGGGCGAGGAAGTCTTCCACCTCGAGCCGCAAATGGGCGACGGCGGATTCGACCGTCTCCGAGGCATCGCGCACCACTTCCGCCGAGGTGCGGGTCTCGGTCGCGGCGCCGGCGACCTCGCTGAGCACGGCCACCACGTGCCCGGTGCCTTCGGCGGCGCTGGCGACGTTGTGCGAGATTTCACCGGTCGCCGAATTCTGCTGCTCGACCGAGGCGGCAACCGCCGCGGTATATTGGTTGATCTCCTGCATGCGCGCGGCGATCTGGCGGATTGCCTCGACCGCGCTGGTGGTCGAGTTCTGCACGGCGAGGATGTGGCTGGCAATGTCTTCGGTCGCCTTGGCGGTCTGCACGGCGAGCGACTTCACTTCCGCCGCGACCACGGCGAAACCCTTGCCGGCCTCGCCGGCGCGTGCGGCTTCGATGGTGGCGTTGAGCGCCAGCAGATTGGTTTGCCCGGCAATGCTGCGGATCAGCTTGACCACGTCGCCGATCTTCTGCGCGCCGGCGGCGAGGCCGGCAATCTCGTTGTCGGTCGCGCGCGCCTCGCCGGTCGCCAGCGCGACGATATTGCTGGTGTGGGTGAGCTGGCGGCTGATCTCGGCGATCGAGCGCGACAACTCGTCGGCCGCCACCGCCGCGGTTTCCACGTTGGTGGAGGCCTCGTTGAAGGCGGCCACGGCGCTTTCGGCGCGCTGCGAGGTCTGACCGGAAGAGGCAAACAACGCGCTCGCGGTCGAGCGCATGGCGGTGGCGCTGCCGCTCACGCTCGACAGAAGATTTTCCACCTGCGGGCGAAACGAGGTGATCGTCGCTTCGATGGTGGCGCGCCGCTCTTCCTGGGCGCGGATGGCGGTGCGCTCTTCCTCGGCGCGCCGCTGCTCGGTGACGTCTTCATGGGTGGACACCCAGCCGCCGCCCGGCAGCGGCTCGTTCTTGGCGAGCACGGTGCGGCCGTCGCTGGCCTGGACGTAGTGTTCCAGGCTCTTGTGCTTGGCCATGTCGTCCATGATTTTTTTGCAATAAGCGTCGACGTCGCCGGAGAACAGCCCGGTTCTTTTGCGGTGCTCGATCAGCTCATGCAAAGAGCAGCCCGGCCGCACGATCTCCGGCGAAAGCTTGTACATGTCGAGATAGCGGCGATTGACCAGGACGATGCGGCCTTGCGCGTCGAACATGTTCAGGCCTTGCGACATGTTGTCGATCGCGTTCGACAGCCGGGTATTTTGCTCGGACAGGCGGCGGGCGAGAATGGCGATCACCGTCAGCGCCGCCACCGCCACGACGGCAAGCAGGAGCGTCTGACCGGTGACGGTCGACAGAACGATGGAAGCGTGCATGCCCGGGCCCGGGGTATGGTTTCACGAGCGATATTGACGGCGAGCGATTGCAATAAGGTTAACTTTCGTTGCCGAATGGTTGCCGGCGCAAAGCGCTGCATTGGCGCGGGTTTTTGTGCGGTTTATGCGCCGCCGGCGACACTGCGCTGCCGCCCGCGCTGGTTAAAGCTGGCGGCGGCCTAAGCCCGCCGAGGCGCCAAGCCCGTCGCCCGCAAAGCCGGCGGTCGCGCGCAAAGCCCGTCTCGTCGCGCGCCTTGTCTTGGCAACGTCATTCTTCACAAATCCGAAAATCGCAATGGATTTTCGCGCGCTGCTTCTCTGCTGTGGCTGCTGCGACAAATAATCCAATCGGTTTTTCCCGCGTGGTGAGAATGTGGGCGATCGGTCACGCGCCTATGAATTCTTTGAGCGACCGGCGCTGTTGACAGAGGTGGGAGGCCACGCAATCCTGATTTTGTCGGCCGGTTAGCCGGGCATGCGGGCCGGTCAGTTTGTGCAACCGCACCTCGTGCAATGTATTTGTTCGAAGGCGCAAAGGAGCATGCCAATGATCCGTATCTTTTATGCCGCCGTCCTTGCGGTCATCGCGGGGCTCTTTACCCCGGCGATGGCGCAAGAGGTCGTGAATTTCGGCGTCCAGCCGTCAACGCAGCCGATCCTCATCGCCCACGGCGCCGGCTTCCTCAAGCCGATCGAAGAGAAATACAAGATCAAGATCGTGCTGCGCTCCTTCTCCTATGGCGCGCCGGAGAACCAGGCGCTCGCAGCCGGCGAACTGCAGATCGCTTCGGCCGGCATGGGACCGGCCATTCTCGCGGCGGCGCGTCTGCCGGCGACGCTGGTGGCGATCGATATTCTCGACCAGACCGCGATCCTGGTACCTAAGGGCTCCAAGATCACCTCGGTCGCCGGGCTCAAAGGGGCAAAGATCGCCTTCCCGGGCGAAGGCTCGCAGCAGTACCCGCTGCTGATCAAGGCGCTCGCCGACGCCAAGCTGACCGTCAAGGATGTGCAGCTGTTCAAGACCGACGGCTCGCAGGTGGCGACCTTGCTCGCCAACAAGAGTGTCGATGCCGGCATCACTTGGGATCCGCACGTCTCGCGGGCGCTCGCCGATGGCGTCGCCACCGTGCTTGCGAATTCGGCGCAGATCATGCCGATCAAGAACGGCCACTATGTCGGCGACGGCACCTATGTGCGCGACGACTTCATGAAGGCGCACCCCGATATCGTGCAGGACCTGGTCACCGTGCAGGTGAAGGCGATCGACCTGATCCTCAAGGACCCGGACAGGGCGATCGATATCTGGACCAAGGAAAACGGCTTCCCGCGCCCGGTCATCGAATACGCGGTCAAGCAGAAGATATCGGTGTTCGACCGCGACATCGTGCCGGCCAAGAGCACGGTCGATGCCTATACCTCATTCCTCAAGAAGGCCGGCTTGTTGAAGGACACCGACAATCCGAAGTTCGAGACCAAGTTCGCGGAACAGGCGTTAAAGGACGTCAAGTGAGTCCGCTGGCAATGCGATGCCCGCCGTTTCCGCGCCCGCAGGTTTAAAGCCGAGCGGGCCGGCGCGCCTTTATCGTCAAGCGGCGAAGTTGCTGCCGTACCTCTATGCCGCCATCGGCGTGGTGGCGGTGTGGTGGGCGGTGGTGCTTATCTTCAAGCCGCACATGTCGCTGCTGCCGTCGCCGCTGTTGACCGCGCGCACCTTTGCGCATCTTGTCGCTACCGGCGAGCTGCCGATCGATGCCGCCTACAGCGTGTCCCGTGTGCTCGCCGCCTGGTCGCTGGCGGCGGTGGTGGCGGTGCCGCTCGGCTTTGCCATGGGCCGCTGGCAGCGGCTGGAGCGGGTGCTCGATCCGGTGGTCGAGCTATTCCGCCCGATCTCGCCGCTCGCCTGGATCCCGCTCGCCATCCTCTGGTTCGGCATCGACGAAGGCGGCAAGATATTTGTGATCTTCATCGGCACCTTCTTTCCGATTCTGCTCAACACCATCGCCGGCGCCAAAACCATCGATCCGGTGCTGATCCGCGCCGGGCGCATCCTTGGCTGCACGGACGACGCTTCGCTATTCCGCAAGGTCGTGTTGCCGGCCGCTTTGCCGCAAGTGATCGTGGGCTTGCGCATTTCCTTCGGCACCGGCTGGGCGGCGATCATCGCCGCCGAGCTGGTGGCCGCGCGTTCGGGGCTCGGCTATCTCATTTCCAACGGCATGGAAGTCCTGCGCTCGGACTACGTCCTGGTCGGCATGGTCACCATCGGCGTGCTGGGCGTGCTGTTCGACGCCGTGTTCCGCTGGGTCGACCACCGCTACAACTGGATGGGCGAATGAAGGCGGAGCCCGCCAGCACGGCCAAGCCGCTTTCGCTGCGCGGTCTCGCCAAGCATTACGCGACCGCCGACGGCCGCGTGATCGAGGCGCTGCTGCCGATCGATCTCGATATCGCGGCCGGTGAATTCCTCGTGGTGGTCGGACCGTCCGGATGCGGCAAGTCGACGATGCTCAACATCCTCGCCGGCTTGACGGCGCCGTCGGCCGGTGAGGCGCGCGTCGGCGACGTGGTCGTGCAGGGCCCCGACATCGATCGCGGCATGGTGTTTCAAGACTATGCGCTGTTTCCCTGGCTCGACGTTATCGGCAATGTGATGTTCGGTCTCGAGCGCAAAGGCGTGCCGCGGCGCGAACGGCGCGACGTCGCGATGCGCTATCTGGCGATGGTGGGGCTTGCCGACTTTGCGGAAAAGCGTCCGCGCGAATTGTCCGGCGGCATGAAGCAGCGCGTGGCGATCGCCCGCACTTTCGCCACCGAGCCCTCGATCATCTTCATGGACGAGCCGTTCGGCGCGCTCGACGCGCTGACCCGACGCCACCTGCAACATGAGCTGCTGCGCATCTGGCAGGAGCACCGCAAGACCGTGGTGTTCATCACCCATTCGGTTGTGGAGGCGATCTATCTTGCCGACCGCATCGTGCTGATGACGGCGCGGCCGGGCCGCATCAAGACGGTGCTCAACGTCGAGCTGCAACACCCGCGCGACCCGACCTCCGACGAATTCCGCTCGATCGAAAGGCGGGTTTATTCCGATCTCGACGAAGAACTCGCCAAAAGCTTCCACATGGAAGGCCGCGACAGCGGAAATTGAGCCCGCGCGGCCATACGAGCCATGCGTGGCGCAAATGGCTAGGATCACGATTATTCGTTATGTCCCGCGGCGATCCGCACCTATATGGCCTTGGCTGGCCGCGCCGATCGGGGCGAGACGGCAGATAATCGAGCCGGGGTGAAAAATGGCGATGCAGGGGGCGACGGATAAGTCCGCATTGGCGAGCGCTTGGCGCACGCCGATGGTGATTCTGATTTGCGGCTGCCTGATCGGCGCCATCGGCTTCGGGCCGCGCGCCGCGCTCGGCCTGTTCCTCACCCCGATGTCGTCGGCCAATAGCTGGGGTCGCGAGGTGTTCTCGCTGGCGCTGGCGATCCAAGTCCTCGTCTGGGGCACTGCACAACCCTTCGTCGGCGCCATTGCCGACCGCTTCGGCACTTTCCGCGTATTGTCCGCCGGCGCGGTGATGTACTGCCTCGGGCTCACGCTGATGGCCTATTCGACCACGCCCGCCACGCTCGACCTCACGGCTGGCGTGATGACCGGCCTTGGGATCGCCGGCGCATCGTTCACCCTGGTCATTGCCGCGTTCAGCAAGCTGATGCCACCGCACATGCGCTCGCTCGCGTTTGGCGCGGGCACGGCGGCCGGCTCATTCGGGCAATTTTTGTTTTCGCCGCTGGCTGTAGGCTTCATCGAATGGTTCGGCTGGCAGCATGCGCTGGTTGCCTTCGGTATCATCACGCTGGCGGTAATCCCGCTTGCGGCAGTCGTTCGCACACCGGCATTGGACCCGGACAGCGCCCACGAGAAGCGTCAGCAGTCGCTGCGGCAGGCGCTGGCGGAAGCCTTCGGCCATCGCTCCTATGTGCTGCTGGTGCTCGGCTTCTTCACTTGCGGGTTCCAGCTCCTGTTCATCACCGTGCACTTGCCCGCCTATCTGGTCGACCGCGGGTTGTCCGTAGATGCAGGCGCCTTGGCGCTCGGCACCATTGGGCTGTTCAATATCATCGGGTCGATCACCGCCGGCTGGCTCGGCAATCGCATGCCCAAGCGCTATCTGCTCTCGATTATCTACACACTGCGCTCGCTCGCCGTAATCGGCTTCATTACGTTGCCGGTGACCAACACTTCGGCTCTGATTTTTGGCGCCGTTATGGGATTGCTGTGGCTGTCGACCGTGCCGCCGACCTCGTCGCTGGTCGCGATCATGTTCGGCACCCGCTGGATGGCGACGCTGTTCGGCTTCGCTTTCTTTAGCCACCAGGTTGGCGGCTTTCTCGGCGTCTGGCTGGGCGGCCTGCTTTACGCTTCGACCGGCTCTTACAACGTCGTGTGGTGGTTGTCGGTGGTGTTGGGCGTCATTTCGGCAATCATCAACCTGCCGATTATCGAACGGCCGGTCGAACGACTGGCGCCGCTGCCCGCTGGCTAGCAAGCGCACGTACTTTTAGTCGACGTCGCCTCGCTTGCGTAGCCGCGCCTGTCGCGCCATGAATGGCCTCGGGCAATTCCGGCAGCGAGGCTTTATCGTGGCGAGTTTCCAAGCAATCGTGATTGAAAAAACCGAAGGCGGAACCAAGGCCGCGCTCGGCGAATTCGACGAAGCCAATCTGATGGATGGCGACGTCACCTTCCGCGTCGAATACTCCACGCTCAACTACAAAGACGGCCTCGCCGTTACCGGCAAGGCGCCGGTGGTGCGCCGCTTTCCGATGATCGCCGGCATCGACGGCGCCGGCACGGTGGAGACTTCGAGCAATCCCGCCTGGAAGCCGGGCGACAAGGTGATCCTCAACGGCTGGGGCTGCGGCGAGACGCATCTTGGCGCCTTCGCCGAAAAAGCGCGCGTCAAGGGCGAGTGGCTGGTGGCGCTGCCGGCAGGCATGACCACACGCGATGCCATGGCCATCGGCACCGCCGGCTATACCGCGATGCTGGCGGTCATGGCGCTCGAGCGCCACGGTCTCACCCCTGAGCGCGGGCCGGTGGCGGTGACCGGCGCCGCCGGCGGCGTCGGCTCGGTCGCCATCGCCATCCTCGCCAAGCTCGGCTTCAGCGTCCATGCGGTGACGGGGCGCGCCGAGGAGGCCGGCTATCTCAAAGGGCTTGGCGCGGCCGAAATCGTCGAGCGCAATGAACTCGCCGGTCCGGCCAAGCCGCTGGCCAAGGAGCGCTGGGCGGGGGCCATCGACGCCGTCGGCTCCAATACGCTCGCCAATCTCCTGTCCATGACCCGCTATGGCGGGGCGGTCGCGGCCTGTGGACTGGCCGGCGGCATGGACTTGCCGACCTCGGTCGCGCCTTTCATTCTTCGCGGGGTGTGTCTTTACGGCATCGATTCCGTCATGTGCCCCATCGAGCGCCGCCGGGAGGCCTGGAAACGTTTGGAAATCGACTTGGACCGCCAAAAACTTGCCGCTATTACACGCGAAATCGGACTTTCCGAAGTCCCGGGCGCGGCTGCCGACATCCTGGCCGGCAAGGTGCGCGGCCGGATCGTGGTCAAGATCGGTTAAAGTCGTTCAGGATTTGTCGACAAACGCTTGGCATAGTCCGCCGGGCTTTTAATAATAGACCCTGTTTTCGCAAACAGTGGGCACAGTTGGAGTAACGGGGATGGTGCGGGGCGTTGCGATCCTGGCTGGCCTATTGGCCACCGCGCTGCCGGCATTTGCCGGTGAGATGTCGGCGCAAGAGGCGCGCCGCTTCGTCATCGGCAAGCTGTTTGCCTATACCTGCTTTGAAGGCACGCGCGGGGTCGGCCGCGTGCATGCCGACGGCTCGGTGAACGGCTCCATCCAGCTGCAAGGCGCCGGCCAGACGCGCTACGCGGCATTGCCGCCGGGGACATTGTTGGTGAGGGGCGAATCGGTGTGCGCCTCGCTGCGCGGTCTGCCGTTCGAGCCGTGCTTCAATCTGAACCGCAAAGACGCCGACTCCTTCCGCGGCTCGATCTCGGGACTTGGTTTTGCCTATTGCGATTTCACCCGCGCCGGTCATCAGCGCTCGGTGCATCGCATCCACCGCGCCGAGCCTTTGCCGCTGCGGCCGTCGCTGACGGCTGATCGGGAATAGCGCCATTTCATCTGCTGCGACCGCGACGCATGCCGTTGGCATGCGCGCATGACCGTGTGCGGCCAAGCTTTGCCTGCGTCGAAATGCGCTCGCCAAATTCAATTTTTGCTATATGTTCGGCGCGCTAAATCGCCGAGGTTTCCCTATGAGCAAAATACGTACCAGCCCGTCGCGCGGCGCCCATTCGCCGGAGGTGACCGGCTTCTATGAGGCCGACACCGGCAGCATTCAATACGTGGTCAGCGATCCGGCCACGAAAAAGGCGGCGATTGTCGACGCGGTGTGGAATTTCGACCCGCGCAGCGCGCGCACCGGCACCGGCGCCGCCGACGAGATCCTCGACCATGTGCGTGAACGCGGGCTGTCGGTCGATTGGGTTCTCGACACCCATCCGCACGCCGATCACTTCATGGCCGCGGCCTATCTGAAGCAGAAATTGGGCTGCCCGCAGGCGATCGGCGAGAAGGTGCGCGAGATCGCCGGACTTTGGCGGACGTTTTATAACGAACCGGATGCTTTCGACGTCGATGCGGTGTTCGATCGTCTATTCGCCGACGGCGAAACGTTCCAGATCGGCAGACTGCCGGCGCGCGTGATGTTGTCGCCCGGGCATACGCTCGGCTCGATAAGCTTTATCGTCGGCGACGACGCGGCCTTCGTGCACGATACGCTGATGCAGCCGGATACGGGCTCTTCGCGCGCGGACTTCCCCGGCGGCGATGCGGCTATGCTTTACCGTTCGATCATGGCCATCCTGGCGTTGCCGGCGCAGACGCGCCTGTTTATCGGTCACGATTACTGCAAAGGCGGGCGCGAGCCGATGTGGGAAGCAAGCGTTGCCGAGCACAAAGCCGGCAACATCCACGTCAAAGACGGCGTCTCGCAAGATCAATTCGTCAAGTTGCGCAGCGAACGCGACAAAGCGCTGCCGCTGCCCGACCGCATGCTGCACGCCTTGCAGGTCAATCTGCGCGGCGGCCGCCTGCCGGAGCCGGAAAGCGACGGGCGCAGTTATCTCAGGATTCCCGCCGACCGGTTTTAGATCGGCCTAGCCGTTGGCCGGAAACACCATGCAGGTGCAGGTGGCGTGGGCATAAAGCTTGCCGGTGCTGTCCTTCAGATCGGCTTCCGACGTCGCAACGTTGCGACCGCGATGCAGGATGCGGCCTTCCGCGCGTACTGCGCCGGTGTCTTTGGTGAGCGGGCGCACCAGATTGAGTTTGAACTCGAGCGTGGTCCAGCCTTCGCCTTTGGCCATCGTGGAGAACACCGCGCAGCCGAGCGCGGAATCGAGCAGCGTTGCCGCGAAGCCGCCATGCACGGTGCCGATCGGATTATAGTGGCGATATTCCGGCAGGCCTTCGAACACCGCGCGGCCTTTCTCGATCTCGACTAAATGAAAGCCGAGCAGCTCGCTCATCGGCGGATGAGGGCGTGTGCCGGCGATCATGCCTTTGAGGAAGGTGAGCCCATCCGAAGACTTGAGCACCTCGGGCGACGCCACGCCGTATGTCTTTGCCGTCACTTCGCCCCCCGCCGCTGCATCGGCGCCAGTCTAGCCCAGGCGCCTAGCCGATATCGAGCCGGAACGGGTGGCCTTCGGTGGCGAGATCGCCAGGGCCGATGGTCTCGATCGCGTGCACCATGCGGCCGTCGCGCTTAAGCAGGCGGTCGGCGATGGTGACGATGCGCGCATTGGGCTGCGCCGTGCGCGAGGCGCGCCGGATCTCCCAGGCGATCTCGCGTTCGTCGCGCTGCGGATTGAGCGCGCAGGCCGCGGTAAAGGCGGCCGCCGTCGAACGGCTGATGCCGGCGAAGCAGTGAACCACCATCGGTGCCGCGCGGTCCCATTTGCCGGCGAAATCGATCAGGCGTTTCACGTGCTCGTCAGCCGGAACCGTGCAGCCCTCCATCGGCGCGCTGATGTCGTCGACGGCGAGCACGAGATGGTTCTCCGGCGCGATGTGACGCGGCCGTTCCACCCGGTCGCTGATCCGCAGCAAGGTGACGATATGGCGCGCGCCGGTCTCATCGACGGTGGCGTATAGGCGAGCGAGCGAACAGACGTGAATCATGGTGTGCGCTTAAAACTGTCCTGCGTCATATCTGTGACAGCCTTTTTAATCGCCATTCGGGAGGCGGGCGCAAGCCCGCGAACCGGGAATCCCGAAAAATCAAATATGTATCTGGATTCCGGGTCTGGCGCTTACGCGCCGTCCCGGAATGAGTGTTAGTCGCGCATCAGTTTCTCGAAACGCTCGCGAAAACGCGTCTCGGCGGCATCGGCCGGCCAGGGCGTCAGGTAGTCGCGCTCGAGGCTTGCGGAAAACTTCGGCGGCGGGCCGAAAAAGCGCCGCGCTTCCGCCGCCTCGAAGCCGGCCAAGCGGGTGGCTTCCAGATAGGCGGCGGACCGGTCGGCGGCTTTGATCAGGGTCTGCAAGGCTTCGGGCAATTTCGCCGGCAGGCCGAAACGCAGATGGATGGCGGAAAGCAGGCGGCGCTCCACCGCCTTGTAACTGTCGCCGATCACCGCTTTGAACGGCGAGATCATGTCGCCGATCACGTATTCCGGCGCGTCGTGCAGCAGCACCGCCCGCCGGCCGGCGGCGTCGAGCCGCGGCGCTTTCGCCCGTGCCAGCGCCTCGACCAGCAGCGCGTGCTGGGCGACCGAATAGATATGCGCGCCCTTGGTCTGCCCGTTCCAACGCGCGACTCGCGCCAGGCCATGCGCGATGTCTTCGATCTCGACGTCGAGCGCCGACGGGTCGAGCAGATCGAGCCGCCGGCCCGACAGCATGCGCTGCCAGGCGCGCGCCGCCTGTTTGCGCGGCGGTTTGCTCATTTTCGTTTTGCGGTTTTCTTGGCGAGCTTCGCCACGGCCGCATGCCGGTGGCAGCTCAGCAGATGGTCGTTGACCATGCCGACCGCCTGCATGAAGGCATAGACGATGGTCGGGCCGACGAATTTGAAGCCGCGGCCGATAAGCTCCTTGGAAATATCTTTGGACAGCGGCGTCGCGGCCGGGATCTGCCCGCGGCTTTTAAAGTTGTTCTGCAGCGGCGCGCCGTCGAGCCGGTCCCACAGCAGATGCGAGAAGCCGGGACCTTGCTCCATGATCTTCAGCCAGGCCCGCGCCGAGCCGACCGTGCCCTCGATCTTGGCGCGGTTGCGCACGATGCCGGCGTCGGCCATCAGCCGCTCGATCTTCTTCGGTGTGTAGCGCGCGATTTTTTCCGGCGCGAAATCGTCGAAGGCTTTACGGAAATTGTCGCGCTTGCGCAGGATGGTGATCCAGGAGAGGCCGGCCTGGAAGCCGTCGAGGATCAGCTTCTCGAATAGCGCGCGGTCGTCGTATTCCGGCACGCCCCATTCCCGGTCGTGATAGGCGACGTAAAGCGGGTCCTTGCCCGGCCACGGGCAGCGCTGCAGGCCGTCATCTTGAAGCGCGTCACTCATGACGACGCCTTCGCCTCGCCCGGCCAGGGGAATTTCGCCCAGTCCGGCTTCACCAGCCGGACCGGCATATTGCCGCAGGTGAGCGGCGTCCCGGCGGCGATCGCGTCGGCGGCACGGTCGAGCCGGATGAGGGCGAGGCCGCGGCTCTTGGCGGCGGTGCCGAGCATGCCAATTTGTTTCTCGCCCGCCATCACCGGCTGTCCTGACGAGGCGACGAACTCGTCAAAAGCGACGGGCACAATGCGGTTGCGCGCGCTATTGCGGTGTTCGACGCGCGAGACAACCTCCTGGCCGACATAGCAGCCTTTGTCGAAGTCGACGCCGTTCAACTGGTCCATGTCGGCTTCGTGTGGGAAGGTGTCGAGATAGGCGAAATCCTCGCCGCCGCGCGGCACGCCAAGCGCGATGCGGTGGATGTCGTATGCCGCGGCATCGCTGAGCGTGGCGCCGAGCGCGCCGGCGGCTTCGGTGACGAGCTCCGGCGGCATGATGCTGCGAGTGCCGAGCGCCGGCAGCCGGGGGTCGGGAAAAGACAGCCCGTCTTCGCTTAAAGCCGCGCCGTCCCACACCGCCATGACGCCGAGTGCCGGCGACAGGTCCTCGATGCTGAGCTTGGCGCGCAGTCTATAGAACGTGAGCTTCTCCACCAGCATGCCGGCAAGCGCTTTCGGGCAGTCGAGGAAGAAGCCGCCGCCGTCCTCCGGCGTTGCCTCGGTGACGAGAAAATCGACGATGATCTTGCCTTGCGGGGTGAGCAGCGCGGCATAACGCGCGGCCCCGGGGGCAAGCGCAGCGATATCGTTGGTGGCAAGCCCGTTGAGAAAGCGCCGTGCGTCGTCGCCGGCCACCTTGACCACGCCGCGGTCGGGAAGAAGCGCTGCCTGCATGCCTTGTCTCTCGCCGTCTCGGGGCTAGTCTCTTGCCAGAACTCGCGGCGGAACGTAAGCGCTGTTGCGCCAGCCTCAAGCCCGCTAAGAATCGCTCCAATATGGCCGAAACCTACGATCTCATCCTCAAGGGCGGCAGCGTCGTCAACCAGGACGGCGAGGGGGTGCGCGATCTCGCCATTCGCGGCGGGCGGTTTGCGGCAATCGGCGATTTGTCGCGGGCGGCTGCGGCTGAGGTGATCGACTGCCGTGGTCTGCATCTGCTGCCGGGCGTGATCGACAGCCATGTGCATTTCCGCGAGCCGGGGTTGACCCACAAAGAGGACCTGGAGACCGGCTCGCTCGGCGCCGTGCTCGGCGGCGTCACGGCGGTGTTCGAAATGCCCAACACCGATCCGCTTACCACCACGGCGGCGGCGGTCGCCGACAAGGTCAAGCGCGGCCACCACCGCATGCATTGCGACTTTGCCTTCTACGTCGGGGCGACGCGTGAGAACACCGGCGAGCTTGGCGCATTGGAGATGCTGCCCGGCGTATGCGGCGTGAAAGTCTTCATGGGCTCTTCCACCGGCTCGCTGCTGATCGAGGATGACGAGGGCGTGCGCGCGGTGTTGCAAAATATCCGCCGCCGCGCCGCTTTCCATTCCGAGGATGAATATCGTCTGCGCGAGCGCATGAACTTGCGCGTCAAAGGTGACCCGCGCTCACACCCGGTCTGGCGCGACGCGCAAGCAGCGCTGATGTGTACGCAGCGCCTGATCAAGCTCGCGCACGCGACCGGCAAGCGCGTGCATGTGCTGCACGTCACCAGCAAGGAGGAGGCCGTCTTCCTCGGCGGGCACAAGGATGTCGCCACGGCGGAGGCGACGCCCGCCCATCTCACGCTCACCGCGCCCGACTGCTACGAGCGGCTCGGCACGCGCGCCCAGCTCAACCCGCCGATCCGCGATGCCGCACACCGCGACGGTCTCTGGCGGGCAATCGCGCAGGGGGTCATCGACAGCGTCGGCTCCGACCATTCCCCGCACACGCGCGAGGAAAAAGCAAAGCCCTACCCGGAAACGCATTCCGGCATGCCGGGTACGCAGACGCTGGTGCCGCTGCTGCTCGACCACGTCAATGCCGGGCGGCTCTCTCTGTTGCGGATGGTCGACCTTACCAGCGCCGGCCCCGCGCGGCTCTACGGCATTGCCGCCAAGGGCCGCATCGCCGTCGGCTACGACGCCGATCTCACCGTGGTCGACTTGAGACGGCGCGAAACCATCACCGATAAATGGATCGCTTCGCGCGCTGGCTGGACGCCTTACGACGGTATGACCGTCACCGGCTGGCCGGTCGGCACCTTCGTGCGCGGCCACAAAGTCATGTGGCAGGGCGCATTGGCCGCACCGGCGCAAGGCGAGCGCGTGCGCTTCGTGGAGACGCTTGCGAACTAGCGATGTTTTATCGGTAAAAAATTTCGTGGGCGGCTTTGCGCCGGTGAGATTGCGCCAGCCAGACCGGAAGCCGTGCGGCGCAATGCGAAGAATAGGCGCCAGCTCAATTCCGCACTGCAAAACAATTCAAGAGAACTCTTTAGAGCGACACGAAAATAGGTCAGCCTTGTTGACCGGTTAAGTCCAAAGGTCGAATAGAGCGGCTTCGATCGCCGGCTTCTCTTTTGCGTCTTTCGGTGTCCCGATCCGAGTCGCTTTTCGCAAAATGCTAGCGCTGCCAGCTTATCGCGCGTTATGCTGGTTTCCTAAAAACATAATTCGAGCGGTCGAGGCAGTTCTCTCATCGGAGTCCGCCTCGTCAAGCTGAAACCAAACACAGGGAGGAAACCACGATGAGCAGCAACAGATCTTCGCGTGTCACGAGACGCCGGTTCCTCAAGGACACCGGCCTTACCCTAGCCGCCGCCGGTACGGCGCCATTGCTCTCCGCGCCCTTCGTGTCGAAGGCCTTGGCCGCTGACAAATCGCTTTCGATCGTGCAATGGGCCCACTTCGTCCCGGAATACGACAAGTGGTTCGACGCCTTCGCCAAGGACTGGGGCGCGAAGAATAACGTTGCGGTCACGGTCGACCACGTTCCCGTGCAGAACATTCCCGCGCGCGCCGCCGCAGAAGCGTCGGCTGGATCGGGACACGATCTGTTCGGCTTCAACGGTTCCGGCGGCGCCCATCTTTATCGCAAGTTTTTTATCGACGTCGCCGATCTCGTGAAGGAAACCGAGAAAAAGTACGGCAAGGTAACAACCATCGGCCGCCAGCTCGGCTACAATCCGGACGACGGATCATGGTCTGCCTTCCCCGATTTCTACATCAACTTCCCGGGCATGTATCAAAAGACCCTGTGGGGCGAGATCGGGATGTTGCCGGATACCTGGGACAACCTGCGCATCGGCGGCGCCAAGCTGAAAGCGAAAGGCCATCCTGTCGGCATGTCGCTCGGGCACAGCAACGACCCGAGCACGGCGTGGCGCGGCCTGTTGTGGTGTTATGGCGCGTCCATTCAGGACGAGGCTGGCAAGAAAATCGTTCTCAACAGCAAGGGCGCGGTTGAGGCGACCAAGTACGCCGCCGCGCTCTACAAGGAAGCCATGACGTCCGACGTGCTGTCGTGGAACGACTCGAGCAACAACCAGTACATCGACTCCGGCGTCGGCTGTTACATCATCAACCCGATTTCGGCCTACCGGACGGCACAGAAGCTCAACAAGAAGCTGGCCGACGACATCTTCGTCATCAAGCCGCCGAAGGGCCCGGTGAAACAAATCATGGGTGCTGCATCCGAATTCTACGGCATCTGGAAATTCGCCAAGAACAAGGAAGCGGCGTTCGCGTTCCTCCGGCACTATTCCGCAAACTGGCCGGAAGCCTTCAAGGCGAGCGAGGGCTACAACAATCCGTGCTTCGCCGGCCTTGTGCCCAAGCCGATGCCGATCTTGTCGAACGATCCGACGTCGACCCCGCACGATAAGCTGTCGATCCTGCAGGACTCCGATGAGTGGTCCGCCATCCCGGGCTACCCCGGGCCGGCCACGCCTGCGATGGACGAGATTTACTATCAGTTCATCATCAACGACATGATGGCGAAGACAGCGACGGGTCAATTGAGCGCCGAAGATTCGGTCAAGTGGGCCACGGGACAGTGCGAGGCCATCATGAAGAAATGGGCCGGCAAGGCCTGATTGCTGGCGCCCGGACCGCGTCCTCGCGCGGTCCGGGGCATGCCGGCAGTGTTGGCTGTTAGCCAAGAGGCGGACACGGATGGCGCCACGCCGGTGGGACCGGCGGGGCAGTTTCCCAACATTGAATTCTGGGAGGTTCAATGGCTTCGGTGTTGACCAGGGATATCGTCAAGAGATTTGGCGATGTTCCCGCCGTTAACGGCATCAGTCTGAGCGTGCCGGACGGAGAATTCATGGTGCTGCTCGGTCCGTCGGGCTGCGGCAAGACAACGTTTCTGCGCATCATCTGCGGGCTCGAGCAGCAGACGAGCGGCGACCTTTTGATCGGCGGCGACATCGTCAACGATATTCCCCCGCGCGCCCGCGGCGTGGCGATGATGTTCCAGAGTTACGGGCTCTATCCGCATTTCACGGTACGCAACAACATCGCCTTCCCGTTGAAAACACAGCGTGTTCCCCGCGCCGAAATCGACAAGAAAGTCGAATGGGCCTCGCAACTGCTCGGCATCGGCCATCTGCTCGACCGGCGGCCGCGTCAGCTATCCGGCGGCGAGCGTCAGCGCGTCGCACTCGCGCGCGCGCTGGTGCGCGAGCCGACGGCGCTGTTGCTCGACGAGCCGCTGTCGAACCTCGACGCCAAGCTGCGCGCTTCGGCGCGCCTTGAAATCAAGCAGTTCCAGCAGCGGGTCGGCATCACCACCATTTACGTAACCCACGATCAGGTCGAGGCCATGGGGATGGGCGACCGCATTGCCGTCATCGACCATGGCATAGTGCGTCAGGTGGGGACGCCGGCGGAAATTTACGACGACCCCGCCGACCGCTTCGTCGCCACCTTTGTCGGCACGCCACCCATGAACATTGTCGCGCGCAACGGCGGCTATCTCGGATTCCGGCCGGAGAATTTCCTGCCCAAGGACATGATCGACGACGGCGCGTTCACCGAATTTAAGTTCCGGGTCGACCGGTCCGAGTATCTCGGCTCCGAGCGCATCGTTTACGGCGCGATGGAAGGCTTTGATCCCAGCCAGGTGATTACGGCGAAACTGCCGCCGGCGCACGTTGCCGACGAATGGATCCGGCCAGGCGAGTGGCATCCCTTCGCCGTGCGCAACAACGCGTTGCGCAATTTTGACAAAGACGGCAAACGAACAAGTCGCCATTAACAAGAGTTTTCGCCAATGGTCGCAATCGCCGATTCAGTCCCCAGACCAGCCTCGCGCTTCCGGTTTATCCTCGACCGGCGCGACGTGCTCGGCGCAATCTTCGTCTCTCCGGCAATACTCTATGTGTTGTTGTTGGTCGGTGTGCCGTTTCTGATGGCGGTGTATTATTCGGTCAGCGCCTACACGATCTACGATCCCTCTTGGCGCTTCGTCGGCCTGGCGAATTTCGCGCAGATCCTGGAAAACCCCGATTTCCGGCGCACGCTTTCCAATACTTTTATCTTCACCTTCGGATCGCAATTCCTTGGTCTCATCCTCGGCAAGTTTGGCGCGTTGGTGCTTTTGCGGCCGTTTCCCGGCCGCAAGATCGTCAGAGCGATCATCATATTGCCTTTCGCGGTGCCGGTCGCGCTCGCCACCGTCGCCTGGCAGTGGATGTTCGATTCCCTCTACAGCGTCATCAACTGGACGCTGATCGCGCTTGGCTTCATCGACCGCGCGAACGCGCCGAACTGGCTCGGCAACCCGGATCTGGCGATGCTGTCGATCATCGTCGTCAATGCCTGGCGTTTCTTCCCCTTTGCGATCGTCATCTTCCTCGCCGGCATTACCGCCGTGCCGCAAGACGTGCTCGATGCGGCGACGGTCGACGGCGCCGGATTCTGGCGGCGCAACTACCAGATCATCGTGCCGATGATCCTGCCGATCGTGGCCATCGGGCTTATTTTCGGCATCGTGTTTACCTTCACCGATCTTTCCATCGTCTTTCTGATGACCATGGGCGGCCCCATCGGCGCAACCACGGTGCTGGGCTATGCGGGCTTCCAGACCGGCATCGTTTCCGGCGACGTCTCGCACGGCGCCGCCATCTCGCTGTTCATGCTGCCGGTGCTGTTGGTCGTGGTGGTCTTGATGCTGCGCTTCATCAAGCGGCGGGAGATCTGACATGCCGCGCGCCACCATCGCCAAAGCCCTGCAGGGGACGTCGTTTTACGGTGCGGTCGCGTTTTTCGTCATTCTTGCCGCATTCCCGTTTTATTGGATGGTGATCACATCCTTCAAAACCGATGCCGATCTTTACAACGTCGCCCATATCCCGTTCTGGTTCAATGATCCGCCAACCCTCAAACATTTCCAATATTTGTTCCACGAGACTCTGTTTGCGACCTGGCTGCTGAACTCGCTGGTCATCGGGGTTTGCGTCGTCGGTATCACTCTCGTCACTTCGCTGCCGGCCGCCTATAGTTTGGCGCGGATGACCGGCCGCAACGGCGAAGCTTTGGGGATCGGCATCTTCCTCACCTACCTGGTGCCGCCGACGCTTCTCTTCCTGCCGCTGTCGCGGGTTATTGCCGTTCTTGGCTTGCAGAATTCGATGTGGTCGCTGGTGCTGGTTTATCCGACCTTCACCATTCCGTTCTGCACTTGGCTGTTGATGGGATTCTTCAAGGCCATGCCGCCCGAGATCGAGGAGGCGGCGATCGTCGACGGCTGCAGCCTGTTCGGCGCCTTCATCAAGATGGCGCTGCCGCTGTCGCTGCCCGGGATCCTGACGGTGGTGATTTTCACCTTCACTTTGACCTTGCAGGAATTCGTCTACGCGCTGACTTTTATTTCCTCGTCCGCGCAAAAGCCGATCACGCTCGGCGTGGCGACCGACCTCATCCGCGGTGACATCTTCTACTGGGGCGAGATCATGGCCGGCGCTCTCATTGCCAGCATCCCGGTGGCGATCGCCTATAATTTCTTCCTCGACAACTTCATCGCCGGCATCACCGGCGGCGCCGTCAAATAGACGGATCAATTGTTCCGATCGGCTTGTCTCGGAATTGTCCCTCTGCGCTCACAATTAGGGCGCATTACAATCGAAATTTTCGCGGACATTTCGCCTGTTCAGCAGGGGAGGCGACATGTCGGCTCAGATCATCTCACTCCGGTTGATCGTACTTACTTTTTCGCTTCTTTTATGGGGCGCCGGCATTGGAGTTCCGGCAAATATGGCCCGCGCGGCCGATTGCCTTGGCGCGCCGACTTCCGGCCCGCCGGAAGGAAGCCATTGGTACTACCGCACGGACCGGGCGACTGGCCGCAAGTGCTGGCACTTAGGGGGGCTGAGCCCGCCGCCGCAAGACACGGCTGCGCAGGAGGATGAATCGGCAGCCACCGGGGCGGCGCCTGCCGGTGCCGGCGAACCCGCAACGGCATCGGCCGGCGCTCATACGGAGCCGGGCGCCGTCAACAGTAGTCCGCCGCTGCCACCGCCCAGGCCGCAGCCGACGACCTCCGCAAGCAGCGCGACGACGCGGGAGCCCGTACGGCAACCTGCCCAAGAAGAAACTGCGGCGCCGGCAATTCCAGAGCCGCCCATTGCACAATCGAGCGCGTCAAGCGAAACCAACGGCCAGGGCCCCGCGGCGCCACCTGCCGCTGCCGTGGTCTGGCCCGATCCCCCTGCGGTCGCGACCGTCAAGGTACAGGAGCCCAAACCGGTTGCCAGCGAAGCGCCCCCCTATGCCATCCAGTCTACGGTGGGCGCGCGCGCGGCCGATGACCCAGAGGGCATTGCGCAAACCGGCGCGCAGGCCGGCGAGGCGGCAACGACGACGGCCGCTTCCGGGAGCACGCTCGGAGAGATATTGCTGATCGTTGTGCTGGCGTTGACCGCAGCCAGCCTTCTGTACCGCTTGGTGGCGAAAATTACCGCTGCGCGTGACCGGCGAATTGTCTTGGACCACTCCGGACTCGATTGGGCCCACGATGACCGGCACGAGCATCAGTTCGGGCGGCGACAGCGTGGTTTTGTCGATGAACGGCAAAAATTCGTCAACGACTCGCGTCTCTCACTTGCACCGACCGCGGACGACTATGGCGCCCGTCGCCTGCGCCCCATCGCGCCACAAAGCAAAGGGCTGCAGGAGGGCAGAACCTCCCAGATCGCCGGCGAACTTGGCGGGCGTGAGAACAGATGGGCGCAATTGCTTCGCGATCTGGATCAAATAATGCAATCGAGGAAGGAAGCGTAGCGGCGCCAAGTGGGATGCGGCTAGGAGAGGGCGCCGCGTGGGCGCTTATTGCCGCGGCTGGTCGATGGAGAATTCGCCGTTGCGGATGCGCGCGCCCAGCCCCTCGGCCAAGGTCGCGGTGGCCTCTTCGCCATAGGTCGAGACGAATTCGGCAAACGCCGCGAACAGACAGGCCTGCGCCAGGCAGTCGCCGTCGATGCCGTCGAGGCGGGCTTCCGCCCAGGCTTCGTGCAGATAGCCCAAGGCCACGCGCTTTTGTTCGTGATCGGCCACCGGCTCGCGCGGCTCGGTGGTTCGCTCCGTTGTCGTCATTACTTTCGTCCCTTGGCGTCGGCTGACACCTGTCCCAAAACCCGAAGCGAACGCTAGCACGCGCGCGCCGGCGGCAAACCCCGCAATTTTAGGAAAGGTTAGCGGAAACGGTTAATTGGCGTAACGCGCGGTAATATCGCGGGCGATCTTGGCGCCTTCGTCGAGATAGCGGCGAATGGCGAGATCGGCGGCCGGCGTGCAGGTGCGATAGGTCTGCTGGAAGCCGTGATAACCACGATTGAAGCTGGCCACGATCTTGCGCCGCCGCTCGCCAAAGGGCGTCTCGGCGTCGATCAGCGCCTGCATTTCGTTGCGCCACCTTTGTCCGTCATTGGCGCCGCAGACCTCGCGCAGATAGTGCAGGGCGCCGAGGATTTCGGCGAGCCGTTGCAGATCGCCGTCGAACGGCGCGGCGACCTCCTGCGCGCGCGCCGCCGGCAGCGCCAGGCACAGGGCGAGCGCGCCGGTCATCAGCAATCGCGTCAGGGGTTTCTGCTTTGACATCGCCGCTTGATATGCCTCGCCACTAAGGCGGCCGCAAGGCACCGCAACTACGTCCGGCCGATATAACCGAGGGCGCTAGCGACGATCTCGGCGAGACCTTCGGTGGTGCGCAAGTCCGTCAGCTCAGCCGGATAAAGCCAGCGCGCCTCGTCGAGCTCCTCGTTGAGCAGCGGTTCGCCGGCCAGCCAGCGCGCGGCGAAGCTCATGATGACGAAATGCCGCTCGATGCGTCCCGCCGCGTCGGGCGTAATGACCTCACGAAAGCCGGCCAGCGCCACCGGCTCGACCGTGAGCGCCGTCTCCTCCAGCACTTCGCGGATCACCGCCTGACGCAGCGTCTCGCCGGCTTCCACCGCGCCGCCGGGCAGCGTGAAAAGATGCAGCGCCGGATTGCGCGCGCGCCGCACCACCAGCACCTTGCCGCCGCGCACGATGGCGGCGCTGACCGCAAGGAACGGGCGATTGGGATACGTGCGCGCTTCGGCCACCGGATTATCGTTTCATCAGCCCGTCGACGATCGACTGCGGGGCGGCCGGCTGACTGGCGCTCTCGTCACCGTTGATCAAGGCGCCGGCGCGCGCGACCAAAGGCCTGAGCGAAGCGGCAGCGCGTTCGGCAAGCGGCCCGGCTGCTTGCGGCGGCATGCCGGAACCCAGCGCCGCGCGCGTTGCCTCAAGCACCGTGGTCATGATGTCCGACAACGTGTCGAAGCGCCCGCGCAGCGCCGGATCGGCGGCGTCGTAGGCGGCGATCGCCATGTCGCGGCCCTTGAAGTGCGAGGCGGCGAAGTGCTCGCGATAGCTCATCGGCCTCCAGCCGAGGAAATCGTCGATGCAGTCCGGGCAGCTCGACAGCATTTCGAGCAACATGATCGCTTCATTGAAATGATTGAGGTAGTCGGTGGCAAGTCCGGTGAGCGGATTGATATTGGCGTCGGCGAGCCCGGCGGGAAAGCCGCCGTCCTCGTCTGCTTGCACTGCCTCGGCGCAATCCTGATATTTCATCAAGGCCCCCCGCGGCCCGAACCGTCGCAATGGTATGGTGCGCGGCGTTAAAGTGCGATTAAGCGGGCTGTGGACGAGGTTTTTAGATGTGCGGCCGCTACACGCTCACCTCGGCGCCGGAAGCGATCAGGGCGCTGTTCCGCTACGCGGAGCAGCCCAATTTCCCGCCCCGCTTTAATGTGGCGCCCACCCAGCCGATCGGCATCGTGCGGCTTAGCGAGGGCAAGCGGCAGTTCGCCTTGGTGCGCTGGGGGCTGCTGCCCTCCTGGGTCAAGGACCCCAAGGCCTTCTCGCTGCTGATCAACGCGCGGGGCGAATCCGTGCTCGACAAGCCGGCCTTCCGCAACGCCATGAAGCGGCGGCGCTGCCTGATCCCAGCCGACGGTTTCTACGAATGGCAGGCGGGCGGTGAGCGCAAGCGGCCGTTTTACGTGCGGGCGAAGGCTGGCGGGCCGCTCGCTTTCGCCGGGCTTTGGGAAACCTGGACCGGGCCGAACGGCGAGGAGCTGGAAACCGCGGCGATCGTCACCACGCGCGCCAACCGCACGTTGGCACCGATTCACGACCGCATGCCGGTGATCTTGGCCCCGGAAGCTTTCGATCTCTGGCTCAACAGCGCCGATGTCGATGCAACGACCGCTGCCGCGCTGATCGCGCCGGCACCGGACAATCTGCTCGAGGCCTTTGAGATTTCCACCGACGTCAACCGCGTCGCCAACGACAATCCCAAGCTCATCGACCCGGTGACGCCCGGGCAGCCTGCGTCGGCGCCGGTCAAGGCGCCGGCGAAACGGGCGAGCGCGGCGAAGAAAGACGACGGGCAGGGCGCGTTGTTCTAGCCGCTCACGGCGTCGGCGGGCGGCCGTCGAGCCATTTCGCCAGCACCGCGCGCGGCTGCTCGAAATATCCGAGCGCCGTGTAGAAGCCCTGCACGGCCGTGTTGTCGGGGCGCACCATGAGCATCACTTTCTGGATACCGCGCTCGGAAAGCCATTGCTCGGCGGCTTGCGTCATGGCGCGGCCAAGCCCGCGGCCGCGCATGTCTGGATCGACCGCGAGGTAATAGAACCAGCCGCGGTGGCCGTCGTGGCCGGCCATCACCGCGGCGGCGATCTTGTCATCGACGCGCCCGACGAGGATCGTCGCGTTGGCGCCCGCGCGCGCCAGCGCGATATCGGCGCGCGCATCGTTCCAGGGGCGGGTGAGGTCGCAGCGCGTCCACAACGCGATGATGGCGTCGATATCGCCGTCGCTGGCGGTGCCGATGTCGAGCGCCGGCATGCCGCTCCTAGAGCACCTTGCCCGGATTGAGGATGCCGTTGGGGTCGAGCATGCGCTTCAAGTTCCGCATTAAGTCGAGCGCCACCGAGTCCTTGTAGTTCGGCAAGATGTCGCGCTTCATCACGCCGACGCCGTGTTCTGCCGAGATTGAGCCGCCGAATTTCTGCACCACCGCGAACACGACCTCGTTGACCTCGTGCCAGCGCGCCAGAAACGCTTCTTTGTCCATGCCCTCGGGCTGCATCACGTTATAGTGGATGTTGCCGTCGCCGACGTGCCCGAAGGGCAGCGTCCTGCTGCCGGGGATGAATTTGGCCGCCGCCGCGTCGGCTTCTTCGATGAAGGCCGGTATCGCGGCGACCGGCACCGAAATGTCGTGCTTGATCGATGCGCCGATGTGGCGCTGCACCTCGCCGAACAGTTCGCGGATGCGCCAGAAGGCTTTGGCCTGCTGCACGCTGTCGGCGATGGTGGCATCGAGCACCAGGCCTTTTTCATGCCCGGCGGCAAGGATGTCTTCCATGACCGCGCGCAAGCCGTCACGCGCTTGCGAGGACAGTTCGATCAGCACGTACCAGGGATAGGGCTTGGCAAGCGGGTTGCGGCTTATGGAATCGTGCTTGACCACGGCGTCGACGCCGGCGCGCGCCATCATCTCGAAGGAAGTGACGCCGCCCGCGGTGCGTTCGGTCGCGATGCCGAGCAGGTCGAGCGCCGCCTGCGGTGAGGCCACGCCGGCAAAGGCGGTCTCGACCGAGCGCGGCTTCGGCACCAGCCTTAAGACCGCGGCGGTGATGATGCCGAGCGTGCCTTCGGCGCCGATGAACAGGTTCTTCAGGTCGTAGCCGGTATTGTTCTTCTTCAACTTATTCAGGTCGTGCAGCACACGCCCGTCGGCCAGCACCACTTCCAAGCCGACGGCATGCGAGCGCGCGATGCCGTGGGCCAGCGCGGCGGTGCCGCCGGCGTTGGTGGAGAGATTGCCGCCGATGGTGCAGGTGCCTTCCGACGGCAGCAATTGCGGATAGAGCCGGTCGGCCTCGGCCGCCGCTTCGCGCGCGCGCTGCAGCGTGACGCCGGCTTCCACCGTCATGGTGTTGGACACCGCATCGACCTCGCGAATCTTGTCGAGCCGCGTCAGTGACAGGATCACCTCGCCGTGGTGCGGGATCTGACCGCCGACCAAGCCGGTATTGCCGCCCTGGGGCACCACCGCGGTCTTGGTGTCGTTGGCGAGTTTGAGGATCGCCGAGACCTCGGCAACCGAGCCCGGCCGCAGCACCACCGGTGTATGGCCGTGATAGAGATCGCGCATCTCGACCAGATAGGGCGTCTGCGCTTGCGGGTCGGTCACCGCGTATTTCGCCCCGACGATATCGATGAAGCGCGCCAGCAGGTCGGCGGACAGCTTGCGTTCGGGTTGCGGCTTGGTTTGCAGGTTCATGTCTCACTCATACTTTCGGTGCGGCGGCCCGCGCAAGCCGGTCGTTGATCGCTTCGCCGAGGCCCTCGTGCGGCACCTTCATCACCGCGATGCGTTCGGCGCCGGAGGCATCGAGCGCGCGCAAATGTGAGAACAGATTGGCCGCCGCCTCGATCAGGTCGCCGCGCGGCGACAAATTGAGGATAGGGTTGCCAGCGCCCGGCGCGGCGCCGAAGGCGAGCAGCGCTTCATCGGCGCGCGCGCCGTCGGCGTCAAGGCGCAGCCGCGCCTTCGGCGCGTAATGCGAGGCCAGCATGCCCGGCGCCAGCGGCGCATCGTCGGACGCCGCCGCTACCACCAGCGGTCTGCCGAGTACGCGCTCGATGTCGGCGCGCGGCAAGCCGCCGGGCCGCAGCAGCGTCGGTTCGCCCAAGCAAGCGACGATGGTGGATTCGAGCCCGACGGTGCAGGGACCGGCATCGATCAGCATATCGATGCGGCCGCGCAGATCGGCGAGCACATGCGCCGCGCTGGTCGGCGACACATGGCCGGAGCGGTTGGCGGAGGGCGCCACGATCGGCGCTTTGAACGCTTCGAGCAACGCGCGCGCAATCGGATGCGCTGGAACGCGCACTGCCACCGTGTCGAGGCCGGCGAGGGCGAGCTCCGCTACATCGCACGCGGGCAGCCGGGGCAGCACCAATGTCAGCGGGCCGGGCCAGAACGCGGCGGCGAGTTTGTCGGCCGCTGCATCGAACGCCGCAAGCCGCCGCGCGGCCTCGCGCGAGGCCACATGCGCGATCAGTGGATTGAACGCCGGGCGGCCCTTGGCGGCATAAAGGCGCGCGACCGCCTCGCCATTGCGGGCGTCGGCGCCGAGCCCATAGACGGTCTCGGTCGGAAAAGCGACCAGCCCGCCGGCGGCGAGGCAAGCGGCGGCCGTCGCAATCGCTTGCGGTTCGGCCTTAATGACCCGCGTTCCCGGCTCGGCGCTCATCGTTGTTCTCACTCAAGGGGCGCAAGATCTTATCCGAAAACCGGTTCCCACTTTTCGGGATCATGCGCTGACTTGCGGCTTTCAGGGTGCGGGGGTTATAAGGCCGCCTTCAGTCGGAGTGTAGCGCAGTCTGGTAGCGCACCTCGTTCGGGACGAGGGGGTCGCAGGTTCAAATCCTGCCACTCCGACCACTCCGCCCCTCAAGCCGCCGGCCCACCGATGCGCAGGTTGCCTTGCGCCGGTGCTGCAGCGCGGCATGGGGATAACGGGAATAGCATGTTTGGGACGTTATGGAACCTCAAGCACGCGGCCTACGTTATGGGGGCAGCACACAGGTCAAGTCATGTCCGTTCAGGAAGCCGGGACTGCCAACATCAAGCGCGCGGCCTATGAAATCGCCTGGCAGGAATTCAGCCGCCAGCAAGGCCTGACGCCGGACGAAAAAATGAGCGGCCCGGACCGGCTGCGCTGGTACATCGGGGTCGTGGTCGAGATCGGCGAGCAAGACCCGAGCCGTGTCGCTGAGTTGTCGCTCGGCATGATCCGCGAATACGAACAGATTTTGCGCTCGAAGGCGCGTGTCGCCTCGCCGCCGGCGGCCGCCTGAGTCTTGTACAAGCCGATTTTGCGCTGTCGCCCCGGCGGCTACGGTGTTTGGTTAACCGGCGGTACCACGTTTCCGCGCAATGCAATTTTTTACTTAAGCGAATTTAAGTCCGCCATTGGTAGCAGAGGGCTGTGTGCGCGCTCTAAACGCGCCGGCATGTGTAATTGGCGTGACGATCAATGGCCAGGTTCTTGCGAGAACGCCGGGGTGACCGCCGCGTCGGCGTCAATACGGTCGGCGAAATCAAATACGGAGCCAACGGGCACACCATCCCGTGCACCGTGCTCGATCTGACCGCGAATGGCGCCGGCCTTCATGTCCCCCGCAGTTTCGGCATCCCGCCGGTCTTTCAACTGAAGGTCAGGGGCGAAGAAGCCTCGCGGCACTGCCGGGTCGTCTGGGCGCAGGGCAGCAGGCTCGGGGTGTCGTTCAACTGACGGCGCGTCAGGACGCCCGCTGTGTCGCATCTGCGAACATCGCAGGATTTGCTCCATCCACGAGGCCCGCATGCCACTGCTCGGCGTGATCGGCCTGCGGCAGATCGACATAAAACACGGTGCCCCCGCCGGCGGCGTCGTCGAAGCCGATTTCTCCGTTCATGCGCGTGACGATTTCGCGCGCGATGCTCAGCCCGAGGCCGGTGCCGCCTTTGGCTTGGCCTCCGGCATTGTCGGCCTGGGTGAATTTGTCGAACACCTGCGGTTTGAACTCGTCCGGGATGCCGGGCCCGCGATCGCGCACGGAGACACGGACGTTTTCGCCGCGGTCATCGATCATGACGGCCACCGTCCCGCCGTGCGGGGAATACTTAACCGCGTTTGACAGCAGGTTGGTGACGGCCTGGATGAAGCGGTCGGCGTCTACATAGAGCTCGACCGGATCCGACCGCGCCTCAAAATGGACACCGAAGCTTTCGGCAAATCCGCGAGTGGCCTCGATCGCCTTTTCCAGCAGCAAACCGGCGTCGAGGCGCTGGAAGTGGAAAGGCATCTGGCCGGCTTCGAGCTTCTTGATGTCCAGTATGTCGTTGAGCAGCCGGATCAGGCGTCCGCAATTGGTGTAGCGCGATCTCCAGCAGATGCGTGGCCGGCGGCGGCAGACCCTTGGCGCCGCCGGCGAGCAGAAGGCCGAGCGAGGCGGCGATCGAGGTCATGGGCGTGCGCAATTCGTGACTCACAACGGCGACGAACGCGTCCTGCATCTGCCCCAGGCGTAACCGTTCGCTGAGGTCGACGATGGAGCCAACCACCATGAGTTCGCCTGCGACTCTGATCGGATTGAGTCCGACCTCGATGGGAAATTCGCTGCCGTCCTTGCGCCGTCCGCTTAAGTCCCGGGCGGTCCCCATGTGGCGGGCAACGGGTTGTGCCAAATAGCGCTGGCGATGACAGAGGTGTCCGTCGCGCAATTTCTCCGGCACCAGGATTTCAACGCGCTGGCCGAGCAGCTCGCGACGGTCATAGCCGAACAGGCGCTCGATTTCGTCGTTGGCGAGGACGATGCGGCCGTCGGCGGCGCCGACCACCAGAATTCCGCTCGGGCAGGTCTCGACCGCGAGGCGAAAAATCTCGGTTCCCAGCCCGCTGAAATTGCCGGTCGCGGGAGCGGGCATGTTGGCCTTTCCGCTCGTTACAAACTCAGACGTGGATGTCGCCCCCGATCATCCGGTTGGCTTCAATTTTGCTGCTGCCTTCCACTGGAAAATCCGGCGCCGGCGGCGTGCGCAGCCGGTCGAGCACGAACAGGCGGATGGCGGAAGAAAGATTGCTCTGCTGGCGGGTTTTGTCGATCTCGGCCACCATATTCGAAAGCGTTGCGTGCCGATCATGCGCGATGTCCTTCAGCCCGCGCCAGAACGCGTCCTCGAGACTGACGCTGGTTTTGTGTCCGCCGATGACGATGGAACGTTTTACGATCGGAGATTTCATGTGCATTGCTGAATTTCCTTCGCGAAGGAATGTGCTTGAAACTGAACGGCCGGTCTCTCAGCGAGATCTGCCGGGCGCATTCCGATTGAACAGCCGACGCGACGCGCGTTACACATTCGTTTGATCTCGGAATGACGACGATGCCGAAACCAAACGTGATCATATTGCCGTGCAATCATCTACGCGCGCTTAACAAACGGCCGTCGATTGCAGTTGACGGAACTATGGCGAGAAAAAAATTGTTCGCTGTTCAAAGTTGCACTCAGGAATTTCGGCGAGAGGCGGGTAGCATGTTGCCGCGCGCGGCGCACGGAAACTACTCCGGCACCGTCGCCTGTATTCATGCACCGGCAAGACGGAACAATTTACCCGCACGCTACTGATGCTTGGGCTGCTGATCGTCGTGCAGAATCAGATTCAACAATGAATTATTGACTTTGATTCGACCGTTGTAGTCGATGTAGCCGAGCTTGCGGAACTTGTTCATGAACTGGTTGATGCGCGAGCGGGTCGTGCCGACCATGTTGGCGAGCGTCTCCTGATTAATCGGAATGGTAATGTAATTCGACTGGTTGCCGAGCTCGGAATTGGCCAATGTCAAAAGCATCCGCGCCAGCCGCTTCTCACTCGAATTAAACATTTGATCGACTAGATCCGCTTGCAGCTTCGCGTTTTTCGTCATGAGGAAGTTCAAAAACGATTCGCCAAATGCCAGATCGGTCGCGAGGGCACGGTTGACGCTCGCTCGATCGAATCGTGCAATTTCACACTCGCCTGTGGCTGAGATGGTTGAATTCCGCCGTAAATTATCGTCGAGACATCCTTCGCCGAAAAAATCGCCTGCGGCAAGAATTGCGATAATCGCTTCCTTGCCAAATTCGGAAACGAAACTGGCTTTGGCCGTACCGCTGATGATGTAAAACAGCGCGTCGGACGGGTCGCCTTGCGCGTAGATGATCTCTCGATCTTCGTACTTCGATACCGACCCTCCGCCATACTTCGCCATAAAAGCGCGGTGGTCGAACGGTTTTTTGTTTTGGCGTTCTTGGTTCGATGTCATGGCAAATGCCTCCCCTCTCTGAAGCCTTCGCCGCTACTGCGTCGCGTGCCCCCAATTTTTTCCTATCGGCAATATAGTGCGGCAGGCGCTTATTGAACAGACGAACTATGTTATTGGGCGTGTCTATAACGGTTGCCTTAGCAACGATCGGCGCCCCGGCCGCTGCAGAGTTGCTCAAAGACGATCGTCGCTATGTCAAAGTGAGCTTGCTTATGATTGTATCCGCTGCCGGGTACGGGTGATTTTGCGCTACTGTTGGTTGTCGAAGCTGGGTGTTGTCGGTAATTCCGCACCGGACAAATCGCGCGCGCATACTTTGCGTTATGGGGGCACGCTCGCGCTTATCGGTATTCACATGCCACGAAATTTTCATCCATCGTTCACGTCGCCGTGCGAGATCTACGGACATCACGTGCGAAATAATTTGGGGATATTCGCTCACCCTGGCCCGCCGCGCCGCTTGGCCGCGCCAGATTTTGAACGAGGCTACGCATGAGCGCCTGTCGAATTCTTCATGTCGAGGACGAGCCGGACATCCGCGACGTCGTCCAGTTGTCGCTTGCGCTTGATCCGCAAATCGAAGGTCATGAGCTATGGCAGCGCCGCGGAAGCGCTTGCGGCCGCCGCCGACTGGCGCCCGCACGGCGTTCTGACCGACGTGATGATGCCGGTGATGGACGGTCCGCAGCTGTTGCAGCGGCTGCGCGGCAATGCGCGCACGGCGCAGATCCCGGTGATCTTCATGACGGCCCGCGCGCAAACCGACGAAGTTGAGCATTTTCTTTCGCTCGGGGCGGCGGGCGTGATTTCAAAGCCGTTCGATCCAATGACGCTGGCGGCGGCCGTGCGGGCCTATCTGCCCGACACCGCTCAAAGCATTCCGTGATCGGGACTTGCCGGCCCGGCTAGCGCTCGCCGCCTTTGCGGCGGTCGATCTCGGCCTTGAGCCGTAGGGCGGCGCGGACGCGGGCGACCAGCTCGCCGCGGTCCAGCGGCTTGGCGACATAACCGTTGGCGCCGGCCCTGAATGCCTCGGCCAGGCTGTCTTCGTCGTTGAGCGATGAAACCATGATGATCGGCACGTCGGCGTAGCGCTTGTCGGCGCGGATACGGGCGCAGGCTTGAATACCGTCCACGTCCGGCATCACGATATCGAGCAGGATGAGGTCGGCCGCAAACGGCGCATCGCCGGTATCGAGGCCGAGATGCTCATAGGCTGCCGCCGCCGAGGCGGCACTACGCAGCTCTGTAAAGCCGCCGCTGAGCAAGGCCGCCTCGGTGATATCGCGCGCGTCGTCGGAATCATCGACGACCAGGATTTTCATCGTGGCTGGATTCCTGCTCTGATGCGGCAGGGGCACACACAGTTCACCGCTCATTGACCCTGCTGCGAAAATTTCTGGAGCTCGTTGGACGCGGCTGTGCGCAGCCGCTCAAGCTCGCTTTTGAGTGCGGAGATTTCAGCCGGCGTGGCGGCGCGCTTGGCCTTGGCCGCCTCACGGATGGCTGCTTCAGTCGACCGGGCGGATTTGCCGGTGGCCTCGAAGCCGACCGTCGGTGCGATGCCGCAGATCTCGTGCAGCCGGCGGTGTGCGACGAGAACGGCGTCGATCGGATTGCCGCCGCCGCCTGACATTTTATCGACGTCGGCGAAGCTGTCGGCGATCTTGCCGGGAAGGCTGGCGGCAAAGCGCGCCCGCACCCGTGCGATCTGTTCATCAAAATCGGCGTTCGTCATGCGCGTCTCGTGTCCTGCATCCTGTGCGCAATTGGACACTGCCACGGCGATGTTAAAATCCCCTATGGATAGACCGTAGTGTTTTCGCGTTTCGGCTGGCAAATCGGTAAGCGAAACCCATTCACGGTATGATCGTAGAGTAAGCGGCCTTGCGGCCTGCCGGTATTATTGGCCGCCCCTAGCCTTGTGCGAGGGCGCCACCGCCGCGTACCTTTCCCGCCTGGGACAACCCGCTACCCGCGGAACCTGAAAAAAGCCCGGGCCGACAAAGCGCCCGTGGCGGGAGGAGGAAACGCCATGAGAATGTCGCTCAAAACGCTTGGCCTGGGGCTAGTCGTCGGTCTGTCGATGGCCGCCGCCGTCCCGGCTTCGGCCGAAGACTTGAAAATGATGACCGGCCCGCAAGGCGGATCGTGGATTCCGCTCGGCGGCCAAATGAAAGATATGTGGGAGAAAGCGATCCCCGGTCTGAAGGTGCAGGTCATGCCGGGCGCCGGCATCGCCAATGTGCGCGCCATCGAGGAAGGCAAGGCCGACGTCGGGCTCTCCAACTCCATCTCCGCCGTCGATGCGATTGCCGGCAAGCCGCCTTTCAACAAACCGCATAACAACGTCTGCAACGTCGCCACGCTCTATCCGCAATATTTCCAGTTCGTGGTGCTGGCCGATTCCGGCATCAACAAATTCGAGGACCTCAAGGGCAAGAGCATCACCACCCAGCAACGCGGCAATACCGGCGAGTTGATTACCCGCCAGTTGTTGGAAATCCACGGCCTCAAGTACAGCGACGTGAAGGTGAGCTTCGTCGGTTATTCCGATTCGGTGAACCAGATGAAGGACGGCCACGCCGTCGCCTTCGGCCTCAACACGCAAGTGCCGGCCGGCGCCATCATGGACCTCGCCGCCGCGCGCGACGTCAAGCTGCTCGACCAGTCGGCGAGTCTCGCGGCGATGCAGAAGCTCAACCCCGGCTACAAGTTGATCACCATTCCGAAGGGCAGCTATCCGAAACAGGATCAAGACGTGCACGTGATCGGCTTCTACACGCACGTCGTCGCCTCCTGCAAACTGCCGGCGGACGAGGTCTACACCATGACCAAGCAGATCGCCGAGAACACCAAGACGCTGGCGACCGTCGCCAAGGACATCGGGTCGCTCCAGGCGGCGGGCATGGCCGCCGATATCGGCGTACCGTTTCATCCCGGCGCCGCCAAGTTCTACAAGGAAGCGGGCGTGACGGTGAAAACGCATTGATTGCGCCGTATCGACGGCGGCGATAGGCGCCGCCGTCGTTTAACTCTCGACGGGGATGGGGGCGACCGTGTCCGACGGCACCGGCTTGAAATTCGAGCGCAACTATAGCGGCATCGTGCGCCTGGTCACGGTGACCGTCGCCGTCGTCATGGTGCTCTACCACATGTGGGCGATCGCCTTCGGCGCGCCGGAGGCGGTATGGTTCCGCGGCACCCATCTGCTGTTGGCGATGGTGCTGACCTTTCTGATTTTCCGCGCCACCGGCAAAGGCGAGGGGACGCCGCGTGTCGCGGATTACATCCTGCTCGTGCTCGGTGCGGTGCCGATCCTCTATCTGTTCGCCAATTACGACTACATCGTCAACCGCATCTTCTACGTCGACGACCTCACGCTCATGGACCAGATCATGGGCGTGATGATGACGCTGGTGTTGCTCGAAGCCGTGCGCCGTGTGCTCGGCTGGGCGATGCCGATCACGGCGCTGGCGTTCCTGGTCTACGGTCTGTTCATAGCGCGGCTGGAGCCGCAGCGCCTGCTCGACCAGCTTTACATGACGACCGAGGGAATTTTCGGCATCCCGCTCTCGGTATCGGCGACCTATGTGCTGATCTTCGTGGTATTCGGCACCTTCATGGAGCGCACCGGCACCGGGCAATTGTTCATGGACTTCGCCACCGGTTTGACCGGGCATGCGACCGGCGGGCCCGGCAAGGTCGCGGTGGTGTCGTCGAGCCTGTTCGGCACCATTTCCGGCAGCGCCGTCGCCAATGTCATGGTCACCGGGCAGATCAGCATTCCCTTGATGAAGCGTACCGGTTTCCGTCCGGAATTTGCCGGCGCCGTCGAGGCGGTGGCTTCGACCGGCGGGCAGATCATGCCGCCGATCATGGGAGCGGCCGCCTTCGTGATGGCCGAGTTCCTCGGCGTGCCCTACGCCCAGGTGGTGATCTGGGCGGCAATCCCCGCCGTGCTTTATTATCTTGCCTGCTTCTCGGCGGTGCATTTCGAGGCCAAGCGCCTGGGGCTTGTCGGCCTGCCGCGTTCGGAACTGCCCAAGCTCGGCAAGGTGCTGCGCACCAACGGCCATTTGTTCCTGCCAGTCGCCGCCATCCTGTTCGTCATGTATTCCGGCTACAGCGCGCCGCTCGCCGCGCTTGCCGGCACGCTGGCCTGCTTTCCGGTGGCAGCCTTGCGCAAGTCGACGCGCGTCAATGTCACGTTCGAAAATCTGATCGGCGCCATGGTGGATGGCGCGCGCAACACGATTCCGGTCGCGCTCGCCTGCGCCGCTGCCGGTGTGGTGGTTGGCGTGGTGACGCTGTCCGGCCTTGGCATTGTCTTCACCCAGTTCGTGGTGCACTTGGCCAAGGACATGCTGCTGGCGGCGCTTATCTTGACCATGATCGCCGGCATCGTGCTCGGCATGGGCATCCCGACCACGCCCGCCTACATCATCATGACCGCGCTCTTGGTGCCGGCGATCGTCAAGCTCGGCGTGATCGTGCCGGCCGCGCATATGTTTGCCTTCTATTTCGCGATCCTCTCCTCGATCACGCCACCGGTGGCGCTGGCGGTGTTTGCCGCCTGCGGCATCGCCAAGTCTGACCTCTGGTCGACCGGCTGGGCGGCGGTAAAGATCGGCGCCACCGGCTTTATCGTGCCCTATATGTTCGTCTACGAGCCCTCGCTGCTGATGATCGGCGACTGGCCGACGATCCTGTCGAGTTGCACGACTGCGGCCATCGGCGTCGTGTTGTTCGCCGGCGGCCTGCATGGCTATCTGATCACCGCCACAAATTTCTGGCAGCGTCCGCTCCTGGTGATCGCCGGTCTTTTGTTGATCAAGCCGGGCTGGGAGAGCGACCTCATCGGCGCCGGCATCGCGACGGTCATCATTGTCACCCAGGTCATGGCCCGCCGCGCCGAACGCCCCAAAGTGGCGGGCGAAAGTCCGGCGGAATGACCACACGCAAACGTCCCGAAGAGCTGCGCAGCCATCGCTGGCTGGGCCCCAACGATCTGCGCTCGTTCGGTCACCGCTCGCGGCTGCGCCAGGGCGGCTACGACGCGCCCGATTGGCAGGGCAAACCGGTCATCGGCATCGTCAATACCTGGAGCGACATCAACTTCTGCCATACGCACCTGCGCGCCCGCGCCGAGGACGTAAAACGCGGCGTGCTGCAGGCCGGCGGGCTGCCGATCGAATTGCCGGCGATGTCGCTGTCGGAACCCTTCGTCAAGCCATCCACCATGCTCTATCGCAATCTACTGGCGATGGAGGCGGAGGAATTGCTGCGCAGCCATCCGATCGACGGCGCCGTGCTGCTCGGCGGCTGCGACAAGACTACACCCGGGCTGATCATGGGCGCGATCAGCATGGGCTTGCCCGCCATCTACGTGCCCGCCGGCCCGCAGCTACGCGGCAACTGGCACGGCGAGGTGCTCGGCTCCGGCTCCGACGCCTGGAAATACTGGGACGAGAAGCGGGCAGGGCGCATCGACGACGAACAATGGGCCGAGATCGAAGGCGGTATCGCCCGCTCGTATGGCACTTGCATGGTGATGGGCACGGCGGCGACCATGATGGCGATTGCCGAGACGCTCGGCCTTTCGCTTCCCGGCGCCTCCTCGATCCCGGCCGCCGATGCCGCGCATCCGCGCATGGCCGCGGCGAGCGGCCGCCGCATCGTCGACATGGTGTGGGAGGATTTGACGCCACGGCGCATTCTGACCAAGGCGGCCTTCGATAACGCCATCCGCGTGCACATGGCCATGGGCGGTTCGACTAACGCCATCATCCATGTGGTGGCGATGGCGCGGCGCGCCGGCCTGCCGATGGACATGAAGCGCTTCGACGAGATTTCGCGCGAGGTGCCGGTTCTCGCCAATGTGCGCCCGTCCGGCGAATTCCTCATGGAGGATTTTTTCTACGCCGGCGGCCTGCGCGCACTGATGGCGGAGCTTGGCGGCAAGCTCGATCTCACCTGCCTGACGGTGACCGGCAAGACGCTCGGCGACAACATCGAGGGCGCCGAGGTCTACAAGCGCGAGGTCATCCATTCGTTGAGCGATCCGGTGTCGCGCCAGGAGGCGATGGCGGTGCTCACCGGCAATCTGGCGCCGCAGGGCTGCGTGATCAAGCCTTCGGCGGCGGAGCCGCGGCTGTTGCGCCACCGCGGGCCGGCGTTGGTCTTCGAGGATTACAACGAGATGGCGCGCGAGGTGGACCGCGACGATCTCGACGTCACGCCGCGACCATATTTTGGTGCTCAAGAACGGCGGGCCGAAGGGCGGCCCCGGCATGCCGGAATGGGGCATGCTGCCGATCCCGAAGAAGCTGTTGAAGGCCGGCGTCAAGGACATGCTACGCCTATCCGACGCGCGCATGAGCGGCACCAGCTACGGTGCCTGCATTTTGCACGTGGCGCCGGAGAGTTTTGTCGGCGGTCCGCTGGCTTTCGTACAAACCGGCGACGAGATCGAGGTCGACGTGCCGGCGCGTCGCATTCATCTGCATGTGCCGGATGCCGAGCTTGCGCGCCGCCGCGCCGCCTGGAAAGCGCCGGCCCCGCGTTATCCGCGTGGCTACGGCGCGCTCTATTCGGAACATATCGGGCAGGCCGACCAAGGCTGCGATTTCGATTTCCTGGCGCCGCTCGGGCCGGTGCCGGAGCCGGAGATTCATTAAACGATAAACGGAATCAATGCCGGCACCTCGGCGCGGTAGCGCGCGTAGTCCTCGCCGAATTGCTCGGTCATGAAGCGCTCCTCGATGGTCAGCTTGCGCACGAAGGCGATGACGATCAGCGCAAGGCCGACCAGCGCGCGCCAGCGGTCAACCGCGATCGTGGTGCCGAGCAACGCGACCAGCACGCCGGCATAGATGGGGTGCCGCACGAGCGCGTAAGGGCCGCTGCGGATCAGGGCGTGTTCATGCTTCACCGTGACCTGGGCGCTCCAATTGCTGCCGAGCCAGGCGCGCGCCAGTGCCGCAAAACCGAGGCCGAGCGCCACCAGCGCAACGCCGATGCCGAACCAGGGCAATGAATGCGCATGGAAACGGCGCTCCATCACGGCACCCAGCACGTTCGGGAAGCCGAGCATCACCCCGCCGAGGATCAAAGGCATGTAGTGCGTCGCCCGCGAACCGGCGCTCTCGCGGCGTTGGGTTTCCTTCGCCGACCGCGCGGCAACCACCCAATAGACCAGCCAGGCGATCCATAACGTCGGGATCAATGCGCGCAAAACATGGGTCATCGCGCAGTCGCTAGGGTGCAACTATGGCCGAAATAATGATAAGGCCGGTTCCACCGAGTGGAACCGACGCCATGGCCGACGACGACATTCCTTTCGACAAGAGTCTCAATCTCACGCCCGACACGGTTGACGAGGTGATGCCCGGCGTACGCCGGGTGATGGCCAACAACCCCGGACCGTTCACCTTCAAAGGCACGCTCAGCTACATCATCGGCAGGGGCAAGGTCGCCATCGTCGATCCCGGCCCCGACGATCCCGCCCATATCGGCGCGCTGCTCGATGCCGTACGCAACGAGACGGTGACGCATATTTTCGTCACCCATACGCATCGCGATCATTCGCCCGCGGTGCCGGCCATCAAGGCGCATACCGGCGCCACAGTCTATGCGGAAGGCTTGCACCGGCCGGCGCGGCCGCTGCATATCGGCGAGCACAACCCGCTCGAGGGGAGCGGCGATCGCGACTTCCGCCCCGACGTCGCGCTCAAGGACGGCGAGGTGGTCGCCGGCGATGGCTGGAGCATCGAAGCGGTGGCGACGCCCGGCCACACCGCCAACCACATGGCCTTTGCGTTGAAGGAAAAAAACCTGCTGTTCGCCGGCGATCACGTGATGGCCTGGGCGACCTCGATCGTGGCGCCGCCGGACGGTGCCATGAGCGATTACATGGCCTCGCTCAACAAGCTCGCCCGGCGCTCAGAGCAATTCTATCTACCCGGCCACGGCCCGGCGATTACCAACGCGCCGCGTTTCGTCAGTTACTACATCCTGCATCGCAAGGCGCGCGAGGCCTCGATCCTGCACCGGCTCGCCAAAGGTGAAACCGACATCGCGAGCATCGTGCGCGCGATCTATATCGGCATCGATCCGCGCCTGACCGGCGCTGCGGGCCTCTCTGTGCTGGCGCATTTGGAGGATCTGGTGGCGCGCGGCCTGGTCGCGACCGACGGGCAACCGGCCATCGACGGGCTTTATCGTCTCGCGAGTTGATTGACCTATCGCCGTGGCCGCTTGGGCGCCGGTTTTTTCTCCGGCGTCGGCGTCGGCGGCGCCTCGGGCAGCGCGTTCACCTCTTCCTCGAGCGTTCCGAGCAATGTGCGCACGCGTGCGGCGTTGGCGCCGAAATCGTGCATGCCGTAGCGCGAGGCCGAGCGCATATCCACGCGCGCACCGGCGCCGGCGGCGCTGACGCGGATCACGACGTCGTCGCGAAAGCCCATGATCAGCGTGCGCGCGACCGCCTCGATGACGCCGGGGCGGCGCCCTGGCACCGGCGGCAGGGCATCGACGACGTGCCATCGGCGCCGGGCGATGAGTTCGAGCGCCATGTCGTAGGCAAGCTTGGGCGTAACCTCCAACTGCAGCGGCGCGATATCGGGATAGGCTGCTTCCTGTTTCGCGGCGACGGCCTGGCCGGGATAGGCGCTGCTGCCGCGCGGCCGCAGCCGCGCCAGCACGTCGAAGGCCGGCGGGTTGGCGGGGTCGGTGGTGATATCGGCGATCATCGGCAGCTTGCTGGCGCGATAGCCGAGGTAGCTCGGATAGGCGAGCAGCGCCAGCCCGAGGAATATCCCCATGATCGAATAGCGCAGGCCGCCGAGCCCCTGCCGCCAGATCGTGACGAAAGAGGCAAAGGCGAACAGAATGGCTAAGCCGGCAAACATCAAGCCGGCGGCGAAGGTCGCCAGCGCCGGCACGATCTCCAACAGGCCGGTACGCACGATGATGATCGACAGCACGACCACCACCAGCCCGAACAGCGCGGAACGGCCCGACCAGGCGGCCAGGCGCGACGTCTGCTGATGCATGAAGGCGGGGCGTCGCAGCATTCAGGAGGCATAGAGCGAAGCGGCGGGACAGGCAACAAGCTCGAAGTGTCCGCGCCGGGAATGGGTTAGATGCCGACGCGTACCGATGCGTTGCTGCCGCAGTTAGAAACCGGCAAAATCAATTGCGTCCATCTTCCCCATTTCGGCCGGTTGTCACCCGGCGCGGACGTGAAGGCAACGTCCGCGGCCCGGCCACGGTTCCGCCGCGCCTAGCCGTTCTGCCGGCCGGCGTCGATGCGCCGGCGCAGGGCGTCGCGGTCGACCTTGCCGGTACGGCCGGTCGGCAGCTCGGCGGCGAAGTGGTAGACGTCCGGCCGCTTGTAGCGGTCGACGCGGCTCGCCACCCATTGCCGCAACTCGTCCTCGCCGATCGTATGCTTGGCGCGCGGAACGACCATGACGTGGATGCGCTCGCCGGTGACGGCATCGGCGACGCCGACCGTCAGTGCGGCAGCGACCGCCGGATGCTGCGCGATCATGGCGTCGAGTTCGAGCGGCGAGATCTTGGCGCCGCCGCGCAAAATGAGATCCTTGTTGCGGCCGACCAATTCGACAATGCCGTCCGGGCGCAGCCGCGCCATATCGCCGGTGCGGAAATAATCGCCGACAAAGGCGTCGCGCGTCAGCTCGGGCTGATCGAGATAGCCGTGCATGATGAAGGGCGTGCGGATTTGCAATTCGCCGACGTCGCCGGGACGCATCTCGCCGCCCATGGCATCGGCGATGCGGAACTGCTCGCTGCCGGCGCAATGGCCGATGCCGCCGGTAAAAGGTTCGCGGTCGCCGGTGATGCGGAAGAAATCAGAGCTGGCGGTTTCCGTCAGGCCGTAAATATCGATGACCCAGGCGTCGGGCAGCAGTTCGCGAACGCGGCGGCCGAGGGCGGGACTGAACGGCTCGCCGCCGGTATGAAGGCGGGCCAGTTTGGCCTTGTCGAGCGAACGCGCGAGGCGCGCGGGATCGGCGCCCACGATTTTCCGCAACATGGTCGGCACAAAGGCCGCATCGGTGATCTGGCGCTGGGCGATGTCGGCGATCGCCGAGACGGGATCGAAGCGCGTGCGCATGAAGACGCGGCCACCTTTGATCAGCGTCAGCAGCGCAAACCAGATGCCGAAGACGAAATTGAGCTGCAGCACCAAAAGCGCCCGCGTCGCCGACGAAAATTTGAGCACGTCGTCGATCGCGCGCAGCTTACCGGCGAAGGCCGCATGTCCGAGCACGACGCCTTTGGCCACGCCGGTCGAGCCGGACGTGAAAATGACGAGCGCGGCGCCGGCCAGCAGCGGGCGAAGCGGCGGCGCCGGGAAGCCGGCGAGGCACTTTGCTTCGCCGTTGCCGACCATCAGCCGCGCCGACACCGCGGCGCGCGTTGCTTCCATGGCGATAGCCGGCATATCCCGGCTCACCGGCACGGCGACGCCGCCCGCCGCCCAGACGCCGAGAAAGCCGGCGATGTCGCGCGGGGCATTGGCGACCCGCACCAGCACCGGCTCGTCCGGCCGGATGCCTTTGCTGCGCAACTCCTCGGCGATGGCGCGCGCCGCGGCGGCAAGGTCGGCATAGCGGAGTTGTGTCTGCACATCTTCGAGCGCGACTGCGTCGCTGCCGCGCGCGCAGGCGTCAAACAGCAAAGCGTCGAGCCGGGCAGGCAGGGTCATGGCGCAAACCGTGCGTCGCGCCAGGCGATGGCGGCGCGCAAGCCGTCACGCCGCGCGATGTCCATAAAGTGGCGCTTGTCGATGCTGCCGGCGCCTTCGATGCTCAGATCGATGTCCAGCGCTTCCTCCAACGCCTTGCTCAGGCCCATGATCTCGAAGCTGCGGTTGATGGCGCGTTTTGTTTTCTGCACCAGGTCGGGATCGATGACGGCGATGTGGCGCGCCAGCGCCGCCGCCGCCGCAGCCACGTCACCGGCGGGCACGATGCGGTTGATCAACCCGATGGCATGCGCTTCGCGCGCCGGAATGCGGTCGGCGCCGGTCAAGATGATGTCCTTGGCGCGCTTGGGGCCCACCAGCCACGGCAGCATCATGACCACGATCCCGGCGCCGAATTTCAATTCCGGTTCGCCGAAGATCGCGTCCTCCGCGGCGATGGTGATGTCGCAGCAGAGTGCCAGCTCGCAGCCGCCGGCAAGACAATAGCCCTCGACGGCGGCGATGGTCGGCACCCGCAGCGACCAGAAACGCGTCACGGCGGCGAAGTCGCGGTCAAGGATGTCGCGCCAAGTGGCCATGCCGGACGGCGCCGCCTGCATCTGCTCCTTCAGGTCGAAGCCGGAGGAGAAATTGCCGCCGGCGCCTGCGACGATCAGCGCGCGAATATTGTGGTCTTTCTCGACGATATCGAGCGCGGCCTGCAACTCACCCAGCATCGCTTTGTTGATGGCGTTGAGCAGCTTCGGCCGGTTCAAGGTGAGCGTGGCGACCGATCGCTCGACCGCAAAGTCTATGGTCTGAAAACTCGCAGGCATGAAAGCGACGTCCGGCGCAAAACGGCTAACTGACAAATATTATCCCCTCAAGCGTCCTAGATGTACACGGGCTGCGACGGCTGGCAACTGCGGCCGAGCTGAAATAGCCTCTATATATCTGGGCTTTTAAGTTGCGAGGCAAGCGGCCATGGAACAAATTCGCGTTTCCACCTTCGAGGGTCCCGGCGCCGCGCCGGTGATCCGCTCTGTCCCTTGGCCGACAATCCCTAAGCGCGCGGCGCTGATCAAGATCGGCGCCTGCGGCGTCTGCGGCACCGATTTGCACATCCTCAAAGGCCACTGGCCGAAGAAACTGCCTTGGCCGTTCACGCTCGGTCATGAAATCGGCGGCGTGCTGGTCGAGGTCGGGTCCGAATTCAATGAAGACTTCATGAGCAAGCCGCTCAAAGTGGGATCGAAGGTGATGATCCCGCCGCTGATGCCCTGCGGACATTGCTATTACTGCATCCATTATCCGCAAAGCGCCAACAAGTGCCTCACGCCCGTCTATTACGGCCGCTATCTCGGCTTCGACAAGGCGCCGCATCTGTGGGGTGGCTGGGCGGAATATGTCTATGTCGATCTCGACATGCTGCCCGGCACCAAGGTCTATAGATTGCCCGACGACATGCCGCTGCGGCTCGGCGCGCTGTCGGAGCCGCTGACTTCGTGTATCCGCGCGTTCAATCGCGCGACCCGCGCCGGCGGCTTCACCTGGGGCGACACAATCGTCATCCAGGGCTCCGGTCCGATCGGCATTCTGGCGGTGGCGGCGGCGCAGGAGATGGGGGCGGGCAGGGTGATCTGCGTCGGCGCGCCGGAGACCCCGCGGCTGGCGCTGGCGCGCAAATTCGGCGCCGAGGCGACGGTGAACATCGAAGACTTCAAGACGGCGGACGCGCGCATCGCAAAAGTGCGCGACATCGTCGGCGGCTTCGGCGCCGATCTGGTGATGGATTGCTCCGGCCATCCGAGCGCCGGCCCCGAGGGCATCGAGATGCTGCGCGACGGCGGCACCTACGTCGAGATGGGCCAGTTCACCGACGCCGGCTCGATCATGACCTCATGGCACCGCATCTGCACCAAAGACATCAACGTACTCGGTTCCTGGGGCTTCACCGGCAACGACCTGCCGCTCGGCGTCGACATGCTCTATCGCACGCGCGTCAAATACCCTTGGCTCGACATGCAGACGCTTTATCCGTTCTCCGAAGACGGCATCGGCCGCGCCGTCGCCGACGCCATCGCCATGAAGACGGTAAAGTCGACCATCGTGCCCTGGCCGGAGCTGGTGGGGTAGGGGCGGCGCTTCGAGGATAGATACAGGCCGTGCGGGTTGCTTACTCCGCCGCCTCCGCTGTCGGCAGCCGGTAATCCTTGAACTGCTGGCGTAGCGTGATTTTCTGGATCTTGCCGGTCGCGGTGTGCGGGATTTCGTCGACGAAGACCACGTCATCGGGCATCCACCACTTCGCCGTCTTGTCCTGCATGTAGCCGAGAATGTCCTCCTTGGTCGCGCTCTCGCCTTTCTTCAGCACGATCACCAGAAGTGGCCGCTCGGCCCATTTCGGATGGGCGACGCCAATGACCGCGGCTTCTGCCACCTTCGGATGGCCGACCGCGAGGTTTTCCAGATCGATGGTGGAAATCCATTCGCCGCCCGACTTGATCACGTCCTTGGCGCGGTCGGTGATCTGCATGTAGCCGTATTGGTCGATGGTGGCGACGTCGCCGGTGTCGAACCAGCCGTCCTTCTCGAACACCGGATCGTTGTCGACCTTGTAATAGCCCTTCGCCACCGCCGGCCCGCGCACTTTAAGCCGGCCGAAGGTCTTGCCGTCCCAGGGCAGGCTCTTGCCGGCGTCGTCGGTGATCTTCATTTCGACGCCGAAGGGCGGGTGGCCCTGCTTCATCTCGATGTCGAGCTTGGCCTCGCCGGTGAGCCCGGCATATTCCGGCTTCATGGTGCAGAGCGAGCCGAGCGGGCTCATCTCGGTCATGCCCCAGGCGTGGATGACCTCGACGCCGTATTTGTCCTGGAAGGTCTGCGTCATGGCGCGCGGGCAGGCCGAGCCGCCGATCACCACGCGCTTCAGGTAGGGCAATTTCTCCCCGGTCTTCTCCAGGTCCTGCAGCAGCATCAGCCACACCGTCGGCACCGCGGCGGTGAAGGTGACTTTGTAGCTGTTGAGCAATTCGTAGATCGAGGCGCCGTCCATCTTGGCGCCCGGCAACACCATGGTCGCGCCCATCAGCGGACAAGCGAAGGCGAGCGACCAGCCGTTGGCGTGGAACAGCGGCACCACCGGCAGCACGATGTCGCGGGAGGAAATGTTCTTGCAGTCCGGCAGCGCCGCGATGAAGGCGTGCAGCACATTGGAGCGATGCGAATACAGAACGCCCTTGGGATTGCCCGTGGTGCCGGAGGTGTAGCACATGCCGGCGGCGGTGTTCTCGTCGAACTGCCGCCATTGGAAATCGCCGTCGACTTCGCCGATCCAGTCCTCGTAGGCGACCGCGCCCTTCAGCGTGGTCTTCGGCATGTGGGCGCCGTCGGTGAACACGATATAGCGCTCGATCGACGGCAGCCTGTCGGCGATTTTTTCCAGCAGCGGCACGAAAGTGAGGTCGGTCATCATCATGCGGTCGCCGGCATGATTGACGATCCAGATGAGCTGCTCGGGGAACAGCCGCGGATTGACGGTGTGATAGATGGCGCCGATGCCGAGAATGCCGTACCAGGCTTCCAGATGCCGCCAGGTGTTCCAGCCCAGCGTCGCCACCCGGTCGCCGAGCTTGATGCCGTCCTTGTCCAGCCGCTGCGCCACCTTCAAGGCGCGGGCGCGAATCTGCGCGTAATTGGTTTCGACGATCGGCCCTTCGACCGAGCGCGTGATGACCTTGCGCTCGCCGTGATAGGTGGCGGCATGATCGATGATGCGATGCAGCAGCAGCGGCCAGTCCTGCATCAGCCCGAGCATGGCATTCCCTCCTCAGCACCTTGTTCGCGTTTTTGGGCCGGCGCCCTTGCCGGCCGGGGCCAAGGTTAGCGGCCATAGCGGGCTACGCAAGCGCCCGATCCCGTGGAAAAGCCGCAATCGGGCACGACATAGCGCCCATGGCGCCCATGAGGCTTCTGTTCGCGCTTGCAGCGTTTGCCGGCATTGGTTGCGGCCTGGCGATGGCCGGGGAAATCCCGTTGCCCCGCCCGCGCCCGCCGGTTGCGGCGGTGGCGGTCGCGCCGTCAGCGGACGACGTAGCCGCCGACCCCACCGCCTGCGATGAGCGCCTTGCGGCCATCGCCGAAATCAGGCCGCTGCCGCCGATGATCGGGCCCGGCGCCTGCGGCGGCGACGACATGGTCGCGCTCGACACGGTGATGCTCCCCGGCCGCGGCCGCATCGCGATGACCCCGCCGGCTATATTGCGCTGTGCGATGGCCGAATCATTCGCCGCCTGGCTGCGCGACGACGCGGCGCCCTTGGCGGCTAAGCTCGGCGCTCCCTTGCGCGCGGTCGATGTCTACGACTCCTACTCCTGCCGCGGCCGCAACCGCGTCGCCGGCGCCAAACTTTCCGAACACGGCAAGGGCAACGCCGTCGACGTGCGCGGCTTCACTCTGACCGACGGGCGCGCGCTGCGATTGACCGATGCGGTGCTGGCGGCAGATTTCCGCAGCGACTTGCGCGAGACCGCCTGCCGGCGCTTCACCACCGTACTCGGCCCGGGCTCCGACGGCTATCACGAAGATCACATCCATCTCGACCTTGCCGCGCGCAGCAACGGCTATCGCATCTGCCACTGGGAACTGCGCCAATCGCCGCCCGCCGCCGAAATCGCCGGCAACGTGCCGCTGCCGATTCCACGTCCCGCCATCGCCGCGCCCGTTAAGCATTCGCGCAAACTTTAGCGCCGTTGCCTTTCTCCCTTCACAGTCGCGGATTAGCTCTTCACGCATGACGGTCTCTTTATCGCGGGACATTGTGCGGCCGCACGGACTGACGCGCCGCGGCCTCATCAAGGCCGGCGCCACGCTGACAGCGCTTGGCGGCCTGGTTGCCGCGCCGACTGCGGTCTATGCCGCCGCCGAAGCTGCGCACGACCTCATCGTCACCCGCTACCGGCCGGTGCCGGCGGCCTGGCCCGAGCGCCACCGGCTTAGCATCACCGTCGTCGCCGACCTGCATGCCGGCGGACCCAATATGGGCATCGCGCGCGTTGCCCAGGTGGTCGACGGCGCCAACGCGCTGGGCTCCGACCTCATCGTGGTGCTCGGCGACTTTTTCGCCACCCATCGTTTTGTCACCGAGCGGGTGCCGCCCGCGGCCTGGGCAGCGGAACTTGCCCGCCTCAAGGCGCCGCTCGGCGTCTATGCCATCCTTGGCAATCACGACTGGTGGTACGGCGTCGACGGCGTGCGTCGCGCGCTCGCCAAAGTGCATATCCCGCTGATGGAAAACGACGCCGTGCTGCTGGGTGAAACCGGCAAACGCTTCTGGCTCGCCGGCCTCGGCGACCAGCTCGCGCATCGCGTTGGACCAAGCCGGTTCGTCGGCGCGGATGATCTGCCCGGCACGTTGGCGCGTATCGCCACCGACGATCCCGTCATTCTCCTCGCGCACGAGCCGGATATTTTCGTCGACGTGCCGGCGCGCGTGGCGCTGACGCTCGCCGGCCATACGCACGGCGGCCAGATCAAGTTGCCGCTGCTGCCGCCGGTCTGGGCGCCGACGATGTATGGCGCCCGTTTTGCCTACGGTCACATCGTGGAGCGCGGCCGCCACATGATCGTGTCGGGCGGGCTCGGCTGCAGCTTTGTGCCGATGCGCTTGGGCGTGCCGCCGGAAATCGTGCGCGTCGAACTCGGCGCCTAGCCCATCCTTGTCACTCCGGGGCGCGCGCAACGCGCGCGAACCCGGAATCCAGATGCAAATCCGTCATGTGTTTTCTGGATTCCGGGTCCGGCGCCATAACGTGTCGAAGACGCGCGTGAACGCGCTTATGGCGCCGCGCTGCGCCCGGGACAGGCAAAGCCCCAAACAAAAACGGCGCCGCGAGGGCGCCGTTTGTTTCTCGTCTTGCCTGCGATCAGCGGAACAGGCTGCCGCTCGCCGCCAGGCGCGGGTTGTACGGCGAATCGCCCTGATGCGGCGCCAGCACCACCACGATGGTGCCGTCCTTGACCCGCTTGTACAGGTCGATGACGTCCTCGTTGGTCATGCGGATGCAGCCGGAGGAAATCGCCTGGCCGATATATTCCGGCTGGTTGGTGCCGTGGATGCGGTAGAGGGTGTCCTTGTTGCCCTCGTAGAGATACATGGCGCGCGCGCCCATCGGATTCTGCGGGCCGGGGCCGACGAAATTTGGCACGTCCAGCCGCTTCTTGATGTCGGCGGTCGGCGTCCAGGTCGGCCATTCCGTCATGCGGCCGATCTTGGCGACGCCGGACCAGGCCAGCGCTTCTTCGCCGACGGCGACGCCGTAGCGAATCGCTCTGTGGTTCGGCAGCACGTAATAAAGATAACGCGCATCCGAATCGATGACGATGGTGCCGGCCAGTTCTTTGCGGTGATAGTCGACGATGGCGCGCCGATACGGCTCCGGCACCGGGGTGTTGGCATAAGGCGCGGTCGAAAGAAGCTTCTTGTCACGCGGCGTGAGGTTGGCGTCCGACGCCGCCTCGAACGTTTGCTGCATGCAACCACCGAGCAACAGCCCCCCAACGAGCAGGGCGAACAAACCCTTTAACGCCATCGCATCCTCTTTCTCGGAAAGCCACGCACGGCTACCCGCTAAAAACCAAAGTTCAGCCAGGAATTAACCCAAATACCGGGCTAACGCCACGAATTCCGGAATACCCACCGACAGCTTGCGCGCAAGTGTTGCACGATTACCGCAGTTTCGTCCAGCGTTGCCGGAACCGCACAGCGGGGCGAAAACGCGTTGACCGCCAAAATGTTAACCGGCAATTTACCATAGCACGCGGCATATTCGCCAAATCCAGGAGGGCCGTGGCGGAGCCGGCGAAATACCGCGTTAAGATACCAAAGCTTGCGCAATTTCGCCTCAGTCGTTTACCACTTACACGGTCAAGGACCACCCAAGGAAGGATCGGAGAGTTAAGGCAATGGACGCGACACGGGCGACGGAGCGCAAACAAGACTCCGGGCGCGATGAGAAAACCCTCGACGATCGCTACGGCAAGATCGGAATTTCGGCCGTCGCCGGCGCGGTGCGCCACCAGGGCGACCGGCCCGGCAAGGCCAAAGAGCAGCGCTTCATCGCTTACGAAAGCGACTGAGCGCCAACTCGTCCACTTAGGCGCGGCCGCTTTCAGTCAATCCGCACCGCTTCAGGTCATGACGCGCGCGGCTTAAAAGCCGTGCCGGCAAGCATTTATGGCTTGCCTGAAACCGCGCAATCGGGTCATGAGAGACGACCCAATATGCGGAGACGTTATGCTTTCGGTCTTCGTTCCGCGCGGCAATGTGCTTGAGCGTGCTGCGGTTGACGCCGGCTCGCCGCCGTCGGAGGCGGCGGTGTGGCTCGATCTGGTGTCGCCGACCGTGCAGGAAGACAGACTGGTCGAGCAGTTTTTCGGCATCGCCGTGCCGACGCGCGAGGAGATGCAGGAGATCGAGGTCTCTAGCCGCCTCTACGTCGAGAACGGCGGGCGCTACATGACGGCGACGCTGATGTGCCAGTCGGACTCGGCGACGCCGAAGACCACGCCGGTCACTTTCATTCTCGCCGGCCACCGCCTCGCCACCGTGCGCTACGACGAGCCGCGTCCCTTTGCCATCGTCGAGCACAAGCTCGGCCGCGCCTGCTCGCCCAAGGTGACGGGCGAGAGCGTGCTGATGGACCTGCTTGACGCCGTGGTCGACCGCTCCGCCGACATCCTCGAGCGCATTGGCGCCGAGGTCGATCAGATCTCGCATTCGATCTTCGAGCCGGACGACGATATGGGGCCGCCGTCCTACAACGACGTGCTCAAGGAGCTCGGCCGCAAGGGCGATCTCACCTCCAAGGTGCGCGAGAGTCAGGTTTCGGTCGGCCGGCTGCTGTCGTTTCTACTGCACGAGGCCGAGGTGCTGAAATGGACCAAGGACATGCGCACGCAGTTGCAGTCGATGCAGCGCGACGTGATCTCGCTCACCGACCACGCCAGTTACTTGAGCAACAAGATCACCTTCCTGCTCGACGCCATGCTCGGCGTGGTCAACATCCAGCAGAACGCCATCATCAAGATTTTCTCCATCGCCGCGGTGGTGTTCATGCCGCCGACGCTGGTCGCCTCGATATACGGCATGAATTTCCACCACGGCATGATCGAGCTCGACTGGACCTACGGCTATCCTTTTGCGCTATGCCTGATGGTGCTCGCCGCCGTGCTGCCGATCGTATATTTCAAGTGGAAGAAGTGGCTGTGAGAGCTGCGCCGGGCGATGAATACGAAGGTTCACATGGGTTCTCTTTTTCACCCAGCTAAGCGGAGTGGCCGAGGCTTAGTCAGTGGTTGGACACATTTGGCGGCAGACCTTCAACTGGCTTATGCAGACGGCGCGATTTTCTCTCGGATCGCTCACGCATCGGCTGATTTTCACCATGCAATTCTGCATGCATAACGCGTGCCGTCCTTGGCACGCGGGATCGTCACGATAAGAGCATGTTTGTATATCGCCGTCTGCAGGATCGTTCAGCACGACCCTTCCCGTATTGCCGTCATGGTGGATGTAGCACTCGTTCCAATCGCCGATCGTGACGTCGAACTTGTGCGCGGGATAAATTTCCCCGTCGTTCGATTTGATCGTGACCTGATCGTGTCCTGGCGAATACTGTCCTCCGATCACCTGGAAAATCTTATGCAGCGCATCGGCATTGACGTAATGAATATCCGCGGTCTGCCACGGTGGGATGACGCACTCGGAAGCCTTGTTGACGTTGCCGATGGAGCAGGAGCCACTCCCCATCGCCAAGGTCCATGTTGCCGACGAGTTGTTGTAAAAATGGCGCGTCCCGCAATTTGCCAGCGCTTGGCTCGTGAAGGGCGCAAAAGCCGATAGAAAGCCGAAAACAAAAATGTTCAGCTTGGTTGTCATGGTAGGCTCCCCTCCATAGTCAATGCGCATCTTATCGCAGGATCCGAGCGCGGCCTGACAAACTTGCGCCTAATGAGCGCCTTTGCTGCCTCCCGAGGAGGGGCAGCCAGAAACTTCTGCGCCGGGGTAATGACTGAAGGTCCTGAGAACGAGTGTGCCTCGATCCACGGGATGAATTTCCACGCCGGCATGATCGAGCTCGACTGGCCTTCGGCTATCCTTTTGCGCTGTGCCTGATGGTGCTCGCCGCGGTGCTGCCGATTGTATATTTCAAGTGAAAGAAGTGGTTGTAGCCGCAGCGCGGCGTTTATGTCGAAGCCAGAAAGCCGCGCAGCCGTTGCGCCACTGTCCGCGCAGCGGCTTTGTCCAAGCGGCCAGCACGGCGGTCGATACGCGACAATTCGATACAGGCAATTTTCGCCGGGCGGATCACCGATGGAGCGGGTAGGCCGGCACGGTCGAGATCGGCGATTGCGACGTCGGCGGGCCAGGGATCGTTTTCCGCGCTGGTGATCATCGCGACCCAGACCAGACCATACGGCGCAAGCCTCGGCCCTGAGATGACCAACGCCGGCCGTCGTTTTTCGGCCAGGCGGTCGGCATAGGGAAATGGGACAACGACAATATCGAAAGCTGCGAAGCGCTCCCGATCAAAGCTTGGCATAGGCTTTTTCGTCCGCCTCGCTCGACCATTCGGAGAATGAAGCAAACGGATCGTCGGCCTCGGCGGGAGCCTTGTCGATCAATACGCCGTCATCGGTCAGGCGATAGCGCAACGTGTCGCCGGGCTTAACGCCGAGCTTCGCGCGCACCGCGCGCGGCAGCACGGTCTGGCTTTTGACCGAGACCTTGGAGAAAGCCGTAGGTTTGGCAACCGGGCGGTTCATCGCCGCAATTTAGCTTACCGTCTTACGTCTTACAACATATCCCCGAGAGGGGGGTTGACGAAAGATATAATAGGACTATATTCCAGACATCCCGTCTCGATACCGAGGGTGTCTGATCAAGCATCTTCAGACAGAGGCGGGGGGCGGTGGCCGGGGAATGACGTGGGCGGCGGAGATGCGCCCCCACGGCCCGGCGGTCCAAGCCGCGAAAGACCCGGCCCGTTCGGCGTACGGGTCGAGGGCCCTGACGGCCGGTAGGCCGGAGATTCGTCAGAAGTCTCCAGCCCAAGTGGCCCGGTCCTCAACGGTGGAAAGTTGGTGTCAACCGCCTAAGCGGTCGACCACCGGGGGATTTCGCGGAGCAAGCCTACAAACACCGCGCGCGGGACGCCTTGGGTTTGGCGGACTTGCGGCAATACATTCCTGCGTAGCGCCTTGAGCGCGAAGCAGGACGACAAGCCTCGATGTCGTGAGGTGTCGAGGCCCGTGGGTCCGGTTGGACCCCTGGCGTCCCGCGCGCCCTCGGTACTTTCCGGGAGCGGGCGGCAAAGTCCGCCGAAGCCCGAAGGGCGAAGGCGGAAAAGGAAGTTGGAAGGCGGCCTACCTCGGGCCGATCAAAGAATAGAGGCGATGAGTCATGCCTTGGCGGGAACCCGGCAAGCCCGGCACGCGCTGCGTTGGCTAGCGCCGCGTTGGTGAGCGGCATCGGACGCGTGTCGGGGCCTTGTGACAAAAGCGCAACATTTCCGGTTGAAAAAGCGGCCATCCCAAGATTTGTTGGCGAAATCCCTGTGCGGTTGCTCGGCAAACGGACAAACTGCGAGACTGCATTTTTCCGGAAGGGGCACCGGTCAGTCATATGCGAAGCGTGCGCGTTATTCGTGTCGTCGTCGCTCTGTCGATTATGCTCGGCGCCGTACCTGCCGCGGGCCAGCCCGTCGCACAGATGTGGACCGGCTTTTATGTCGGCGGCAATATTGGCTATGGCTGGGGCGATGTCGGCGCGAACCCGAGCATACCGGGCTTTGTCATTCCCGGCGCGTTCGGCAATTTTCCGCCCGTCCCGGGTTTTGCAGCCTCCGGTGGTTTCGAACTGAGAGGAGCATTTGGGGGCGGCCAGGTCGGCTGGAATTTTCAGACCGGCAACTGGGTATTCGGCGTTGAGGCCGATCTGCAGGCGGCACATCTGGTCAGCAGCCAGTCGGCGAGCGCCCCATTCGCATTCCTCGGCGGTGGAGGCACCGCCGTCATTGGAAGTTCAAGCGCAGATTTCGAAGCGCGGCTCGATTGGTTCGGCACCGTTCGTGGCCGCGTCGGCTTTGCGGCGCAGAATTTCCTTTTCTACGCAACCGGCGGGTTCGCTTACGGTGGGGTGAAAGTATCCGGCGCGAACGATCTGACGGGAACCTACTCCGGCGGCGGACCCGTCGCTTGTTTCCCGGGATGTCCGGTCACCGGCCATCTCGATTTCACCGGCAGGCGCACGCAAATCGGCTGGGCTTTAGGCGGCGGCGTCGAGGGGAAAACGTGGATTTCGAATTTGACCTGGAAACTCGAATATCTCTACCTCGATCTTGGCAGCGCAAGCGTCAGCGTTCCTTATGGCGGAACGCTGGTCAGCAGTTTTGGCACGTCCGCTTTGTCCGGCGTCGTTTCATATGATCAGCGCATGACCGAGCAGATTATTCGCCTCGGCTTGAATTATCGTTTTGCCGCCGCGAGCGCCCCCTGAGATGGTGAAAGGGCTATCTGCGCGGACGCGCCGCGTCTGCGCTCACACGTGCTGCCCGCCGTTGATGTGGATCTCGGCGCCGTTCACGTAAGAACCGGTGTCGGTGCACAGCACATAGATGATCTTGGCCACCTCGTCGGGCGTGCCCAAACGGTGCAGCGGGATTTGCTCGACGATCTTGTCGGTGCCCGGCGACAAAATCGGCGTGTCGATCTCGCCGGGCGCGATGGCATTGACGCGGATGCCGAGGCGGCCGAAGTCGGATGCCATCTCGCGCGTCAGCGAAGCGAGCGCCGCTTTCGACGTTGCGTAAGCCGCGCCGGCGAACGGATGCACGCGCGAGCCGGCAATCGACGTGACGTTGACCACCGAGCCCTTCACCGCTTTCAATTCGTTCATCAGGCCGCGCGCCAGCATGATCGGCGCGAAGAAATTCACCTGGAACACATGGTGCCAGACGTCGATGGAGGTTTCGATGGCGCCGAGCCGCGCGCCGCCATCGGCCTTGGGCGAGATGGCGGCATTGTTGACCAGCGCGTGCAGCTCCTTGTTGTCGAGCCGCCGCCTGATTTCCTCAATGGCCGCTAAAGTATTGGCTTCGTCGGCGAGGTCGACCTGGATGTGGTCTTCCGGTCCGGCATCCCACGGGCAGTTCTCCGGGAAAGGATGACGCGAGCAGGTGATCACGCGCCAGCCGGCCGCCGAGAAGCGCTTCACCGTCGCATGGCCGATGCCGCGGCTGGCTCCGGTCAGAAGCAGCGTGCGGCGCGGCTGGTTGGCTTGCGAGGTTGGCATGCTCGTCCTTGGAACAATTCTCAAATAGCGCCGGCGCGAATGCGCTAATGCTAGCTCAGGGATAGAGCCGCGTCTTGCGCCACGGCGCGTCCGGCGCCGCGCGCACAAATTCGACGCGGTCGTGCAGGCGGAACGGCCGGTCCTGCCAGAACTCGAGCGAGCGCGGCACGATGCGAAAGCCCGACCAGTTCGGCGGCCGCGGCACCGCGCCGATGGCGTATTTGGCGGCATAGAGCGCGATCGCCTTCTCGAAGGCCAGCCGGCTTTCCAAGGGCGCCGATTGCTTGCTCGCCCAGGCGCCGATCTGCGCCTGCTTGGGGCGGCTGGCGAAATAGGCGTCGGCCTCGGCGGCGCTCACGCGCTCGACGCGTCCACGCACCCGGACCTGCCGGTTGAGCGATTTCCAATGGAAGACCAGCGCAGCCTCAGGGTGGGCGTCCAATTCCCGCCCCTTTTGGCTGTCTAAATTGGTGTAGAAGGCGAATCCGTGCTGATCGGCGCCTTTGAGCAGGACCATGCGGGCATTCGGCCGCCCCTCGGCATCGACAGTCGCCAGCGTCATGGCGGTGGGATCACGCGATTCGGAGGCGGTAGCCTCCTGCAGCCAGGCCGCAAACAGCCGAAAAGGATCGTCCGCGGCGGTGAAATCACCACTCGTTAACCAGGTAGGGTGTTCAATCGTATCGGACATCGGGGAGTGTGCCGATTTGCGCGGGCCGGGGACCCATCAAGTGCGTTGGCGCTTATATAATAGAGTTGCGCCTTCGCGGCCATGGCGTCGTCTGAGTCTGGCCGCGGTGCTCGCGCTTGCCGTCGGCGGCTGCAGCATGTCCTACCAGCTCAACTCCTTGCTCGGCGGCGCCAAATCGGAACAGACCGGCACGATCACGCCGCCGCCCGGCACCAAGGCCGTCGCCGATCTGCCGCCCGATCATGACCTCGTCTACGCGCGCGCGGCCGCCACCGAGGTGCTCGGCCGCGGTGTGAAGAATGCGAGCGCGCCCTGGGAAAATCCGAGCTCCGGCGCGCGCGGCACCGTGACCCCGATCGCCTCGTCCTATGTCCAGGGTGGCCAGACCTGCCAGGATTTCCTGGCGAGCTATGTCAACGGCAGCGCCCAGTCATGGCTGCAGGGCGAAGCCTGCAAGCAGGACAAAGGCGACTGGGAAGTACGCTCGCTCAAGCCCTGGAAGCAGTCCTGATCAACGAACGCTCGCCGCGTTGCATCGGAGCGTCGGGAACCCCACATTAAGGTTTGAACGAGTCGCCGGCATTTAACCGGCGGGCAGGGGCATTTTCACGGGAGTTCGATAGGATGCGCGACCCCTACGAGGTCCTGGGGGTGTCGAAAGGTGCGAGCGAGGCGGATATCAAATCCGCCTATCGCAAGCTCGCCAAAAAATTGCATCCCGACGCCAACAAGCACGATCCCAAGGCGGCCTCGCACTTCGCCGAGCTGAATGCCGCCTACGAGATCGTCGGCGACGATAAGAAGCGCAAGGCCTTCGATGGCGGCGAGATCGACGCCGAAGGCAAGCCGCGCTTCCGCGGTTTCGAAGGCTTCAACGCCCAGCCGGGCAGGGGCGCCCATCCGGGCGGCGGCGCGCACTTCGAGAGTTTCACCTTCGGACCTGACGGCTTCGAACGCGCCGGCGGCGGTGGGGCCGGCGGCGGCTTCGACGAAATCCTGCGCGGCATGTTCGGTGGCGCCGCCCGCGGCGCCGGTGGCGGGCGCGGCTTCGGCACGCAGTTCGAGCCGGAGGATTTTGTCGCGCCGGCAACCGGCCAGGACCTGCTCGCTTCGCTCACCATCAGTCTGCCGGAAGCGGCCAAGGGCACCAAGACGCGCGTGCATCTGCCCACCGGCAAAGACGTCGAGGTGCGCATCCCCGCAGGCCTCACCAGCGGCCAGCAGATCAGGCTGAAAGGCCAGGGCTGGCCGAGCGCGGGCGGCAAACCCGGCGACGCGCTGATCACCGTCAATGTCGCGGCGCATCCGCTGTTCACGCCGGACGGCGCCGATCTGCGGCTCGATCTGCCGATCGCGCTTTACGAAGCGGTGCTCGGCGGCAAGGTACGGGTGCCGACGCTCGACGGCGCGGTGGAGTTGGCGATACCCGCCGGCACCAATTCCGGCCGCACCTTCCGTCTCAAGGGCAAGGGCCTCAAGACCAAGAGCGCGACCGGCGATTTGCTCGCCACCGTGCGCATCGTGCTGCCCGAGCAAACAGACGATGAGTTCAAGGCGCTGATGAAGAAGTGGCGCGAGGCTAGCCCCTACGATCCGCGCAAGGATTTGGAGTGAGAAATTCCGTCATTCCGGGCGCGGCCGTTAGGCCGCGAGCCCGGAATCCGGAAACATCAAGCTCGGCGTGCAGCTCCGGATTCCGGTTCGCTCGCTTCGCGAACGCCCCGGAATGACAAATCTCTACGACCTCTTGCCGCGGCCGCGGTCGATCTGCTCCCAAGCCGCGCGCGTGACTTTTTCCAGTTGCTCGCGATTGGCCGGCCCGCTCACCACATAAGCGTGCTTGTCGTCCACCCAGTAGAAGGCGGCGGCGCGCTCGCTCCCTTTGTAGCGCAGCGCCGTCTCCTGCGATTTCGCCGGCGCCGAATAGATGGTGAAACGCTCGCCCGACGTGCCCTCGTACATATAGAAGGCGGCAGCGCCGGTCGGCCCCGGCAGCAACCGGCCGCCGACCAGCTTCAGCCCCATGTTTTGCAGGTCGGGAATATGCTGCTGGTAGCCGAGCCGCTTGGTCAGCCACGCCGTCATATGCGGACGCTCGCTGCCCGGCACTTCGACCGGATGGCGTACCTCGACTACGTAGAGCTTGTAGGCCTCCAGCGCGTCGGCGGTGATGGTGTCGAAGCTGCTCGGCGCCGCGGCGATGGCGCCACGCGCGATCCAGCCGGCACCGCCGCCGATCAGAAAGGCGGCGAGCGACGCCGCGGCGGCGATTGAAATCCAGCGGCGGGCAGCGAAACGGTCGCGCTTGATGATTTGGTCGAGCTTGAGCCGCGCCGGCACCGGCTCGTTGGCGATAGCGCCGTAGCGCGCACGGATGGCTTCGGCCTGCGCGACCCAGGTCGCGACCTGCGCCGCCTCATCCGGATGCGTAGCGAGCCAGCCGGCAACCGCTTCGCGCCGGTCGGCCGGCAATTCGCCGTCGACATAGGCATGAAGTTCGTCCTCGGTTACGGGTGAATGATCGACCATAATTTCACCTTCTCTTTCATTTCACGCGGCGCAGCGCCGGGCGCACGCCGTCGAGAAAATTTTTGATTTGCACGCGCGCCCGCGCCAGGCGCGACATCACGGTACCGATCGGCACGCCCTGCACCTCGGCGACCTCGCGATAGCTGAGGCCTTCCAGCACCACCAGCAGCAGTGCGGTGCGCTGATCCTCGACCAGCGTGGCGAGCGCGCGCTCGATGTCGCGCCCGCCCGCTTCCGGGCCGGCGAGATCGGGCGCGTCATTGTCCTCGAGCGGCGAGAGCATCGGCCGCCGCGCCAGCGAGCGCAGGCGGTTGCGGTTGAGGTTGGTCAGGATCGTGTAAAGCCAGCTGCGCACCTCGTCGCCTTGGAACAAATGCTCGGAGCGCAGGGCGCGCACCAGTGTGTCCTGCACCAGGTCGTCGGCGATGTCGGCGTCGCGCGTCAGCGTCCGCGCGTAACGGCGCAGCGCCGGGATCGTGGCTTCGACATTCTTCCGGAACGTCGCCAAAATCGGCCCCCTTCGCCGGAACGCATGCCGCGCTCGGCATCGCCAATCAAGGGAAGAAACCCCGCGATTTCAATCATATTCCCGAAAACGAATTGATTTATCGGTGTGGCGCGAAGACGCCCGCCGCATTGCTTGCTGACCCTTGGACCCTATGCCATAGGGAGGCAGCCGGCGTTTCCGGCAGAGCGGACAATGCGATGCCGGAAGTTTCAAGTCTGATGCGCGGCAAACGCGGGCTGATCATGGGCGTGGCCAATAACCGCTCGATCGCCTGGGGCATCGCGCGGGCTTGCCGCGATCATGGCGCCGACCTCGCTTTCACCTATCAAGGCGAAGCGCTGAAGAAACGCGTCGAGCCGCTGGCCGAGGAAGTCGACGGCCTGGTGGTCGGCCATTGCGACGTTACCGAGCCGGCGACCATGGACGCCGTTTTCGCCGCCGTGAAATCCGCCTGGGGCTCGCTCGATTTTCTGGTGCACGCCATCGCCTTTTCCGACAAGGACCAGCTTGACGGGCGCTATATCGACACCACCGAAGACAATTTCGTCAAGACCATGGTGGTGAGCTGCTACTCGTTCACCGCGGTCGCGCAGCGCGCCGAAAAGTTGATGACCAACGGCGGCTCGATGCTGACGCTGACTTATTACGGCGCCGAGAAATGGATGCCGCATTATAATGTGATGGGTCTGGCGAAGGCCGCGCTGGAAGCCTCGGTGCGTTATCTCGCCGCCGATCTCGGCGTCAAGAATATCCGCGTCAACGCCATCTCCTCGGGGCCGATCAAGACGTTGGCCGCGTCCGGCATCGGCGACTTCCGCTATATCCTGAAGTGGAACGAATACAACACGCCGCTGCGGCGCAACGTGACGCTGGACGATGTCGGCAAGACCGGCGTCTATTTCCTCTCCGACATGGCGAGCGGCGTTACCGGCGAAATCCACCACGTCGATGCCGGCTACCACATCGTCGGCATCAAGAATCCCGACGCGCCGGATTTCACCGTGGAGTAGCGCGGCCCGCCTACGCGGGAACGAACGGTTAAATGGCACGGCCGACCATCTATTACATCCGCCACGGCGAGACCGACTGGAACGTTGCCGGCCGCCTGCAAGGCCGCCGCGATATTCCGCTCAATGCGCGCGGCCGCGAACAGGCGAGCCACTGTGGGGAAATCCTGCGCGATTTGTTTGCGCGCGAGCACCGCGGCTTGGCGACGCTCGATTTCGCGACGAGCCCGCTCGGTCGTGCACGGGTCACGATGGAGTTAGCGCGCGTAGCGCTCGGCCTCGAAGCGAGCGGTTACCAAATCGAGCCGCGCCTCGCCGAAATCGGCTTCGGCGACTGGGAGGGCTTTACCATCGCGCAATTGCACGAGCGCGATCCGGCCCGCATCGCGCAGCGGGAGCACGACAAATGGCACTTCGTGCCGCCCGGCGGCGAGAGCTACGAAATGGTCTCGGCGCGCATGCGCGACTGGTACGAGGGCTTGCGCCGCGACGCGGTCGTTACCGCGCATGGCGGCACCGCGCGCGGGTTGATGGCTTACCTCGGCATCGCCAAACCGGCGGCGGCGCCGCTGCTCGATATCGCGCAAGGGGTGGTCTACGTGTTCGAAGGCGAAAACCTCACGCGTTACGCTTAACAATGGGCCCGATTTGACCGTTGCCGGGGCGCGGGCTACCTAACCGCTGCAAACAGGCGCGGTCATGTCGTTCAACACTTTCGGCCATATGTTTCGCTTCACCAGCTTCGGCGAAAGCCACGGGGCGGCGATCGGCTGCGTGGTCGACGGCTGCCCGCCGCGCATCCCGCTCACCGCCGACGACATCCAGGCCTATCTCGACAAGCGCCGGCCCGGGCAGTCGCGCTTCACCACCCAGCGCCAGGAGCCCGACGCGGTGAAGATCATGTCCGGCGTGTTCACCGGCGACGACGGCAAGCAGGTCACCACCGGGACGCCGATCATGCTGATGATCGAGAACGTCGACCAGCGCTCCAAGGACTATTCGGCGATCAAGGACAAGTATCGGCCCGGCCACGCCGGCTACACCTATGACGTCAAATACGGCCTGCACGATTATCGCGGCGGCGGCAGGGCCAGCGCGCGCGAAACCGCCGCGCGCGTCGCCGCCGGCGCCATCGCGCGCAAGATCGTGCCGGGCCTCTCCGTGCGCGGCGCGCTCATCCAGATGGGCCCGCACAGAATCGACCGCGCGCATTGGGACTGGAACGAGGTCGGCAAGAATCCGTTTTTCTGCCCGGACGCGCAGCAGGCGAAATTCTACGAGGAGTACCTCGACCGCGTGCGCAAAGAGGGCTCCTCGGTCGGCGCGGTGATCGAAGTCGTGGCGGAAGGCGTGCCCGCGGGCTTGGGCGCGCCGGTCTATGCCAAGCTCGACGCCGATCTCGCCGGCGCACTGATGGGCATCAACGCGGTCAAGGGCGTGGAGATCGGCGACGGCTTTGCCACGGCGGCGATGTCCGGCGAGGATAATGCCGACGAGATGCGCATGCCGCATGAAGGATTGGGCAACGAGCGCAAGCCGGTGTTTCTATCGAACCACGCCGGCGGCATTCTCGGCGGCATCGCCAGCGGCCAGCCGATCGTTGCGCGTTTCGCGGTCAAGCCGACGTCGTCGATCCTGACGCCGCGCAAGACGGTCGACCGTTACGGCCACGACACCGAAGTTTCGACCAAAGGCCGTCACGATCCTTGCGTCGGCATCCGCGCGGTGCCGATCGGCGAAGCCATGGTGGCGTGCGTGCTGGCGGACCACTATCTCATGCACCGCGGCCAGATGGGCGAGGGGACGGCATGGCCGTTTACGCCACTGTGAATTGTTATTCGTCATTCCGGGGCGCGAGCGTAGCGAGCGAACCCGGAATCCAAAGAGGTAGGGCAATGCTTTTTCTGGATTCCGGGCCCGGCGCTTCGCGCCGTCCCGGAATGACAGAGAAAAAGGTCGCCAAGGTCTAACCCCGTGTCCGATAGCCACAGCCGCGTCGATGCCGCGATCAAAGCCTTTGCCAAGGGCGAGATCGTCGTGGTCACCGACGACGACGACCGCGAGAACGAAGGCGATCTGTTCGTCGCCGCTTCGCTGTGCACGCCGGAGAAGCTCGCCTTCATCATCCGCAACACCTCCGGCATCGTTTGCGCGCCGCTCGGCGCCGAACACGCGCGTCGCCTGCACCTCGATCCGATGGTGAGCAAGAACGAGGCGCCGCTCGGCACCGCGTTCACGGTATCGGTCGACGTGCGCCACGGTCTGACCACCGGCATTTCGGCCGAGGAGCGCTGCAACACCGTGCGCGCGCTCGCCAACGACAACAGCGGCGCTGCCGATTTCGTGCGCCCCGGCCACGTGTTTCCTCTTGTCGCGCGGCAGGGCGGCGTGCTGATCCGCTCCGGCCATACCGAGGCCTGCATCGATCTCTGCCACCTCGCCAAGCTGCCGCCGGTTGGCGTGCTTGCCGAAATGACCAATGATGACGGCACCGTGATGCGCGGGCCGCAAGTCGCCGCCTTTGCCAAGAAGCACAAGTTCGCGCAAGTCTCGATTGCCGAGCTGATCGCCTATCGGCAAAGCCGCGACAAGCTGGTGGAGCGGGTCGGCGAATTCCAGGTCGCCTCGGAAATCGGAACGCTTGCCGGCTACGCCTATGTCACGCCGTTCGACCGCGTGCATCACATGGCCTTCGTTTATGGCGAGATCGGCGACGGCCAGGGCGTGCTCGCCCGCCTGCACCGCGCCGACGTTATCGGCGACGTGTTCGGCGGCGCCAAGTCGATCCACGCCGCGCTGGCGCGGTTCAAGCAGGCCGGCCGCGGGGTTATTGTTTTTTTACGCGACGGCACCGCCGGCGTGCCGGTGACCGAAATCCCCAGCGAGGGCGACACCGGCACCGACGCCGCGCGCTCGCGGCAATGGCGTGAAATCGGCCTCGGCGCGCAAATCCTGAAGGATCTGGGCATTTCCTCGATCCGGCTGCTGGCCTCAAGCAAGCGCACTTATGTCGGCTTGAGCGGCTTCGGCATCGAGATCGTCGAGACCGAACCGATCGAGGGCTAGCGCGGCCTTTATTTTGCCCCGAACGCGGCATTGCCTTGCGGGACGGGGAGAGTCCGATGGGGCGACAAGGTTTCGTCTTCGCCGCTTGCGGCATCGTGGCGGCCGCCGGTTTTGCGCTGGCGGCCTATGCGGCGCCCTATCCGCGCTTTGCCGACAAAAGCCCCAACGCCGTTCAAGTCGATGTCGAATTGGTGCTGGCGGTCGACGTTTCCTATTCGATGGATCCGGACGAGCAGGCGCTGCAGCGCGAAGGCTACGTGCAGGCGCTGACCTCGCGCGAATTCATGCAGGCCTTGCGCGAGGGCGCCAACGGCAAGATCGCCGTCACCTATATCGAGTGGGCCGGCCAGTTCGACCAGAAAATCATCATGCCGTGGCGGCTGATCGAGGGGCCGGAATTGGCCGACAGCGTCGCCTCGGAACTCGCACACGCACCCTACCGGCGCGCCTCGCGCACCTCGATTTCCGGCGGTTTGCATTTTGCCGCGACGCTGTTTGACAACAGCGGTTATCACGGCTTGCGCCGGGTGATCGACGTCTCCGGCGACGGCGCCAATAATGCCGGGCCGCTGATCGTTCCGGTCCGCGAGGAGGTGCTCGCCGCCGGCATCACCATCAACGGATTGCCGATCATGCTCAAGCGCTCGAACTTCGGCACCATGGATATCGAGAATCTCGACGTCTATTACGAGGATTGCGTGATCGGCGGGCCCGGTGCCTTTGTCATTCCGATCCGCGAGCGCAAGCAGTTCGTCGAGGCGACCCGCAGCAAGCTGGTGCTGGAAATCTCCAGCCGCGAGCCGCCGGCGCGCGTCGTGCCGGCTTCACGCGAGGCGCCGCGCATCTCCTGCACCATCGGCGAGAAGATGTGGCGCGATAGGTGGGGCGATTACGATTTTCGTTAGATTTTTTCGAACGGGGTGGGAATTGGCATGGCCGGTCTTGTCTCGGCCATCTCGGTTAGGTGGGGGTAATGCGTCCCTGGGCGAAATGCTCGACACAAGGCCGGCCATGCCGAACCATTTTACCGTTCGAACTTGCCGACGATTTCGACGTGAAATGAATAGCGGAATTGATCGAGCGGCGTGACGCGCACTAGTCTATAGCCGCCCGCGATCAAGATCGCCGCATCGCGCGCAAACGTATTGGCGTCGCAGGAAACGGCGATCACGGTCTTCACCGGGCTTTTGGCGAGTTCGCGCGCTTGGGCTTCGGCGCCCTGGCGCGGCGGATCGAACACTACCGCATCGAACGCTTTCAGTTCGCTCACCATGAACGGTCGTCGGGTAAGGTCGCGCGTCACCGCCTGCACCGGCTTCAGGCCCGACGCCGTTCCCGCGGCGCGCTGCAAGGCGCCGATGGCCGCCTCGTCGCTGTCGGCAGCGGTCACGCGAGCGGTTTCGGCAAGACGCAGCGCGAACGGGCCGATGCCGCAGAACAGATCGGCCACATGCTTGGCGCGGCCGGAGTGGTCGAGCGCCAGACGCGCCAGTGCGTCCTCGCCGGCAGCGGTGGCTTGCAGAAAGGCGCCGGGCGGCAGCGGCACGCTGGCGCGGCCGATCTTCAGGAGCGGCTGCCCCGCTTGCGCCACCAATTCACCATGGCGGGTGAGGCGAGCAAGTTTGTGCTGTCCGGCGATGCGTGCGAGCGCGGCCGTGACGTTGGGGCCAAGCGCGCCGGAGCCGCGTAAATCCACATCCATGCCGCTATCGGTCGCCGTGATCTGAATATCGAGTGGCTTGTTGGCGCTTCTGACCGCTTCGGTGATCGCCCAGGCGGCTGCGACGGCGCCGTCGAGGCCGGGCGCCAGGATCGGGCAAGTATCGATGGCGACGATGTGGTGCGTGCGCGCGGCGGCAAAACCGACCTCGAGCAGGTCGTGGGCGCCGCGCCGCCCATGCAGCACCGCGCGGCGGCGGCCGGCGCCATGGGCGTCGATAATGACCTCGTCGACCGGCGCGACTAACCCCGCTTGCGCCAGCGCCTCGACGACGAGCGAGCGCTTCCACACATGATATTCGGCCAGCGACCAATGCTGCATGGCGCAGCCGCCGCATTGGCCGAAATGCGGACAGATCGGCTGTGCGCGCTCATGGCTTGTCTTGATCGACATGGACCAGATGGCGCCGGTCGGGATGGCCGGCGACAGCTTCGACCGTCACCGCCTCGCCCGGCAGCGTGTAGGGGACGTAAACGGGACCGGTCGGCGTGTCGGCGATGCCGTCGCCGCGATGGCCGAGGCGCGCGATGGTAAGTTGCTCAGTCACGCGCGGCACCCAGCAGGAATTCGCTATTGCCGTCGCCGCCGGCCAGCGGGGAGGGGATGACGCCGATAACGCGCCAGCCCAGCGCCGCAACGAAACTCGCGATGCCATCGCAAACCGCGGCGTGAACTTGCGGATCGCGCACGATGCCTTTCTTCAATTGCGCGCGACCGGCCTCGAATTGCGGCTTGATCAGCGCCACCAATTGCGCCGACGGTTTGGCGAGCGGAAGCGCAGCCGGCAGCACCAGTCTGAGCGAAATGAAACTGACATCGATGGTGACCAGGTCGGGCGGCTCGCCGAGCTGCGATGGCGAAAGCTTGCGAATATCGGTTTGCTCCAGCGACACTATCTCGGGCCGGACGCGCAAGCTTTCGTGCAACTGGTCGCGCCCGACATCGATGGCGTAGATCTTACGCGCGCCACTTAGCAGCAAGACCTGCGTGAAGCCGCCGGTTGAAGCGCCGACATCGAGGCAGACGCGGGCTTTCGCATCGAAGCCGAAAGCGTCGAGCGCGGCCCCCAGTTTCACGCCGCCGCGCGAGACGTAAGGATGCGCCGGCGCCGGCGCTGAGCGCGGCGTCGCGGGCGATTTCGTCCGACGACTTGCGCACACGAGCGCCGTCCGCGCTCACCAGCCCGGCGTCGATCGCGGCCTGCGCCTTGGCGCGGCTCTCGAACAGGCCGCGCTCGACCAGCAAGCGGTCGGCGCGTAGGCGGGAAGGCGTCGTCATCGGGTTGCGCTCGGGAACCAAGTTCCACGCGAGTATGTTAATCTCATTGCTTGGTCATGATTGCACGACCGGCGAAATTGGGAGCCGAGGATGGCACGAAAATACTCCAAAGGCGCTTCGAAAGACGTCGAGCGCGCCATGAAGAAACGTAACAAGGGCACGCTTCGCAGCGGCCGCAGCGGCAAGAAGGTCACGAGCCGCAAGCAGGCGATCGCGATCGGGCTCTCGGAAGCGCGCAAGGAAGGCAAGAAAGTCCCCAAGCGCAAGAAGCGCCTCTAGGACCTTCAATTAAGCGAGCTTCATTGTCTCGGCGGTGACATCCTTGCCGAGCGCCTCGAACACCTTGCCGACAATGCCTTTGGTGTCGAGGCCGGCCGTCGCATACATAGCGTTGGGCGAGTCCTGGTCGATGAAGACGTCGGGCAGCACCATGCAACGCACTTTGAGGCCGCTGTCGATGACGCCGTGGTCGGCCAAAGCCTGCAGCGCGTAGGCGCCGAAGCCGCCGATCGCACCTTCTTCGATGGTCACCAGAACCTCGTGCTCGCGCGCCAGCCGCAGCAGCAGATCGACGTCGAGCGGCTTGGCAAAGCGCGCATCAGCCACCGTGGTCGATAGGCCGAGCGCAGCCAATTCGTCGGCCGCCTTTAGGCATTCACCCAGCCGCGCGCCGAAGGAGAGCAGCGCGACTTTGTGGCCTTCGCGCAGGATGCGGCCTTTGCCGATCTCCAGCGGCTTGCCTTCGGCCGGCATCGGCACGCCGAGGCCTTCGCCGCGCGGATAGCGCAGCGCGCTTGGCCGGTCGTCGATGGCGACCTGCGTCGCCACCATGTGCACCAGTTCGGCCTCGTCGGCCGCCGCCATCACCACAAAACCGGGCAGGCAGCCGAGATAGGCGACATCGAAGGAGCCGGCATGAGTCGGGCCGTCGGCGCCGACGAGGCCGGCGCGGTCCATGGCGAAGCGGACCGGCAGCCGCTGGATGGCGATATCGTGCACCACTTGGTCGTAGGCGCGCTGCAGGAAGGTCGAATAGATCGTGGCGAACGGCTTGAAGCCCTCGGTGGCAAGCCCGCCGCAGAAGGTCACCGCGTGCTGTTCGGCAATGCCGACGTCGAAGCAACGGTCAGGAAATTCCTTCTGGAACAAATCGAGCCCGGTGCCGGACGGCATCGCGGCGGTGACCGCGATGATCTTGTCGTCCTTGCGCGCCTCCTTGATCAGGCTCTCGGCGAACACCTTGGTATATTGCGGGGCGTTCGACTTCGATTTCATCTGCGCGCCGGTGGCGACGTCGAACTTGACGACGCCGTGATATTTATCGGCGGAAGTTTCAGCCGGGGCATAGCCCTTGCCCTTTTGCGTCACGACGTGAACCAAAATGGGACCGGTTTCGGCGTCGCGCACGTTGCGTAGCACCGGCAGCAAGTGGTCGAGATTGTGACCGTCGATCGGGCCGACGTAGTAAAAGCCGAGCTCCTCGAATAGCGTGCCGCCGGTCAACAGGCCGCGGCCGAATTCCTCGACGCGCACGGCCTGCTTCTCGAAATATTTCGGCAGCTTTTTCGCCAGCTGCTTACCGATGTCGAGCATCTTGCGGTAGGTCTTGCCGGAGTAGAGCCGCGCCAGATAGGCGGACATGGCGCCGACCGGTGGCGCGATCGACATGTCGTTGTCGTTCAAGACGACGATCAGCCGCGAATTCATCGCCCCGGCATTGTTCATCGCCTCGTAGGCCATGCCCGCGGACATGGCGCCGTCGCCGATCACGGCGATGACGTTGTTCTTCTTGCCGTCGAGATCGCGCGCCACCGCCATACCGAGGCCGGCGGAGATCGACGTCGAGGAATGCGCGGCGCCGAACGGGTCGTATTCGCTCTCGGCGCGCTTGGTGAAGCCGGACAACCCGCCGCCCTGCCTGATGGTGCGGATGCGGTCGCGGCGGCCGGTGAGAATCTTGTGCGGATAGGCCTGATGGCCGACGTCCCAGATCAGCCGGTCGGTCGGCGTGTCGAAGACGTGATGCAGCGCCACGGTGAGCTCGACCACGCCCAGGCCGGCGCCGAGATGTCCGCCGGTCTTGGCGACGGCATCGATGGTCTCAGTGCGCAGTTCGTCGGCAAGCTGGCGCAGTTGCTCCGCCGACAGGTTTTTCATGTCGCGCGGAAGGTGGATGCGATCGAGCAGGGGGGTCTTGGATGCCTCGGTCAAAAGCTACTCCACAAGGTTGATGGCGTACCGGCCGGGCCCGACGAACCCGCAATTATGGCAGGCTTACAATAGTATTGCACCCTGGCGCAATTCTACGCATGGGCGCAACGCCTTGTTTAGACCCGCGTTTCGGGCCGAAATCCCGCTCCGGAGCGATAATCCCGTCAGTTATTGGTCGCCGGCGCCGCCGACAAGGTTCAATGCCGTTGCGGCCGGCCTTGCCGCCTAGTCGACGTCGAGCGGCTCGCTGCCGGCCGGCTTGCCGGAGCCGTCCAGCGTAATCTTCTGCACCCGCGCCTCGGCCTGATCGAGAAGCTCCTGGCAGCGCTTCTTGAGCGCCTCGCCGCGCTCATAGATCGCCACCGACTCCTCGAGCGGCACCTTGCCTTCCTCAAGCCGCTTGACGATCGATTCCAGTTCTTCGATCGCGCGCTCGAAGGGCAGTTTTTTGACGTCGGTGTTACTTGTCTCGGCCATATCCGTTTCCCGGCACGATTCGCGAGGGCATCCTATGCGTTCTGGGCGCCTTGAAGATAGTGGGCGCGGAGCGGATCGCCAGCGGCTAATATCGCGACCATGTCCGACCTCACCGGCAAAATCGTCCTCGTCACCGGCGCTGCGGGCGCCATCGGCGCGGCCGTTGTGGCGGCAATCAGAAGCGCCGGCGGCGCGGCGATTGCCAGCGACCTTGCCGGACGCTCAGGCGTCGACGTTATCCTCGACGTCACCGCGGAAGCGGACTGGCAGCGGGCCGCCGCCGAGATCGAGCGCAGGCACGGCCGGCTCGACGGGCTGGTGAACGCCGCCGGCATTGTCGCGCTCGGCAGCGTCGAGCAGCTCGACTTCGAGGCGTGGCGGCGCGTGTTGAGCGTCAATCTCGATGGCACTTTCCTTGCCTGCAAATATTCGCTGCCGCTGTTGCGCAAGAAAGGCGGATCGATCGTCAATCTGTCGTCGGTGTCGGGCCTCGTCGGCGGGCACAATCTCGCCGCCTATAACGCGTCGAAGGGCGGCGTGTCGCTGCTGACCAAATCGGTGGCGCTCTACGGCGCGCGGCTCAAGCCACCGGTGCGCTGCAACGCGTTATGCCCCGCGTTCCTGGAAGGGCCGATGGTCGACTTCACCGCGCAATCCGCGCGCAACCCGGAAACGGCGAAGCAGAAAATGGCGGAGGCCATTCCGCTCGGCCGCATGGGCACGCCCGCCGAGGTTGCCAATTTTTGCGTCTATCTGCTGTCGGACGCGGCAGGTTTCATCACCGGCGCCGATCTGCCGATCGACGGCGGGCTGACGGCACGATGAGTACTTTCGCAGCAGCGTCTTTTTCCCTCCGTAAAATGTCTGGATGTTGGCAATGAGCGATATGACGATCAAAGCCGTGCGCTTGACGAGGCTGCGCGTGCCGTGGCCACAAGACCCCTGGCTGAAGGGTCACGCCTTCGGCGATGCGCGCAATATTTTGGTGATCGAAGTGGAGACCGCCGGCGGCATCGTCGGCATGGGCTATCTGCATCCGTTCCGTCCCGGCGTGGCGACGATCAAGACATGTCTGGAGGAATGCATCATTCCCCGCGTGCTCGGCAAGGACGCGACCGCCGTCGAAGCGATCTGGGACGACTTATGGACGGCGACCGTCACCTACGGGCGCGGCGGCATCACCACGATGGCGCAGTCGGGGCTCGACATTGCGCTGTGGGACGCCATCGGCAAGGCCGCCAAGCTGCCGCTGCACCGGCTGTGGGGCCATTTCCGCAGCGAGTTGCCGGTTTATGGTAGCGGCTGTTTCCGCGGCTCCGGCGGCGACGGCATGATTGCGAAAGCGCTCTACTACAAAGAGCACGGCTTCAAGGCGATCAAGATGCAGGTCGCCCATACCCAGGACCTGAAGACCGACCTCGCCAATGTGCGGCGCATGCGCGAGGCGCTCGGGCCCGACATCGACATCATGATCGACGTGAACATGGGCTGGACCGCGGACGTCGCCATCGAGATGGGCCGTAAATTCGAAGACTACGACGTCTACTGGCTCGAGGAACCGGTGCGGCCGGACGATTTCGCCGGCTACAAGCGCATCGCGCAGGCGCTCGACCTGCGCGTCGTCGGCGGCGAGACGCACTTTACGCGCTTTGGTCTGGCGCCGTTCTTCGAGGACCCGGTGCTGCCGATCCTGCAGCCGGACCCGATGCGCGGCGGCTTCACCGACTTGCGCAAGACCGCGGCGATCGCCGAAACGAAGGGCATCAAGATCGCGCCGCATCTGTTTCCCGAACTGACCGTGCAGCTGCTGGCGTCGATCCCGAACGGGATCTGGATCGAGGACATGCGGCTGTCGGGCGACCTCTGGGTCGACCCGGTGCCGATTGAAAACGGCATCATCACGGCGCCGGAGCGGCCCGGGCACGGGCTGGCGTTCAAGCCGGAAATCCTGCGCGACTGCGCGGTGAATTGACGACGGTCAGCCGCGCATCAGCGCGGTGACGTGGGCGGCGACCGAGCGCGACAGTCCTTGCAGGTCGTAGCCGCCTTCGAGCAATGAGACGACGCGGCCGTTTGCGCAATTGTCGGCGACTTCCATCAGCTTCTTGGTGACCCAGGCGTAATCCGCTTCCACCAGATTGAGATTGGCCAGCGGGTCACGCGTGTGGGCGTCGAATCCGGCCGAGATAATGAGAATGTCCGGCTTGAATTCGCGCAGCCGCGGCAGGATCACGGTCTCGAAGGCTTCGCGGAAGGCGTCGCCGGCGTCGCCGGCACGCAACGGCGCATTGACGATGGTATCGTGCTCGCCGCGTTCGCCGATCGCGCCGGTGCCGGGATAGAGCGGCATCTCATGCGTCGAGCAATACATCACCGTCTTGTCCGCCCAGAAGATGTCCTGCGAGCCGTTGCCGTGATGCACGTCGAAATCGACGACGGCGGCGCGCTCGGCGCCGTGCTGTTTTTGCGCGTGGCGCGCCGCGACCGCGGCGTTGTTGAACAGGCAAAAGCCCATCGGCCGCGCGGTCTCGGTGTGGTGGCCGGGCGGACGGGTGGCGACAAAACCATTGGCTGCCTTGCCGCTCATGACCTCGTCGACCGCCAGCATAGCGCCGCCGGCGGCGCGCAGCGCGGCCTCATAGCTGCCCGGCGACATCGAGGTGTCGGCGTCGAGATGCAAGATGCCCTCGGCGGGCGAGGCGTCACGGACCGCCTCGATGTAATCCATCGGGTGCACGCGGGCGATTGTTTCGAGCGGCGCCAGCGGCGCCTGCACCCGCGCCAGCGTCTGAAACTTCTCATCCTCCAGCACCTGCTCGATGGCGCGCAGCCGGTCCGGCCGTTCGGGATGGCCGGCGGGCGTCAAGTGATCGAGGCAGGCGGGATGGGAGATCAGCAAAGTGGACATTGCAATGTTCTAACGCGATGCGGTAATTGGGCGCAAACCATTCCGCTGTCGGCTTTCTCTATTTTGTCGTCCCCGCGAAGGCGGGGACCCATACGCCGCAGCCTATCGATGGACTGCGGCGTGTGGGTCCCGGGCCTCGCTTCGCGTACGCTACGTTCGCCCGGGACGACAGAAACTACTTCTTCGCCGTCAAACTCACGCCCTTTGGCGGCGGCATGGAATTGGGCACGAAGAAATCCACCTGCAAAGCCTGACTCGGGTCGACGCGATAGCGGTCGAAATCGGAAACACCTTCGCCGGCGAGGAACGTGTCGTCGATGAGGAAGTTCCCCGTAAAATTCTTGGGCTTGTGGAACAGGCGATAGGCGGCTTCGGCGAGGATCTCCGGCGTGCGCGAACGCTGCATCATCGCTTCGCCGCCGAGCAGGTTCTTCACCGCCGCGGTGGCGATGGTGGTACGCGGCCACAACGCGTTGACCGCGACCTTGCCGCGCAATTCGCCGGCGAGCCCGAGCACCACCAGGCTCATGCCGAATTTCGCCATGGTATAGGCGGTATGCGGCGCGAACCATTTCTCCGCCATGTCGAGCGGCGGCGACAACATCATGATGTGCGGGTTTGCCGCCTTCTCGAGATGCGGAATGGCGTATTTCGACACCGTGAAGGTGCCGCGCGTATTGATCTGATGCATGAGGTCGAAGCGGCGCATGTCGGTTTGGGTGACCGGCGTGAGCTGGATGGCGCTGGCATTGTTGACGACGATGTCGATGCCGCCGAAGCGCGCCGCGGTCGCGTCGATGGCCGCCTTGACCGAGGCTTCGTCGCGCACGTCGACGGCGAGTGGCAGTGCGTGGCCGCCGGCCTTTTCGATCGCGCTCGCCGCGGTATGGATGGTGCCTTCGAGCTTGGGGTGCGGCTCCACCGTCTTGGCGGCGATGGCAATATTGGCGCCGTCGGCGGCGGCTTTGAGCGCGATAGCGAGCCCGATGCCGCGCGAGGCACCGGTGATGAAGAGCGTTTTGTCTCGCAACGACATTTGTCGACCTCGATGGTTCCTATGTAGATTTCTTCGTGAGGTTCTGCCCGATGCCAATCAGATGGCCGTCGGGATCGCGCACGTCGAAATCGCGGCAGCCGTAAAATTGATCCTCGATCTCACGGTCGATGACGACCCCGCGCGCCTTCAGCTCCGCGTACATCGCATCGACGTCGTCAACATACATGTAGACGGCCCAGTACTGATTGAGCGGAATCGGGTGTGGCGTACGCACTTTGTCGAGAAAGACCGTCACCCGGTCGCGCGACACGATGCAGAAAGTCGGCGGCTCGCCGTAAAACCCGCCGGCGTTGAAGCCGAGCTTTTCCCGGTAGAACGCCTCGCTGGTTACGACATCGCTCACTTCGAGGGTGGTCGCGCTATCGGTGAATTTCACCATTTTGCCGTCCCGTTATCGTCAAGCAGCCTTAGCTAACGCTCCGCCGCCAGCGCTCCTTGCGTCGTGCCCGCGAAAGCGGGCATCCAGTAATCACCAACGGCTGCTGCGGAGTACTGGGTCCCCGCCTGCGCGGGGACGACAGCAGAAATTGAAGCGTGCGTCATCGCCCGTATTCTTTACCGGCCCCGGGTAGGCCGTCTTCCAACTTCCTTTGCCGCCCGCTCCCGGAAAGCACCGAGGGCGCGCGGGACGCCAGGGGTCCAACCGGACCCACGGGCCTCGACACCTCACGACATCGAGGCTTGTCGTCCTGCTTCGCGCTCAAGGCGCTACGCAGGAAAGTATTGCCGCAAGTCCGCCAGTCCCAAGGCGTCCCGCGCGCGGTGTTTGTAGGTTTGCTCCGCGAAATCCCCCGGTGGTCGACCGCTTAGGCGGTTGACACCAACTTTCCACCGTAGAGGACCGGGCCACTCAGGCTGGAGGCTTCTGACGAACCTCCGGCCGTACCGGCCGTCAGGGCCCTCGACCCGTACGCCGAACGGGCCGGGTCTTTCGCGGCTTGGACCGCCGGGCCGTGGGGGCGCATCTCCGCCGCCACGTCATTCCCCGGCCACCGCTCCCCGCCTCTGTCTGAAGATGCTTGATCAGACACCCTCGGTATCGAGACGGGATATAATAGGATTATAGTCAGGGCGGGTAGATGTCAAGGTGGAAACTGAAAAAAATCCTATCGAGCGCTTCCGGGGCGTCGGACGCCTGCGCGCTAGCGGCGGGTCGGCGTGTTATCGCTTCCGGTTGAGAAACGCCTCGAAGGCCGCGCGCGCTTCCGGCGATTGCAGGCGCTGCTTGAACAATTCGGCTTCCTCGTCGATGCGCGCGATAATCTCATCGGGCGAACCGCGCAGCAGCCGGCGGGCGACCAGGACGCCTTGCCGGGGCAGGGCGGCGATCTCGCGGGCGGCTTTCATGGCCTCGGCTTCGACCTCGTCCGGCGCGACGACCGTATTCACCAGGCCGGCCGCCTTGGCATCTTCCGCACTCAGCGGCCGCCCCATGACCAGCAATGCGAATGCCCGCGCCTGCCCCATCAGCCGCGGGCCGATCAGGCTCGATGCGTTCTCCGGCAGCAGGCCGAGGCCGACGAAGGGCGTCGCCAGGCGGGCGTCGCTGCCGGCGACGACGTGATCGCAATGCATCAGCAGGGTGGTGCCGACGCCGACCGCGTTGCCGCGCACGGCGGCGACCAGCGGCATTTCGCAACGCGCCATGGTGTGCAGGAAACGCAGGATGGGAGCGGCGAGGGCGCCGCCTTGCGTGGCCATGGTGAGGAAATCGCCGATGTCGTTGCCGGCGCAGAAGCCTTCCGGCGTGCCGGCGATCAGAAGGCAGCGGATCTTCCCGCTTTTCCCGGCGTCCTCGATCGACGTCGCCATGGCGTCGTACATCGGCAGCGTCAGCGCGTTCTTCTTCTCCGGCCGGTTCATGCGGATGCTGCGGATCGGTCCGTCGTCGCTGACGATGACGAGGTCGGTCATGACAACCACTTATCCGCTCGTCCCCGCGAAAGCGGGGACCCAGGGCAAAAATAAATAGCGGCTATTGCGGCCCTGGATTCCCGCTTGCGCGGGAATGAGCGGGATTTGAATGGATGCTTGTGATCCATCGTTACCCGGCAAGCGCCGCTTGCGCGCCGGTGATGCTGTCGGCGCCCTCGGTGACGCTGCGTTCCAGGCCCGGCGCCTGCACCGCGATATTTTCGGCAAAAAAGCGCGCCAGCGCCGTGCGCCCGGCCCCGTCACCGTTCTCACGGAAGGCGACGAGCGCCTGTTCCGCCAGCATGCAGCCGCCGGCGGTGTGGCCGAACAGCTTGAGATAGGGCGTGGCGCCGGCAAGCGCTGCGTCCGACGATTTCTGCGCCAGCAGCCAAAGCGTTGCCCGTTCAAGCGCCTCCACCGCTTCGCCGAGGCGGGCGGCGGTTTCACCAAAAGCCGGCGCGTTGCTCGCCTTCACTGCGCCGACCGTGCGGCGCAATTCGTCGAGATAGAGAGCGACCGTCTTGCCGCCTTCCAGCGGAACCTTGCGCGTCACCAGATCGAGCGCCTGGATGCCGTTGGTGCCTTCATAGATCGCGGCGATGCGCGCGTCGCGATAATGCTGCGCGGCGCCGGTCTCCTCGATGAAGCCCATGCCGCCATGCACCTGCACGCCCAGCGAAGCGACCTCGATGCCGATATCGGTGGAAAAGGCTTTGGCGACCGGCGTCAGCAGCGAGGCGCGCTCATGCGCGCTTTTCCGCGCCGCCTCGCTCTTGCCGCGGTGCGAGCGGTCGAGCGCCACGCCGGTCGCGTAACAGATCGCGCGCGCGGCGCCGGTCAACCCGCGCATGGAGAGCAGCATGCGCATGACGTCGGGATAGTGGACGATGGTTTTGCCCATCTGCTTACGCTCGCGGGCATATTGCATCGCCTGCTGAGTCGCGCGCTCGGCGATGGCGACGCCCTGCAGGCCGACCGCCAGCCGCGCCCGGTTCATCATGGTGAACATGCAGGCCATGCCCTTGTGTTCCTCGCCGATGAGGAAAGCCGCCGCGCCGTCCTTGTCGCCATAGACCATGGTGCAGGTGGGCGATGCATGGATGCCGAGCTTGTGCTCGACCGAATGCGCGCGCACGTCGTTGCGCTTCCCGTCCGGCATGACCTTCGGCACCAGGAACAGCGAGATGCCCTTGGTACCGGGCGGCGCATCGGGCAGGCGGGCGAGCACGAAATGAATGATGTTGGAGGTTAAGTCGTGCTCGCCATAGGTGATGAAGATTTTCGAGCCGGTAAGGCGATAGCTGCCGTCGGCAGCACGCACGGCCTTGCTGCGCAGCGCGCCGACGTCGGAGCCGGCTTGCGGCTCGGTGAGCTCCATGGTGCCCATCCATTCGCCGCTCACCAGCTTGCCGAGGTAAGTCTCTTTGAGATTGTCGCTGCCGTAGGCGGCGAGCGCATCGACCGCCGCCATGGTCAGGACCGGCCCGATGCCGAAGGCCATGGAGGCGGAATTCCACATCTCGATGCAGACGGCGTTCACCGCGTGCGGAAGCTCCTGGCCGCCCCAGCGCGAAGGCGCCGCCAAGCCGTTCCAGCCGGCGGCGGCCCAGGACGTGTAGGCATCCTTCCAGCCGGGCGGCGTCGTCACTTTGCCGTCCTTGAACGGCGTGCCGAACTTGTCGCCGACCGCGTTGAGCGGCGCGATGACGTCGGCGGCAAAGCGGCCGGCTTCGGCCAGCACCGAATCGACCGTCTCCTCGTCGAGGTCGCCGTACAGCCCTTCGGCGAGCGCCGCGGAAAAGCCGGCAGCGTGCTTGAGGGCAAAGGCGATGTCGGCAAGCGGCGCGCGGTAGGTCATGGCGCTAATCTAGCGGGCGCCCGAGGCGGGTCAACGCGAGGGCAGGGCCTTAATCAAGGCCTTATATATTGAGGATATCAGCGGGCGTTGATCGCACAGGGGCGCGCCGCTATGGTCCGCCCGCCGCGTGCGCTTAACCGTTCGCCGCGGTATTTTCCGGCGCTTATTGGGGCGTAGCCAAGCGGTAAGGCAGCGGATTTTGATTCCGCCATTCGGAGGTTCGATTCCTCCCGCCCCAGCCAGCAACTCCGGTCTCTGTGTTTTGGTCGGCAAAAATTGCGAAAAAGCCCGCAAATACGGGGCTTTTTCGCCGCTTCAGTAGTCTCCGAAATTCCCAAATTTGTGCCGAAATTTCGAATTTCGGCGGAAAGTCTCTGCCCTAGTTTTTAGAAAATTCCCGTTTTGCGGAGGCGCAGGGTGGAGACTGGTTCGATCACCAACTGCGCGGCGGGGCTTCCAGTCTGAGAGGGCTCAAAACAGTCGTATAAAGGCTACTTCGGTCGCTACAATCGAAATGTCGAGGCGCGCAACCGCGTCACCATGCCTGAGTACGAATTCGGGTTGCCGACGCAACTGGACATACTGCAGCGCCGCGATGTTTTCATGCAGGACCTGAGGAGACACGCGCGAAAATTCCCGCGCAAAGCGCGCTCGATGACCGCGGGAAGAAGTCCTGCACCTTTCACACTAGAGGCTAACACGCGCAAGATAGGTTTCGCTGAAAACCAAAGACCGTCCTCGTGTTTGGCAGTTTTGGCCGGTGGGAACCTCGTACCCGATGAGGAGCGCAAAATATTTCTACGATCATCGAAATAATCTTGACATGCGCGCTTTATTTCTATATTCGTTGAATTATGGAAAAAGCAGACGCTGTTGCGGCCCTGGCAGCGCTTGCACAGGACAACCGTCTGGACGTGTTCAGACTGTTGGTGCAGGCCGGTCCCGCCGGCATGGCCGCCGGCGCGGTCGCAGAGGCCCTCGGTCTTGCGCCCAACACGCTGACCTTTCATTTCGACAGACTGCGTGTCGCTGGACTGATCGGGGTCCGGCGCGAGGGCCGGTCGATGATCTATACGGCCCGCTACGAAGCGATGAATGGGCTGTTGTCCTATCTCAGCGAGAAATGCTGTGCCGGCCCTCCCAAGCGCGGCGCGCGGGATAAATCGAGCGCGGTTCGCGCCTCTGATCGGAGCAAAAAACATGTCTCAGCGGAATGAGCGTACAATTGCCGTCATCGGCGCCGGGCCGGTCGGCCTTGCTGCCGGCGCACACCTGATCGAACGCGGATTTACTCCCGCCATTCTCGAAGCTGGCCCCGAAGTCGCGAGTTCGGTGCGTCAGTGGGCCCATGTCCGGCTGTTCTCGCCCTGGAGCTACAACATCGACAAGGCATCGCAGCGGCTGCTTGATGCCGTCGGCTGGAACAGTCCCGCCCCCGATCACTATCCGACCGGCGCGGAGCTCGTGGCGGGCTATCTCGATCCGCTTGCCCACCGCACTGAGCTCCGGGACCGCGTTCACACATCGAGCCGGGTGGTCGGCATCAGCCGCGCTGGTTTCGACAAAGTGAAAACCGCCGGCAGGAATCGGGCTCTTTTCGAAATCCTTTACCGGAATGGAGCCGGTCTCAATTCAATGCTCGCCGACGCGGTGATCGACGCATCCGGAACATGGAATTCCCCGAACCCCGCGGGGGCCAACGGTCTTTCGGCGATAGGGGAAGAGCGCTCGTCGGCCAGGATTGCGTATGGCATGCCGGACCTGTTGGGACAGGAGCGCCCCCGTTACGAAGGCCGCACCGTGGCCGTACTCGGCAGCGGACATTCAGCGGCCGGATCGCTGATTGACCTCACGTCGCTCGCGGAAAAAGCGCCGGCAATGCGAGTCATTTGGGTGCTGCGGGGGGACGACTCGTCCAAATCGTTTGGTGGCGGGGCAAACGACAAGCTTGTGGCCCGCGGCAAGCTCGGCGCCGAACTCTCGCATCTTGTCACCAGCGGAAAAATCGAGGTCCACACGGGTTTTCGCGTGTCGCATATCGCCGAAACCGCCGAAGGCCTTCGGATCGGCGCGGGCTCTGCCTGCTGCGGCCGTCATCTTGTCGTCGATCAACTAATTGTCGCAACCGGTTTTCGACCTGATTTCCGATTTCTTTCGGAATTACGTCTCAGCCTTGATTCCGCATTGGACTGTCCGCCCACACTCGCTCCGCTGATTGATCCAAATGTGCATAGCTGTGGCACCGTGCGCCCGCACGGAGCACGCGAACTCGCACATCCAGAGCCGGGATTGTATGTCGCTGGCATGAAGTCGTATGGCCGCGCGCCAACATTTCTCATGGCCACCGGTTTCGAACAAGTGCGTTCGATAGCCGCCGAAATTGCCGGCGATCATGACGCGGCGCGGCGTGTCGAACTTGTTCTTCCGGAAACCGGCGTCTGTAGCCTTAAGCGGTCAAAGTCCGACAAAGGCTGCGCCGATGCGACCGCGGCCCATCCGGACGCCGGCAGCTGCTGCACGGCGCCTGAAAGGGCCAAAGAAACGGCTTGCTGCGTGTGACAGCCCGTAATCTTTGGCGATAGGTTTGAGCCTGGTGCTGTCCGCTGAAATAAAAATAGCCCCCGGGAAGCAAACCCTTCCCGGGGGGCGGTCGAGATCAGAACCTATCCGGTCGTATAGTCCAGCGACTTGAAGCTCAGATGCTCCGCGCCCGCGGGCGCGTCAGCAAGCTTGCGAATTGCTCCCCAGGTTTGTTTGTAGTTCGGGATGATCAGTTCGTTGACGCCGGGCGACACCACGTTGCCCTGCACGCCGTTGGGATTGGCAAACAGCATGAAGGCCTGCTTACGTTTTGCAGTGGTCGTCGGATAGACCATCGCCTGGGTCGAGCCGTTATCGTTGTAGATTTCGACAAGATCGCCCTGTTTCAGTTTCAACTCGGTCATGTCCGCCGGGTCCAACTGAATGAGCGGATAGGGCATGCGATCCATGACGAACTCGTTGTCCTGGTCAAGATAAGCGTTCTGCCAGACCACATTGGTGCGGCCGTTGTTGATCAAAAACGGCCACTTGTCTTTCTCCGCTTGTTTGCCTGGGGCTTGAAGGCCGCGCCACTTCGTCTCCATGAAAGTGGCCTTGCCGTCTTTGGAATTGAACTTGCCGTCGGCGAATAGACGCTTGGTGCCGACAAGCTTGCCGTCCTTGAATTCGACCGCCGGCTCTTGGAAGCCGTTGGTACCCATCGCACGCAATCGTTCGTAGGTGACGAGCTTCCCGCCTTTTTCGTGCTCATGGTAGCCATCCATGAAGGCGTCCTCCTCGGTCTTCCAGTCGAAGCCCTTGAACTGGTCAGCGTATTTAGCCTTGCCCTGCTGGCGAAGCACGCGTTCCATGTGATTGGCAATGCGCGCAGCGATCAGGCAGTCGGGCATGGCCTGGCCAGGAGGATCCATGTAGCGCTCGGTGAGCCGCATGCGCCGCTCGCCGTTCATTGAAGTAAGATTGGCTTCGCCCGAGGTTGCCGCCGGCAACCAGACGTGACAGGCCTCGCCGATCTTAGTTGGTACGATATCGACGTCGACCGCAAACAGGCCGCCTTTCTTGATCGCGGCGAGGATGGCTCGCACCATGGCGGGACGATCGCCGTAAGGTACAGTTAGCATGGCGTCCTTCACGATGTCGGTACGCTTCTTGTAGGCCTGCTTGAACTTGAAGGCATTGAGGGTGGTCTTGTAGTGGTCGCAGCCCCAGATGTGGTGCACGCCGCCCTTGCCGCCGATTAGCAAGCGATCGACATACGCGGCCGGACGTCCGACGTGGGCGTCAGAAGGCCGCGAATAGCCTTCCTGGTGGCCGCCCATACGCACGCAACCGCCGCCCGGTCGGCCGATATTGCCAGTCGCCAGCGCGACGTTCACCAGCGCGCCGTTGGTGCGGTAGTTATCGTTACCCCAGATCAAACCTTTCTCGTAGGCAAACATGGTGCGCCGGCGGGTGCCGCCTTGCTTGGGCTGGGCGATCCATTCGGCCGATTGTCTGATTTGATCGGCGGTCAGCCCGGTGATGCGCGCCGCCTCTTCTAGGCTCGTTTTGTTCGCCTTGACCGCCTTATCGAAGTCCTTGGTCGATCCAGAAATGAACGCCTTGTCGGTCCATCCCTTTTCGGCGATGTAGGTCAGCCAGGCGTTGAACAGCGCGAGATCGGTTCCTGAATTGATGGCGAGGTGCATGACGCGATCCTTGCCGGCTTCTACTTCGCAGGCATTCGTCGTCACTGTACGGCGCGGGTCGACGATGATGATGCGGCCCTGTTCGACCGGCTCGGAGCCGAACTCGGCCTTCTTCTTGTCGACCGAGGTACCGCGCAAGTTCGGCACCCAGTGATTGAGGAAGTAGTTGGTTTGGGTTTCGAGCGCGTTGGTGCCAACCGCAACAATGGTATCGGCGAGCTCGGCGTCTTCGTAGCAATTATTGAGTTCGCCCACCCCCATATCGCGTGTGGCGTGGACTTCGGAGTTGTAGGCGGGACGGTTGTGGATGCGGATGTTCTTTACCTTCATGGCGCCGAAATAAAGCTTGCCGGTGCCCCATGTGTTCTCATAACCGCCGCCGGCGCCGCCATGGTCGAAGGCCGAAACGAACAGACCATCCTCGCCCATGTCGTTGATGACACCGACGGTGACCCGAGCGACGAGATCAAGCGCATCATCCCAGCTTGTCGGCTGCATCTGACCGTAGCGCCAAACCATCGGATCGGTGAGGCGTTGCAGCTGCGTATTACGTTGGCGCGAATAGCTCATCTCCGCAATGCGCGCGCCGCGCACTGAGCCGAGACCAGAATTCACCACGCAATTCTTGTCGGGCTTTATGACGATGTGCACGTCTTCGCCATTTTGCTTGACGATGTTGTACATCGACGGCGAATACCAATTTGCGGTCTCGGCCGGCTGCTGCTTTCCGAGATCGACACTGAATTTGTTCTGATCCGGCGCCGTGCCCCCTTGCTTGTTGGTGGGCCACGTGTAGGCGTGATAACCGCAGCCGACGATGCAGTAGTGGCAGACGACGTTGAACTCCTTGGCGTCCTTCGGGATGATGGGAAGCCGGTCGATTTGTCGTTTGTAGGCCATTGTTTCCTCCCTCAGAGAACGTTGGACAGCCGTCCGTACAAAAGTTCGTCGACGCCTTCGGCGAAGATGTCACCTTTGGCGTCGACGCGTAGTACGTACTGCGGGAGGTTTTGCGTTGCGTGACCCCACGTCTGCTGACCGCCGGCTTCGCAATCGAAGCGGGAGTAGTGACCCGGACAGTTCAAGGTGCGGTCGGATTTGTTGAAGGAGAGCGGAAAACCTTTATGCGGGCAGATGGTCGTGAAGCCGACGATGTCACCGTCAGGACCGACACCCGTCGGGATACGTTTGCCGAACTTGAGCAGCACACCGGGCGCATCGGCGTCCGGATAGGCGACTTGCAGGGGTTCATCGACTTTCAGGTCGCTGACATTGGCGAGCCGGTTCGATGGATACTCGACCCGTGCGGCTGCAGGTGCAGCTTTAGCTTGCGGCGTGGACATTTGGGTGGCAGCGACCCCGGCGGCGGCTAGGCCCGCGCCGGTGAGAAATTTGCGACGGCCAGCATCGACCTGTCGCTGACAGCGATCCATAAAAGCCTCCCTCGGCGAGGGCCGATACATCTATCGACCCGGTTTCCTCGGTCCGGCTGGCACGACCTGCTGGCCGGCGAGCGTCTTATTTGTTTGCCGTCACAAAACCTTCACTTGGCCCTGCAACAGGCCGACGTTACCTTACGTCGAGACGTCTCGACATAAACGATAATCTAGGATTTTCGGGTTGTCACCTGGAGAAATGGCAGGGAGGACAGTAAGAGTGTCGGACGGAGAGGTAATTCTGATGCCCAAGACCTCGTTTGCGGTGGCCAGCCATGCCGGGCGTGTCCCGGCTGATGGCGATCTGTCCCCAGGACACGCGGTGTCGGTCTTGGCCGCCTTGGCGCAACCCACGCGGCTGGACGTGTTCCGTCTGCTCCTCAAACACGAGCCTATCGGGGTAACCGCCGGGGTTATCGCCGAAACAATCGGTGCGCCGCACAATACGATTTCAACGCACCTTGCGATTTTGGTTCGCGCCGGTCTCCTCCGCAGCGCACGTGACGGACGAACGATTATTTATCGTGCCGATATCGAGGGAATGCGCGCGTTGATCGGCTTTCTCGTCCACGACTGCTGTGACGGCCATCCAGAACTCTGTAATCTTTTGGATATTGCCGCCGACAAGAGTTGCGGATGCAATCCGCCAAAGACCGCGAAACGCAAACGAGGTCGTCGCTGATGCAGTCGTCCGAAAAGCCTGTTTATAACGCGCTCTTCCTATGCACCGGCAATTCGGCCCGCTCCATCATGGCTGAGGCAATCCTCAATCGCGTGGGCCACGGAAATTTCCGCGCCTTCTCGGCCGGGAGCCAGCCGAAGGGGCAGGTGCACCCTTACACGCTCGACCTACTGCGCAAATTGCACTTCGATGTTAGCGGCGCGCGTTCGAAGAGCTGGCTAGAATTCTCGCAGCCGACCTCGCCGAAGCTCGATTTCGTTTTTACAGTCTGCGACAACGCCGCGGGCGAAACGTGCCCATATTGGCCGGGCCAGCCGATGACGGCACACTGGGGTGTTCCGGATCCTGCGGCGGCGACCGGGACCGAGGCCGAAATCCGCTTTGCCTTCGCTGATGCGCTGCGCATGTTGACCAACCGCATCAATATCTTCGTGAGCCTGCCCCTTAACAAGCTCGACCGGTTGAGCCTGCAGAAGCAACTCGATGCCATCGGCAAAACCAAGGACGCTGCCTTTCCGGCGACCACGGCTGAATGAGCGAGATGGCGGCCCCACTATCACGGCGGCTGATTGCTGAGGCAGTCGGTACGGCCATCTTGGTTGCCACCGTCGTTGGTTCGGGGATCATGGCCGAGCGCTTGGCTGGCGGAAATCAAGCGATTGCGCTCTTGGGCAATACCATCCCGACCGGCGCGATCCTAGTTGTCATCATCACGATATTTGGTCCGGTTTCCGGCGCACACTTCAACCCGGCAGTAACGCTCGTTTTTGCAACGCGGGGCGAAACAGCGTGGAGTGAGGTCGTTCCATACGTCGTTGTGCAGTGCCTCGGTGGAATTGCAGGCACGGTGCTCGCGCATTTGATGTTTGATCTCGCGCCGCTGATGATCGGCACCAAAATCCGCAGCGGCCCTTCGCAGTGGCTAGGCGAAGGCGTGGCGACCTTTACTCTGGTCCTGACAATTCTTGGGGGACTACGTTACGCCCCGCAGGCCATACCATGGCTGGTCGGGCTGACGATCACTGCCGCGTATTGGTTCACTTCATCTACTTCTTTTGCAAATCCGGCCGTGACGATTGCGCGCGGCTTCACCACCACGTTTTCCGGCATCGCGATCAATCATGTTCCCGGGTTTATTTTCGCTCAGCTAGTCGGAGCCGCTGTGGCAGCGACCTTGTCACTGACGCTTTTTCCTGCTGCTCGACGGTCTTCATCGGCCGACGCGATAGCCCCGGGCGAATAGTTCAGCCGGCTAGAGTTGGATTATTTAGATTTCCGTTCTGGATCAAAATCAGACACTGCCCGAAGGCCACGCAGTGTTCCGATTAGGCGCGCCGGTTTCGTAAGCACAAAGACGAAAGACGGAAAATTTGCTTAGAGACGCCCGCCTTGGCGCGTTGAACCGGAATTCCCGATCGGGTGGGCTGCCGGCCCGGGACCGGCAAGGCCTCGAATTGCGGCGCGGCCAGATTTTGCGCATCGCGCAAACGGCCGGCGGACAATGTTCCGACTTCAATTGCTTCAATCTCCACGACTACAAGGAGTTCTAACGATCCAGCTAAATGCCGCTGGCGCGACGTGGGATGATGTAGTGTTCCGGCGTCTTTTCGTGCTTGATATGGACGCTTTCATCGCAATTCAGACCGATGCAACGATGACTTTTCCGTGGCATCCGGACCGGCCGCCGCCGAGCACACTGATTGGTGTGACCCGCCTGTCCCATCCTGATTTTCTTATCGAAATAGATCTGATGGCGGTGACCAACCACGCTGGTTAGTATGGGCATGGGACCGTGCGTCACGTCACCATAGTTTAACCGTGGTCGCGCAAGTAACTCTGATACCCAACCGACGTTTTCAACATGTAGACGTGCCTATCGACCACAAATCCGTCGAGCTGGCGCTGCAAAGCGTAATCTGAAAGATCGGATATCGTGTTAATGAAGCCCTTATTCTTGAAATTCAGCGACGTATTACACAACACTCCATAGCCTGTTAGTGCTTTGAACGCTGTCAGTAACTCAAACAATGGAGGATTGGTAAGTGCGGACACCGTTTGGACGCGTGCAGTTCGGTTCACATGGGTCACCGCCGCAAGCTCATTCGTGGACGCCCGATAGGTGTAAAGCATAAACGGGCTTGGGTGATCGCATCCAAACCATTTTTCAGCATCATCTTGCAAGCAGACGGGAGCGATCGGACGAAACTGCTCCCGCTGTTTGATGACGTTCAGCCGCGTTCTCGTGCTGGCTCTAAAAGGCGCTGCCAAGATGGACCGATTACCAAGGGCACGCGGTCCGATTTCATACCGGCCACTGACCCATCCCAAGATCAAGTCGCTGGCCAACATTGCAGCAACGGTCGCGATGTTCGCTTCCCGTTTATCAAATTGGGCACTATCGAAAGCTTCGTTGGCCAGAAAGTGCAGACCAGAGTATACGTCCCACGCAATCTTTGGGTCACCCGTGAAATGGAACTGCGCGTCAATGGCTGTACCAATCGCCGAACCGGAATCGTTAGCGACCGGAGGGACGAACACATCGCTGAACAACCCTGACGCTTTCCACTTAGTGTTCCAATCGCAGTTAAGTCCACATCCCCCCGCTATCAACAATGGCATTTCTCGTTTCAGACTTGTCTCAGCAAACCGATAAAAGCGGTCGAACAGGTGATCACTGAAGATGCCAGCAAAGTCACGAAATTCTTGATCCTCCAGTCCCACATTGTAGTGACACAAATCTTTTAGGGTTTCACAATCTCGAGGCCGAAGATGCTTACAATCTTGCATGAGGAAGGACATAATTATCTCCTCCTCCCTCGACGGTTGACTTCTTTTCGAGAACGAAGCGAGCGCCATCAGTTTTCCGGCATCGGATAGCCGGGAAAATTCCGCGGTGGTTTTGTCGAAAGTTGGATCTGCTAATGCGTAGAGCATGGCATAGCGATGGCCAGGCTCTGGCATTACATCAGCTATCTTCGTTATCTTTAGTTCCGAATCAATCTCGTAAAATGCTCCGATAATGCCTTCCCAGAGCAACGCGTAACGCGGAGTACCCTTTGGTAGGCTAGACATCCCAAACGCGCAAAGAAGGTGCGAACGTTCGTGGGACGAAGTAAAGAAATCGACGGTCTTTCCCAACAATTGCTTCTTCCCGACAATTACCTGATCGTTATCGGTGCCGCGGTAGTCAGCCACTGCCTCCCCTTCGCGCGGAGAGTCGCCAGGCCACCATCCACCTTTGCAGAGTACGTCGGGAGCTGTATGAAGTTCGCCGAGTGCATCGAATGCATCGGGGATAGATAGGGAAGAATGTCGGTACTTCGAACTCTTTTCAGCTTCGATGGAGAATACCAAGCGTCTGTCTTCGACATACACAAATGCGCCGTCATGGCCGGGGTTGTAAGCGAGTATCTTCATATTGATACTCCACTTATAGCTGGCTCGTCCGAATCTAAGAGACCTCTAACCTCTTGTTCGAATACCGATGGGCCGTGCGCGCGCACTCGTACCGATTGAACCAGGGCCCTGGCCGGAAGCCGGCGGGTGTTGAGGCGCCCCGCAAGCTGAGAGGCGCGAGAGGGCCAAGCGTTGAAATGCAGTTTCATGGGCAAATGGGGAACCGGGGTTGGATCCCAAAGCACACGTCTATGGACCAATAGGTCATCCACCAGCCATCGGATCTCGCACGGAGTTCCATTCGATGGCATACCGATGTAGATCCTTCGAAGCATCGAAGCCAAGTTCGATGCAAGTTGGAGAACCTCGGTAGCCGTAGTCGAACTTGGCGCCTTGGTTACCCGGGTTGTAGAAGACATTGACAAGCAGGCGGTTCGGCATATTGCCGGCAATTTCGATGTCAATTTCCTGATGCGGAGAATTGCGGTGAAGAAAGAACCCAGTGATTACCCCTGGCACGTCAGACGCTTGAAAGGTTGATTCGAACCTTCCAAAAGAGTAGTCGGCATGGCTGCTCAGGGCGCCTGCGCTGTACTGTCGAACGCCCAGCTCTTCCCGTCGAACGTGTATCGTCGCACCCTCAACACCGTCGTACTCGACATTCAGAGGACGGAACAACGCCAAGTTGCCAGCAAATGTGTCTGATCGTGCAGACCAATGTAGCGGGTCGAGCTGCCCACAGCCTTCGTCGACATCGACCCATTTTTGCTTACCCTCAGGAGCCTGCGGTGCGACCTGAATGCCCAACCAGGCGCGATGATCCGGCTCAACTACCCACGGGGATCGATCCCGCTTAGGTATCGCGCGCTTATGGCCGAGGTCGGGTTGCTCGCGTGCTTCGACGATATGCCGCTGCCCCAGGTCGTCCAATCTTGGGAATGGGCACAATGGTGGCACACATCTGAGGTGCTCGCAGAGAGCCCGCCAAGCATTGACGTTGCCAGTATCAAGCACGATGACGTCCGCGCCTTCGAGGCTCGCAAGAATGCCTTGAACGACTTGGCTACCGGAATTGCTTGAAGAAGCCGTTACGATGAACTTGGCTTGGGGATAGCTGCGTTGAAGGTCATCGAGCATTGATTCGAGGCACCCCACATTGACGTACGCGCCAAATACCCGATCAACACTTCCCTTACGAAGCTGCTTCAACTCGGTGAACGGCAGCCTATCCAGATCGCTGCAGCATCGGTACCCGAGCATGGACAACCCCATCGCAAGGGATGACTGGCCCGAGTTGGCTGGGCCAAATGCAAAAACAGGCAACTGAGTAGGACGAGCCTTGAATAGGGCGGCACCTTCGCTGTCTATCGCGCCGATCGTAGAGAGGGTCGGAAGAATCGAGTACGAGTTGGTTGTGGCGGTATCTCTTCTTTGGCGGACAATGACGTGCCTCGTTGCGACTACGTTCAACGCGCTGAACTGGTGGTTGATCCAAAGATCGACTGGACCACGACAGGGTAGCAAACGAAGAAGCTTCTCTGCACCTTGTTGGGAGAGGATGTACCCCGACAAGTTCCACAGCCCACGCGCCGGCTTGAACAAATGGTTCGACATGAACGATTTTGGAGCACCATGCGTCGCTTCCATGTATGAGACGTAAAGGACGTCGATACCCTCATACTTTCCAGCCGTGGTTGCGATATCCTTCCACGCTTGGTCAAGATGACGGGCGAAACTTGGATGAAACCATACGTCGTCCTCGAGGATGAGGGCATGTGCTTGCGTACCGTGCGCAACTCGCCGCCAGACCTCTATGTGCGATTTAGCCACAGCAACTTCAGCCCGACTCATTCGAATTGGTGCTTCAAGCTCAAACCGTGTCGGAAGCGCCTGAGGTTGGGGCTCGACAAAAAGTTGATCTGCCAACGTGTAAAAGGGATCCACGTCTGCGTCTTTGGGCAGATCCAGCAGAAAACTCCTCGCATCCACAGCGGTATGCCGTTCCGTGAGGCTGAGAAGATCGTTGCCATACCCATCCCGTATTCGCCGAAGCTCTTTCTTGACGCGGGACCATCGATCCGGCTCGCGATCGAGGTTTATTACGTAGATCTTTTCAATTGTGCGCCCCTCTGAATTCCGTCGCGGCCCGAATGCTATTGATGTCTGCTTCGGGAAGATTCTGCGAAGGCCGTATCCTAGGCGAAACGCCAAACGAAGCACGGCCAGCGGTGTGCGGGCCAGATTCATCGCGCCTCCGAAAACGGTAATGCGCGGTACACTTGCTGATTGGACAGCCTCCAGTTCCGCGAATCGTTGCGGTAGCTGAGCGGCCACTGGCTGGTGGATGTCAGTTCCCAACCATGCGCGACCATCATCGCTTCAGACGAACATCCCTCACTAAAAACTTCGAACAGCGATCGGGTGAGATTTCCCGGCCCGGTTGTGGCCTGGACCTCGGGCAGCCCGTTCACGTTATCCGTTTCCAGAGATGCGGTGGCGTTCAATAAGGCTCTTTCAACGATGGGGTGATGGCGCGACGCAATCAGAGGAGTCGTATTGAAGTAGAAAATCCACCCCGGCTGATCGGCTCCAGGCTCTGTGAATATCGATGGTGCCACCATTTGAGCCGTTGCAACGTCGTAGCAGAACGGTTGAAGCTTTAGCCGTCCATCCACGAAAAGGTGGCCGACTGGCGTGCCATGGTAGATATCGTCGGCATCGATATAGAAACCGCCTTCCACGAGCACGAACGAATAACGGAAGTAGTCCGACATCATTGAAGGGTGGTAACAACGGTTGAAGGCATCCTCAAAGCGAGTCCCTAAGCGGGTGCGGATGAATGTGCTCGCTGAGTTCCTGTCGAACACCTCTAACTCGAACCCTTGCCGCTCTAGTCGTTTCCAAGAATTCATGCAGGCTTTGACATCTTCAGGCAATCGCTGCAGATCGTCCCAAAATTGCACGATACGCTTTGGCGTCGGGCCGGGCCACGTTGCCGAATCCTGCGGAGAGCGTTCACGCCGCTGCACCATGTCGCGCACGAAGTCAGAGCGCGCTCGTTCCGCAGGCTCGAGTGGATCGGTCCCGATCGCTCGATTCACTCTTTCTTCCTTCATTTGCGCTTTTTCCCATTTGATGCGTCTTTAATAGTAATTAGCAGCCCAGTGGCTCTACCGGAATTTGGAGACGCCAGCTTCGAACGTCGTATAGTATGTCGCACGATGAACTCCACGCTATTGATGAAATCTCCCCTCGGATGATTTTCTACAGCTTGTTTTCACCTTTGAGCTTCCGTAGACGATCCCTTCGCGATTGAATGATTGACGGTGCCACTGTGGATTAAAGGGACGAAACCATCTGGTCATTTCGCTTGGAATAGCGGATACAGAGCGCTGCAAAACCGAGGGTGACTATGCTTTCGAAGTCTCAGTTGATCGAAAAAATCGCGGGCGCGCATGAAGGCGTAAGCAAGAAGGACGTGAAAGGCGTGCTCGACGCGCTTGTGGAAGTCGGCCACAAGGAACTGAAGAAGACCGGCACGTTTTTGGTGCCAGGTTTTGCCAAATTCGTCGTCATCAAGAAGCCGGCGACCAAGGCGCGTGAGGGTATCAATCCCTTTACGAAAGAGCCGACGATCTTCAAGGCGAAGCCGGCGCGGAAAATCGTGCGCGCCCGACCAGTGAAGGCTGCAAAAGACGCGGTTTGATCAGGCGCAAATCGGAGGTCGGTGAGCTATCGGCGGCTCGGCCTGAAAGGTTGGCTGCTCGCCACGCGATCTCAATAGTCGATCGGTTTGTTCCTTCCAGCTCATCGAACCTGGGCGTTTAACGCACCGAGGGATAACCCCTGTGGCTGCGCGCCAAGCAGGATCGCCTTGGTGACTGGCGGCGCAAGGAAAGCAAGCTGAATTGCCTTGCGCACGACCTTGGGATGGAGGTCGACAGCATGGGCGAGGGCTTCAATTGAATCGTAGGCGCCATCGGTCAGTTGCTTGCGCCAAACGTGCGCGCGGACGACAGCCTGCACAAGCTCCGGATTGACCGATCGCTCGGACATGTGCTGGTTTCCTTCGTCAATCGAGACGAGGTTGCGCCGTTTTGTCGGCGACCATGCAACCTCGATCGGCCGCGGGCTCTTTTTGCCGTTGGCTTTCAGCGCAATTGTTAGCTGCTTCGGCTTTACGATCACACGCTCGATTGTCGTTCGACGAGTTCGCGTGCTGTGAGGCCCGTTGCGTCACCGTTGTTCGTTGACTGCTCGCGCAGTGCGATCATCACCGCGGCTTCGATTTCCGCGGCCGGGACGCGCGGCACCGAGCCGGCTTGCGATTTTCGCCCGTGCAATGCGGTGCTGATGTAAAACGGGTAGCGGGCGCCGCGCTTGGTCGAAAAGCTCGGGCTCATGCGGTTGCCGCGGTCGTCGTAGAGCAGGCCGGCAAGCAAAGCCCCGCTTTGCTGGCGCTGCTTGGTCCGCCGGATGCTGTTGGATTTCAGGAGGCGTTGAACCTGCTCGAAGATGCCGCGTTCGATGATCGGCTCGTGCTCGCCGGGAAACCACTTTCCGCCATGGCCGGTTTCGCCAATGTAGGTGCGGTTCTTCAGGAGATAGGCGAGGGGACCGTAGGTGAAGGGAATGCCGCCGACGATCTTGCCCTCAATGGCGCGTTTCTTGGTGAGGATTCCCTTTTGCGCTGAGATCATCGGTCAGCTTCATGATCGATTTGAGCGCAAGATACCGCGCGTAGATCAGCCGCACGGTCTTGGCCTCGGCGGGAATGACCACGAGCTTCTTGTCCTTGGTGTCATAGCCCAGCGGCACGCTGCCGCCGGTCCATTTGCCCTTCTTGCGGGAGGCGGCGATCTTGTCGCGCACGCGCTCGGAGGACAGCTCCCGCTCGAACTGGGCAAAGGACAGAAGGACATTGAGGGTCAGCCGCCCCATGGAGGTGGTGGTATTGAACTGCTGGGTGACGGCCACAAACGACACCGATTTGGCATCGAAAACCTCAACCAGCTTGGCGAAATCGGCGAGCGAGCGGGTGAGACGGTCGATCTTATAGACCACGACCACGTCGACTTGCCCTGCCTCGATGTCCTTGAGCAGCTTCTGCAGGGCAGGGCGGTCCATGTTGCCCCCGGAATAGGCCGGATCGTCATAGCGCTTGGCAAGCGCGCGCCAGCCTTCAGAGGCTTGCGACTTGATGTAGGCCTCGCAGGCCTCGCGCTGGGCATCGAGCGAGTTGAATTCGAGCTCCAGCCCATGTTCGGTCGATTTGCGGGTGTAGATCGCGCAGCGCAGTTCTTTGGCGGGCTTTTTGCGTCATGGCGCCTGATCCTTGCCGTTGCGCAGGCCGAAGAACTTGGGGCCGTTCCAGCGGGTGCCGGTAATCAGGCGGGCAATTTCGGACAGGCTTTCATAGGTCTTGCCCTCATAGGCAAAGCCGTCCTCCAGGACGGTGACGCGATGGCTGTCTTTCTTCCATTCGCGCACCAGGATGGCGCCGGGCTTGATGCGCCGCGGCAGCACGATCTTGCCCGGGGTCTTGCCGTGCTGGGCCATCAATTGGCTGAGCAGCCGCATGGTTGCGGGGTCGAGCCCGCCATAGGCCTGTTGCTGGATCCGGTAGGCGATGCTCCGGCGCAAGAGGTCGGGTCCGAAGGCTTTGGGCGGGTCGGTTTTGAACTTCGCGCGCCAAAGCGCGCGAAGCTCTACAATGCGCATGGTGCGCAGCCGCTCAAGTTCGGTCGCGACCCAGGCGTCGAGGTCGCCCGGCACTAGGCGCGCCCGTGCGCGCTTTTGCCGGTGACGACGCGGTATATTCGCTTGCCGTCGACCTTGTCGGAGACAAGGTTCAGGCCGAGTTTCTTGCGCACGACGCCGGCAAGGAAGCCATGCACCGAATGCTTCTGCCAGCCGGTCGCCTTCATGACGGCGGCGATGGTCGTTCCTTCTTTTCGCTGCAGCATGGTGACGACCTGATCCTGTTTGGATTGGCCGCGCCGACTCGCTGGCTTGCTCCGCGAGGGCTTTGTCGTTGGCGCCGGGCTTGCGCTTCGATGATGCGGTCGGTTGCGCCTTGCCGGGTTCAGCAGCCGTCTTGGCGGCTTTGCGTTTCACACTGGTTTTCACATTGTTCTCCACTTGGTTGCGACGGCTCACTGCCGTCACTGCCGAAGCCCCGCGGAGGCCATGGGCGCTGGCGGGGAGGAGAAGAGATGTGAATGGTCAGGTTTTGTGGATGCGGTTCATCAAGCTCGCGGCATTGAGGAACGTGTTGACCTCATAAATAAGCTGCTCGACGTCGAGCGCGATCTCGATGGCTTTTTCGATATTGCCGGCTGTCGGCGCAGGCTTCGGCGGCTTTGGCGATCCCGGCCGCGCGGTCGAGCCGCTCGCGCATCTCGCTAAGATGCGCCTTGAGCGTGGCTTCGAGCAGGCGTGCATCCATGGCGGCGTCCTTTCGCCACCACACACGCTCTATTGCGCTGCAGAAGTCGAGCGGAAAGACGAGCAATCTTATGGCTCATTTGCCGCCAGCCGGATCATCTTTGGATCGTACAAAAGGGGCGCCTGTGAGGGGCGTCGATAAGGCCGACAAGATATGAAGGTGTCGGGCTGGTTCGATCTCAATCAATCAGAATTCTGAAATGAGCTAAATGCAGAAAAGAGGGTGCCCAGCTTACCGGGCAGACCAATCTAGTCGTGGGACTCGTCGCCGTCAGAAGCAGACCCCTCGCCGTTGGCGGAGAACAACTGTTCAATCTCGTCCATTAATGGGTGTGTCTGCCCGATATCACGTCCACGCGCAAAGTCCTTAAGAACGTCTGCTTCCCAATTCTCTTCGCCGCGGTGATCGAGATAGATGGCCTTGGCTTGATGGACGTTGCCTTCATGCATGAGAGCATAGCCACGGAGCCTCGGCCAAATCAGTGCTTTCGGCGCAAGCTCAATGACCTGCTCGAAGACATCAATTGCCTTCGCGAATTGACCCATCTTTATGTATTGCGCGCCGACCGCGCCAATGCGGCCAACGACAAGTCGGAATTCCGATTGCGATACCATGTTGCTCTTATCCCCCTCGAGAGCTCTCTCACACCGCGCGAGATGGAAACGGTAGCTTGCGAGCGCGTGCTCAAATTCCCCCTGTCGGAAGAGTTGGTCGACGCCCGCGACCGTTATGGGCCTGGTGACTTTAGCGCGCACGGGTTGAGCAGCGGGTTGGCGACGATGTTCCCCGCGCGCGGCCGCGCCGTAAAGCCGCTCCCATTCCTCATGAGATTTGCACTTTTCGGGAACGACGACGATGCCAGGCTTGTTTTGACCAACTTCGATTTGTTTGAAGCGGCCGATTTTATCGGCGAATGTCAACATCCCCTCGATTGCCTTGGTATCGCCGCCGAGGGCTTGGTTTAGCGTAAGCTGCACGAGGGCTTCAGCCTTAGACATGCGTATGTGCTTACCACCCTGTGTCACCATGATCCTCTCCGCCAAAACCTCCTCCAACAACTTGGACATGTTTTCACTTTTCTTAGGCCGTCCTTTTGGATTGCCCGATCGCCCCGGTCGAAATTGGGTCTTGGTCGGCGGTCGCTTGTATCCGACCTGCGGCGTCTCGAGAGCCGCAGACATTGGCTCGGTCGCGTTGTCGCTTTGTGGTTTATCCATCGCGGCCTCCCTATGAATTTGAGCCGTTACCGTGCGCCCTGTTAGCGCGGCGCATGGCTTCGGCGGTTTCAGCGCGCTCCTTAAATGCGCGCTCTTCTGCTCTGTCGAGAATCGCGCTCCGGCGCTCCGGATATTCACGGTATTCTTTCATTTCCTCATACGTGAGAGTGACGACCGGGATGTGGTCTCGGTAATCAGGAATTGCCTCGAGATTGCCTGTCTTTGCTGCAAGCTTCGTCAGTGAGCGCAACGCCTTCTGGTTGCCCTTGAGAGCGCTATTGACCAGCGCGGTCAGCAGCGCTCGTTGCTTGGAGACATTTTTTTCAACGCCGCCGCTGCTGGTGCGAACCTTCTCGTCGAGACCCTCCGCGAGCAAAGCACTGAGGTCTGTGCGTACCTTCGGGCGACCGTTCGGGTTGCCGGACTTTCCCGGCCTAAATTGCGTTGCTTTTGGCGGCTTGCCGTAGCCGATCCGATAGTCGCCACCTTGCACGTTGCCGAGAGCGCCTTCGAGCTGGTCGGCGTTGTCGTTGTCGCTCATGGGGTGCGCTCCTTCTCAATCGAGTGATCAGCGATGGGGTCCTGTAAATCGGGTTGAAGTGGCGCATCGAGCGGAGATGTTTCGCCACAGCGCGCCTCTTCAATCTGCTCGAAGGTGGTACCGGTTGCGGCTAGCACGGCTGGCTTCCCGCTGTAGGTTTGCCAGCGTCGTACCGAAACATCGACGTATTTGGGATCGATTTCCAGGGCACGCGCCTTGCGGCCCGTGCGTTCAGCGGCGATCAGTACGGTGCCGCTGCCGGCGAAAGGATCGAGAACAAGGCCGCCGCGATGCGAACAGTCCTTTATCGCGTCCGCCACCAGAGCAACCGGCTTGACCGTGGGATGCATTGCCAACTCTTCGAGTTGACCGGCCTTGGGAACATTGGCGCCCGCGTAATCCCACACGTTCGTGCGCGAGCGGCCGTGCTGACCGAGCTCAAAAGTGTTGATGTGGGCCGCGCTACCGCTCTTCCAAACGAACACAAGCTCGTGCTTGGAACGATAGAATGAACCCATGCCGCCAACGGACTTGTTCCATACGCACAAATTCTTGAGCTCGCTGAACACTTCGTATCCGGCCGCGAGCATTTCGCGCATGTGGCGCCAGTCCATGCAGATCTGATGGATCGAGCCGTCAGTCGTGTTATCGACCTGCAGTTGGAATACGGTCGCCAAAAACGCCGTAAACTCGACGACGCTCATCTCGCCACAGCCCATGGCAAAGTCGCCGTGGCGGATGCGCCCGAGCCCGCTAACATGGCCGTCGATCGGAACGTTATAGGGCGGGTCGGTGAATACGAACTCGGCTTTCGCCCCATCGAGCAATGCGGCGTAGGCCGCTGGGTCCCGAGAATCGCCGCATAGCAAGCGGTGTTGGCCAAGCACCCACAGATCGCCTAAACGCGAAGCCGCAGAGCCAGCCGTGCATGCTGGCACGGCGTCCTCAGGACCGGCTGCTGAGCCGGCCGCTTCCAAGGCCTCGTCTAGGATGATGTCGATTTCGGCGGTCTCAAAGCCCGTCAGCTCGACGTCAATGCTGAGATCGATCAGGGCCTGCAGCTCAATCGCCAGTATCTCGCGGTCCCAGCCGGCTTTCTCGGCAAGTTTGTTGTCAGCCAAAATATAAGCACGCTTCTCGCTCTCACTCAGATGTGACAACCGAACGGCGGGCACCGCCGTCATGCCGAGGAGCTTGGCAGCCTCGACCCGGCCGTGGCCGGCAACGATCTGCTTTTGGTCGTCGATAAGCACGGGATTGCAGAAGCCAAACCGTTCAATGCTATTCGCGATTTGGCGAACCTGCTTTCTGGAGTGGGTCCGGGCATTACCGGCATAGGGCCGCAGATCGTTTACATGGGTATATTCAATGTTCATGGAGTTCCCCGTTCGCCAAATTGAAAAACGGCACGGGGGAACGACAAAAAATAAGACGTGACCCCGCGATGATGCTCCAAAGACCTGCCCATGCAGGTTCCTGGGCCCATCGGGCGTCACGCCCTCATCTACACGCTGCCTTGCAGATTGCCGGCCATCCGGCGCGGGGTAGGTACGTTGTCCAACCCCATGGTTGGCATACCTAAGCCCTACTGAATCCTCGCGTGAGGCGGCGCGACCATCGCTCTGCTCCGGGGCTGCAGTCAAGGGACGCAAGGCAGAAAGAATTTAGAGGGATCAAGCACTTATGAAATAGATGCCACAACCGACTTCGCTTCCTGGATGAAACGCGAATAGCAACATATGCCGCAGACCGACCCCAATTTTTGCGACCCGCGATCGAACGATGCATCACAATCCGTCCTTCGGATTCGCAGAATGATAGGTTATGGAACGAGGCAGGGCGCTTCGCCCAGGCGCAAGCACTCACCCCGCCGAAGTCTGGTCGGCCTCGATAACAGAGGAGACCGATCATGTTCGACCCCAACAGTTCGACGGCCATCGTCCTTAAGCCCGCGCCCTGGAACAAGGGCAAACTGACTGGCGGCAAAGCGGATATTACACGCCGCGACGCCGGCTAATGACCGATATTGTTGAAAAAGTCTCTGTTGGCTGTGAAATTGGATTTTTAAATAATCGAATCCGCCCACGTAGATTTTTGAATAAAGATTGCGTCTTGGTGCGGGATTTTGAATCAATCTTTCCCGGGGTCCCCTTCAAAATCGTTTTTCAACAGCATCGACCCACATTAGGACTTTAACCGTCGCTAGCACCGATCCTCGATCAGCCTTCACCTCGTGAGTGAACCCCGCGCTTGCTAGCTGAGATAAAATCAACCGTGACTGCCCTGCGACAAAGCCGGGAAGTACGCGCCCGCGCCGATCATTCCCGTTCCGGTGAGCGTGCTCAGCAGCAACAGACAATATGCTGAGATTGCTCAGAAAACCGGCTGCGGCCTCCAAATCGGAGCCCACTGCATAACCGAGGCCGAGATAGGCCGCCGCCCACATCAGGCGCCCGGCAACGGCAACGGCCAAAAATTTCGATAACTGGTAGCGCGCCGCGCCGGCCAGCAGGCTGGCGACCGAGCTGAGATAGGAAACGAAGGTGCGGGTGATGAACACCGTCACCAAGCCCCATTGGTCGAACAGTGCCTGCACCTGCGCGCGGCGCGCTGACGTATAGCCGAACCAGCGGCTACGGCGTTCCAGAAACCCAGCGCCGAGCCATCGCCCGAGACCGTACCCCACCGCGTCGCCGAACACCGAGGCCGCCACGATAACCGCGCCGGCTGCGCCCCAGTCCATGCGCCCTTGCGCCGCCAATGAGCCGGCAACCGCGGCGGCGATTCCGTCCGGCAATGGCAAACCGATGGCGCCCAGAAGAAGCGTCGCGCCAAGCACGGGATAGCCATAGACCAACAGCGCCGTCAGAGTCCTTTCGGCGATTGCCGCCAGCCAGCCCGAACCATTGGTCGCGGAAGTCGGCTCGGCGCGCGATGCGACTACCGCCACCGCGCGCTGCACGCGCTCGACATATTGCGGCGGTGAAACGCCTGCTTGCTCGGCCAGGGACTTCAGATTTGTGCTGGCGCCAGTCGCCGGGGCGAGGCCGAGACGTTCAATCAATGCTGCTGCCGGCGTATGGTAAGTCGTGGCGATATAGTCGAGCGTCATCCAGCCGCGAATGCTGCTGGTGATCGGCGCGCCGGCCTCATAAGCCGAGCGCAGCAACAGGAACGAGCGGTAGGTGCGCAGGCCGAACCAAAACGTCGGCAGCAAGGCGAGCGCAAACAATACCCAAGCCCAGCGGCGCACAGGGCGGCCGCGCAGACTGATCACTTACCCCGGCTCTTGAGGTGATGTGCCCGCAGGGCTCTGCTTGCCGAACAGTCCCGCGATCATTCCAGACATGTGCTGCATCGGCATCGCGGTTCCAGATTGCGCGCTTCCCGATGGCTCAGTCCCCCCGCGCCTGAGCTTGAAAATCCCGGCAATGAGGATAAAGGCGATGAAAAGCACCATCGGCCAGGGCAACCGGCCAAGCCAGGACAACCAATTCGAGGACGAGACGACGTCGATTAAGACATGCTCCTTGCGCAATTCGGGCAGCAGTGCCGGATCGCCAATATCCGGGACTTGGCTGCGGAAGACATCCTGCGGCGCGGTGCCCTTCGCAGCTGGCGCGGCGATGGCATGTTTGAAATGGCCAGTGACCTGCGTGCCCTGGAAGGTGACGCTGGCGACATTGCCGGCATTAAGCTGATCGAAGAAATCGCCGTAAGGAATCGCTGCCGGCCTGTTGATGATTTCCATGACGCCGAAGGCGGCGAGGCCCAGCAACAATACGCCGAAAATCCACACCGGAGGTCGAAAGTACCACGCCCGGGTACAGTGATGCTGAGCGGCATCTGCCATTTTGTCCTCCATCCTGATCAATCGCCCACCCGAGGCGAATCCCCGGCAGCTTCCTTTTGCTTGTCACTCTTATCCGAAATCGACCGAAACATCGGCACCATCGACAAGATGGAATGAACGTCCATTTTTCCGCCGCGCGCGACCCGGACCAGACCGGCAATAAAGGCGGCAGCAATGATGAGCAACATCGGCTTGGCGAGAAGAAAAGCGGCGAGGACGCCAAGTATCGCTGCCGCGCCGGTCCCCAGCCACCGCGAAGACGCGACGCCAATCGCCACGTGTTGTTTGCGCAGTTCCATTAACAATGTCGGATCGTCGAAATCCGGAGCACGGCTGCGGAACACCGTCAGCAGCGCGCCATTGTTGGCGCTCGTCCCCGCGACGGGTTGTCTGAAATGGCCGTCGATTTGCGTTCCAGCGAGGGTGACGCTAGCAATATTGCCTGCGTCGAGTTGATCGAGAAAATCGCTGTAGCGAATCGGGGCCGGGCCCCTGCCCATTTCCATGACGCCAAAGACGCCGAGCCGCCGCCAAGACGACGGCAAGCAGCCACACCGGCGGCCGCCTGTACCAGGCGCGGGTGCAATGCTGATGTTGAGCCATGTCCGCCATCTCACCGTCCTTCAGAGGTAGCCATTTAGGCAGCGCACGCTCCGATCGCGCATTGACGTGGGTCAAACCACGAGTGGTGTCTAATAGACCTTGCACAGCGCCGTCACCGGCAACTTGATCCGATCGAAGATGAGGGCGAAGCCGACCGCCGCGATGAAAACGGCCGCCAGGATTTGCCAAGTCACCGCCGCCATCAGCGTGCCCGATAGCGCCAGCGCGGCGACGATCGCGATATCCGCCAGGGACGACGCCAAAATCCAGGTGCTGGGCTTCGAGCTCCAAATGTGGCGCTGCTCGCGCAGCACGTACAAGACCGCCTGATTGCCGAAAACGAGCGTGACGAAGGCCAGCGTCTGCAACTCGCTCGCGCCGAATCCAAGTTGGAACTTGCCGACTGCCAAGATCACCGTCGAGAATCCAAGCTTGCAGGTACCGAGGACAACCGCGGCGGCGGTGATGTTGCGCATGCGCCAGACGCTGGGCGTCGGCTCCGGGCTGGCCCGGTCGGTGGTCAGCGACATCGCCAGAAAGTCGTTGGTTATGAACAGCAAGACCATCAAGGCCGGCGTGAGGATGCCATGGCCGGTCATGGCGAGGCCGATCGCCAGAAAGAGAACGATCTCGATCTTCTTGACCAGCATGTTGAAAGTGAAAGCGAGCAGCCGCTGGAACCCAACCCGCCCTTCGTGCACGGCGGAGACGATGCCGGCGAGACCGGCTTCGGTCAGCACCATGGCGGCGGCGGCCTTGGCGATATCGGTTGCGCTGGAAACGGCGATCCCGATCTGGGCCTGCCGCAGCGCCGGCGCATCGTTGACGCCGTCGCCACACATGCCGACCACATGGCCGTGCTGTTGGAACGCTTTCACGAGCGCGTATTTCTGCTCGGGCACGACGCGGGCGAATACGCCGAATTCGTCGGCACGCATGTCATCGGCGATGTGACCGGGCGGGCAAACGGCGGCGGCGATGCCGACCTTGCGGGCGATGGCTGCGCCGGTAATCGGAAAATCCCCGGTCACCATCACGGTGCGGACGCCCATGGCGTGTAAGTCGGCGACCAGCTTTGCGGAACTCATCGCGCGGCGGATCACTGAGAGCGATGAGGCCGGCGAGACGCAACGCATTAGGCGCTCCCGCGGCCACGGCCAGCACGCGGTAGCCTCGTGCGGCAAGTTCGTCGACCTGGCGCTGGCTGTCGGTAGAAGCTTCCGCCAGCTTGGCAATGATCTCGAATGCACCCTTGGTGACATGAAGCTCATTGTTATCGCGGCCGACGGCGACGGCCTCGGATCTTTTGGTCGCCGGATCGAAGGGAATAAACTGTACGAGCCGTTCCAATGCTCCGGCGTCCCCGGTCTTGGCTGCGGCCGCTCGAATGGCGGCGTCGATCGGGTCCTGATCGGCCTCGGAACTTGCCAGCGCAGCCAGCGCCAGCACGCGCTCGCGTGCGAAGCCGGCTATCGCGACCACATCGGCGACGGTAAGCGTATTAAGCGTGAGCGTGCCGGTCTTGTCGGCACACAGCACATCCATGGCGGCAGCCTCGTGAGCGGCCGAAAGCCGGGTCAAAAGTACGCCGCGCGCCGCCAGAATTTGCGCACTCAATGCGGCTGACAACGTGAAGGTAGCTGGCAGCGCCAGCGGGATCGTCGCGAGCAGGGCCGTCAGCCCCAAACCAATCTGGTCGGCAACGGGCATGGCCGCGACATAGGCATAGGCGATAATGAGCGCGGCCACCGCGCCATTGACGATGGCCAAGTTGCGCGTCACTGCGAAAATCGCGGTTTGCTCCGTACTGGCAGCATGCGCGACGCGCACCAACTCCGCGGTACGGCCGAAATTGGTCTTGGCGCCGGTCGCGGTCACCTCGGCGACGGCCTGTCCCCGGCGTACCAGCGAACCCGCATAGACTTGGCTGCGCGGGCCGGTATCGACCGGGAGAGACTCGCCCGTTAGCATCGACTGGTCGACCGTGACCGAGCCCGATACGAGGGTACAATCGGCCGGGACCATGGCGCCGAGCGCCAGCCTGATGGCATCGCCAGGAACGAGTTCCGACGCCGCAATGCGCCGCCACTCGCCATCGCGCAAAACCAGCGCGGTCGGCGCCAGCCTTTGCTTGAGGGCGGCCAATGCCTTCCCGGCACGGCCTTCCTGTAAGAAGCCCAGCGTGGCGTTGAACAGCAGCAGCCCACCGATGACTGACGCTTCGACATAGACACCGAGTGCGATCTGCAGAACGATCGCGGCTTCGAGCATCCAAGGGATCGGACCCCAAAATTTGGCCAGGAAGATTTTCCAGCGCGGCGGAACCTGCTCGCTGATCGTGTTCCGGCCAAATTCGGCAAGCCGGCGGCGCGCTTCGGCGCTCGTCAAACCAGGAGCGGCTATGACGATTGCGGAATTTTCAAAGATTTCTTTATTCGCCGCGCGTCCCATGTCGCTCGTCCAACAGGCCGCGAAAGATGCTTAAATTGCTTACTCAAATGGTGCACCACGTGTTTGACGTATATCAAAGCGTACGCGCCACCAGCAGCGCGGGAAATGATCGTGATCATATGACGCATCGGGTGTCACGACTCTATTTTGGTCGCGTTGAAATGCTTTTGAGGGCTCCATGAAGACTACAGTCGTGCTGACGGTATTGGTTGGAATTGCGGCCGGATCGTCACTGGCGTGGGGGCAGGACGGGGCGTCTGTGCCGCACATGCAGCATATGCAGCAAATGGGCTCAGGAGCTGCGCCCGAAATGCCGCGCGGCGCCGGCGGCGCTCAGGATTCGCGAGAGCTCGTCCGCCTGCCGGAGCCCATGCAAGAGCATATGCTCGGCAACATGCGCGATCACCTCGTCACTGTGAATGAGATCATTGGAGACATCGCCGCCGATAAACTCGACGCCGCCGCGAAGCTCGCCGAGCAAAGGCTTGGGATGAGTTCGCTCGGCTTCCACGACGCGGCACATTTAGCGCCGTACATGCCAATGCCCATGCAAGAAGTCGGGACCAGCATGCATCATGCGGCAAGTCGCTTGGCCATCGTCCTGCAAGATGCCTCGGTGTCGCCGACGCTTGACTCAATGCGCGACGTGAACCGCGCCCTGCATGAGGTCACGACGGCCTGCACAGCCTGCCATGCGAGTTACCGAATCCGCTAGCTGGTCGAGAAGGTTTGTCGCGATCGGTCACGGCGTGTTGACCAGTCTTTGCTGTATCGCAACCGACTACGTCATCGGCCGAGGGCTATTTCGGCGACGAAGCTCAACAAGATGCAAGACATTGCGCATCTCATCCTCGACCTCTGCTTCGGCGCCGCGATAGGTGCGGCGCTCGGGGTGACGGGGACCGGCGGATCAATTCTGACCGTGCCCGCGCTCGTCTATCTGGTGGGCGAGGATGTGCACACGGCGATCGGAACGTCTCTCGCCATAGTCGGCGGGATCGCCATCGAAGGCGCTTTGCAGCAACGCGACAGCGTGCAGTGGAAATCGGGTTTATTGCTCGGAGTTTGCGGGATTGCCGGCAGCATCCCCGGCTCGCTGCTCTCGCCCTACTTTTCAAGCGCGACTCTTCTGCTGATATTTTCGGGAATCATGATCGTCGCGTCGATCAGCATGATGCGGTCACGCGGCTCTGATGCCCAGCGGGAGACCAATGCTTCACTTTGGGTCATCTTTCTCGCCGGCCTCGGCATCGGCTTCCTCACCGGCTTTATCGGCGTCGGCGGCGGCTTCCTGATCGTGCCCGCAATGGTATTCGCCTTCGGCTGTTCGATGCAGGTTGCGATCGCGACGTCGCTGCTTGTGATAGCCTTCAACTCGCTCTTCGGCCTGGCGACGCGTTTCGCCACCTCATCGATTGAGTGGGCTGTCGTGGCGGCCTTCGTGGCCGGGGGACTTGCGGCGAATATCGTGGCGTCAAAGCTGGTTCGCCGCCTCGATCAGCGCCGGCTCAAGCGGATTTTCGCGGTTTTCATCTTGATCGTGGGGATATTCACCGCCGCCAGTGCGACCGGACTAATTCAGTTTGGGTGAAATGAAAACACCTTGCCCGCACATCGCGACTCACTTCAACATCCCAATAGCTCCCCAAGGGCCCTTTGGCTGGGCTTCGTTGCGGTTTTGCAATTTTGAAATCTGTCAAAAAAGCGCGACGGGCCGATGCGCTATTTTGTTTGCAAGCTGGGGAATTCTTATGCGCGCACCGTCGCGGCTGATTGCCTGCTTGATCCTGACATTCGCAGTGGCGGGCTGCGCGAGCATCGGTCCCGCCACTATCAAGCGCGACCGCACGGACTATTCAGGGGCGATGGCGAACTCCTGGAAGGAATTGATGCTGCTCAACATCGTCAAATTCCGCTATTTCGACCCGCCGGTGTTTCTCGATGTGTCTTCGGTCGTCAGCACGCAGGAACTGCAGACCCAGGCCGACGCCACGGCGCGGCTGTTTCCACATCAGCTGACAAACGTCGCGGGCACTCAGAACTATTTTAATCTTGACGCGCAGGGCCGCTACACCGACCGCCCCACCGTCTCATACACGCCACTGACCGGCGAACGGTTCATCAATAGCTTGCTGCGCCCGATCCCGCCGGTCACGATCTTCACGATGATCGATGCCGGGCACGACGCCAGCTTTCTATTGTCGCTTGCGGTTCGCAGCATCAATGGCATTTATAACTATTCCTTGGCGCCGACGCAGGCCCACCCCGAGAATCCGAAATTCCGTCAGATCACGGCCGCAATTCGCCGCATTCAGCAGGCTGGCGCGATCGGGACGCGGAGCGGGAGGACAGGAAAGCTAAGCAAGACCTGGATATTCTTCCGGCATAATGCTGGGCGCGCCGTGGAACAGGACATCCGTTTGATAAAAAGGCTGCTCGGCCTCGCGCCGCAACGCGATCAATTTGTGCTCACGGGCGGGGCAAGTCACAAGTCTGACGAAATCGCCGTGCGGACGCGTTCCATGCAGGAGGTTCTGACGGAGCTTGCTGCAGGTGTTCAGGTGCCCGAGGAAGACCTCGCAGAAAAGCGGGCAACAAGCGTGCCCTTCGTCGGAGCGGATGCAGCACCGCTCATTCATGTCTATGCGAGCAGCACGCCGCCGGTCGACGCCTATGCCAACGTGCACTACCGCGACCTCTATTTTTGGGTCGACGACCGCGATCTGCGGTCCAAGCGGGTGTTCATGTTCCTGATGATGATGTCCGCGCTCTCGGAAGCCCGTGCCGTGCCGCAAGTGCCGATCGTCACCATCCCGACCAACTGACCCGATCAGAAGATCGCATCATGGAGCTCTGCTCGGGGTGACGCCGCGGCCGGCGCGTTCTCCGGCCGCAGCATGTCGTCGGCGTTTCTCAGATCGGGCCCTGATGCATCATGCCGCGCATCATCATCATGGGACCGCGCATCATGCCGCCGCCCATCATGCCGCCGTGGCGATTCATCATCGCCGTCTGCAGCGCGGCCATGCCGCCATTGACCAGGTCGGTCACTTCCGCGGCGTGGCGCTGCAATTCGCCGACGGTCTTGGCATCGTCCGAGGTCTGCGTGACGACGATGCCCTTGGCCGTCGTCTCGTAGCTGGTCTTTATCTTGTCCTTATCGCGGAAGATGGCGTGCAGGTCATCGCTTTCGATCGGCAGCCCAGGATCGTCGCCGGCCTTCACGCGCTGGCCCATTTCGGCGACGTGCTTCTTGATCTGTGCGGCGAGCGCGGGATCGTCGGACTCGGTGACGGTGCGGATGCCGTTCGGCAAATTTGTCACCGTGCGCGTGATGCGGTCGTGATTGGCCAGCAAAGTGTGGATGCCCTGCAACTGGCCCATGGTGGCCTGGTCATGCGCCATGCCCATCATCATTCCCGGACCCATCATGCCGGGGTTCATGCTCATGCGGTGCATGGCGAACGGGCCGAAACCCGGCCGGTTCTGCGCATGCGTCTTGACGGCATAGATGCCGACGCCGAGCGCCAAAACGAGCGCCGCGATGCCGACCAACTTGGTTCGCTTTTTCATTGAAGACGTCTTTCGCTTCAAGTGACGTCGCCCACTCTGTCGGCCAGGGCCGCCTTGGCGGCCGTATCGGCGCCATTGCTAGCCCGAAGGGCGCTGGCGTCATATGATCTTGATCATATTGGCTGCAAAAGGTGCCGTTGGACAATGCCAATCCCGTGGCCGGGGAAGCCCCCGCCCGGGCGCCGGCGTTTGAGCCGGATCAATGCCGCAGACTATGCGGGCGGGTACCCATGGTGCCAAGCCTTGCTGTGTGGGGCACGATGACCCTGAAACGTGCCGTCCCGCTTATCATTACGTTCATCGTTGTTGCGGCCGCCGCATTCGGCGTCTGGTCCGCATTCCTTCGCCCGGTGCAGGTCGCGGTCGCGCGGCCTGCCCATGACGTGGCGGTGCAGGTGTTCGGTCTCGGCACCGTCGAAGCGCGGGTCACCTCCAAGGTCGGCTTCAAGGTTGCCGGCGTGCTGGTCGATCTGCGCGCCGATGTCGGCGAGCGCGTCGCCAAGGGCGCGGTGCTCGCCCGCCTCGACGACCGCGAGCAGCAGGCCCGCGTCGCGCGGGCGAGAGCCGCGGTCGAACAGACGCAAGCCAATCTGCAAAAGGCCACCGCCGGCCTGGAAAAGGCCAAGGCGAACTTTGCCAATGCCAAGCAACATCAATGAGCGCCGGCAGAAGCTGGTGCTCAGCAATACCACCTCGGTCGAGACGGCGGAGACCGCCAAGACCGCGCAAGACGCCGCCGCCGCCGACGTCAATCTCGCCTCCAGCGATATCGCGGTGGCGCGCGCCGCCATCGGCGACGCCAAGGCGCAGCAGCAGCAGGAAACGGCGACGCTCGATTTTCACACGCTGACGGCGCCCTATGACGCCATGGTGACGGCGCGGCTGAAGGAGCTCGGCTCGGCGCTCGGCGCCGGCGAGCCGGTGTTCACGCTGATCGATCCGAAATCGGTCTGGGTGCTGGCCTTTATCGACGAGAGCAAAGCCGGCGAGATCAAGGTCGGCGAGCCGGCCGAAATCGTGCTGCGCTCGCATCCGGCCGCGCGCCTTAAAGGCCGCGTCGCCCGCATCGAGCCGGAGAGCGATCGCGTCAACGAGGAGCGCCGGGTCGAGATCGCCTTCGACAACATTCCGGCCAATGCCAATCTCGGCGAGCAGGCCGAGGTCTACATCACCACGCGTGCGGCTGCCGCAGGCCCTGCTGGTGCCGGAAGCGGCAATCGTCGGGCTCGGCAAGAACGCGCGGAACGGTATGGACGGTCGAGGACGGCCAGCTGCAACAGCGCGACGTGACGCTCGGCCACCGGCTGCTCGACGGCCGCTATGAGATCACCGGCGGCGTGCCGGACAAGGCCGAGGTGGTGACGCAATTGCGCAGCGGCTTGCGGGTCGGCGCGCGGCCAAGGTCGAACGAAGTCGCCAGCGAGCCGAAGCGATGAACCTCGCTTACCGCGACATCAAGCATAATCTGTTGCGCTTCGTGCTGACCAATTTCGGCTTGAGCCTGCTGCTCGGCATCGTGATCGTGATCACCGGCGTCTATGGCGGGCTTGATCGACGACGCGCTGCGGCAGGCGCGCGCCGCCAATGCCGATCTCTGGGTGGTGGAGGCCGGCACCAACGGGCCGTTCGCGGAAGCCTCGCGCATTCCCGGCGATACGCGCGAACTGGTCAGCCGGGTCTATGGGGTCGAGCGTGCCGGCTCGGTGACCTATCAATCGGTGCAGACCGTATTGAACGGCAAGCCGCTGCGCATGTTTCTCGATCGGCTTCGAGCCGGGCCGCCCCGGCGGCCCGTCGCAAGCTGACGGCCGGACGCGACATCCTGCGCGACCATTACGAGATGATCGTCGACCGCTCCGCCGGCCTCAACGCTCGGCCAGGAAGTGCCGCTCGGCACGCATGGCCACAACTTCACGGTCGTCGGCCTGATGAGCAAAGAGGTCACCGCGTCGGGCGATCCGGTCGGCTACATCACCTTGCGCGACGCGCAAGCCCTGCAGTTCGAGCTGGCGCCGCCGGCGGCGCGGCGCGAAGTCCGCGCGCGGCGGCGCCTTGCAGACCAACGACCAGATCAACGCCGTCATCGCCAAGGTGTCGCCCTATGTTCCGGTCGAGGAAGTCGCCGCCGCGCTCTCGCGCTGGAAGCATCTCACCACGCTCACGCAGGAGCAGCAGGAGACGCTGCTGAGCAAGTTCGTCATCGAGAAGGCGCGCAACCAGCAGCGGCTGATCATGGTGCTGCTGATCATCGTGTCGGCGGTCATCATCGCCTTGATCATCTATACGCTGACCATGGACAAGGTGCGCTCGATCGCCACGCTCAAATTCGTCGGCGCGCCGGACCGCACCATCATCGGCCTCATCGTGCAGCAGGCGCTGTCGATGGGCATATTCGGCTACTTCGCCGGCCTCGCGCTGGTGCTCATCTTCCAGCCCTATTTTCCGCGCCGGCTGGTGCTCGATCCGACTGAGCGTCGCCATCGTGTTCGGCATCACCGTCGTGATCTGTCTTGCCGCCAGCACGCTCGGCATCCGGCTGGCGCTGAAAGTCGACCCGGCGGAAGCGCTGGCGGCGGCGGGGTGAGCCATGGCGGACAAGCAAGCAGCCGGTCGTGCGCGTCGAGCATCTGTCCAAGCATTTCGGCGCCGGCAGCGCGCGGGTCGACGCGCTGCGTCGACATCAATATGGAGGTCTATCCCGGCCAGGTGGTCGGGCTGATGGGCCCGAGCGGCTCCGGCAAGACCACGCTGCTCAACTGCATCGCCTGCATTCTCGAGCCGAGCAGCGGCCGGCTCACGCTCGACGGCGAGGTGGTCTACGATGACCACTGGCTGAAGGCCGATTTGCGCCGGCTGCGGCTCGACAAGGTCGGCTTCATCTTCCAATACCCCAATCTGCTGCCGTTTCTTGACGGCACCGACAATGTCGCGGTGGTGCTCGATCTCGCCGGCTATAGCGTCCGCGGCGGCGCGCACGCGCGCCGTCGACCTGCTCAACTATCTCGACGTCGGGCACCGCAAGCATGCCATGCCGGCGCAACTTTCCGGCGGCGAAGCGCAGCGGGTGGCGATCGCGCGCGCACTCGCCAACCGTCCGCGCATTATCCTCGCCGACGAGCCGACGGCGCCGCTCGATTCGGCCGCGCGCCCGCATCGTGATGGACCTGCTGCGCCGGATCGCGATCGAGCAGGACGCCGCCATCATCGTGGTCACCCACGACGAGATGATTCTCGATCGTTTCGACCACATCTTCCGACTTGCGCGACGGCCGACTGGAGATTGCAGCTGCTACCCTCCGACCTGATTCTGCAATCGCCCGCTAAAGAGGCGAGTGGCCCCGCGACCGAATAGCCGGTCGCGCAAATGCCCTAGCGCCCGATAAGTTATTTCTTTTTACGGTATTCCTCTTCCGCTTTCTTGAGCAGTTCTTCTTCTTCGGCCAGTAGTTTATTGAGCCTCTCGCGCTCCGTTGCCTCGGTAACGGTTTTAAGCATTGTCCGATAGTGCGCAACGTTTTGGCGGTGGACAAAGCGTTCCATGGCACAACTTCCCCCGGATCAGCGATTTTAGTCCGCTCGCGTTGAGCTAGATCAAAGCGAGTTGGGTCACGATATTATTATTTTATCTAATGAGCGAATGGAAACCAATTGCTACAGCTCCGGAAAACATTGATTTGGAGCTTAGTGTCTACGACAAAGGTGAATACCACGCGCTGGTATTTCCCTGTCGGCGCGTGGGCTTGAACTGGTTGGATGTGCGTGCAAATCGCCGCTTCCTGTTTGAGCCAACTCATTGGAGGCCATGGAAGAGTGCGCTGTGAACGTGGAGCCTGGCTCTGACGCTTGGCGGACCATGGCTGATTATCGTATCGATCTGCTTTCGTATTCATAGTTGAGGGATGATTTGAGCGAGCCGCGACCGTCTTATCATGCCGTCCCGCTGCGCCACATGCCGTAAGCGACGACGGCAATTTCTGATGCAAAGGCGAATGAACCGAAGCCGAGCGCCGCAATCACTGCAAACAGGGCAACGGTGCCATCTTCCGCCTGGGCGCCCGCAAGTGTACCGACAAGCCCGCAAACCGCGGCGATACCGTAGAGCGTGCGCGCGATTGCGGGCGGCAGGACGTCCCGCCGCGCGGGCAACGCCAAAGCCACAAGTCCAAGGCAACCGCCTGCGGCAAAAGACAGCGGCACCAGGATCGGCGGATCGCCGAGCCACACATCGGGATCTGTCGCGAGACTGAGCAGTGTCGGGGCGTGCATGGCGGCGTGAATGGCGGTGCCGGTCACGCCGACGGCGATCGCAAGCGCACAGACGACGATAAAGACGACGAGCGTGAACCTTGTATCGAAGGCCAAGATCAGGAAGCCGGACAACAACGCTAAGGGACTGACCAGCAGCGGTACGATGGCAACCGAGTCGTGCTCCAGCGCGACCATTGGATGGTAAAGATACACTTCGATAAAGAGCGGCCCGAACAGCATCATCGCGACCAAAATGAGGAAGCGGGCGAGCATGGTCAGTTCGTTTTGGCGGCTTTTGTGAGTTCGCGAATGATGTTCTCGCTCGACGATGGCGAGAACTGCGGAGTTGGGTTTGTTTTCACGCCGTTGAGGATGTAGTAGCGGTTCTCATCGTCAAACAGCACGTGTTTGCCGTTGAGCGTCGTGCCGTGGCACGAATTGCAAGTGCCGCCCATGCTTCGGAACCCGGCTGCGTTGAGGTGGCGCGAGTGAATGCTGCCGGCGAAAGCCAGTGAAGTCCGCGTGTTGTGGCAGATCAAGCAATCCTCCACGCGCATGGGAATGTCGTAGCTGGTGGCGAAAATGCCATGCAGCTCGGGCTTGGCGCGCCCTACCACCAGCCGGTTGACGTCGGCCGCCAGATGATCGGCATGACAGGCACTGCAGCCGCGATTTTGTGCGTTCACCGTCTTCCAGTTGAAATTGGTATAGGGCACGCCGAGCGCGAAGGCGCGCGCCTCATCCGTGTGGCGCCACATCGTGAAGGTGATCACAAATCCGGCGCCGATGACGACAACGGCGGCCACGGCTAATAGCGCATTGCGGATCATGTCGCGCTCCTTTCCCTGGCGGTCGCCAGCATGCCGATGAGAACGGCTAAAAGCAGCAGCGCCGCAAGAACCAGGCAACTCGCGCTCACCATCACGACCGATGGCATCGTGCTTAGTCCGATTGCGATGACAATCAGCACATAAGCGATGCTCGCTGTCACGCCGATGTGGCCCGGCGCAGGTTCGCTGTTACGGTTGGCGCCAACCGACGCGACAAAGCCCAACACGGCGGCGACCGCGATTGCGACCGGCCAGTTGGGTGAAGCAGGGCCGCCCCAGACGGCGCTTGAGAATATCCGACTCAGGTTCTCCAGGCTGACGCCGCTCACCACCATGTGCAGGCCGGATCCGATCATTCCGACCGCGGCGGTGACGGCCATCACGATCTGTGCGGCGATCACGGTCAATGTCGTGGGCATGAGCTGAACGGCGATCAGCGTTAGCAGCGAGATCGGCAACCAGACGTCAGGGATCAGCGCCAGCCATGCCTCTTGTGCCGCCAGCGCCGGACGATGGCCGAGATCGACCTCGAGCAGCATAATGGTGAAAAACAGGATCGACAGCGTGAGCAAAGCGCGGCGCCGACCACCCAATTCGCCCAGCACGGATGCGAGCCAAGTGAGCAACGATCTAAGCCAAGTGCTGAGCTTTGACCGCATGTCAACGCACCTCGACCGCGATCACGCCGGGGAAGTCCTGCTTGCGCCCGCTCGCGCTGGTCGCGCGCACGCGGAGCACATAGAAGCCGGGTTCGGGCGGCCGGAATGTCAAATCCCACGTGATCCAGACGTCCGGATCGGGCTGCGGCGGCAGCGGCATCTCACGATAGCTGCGGCCGTTGTCGGTGCTCACTTCCACCTTTCCGACAGCCTCGGCGCCCGCATAGGCGTAACCGGTGAGGGTGACGCCGGCCATTGATCCTGCGACGGTCGGCGGCATCGGTTTGAGGAAGCCGGCCATCGTCGGCGCCGGGTGTTCCGGCGCTTTGCGATCGACCAGCGTAATGCGGCTCACCCATTTGGGATGATGATTGCCGCCGGCGCCGGGAATGAACAGCCGTGTGTAGGGGCTGCCATGGCGCAATGGCACGGCCTCGCCGCCGAATTTCGCCACCAGCATGGTCTCGGGCCGCTGCAATTCGGTGAGCGGCAACAGGAAGGAAGGATGACCGTCGCTGCATTCGATGCGGGCGGCGGCGGCCTCGGGCTTTAGCCCGGCCTTCTGAAACAGAGTCGATAGCGCTACGCCTTCGAACGGCGTATTGAAAATGAGCGGCCCGCCGGCCGTGTTGACGAAACATTCAAGCGTCAACACCTTTTTCACCGGCGGAATTCCGGCGAGGTCTTCGAGGCTATAGCGTACCGGTGTATTGACCAGGCCGTCGATCTGGATGCTGGTTGGGAGCTTGTCCGGATTGCGCATTTGCGAATAGACGAAGAATTTGTCCTTTGGCGTGATCAGGGGCCCGCCGGCCGTCGCGCGGACCGACAACGAGCCCGCATCGGCATTAGACTTGGCGGTGCCGAACAGCGTTGCGCTGAGCAGCGTGCTCGTGCCCGCGGCAATGAAGGTGCGGCGATCCATTATCCTCCTCCCACTTCAACGGCGGCCTCGATCGCGCTGAGTTGCCCCAGCAGGTCGATCGGAATTTCCGAGATCACCTGCAAGCCGCGGTCTTCGAACACGTCCCGCTGCGGATGCGCGGCGCGATAGTCGGCAAGCCTCGCGTCGCGTTGGTGGATAAGATCGACAATCTGTGGGCGGAACATCCGGACTATGCACGTCAGCCAACGATTGAGTTCGCGCGACGGCTCATCGACCGTGATGTCGAAGCGGTCGATCATGCGGATGACGTCACCGCCGTCATACCAAACCTCGTCGGTCACCCAGCGGTTTGTCGTGAACAGGCGGATCGGCCGCCCCGATGCATCCATCGACAGCCCGATCAGATGCGCAATCCAGGCCGCTTCATCTGTCTTGTCAGCGGCGGAAACTGGGTCGAGTTCCGGATAGAGCCGTTTCGGCCGCACGAAGGTATGAAAATGGCCATGCTCGTTGAGCGCGCGCTCGTGCGAGGCATGCGCGTGATAATAATATTGGCTGCTTGTCGACGAATCGAACACATCGCCGCGTGGAAAATGCGCCCACTCTTCGATGAGAGAGGCGCCCTGCAGAACTTCCGTAACCGGATTGGTGCCGCCATCGGCCAGTGCGCCGCATGCAAGCGGTCGCCTCGACCGCCGCGTCATACATCGCCGCTCGTTCGGCGCGCGGTAGACGTTCCAGCCGCTCAACAAGCTTTGTCTGAGGCCTCTGCAGCATCGGGACCGGTCAGGAGCGACCCGGTGCGCAGGGGCTGGCCGGAGCACACGGGCTTGCCGGCGGCGCGCCGCGCCCCGATGCGGGCGAGCAGGGGCTCTGGGCATTGCCGGGCGCGCAAGGCGAGGCGGAATTACCGCCGCGGCCGGAGGCTGGCGCACAAGGACTTCCGGCGCCGCGGCCGCTGGTCCCCGGTGAACACGGGCTTTCGCTGCGCACCGCCGGTCCGCGCCCGGGCGCACATGGGCTGCCGGCGCCGCACGGATTGCGCATCGCCTGCGCCACCTGAAAGCTAAAGTCCTTCGCCACCGGCGCCGGAGCCGGCGCCGTTGCCGCAATTGCCGCAGCCGCGATGGTCGATAGGCTTCCGGCGAGCAGGGCTGTTTTCAGTCGTCCAGTTTGCATCTGATGCTCCTTATTTAGCTGGTTCGCAGGCTTACGATTTCGATATGCTCAACGAGCGTACCGCGCTCGGCGCCGTTCAACTGCGCGGCGGTGAGCGCGCCGCCATATCGACGCTCCAGCGCCGAACCGACGGCGAAGCCGATCACCGCAATGACGAGCAAGACGCCGATCGCCGCCCAGACGGACACGCCGAACAACTCCGCCAAAGTCTGCGACTGGGGTCCGGCGGCGGCTTCATAAAGGTCGTGAATGGTGTCGAACAGGCCGGCAAAGACGCCGACGCCCACCAGCATGCCGATGATGAACAACAGCGCGTCGAGGCGCCCGGTGGCGAGCGCGACCGATGACGTACCAGGGCAATAGCCGCCGATCGCCATGCCGGCGCCGACCAGGGCGCCGCCGGTCAGCGTTGCCCAAAAGAACGTGGTCGGGATGAAAACACCGTTTGGCCGCAGCAGGCCGAGTTCATTGGCGCCATAGAGGCCGATCGCGGCGACGATGATCGCGGTGAACATCACCTTGAACACAGACCAGTCGCTGAAACGGAATTGTGCGGTCAGCTTGCGCGGGCTGGCAAAACCGGCGTTCTCCAGCACGTAGCCGAACAGGATTCCACTCAGTAGTCCCGATGCCACGCCGCCGTCGTAAAGGGGGAGACTCATGCCCAGGCCCTCCGCACCATCCAACTCGCCACGATGCCGGCGATAAAAAATGCGATGAGGAACAGAAAGGCTGCCACCGCCAGCGTGGCGCCGCCGGAGAGGCCGATGCCGCTGGTGCAGCCGCGCGCCAGCCGTGCGCCGAAGCCCGTCAGCACGCCGCCGCTAAGCGCAAGCGCCATGCGCCCGCTGCCATTGAGCTTTGTCGCACCATCGAGCCTGACCTGAAAACGGCCGCTGGTCAGCGCCGCGACCATCCCGCCGAGCAGGAGACCAAGAATTTCCCAAGTGATCCAACTGGCCAAAGGGTTGGCGGCGCCTTTGAGGAAAGGGCCGAGATAACTGTTTGCAAGCGTTGCCGGACGCGCCAATTCACCGCCCAGCCAAGCGGTTAAGCGGGCAAAGAAGCCGCTGGCGCCAAGGCCATGCCCCGTGAGCAAGAAGGTGGCGAGCAGCACCAGGCCAAGAGCGATGCCCGCTGCGAGCGGCGGCCAGAATGGGCGAACGGTCGAATCCATGGCGACGTCTCGTAAGTTCGGCCAGAAAATCATTTATTAATATGACCCATTTGGTCGAAACCGATATTGACGCAAGTCAACCAAGGCCTTGTCGCTCACTGGCGGCGAAGCCGCGACGATCCACGCCCGGGCCTGCGTTGCCTCTGAGCGGGGAAAGATCTTCATTTCGCCGGGCATCATGAAACCAAAAAACTGCATCGTATGCTTGCTCCAGTCCACGTCGGTGACGACGGCCATGCGCTCCCAGCGGGTTAAATGCTCCATGCCTACCTTGAAGTCTTCCCATATCGCGCCGGGCTCGATACCGCTGAAGTCACCTGCGATTTCATAATATAGCCGAACCTTAGCGTGACGTTCGAGCATCCGCATCACCGCCGGCACCAAAACGGTATCGTAATCCTGTTTTGTGACATGCCCCTGGCAGAGAAAGGCCAGGACATTGTCGGGAAAACCGTGCAATTGCTCGATCATGGCTGCGCTCCATTTTGCTGCCGCCCCCAGTCACAAAACTGTTGAATAGATTTTGAATATTTTCCGCGATGAAATTTGTACCGGCGCGGGCCGATTTTGCTTGAGCTATGTCAATGACCGCTCGCGAGAGAGCTGGAACTTAGCTCCACAATTCAATCAAAGGAGCCGAGTGCCATGAACCGCATGTTACGCTTTTCCATCGTTTTCGTCGGCGCATTGACCTTTACCGTTCCGGCCCTTGCTCAGCAGCCGGCGGCGCCTGCGCCTGCCTGGCCGCCAATCGTCGGCGAGTACGTCGCCTCCGTGCGCAAGACCGTCAAGACCGTCAACATGGCCGGTTATCTCGCCGCCGTGAAGAATCCGAACGGCGCGCTGTTGCTCGACGTTCGCGAACCGGCCGAGTTTGCCGCCGGCCATGTGCCGGGCGCGGTCAATATTCCCCGCGGGCTGCTCGAATTTCAAATCTATAAAGTCATGGGCTATCCCAATAAGGTCGACACCGCGAAAACGATCTATGTGCAGTGCCAAACCGGCGGCCGTGCCACGTTGGCGACCGCCGATCTGAAAAAGATCGGCTTCACTAATCCGATCGCTGTGGTCATGAACTGGCCGGACTGGGTCAAGGCCGGCAATCCGGCGGAAAAATAAAAGGATCGATGCTGGCGGAGTTGGCCGGCCGCAATTCCCTCATGGGCTGCGGCCGGCATCTTATTTAGTATGCATTAATCCACGTCCGTTTACGCACTCTTGAATTGATATTGCGCAATGAGCGAGATGGGTCGAGCGAGTTAGCCTGCCATTAATATGATACCGTCCCTTCCAATGGGCGATTGGCCATGGCGCGGCAAACAGACGAACAGCACAACGATCCCGTCGTGGCCGCCATCGAACGCGTGCTCAAGACGGAACGTGACGGCGTCGAGACTTTGCGTCGCAGCGAAGAAGAGGCGCGCGATCTCCTGACGAAGGCGCGCGCGCAGGCTGCGATTATCGCCCGTCGTGCCGATCATTGCATCGCGAAGTTACACAGCGCCCATTTGGGCAAAATCCAGCAAAGCATTCAGGCGTTGACAAGCGCGCACGCAGCCGGCGCCGGTCATGACGATAAAGGCTATGACCGCGCCGCGCTGGTTGAGGCAGCGCGCCGCGTCGCCGCCAAGCTGACGGGTGGAAAATGAGCATGCACCCGCGCTGGAGTTACGTGCAGGCCCGGCTGCAGGCGCGCCACGGCGAGCGGCTGCAGGACAACGATTGGCGCGCGCTCGAAGCGGCGCACTCGCTCGATCATTTCATAGAGCGCATTCGCGCAACTTCATTGCGCCGCTTCACCGAATCTTTGAATACGCGCATGTCGGGCCATGCCATCGAGCGCACCTTGCGTGCAGCGTGGCGCGGCTACGTGGCCGAAATCGCCGCCTGGGTGCCACCGCAATGGCGGCCCGCCGTGCTGTGGACGGCCTATGTCCCCGATCTGCCGGCGGTCGATGCATGGCGCAAAGGCGATGTGCGAGACTGGATGCGGCAAGAGCCGACCGTGGCGGAGCTGATTGACGGCGCGAAAAAGGCGACACTCGCGCCGCTGATCGGCGAAAGCGGTGGCGCGACCGCGGCACGTTGGTACACCCGGTGGTACTCGCTCTTGCCGCAAAAGCAAAAGGCTGATGGCCGGCTGTTGGCCGAGATCGCGGATATGGTGAGCGCCCATGTCGCGCAATTGGCACAAGCCGGCGCGCAAGAGACCAGCCGCCGTTATCGCCATGACTTAGCGCGTGCGGTGACGCGCCTGTTCCGCCGTCATCCCGCTGCGCCGGTCGCGGTGTTCAGCCATCTCCTCCTAGTGGCGCTCGATCTCGAACGTCTGCGCGGTGGCCTCACGCGCCGGCGGCTATTCCATCCCGGCCACGCACGGGAGGCCGCATGAGCCTCCGCCCGGTCGCCGCGCATTGGTTCGAGCTTGTGACCATCCATCAGGAATTGGCGCGGGTGATGGAGTGCCTGTCGCGCACGGGCGCCGTCGAGCTTGAATCACACAGCCGCGCCAGCGAGCGCTTGCTGTTTCCCGGCATGGACGAGTCGCTGAAAGCCCATCGCGATCTGGCGCGGCGCTATCAGGCTTATTGGCCGCCGGCGGCGGGCGGTGAGCGCCGCTCGGAGCATTTGAGCAACACGCTCAAAGTCGCGCAGGCACGGTTGGCCACTTGGGTCCACGAAGCCGATCCGATCATCGCCGCGATCGAGCATGCGTCGCGGGAAGCCGCCGATCTCGAGCGCTTGCGCGCCGCCCTGCAAAGCGCCGGCGGCAATATCCCGGATATCGGCCTGCTCGCGGGCGCCGGACCGAAACTCGCGGTGCGGCTGCTGGCCTTGCCGGCCGCTACGCTGCCACGCGAAATTCCCTCGCTGGTGTTGTTCAAGTCCTGGCAAACGCCGCAAGCAGGCTTTGCCTTGGTCGTCGGCCGCCCGCCCGATATCGAGGAGATCGAAACCCAACTGACCGGACTCAAGGGTCGCGTCGTTCCGATCCCGAATTGGCTGCCGGCCGTGCCGGAAAAGGCGCTCGCCGCCGTCGCCGAGCGGCTTGCGCAGGTAGCACAACAGCGCGCCGAACTGACCGCGCGCCTCGAGGCGCTGTCGCAGCGGCTCGACCTCGCGCATGCGCTCGGCGACATCGCGCTGATCGAATGGCTGAACGAGCACGCCAAGGACTTGCGCGGCAGCAAGCGGCTGGCGTGGGTCACCGGGTGGACGAGCGACGTCGGCGGAACGGCCTTACGCCGGGCGCTCGACGCTTGCGGCGTACGCTACATCCTGCGGCTCTCCGACATGCCGCAAGGCGCCACGGCGCCGATGGTGCTAAGCAATCCCGGCTGGGCGCGTGCCTTCGAAGTGTTCGCGCGCATGCTCGGCACCCCCGGGCAACACGAGACCGACCCCAGTCAAATTCTGGCCGTCATCGCCTCGTCAATCTTCGGCTTCATGTTCGGCGATGTCGGGCAGGGGGCCCTGGTGCTGATTGCCGGGTTGCTGCTCGGGCGGCGCATCCCGCTCACCCGCATGCTGGTGCCGGGCGGCATCATGGCCATCGTCTTCGGTCTATTATTCGGCAGCGTATTTTGCCGTGAGGACATTCTTCCGGCGCTCTGGCTCCGACCGCTGGACCAGCCGATCACTATTTTGATCGCCGCCATCGTCGCCGGGGTGGTCGATCATTTCGATCGGCCTGCTGCTCGATGCCATGCAGGCCCATTGGCGCGGCGAAGCGCTCAACTGGTGGGGACATCGCGCCGGCCTGCTCTTGGCCTATGCGGGCCTGCTGCTATCGCCGCAGTGGCCGCAGGCTCTGGTGGTCGTGGCCGCCGGTGCGTCGTGGTTCATCTTTGGCGCGGGCCTGGTGACGAGGACGGGGCGGGTCGCCGCCCTGGTGGCGGCCGCAGCCGAGTTCGTCGAGCAAGTCCTGCGCCTGCTGGTCAATACCGTGTCGTTTGCGCGCATCGGGGCATTTGCGCTGGCGCACGCCGGGCTGTCGGTCGCCATCGTGGAACTGGCGCAGGCGAGCGGACATTTCGGCTTTTGGATCGTGCTGGCGATCGGCAATCTGCTCGTCATCGCGCTGGAGGGTGTCGTAGTGAGCATTCAGACCACGCGTCTCTTGCTGTTCGAGTTCTTCATCCGCTTCCTTGCGGGCGCCGGGCGGGCGTTCAAGCCGCTGCCGCCGCCGGTCATCGCACTGGATGCGGTGCAACAGCCAAACCTGAGGGCCACGCCATGAAACTAAATGTGAGAATCCCGGCGCAGATACTGGCGCTCGCCGTCATCGTTGCGGGCGGCGTCACCATCCTGCTGCTGCAGATGGATCCGGCGACCGCGCAGACTGCCGCGCGTCCCGCAGCCGACAGCAGCGTGGCGCCGTGGGCGATGATCGCCGCAGCGGTCGCCGCCGGGCTATCCACGCTGGCCGCAGGCTATGCCGTCGCTGCGGTCGGCAGCGCGGCCGTCGGCGCGCTGGCCGAAAAGCCTGAACTGCTCGGCCGTGTGCTGATTTTGGTCGGCCTCGCGGAAGGCATCGCCATCTACGGCCTCATCGTCGCGGTGCTGATTCTCAACCGGGCGGGTTGACATGAATACGGAAATGCACGGCACCATTTTCATCGGCGACGAATTGAGCGCCGCCGGGTTCAGGCTGACCGGCATTGAGACGGTGGTACCCGAGCCCGGCGCGGCCGGCGCAGCGCTCGATGACGCGCGCGCCCGCGCGCGGCTCGTCATCCTCACCGCGGATCTTGCGCAGCATATTCCGCCGGCCGCGCTCGAATCGGCGCTGCTCGACGAGACGCCGACGCTGGCGATTATCCCCGACATGCTGCTGCGCACACCGTTGCCTGACCTTGCCCGCCGGCTGCGCAGCGCCCTGGGGATCGAGACATGAGCGAAGCAAGTCTCATCCCTTCGCTGCAATCCGATGCGCTGACACGCGAAATCGAGCAGCAACTTGCGCAGGAGACCGCCGCGGTCGGCGCGGCGGCCGAGCGCGAAGCGCGTGACGTGATTGCGCAGGCGCGGGCAACCGCGCGTCGCCGGCTGCATGACGCCATCGCCGAATTGCGCCGCGAGGGCGAACGGCGTTTGGCGCGCGCCAGAGCGCAGGTCGAAACCAGCGAGCGCGCTCAGGCGCAGCGCCAGGCCGCGCGCGCGGTGACCGAGGCGTTGCCGTTGCTGATCGATGCGTTGAGCGAGCGCTGGCGCGATCCCAAATCCCGCCGCCTGTGGATCGATAGCGTTGCGAGATTATGCGGCGCCCGCCTGTGGCGCGGCGCCTGGACCGTGGCGCATCCGCCCGATTGGGCGGTGACGGAACAGCGGGACTTCGTCGCAGCGCTCGGCGACGGCGTCGAAGCAACCTTCCAGGCGGACAAGGATTTGACGGCCGGGTTGAAAGTCAGCGCCGATCAGGCGGTGCTCGACGCCACGCCGCGCGGGCTGCTTGCCGACCTGCGCGCGATCTCCGGCTTGATGCTCGATGAGATCGGCCACGAGGCAAAGCAGTGAGCGAGGCCGTCATTCGCTGGATCGGCGGGCCGGTGCTGTATGCGCGCGTAAACGGCGACTTTCGCGTCGGTGAGGCGTTGGAGATCGGCGCCGAGCGGCGGCCTGGCGAAGTCATTCGCCTCAAGGACGATGAGCTCGTCGGCCAAGTCTATGAAGACACCACCGGCCTGCGCCCCGGCGACGCGGTGCATGGCACCGGGTCGGCGCTTTCGGTGCAACTCGGTCCAGGCCTGCTCGGCCGCATCTTCGATGGACTGCTGCGGCCGCTCGACACTGCCGAATACAAGGCGCCGGAGAAAATCGGATTTCGACCGCTGGTGAAGGCGGGAGACAGCGTGGCGGCAGGCCAGCCGTTCGGCGAACTGCCGGGCGCCGGCATCAAGCAGCAATGCCTGCTGCCGCCGGACTTAGGCGGCACTGTCGAGCGCATTGCAGCGGAAGGCGCGTACACGCCTGACGCCAAGCTTTGCACGATCAAGACGGGGGACGGTGCAACCCGCGAGATCGGCTTTTTCCATCGCTGGCCGGTCCGGCAAACCCGTCCGGTGCGCGAGCGGCTCCCCGCCGATGAGCCGATGATTACCGGTCAGCGCATTCTCGACACGCTGTTCCCGGTGGCGCGCGGCGGCCAGGCGGCGATCCCGGGCGGCTTCGGCACCGGCAAGACCGTGCTGCAGGAAACGCTGGCGAAGTGGTGCGACGCCGACGTCATCGTCTATGTGGGCTGCGGCGAGCGCGGCAACGAGATGGCGGAAGTGCTGCGCGAGTTTCCTTCGCTGACCGATCCGCGCAGCGGCCGCGGTCTGATGGAGCGCACGGTCATCATCGCCAATACCTCGAACATGCCGGTGGCGGCGCGCGAAGCCTCAATCTACACCGCGGTGACGGTCGGCGAATATTTCCGCGACCAGGGCCTCCACGTCGCGCTGATGGCCGATTCGACCAGCCGCTGGGCCGAGGCGCTGCGCGAAGTCTCCGGCCGGCTCGGCGAGTTGCCGGGCGAAGCGGCCTATCCGGCCTATCTCGGCTCGCGGTTGGCCGAATTCTATGAGCGCGCGGCGCGGGTGAAGACGCTCGGCGGCGCCGAAGGCTCGCTCACCATTATCGGCGCGGTTTCACCGCCCGCCGGCGATTTTTCCGAGCCGGTCACCAGCCACACCAAGCGCTATGTGCGCTGCTTCTGGGGGCTCGACCGCGAGCGCGCGCAGGCGCGCTTTTATCCCGCCATTCATCCGTTGCAGTCCTACTCCGAGAACGCCCTGCGCTTTGCCGCCTGGTGGGCGGAGCACGGCAATTCCGACTGGCATGCCTATCGCGAGCGCTTGCTGTCGCTGCTGGAGGCGCAGGCCGATCTCGAGCGCATGGCGCGCATCGTCGGCAAGGACGCGTTGCCGCCCGCCCAGCAATTGACCTTGCTCTGCGCCGAACTGGTCAATGAAGCCTTCTTGCGCCAGTCGGCGTTCTCCGAGGTCGACCGCTACTGCTCGCCGCAGCGGCAGAGCGCCATGCTCAAGCTCATTCTCCGCTTCATCACACTGGCCGAGGCGGCGCTCGCACGCGGCGTGGCGCCGCAGTCGATTGCCGAGCTCGCGGTGATGCGGCGGCTGCAGCGCATGGGCGAGGAGATCGGCGAGGATCAACTGGACAAGTTCGGCGCGTTGGGCGCGAACGTTGAGTCCGCCATGGCGGCCTTGGCAAAGGCGGCGAGCCATGCGGCCTGAACTGTCGGTGCAGGGCACCGCCACGGCCATCGACGGCCCGCTGCTGTTTCTGCGGCGCAATATTGAAGTCGGGCTCAACGAGGCGGTGGAAATCCTGAGCAAAAATGAACCGCCTAAGCTCGGCCGCGTCGCCGCCGTGGACCGGGAAACCATGGTGGTCGAGGTATTGGAATCGACCATCGGCCTCGGGCTGCATGACATCCGCGTGCGCTTTCACGGCGAGCCGCTGCATTTCGCCGTCGGCCCTGGCCTGCTCGGGCGGGTGTTCAACGGCGTCGGCCAGCCGGCCGATGGCGGGCCGCCGGTGCCGGCGCACAAGCGCCTGCGCATCGACGGCGTGCCGCTCAATCCGACGCTGCGCGATCTGCCGAAGGATTTCATCGAAAGCGGGGTCACCGCCATCGATCTGATGAACAGCCTGGTGCGCGGGCAGAAGCTGCCGTTGTTTTCCGGCGGCGGCATGCCGCATGACCGCATCGCCATCGAGATCGCGCAGAATGCGCGGCTGCGCCGAGCGGGCGAGGGCGCCTTTGCCATCGTCTTTGTCGGCATCGGCATATCGCATGACAGCGCGGAAACTTTCCGCCGCGCCATGCAGGATTCCGGCGCGCTCGCCCACACCGCGATGTTCCTCAATCTGGCGAGCGAGTCCTCGACGCAGCGCCTGCTCACGCCGCGCTTCGCGCTGACCGCGGCCGAATATCTCGCGGCGGAAGAGGACCGCCATGTGCTCGTTATCATGACCGACATGACGAACTACTGCGAAGCCTTGCGCGAGGTTTCCGCCAGCCACGGCGAGGTGCCGAGCCGCAAGGGCTATCCGGGCTACATGTATTCCGACCTTGCCTCGATCTACGAGCGCGCCGGCTGCATCCACGGCGCCAAGGGCACGGTCACGCAACTGCCGATCCTGACCATGCCGGCGGAGGACATCAGCCATCCGATTCCCGATCTCACCGGCTACATCACCGAAGGGCAGGTCGTGCTCGACCGCGCGCTCGACCACAAAGGCGTGTTTCCGCCGATCAACGTGCTGCCCAGCCTGTCGCGTCTGATGGACCAGGGCATCGGCAAGGATTATTCGCATCCCGACCATCCCGGCTTGGCCAACCAGCTCTATGCCTCGTACGCCAAGGCGGTGCGCGTGCGCGTGCTCGCGAGTGTGGTCGGCCGCGACGGCTTGACGCCGCTCGATCTGAACTATCTCGATTTCGCTGACCGCTTTGAAAGCGAGCTGATCCGTCAGAACGGGCGTCGCACGCTGGAAGACAGTATGGCGGCGGGCTGGGCGGTGCTCCGCCTGCTGCCGAAGAGCGAAATGGCGCGCCTCTCCGATGCGCAGATCGCCCGCTATATCTCGCAAGGCGAGAAGGAGACCACGCGTGCGTGAAGTGACCCCGACGCGCAGCGCGGCCCTTGAGCTCGTCGACGAACGCAAGCTGATGCGGCAAGGCTACGAATTTCTCGACGAGAAACGCATGTTGCTGGCGACGGAAATGTTGCGCCAGCTGCGCTCCTATCAGGAAGTGCTCGAAAGGGTCAGGGCAGAAAGCAAGGCGGCATCCGACGCGCTGGCGGCGGCGGTCGAGCGGCACGGCTTCGACGATCTTCAGGTTTATCCGGTCTCCACGCCGCCGGGCCCGCCGGCGAGCGCCCGCAGCCTGTTTCTCGGCATTGCCATCCTGACGGCCAAGGGTTTGCCGTCCTCGCAGGCGCTTACGCAGGCGGCCGTCGATCCCTCGCCGGAAGCGAAGGCCTGCGGGGCGGCCTTTGAAGCGCTGCTACTGAGCGCCGCGGATATCGGCATGCGCGCCGGCAATTTGCATCGGCTTGCACGCGAGTACCGGCGCACCGAGCGGCGGGCCAAAGCGCTGGAGAAAATCCTGCTGCCGGAAGTGGAGGAGGCTATCAAGACCGTCAACGAGCAGCTCGACACTATGGATCGCGAGGAAACGACCCGCACCCGATGGTCGAGCCGGACCAGGGGCGCAGGTTAGCCACTGGGCTCTCGCTCGGCGCGCTCGGTATAGACTTGCAAAAGATGGCCGTGGTCGCCGGTACGCAGGGCCCTCGGCGGCGGACGTCTGCTATCGAGCGTAACACGGACATACCGGAAGTCTCGTGCAATGTCAGCTAGTGACCCGTCGCTGACATTTGTCGCCTGATGGACATTGCCGGCCCCCGACCGTAAGCTTAAAACACTTAGATCTTGCCGCATTTCGGGCGCGGTAAGGCCGTTGCTATGACACCAGAAGAATTCCAGAAATCTATCCTCCGCCTTCTTCACTGGCTCAAAGCGGCGTTGGAGGCAGCCATCTCGACAAGTAGGCGATGAAGCCGCTAAAGGTCACATCGTGGCACCGCCTTCGGTTTTCAGCGTTACGGCACCAAGCCTGCAGGCGAATATTCTGCCCATTGTGGCAGCCCAGCAACACTAAAAATGCAAGGATGGGTGTAAGCTAAAGACATGAATTGAGTGGGTTCGCCCGAATGGGCAGGGGCAAGATGAACAAGTTAGTTCTAGGAGTTCTCGTAGCCACCGCGTTCGGCGCGCTAGCGCCCGCACAGGCGGCGGATTTGCCGGTCAAGGCGCCGCTCGCGCCGGTCATAGCGCCGTACACCTGGACCGGCTGCTATATCGGCATCAACGCCGGCTATAGCTGGGGCCATTGGGACGCAACGGGCGCGGTTATCAGCCCGACCGACCAGCACGATTTCAACGTCGATGGATTCATCGGCGGCGGTCAAATTGGCTGCAATTATCAATTTAATCAGAATTGGCTGATCGGTGTCGAAGGCGACTATCAGTGGTCGGGCGAGAAGGACGAATTCTCGTGGGTCTTCCCGATCGTCATCGGCGACGCGCGCTCTGGATTCACGATCAAAAACGAAATGAAGTTCCCGTGGTTTGCCACTGCGCGCGCGCGCCTTGGCTATATTCCCGACCCGAATTGGCTGCTCTACGTGACCGGCGGATTGGCGGTTGGCCGCGTAGAAGATAATGCGTCCCTGACGTTTGGCGCAATAAATCTAGCGGTATCCGATGCAGTGACCAAGACCGGTTGGACCGCCGGCGCCGGCGTCGAGGTGCGGCTGGGCAACAACAGCCATTGGACCGTGAAGGCGGAATATCTCTATATCGATCTCGGCACCGCAAACCTTTTCACCAACACGGTCGCGATCAAGGTTCGCGACAGCATCGCGCGCCTCGGCTTGAACTACAAGTTCTGACGCACTGCGCGTCGCTCTCGTCAGTGCCGCCGACCCTCGGTGATCGTGGGATCGTCGTTGCCGATAAGCGGCTTCAACTGGAGAACGGTGAAGGGGCTTCGCTCCGGCGGAATATGTTGTGAACGAACGTACGGGCAAAAGTGCGCTTTCTATTTGATCATCACTCCAGCCTGCAATGTCGCCTGTTGGCCCTTCGCGTCGATTTTGGGACGTCCGCACGACGGTCGCTATCGGGGCATAGCGACATCGTCTGACTTTGACGGGGGAATTTCTCGGTAGAGAATGACCCACAGCGGACATCTTTGGCCAAAAATGGTTCCCAGAAGACAAGGCTAACAACAGCTGAAATATCAACGTCCCTTTCGACTCCGGGCTAGTTTGGCGATCACGCGAGTCGACGGCAACGGCTTCGCTGAAATGTACTCGTCTCGTGCAACATTTTCGATCATCGCGAGCAACGCCGCACGTGTGATCGCGACGTGCTCCGGCGCGATGCCCTCGACCGCAATTTTGTTGACGTCCTCGGCAAGTGGAACCAGTCGTTCTTTCAGTAAGCGGCCTTTGCGCGTCAGATAGATAAAAACCTTCTTTCGATCTCCGGCGTGTTGGCGGCGGACAACATAGCCGAGCCGTTCCATGGTCTTGATTGCGGAGAAGGTCGTCGGCTCCATCACGTCCGCGCGCTCGCTCAGCTCGCGCTGGTTAAGTCCGTCGTCTACCCACAATACACGCAGGAAGGCCCAGTGGCCGAACGAAACTTGATGCTCGGCCAGCCGCACACTGAGCGAGCGCACGAGTGCGCGCGCGGCGTCCCTCACGAGATGTGCGAGACGGTCGCTCGGCACGGCTTCGCGCCAGTGTCGCAATATGCTCTCTGTTTCAGGTCGCTGGGACGTAGTCATCGCACCCCCACCTGATGCTCTAGTGGGACTTCGCAATTTTCGCGTGCCGAGCGCAGCATGGCGAGGCAGACTTCCAACGTGGCCATCGCCCAGATGCCGTCGTGCAGCGGCGGCCGCCCCTCAACCACGGCGGCATAAAGTTCATCGATTACCTCCGTACGCGGCACCGCAGGCTCGGGTAGCGGATCGAGCCGGCCTGCGCCGCCCTCATAGATCATTACGCCCGTTGGCAGAGGTCGCAGATCGGCATGCTGGCAGCTAACGAGGAATGTGCCGAAATGCTGATGCAGCAGATGCTGCGTTTGCTGTGGCTGCCAGCCGGCGCCACCATAGGTGCGGGCAGCCTTGGCAGCGGCCTCCAGCGCCGGGGTTTTGAATTGGCGGACGGTCTTTTCCGCACGCGGCTGTTTCTTCTGCCCCATCTCGCTGATCCAGCCCATGAATTCATCGGAGTTGAAATTGCCGTAGCCATTATAAGCAAGCGACGCAAAAGCGCCGTTGTCAAAGGCGAGCAAAGCAGCATAGGCGCCTTCGGTGGGACGGGCCGAATCCCAGCTGCCGGTCATTGCTCGCACGCTTGCAATGCGCCCGCCACCGAGCAGTCGGGCGATGTCGATCTGATGCGGCGCTTGGTTGAACAGGGCGCCGCCGCCTTGGGCAGTGTCGAGCTCCTCGGCGCGGCGCGGTCGGTAGAGAAAGTCGGTGTAATTGATGGCCGTAATCATCCGCACAGGACCGTAGCGACCGCCTGCGATCAATTCGCGCGCGCGCAGAAACGGCGCGTCAAACGAATGACTATGGCCGACAATCAGATGAACGCCGGCGGTTCGCGCCGCAGCCACCATCGCTTCCGCGTCGGCGAGCGTAAGCGCGATTGGCTTCTCAACCAGCACATGCTTGCCGTGACTCGCGGCGAGCCGTGCGTGTTCGCCATGATGCTGATGTGGCGTGGCAACATAGACGACCTCGACATTGGGATCAGCGCAGAGTGCGGCAACTGACTTATAGGCCGTGCCGGCGAAGTCGCTCGTGAAACGCTGTCGGGCCTTTGGCCGTGAATCGGCGGCGGCGACCAAGGCGACGCGCGGATCCTGATGCAGGGCGGGCAGCATGATAGAGAAGGCGCGGCCGAGGCCAGCTACGCCCAATCGTATGCGGCGGATCTCGGATGTTGCCAACGATTTTTCCGGCTCGACAGGCGAGCCGCCTTTGGTTAAACTAATTTAGATATCTAAGAATAATCGCGCAACAACACAATACCCGCATGGAGGGAGGTAGCCATGACGCCGGAAGAAAACGACCTGCTGTGCAGGGTCGAGGGACCGGCACCGATGGGCCAGATCATGCGGCGGCACTGGATCGCCGCCTGCCTGTCCGAGGAGGTTGCGGAACCCGACGGCGCGCCGGTCAAGGTTCGTCTGCTTGGCGAAGACCTCGTGGTTTTTCGCGACAGCAAGGGTCGCATAGGCGTTCTTGATGAATACTGCTCGCACCGGCGTGCATCGCTCTTGTTCGCCCGCAACGAAGAATGCGGACTGCGTTGCCTCTATCACGGCTGGAAATTCGACGTCGAAGGCAATGTCCTGGAAACCGCATCCGAACCCGAACACAGCCGCGTCACGGACCGCGTCAAGCACACTGCCTATCCGGCGCGGGAAGCCGGTGGCTTCGTCTGGTGCTATATGGGTCCGCCAAAAGATATGCGCGAATTCGAGCCGCCTGCTTTTGCGCCGACGCCGGACACGCGCGTTAGCGCCACCAAAGTGCGGGTACACTGCAACTGGGCGCAAATCCTCGAAGGCCAGATCGATTCAGCACACTCCTCCAGCCTGCATTCCTCCGACATGGTGCCGGCGCAGGTCGAAGGTGCCGAAGCCACCGACGTAAATTGGCTGCGTCCCTCGACGGACAAGGCGCCCCTCTTCCAAATCGAGCGCACCAGTTATGGCTTCCGTTACGCGGCAATCCGTCGGCCGATCAAGAACGAAGCAACACACGACTATATCCGCACTACCGTCTACATCGCCCCGTTCACCGCGCTGATTCCGCCCAATAATGTGCACAACGTGGCAACGCTGCTTACGCCCGAAGACGACCACAACACCATCTTTTATTTCATTGGGTGGAACGGGACCGACAAGCCCGGGATCGATGCGCAAGCGTGGCGCAAATTCAATGTGCTGGAATGGGGCGTCGACGTCGACCGAAATTTCGACGGCATCCGTCGGCGCAGTAATCTCTATCTTCAAGACCGCGCCGCAATGAAACAGGGTAATTTCACGGGCGTCGCCGGTATCCCGAACCAGGATATTGTCATGTGGGAGGGCATGGGGCCGATCAGCGAACGGTCCAAGGAGCGGTTGGGCGCCAGCGACGTTGCCGTCGCGGCATTCCGTCGGCTGATGCTGGAAGCGGCGCACGCGATGCGCGATGGCGGTCATGCGATCGGCACCACCGAGCCGCACATACCGCACGCCAGCATTAGCGCTTTCGAGGGCGTCGTGCCCAAGACCGTCAACTGGCGCACTCTCGGCGGCGGCAGCGAGAGCGTGGCAGATCGGAGGGATCGGATCAGCGCGGCGGAGTAATGAAAGCGATGGCTGCTGTTCGATGAAAAAAACGCTGCAAAGGGGAAGACGCGTAACATGGGAGGAAAGGCGATGAGTATTATCAAGAGCGTGATGGCGGCGACAACATTAGCCGTTCTGATCGGCGGAAGTGCGCAGGCGCAAACCTATCAACTAACACTCGCGGGCGCGAGCCCCGGCGGATTGTGGTCGACGATCGGCGTGGGCGTCGATAAGGCGCTCGCCAAAGCCTATCCGGGCAGTACCGTGACGTATCAAACCGGATCCGGAGGGCTCGCCAACGCGAAGCTCGTCTCCGACAGAAAGGTCCCCATGGGGATTGCCGCCGACATGGAACTCACCGCGGCTTATCGTGGCACCGGACCGTTCAAGGGCCATCCCCTAAAGGATCTCAGGACCTTGTTCCGCGCATATTCAGCGCAAAGCCGGTTTCAATACGACTACGTGCTGGTCAACGGCGATGTTGCCAAGAAGTACGACATCAAGACCATGGCTGATCTCAAGAAACATGCTGGAGACATCCGCATCGCCTTCAATCGGCCCGGCAATATGGACGGCGACATCGGCATCGCGATCATGGAAGACAGCGGTATTCCCATCAGCAGTTTCAAGCAGGTGGTCCGCGCGGCCTCCAAGGAGATGGGTTCCTTGATGCTCGATCGCCGGATAGACGCGGTCGTTCTGGGAATTGCGTTCAATCACCCGACCATCCGCGAAATGGAGAATAGCATCCCGCTCGTCATGCTGGACGTCGGCAAGAAGGTTTCAGATAAGGTTGCTGACGACTTCGGCGGACAAGCGTGCACGATAAAGGCCAACGAGCACAAGTTCATTTCCGACGACAAGACGTCGGTGTGCGTCGGCGCGGTGGTGGTAGTGGACAAATCCATGTCGGACCAGGAGGCCTACAACATCGTCAAGGGCCTGCTTGCTAATCTGGACGACTTCAAGAGCGCGCATCGGCTGCTAAAGAAGGAAGTCACGCCCAAGACCGTGGCGGAACCGGCTGTGGCGCCACAGCATCCGGGCGCCCTTAAGGCCTTCAAGGAGGCCGGGCTGCGTTAGGCAGCTTCTAGACGGCCGGCGGGCGGACTGGCGGAAAACCCCGCGTCCGCCCGTACTGCATTCACGCTCCGAGGACCTTCATGGCGCGCAACGTCCTACTCGATCCCGGCACCTGGTTTTCGGTCGGCTGCCGGCGGCGGCCCGCTGGCTGGATCGGCCACCTGATTGCGCCTTTCGCGGTAGCGGTCGCCATCTACGTCATCGTTGCGGCGACTTACATCATCATTGACCCATGGGTTCTTACCGCTGTGTTCCTCGCGGGCATGATGGCACTCGCTTTTCTCACAGTGGGTGCCGGCGCAAGTTCCGACACCGAACGGGTGCCGTGGTACGACCTCATTCTGTCGCTGCTGAGCATCGCGTCCGGCGTCTATTTCATCTCGATCGCGCAAAGCGAGGTGCAGAGGATCAGCCTGCTCTTCGCGCTTGATGACTGGCACGTCGTGTTCGGAACGATCATCTGTCTTCTCACCATCGAGCTAACGCGCCGCACCACGGGGCTGGGGCTTACGGTGATCGTCCTTATCTTCGTGGCCTACAATTTCTTCGGGCACCTGTTCAATGGCGTGCTCAGCCACGGCTACATCGATTACAATCATTTCATCGACATCATGGTCTACACGACCGACGGCATAATGGGCCTGCCGGCGCGGGTGGCGGCGACTTACGCTTTCATGTTCGTAATGTTCGGGACGTTCCTCTATTACGCCAAAGGCTCCGATTTCTTCTACGACTTCGCCGCAGCGATCTCCGGCCGCCAGGTGGGCGGTCCGGCCAAGATCGCCGTCGTTTCATCGGGTTTGTATGGGATGATCTCGGGTAGCCCGACCTCGGACGTGGTGACCACCGGCGCCATCACCATTCCGATGATGAAACGGCTCGGCTACCGCGCCTCGGTGGCGGCCGCAATCGAGGTTGCGGCCTCGGCCGGAGGCAGCTTGATGCCGCCGGTGATGGGTTCGGCCGCGTTTATCATGGCCGAATACACCGGCATCGAGTATGTCGACATCGCCAAGGCGGCGCTGCTACCGGCGCTGCTCTACTATGTGGGCGTGTTTTCCCAAGTTCATTTTCGCGCCTACCGGCTCGGCCTCGGCGCCCTCAGCCCGGAGCAAATCCCGAAGTTCATGACGACCCTGCGCAACGGCGGGCTGTTCATCATTCCGATGGCGGTGCTGGTCTGGGCGCTGCTCGCCGGCTACACGCCGACCATGGTTGCGGTATTCGGCGCGCTTTCGGTGATCGCCGTCGCGACTTTGCGCGCCGAAACCCGCATCGGTCTCGTCAAGACTTACAGGGTGCTCGCGGAGACCGCCATGCGCATGGTTCCTGTGGCGGGCGCCTGCGCGGCGGCAGGGCTGGTTATTGCCGGCATCACCATGACCGGTCTTTCCGGCAAATTCGCCCATCTGGTCTATATGCTCACGGGAACGCAGGTGTTCCCCACGCTGCTTCTGGCGGCGACGATCACAATTCTGCTCGGCATGGGCATGCCGACGCCGTCGGCCTACATTCTGGCGGCGGTGCTGATCGGCCCGCTGCTCGGACCAATGCATATTGAGTTGCTTCCCGGGCACATGTTCCTACTCTACTTCGCGGTGATGAGCGCGCTGACGCCGCCCGTGGCGGTCGCCGCCTACGCGGCTGCTTCCATCGCCGAGGCCAATCCCCTCGCTATCGCCGCACATGCGGTCAAGTTCGCGCTGGCTGCCTTGGTCGTTCCGTTTACGTTTGTGTATGGGCCCGAACTCTTGTGGCAGGGGCCACTGTGGCAAACCGGGATCACTTTCGTCACCGGTGCGATGGGGTTGATTCTTCTCGCCATGGCAATCGAGGAGTACGACCCGGTCTGCGCCGAATGGTGGAGCCGAGCCCTGGCCGGTGTGGCCGGACTTTGCATGATAGCGCCATTTTACATTTCAACCTGCGCCGGGCTCGTGATCGCGGCGGCGACCATCACCGCCAATCGTTTAAGACTTAAGTCGCGCAGTCGGAGCGAACTAGGCGCCGAGTAGGCATGTGCCTGGAGTGCCAAACTTCCGTTTGTGGCCCCGAACAGGCGGATGGGACGCGACGTCTTATGTCGGCTTTCAAAGATAAGGCCGGCGTCGCATTACGTGACGAGAACGTCGGCTGCTGACCCAAAGCGGACACGATCTTCGGACAAAACCGGGCCCAAATAAGATTGTTTTCAATCTGACGCGTCCGTCTAAAAAATCGTCCCACAAAAGGACAGCGATGCCCCTCACGCCCTATGTCGTAGATCAGATATGGCTCTACGCATATCCCGTTCGATTGGCGGGAACGAGGTTCGAGGCGCGAATGACGGTGATCCGCCTCGCCTCTGGCCAACTTATGCTGCACTCGCCATGCGACATCACTGCGACAATCGCCGAAGAAATCTCGGCGCTCGGACCGGTCGCCCATATAATCGCCCCCGGAAATTTTCACCACATGTACGCATCGACCGCACAAGCCGCGTTTCCAACTGCGAAGACATGGATATGTCCCGGCATCGAGAGCAGGCGCCCCGGCCTCAAATATGATGGCCTGCTCGGTGACGTCGCCCCCGCCGACTGGGCCGATGAAATCGACCAAGTGCTCATGCAAGGCACGCGCATCATGCGCGAGGTCGCGATGTTTCACCGCGCAAGCCGCACGCTGATCCTCGTTGATCTCATCGAGAACTTTACCGATGCGACGCCTCATACCGGGATCGCATTGAAGTTCTGGTTCAAGTATGTGTTACGCATGTGGAACAATCCCCGTCCCGCGCCGGAATACCGGATGGGCTGGGGCGATCGTCAGGCAGCCGCCGAATCGCTTCGGCGCATTCTGGCGTGGGAATTTCAGCAGATCGTGTTGTCGCACGGCGATCTAATCTATCACAACGCTCACGCGGCTGCAGCTGCGGCTTGGAACGGAATACTCGAACGGTGATAGCTTGGAGGCGCGGCAATCCGCAGAATTATGCGAGTATCGCGCCTACTATGGTTGTTTAAAAGCATCTCGTGAACGATCGAACAACACAGAGCCCTGCAGGCAGTAACCGAATGCCCGCTTATGACCCATCGCTTGGGCGAGGCACATCTGCGCCGGATCTTGCGAGCCTATGCTGGCTATTACAACGACATCAGAACGCACCGGTCATTGGATAAAGATGTGCCGGTCTCTCGCCCCGTTCAGCCGACCGGAATCATAAGTTCACGCCCGATCCTTGGCGAACTTCATCACCATTACGTCCGGGTTTAGGTTTTCGGTACGCACACGGGCGGTTACAGGGCGCTATCGCGCATCCTGCTCGTCGCTGTACCAGTCCGGCTTGTGCGGGTAATGCGGGCCGTCATAAATCTCGACGATAATAGTTTCCTCGTGCGCCACCGCCGGCCCGTGCACATTGCCCTTCGGATTGCAGTAGAAGCAGCCCGGCGTCAGCGTCACCCCGGTTGAGGTGTATTCGTATTTGCCTTGCAGGCAAAACATGAACTGGTTCGAGGAGTGAAAGTGCGGCTTGGGGATGCCGGCGCCTTTGTCGAACTTGATGAGCGCAATCGATGCGCCGGTTTCCTCGTTTCGCCAGAGCATCTTCTCGTGCACGCCCATGAGCGACTTTTCGCGCCAGGGAACGCCGTCCGACTGGATCAGGATTTCATCGAGGCTCGGTGCGCCGGCGGGCATGTTGGTCATCGCAGTGTCCTTTCTTACCAGAGTCAAGGCGTCCACTTGACGGATCTTATTTCGATCAGCCGCGACAGATAGAGGACATCGGATTTGTTGGTGAGCTGGTGGACCTCACGCATCTCGTTGATGAAGGTATATGAGCCTGCAGGCTCCTGTACGGTGATTTTCTTCCCGGAGATCGTCTCGATCTCGTTCTCGCCGCCGCTTAGCGAGAGTACGGCATAGGGGTGATGGTGGATATGGAAGCCGAGCGTCTGGCCCGGCTCAAGCCGCACCTCCCACATCCGGATGTGCTCGTTCTCCAGCAGAACCTTGTCGCCAATCTCGCGTAGCTTGATCCCGCGCGTGGCAGCGGCTTTCAGACCGTGTTTGTCGTCCATCGGCCGCTCCTATTTGGCTGGCAGCACGGCGATCGCATTAATTTCGATCAGGTAGTCCGGCGAGGTCATCTTATTGATCTCGACCATGGTCGAGGCCGGCAGCGGCGGCTTGAAGTATAGAGCGCGCACTTTGTGGATTGCCTCGAAGTGCTCCATGTTGCGGACATAGACGTCGACGCGGCAGATATCTTCTAGCGTGCCGCCGGCGGCTTCGACCGCCGCTTTCAGGTTCTCGCAGACCTGCTTTGTCTGCTCGGTGACGTCGCCGATGCCGGCGATGCTGCCATCCGGGCGGCGCGCCGTCATACCCGATATGAATACGAAGCGGCCTGTCGCTTCAATCATTGTGGCATGCGAGAAAACGCCGTTCGGCTGCCGGAGCTTCGGGCTAGTGATCTGTGTCTTAGGCATGGCGCTTCTCTCTTGTCCCTCGTTGCAGGGGCGTGTCCATCACGCCGAGTTCACTGGCATAGCGGCTCAACATCGCGACGACGGGCGCATCGAGGTCAACTAAGCCGTCTGAGGCGCGTTCGCGCCGCCATTCAATTTCGCCGGGCGCGAACAGCTCGGCGACACCTGGCGCACGAACGCCGTCACGGACGCGTTCGGCTGCGGCAGCAGCCTGCGTCTTGAAGATCACGAGGTCGCAGAAATGCGTGACGTCGATGGCGATAAAGAGATGCGAGCAGTCATAGGGCCTTGAATAGTCGCCGTAGAGCGGCTGCACCTGGGCGCCAATTGCGCCCTGCGCCAGCAGGCCGCACATCAGGTCGATCATGAAGGAGAGGCCGAAACCCTTGGCGCCGCCGGAGGGTAACAGCAACCCCTTGATGGCTTCGGCCGGATCGGTGGTGCGCGTGCCTTGCCCGGTCACTGCCCATGACTCCGGAATTTTCTGACCGGCCTTCTCGGCCATGCGGATCTTGCCCATGGCAGCCTCGCTGGTCGCCATGTCGAGCACGATCGGAATTTCGCCGGCGCTCGGCACTGCGATGGCCAACGGATTGTTGCCAACCACGCGTTCCGCGCCACCCGGAGCGGGCATCAATGGTCGCGTATTGCACATCGCAATGCCGATGCAGCCTGCGCCCGCGGCGTGCCTTGCATAGCGTCCGGCAGCGCCGAAGTGAAAGCCGTGCCGGACCGCGACAATGCCGGCGGCGAATTCCCGTGCCTTGGCGATCGCGACGTCCATCGCCTGCTGGCCAGTAACCTGGCCGAGTGCGTTACCCGCATCGAGCACGACCGCGCCCTCGCGTTCGGACACGATCGTTGCGGCTTCGGCTTGCGACACCGAGCCTTTACGTAGCCGTTCGATGTACATGTCCGCCAACATCACGCCGTGGGAGCGAATGCCCATCAGGTCCGCTTCGACGAGCCCGTCCGCGACAACAGCTGCGGGCTGCTCCGGCGCTCCGGCTGCGCAAAGCAGCCGTGCAACGAAAGCGCGCAAGTCGTCGGCCGGAATCCGCCGGACTTCAGCAGACATCACGCGAACTCGATTTTCTGAGCGGCGAGGTTCACCGACAGGGTAAAGCTACCTTCGTTCATCAGCCAAGGGATGAGTTTGTAGGTGCGCACGCCGTCACGGTGCATTGGATCGCCATCGGCGATCTTGCGTGCCTCTGCGATATTGTCAGCACGGTAAATGATCATGCCCTTGCCGGTCCATTCCTCGCCGCGTTCGTCCGAGAGAGGGCCGGCTGCGACGATGATACCGCGCTTTTCGAGATCGCGTTGATATTCGAGATGCGGGCCGAGATGACGCTGCACCGCGAGTCGATCTTTGGCCGGTTCCGTAAACACGATGAAATATTCGCGTGCGGCAAGCCCTTCCGCGCGTGCGTTGTCGATCCGTTGCCGCCAGGTCTGGATGGTTTCGGTCATTTTGCCGGTTTCCTGTTCACGACACGGAGCTCGGCCGGCTTCTTGCGGCTCGCAAGAGAAACAGCCACCTTTTCGAGCGTCCGGGTGATGTGGGCGCGGTTGAGTTCGAGTGCCTTGTCGGCGTCGCGGCTGATCGCTGCCCGCATAAGCTGCCGGTGCTCGGCGACGTCGTCACGCGACGGCGCACTTGCCATGATTGAAAGCGCGACATAGCGCTCCGCTTGTTCGAACAGCCGCGCGTGGATCGACAATAAAGTCGGCGCGCCGCAGGCGGCCACCAGCGCGGCGTGGAAGTTCTCGTGCTCCTTGCTCCAAACCTCGCTGATCGTGTTCGAGGAGTCGAATTTTTCTTGTCGCGAGAGCCTGTGGAAGCCACTCACCAAGTTGGCCTCCCAGTCGACGCCGCCGTTCTTCAGCGACCAGCGGAGCGCAATACCTTCGATTTCGATGCGCGTGCTCATCAGGTCGATGAGGTTCTCGGCCGATACGTCGGAAACGCGAAACCCCTTGTTCTGTTCGAGTGCGACGAGGCCTTCGGCTTCCAGCCGCATCAATGCCTCGCGGATCGGACTCGTGCCCATTCCGTAGCGCTCGCGTAGCGCTTCAACGCGCAACCGTTCGTTTGGCATCAGCCGGCAATTGAGAATGTCGGAGCGAAGCCGCGTGAGGGCTTCGGAATTCAAAGTGGTCGCGACCTCGGAATTAGCAGGCGATCTCGTCATGAGCGGCGCTTCTCCCATCGCCGCGCGAGCGCGGCATTTCGAGATAGCTGACTGAGTATCGATAATCAAACTAATTTTCGAAAATATATTGACGTCTCGAAACCGAAATTGCACGATGCCGGGGGTTGCGGGCGCTGGCCGTCCGGCTTTGCAACAGGGGAGAGTGGGTATGAACGCGTGGATTCGTATCGTCGCAGTGTCGCTGGGAATCTTGTCGTGTGCCGCCGCGGTTGTGCCGGCATCGGCGCAAGGGACAAAATCGCTGACCAAGGTGGTGTTCTCGCTGGATTTCATCCCGCTTGGCCGTCATGCCCCGTGGTATGCGGCGCTGGCCGAGGGCTACTTCAAGGATGAGGGCCTTGATGTGTCGATCATCCCGGGGCAAGGCACTGCGCAGGTCATCCAAGCAGTGGAATCTGGAACGGCCAACATCGGATTCGTCGATGTGCCGAGCCTCGTGCTTGCCCGCAGCAACGGTTCCAAAATCAAGATCGTCGCGGTGAACTATCAGAAGGCGCCTTACGCGATCTTTAGCTTGAGCACCGGCGCCAATGTCACTCAGCCCAAGCAGCTCGAGGGTCTGACCCTCGGCAGCGGCGCCGGCAGCTCGACACCGAAGATCATTGAGGGCTTCATGGCGCAAAAAGGCCTCGACCCGAGCAAGCTGACGATATCGAACGTTGCGCCGCCGGCGCGCGCCTCGACATTGCTTGCCGGAAAAATCCCCGCTATCGAGTTTTTCGTCATGGCGAAGCCCGGTCTGGCCGTCGGTGCTAAGGCCAGCAACGCTGAATTGCGAACCTTGCTGCTCGCCGACTACGGCCTCGAGCTATACTCGAACAGCATTGCGGCAACAGAAGACTATATCGCCAAGAATCCGGACGTGATGAAGCGCTTCGTCCGTGCGGCGCTTAAGGGCTGGAAATTTGCGTTGGCTAATCCCGAAAAAGCAGCGGTGGACGAGATCAAATACGTTCCATCCCTCAAGCCAAATGTTATTGTCGCCGAACTCAAGGTGGTTGAGGATCTCGCCGTGACGCCCGACACAAAGAAGAATGGCTTCGGCTGGTTCGATCCTGAAAAAATCAAATCGAACGTCGACTTCGTCGTCAAATATATCGGTGTCAAAGGCAAGCCACCGGCTCCGACCGATCTCTATGCGACCGGTTTCCTTCCGTCGCCGGCCATCATGCCCTGACAGGACGCGGACAATTCAAATTCAAGCTGGACATAATACGCAGGAGCGAGCGAATGTCGCTCCTGTGCCATTTGGGCACTTCAAGGACGTCCATCAGTCTTTCAAGAGCGTCGACCGGTCACCGCTCGTGGCGATCGAGAACATTAGTTTCGATCTCAAAGAACGGCGTCTGGTGACGCTGTTGGGCCCCAGTGGCTGCGGCAAGACCACATTTCTGAAAATCGTCGGCGGTCTGATCTCCGCCTCAAGCGGCACGGTTCAGATCAACGGCGAAGATGTGACCGAGCCGCACGCCAATTTCGGCGTCGTGTTCCAGCAGGCCAATCTCATGCCGTGGCGCACGGTCCTGGACAACGTCCTGTTCCCGATGGAAATTCTGAATCGGACCGGGCCGGCTGCGACGCAACGCGCGCGGGGTCTGCTCGCACAGGTTGGCCTTGAGGGATTCGAGCGCGCATATCCTGCACAGCTTTCCGGCGGCATGCAGCAGCGCGCCTCGCTGTGCCGTTCGCTGATCCATGAGCCTGAGCTGCTGTTGATGGACGAGCCTTTTGGCGCGCTCGACGAGCTCACGCGTATGGAAATGCAGGACTTGTTACTCAATATCCGAAGCAAAACGGGCGCGACGACACTTTTCGTCACGCACAGCATCAGCGAAGCGGTTTATATTTCCGATGCCGTGGTTGTCTTCAGCAAGCGGCCGGCAGTGATTGCGGACTATATCGAAGTCGATCTGCCCTATCCGCGATCCGCGGAAATGCGCTATTCATCGCAATTCACCGAACTCGAGCACAGGGCCGGCCGCGCGCTCGGAATTACCCGATGATACCGCGTAAGATCGAGCACGCCCTTTATCCACTGCTTGGCGTTGCCGTCATCCTGGTGGCGTGGGAGTTCTACACGTGGGCGTTCCAGGTCAATCGGATCGTATTGCCGAGCCCGACCGACATCTATCACGCCTCCGTTGCCAACTGGCGGACGCTGCTGATCGAATCTTGGCCGACCTTCCTTGAAAGCTTGCTCGGCTTTGCGTTGGCGGTCGTGATCGGCATTCCAATTGCGGTTTGCGTCGCCAATTCGCGCATCCTCAATCTGACACTTTATCCTATCCTGATCGCCACACAGTCAGTTCCAAAGGTCGCGATCGCGCCGATCGTTCTCATCTGGTTCGGCCTCGGCATGCAGTCTAAGTTGGTGATCGCTTTCTTGGTTGCGTTCTTCCCGATGGTGATCGACACCGCTGCCGGTATGCGGGCGACGCCGCCGGGTCTTCTAGAACTCGCGCGCTCACTCAGGGCATCGCGTTTCCAGATCTTCATGAAGGTGCAGTTTCCCGCGGCACTGCCGTTCGTGTTCGCAGGGGCCAAGGTTGCCGTAACGCTTGCGGTAATCGGCGCAGTGATTGGCGAGTTCGTTGGCTCGGTCGGCGGCCTTGGTAATCTGCTGCTGACCGCGAACTCGCAGCTCGACACCTCGTTAGCATGGGCCTCCTTGCTTTGGTTGAGCGTGCTCGGAATTTTACTGTTTGCGGCAGTCGTGGGGGCAGAACGTATCATTATGCCTTGGGCAGAAAGCGGGCATCACTGATCGTGCTGCGTGCCGCTGTCTGGATTCGTAAAAGAAGTTTTGGAAAACTAGCGTGAGCGATGGCTGAGCGCAGAGCGGGCCAATGCGGACACGCCAGCCGTACCGCCTCAAGTCCGCTCTTGGGGGTAAAGCAGACGCCGCGTCCTTGGTGGGCTTCATCACCACTATGTGCGGATTTAGATTTTTCGGTACAGGCAGGTATGCGGCTGACGCCACCTTCGAAGCCGTTATCTGGATCATTCCTCGCTACCGACTCGACTACCCATGCGCCAGACCGTCGCTTCCACATATGCCTTGGCCGCTGGAAGTGATCCGCAAAAGGAACCAAATTGCAGAAAAATTTCTTCGCTTTCTGAGAATATCGACCAGCGCCAGTAACATTCCGGTACCGCGGTAGAACCGACTAAAACATACTGCAGCCTTCCGATCCGTTTTGTCATGCTCATACGCCGAATTGGAACCCGCAAAGCGCAATCTCAAATAACGGCAAAGCTGCGCGGCATCGAATGCAGCCGCTCGATGCCGGTTTGTGTGATCAGCACCATCTCGCCGGTCTGCACGCCGGCACTGTGGTCGCGCGTCACCACGTTGGGCTGGATCACCACCGTCTGCCCGGCGCGGAACGGTTCCGGCGACACCGGTCCGGCCGGGCGGCTCTTGCTGCCAAGGATCGGCGGCAGGTAGCCGCCACCATAGCCGTGCAGCAGGTCGTCGATGATGGTGTAGCCGGCATCCTCGATCACGCTCGATGCCTCAATCACCTGCGCCGGACGGCAATCGAATTGGGGAAATCAAGCCTGTGTGATCAGCGAGTTAGCTTTGGGTCGGACGGCTGTTACCGCCCTTCACAGGTGGGTCCGCTCTACTATCAATGAGCAGACCCCTACTAGGCCCCGGGGGATGGTCCGACTCGGGCCACTTCCGGAACTAAACCACTTTCACCGAAGGCCACTTCGTCCGCCGAAGCAACGCATTCGCATTGCTCCCGTCAAGCATTGCCGTCGTCGAGGGGCCGAGCATTTTCACTACATCGACGTAGGCGGATAGCTGTTGTTCCGCTTCCACGGCTTGAGGATAATCCGTGCCGAATACACACTGTGATGGTGCAAGCGCGGAGAGGCCGGCGCGGATCCACTCCGATCCATTTTCGGCGGCATTATTGCGCCCGGTCCATCCGCAGCAGTCGTAATATAGCCGCTCCCGCAAGTAGTAGTCGAAAGGACGCCGCGGTTGCCGTCCGTGTCTCGGCAGGTTTGCGGTCCCGGCGCTTGCACGGTCCTGCAGTCCGCGGATGCGCGGCAAGTAGCGGTCGATGCCGCCGCAGAAATGCGCGAACTGGATTTTCAGCGACGGCAAATCATCGAGAAGGCCGCAGTTGATGATACGAACTGCAGCTACCATCAGCGAAAACTCCCAACCCAGCATTCGGCCGAGGTCGTCCGCATCCATATGGGCCCAGGCGATGACCCGCGGAAGCGGATGGATAAAAACATAGAGGCCGAGATCGGCGGCTGCTTTCCAGAATGGACGCAGTTGCTCCGAATCGAGCGGCTGTCCTTGCAGTTCAGAGGCAATCACCACGCCGGAAAAGCCGAGGTCGACGGCGCAGCGCCGTAATTCGCCCTTCACGACCACCGGATCAAGCGCCGGAACATGCGCCAGTCCAAAGAAGCGTCCGGGATGATCGCGTTCAATTTGACTCAGGCGGTCATTGATGAGGCGGCAAATTCGCAAATCCGGCTGATCGAAACCGGAGCCGCACGACAGCACCGCTGCGTCTATTCCGGCATAATCCATCGCGCGGAGGTGGGCCGGCACATCAGACAGAAGGGAATTGAATTGATAGTTCGGATTTCCTCCTTCGTCCAAACGGAGGGCGCCCGTGCCCGGATGACTTACCATCAGTTCGGGCGGGGTGTAGTGGTGTTGAAAGTCCACGAGCATGGTCGCAGCCTCACCGCTTCGATTGCCGGCTCGACAGCCCGAGCTTGTCGATAATCGGCCGCCAGCGCTGTTGCTCGTTGCGTATGAACTCGCTGAGCTCGCGAGGATTCATGGTGCGCGTACGGCTGCCGAGCTGCCGAAACTTCGACTGAACCTCCGGCTTTGCCAAAACATCTTGCAGAGCCTGATTTACCCTGTTCACGATCGCCGACGGCGTTCCGCGCGGGGCGACCAATACCCACCATCCGGTCGCCGTGAAATTCGGCACGGTCTCTGAGATCGTCGGCAAATCCGGCCGGGTGCGCAGTCTTGTGCTTGACGCCACACCGACCAGGCGGAGCTGACCGCGTGCCGAGGGACCGCCGATTCCCTCCCAGGCAGCCGCGACCCTTCCCGAAGCAACGTCGCTCATGGCCAGCGCCATCTTCGGATAATGCACGACGGCAAAATCGGTCCCGGAAATTTGCCGGAATGATTTGAGACTTAGATCGGTGATGTCCCCGGGCAACGTCGTGGCGACAGCGACGCGCCCCGGATGCTCGCGCGCAAACCTGATGAACTCGTCGACCGAGTGCACCGGAAGCGACGGTGAAACCGCCAGCACCATCGGCACTTCGCCGATGAAGCCGACGGGCACGAAGTCGTTCACGTCCAACGGCAGATTCGAATGCATGACCGGCAAGGCGACGAAGGTCGAGGCCACCGCCATGAAAAACGTGGACCCGTCGGGGCGCTCGACTGCCGCATTTCGGGCCGCGATTAGGCTTCCGGCGCCCGGTTGATTGATAACCAGGACCTGCTGGTGCCATCGCTTGCCTAGCTGCTCGGCAACCACGCGCAAGGCGAGGTCGGGACCGTTGCCCGCTCCAATTGGACAGATGATCCTGATCGGCCCGTTTGGATAGGTTTCATCGGCCCGCGCTGGCCCGACGAAAAGCAGCGCACCAAGGGCGACGGCCATTGTGTATTGCAGACAGCGTTTCATGGATGCACCGTTTCGCAATGAGCTAGTCGCCGAACCCTAGTTGACCTTCCGATAACTAAATAATTCTATTGGTTGATGAATGTATAACCGTATGGTTATGGTCGGGGAGGCCCGCGATGAAATGGAACGATCGGATCGGCCG
>CAWDUB010000009.1:0-28709 GCA_963805375.1 uncultured Alphaproteobacteria bacterium | reverse complement strand
CGTATTTCCCAACCTACCCAGCGGCGGCGATCGCGCGGTCTTTGGCTTGGCGACCCCATAGCTCTTAAATGTCGGCGGCTCGCTCGCCCGCTCCCCTCGCGCGCGCGAGTAGCGAGAAATTGAGGTCAGCCGCGAGCAATTCCACCAAGCCAGTCATGGCGTTGCTTGTTCGAATGACGTTGGCGGCCGCGGTGGCGCGGCCGATAGCTCGGCGGCGGCCCGCGGATCGCTGATGATGGTACGATAGCACAGCCAGCGGAAATGTCAGCGCGCGAGTGCCCTAGCCCTACCCAGCGGCGGCGATCGCGCGGTCTTTGGCTGGCGACCCCATAGCTCTTAAATGCCGGCGGCTCGCTCGCCCGCTCCCCTCGCGCGCGCGAGTAGCGAGAAATTGAGGTCAGCCGCGAACCCAGCGGCGGCGATCGCGCGGTCTTTGGCTTGGCGACCCCATAGCTCAGGCCAGCCGGCGGCCCGCTCTTTCCCTCGCGCGCGCGAGTAGCGAGAAATTGAGGTCAGCCGTGAGCGCGCGAGTAGCGAGAAATTGAGGTCAGCCGCGAGCGGAACGAGGAAGGCTTCCGCCGCAATCTGCGCCAGCCCAGATGCCCGTCATGGGCGCGGGCATAGGCCTTGGCGTCATGTTTTGTATATTTCATTCCTGCACTCTCGATCCGCCTGAGCTAAGGGGTCGCCAAGCCAAAGACCGCGCGATCGCCGCCGCTGGGTAGTGCAACTGTGACGCATCCACGGGTCGGCCTCAAGCCTTCACGACGCCGATGAACTGCTCGAGCTTGTCCGGGTCGTTGCGCAAAGTTTCGCTCGGCCCGTCATAGACGATCTGGCCGCGGTCCATCACCACCGCGCGCGGCGCGAGGTCGAGCGCCAGCCGCGAATTCTGCTCGACCAGGATGAGCGCCATCTCACCGGCGGTGGTCAACTTCTTCACCGCGCGTGCCAGTTCTTCGACGATCACCGGCGCCAGGCCCTCCGACGGCTCATCCATCAACAACACGCTCGGGTTTCCAATGAGCGCGCGGCCGATCGCCAGCATCTGCTGCTCGCCGCCCGACAATTGATTGCCTCGGTTGCTGGCGCGCTCCGACAGGCGTGGAAACAGGTCGAACACCGTCTGCATCGTCCAGGGGCCGGGCCGCGCCGCCACTTCGAGATTTTCCCTCAGCGACAGCGATGGGAAGATTTCGCGCTCCTGCGGCACCAGCCCTAGCCCCGCGATCACGCGCCGGTAGGTCGCGTCCGCTGAAATGTCCTTGCCCTTGAGCGCAATGTTGCCGCCATGCAGCGTGGTGTGGCCCATGATCGTCGACAACAGCGTCGACTTGCCGACGCCATTGCGGCCGATCACCGACACGGTCTCGCCAGGCGCGAGTGCAAATTGGAGGCCTTCCAGCACCACGGTTTCGCCGTAGCCGGCGTGCACGTTGCTGAGATTGAGAACGGGGTCAGCCATGCGTCCCTCCCCGCTGCGCCGCCTGGTGCCCCTCTTCGCCGAGATAGACGGCGCGCACGTCGGCGTTGTTCATGATCTCGTCGGGCGTGCCTTGCGTGAACACCGCGCCCTGCACCAGCACGGTGATCTGCTTGGCGAAGCGGAACACCACATCCATGTCATGCTCGATGATCAGGATGGCGATGTCGGGATCGAGGGCCGCCACCACGTCGAGGATGAGGTGGCTTTCCGAGGACGGCACGCCCGCCGCCGGCTCGTCGAGCAGCAGCACGCGCGGCCGCTGCGCCAAGGCAATGGCGATTTCCACCAGGCGCTGACGGCCGTAGGCGAGATTGCGCACCAGCTTGAGGGCGTCGTCCACCATGCGCAACGATTCGAGATGGTCGAGCGCCTCGTCGATCACTTCGCGCTTGGCGCCGGCCGAGCGCCATAGATTGTTGTTGTGCCCGTCGCGCTCGCCGATGGCCATGCAGATGTTTTCCAGCACCGACAGGCCGCGGAACAATTGATTGATCTGGAAGGTGCGCGCGAGCCCGCGCCGCGCCCGTTCGGCTTGCGACGTACCGGTGATGTCCTCGCCGTTGAGGCTGACGGTGCCCGCGGATGGTTTCAGCACCCCGGTAATAAGATTGATCAGCGTCGTCTTGCCGGCGCCATTGGGGCCGATCAGCGCGCGGCGTGCGCCGCGCTCCAGCGCAAGATCGACGTCGCGCGTGACGTGTAGCGCGCCGAAGCTGCGGTTGAGGCCTGCGACCTCGAGCGCGGGGACGGTCATGACGGCTGCTCCCCGACCGCTGTCCGGCTGGTGACCAGCAGGTAGATCGCGTTGATCCCGGCCCCGATCAGCGCGCCGCCCAGCGTAAAGACGAGTGCGCGCCCCGGCATGCCGAAAATAAATCGCGTCATCAGGTCGGCTTGTTTGAGGTTGACCGCAAAGCCAGCGAGGAAGCCGATAATGGCGCCGTCGAGCGCCGCGGAGCCGAGCGCAATCCAATGCTCCCGCTTCCATACCAGCCGGCGCGGCGCTGAAGGCGTGTGTTCCTTGCCGGAGAACAACTTGCCGGCGTCCTCGGCAAGCCCGAGAACGCCGCGGCGCGCGAACAGCACCGCCAGCACCAGCAGCAAGCCGATGCCGAGCTGCCAGAAGGTCGGGCTCAGTTTGGAGAAATAATCCTCCAGGATCATATAGACCGCGGCGCCGAGAAACGGCCCGTAGAGCCTGCCCGGTGCCGCCGAGGATGAGCATCACCATCACCTTGGCGGAATTGTCGAAGTCGAACACCGTCAGCGTGACATAAGCATTGGTCTGCGTGAACAGCGCGCCGGCAATGCCCGCGATCGCCGCCGAAATCGCATAGACCGTCACCAGTCGGCGATGTACCGGCGAGCCGATGGCGTGCATGCGCCGCACGTTCTCGCGGATGCCGGTGAGCGCCTGCCCGAACGGCGAATAGACGATGCGGCGCACGAAATAGAAGACGACCGCCAGCACCGCGAGGACGTAGAAATAGTTGGTGTGGCCGTAGAGATCGTATTGGAAATAGCCGAGCAGCGGATCGAACATCAGGCCCGGCAGACCGTCATAGCCGCCGGTGATATCGGAGCGGAGGTTGCCCGCCTCCTGCAGCATGGCGGCGAAGGCAATGGTCAGCATCAACAGCGTCAGACCGCGGTAACGCAAGATGAACCAGCCAACGGCCGCGCCGGCGAGACCCGCCACCAGGCCGCCGGCGACAATCCCGCTGATCGGCTCGCTCCAGCCCAGCCGCAGCGAGCCGAGCGCGACGGTATAGGCGCCGATGCCGAAGAAGGCGGCGTGACCGAGCGTCACGATACCGGCATAACCCAAGATCAGATCGAGCGAGAGCGCGAACATGATCATGATCAGCACTTGGCCGCCGAAGGTCATGCGGTTGGGGAAGAGGAAGAAGCACGCGATCGCGATCAGCCAGGGCAGCGCCTCCGTCCAGCGGAAATAGTGGCGCCGCACGAGATAATCGGCCGCGCGCGCGCGCATGTCGACAGCGGCCGAGGCCTGTGGCTTGATCTCATTCACGGCCGAAGAACCCCGTCGGCTTGTACAAAAGCACAATCGCGGTGATGGCATAGATGAACAAATTGCCGGCGACCGGAAAGGCGTATTTGCCGCCGGTATCGATGATGCCGATCACCAGCGCGGCCAGCAGCGTGCCTTTGAGACTGCCGAGGCCGCCAACCGCGACCACGATCAGGAACAGCACCAGATAAAGCACGGCGAAGGACGGCGTCAGCCCGAAGAGCTGGATGGCAAGGCCGCCGCCGAGCGCGGCCAGACCCGAGCCGACCGCGAAGGTCAGCGTGAACAGCCGGTCGACATTGATGCCGACCAATTCCGCCATGCGCCGGTTGTCGACCGCCGCGCTGATTTTGGCGCCGATATTGGTTTTCTCGAAGGCGTACCACAGCACCGCGATCAGCACCGCGCCGAGCGCGATGACAAAGGCGCGGTAGGCCGGAAATGAGCGGAAGCCGAGATTGACGTCGCCTTCGAGCCAATCCGGCAGCGGCACCGATTTCGGGATCGGGCCGTAAAAGTAGGTGAAGATTGCGATCGCCATGAAGGCGAGGCCGATGGTGAGCAACACTTGTTCGAGATCGGTCGACTTGTAGAGCCGCCGGTACAGTTTGCGCTCGAACGCACGCTGATCAGCCCGATCAGCACCGAGGCGATAATCAGCGAGGGAACGAAATCGATGCCGTAGGAACGCGTCAGCGAGACCACGACGAAGCCGCCGGCCATGGCGAAAGCGCCATGCGCCAGGTTGACGAAGCCCATCAACCCCATCGTGACTGAAAGGCCGACGGAGGTGATGAACAGGAACATCGCATAGGCCAGGCCGTCGAACAGAATGCTGACGACAATATTGGCAATATGCGGCACGAGCCCCACCCCGTCGATGCATGAAAAACGCCGCCGCGCAATTATGCGCGGCGGCGCCGTTTGGTGTCAATCAGACGCGGAAAATTAAGAGCCGCAGCGGCCCAATTTGAGCACCTTGCACTCGTCCTTCACCGCCTTGGTGGTGCCGAGAACCCGTTCGCCGAGCTTGCCGTCCGGCTTGCGGTAGACCTCCATGGCATGCTCGTCCTGCACGATGTCGCGGGTCGCCGGATCGATCATCACCGGGCCGCGCGGACCGCTGGCCTCCAGCCCTTGAGCGCGGCAACAACCTTGTCGCCGTCGGACAGGTCGCCGTTGAGCTTTTTGATGGTGTCGAAGATGGCATGCATGGTGTCCCAGCCCGCCGCCGACATGAAGTCGGGATAGGAGTCGGGGCCATAGGCCTTGTGCCACTCCGCCTTGAACGCCTTGTTCTGCGCGTTGTCGAGATCGACCGCGTAGTTGCCCATCACGACGGTGCCGATGGCGGCGTCGCCCATGTCTTGCAGCTTGTTGTCCGGGATCAGGTCCATCGGGCCGATCAGCTTGATGCCGGCCTTGCGCATGCCGAGTTCGCCGTAGGCCTTCATCACGCCGGTCGCATGCGCGCCGGAGGGAATGAACACGTACATGCAGTCGGGATGCGCGTCCTTGATGCGCTGGAAGAACGGCGTGAAGTCCGGGACCTGCACCGGCGAGCCCATCGGGATCGACAGCGTGACCTTGCCGCCGGCCTTCTCGAAGCCGGTCTTGAAGGCTTCGACGAATCCTTGCCCGGCGGGAAGTCGGTGTAAGCGAGCGCCGCGGTCTTGCAGCCGACTTTGTCATGCGCGTAGGCGCCCATCGGAAAGGCCGGTGATGCCACATGCTGAAGGAAAGCCGCACGATGTAGGGCGACAGATTGGTGATCCAGGCGGTGCCGGCATTGGCGATGACCATCGGCACCTTGGCCTGCGTGACCACTGGCGCCAGCGCGATCGCCGACGGCGAAAACACGAAGCCGGTGACGAGTGGAACCTTGTCGTTGGTGATGAGTTCGGTGGTGACGGTTTTCGCCACCGCGCCGGTCGGCGGACCCTCGTCGCGCTTGATGAGGGTGATTTTGTGCGGCGCGATGTCCTTGGCGTGCAGCTTCACATAGAGATCGAACGCCTTGTCGATCTGGTGTCCGAGATCGGCGTTGGCGCCGCTGAACGGCAGCACGACGCCGAGCTTGATGTCCGCCGCCTGGGCGGTGCTGCCCGCCGTCAGGGCCAGGGCGGCGACCCCCAGCCATCGGAAAATCTTCATTGAAACCTCCCTACTTCGTTGAATTAGTTTGGAATCCCACTAATTCGGCGGCCGGTGCTCCGGTCCACTGTCGTAAAGTGGACTAATTCAGAGGCTGCGGTCAATCCGATGAGACGCGGCAGCGACAGCCAGGGGGTATCTGCCAGCGGCTCATTGCCTTGCTGACCCGGTAGCTTTTCGCCGCGCCGTCGCCATCGTGGCGCCCCGACCGGCAGATTCTTCGGCTGCCCGCCAACGGATAAAGAATGCCGGCCGACCTGCCGCAGAGAGAGAGCAGCCAGGGGACTACCCAGCGAGGATCCAGCAGCGGCAATCACGCGGTCTTTGGCTTGGCGACCCCATAGCTCAGGTAAGCCGGCGGCTCGCTCGCCCGCTCCCCTCGCGCGCGCGAGTAGCGAGACATCGAGGTCAGCCGCGGACAAATCCACCAAGCCCGTCATGGCGTTGCTTGTTCGAATGACGTTGGGGGCGGCGACCCGATAGCTCGGCGGCGGCCGCGGCGCTGGATGGTCGGCGGCGCGCGGCGCCCCGCCGCCAAGGGATAAAGAGCCACGCTCGCGCCAGGCGGAAATGTCAGAGCGCGCAGATGCCCTAGCCTGCGCGAGCTGATCCCCGACGACCCGTTCCTGCACAACTGGCTCGACAAGGCGCGCGCCAACATCAAATTCCAGGGACTGCCCTCGCGTATCTGCTGGCTCGGCCTTGGCCAGCGCCACCGCGTCGGGCTTGCCTTCAACGAGATGGTGGCGAAGGGCGAACTGAAGGCGCCGGTGGTGATCGGCCGCGACCACATCGATTCCGGTTCGGTCGCTTCGCCCATGCGCGAAACCGAAGGCATGCTCGACGGCTCCGACGCGGTGTCAGACTGGCCGATCCTCAATGCGCTGTTAAATTCGGCCTGCGGCGCCACCTGGGTGTCCTTCCATCATGGCGGCGGTGTCGGCATCGGCTATTCGCAACATGCCGGTATCGCGCTGATCGCCGACGGCTCGGCCGATATGGCCGAGAAGATCGGCCGCGTGTTGTGGAACGATCCCGCCACCGGCGTGATGCGCCATGCCGACGCCGGCTACGAACTTGCCCGCGACTGCGCGCGCGAGAACGGCTTGTGGCTGCCGATGATCAAGTGATCAGGCGCGCGTGCGGCCGGCCGGGCTGAAATGCGCCAGCAAGTGGTGCCGCTCGCCCGGATAAGTGAGCGTCACCTGGGTGATCGGTTCATCCTGCAGCCAGGTCTCGCGCTCGACCATCAGACAGGCGGTGCCGCGCGCGATCTTCAAACCGCGCGCGGTGCGCGCGTCGGCATTGACCGCGGAAATGCGGTGGCGCGCGCGGCTCCAAGGCATCTTGCGCCAGCAGCCAGCTTCCCGGCGGCTTGGCTGCTGAAATCCGCGTCAGCCGCCGCCGGCACCGTTGCAAGATTGATCAGCCGGTCCTCGGCGGCGAAGGGCGCGCCGGCGACATGATGGATCGAACCGAGCGCCAGGATCGGCACGCCTTTGACGATATCGAGGCGTTCGGCATCGGCCGCCGTCGCCTTGCGCAATGCGCGCGCCGTCAGCTCGAAACGATAGGCCTTGCCGTCGCGTCTCGCTTCGGCCTCGAGGTCGTGAATTTCGAGAATCGATTCTTCCGTCGTCGGCGTGGCGACGAAGCTGCCGGCGCGCCGATGGCGCACGATCAGCCCGGCGGCCGCCAATTCGCTCAGGGCCTTGTTGACCGTCATGCGGGCGCAGCCATAGCGCGCAACCAGCTCGTGCTCGGACGGGACCTTGTGGCCCGGCGGCCAGCGCCCGCTCAGAATCGCACTCTCCAGGTCGCGGCGGATAGCGGCGTAGCGCGGCAGCGCGCTGCGCATGCGGGGCGCGTGCATGTTCATGCGTCGAGCAGCCGTTTGACGGCTGCGACGTAGCGGCCGGGTGACGGACTCATGGTCGCGATGGCGGCCATCGATCACGACGCGCTCGCCGCCGATCAGCACGTCGCGCACCGCCGCGCGTCCGGCAATGAAGATCCAGGCATCGAGCCAATGATCGCCTTGCCCGACCGCCAGATCGGGATGGTTGGCGTCGAGCAGCACGATGTCCGCGCGCCTGCCGGTCTCGATCGCGCCGACCGGCCGCGCGCAGGCCTGTGCGCCGCCGGCGAGCGCCGTTTCGAACAGCCGGCGGCCGACGGATTCACCTTCGTGCGATGGCCAGCACGTTGCGCGCGCGCGAGGACAGACGCTGGCCGTATTCGAGCTGGCGCAGTTCGGCGGCGGCGTCGATCTGGATGTTGGAATCGGTGCCGACGCCGAAGCGCCCGCCGGCGGCGAGATAACGCGCGCCATCGAAAATGCCGTCACCGAGCGAGGCTTCGGTAAGCGGACACAGGCCCGCCACCGCGCCGGAGCGCGCCAGCGCTTCGGTTTCGCCGGGCATCATGTGGGTGGCGTGGATCAGGCACCAGCGTGCATCGACCTTTGCATTCTTCAAGAGCCATTCCACCGGACGCGCACCAAGCGCGGCGACACAATCCTCGACCTCTTTCACTTGCTCGGCGGCGTGAATATGAATCGGCCCATCCGGGCAGGCCGCCACGACCGCGGCCAGCGCTTCCGGCGGGACGGCGCGCAGCGAATGCGGCGCGATGCCGACGCGCGCATCGGCAGGCCGGCGACGATCTCGCGTGCGCGCGCGACCAGTTGCAGAAATCGATCCGGATCGTTGAGGAAACGCCTCTGCCCTTCTGTCGGCGGCGTCCCGAAGCCGCCGGTCATATAAAGAGAGGGCAGCAGCGTCAGACCGATGCCAGTAGCGCCTGCAGCGGCGGCGATGCGAGACGCCATCTCGCCGAGATCGGCATAAACGCGGCCATCCGGATCGTGATGCAGATAGTGGAATTCGGTTACCGTGGTGAAGCCGGATTCCAGCATCTCCATATAGGCGAAAGCGGCAATCGCCTCGACATCGTCCGGCGTGAGTTGCGCGAGGAACCGGTACATCACCTCGCGCCAGGTCCAGAAGCTGTCGTTGGCCGGCCCGCGCCGTTCGGCAAGGCCGGCCATCGCGCGCTGAAAGGCGTGGCAATGCAGATTGGGCAGTCCCGGTACGGCGATGCCGGCGTGGTGCTCGGCACCCTCCCCGCGCGCATTCGCCTCGACCGAACGGATTGCGCCGTCGGCGACGCCGACGCGCACGTTGCGGGCCCAGCCGCCTGGCAACAGCGCCTGCTCGAAAAACAAAGTCCGCGTCACACCGCGTCTCCGCCGCGTCCGCCCGTCGTTGGCGAATCCAGAATAGACAGGCTCCAGCTAATTGTATAGACAATTAAACAGGCCAACCCGGAAGGGCCCCATGCGGTTCGACACCATCTGGCTCAACGCGCGCCTAGCGACGCTCGATGCGTCATTGCCGGGGCTCGGCGTCATCGAGCATGGCGCGGTTGCCGCGACGGACGGCAAAATCGCCTTTGCCGGGGCGATGAGCGAGCTGCCGACGGGATGGGACGCGCGTGAGCGCACAACGCTCGACGGACGCTGGATCACGCCCGGGCTGATCGATTGCCACACGCACCTTGTCTACGGCGGTGACCGGGCGCTCGAATTCGAGATGCGGCTGGCCGGGAAGTCCTATGAGGAGATTGCCCGCGCCGGCGGCGGCATCCTCTCGACCGTGCGTGCCACGCGCGCGGCGAGCGAAGACGAGTTGGTCGCCAGCGCCCTGCCCCGCCTCGATCGCCTGCTGGCCGAAGGCGTCACGACCATCGAGATCAAATCCGGCTACGGACTTGATGCAGACAACGAAACCAAGATGCTACGCGCGGCGCGCCGGGTTGGACGTGAGCGCAGCGTGACGGTCGCCACCTCCTACCTCGGCGCCCACGCTTTGCCGCCGGAGGCCAACGGCGACCGCGCCGCTTATATCGAGTTCGGTCTGCACGACCATCCCGACTTTGAAAGCGCAAGGTCTTGCCGACGCGGTCGATGGATTCTGCGAGGGCATTGCGTTTTCTCCGGAAGAGATCGCCAAGGTGTTTTCCGCAGCGCGCGCCGCCGATCTGCCGGTCAAACTGCATGCCGACCAGCTCTCCAATCTTCATGGGGCCAAGCTCGCGGCCGGATTCAGCGCGCTGTCGGCCGATCATCTCGAATACACAGACGAAGACGGCGCCGCCGCTATGGCACGCGCCGGAACCGTGGCGGTGCTCTTGCCGGGCGCATTTTATGTTTTGCGTGAGACGCAGCGGCCGCCGGTCGACGCATTGCGCCAACACAAGGTCCCGATCGCACTCGCCACCGACTGCAATCCCGGTACCTCGCCGGTCACCTCGCTGCTGATGATCATGAATATGGCGGCGACGCTGTTCCGTGTCACCGTCGATGAGATTATCGCCGGGGTGACGCGTGAGGCCGCGCGCGCGCTCGGGCGGCACGACTCGGCCGGCACGCTGGAAGCCGGCAAAACCTGCGACCTCGCCATCTGGAATATCGAACGCCCGGCCGAGCTAGTCTACCGCATCGGCTTCAACCCGCTGCATCGGCGGGTGTGGCACGGCGTCTCAAGTTGAAAAAGGGCTCGCCCCATGTCCAACCGTCTCGACAACAGCCGCTCCATCCGCGCCCCGCGCGGCACGACTTTGAGCGCCAAGAGCTGGCTGACCGAAGCGCCGCTGCGCATGCTGATGAACAATCTCGATGCAGAGGTCGCAGAAAAGCCCCATGAGCTCGTCGTCTATGGCGGGATCGGCCGTGCCGCGCGCGACTGGGATAGCTACGACCGCATCGTCGCCTCGCTGCGTTCGCTTGAAGCCGACGAGACGCTGCTGGTGCAGTCCGGCAAGCCGGTCGGCATATTCCGCACCCATGAAAACGCGCCGCGCGTGCTGATCGCCAACTCAAACCTCGTGCCGCACTGGGGCACTTGGGAGAAATTCCACGAACTCGATCGCAAGGGCCTGATGATGTACGGCCAGATGACCGCGGGCTCATGGATCTATATCGGCTCGCAAGGCATCGTGCAGGGCACCTACGAGACCTTCGTCGAGGTCGGACGCCGGCATTACAACGGCGACCTCAAAGGCCGCTGGATTCTTACCGCCGGGCTCGGCGGCATGGGTGGCGCCCAGCCGCTCGCCGCCACCATGGCCGGCGCGTCGCTGCTGGCCATCGAATGTCAGCCGAGCCGCATCGAGATGCGGCTGAAAACCGGCTATCTCGACGCGCAGGCGGCTTCGCTCGACGAAGCGCTCACCATGATCGAGCGCGCCTGCAAGGAGAAGAAGGCGCTCTCGATCGGCGTGCTCGGCAATGCCGCCGAGATGGTGCCTGAATTGGCTCGGCGCGGCATCAAGCCCGACGCCGTCACCGACCAGACCTCCGCGCACGATCCGCTCAATGGCTACCTGCCGGCCGGCTGGACGCTTGCCGAGTGGGAGGAGCGGCGCGCGCGCGATCCCAAAGGCGTCGAGAAGGCGGCAAAGGAATCCATGGCCGTGCATGTGCGCGCCATGCTCGATTTCTGGCGGCGCGGCGTGCCGACGCTCGATTACGGCAACAACATCCGTCAGATGGCGATGGAGATGGGCGTCGCCGACGCCTTCGAATTTCCCGGCTTCGTCCCGGCCTATATCCGGCCGCTGTTCTGCCGCGGCATCGGTCCGTTCCGCTGGGCGGCGCTCTCCGGCGATCCCGAAGACATTTTCAAGACCGACGAAAAGGTCAAAGAGCTGATGCCGCACGACAAGCACCTGCACAATTGGCTCGACATGGCCAAGGCACGGATCAAGTTCCAAGGGTTGCCCGCGCGCATCTGCTGGGTCGGCCTCGGCGACCGCCACCGCATCGGCATGGCCTTCAACGAGATGGTGGCGAGCGGCGAATTGAAGGCGCCCATCGTGATCGGCCGCGACCATCTCGACTTCGGGTTCGGTGGCAAGCCCCAACCGCGAGACCGAGGCGATGAAAGACGGCTCGGACGCGGTGTCGGACTGGCCGATGCTCAACGCGTTGCTCAATTGCGCCTCCGGCGCGACCTGGGTATCGCTGCATCATGGCGGCGGTGTCGGCATCGGCTATTCGCAGCACGCCGGCATGGTGATCGTCGCCGACGGCACGCCGCAGTCGGCCAGCAAGCTCGAGCGTGTGCTGTGGAACGATCCGGCCAGCGGCGTGATGCGTCATGCCGACGCCGGCTACGAGGACGCCATCGCCTGCGCGAAGGAATACAAGCTCAAGCTGCCGAGCTTGACCGAATAATCACGCTAGCCCCGGCGGCACGGTCGCCGACAGGCCGGTCTCTTCGGCGCGCTCGATCGCGATGTCATAACCGGCGTCGGCATGACGCAGCACTCCGATGCCGGGGTCGCCGTCGAGCACGCGCTTGAGCCTCTCTTCGGTTTCCGGCCGGCCGTCTGCAACGATGGTAACGCCGGCGCTGACGCCGCGGCTGCCGAGACCGTGGATGGCCACGAGATCGGCGCCCGAGGAGCAATTCAACAGCGCGTTGAGCATCGGCCAGTCGGCGATGGCGTCGGAGCCATCGCGCATGTTCTCGGTTTCCCGGTGCGGCATCGCCGCCGACCCGGAATCGAGATGGTCGCGCGTGAAGGCGATCGGCCCCGAAATCTTGCCGCTCGCCACCGCTTCGTTGACCATCAATGCCGAGCCGGCTGCGCTCACCGTAGCCGAGCCAGCCGATGCGCGCCGGCAGGCCGGTGAACTGCACGTGCTCGCGCGCCTTCTCGATCCACGACACGATCGGGTGGTTCGATGAGAACGCCTTCAGGATCATGTCGTCGATCGTATAGATGTCCTGCGGATTGCCCGACACCGCGATCCAGCGGAACGGTCCGATGCCCTGGCAGAATAGCGGACGGATATAGAGATCGACGAACGAGCGCATGGTGAAGGCGTCCTCGACACCGGCGGCTTGCGCATCGGCGCGCAGCTCGTTGCCATATTCGAACACGATCGCGCCGCGCCTGAGGAAATCCAGCATGGCGCGCACATGGACCGCGACCGACCGGCGCGCCAATTCGATGAGCTTGTCCGGATCGCTGGCGCGCATGGCGCGCGCCTGCTCGACCGTCAATTCGACCGGCACATAGCCTTTCAGCGGATCGGGAAAGGTCTGGTCGGTGACGATGTCCGGAACGATGCCGCGCGCCGCGATCGCCGGCAGCACCGCCGCGGCATTGGCACGCAAGGCCAGCGCCAGCGGCCGGCGCTCGTCGCGGGCGGCCAGCCACATCCGGATGGCGTCATCGAGGTTATCGGTCGAGGCGTCGCAATAACCGCTGGCGATGCGGCGGTCGATGCGCGCCTGGTCGACCTCGACCACCAGGGTGGCGGCGCCGGCGAGCTTGCCGGCGAGCGGCTGCGCGCCGCTCATGCCGCCGCAACCCGACGTCAGCAGCAGACGACCGGCGAGCGTGCCGCCGAAATGCGTGCGTGCCACCGCCATGAAGGTTTCGTAGGTGCCCTGCAGAATTCCCTGGCTGCCGATGTATTGCCAGGCGCCCGCCGTCATGCCCGGCATGATGGTCAGGCCCTTGTCGTCGAGCTTGCGGCGGCTCTCTTCGTTGCTCCACTCGCCGACGATGTTGCCGTTGGCCATAATCACGAGCGGCGTCGTGGTCTGGCCAGGAAAGACGCCGATCGGCTTGCCCGACTGCATGACGAAGGTCTGATCCTCGCGCATGGTCGAGAGCGTGGCGACGATGCGGTCGAAGCTTTTCCAGTCGCGCGCCGCGCGCGCGATCGACATATAAATGACGAGGTTATCCGGGTCCTCGGCATTCTCCAGATTGTTTTCGAGCAGCCGCAGGATCGCTTCCTGCCGCCAGCCCCGGCAGCGCAATTCGGTCCCGCGACCCGCCTTGACCTCTTTGCCGCGACGAACAGGAATGGTCATCGCTCAGACCTCCTCGATCATGGGAACCCAGCCGGGCTGCGCCTTGACGCGTCCGAGCCATGCGGCGATGGCCGGGAAGCGGGTCATGTCGTAGCCGCCCTCGGAGGCCATCGACACGTAAGGGTGAACGCCGAGATCGGCGAGCGTGTAGCGGCTGTCCACCAGCCAGTCCCTGCCTTGGAGCCAATCATCGAGCTTTTCCAATGCCGGGTAACCGATCTCCTGGAAGAATTCGATCTTGGCCGCCATCTCCGTCGCAATGCCGCGCAGACGAAAAAAGCGCGGATAGGCGAGTGCACGCAGAAGATCGGCCTGCTCGAAAAACAGCCAGCTTGTCACCTCGGCGCGCAGATAAGGATCGTCCGGCAATAGCGGCGATCCTTCCGCCAGATGGAGCATGATGGCGCACGATTCCACCAGCGTGCGCCCGTCGTCCAATTCGAGAACCGGCACGCGCGCGAAACGGCTTTTCGCGCGGAACGCCGGCTCCTTGCCCGCGCCCTTCGCCAGATCGAGGGTGATGCGCTCAAACGGAATGTCGAGCTGCTTGAGCAGAATGCGAACCTTCCAGGCATTGCCGGAGAGCCGGCTATCGTAAAGACGCAACATGATAATCTTTTGCCTTCGCCTTAGAGATACGAGCGCAGATCGATGCCCATGGCCTTCTCCACTTCGGGGAAAACCGCGGGAGTCGAGCGCGCCCTTGCCGACCGGGAATTTGGAGCGGTGCGCGATGATGACGGCGACATTGCTGCCGGCCGGCAATTCGGAGATGGCGACCGGTTCGCCGGTCTTCGGATCGAGCGTACCGATCATGTCGGGGAACGTGGCTACACGCGCGCCGTCGGCTTCGGCGGTCATGTACTCATTATAGATGCCGAGCACGACCTCGCTCTTGCCGTCACGCACGGTCATGGTGCCGAGATCGAAGCCGCCGCCATAGCTAACCGTGTTCTCGATGACCTTGCCTTGCACCAGAAGCTGGCCGCCAAGGAAATCGGCCACCGCGCGCACGCGATCGGCGCCATTGGCCTGCAGCATGGCGCGGCCCAACTTAAGCTGGAAGGTAATGGCGCCGGGGGCGCCGTTTTCAGCGACAAATCCGGCGGCAAGCGGCCCGCGCGCAGCATAGATCAGACCACCATTCGTGACCGCAGCCTGGCGCATGACGTTCGATGTGCGCACGATGTCGCCTTCGGCAGTGAAAGCGATTGGCTTGCCTTCCTTGCCGGCGCTGCAGGCAACCTGAATGATGGACATCTCAAGCCGCGAGGCGAGGCCCATGCCGCCCATCTTCACCGTCGGATGGCCGCGGCCGTTCGACGCCGCATCGACATAAGGAAGCCCGAGCGCCGCGGCGACGAGCCAAGCATTAAATCCGGGCACGTGGCCGCAGATCACGCCCGCCGGCGGCTGCTTGAGCATGGCGACCAAGCGCTGCGCCGCATCGACGGAATCGCGCGGCATCACCGGCCACTCAGTGAACCCAGGCGCGCCGATGGCGGTGGCGGTGATGATCGGCGCCGCCGGGTCGAGCTCATCGAGCGTCACGAAGCGCACGCCGCCATAGTCGAGCGCCATCCGACCAAGCGCGCGGCCGCGCGTGACCGCCGATCTACCGCTGCCGCCGGCCGAAAGAAACAGACCGCCGATCAACGCCGGCTCGATATCGTCTATCGACAGGTGGCGTGCCACTATTCTTCTTCTCCCGTCTCGAATCGCACGGCTAAAGCGCTTCGCTCACGCCGAGGAAACGCGCAAACAGCGAACCGCTGGATTTTGCCTCCGCCGCCGTGCCTTGAAAGACTTGCGCGCCTGACGACAGCACGCAGACGCGGTCGGCGACGTCGAGCGCGCGGGCCGTATTCTGCTCGACCAGCAGAATTGTAAGACCCTCGCTCTTGAGCTTCATCAGTACATCGAGGCAGAGGTCGACCATTTTCGGCATCAGCCCGAGTGATAGTTCGTCGACCAGCAGCAGGCGCGGCTCGGCCATCAGCGCGCGGCCGATGGCCAGCATTTGCTGCTCGCCTCCGGAAAGTGAACCGGCGAACTGACCGCGCCGCTCGTAAAGCCTCGGAAAATAGCCGAACACGCGCTCGCGCTTGGCCGGGTCGCGATCGGCCGGATAGGCATAGCCGCCGATGGTGAGATTTTCTTCGACGGTCAGATCGGAGAAAAGCTGGCGGCCTTCCGGCACCAGCGCAATGCCTAGTCCAACCCGTTCGATCGGGCGGCGGTTGGTAATGTCGCTGCCCTCGAGCAGGATATGGCCGCTGTGGATGTCGACATGGCCCATGATCGCCATTACGGTCGACGTCTTGCCGGCGCCGTTCGGCCCGAGCAGCGCAAAGACCGAACCCTTGGGCACCTCGAAGCTGATGCCGTGCACCGCGCGCACCGAGCCGTAGCCGCAGACGAGGTTTTCAATCTTCAGCATGGGCTCCTCGCTCCGCTGCCGACATAGGCTTCCCGAACGGCCGCATCGGCCATCACCGCCAAGGGCTCGCCATCACCGATTACCTTTCCGTTGTCGAGCACAATCAGCCGGCGGCAATTGCGCATCACCTCTTCCAGATTGTGCTCGATCAAAACGACTGTGATGCCTTGCGGCATTGACCGCGCCGATGGTTTCAACCTGCCGGGCGGCTTCCACGCTATTCAAGCCCGCGAGCGGCTCGTCGAGTAAAATCACGCGCGGCTCCACGGCCAACGCGCGCGCCAATTCCAGCCGCTTCATCTGACCGAGCGGCAACGAGCCTCCGAGTTGACTCTCCGTGCCGGCCAAACCGACGCGGTTGAGGATCTCGGCGGCACGCTCGCTCTCAGCGCGGCGGTCGACCTGCAACATGGCGGTCAGCGGGTTAGCGGTGCGGCGGAAGCCGGCGGCGAGTACGACATTGTCGAGCACCGTCATTTCGCGGAACGGGCGCACCACCTGGTGTGTCACTGCGAGACCCCTGCGCACGCGCGCCGGGGTGGAATCGTGGGTGATATCGGAGCCAACGAGTGCAATCGAGCCGCGATCGGGCCGCAGCGCGCCGACGACGATGCGGATCAGGGTCGTCTTGCCGGCACCGTTCGGCCCGATCAGGCCGACGAAGTCGCCGGGCGCGACAGATACAGTGACACCGTCCACGGCCTTCACGCCACCGAAGCGGATGGCAACGTCGTCGAGCTGCAAAGCCGGCGTCATGACTTACGCGCCTTCGACGCCAACCGGCCAACTATGCCGGCGAACCCTCCCGGCGCCAGGCGAATCACCAGCACCAGCAATCCACCGAACACCAGGAGGCGGTAGTCGTTGACGAAGCGGATCGCCTCCGGCAGCAACGTCAGCGCGATGGCCGCGAGCACCACCCCCCAGGTCGACCCGATGCCGCCGATCACCACCATCGCCATCAGCATCACTGAGAGGATGAAATCGAAAGCGTCGGGTACGATGAACTGGGTAAAGAAGGTGTAGAGCCCACCAGCCAAGCCTGCGAGCGCGGTGCCAAGGCCGAAGGCAGCGAGCTTGTAGGCGCCGGCGTTGATGCCGAGCGTCGCGGCAGCGTCCTCATCCTCGCCGACCGCGCGGAACGAGAAGCCCATCCACGAACGGCTAATGTAAAGGCTCAGCGCGACGGTGGCAGCGGCGAACAACAGAATCATGACCATGTTGCCATTGGCGCCCAGGCCGGAGCCGGGAATATTGCTGATGCCCATTTCGCCACCAAGCCACTGCTGCTTGCGCACGAATCCGGTGAACAGAAAGTTCACGCCGATGGTGGTGACGGCGAGAAAATCGGTGCGTACGCGCAACGACGCGAAGCCAACGACGATGCCAAGCCCACTGCCTACAATCGCTGCAAAGACCAGCGCGAGCGCCGGGTTGCCGATATTGACCATGGCAAGCGCCGCGGCATAGGCGCCGGCGCCGTAAAAGGCGCCATGGCCGAGGCTGATCTGGCCGCAGAAACCGCTGATCATGTTGAGGCTAACAGCCAGGATCACGTTGATCCCAATCACCGAAATGACGCTGATCTCGTACGCGCTCATGCCGTGCGCGCCCCGGTGAAACCCTGCGGCCGGATCATCAGGAGTGCAATCAAGGCAAGAAAGGCGATGGCGTCGCGGTCGAGCCATTGGCCGATGTAGATGGTGCCGTAGGCTTCGACCAAGCCCAGCACCATGCTCGCGATCAGCGTGCCGCGCACGCTGCCGAGGCCACCGAGAACGATGATCGCCAACGCTTTGTAACTGACGACGTAGCCGATGCCGGGATCGACGAGATTGTTAAGCAGCGCCACCAAGCCACCGGCTACGGCCGCCAGCGCCGAGCCGAGCGCAAAATTCAGGTAGCGGACGCGGATGGCATCGACACCGAAGCTGGCGGCTATTTTCGGCCGCGACACCGTCGCCCGCCAAGCAACACCGATGCGGGTGCGGGTCGTGAAGAGATGCAGCCCGATGAAAATGACAATCGTAGAGACCACGATGGCGATCTGCACGGCGTTGACTCTCACTCCAAGGAAATCGAAGGTCATAAACGCATAAATATTGTGTTCGAACGTGACGCCTTGTTCGCCGAAAGCGATACGAAAGGCGTCCTGCATCAGCACCAGGAGGCCGACCGAAGCGATCATCGGAACGTCCGGCCGATAGCTCAGCAGCGGCTCGTAAAGCAGCCGATAAATGGCCATGCCAAACAGTGGCGTGACTAGAATAGCGGCGACGAAACCGAGCCCGATGCTACCAGTCGCGTTGGCGACAAGGACAGTGATATAGGCGCCGAGGGCGAAGACCGCCGCATGGGCGACGTGCAGAATACGCAACAGCCCGTAAACGAGCGCGAGCCCCACTGCCATCATGGCGTACATGCACCCGAAGGTGACGCCGCTTACAGCGAGGTCGACGTAGTACACCCGATCATCCTTGAAATAAGTCGGGCGGAGGACGTCGCCGTCCTCCGCCCGCAAAAGTTACCGCTATTTCTCGGGCGGCGCGAATGCGTTCAAGTCGTCGATGTTGGCAAAGAACTTGAACTTGCCGTCTTTGATCACGTTGACGCTGATCGGCAAGATGATTTCATGCAGGCTGTTGAAACCGATCAGGTTGCCCTCCAGCATGGGAAAGTTCTTTGTCTTGGCGAGCGCGTCCCTCACCTTCTCCGGATCGGCCGCTGCCGGCGCGCTTGAGACCGTCAGCCATCAGCTTGACTGCCGAGTAAGTAACCGCGGCAACGCCTTCTGGCGGATAGCCGGCTCGCTTGGAGAACTCCGCGAAAAACTTCTGTAAAGCATTATCCTGGCGGCCGCGATCAAAGCTGTCTACGATATAGGTTCCTTCCGATGCAGGGCCCGGCGATCTGGATAAACTTCTCCGAGTTGAAAGCTTGTGAGCCGATGATCGGCGCGGTGATGCCCGCTGCGCGCAGCTGCGCTACGAGCGGGCCGCCGGTGAAGAAATAGCCAGTCGCATAGATGGCGTCCGGATTGTCGCGCTTGACGCTGGCAACAATCGAGCCGAACTGGCGGTCTTTCAGCGAATAGCTGTATTTGTTGACAATGTTAATGCCATATTTCGGTGCGGCCTCGAGGAAGCCGTCCATTGTCGCTTGGCCGTAATCGTTGTCCATGGTGATAGCCGACACGTTTTTCTTGCCAAGCATCTTGCCGACGAAAAGCGCAGTGGCGCGACCTTGCGGCGGCCCAAGGTGGACTAGGCGGAAGATGTGATCGCCGGCGCGGGTGATGTCGGGATGGACGCCATAGGCCACGATCGTCACCACACCGGCCTTTTGGAATACCGGTGCAGCGGCACGGCCGGAGGCCGAATAGCTGCCGTTGACCACGAATTTCACGCCGTCTTCGCCGATCAGCTTGTTGGCCGTGAAGATCGCTTGGTCGGACTTGGCCTGGTCGTCATAGCTGATGAGTTCCAGTTTCTGCCCAAGTACCCCGCCCGCAGCGTTGATGTCCTCAATCGCCATTTCGGCGGCGAGCTTCGCCGACTTGCCGTCGGTGGCCGCGAAGCCGGTCAGGGGTGCCTGAAAACCGATCTTGATTTCAGCGCTTGCGGGCTGGGCCAGAACGGCACCGAGCGCGATGGCGGCTGCACTTAACAGCAAACTCCTCAACCGCGTGGGTGATTTCATCATTTGATGCAACATGGCTCTCTCCATCAGTGGGGACGGGGTTTGGTTTCGTTCGGTTTCTGCGTAGCCGCGTGCGCGCGCAACAGATCGCGAGCACGGTCGAGTGCGGCTTGGGGAGGCCGCGCGCGCTGCCAGTCCGGCCGGTCACCCGCACGCCGCGTGGCGTCAACGCCAAGTTTGGCAATAATGCCGTCTTTCTCCAATGGCTCGGCGCGATCTGCACGTACATCGGGGACGATGACAAAGTCGCGATGCGGTTGCATTCGCGTCGCCACAGCCCATTCGACAGCGAGCGAATCCCATGGATCGATGTCGTCGTCGACGACAACGACCTGTTTGATCAGGTTGACCGCCGCCCAGACCGCGAACATCGCCTTGCGCGCCTCACCGGCTCGCGGCGCGCTGAGTACCACAACCGCATGCAGACGCCCGGCGCCGCCGAGGCCGACCGCAACTTCCTTGAGCGAGGGCACGCTAGCACGTACCGCGCGCGTCAGGCCGGCGGCGATGGCGACGCCGCCGATTAGGCAGTGCTCCCGGTGATAACCGGGCAGGATGACCTGAAACAGTGCGTCGCGCCGACGAGTTAGATGCGAAAATGTCGCAACGATGCCAACGCCATAGTTCTCATACATGCCGTGAAATTCGCTAACGGGCCCCTCCTGCATCAATTCGCCGGCATCGAGCGCGCCTTCCAGTACGCATTCGCAATGGGCGGGAACCAGCAAGTCCGAATTGACGCAGCGGGCTGCATCGACCGGCTCGCCGAACAGGGCACCGGCGACTTTCAGCTCATCGTCGCCAAGGCCGAGATAAAGACAGGAAGCGATCAGCACCGCCGGATGATTGCCAACAGTGACCGCAATATCGAGCGTCTCTCCACGCGCATGCGCCGCGCGCGCGAGCACGGCCAGATGGTGATTGGGCGCAATGCCGACAAAGGCACGATTGCCGCCCAGCGGCATCACGCGTGCGATCGAAAGGTTGGCACGACCCGTCACACGATCTTTGGCGACGACGGCGCCGGCGGTGATGTAGGAGCCGCGCTCATTTTCAAAGAAGCGTGGGATCGGTAGCTCTTTGGCGAGCTCTGGATCGGCGATGATTTGTTCCTGACAAGGTGGCGAAGCGACGACGCGGTGTTCGAGTGGACGGTCGATCGCCGCGACAATCAGGTTCTGCAATTCGGCGGGGGTCGTACCGAGGCCCGACGCGATGCGCAGCATTGAGGTCAGCACATTACCAATAACCGGTATTCGATGGCCACGCACCGCGTCGAAACGTAAAGCCGAGCCACCGTCCGCTTCGGCAAGGCAGGCCGCAATTTCGAATTCAAGATCGACCGGCTCGGAAACGGTCTTAAGCTCACCTGCAGCACCAAGGCTCGCAAGAAACGCGCGCATCGCCTGCGACGAGATTTCCACATTTCTGCTCATGGCATCCTTTAAGGCCGGCGGAGCCACGCATCGCCCCATCCTGTCGATTGCCGGTTGCAGTGAACCGTCCCGGACCGGTCTGCCCAGGCAATCCTATCGGCCGCTCCGCGAAGGCGCACGCGCGGGCTGCAAGAACAAGGCTATAGGCAAAACCGAACGATCGCATGACGCGAGAGACGCCACCGGCTATGCTTGCCGGCAAGGCGGACCAAAATGATTGAGCTGCGTACTCTCGGTTATTTCGCGACGGCATGCCGGTGCGACACGCTGGCGCGCGCCGCTAACGAACTCGGGATTGCGCAATCGACATTGAGTAGCGCCCTAAAGTCGCTAGGAGACGAACTCGGCGTTCCCCTGTTCCGGCGCGTAAATCACGGCCTATACCCAACCGCCGGCGCACGCTGGCTGATGCGGATCGCCGAGCCGCTGCTCGACAGCGAGGTGTTCGCCAAGCGATGGATTGGGACGCCGCCGGTGCGTCCTGCTCGGCTGCTGACGGTCGAATTGGCCCTGAGCTTCACCATCGGTGGTATCGGCCACGCCCTTGAGCGTGCCATTGGAGCCATCTCAGCCGAGCGGCCGGAAATTTTCGTCGATCCAGTGTGGACGGATGAAAAGGATTCGCCGCGCGTCGGCGGATTGAGCGAAGCGTGGCCCGGTCTGACCGGCAGCCGCATCGTCATTGCCCTCGCGCAAGAACGGACGCGGGGACAAACGCGCACGCAAACCTTGCTCACCGACCGTTGGGTGTTCGCATGTCGGCTGCCGACAGGCACGACTAGACCCGCGAGCGCCGCCGATCTCGCCGCCGGACGCCTCGTCGTACCGGCGTTGGCGCCGGCATTGATTGAACAGGCCGATCGCTATTTCGCGCGGCACAAGATGACAGGCGTACGCTTTGTTAATGAACATCCTGGTGAGTTGCCCCGGCTGATCGACGACTATCCCGACGCCGCTTTGTTCGTGCCGGAAAGCCTGATTTCCAACCGGCTCGGCTTCCTGCGGGTGAGAACGGTGAGGCCCGACGTTCCGCTCACGATGAACATCGTCGCGCGCGCGCTGGTGCCCAACACTGTGACCGCACTTTTCGTGCGCCATCTGAAACGTGCACTCGGCGGACCCGGACGCGTAAATCCGCGACAACCGGCCATCACCTTGCGTCAGATTCACTATTTCAACACGGTGCATCGCCTGCGTCGCGTCTCCGCCGCCGCTCACGGCTCCAACGTGACGCAGCCGGCTCTGAGCGAACAATTGCACAAGCTTGAGCGCACACTTTCGACCTCACTGTTCGAGCGGCGCGGCGACGGCGTTATTCCAACTGCAAACGGCGACCGTTTCGCCAAAGTTGCAAAAATGATCGAGACCGGCTTTCAGCGCATCGCTGGACGGCGGCGACGGCGGCGCCACCGCAACGCCGCTGCGGCGGCGCATCGCCATCGGTATCCTGCCTTCGGTGAGTCAACACGGCCATCTGGTCAACCGCATCACCGAAGCCGTGCTCGGCGTGCAGACGCGGCACCCGGCCTTGAAGCTGGTCGTGCGGGAGGCGCCGAACGGCACGTTGCAGGACTGGGTCATGCGCGGACTGGTCGGAGTCGCGATCGTGGAAACAGGACTGCCACACATGCCGCGCTTACCACTCGGCTCGTCGGAAGGCCTTGCCGCTGTGGCGCATGCCCGTCACAAGCTGCTGCCGGCGGGGCCGGTGAAGCTCGCCGACCTGGTCCGCCTGCCGCTCGCCCTGCCCACAAGCCGTTTCGGCTTGCGCCAACTGGTGGAGGCTGCCGCCGAGGAACGTGGCCTGCGCATCCAGCCTTATATGGAGATCGACGCGCTGACCATGGTCGCGGCATTGCTGGCGCACGCACCGGTCTGCACAGTGTTGCCGCCTTCGGCGGTCCGGCGCGAAATGGCTGAAGGCGACTTGGTCGTCCACCCGATCGTCGATCCGGTGATCGCACGGCGGCTGTTCGTGATTTATTCCGGAGAGCGCAGCCTGAGCGAGCCGGAACGCGACCTCGTCAACACGCTGCGCGGTCGGCTATCGGCGAAAAATCCGAATGGACAGAGCCGTTGCTTTGATCACGAGAGCCGGAAATGCCGCAGGTTTTTCTTCTGGGCTTCATCGAGCGCGTCGGGATAGCCGGCATCAGCATAACGCATTACGCCCAGACTCGTGTCGTTGGTGAGCGCCAAATTGAGGCGCTCATCCGCCTCGCTGGTACCGTCGGCAATGACGGTCACTCCGGCGCTGGTCATGTAACCGGAATAGCCGCCGCCGCCTGAATGGATCGCCACCAGATCGGCCTGCGAGGAGCACATTGCCATGGCATCGAGCAATGGCCAGTCGGCGATGGCGTCGGAGCCGTCGCGCATGTTCTCGGTCATGATGTTGGGATGCGCCATAGCGCCCGCATCGAGGTGATCGCGGGTAAAGGCGATCGGCCCCGATAGCGTGCCGTCGCGGACCATGCGGTTGACCGCTCGCGCCAGCGCCGTACGTTCGCCATGGCCAAGCCAGGCGATGCGCGCGGGCAGGCCCTCGAAGGGGACATGCGCTCGCGCCAGGGCGATCCAATTAGTGAGAATGTGATTGTCCGTGAAAACCTCAAGCAGATGGTCGTCGATCTTGCGGATATCCTCGCGGTCATTGGCAAGCGAAATCCAGCGGAACGGACCGATGGCACGTGCGAACAATGGCCTCAAATAGGCTTCCGTGAAGATCTGTATATCGAACGCGTCAGCAACGCCCCCTTCGCGCGCCTGCGTACGAATTAAGTTGCCGTTGTCGAACACGATAGCACCTGCGTGCTTGAAGCCCAACATGGCGCGCACATGGCGGACGATTGTGGCGCGACTCTCGCTCATCAGCGCCTTTGGATTATCTAGCCGCATCTGACGCACTTCGGAGAGGGTTCGGCCGGCAGGCACATAACCGTAGATAAGATCGTGAGCGGAGGTTTGATCAGTGACGATGTCGGGAATGACACCGCGCGCAAGCAGCGCCTCGTAGATGTCGGCGGCATTGCCTTGAATTGCGATCGAGGCGGCGCGGCCTTGCTGTCGCGCGGCATCGACCATGGTCATCGCCTGATCGAGATCGTCGGCGCGCGCGTCGAGGAAACCATTGGCCATACGCTTGGCGATGCGCTGCTCATCAATCTCGACGCAGAGGATGACGGCACCGGCCATGCGTCCCGCCAACGGCTGCGCACCACCCATACCGCCAAGCCCGGCCGTCAAGATGAACCGGCCTTTGAGGCTGTTGCCGAAATGACGCTCGGCAATGCGCATGAATATTTCATAGGTACCCTGGATCACCCCTTGCGAGCCGATGTATTGCCAATCGCCGGCCGTAAGGCCGCCCCAGCAGATCAAGTTCTTCTTCTGCCATTCATAAAAGTTTTCGGCTTTCGCCCATTGGCCGACCATGTTGCAGTTGGCCATGATAATGACTGGCGCTTTTTCGTGTGTCTTGATCAGGCCGATCGGCTTGCCGGACTGCACGATCAGGGTCTCGCCGTCGATCATAGTCTTCAAAGTCTCGACGATCTTGTCATGCGACGGCCAATCGCGCGCAGCCTTGCCGAGCGCCGCATAGACCACGAGATTGGCCGGGTCCTCGCCGACCGCCAGCACGTTCTCGAGCAGGCGCAACAGCCCTTCCTGGCGCCAGCCGCGGCAGCGTAGATTGGAGCCCGAGGTGACGGTGAAATGTCGGTTCATTGTGATTCACGCCAGTGCGTAAGAGGCGATGGGGATGCCGAGCGCAGCTTCGCAGACCGGATAGACACTTGGATCCTTGACTGACGCGCTCAACGGCAGATGCGCCTTTGCGATATGGAATACCGACACCTCCATGCCCTCCTGCAAATGCCCGACACTGACCGGCTTGCCATCGCCGTCGACTGTCGTGATCACGTCTGGAAAGGTCGCAAGACGCGTCCCGTTGCCGCCTTCGACCGCCATGTATTCGTTCATGACATGGAGCACGAGATCACCCTTACTTGTACGGATCGCAATGGTGCCGATATCGAAGGCGCCTTCGGTGTAGGTCACTGCTTTGCGGGTGACCGTTCCTTCGCCTAAAATTCGGCCCGAAGTGGTCTTGCAGATTGCCTCGATCACGGCACCACCGCCTTTGGCTTCCGCTTCCATGATGGCACGGCCGAGGTCGAGCGCTCGTGAGATGCCGCCGAGTGCCGCGTTCTTCTTCACGTAAGATGCGCGCACTGGATTGCGGCAGCTGGCGATGAAGCCGCCCGACATATCCGCCGCTTTGCGCAATATCGGCGATATTTTCGCCGTTGCCCCGCGCACCACCAGCTCGATGTACGAATGACTGTCACGATGGCCGCCGACCGCAACTTGGATCGTTGGCTCGGGACTTGAGGCCATGCCGATCGATCCCATATCACCGGTCGGATGGGCGCGAATGTCGCCGACCGCGTCGACGACCTTGGTGCCGAGCATTGCCCCCGGCAGCCAAGCGTTCATGGTGCTCGACATGCCATTCTGCCCGATCATCAGGCCGTACAGGGGCGCGCCCAGTTCCTGCTGAAGCATCTCGACTGCCTTAACGTAGTCGACTCCGAGCATCTGCCATTCGGTGGTGCCTGCCGGCGCACCGATAGCGGCTGCGGTAGCGATAAAAGCGTCGTCAGGCACTTCATCCATAGAGACGAGTTCGGGTTGACCGACGCTTACCGCGGTGGTGCCGAGCATGCGGCCGTGGTCGGCCCAGCCGCCTCCTCCGGCGGCAAAGATCGAGCCGCCGCGGATCGCGGCTTCAACGTCCTGCAATCCGAGAATGCGTCCCATCCCCTACTCCTTTTTAGCCGTTTGCAAGGACCGATCGAGCGCTTTAACCGCCTGCAAGATGACGGCGGCGCCGGCGGCAATTTGCTCGCGATCGGACCATTCTTCCGGCGAGTGACTTTTGCCACCCTTGCACGGCACAAACACCATTGCCGATTTGCAAATGCGGCTCATGAAAGCCGCATCGTGGCCCGCGCCACTGGCAAGGTCGGTTTCCTTCAAGCCCAGCGCGTGTGCTCCGTCGCGCAGCGCCTCGCGTAGGATCGGATCGCAGGCGACCGGCTTTCCTTCGGACAGAGTTGTCAGCGGCAACCTATCTACCCGGGCTGCAGCGGCATGCGCCGCGCTTTCACGTTCGATTGCTTCGGTAAAGCGCGCGGTCAGCGCCGGATCGGTGGTGCGCGCATCGATCACCAAGCGGCACCGGCCGGGAACCACGTTTGATGCACTGGGTTCGACAGTAAGGATGCCGACGGTGGCAACGAAGTAGTCTTTCCCCTCGCCCGCTAATTGTTCGGCGATGCGCCGAGCAGACGCCACCGTATTGGCGGCTGCCACCAGCGCGTCCCGGCGCAGGTGCATCGGCGTCGTGCCGGCGTGGTCGGCGGCGCCGTTAAAGACGATCTCAATTCTCCGGATGCCGACGATGGAAGTGACAATACCAACATCGAGCGATTGCGATTCAAGCACGATGCCTTGCTCGATATGTAACTCTAGGAACGCCTTGACGTCCGAACGCTTGGCGTCAGCGAGCCGATCGGGATCGCCGCCCACCCGCCGCAATGCGTCGCGCAAAGTCTCGCCTCCGGGTTCGGTCAGATCAAGCATTGGCGCATTGAGCGCACCCGACATCCCGCGACTACCGACGCAGGAAAGACCGAATTCGCTCGGCTCCTCAGCGAGAAAATCGATGACTTCAATGCTATGCTCGAGGCGCTCGCCTTTATCGCGCAACGCCCGCGCGACTTCCAGGCCGGTGGCGACCCCGGCGATACCGTCGAAGCGGCCGCCGGACGGCACTGTATCGCTATGCGAACCGACCGCGATGACGCCGAGCGAAGGGTTGGTGCCATCAAGCCGGCCGATCAAGTTGCCTGCCGCATCAATATGCACACTGAGCCCTGCCTCCTCGAAACGCCCAGCAAGAAAGCTGCGGCCTTCAAGAAACAGCGGGCTGAAGGAGCGGCGGGTGTAAGGACGCGCGGCATCGGTTAATTCGGCCAAAGCCATCACGTCTGCCCAGAGACGGTCGGCATCGAGCGGCAGATTACTTGCGGCCAAATCGATCTCCCGCTTAGTGCGCCGGCAGCGGCGGTTTGACGAAGCGCCCCTGGCCCGGCTTAGCGGTTACCTTGCCGTCGGCGGCGACGCAAACACCGCGTTGGAATGTCGCTGCCACGCGGAACGGCAGTTCGATGCCGTCATAAGGACTCCACGACACGAAGTTATTGCCGCTCTCCGCCGCCCGGTAGGGCCGCGGATCCTGCCGTACCAAGACGATATCGGCGTCGCGACCAACCTCGAGTGCGCCTTTGGCATGGCCGATGCGAAACAATGCTGCAGGATTATGCGCCAACAGCCGCGCGGCATGAGTCAACGGGAGACCGCGCGCGTCGAGGCCTTTGAGCAGCAGCGCGTAGAGGACCTCCAAACCCGGCACGCCCGAGGCATTCTTTAGCATGGTCGGATCAGTTTTGCGGTCCTCCGACCAACTCACATGGTCGGTTGACACGATGGTGACGTTGCCGGCGGCGAGATGATGCCATAGGGCTTCGCGCTCTTGCCGCGGTCGCACCGGCGGGTTGATCTTGGCCTTGCCGCCGAGGCGGCGCACGTCGCTTTCTTCGTCGAGCGTCAGATAGTGGATGCAGGCTTCGATAGTAGCGGCGTGACCCTGCGTGCGATAGGCCGCGGCCAATTCATAGCCGCGCCCGATCGATGAATGCACGATATGCACCGGACAGCCGGTACCGGCGCCGAGTTCAAAGACTTCGGCGGTCGCCAGCGCTTCCGTGATTGGCGGGCGCGAGAGGCCGTGTGCGCGATAATCGGTAATGTTACTTGCCTCCACCTTGGCGATGAAGGCGCGCACCATCTCGTCGTTCTCGTTATGGATGCCGGCGATCAGCCCCCGCGGGGCTATGGCCTCAAAACATGCAAAAAGCATCTGTGGCGGAATGCGCGGGAAACGCTGTGGATGGGTTCCAAAAGTCGAGAACTTGAACGCGGCGGCACCCGCATCGGCTAGCTCGTCAATTCGTGCGGCGCCTTCTTGCGGATCAATCGTGGCGTAAAGTGCGAAATCGACCCGCGCTTGCGCGCCTGCTTCTTTGACTTTGGTATGGAAGCGCTCGGCGCTCGCGATGAGGCAGCCGTCGTCATAAGGCATATCGACAATGGTGGTGACGCCGCCGGCGGCGGCGCTGCGCGTCGACCAGATAAAATCCTCCTGACCCTTCTGGCTTCGGCTGTGTACCTGCGCGTCGATGGCACCTGGCAGTACCAGAAACCCTGGGCCGCCCTGTCTTTCGCCAGATGGCGCCTCACCTGCTCCAACCGCTTGCACCAGCCCGTCGCCGACAAGAACGTAGCCGTTCTCGACAATGCGGTCGGGGAGAACAATCGTACCGGTGAAGACCTGATCCGCCATGCGCTGCCCGTGTTCGATCGGCGAACGTTAAACGAGGCCAGCCCCGGCAGCGAATTCGGAGAGCCGAAGCCGCCGATAGGAAAAATCAAATCC
>CAWDUB010000008.1:0-460654 GCA_963805375.1 uncultured Alphaproteobacteria bacterium | reverse complement strand
CCGCGAAAGCGGACGATCCAGTAACCCCGGTGTTGCGGTTCTATCATAGACGCCGGGCGTACCGGGTCCCCGCCTTCGCGGGGACGACAGTTGTGGCTAACCGCGCGGTCACTTCACCATCGCGTTGGCGTCTTTCCACACGCTGGTGTCGACCAGTTGTTCGTAGGTCACCGGCTCCTTGTCCGGCTTGATGGCGCCGATCTTCTTCATCAGCTTGGCGGTGGCTTCCAGCTTGTTGCGCGGCAGGCCGTCATCCTTGGTCGCCCAGAAGTCGATGGCGAGGAATTCCTTGAGCGCCGCCTTGTTGACCGCCTTGCTGTGGCCGGTGCCGGCGGCGGCGTCCGCCACGGCGTCGGCATTTTTCGGGTCCTGCATGAAGCGCGCGGCCTCGATCAGGCCGGCGACCGTGCGCACGATGGCGTCGCGGTTCTTCGCCAGATTATCCTTGGTCACCACCAGCATCAGGTAATGGCTGGTCGGGTTGGTGTTCTTCATCGCCAAGAGCGTGTGCAGCTTCTTGCCCTGCGCCTCGATCTCGGCGAGGTCGTCGAGATGCAGCACGGCAAAATGCAGCCGTCCGGCGATCAGCGCCGGGCCCGATGACGAGCCGAGCGCGATCTGCTTGATCTCGTCGAGCTTTACCCCGGGACAGCCGGTGAGCATCGAGCGCAGCGCCACCGAGCGCGCGCCGCCGATCGAGTCGACGCCGACGTCCTGTCCGACCAGGTCCTTGCAGGTCTTGCCTTCCTCGGTGGTGCCCACCACCCAGTCCGGGTTGGGCATGCCGTAGATCGCCACCAGCGGCACGCCGGCGTTGGAAATCTGGTTGATCACCGGCGGCGTCGGCGACCAGGCCATGTCGACATTGCCGGCGACCACCGCGCGCGCCGCCGCGGTGCCGTTGTCGAACGGGCGGATGTCGACGTCGGCGCCGTGCTTCTTGAAGAAGCCCTGCTGCTTCGCCAGGAAAGCGATGGTCACCGAATAGATCGGCGGGATGCCGGGCGTGGCGATCACCAGCTTCTTGCCTTGCGCGGCGGCGGGCGTGGCCATCAGCGCGGCCAGCAGCGCGGCGCCGGTCAGCAGTCCCGATAGTTTGCGCATCATGGAATCCTCCCTGAAGTGTTTTTTGTTTCAGCGTTCGAGAACGAATTCGGCTTCGCGCGCCTCCCGCATCAGCGTGTTCCACACCCGCTCGCGCAGGTCGGCGAAACGCGGTTCGCGCAGCGTCGCGCGCGTGCGCGGATGCGGCAGATCGATGACGATGGTCTCGTGGATGCTCGAGGGCCTGCCCTTGAGCACGATGACGCGGTGGCCGAGCAGCACCGCCTCCTCGATCGAATGGGTGACGAAGACCATGGCGGTCGGCCGCTCTTCCCATATTCGTAGGAGTTCGAACTGCAAAATCTCGCGCGTCTGCGCGTCGACCGCCGCGAACGGCTCGTCCATCAGCAGCACGTTGGGCTCGACCGCGAGCGCACGCGCGAGGCCACAGCGCTGCTGCATGCCGCCGGACATCTGATAGGGGAAGGCGTTCTCGAAGCCGGAGAGGCCGACCATCTTGATGAACTCGGGCACCTTGCGGTCGATCTCCGTCTTCGCCGCGCCTGCCATGCGCAGGCCGTAGGCGACGTTCTCGAACACCGTCTTCCACGGAAACAGCCCGAAATGCTGGAACACCATGGCGACGCCGGCGATCGGCTCGGTGACGCGCTGCTCGCCGACCAGAATCTCGCCGGCGTCATGCGGCAGCAGGCCGTCGATACAGCGCAGCAGCGTGGTCTTGCCGCAACCGGAGGGCCCGACCACCGCGACGATCTCGCGCTCGCCGACTTCGAAGTCGATATTGCGGAACACTTCCAGCGCGCCGTAATGCTTGCCCAGTCCCTTGACGCGGATGCGCGGTTCGCTTTTCCCCGCGCGGACGCGGGACTGATGGCCGGAGCGGCCGTCTGCTTGGTTTGTCACTACTCGGCGGCCTGTGTTGCGGGTTTCGGATTGATCTTCTGATTTGTCTTGGCCCAGTAGTCTTCGGCCTGCTTGGACGCTTTAAGCGCCGCTTCGGTTTCGAAGCCGGGCGCCATCGAGCCGTCCGGTGCCGGCGAGCACCTGGTGATGCTCGATGTTCAAGGTGCGCAGCCAGCGCTGCTGGCCCATGGTGATGGCGACGAAGTAGCCGATCTCCACCAGCTCCGGCTCGCTGAAATGCTTGTGCAGGCGATCCCACAGGTCGTCGCCCGCCGGCAGATCCCAGGTGATGGCCTCGGCGTAGGCGAGCGCCGCCTTCTGCCGCGCGTCGTATTTCGGCGAGCTTTCGAAATTGATCAATTCCGAATAGTCGTCCTCTTTCAGACCGGCCTTCGCCGCCTTGATCGAGCGCTGGTTGCCGCAGAACTCGCACAAGCACCGAGCGCGACACATAGATGCGGCACAGCTCCTTGATCTTGTGGTCGGCGACGCCGTTCCTGAACACGTCGCGCCAGGTGTTGGCGAACGACCAGAACGTGGCCGGCACGTGCGCGCGCACCGCCTGGCTTTCCGGGCGCGGCGTGCCTTCGCGGGCGCAGCGCTCGAACTCGGCGCGCATGGCGGGATCGACGGTCGCCGGATCGACGTAGCTGATGCGGGGTTTGCTGCGGGACGTGGGCATCGGCGCTTATCTCCCAGGGGAATCCGCCGCATTGTGGCGGCTTGTTGTGACCCACATGTTGCCGCAAGCGCGGGAGAGGGGCAATGCGGTGCGACAACGCCTGCGCCCAATGCCGAATAGGCGCGATTTTGGCGCGGAACAGCGGTGTTCGTGCGCAAAGCAGTTCACCAATCCGTTCGTCCCCGTGGAAGCGGGGACCCCGTTATTGCCAAGAAATCCTGGATTCCCGCTTGCGCGGGAATGAGCGGAGAACGCGGGAACGAGCGGAGAAAACAGCCGCGCGAGGTTACTCCAGCCCCTCGATCAGCCGCACGTCGCGCACCGCGCCGTCGCCGAGCGCGCGCATCGCCTCCTGGTAGCCGGGCAACTCGTGCGCGGCGATCGCTTTCTCCAGGCTGGGGAACTCGGTGACCACCACGCGCTCCTTCTGCCCGGCCTCGTAGGCGACCGCTGCCGTGCCGCGGCAGAGATAGCGCCCGCCGAACGGGTTGACCGCCGGCGGCGCGAGCTTCGCGTAAGCCGCGAGCTTCTCCGGGCTTTTGATCTCGCGATAGACGGTGATCCAGTAGGCTTTGGGCATGGGGGGGGCTCCGAAACAAAATTGAAATGCAAGGCCATCGTAACGCAGCGGGACTGTTTAATGAAAGGCGGTGCGACGGACGCCGCCGCATACATTCCGATCCGCGAATGCGCGCCGAGCACCCCCGGTAGCGCCGCAACCCATCGCCTCGCTTACGATCACCGCGAGCCGGCACTCAAAGACCGGCCGTGACATCCTGAGGGGAGGAAAACCGACATGGCATCATCCGTGAACGCCGGCGCACGTCTCGACCGGCTGCCGATCTCATCGTTCCACTACCGCATCTTCTGGCTGGTCGGCGCCGGCATGTTCTTCGACGGCTACGATCTCTACGTCGCCGGCGGCGTGATCGCGTCCGTCATCCAGACCAAGTTTTCGACGCCCGCGCAGATCCCGCAATTCCTCTCGCTCACCTTCGTCGGCATGACGCTCGGCGCGCTGATCACCGGCTTTGTCGGCGACGCGCATGGGCCGGCGCTTCACCTATCAGATCAATCTCCTGATCTTCGGCCTCGCCTCGCTCGCCGCGGCCTTTGCGCCGAACATGGGCTGGTTGATCGTGTTTCGCTTTATTCAAGGTCTCGGCCTCGGCGCCGAAATCGTGGTCGGTTATTCGACGCTGACCGAATTCGTGCCGCCGAAGACGCGCGGGCGCTGGCTCGCCTTCATGGCCTTCATCGTGGTCGCCGGATTTCCGGCCACCGCCATCCTCGGCTATCTGATCATCCCGGTTTGGGGCTGGCGGCCGATGTTCATCATCGCCGGCATCGGCTCGCTGATCGTCTGGTATCTGCGCAAGCGGCTGCCGGAATCCCCGCGCTGGCTGGAATCGAAAGGACGCACGGCGGAAGCCGAGGCCTTGATGCAATCGATCGAGACGGAAGCGGCGACCGCCGGTCCGTTGCCGGCGCCGGCGCAGCCCGCGCCCGTGCCGCAGGTCACCGCCGCCGCCATGCTCAAGCCGCCGATCCTGCAAAGCATGATCGTCGGCTCCTGGGTGTTGATCACCATCAATACGCTGATCTTCGGCTTCGTGATCTTCCTGCCGCAATTCTTCCTGGGGCAGGGGCTCACGATCACCAACTCGCTCGCCTATACGCTGGTGCTGTCGATCGCCTCGCTGGTCGGCTGCGCGCTCGGCGCCTGGAGCTCGGATGCCATCGGCCGCCGCTGGAGCATTATCGGCGCGTCGGTGGCGACCATCGTGTTCGGTTACATCTATGCGCGCTTCAACGCGGCCTCCGATCCGACCATCGTTCTCAGCGTCGGTTTCGTTCTCATCGTGGCGATCTATGTGCAGACCGCGATCCTGTTCGGCGTCTACACGCCGGAATTGTTCCCGACCGAGATCAGGCTGACGGCAAACGGCATCTGCAACACGCTCGGCCGCGCCGCCACGGTGGCATCGCCTTTCGTCGTCACCGCCCTGATGGCCCACTACAAGCTGCCCGGGGTGGTCTGGTTGATGATCGGCCTGGTGGTCGTGCAGATCATCGTGGTCTGGGCCTGGGGCAAGGAGACGCGCAACCGCGCGCTGGAAGAGGTCGCCATCGCGCCGGCGTGATCGGCGCGACATCGTGCATCGGCCGCCCGGGGTTTCGGGCGGCCGTTTGCGTTCATAAATGAGTTGATGGCGGGCGCGAGAAAGAGGAAAACGGGTCCTGATGTTCGAATCCGTGCGCAAACTGATCGCCGAAATTTCCGACAGCGCCCCCGCCCACGGCGGCCGTTTCGACGACAACGACTACCGGCTGGCCGCCGCCGCGCTGATGGTGCATGCCGCCGGCATCGACGGCGATTTCGCCGAGGTCGAGCGCGTCAAGCTGCATGAGGTGATCAAGCAGCGCTTTGCGTTAGATGACGCCGATACCGACGAGCTGATCGCGGAAGCGACCGCCGCCGAGCAGGAGTCGATCGACCTTTACCGCTTCACCCGCCAGATCAGCCGCGCGCTCGATCATGAAGGCTGCGCACGCGTGGTCGAGATGATGTGGCAGATCGTCTGCGCCGACGGCGTCATCAGCGAGTTCGAGGACAACCTGATCTGGCGCACCGCCGACCTGCTCGGCGTTTCGCGCGACGAGCGCATCGCGCTGCGCGAGCGAGTCGCTGGCGGCGGCGGTCGATGACCGAACTCCACCCCGTCACCGTAATCACCGGCGCTTCTGCCGGCATCGGCGTCGAATTGGCGCGCGTGTTCGCTCGCAACGACCATGAGCTTGCATTGGTGGCGCGGCGCGCCGAGCGGCTCAATGCGCTCGCCGATGAGATCGCGGCGACCGGGCAGCGCCGGCCGCTGGTGATCGTCGCCGACCTGCAAAAGCCGGGCGCCGCCAAAATTATCGCCGACGCGCTCACGGCGGCGGGCGCCGAGCCGCAGTTCATGGTCAACAATGCCGGCTTCGGTCTGGTCGGCCTCGCCGAGACGCGCGGCCGCGCCGAGCAACTGGCGATGATCGACGTCAATGTGCGCGCGCTCACCGAATTGTCGCTCGCCTTCATCGACAGTCTTTCGCGGCACAAAGGCGGCCTGCTCAATGTCGGCTCGATGGCCGGCTTCCTGCCCGGTCCGGGCATGGCGGTCTATTACGCCACCAAGGCCTACGTGCTGTCGTTGAGCGAGGCGCTCTCCAGCGAGTTCAAGCGGCGCGGCGTGCGCGTCTGCGTGCTCTGCCCGGGTCCGGTTCCGACCGAATTTGCCGAAGTCGCAGGCGTCGCCGGCGGCAGCCTGGCGCCCGGCTTCCTCACCCAGACCGCCGCGCGTGTGGCCGAAGACGGCTATCGCGGACTGATGACGGGGCACCGCGTGGTCGTCCCAGGTCTTGCCAACAGGCTGATCGCCTTGCTGCTGCGCTTTGTGCCGCACCGGTTTCTGCTGGCGGCCGTCGACCGCCGCCAGTCGCGGCGCCGGTCTGCGCCATCGGCATAGCGCATGATCCCGAAAAGTGGGAACCGGTTTTCGGAAAAGATCATGCGCAAACAAAATGCTAGGCGGCCCCTGATTGTCGAAGTGGAATGGAGCCGCAATCCGCCGGTGATATTGCAAACGCCGGCAAAGCGTTTAGTACTCAGGCGCTGCGCGCGACTGTGCGCCGAACCACGATGCTGAAGCCCGTCCTCCTCATCCTGCACCAGGAACATTCCTCGCCCGGCCGCGTCGGCCAGGCGCTCGCCAAGCTCGGCTATCCGCTCGACATCCGCCGCCCGCGCTTCGGCGACCCGCTGCCGGAGACGATGGACGAGCACGCCGGCGCCGCGATCTTCGGCGGCCCGCAAAGCGCCAATGACGCGGAGGACTTCGTCAAGCGCGAGATCGACTGGATCGGCGTGCCGCTGCGCGACAACAAGCCTTACCTCGGCATCTGCCTCGGCGCGCAGATGATGGCGCGCCAACTCGGCAGCCGCGTCACGCCGCATCCGCAAGGCCACGCCGAAGTCGGCTATTACCCGATCCGCCCGACGCCGGCCGGACTTGCGATCTGTCCGCAATGGCCCGATGCCGTCTACCAGTGGCACCGCGAAGGTTTCGAGTTGCCGCAAGGCGGCGAGCTGCTGGCCGAGGGCGACGCCTTTTCCGTGCAGGCGTTCCGCTACAAGACCGGCTACGCGGTGCAGTTTCACCCCGAGGTGACGCACGCCATGATGTATCGCTGGCTGGTGCGCGGCGCGCATCGCATGGAGTTGCCCGGCACCAAGCAGCGCCACGAGCACGTCGCCGACCGGGCGGTGCATGATTTCGCCGCGCGCAATTGGCTGGCCACGTTCCTCGACCACTGGCTCGGCCGCACGCCGGCGAAGCAGGGCACCGACGGCGAAACGTTAGCGGCCAAATGAAAAGCCCGCCTTCGCCCTTCGGGCTACGGCGGGCAACCTTCGCGGGTCTAGGCTGGCTTGCCAACCGAAGCGGCCGAAGGCCGCGAAGGTTGGTGGAGCCGAGGGGATTTGAACCCCTGACCTCCTCATTGCGAACGAGGCGCTCTCCCAACTGAGCTACGGCCCCGCCGACGCGGTCGTTACGCGAAAAAAGCGGCGAGTGGGCGCCATTTAGGGCCGGTGTTTGGGGCTGTCAAGGATTGGCCCGGGTCGGCTTGTTCAACGCGGTTCGACCCGCTAGTTTCCGCCCACCTCGAACCGGCGAACCGTCATGCGCTCAGTCCTCGATATCATTCTGCTCGTGCTGCAAATCTATATCTGGCTGCTGATCGCCGCCGCCGTGTTGTCGTGGCTGATCGCCTTCAACGTCGTCAACACCCGCAACCAGGTGGTGTCGATGGTCGGCGAATTCCTCTATCGCATCACCGAACCGCTGCTGCGCCCGATCCGCGCCATGCTGCCCAATCTCGGCGGCATCGACGTGTCGCCGGTGATCCTGATCCTGCTCATTCTGCTGATCGAGAACATCATCATCCGTTATATCTATCCTTACGTGTTCTGATTTGGCTGATTTGAAGCCATGGTCGGCGGTTGCCGGCGGGGTTTCCCTGAGCGTGCGGCTGACGCCCAAAAGCGGGCGCGACACCATCGACGGCATTGCGCGTTTGGCCGACGGCCGTTGTATTCTTAAAGCGCGGGTGCGGGCGGCGCCGAGCGAAGGCGAAGCCAATAAGGCGCTATGCCGGCTGGTTGCCAAGGCGGTTGGGGTCGCGCCGCGCGACGTGACCATCGCCGCCGGCGCCACCGCCCGCATCAAGCGCTTGACGATTGCGGGCGACGGCCCAAGGCTTACCGCGGCGCTTGAGAGGTTATGCATTAGCCAATAGACGGGCTCTACTTTGCAAGTCCGCGTGCCGCGGCTAGTGGTTACAGGGCTACAAATCGGGTGACGACATGAGCGCGCGCATCATCGACGGCAAGACGATATCGGCCGATCTCCGCGGCAAGGTGACGGACGCGGTGCACCGCCTGCGCCGCGACCGCGGCATCGTGCCGGGGCTGGCGGTGGTGCTGATCGGCAAGAACCCGGCGAGCGAAGTTTACGTGCGCAACAAGTCGAAGGCGGTGACGGAAGCCGGCATGCATCCGTTCGACCGGCATCTGCCGGACAGCGTCAGCGAAGCCGAACTGCTGGATTTGATCGCCAAGTTGAACGCCGACAAACATGTCAACGGCATCCTGGTGCAGTTGCCGCTGCCCAAGCAGATCGATGCGCAAAAGATCATTGCCGCCATCGATCCGGAAAAGGATGTCGACGGCTTCCACCCGCTCAATGCCGGCCGGCTGGCCAGCGGCTTGCCCGGCCTGGTGCCGTGCACGCCGCTCGGCTGCGTGCGGCTGGCCAAGACCGTGCACGCTTCGCTTGAGGGCATGGAGGCGGTGGTGGTCGGGCGCTCCAACATCGTCGGCAAGCCGGTGGCGCAATTGCTGCTGGCCGAGAATGCGACCGTCACCATCTGCCATTCCAAGACGCAAGACTTGGCCGAAGTCTGCCGGCGCGCGGATCTCTTGATCGCAGCGATCGGCAGGCCGGAATTCGTGCGCGGCCACTGGTTGAAGCCGGGCTCGACCGTGATCGACGTCGGCATCAACCGGGTGCCGGGCGAGGGCGGTAAATCGCGTATCGTCGGCGACGTTGCCGCCGATGCCCGTGATGTCGCAGGGGCGCTAACCCCGGTTCCGGGCGGGGTCGGGCCGATGACCATCGCCTGCCTGTTGCTCAACACGCTGGGCGCGGCCTATGTGCAGAACGGATTGCCGGCGCCGAGTATTTAGGCGTTCGTGCGCCGATTCCTAATAGGCGTTCGTGCGCCGATTCCTAATTTGTCATCGCCGGGCTTGTCCCGGCGATCCCGCTTAGGATTGCAACGCTTTGCCCATTGAATCGAGATGGCCGGGACAGGCCCGGCCATGACAATCAAGAGCTTGCGAATAGCTCGGCGACTTCACTGCCAGGCGTAGGCGACCTTATCGAGCGTCTTGGGCCCGAAGCGTTCGGAGGAGCGGGCGACCGCGCGGCCGCCCAGCGCCCGATAGAACTCCACTGCCGACTCATTGTCGGACAGCGCCCACACCACCAGGCTGCGCAAGCCGCTTTGGGTCAGGTCCTTGCGCGCGGCGGTGAACAGCCGGCGGCCGAAGCCCAGTCCCTGGAACTCGGGCCGCAGATAAATCTCGTAGATTTCGCCGTCATAGAACAGGCTGCGGGCGCGGTTGCGGCCGTAATTGGCGTAGCCGGCGATCTGCTCGCCGAACTGCAGCACGGTGATGCGGCTGCCTTTGCGGATGGCGGAGGCCCACCACTCCGGCCCGCGCCGGTTGATCAGCTTGTCGAGTTCGTTGCCCGGAATGATTCCCTGATAGGCGATGCGCCACGCTTCGTCATGCGTGCCGGCGACGTCGAGCGCGTCGGAAGCTTTGGCGCGGCGAATCTCTATGAGGGTCGTAGACATTTTGAAATAGAAGCAACGAACCCAGCGCCCTTCAAGCCCTATGATTAACGATCGGTAAAGGGTGTGGATTATTGGTCACAGGTCGGTTTGAAACATCCGATGGCTGCTGAACAATCGCGCGCAGGGATGCGCGCGCCGCGCCCGATTGGTTTCCGCGGCAATTATTGATTTGGATCGACTTGCTTGGCTCGCCGCAATGCGGCGGGGGCCGCTGATTCGGTTTTTCAGATTTGAATCGTACCAAGATAGGACATTCGCCCGAACAGGCCGGCGGCTAGCGTCAAACCGCCTCGGCTTCCTTGGCGCGGTCGGCCCGTTTGCGCTCGTTCTCGTCCAGGAGCTTCTTGCGCAGGCGGATCGACTTCGGCGTCACCTCGACCAGTTCGTCGTCCTCGATATAGGCCAGCGCCTTTTCCAGCGTCATGCGGATCGGCGGGGTGAGGCGCACCGCCTCGTCCTTGGAGGTGGTGCGGATGTTGGTGAGCTGCTTGCCCTTGAGCACGTTGATGACGAGGTCGTTGTCGCGGGTATGCTCGCCAACGATCATGCCGCGGTACACCTTCCAGCCCGGCTCGATCATCATGGGGCCACGGTCTTCCAGGTTCCACAGCGCATAGGCGACGGCGTCGCCCTGATCGTTGGAGATGAGCACGCCGTTGCGGCGGCCCTGAATCGGTCCCCGGTGCGGCCCGTAGGCGTGGAACAGCCGGTTCATGATGGCGGTGCCGCGCGTGTCGGTGAGCAATTCGCCCTGGTAGCCGATCAGGCCGCGCGTCGGCGCGTGGAACACCAGGCGCAGCCGGTGGCCGCCGGACGGCTTCATCTCCAGCAACTCGGCTTTACGCTCCGACATCTTTTGCACGACAATGCCGGAATGGATTTCGTCGACGTCGATGACGACTTCCTCGATCGGCTCCAGCTGTTCCCCGGTCTTTTCGTCGTCGCGCATCAGCACCTTCGGCCGCGACACCGAGAGCTCGAAGCCTTCGCGCCGCATGGTCTCGATCAAAATGCCGAGCTGCAATTCGCCGCGGCCGGCGACTTCCATGGAATCCTTCTCGACGCTTTCGCGCACGCGCAGGGCCACGTTGCCTTCGGCCTCGCGCAACAGGCGGTCGCGGATCATGCGGCCGGTGACTTTTGAACCTTCGGTGCCGGCGAGCGGGGAATCGTTGACGCGGAAGATCATGGCCAGCGTCGGCGGGTCGATCGGCTGCGCCGGAATGGGCGTTTCCACCACCGGGTCGCAGATGGTCATGGCGACGGTCGCTTCCGGCAGTCCGGCGATGGCGACGATATCGCCGGCTTCCGCCTCGTCCACCGGCACGCGCTCGAGGCCGCGGAAGGCCAAGAGCTTGGTGATGCGGCCGGTCTCGATCAGCCTGCCGTCGTGGCCGAGCACCTTCACCGGCTGGTTGGGCTTTGCCGACCCGGAGGTGATGCGGCCGGTGACCAGGCGCCCGAGATAGGGATTGGCTTCCAGGATGGTGCCGAGCAGGCGGAACGGCCCTTGTTCCACCACCGGCGGCTTGACGTGGCTGAGGATGAGATCGAACAGCGGCTTCATGCCGTCGTCGTGCGATCCGTCGAGCTTGGTCGCCATCCAGCCCTGCTTGGCCGAGCCGTAGAGAATCGGGAAATCGAGCTGCTCGTCGCTGGCGTCGAGCGCGGCGAACAGGTCGAACACTTCGTTGACTACTTCGGTGGCGCGCGCGTCGGAGCGGTCCACTTTGTTGATGACCACGATGGGTTTGAGCCCCATTTTCAGCGCCTTCGACACCACGAACTTGGTCTGCGGCAGCGGGCCTTCGGCGGCGTCGACCAGCACCAGCGCGCCGTCCACCATGTTGAGGATGCGCTCGACCTCGCCGCCGAAATCGGCGTGGCCGGGGGTATCGACGATATTGATACGGGTGTCCTTCCAGACCACCGAGGCGGCCTTGGCCAAAATGGTGATGCCGCGCTCGCGCTCGAGATCGTTGGAATCCATGGCGCGCTCGACGACGCGCTGGTTCTCGCGGTAGGCGCCGGATTGCTGCAGCAGCCGGTCGACCAGTGTGGTCTTGCCGTGGTCGACGTGGGCGATGATGGCGACGTTACGCAGGTTCATTTCAGGTTCCAGAAACCAAAGCGCGGGCCACTCAAAAGGATTTCCGCAGGAAATCCGTCTTGCAAAAGACAACAGGATTGCCGGATGGCAATCCTGTGACCCGCGACGCGACGCTGTTGCGGCGCAATATAGTCACGGGCGGCCGGGAAGCAACCGGCCTTTTGGCGATGCGGTTAAGTCCCCCGCGAGGCGGCCGTGGGGGCGGCAGTGCCCCGCGGAGGCGGCAAAAGCCATGTCTTGCGGCGGCCGCGATCGTCAACCACATAGCCCTTATGACATTTGCCAGCGCCGCATTCTGGCGCAACGAGCCGGGCGACGACCGCGCGCTGCGCCGCAGTTTCTGGCGCAAGTTGCGGCGCGTGGCGGCGCAAATCCCTTTCGCCGAAGATCTACTGGCCGCCTATTACTGCGCCTTCGACCGCGCCACGCCGTTGCAGGTGAAGGGAGCGCTGCTCGGGGCGATTGCCTATTTCATCCTGCCGATCGACGCGATCCCGGATTTTCTGCCGGCGCTCGGTTACACCGATGACGCGGCCGTGTTGCTGGCGGCGATCAAGCTGGTCGCCGGCCACATCACGCCGAGCACATACAACGCCGCGCGCGAAAAGCTCGTGGAGTTGTCGCAGCAAAGCTGATTGCTGTCGTCGCCCGCGAAGGCGGGGACCCATACGCCGCAGCCTATCGATAGATTCGGTGGCTATGGGTCCCGGGTCCCCTCGCTGGCTCGGTCGCTCGGGACGACGGAAATATTCAAGGCCGCAGAATCACCTTGCCCATCACCTTGCGCGCGGCGAGCGCCTTGAGCGCGGCGGGCGCTTCGGCGAGCGGGTAGACCGCGTGCACGTGCGACGACAGTTTCCCTTGTGCCAGCCACGCCAGTAGTTGTTCGGTGTTGGCGCGGTGACCGGCCGGATTGCGCTCGATCCAGGAGCCCCAGAACACGCCGCGCACGTCGGCGCTTTTCAAGAGCACAAGATTGAGCGGCAGCTTGGGGATATCGCCGGCGGCAAAGCCGATGACCAGGAAGCGGCCTTCCCAGGCGATCGAGCGCAAGGCGGCTTCGCTATAGGCGCCGCCGACAGGATCATAAATGACATCGGCGCCGCGCCCGTCGGTCGCGCGCCGCAGCGCATCCTTGAGGTCGTCCTTGCCGTAATCGATGCCGTCGTCGGCGCCGTGCTGCTTGGCGAAGGCGATTTTCTCCGCCGACGAGGCGCAGGCGATGACGCGCGCGCCCATCAGCTTGCCGAGCTCGATGGCGGCGAGGCCGACGCCGCCGGAAGCGCCGAGCACGGCCAGCGTCTCGCCGCTTTTGAGCTTGGCGCGGTCCTTCAACGCGTACAGCGTGGTGCCGTAGGTGACGCACAGGCCGGCGGCGTGGTCGAAGTCGACGCCGTCCGGAATCTTCACCAGCATCTCGGCCTTGATAGCGATGCGTTCGCGCGCCGCGCCATGGGTGCCGTAGCCGAGCACGCGGTCGCCGGCTTTGAGGGAAGTCACGCCGGCGCCGAGGCTTTCGACGCGGCCGGCGAATTCGGCCGACGGCGAGAACGGCATCGCCGGCTTGTACTGGTATTTGCCGGCGATGATGAGGGTATCGAAGAAGTTCAGCGCCGCCGCCTCGATGCGCACCACGGCTTCGCCGGGCCCCGCTTTGGGGTCGGCGATGTCGGCCAGTTCGAGGTCGTCGGGCGTGCCGTAACGGGTGCAGAGCAGGGCTTTCATGGCGGCGGGTTCAATCCTTGGGGGCGGCGCATTGCCGCGTTCACATTGCCGTTCTTCGCATTTAATGGACTAATACCCAGCGATTCTACACGCAAATCCCGGCTCGGGTTTACCCGCGTTCGGTTATTTAATATGAGTCAGGGGCGGACGCAGTCGTTTCAATCAACCGGTGGGGACCGAATGACGAAGACGCCTTGGCAAAGCTCCGCGATTGCGCTGCTGGCCGCCGTTGCGGCGGTGACTGCGACGAGCGCCTTTGCGCAACCGAAAAATCCCACAGACCAGGCCGTGCTGCTCGGGCAATTCGGCGACTGGGGCGCCTACAAGGCCACGCCCGGCGGCAAGAAAATCTGTTTTGCCTTGTCGAAACCGACCAAGGCGGTGACCGATCCGGCCGGGCGCAACCGCGACCCGATTTATGCCTTCGTCTCGACGCGGCCGGCGGAAAAAGTAAAGAACGAGGTTTCGTTCATTCTCGGCTATTCGCAGAAACCGGGCGTCGACGGCAAAGCCACGATCGGTTCCGATAACTATGCGCTGTACACCCAGGCCGACGGCGCATGGGTGAAGAATGCCGCCGAGGAAGGGCCGATGGTCGAGGCCATGCGCAAAGGCGCCGACCTGGTGGTCAAGAGCGAGTCCACGCACGGCACCAAGACCACCGACACCTACTCACTCAAAGGCATCTCCGAGGCGCTCGACAAAGTCGCCGACGAGTGCAAGTAGGCCGCCGACTTCCTACATTGTAGGGCAAGGCGTTGCCGGACGGTCCCCTCTCCCCTTGCGGGAGAGGGTGGCTCGCGCGGGAGCGATAGCGGAGCGCGAGCCGGGTGAGGGGTCGGTCCCTCAATAATTTCTGACCCCTCACCCGCCTCGCTCACTTCGTTCGCTCGGCACCCTCTCCCGCAAGGGGAGAGGGAAAGTGAGTGCGTGGCACTTCTCGTGTTAGATTGAAAGATGATGACTTTGATCGATACCAACAATGTGCCCGCTGCGGCGCCCTTCGTCGAGAAGACGCCGCTCGAGCGCTATGTCGCGCCCGACAAGCCGTCGCTGATCGGGCTCTCGCGCGCCGAACTCGCCGTCGCACTCGGCACGCTCGGCGTGCCGGAGGGCCAGCGCAAGATGCGCGTGCAACAGCTCTGGCACTGGATCTATTTCCGCGGGCTGACCTCGTTCGCGGAGATGAGCAGCGTATCGAAGGAATTGCGTAGCGTCCTCGCCGAGAATTTCACGCTTGATCGCCCCGAGGTCGTCGCCGAACAGGTCTCGGTCGACGGCACGCGCAAATGGCTGCTGCGGCTGCCGGGCGATCCCGACAGCGGTCTGCCGCACGACGTCGAATGCGTCTACATCCCCGACACCGATCGCGGCACGCTGTGCGTTTCCAGCCAGGTCGGCTGCACGCTCACCTGCACCTTCTGCCATACCGGCACCCAGCGGCTGGTGCGCAATCTCACCGCGGGCGAAATCGTCGGCCAGCTGATGGTGGCGCGTGATCGTTTGGGAGACTGGCCGGGAGCAATTCGCCCGACCGACGGCGTCATTCCGGGCGGCGATCGCTGTATCACCAACATCGTCATGATGGGCATGGGCGAGCCGCTGTACAATTTCGAGGCGGTGCGCGACGCACTGCTGATCGTCGCCGACGGCGACGGCATCGCCATCTCCAAGCGCCGCATCACGCTGTCGACCTCGGGCGTGGTGCCGATGATTGCGCGCGCGGGCGCCGAGATCGGCTGCATGCTGGCGGTGTCGCTGCACGCGGTGCGCGATGACTTGCGCAACGAACTGGTGCCGCTCAACCGCAAATATCCGATCGCGCAATTGCTGGAGGCCTGCCGCAATTATCCCGGCGTCTCCAACGCCAAGCGCATCACCTTCGAATACGTCATGCTCAAGGGCATCAATGATTCGATCGACGACGCCAAGGCGCTGGTGCGCCTGCTCAAGGGCATCCCGGCCAAGATCAATCTCATTCCGTTCAATCCCTGGCCGGGCAGCCGCTACGAGTGTTCCGACTGGGAGCAGATCGAGAAGTTCTCGCAGGTGGTGTTCGACGCCGGCTATGCCTCGCCGGTGCGCACGCCGCGCGGGCGCGACATTCTCGCCGCCTGCGGCCAGCTCAAGAGCGCGAGCGAGAAACTATCCGCGCGCGAGCGCTTGGCGTTGCGCGCCATGGCGATGACAGATTGACAGTCTTCTGTCATCACCGGGCCGCCGCAAAGCGGCGTGACCCGGTGATCCCGATAAGGTAGGCACAGAGTCCCTAAGCGAGATGGCCGGGACATAAGGGCGCTCACGCCCGTCTTTGACGGGCTATGCCCGGCCATGACAAATCAGGAGTCACGGTTTGGCTTTGCTCGGCCGCATCATCGCCATCGTCTTTGCCCTGTTCGTGGCGTCGCTGGCAACCGGGATTGCCGTCGCCTTGGCCGTCGTCGGTCCGCTCTGGCACGGCGCCTTCGTCGGCGCTCCCGCCGACGTCCCCGCCGATATTATCGAGCGCGTGTTCTTCTGGGGCACGGTGTTCTTCGCCTCGACGGCGACCGCCGCGCTGGCATTGCTGCCGGCGGCGATCCTCATCGCCGTGGCCGAGGCGCTCAAGATTTGTTCGGTCATCGCCTATGCGGTGGCCGGCGCGGTGCTGCTACTCGCCTGCTATTACACAAACACGGGGACTGTGCGTTACGAGGAATCGATCGACCATCCGCCGCCGCCCATCTCGCGCGCGGCCGAGTTGTCCGCCGCCGGCGGCGCGGTATTCGGTTTTGTTTTCTGGCTGATCGCCGGCCGCAACGCCGGGCGCTGGCGCGAGCGGCGCCAGGCGGTCACACCGAAAGAGATTACTTCCGATCGAGAGTCGGTTTAGCGCTTCGCCCAGGCGAGCGCGGCTTCGAGGCGGTCATTGCCCCAGAACAGTTCGCCGTCGGCAGCGATGAAAGTCGGCGCGCCGAAGATGCCGAGCGTCCGCGCCAATTCTATTTGCGCGCGCAAGGCCAGCTTGGTGTCATCCGATTGCGCCGTCTGCATGACGGCGTCGGCATTCTGGCCGAGACTGCTGAGGATACGAGCGATCTCGGCCGGCTCGCCGATGTTGCGCGCATCGCCGAACTCGGCACGATAGACCGCGCGGCAGAAGTCCTCGCCCCAAGGCTGTCGAAGCGCGACCAAGGCAACGCGCGACGGCAACACCGAATTCTGCGGGAACTGCGGCGGCTGCTCGAAGGGCAGGCCGAGCGCGCCGCAAATCCGCTGCAGATCGCGCCACATATAGCGTCCTCTGGCGGGAAACAGATTGAACGGCGAGGTGGTCCAGCCATTCGCCTTGAAGATCGGCCCGAGCAGAAATGGCCGCCAGCGCACCGTCACGCCGTTCGTCTCGGCCAGCGCGGCAATGCGCATGGCCGCCGGATAGGAATAGGTGGAAGCGAATTCAAACCAGAAGTCGAGCGTGTGCGGCATAAGCGCAATATAGCGGCTTCCGGTCCCGCCGCCTTTTACATTTTCCGGGGCGTCGGCTAGACCGCCACTCTATTCCGAGACCCGAAGCATGAACCGCACCGGACTGATCATTGCGCTTGCCATTGCTGCCGCGGTGGGTCTGCTATTCGGATTCTTTCCGCAGCTCGATCTGATGATTGCCGCGCCGTTTCACGACATATCGCACAACGGCTATGTTTTCGGCCTGCATCTGTATCCGCCGGTGATGACGGCGCGTGACATCGGACTGTGGATCGGCACGATCGTCGTGACCGCGGCGCTGGTTGCGCTGATCGTCAAGCTTATCTTGCCGCGGCGCAAGCTGTTGATACCGGCGCGCGCGATTGTGTTCCTGATCGTGACCATCGTGCTCGGCCCGGGTCTTTTGGTCAACGTCGGGCTCAAGGATCATTGGGGCCGGCCGCGGCCGATCGAGGTGAGCGAATTCGGCGGGCCTTTGCATTTCGTTCCCTGGTGGGACCCGCGCGGCGAATGTCCGAAAAACTGTTCCTTCGTTTCCGGCGACGTCGCCGGCGCCTTCTGGACCATCGCGCCGGCCGCATTGGCGCCGCCGCCATGGCGCGCGCTCGCCTATGGCGCGGCGCTGGCGCTGGGGACCGGCATGGCGGCGCTGCGCATCGTCGCCGGCGCACACTTTTTCAGCGACGCCGTGTTCGCCGGCGTCTTCACCTTCCTCATCATTTGGATCGTGCACGGTTTGATCTATCGCTGGCGGCGCACGCGACTGAACGATGAGGCGATCGAGCGCCGCATCGAGGCGTTCGCCATACCCGGCCATGATTTCATCGCCGGCCTGTTCGGCTCGAAGCGAAGACCCCAACGCTGAAGGCAGCCCTGCGCCAATCGCATTTGTGACATCGCCAGGCCACGCGGTACACTCGCACTCGAATCGAGCCAGGAGGAACTTGTGGCGGAGCCTTCGAACGACAACGTCAAACGGGTCTTGCAGATCAAGTTGCGCGCCGTGGGCGATCCCGATCAGATCCTCGCGCTGGTGCGCAATTCGGGCTCGTTCTACCGGACGCTCGGCGCCGCGCAATTTCGCGTGCTGCAGAACGTCGACGACCGGGCCCAGTTTCTGGTCGAGATCGAATACGTGTCCAGCGCCGCGCTCGAGCTCAACCGCCACGAGGTGGCGAGCAATCCGATGGTGCGCACCTTTCTGCAAGGCTGGCGCACCATGCTCGCCGGCAGCGCCGACATGGACGTCTACGAGGACGTGACCGGCTAGCCCGCGTCGCGGCCAGGCCGGCGTTGCCGGGCTTGACCCGGCTGGGCCGATAAGGGATGCAACGCCGGTCGAAACGCGAGGCGGCGTTACCGGATTGCCATGGCCAAAGGCGAGAGCAAAAAGAGCGTCAAAAAGGTCGTGCTCGCCTATTCCGGCGGGCTCGATACCTCGATCATTTTGAAATGGCTGCAGCAGACCTACGGCGCCGAGGTGGTGACCTTCACCGCCGATCTCGGCCAGGGCGAGGAATTGGCGCCGGCGCGCAAGAAGGCGGAGCTGCTCGGCATCAAGCCGCAGAATATCTTCGTCGAAGATTTGCGCGAGGAATTCGTGCGCGACTACGTGTTTCCCATGTTCCGCGCCAACGCGCTCTACGAGGGGCAATATCTGCTCGGCACCTCGATCGCCCGCCCGTTGATCGCCAAGAAACAGATCGAGATCGCCGAGAAAGTCGGCGCCGATGCCGTGGCGCACGGCGCCACCGGCAAGGGCAACGATCAGGTGCGCTTTGAGCTCGCCTATTACGCGCTGAAACCGGACGTCACGGTGATCGCGCCGTGGCGCGAATGGGATTTGACCTCGCGCAGCAAGCTGATCGAGTTCGCCGAGAAGCACCAGATTCCGATCGCCAAGGACAAGCGCGGCGAGGCGCCGTTCTCGGTCGATGCCAATCTGCTGCACGCGAGTTCGGAAGGCAAAGTGCTCGAAGACCCCGCGCTGGAAGTGCCGGACTACGTCTATTCGCGCACGCTCGATCCGGAAAAGGCGCCGGACAAGCCGACTTATATCACCGTCGATTTCGAGCGCGGCGATGCGACGGCCATCGACGGCAAGAAAATGTCGCCGGCGACATTGCTCGCCAAGCTTAACGAACTCGGCCGCGCCAACGGCATCGGCCGGCTCGACCTGGTGGAGAACCGCTTTGTCGGCATGAAGTCGCGCGGCATGTACGAGACGCCGGGCGGCACCATTCTGCTCGCCGCCCATCGCGGCATCGAGTTCGATCACGCTCGACCGCGGCGCCGCCCACCTCAAAGACGAGCTGATGCCGAAATATGCCGAGCTGGTCTATTACGGCTTCTGGTTTGCGCCGGAGCGCGAGATGCTGCAGGCGGCGATCGACAAAAGCCAGGAATTCGTCAGCGGCCGCGTCAAGCTCAAGCTCTACAAAGGCAACGCCATCGTGGTCGGCCGCGAGAGTCCTTATTCGCTGTACGACCAGGAGCTGGTCACCTTCGAGGAAGGCGCGGTCGCCTACGATCACCGCGACGCCGAGGGCTTCATCAAGCTCAACGCGCTGCGCTTGCGCACGCTCGGGCAGCGAAAGCGCAAGCTGAAGCTCGATTGAGGAAATTCGTCATTCCGGGGCGCGTGCGCAGCATGCGAACCCGGAATCCAGAGATGAACTTCGTGCCTGCATCTGGATTCCGGGCCCGGCGCTGGCGCGCCGCCCCGGAATGACAAGGAGAAAAATAATGCCGCTCGTCGACCCGCTGCCCGAAGACCACAATCCGGAATTGCTCGACCTGATCCAGTTCTTTCGCGGGCCGCTCGGCACGGTGCCGAACAGCGTGCTCACCATGCAGCGGCGGCCGAAGGTGGCGCGCGCCTTCACCGAACTGAACAAGGCGGTGATGGAAAATCTCGCAAGCGTTACCGCCGAGCAGAAGCGGCTGATCGGCTTTGTCGCCTCGCAGGCCGCCGGCTGCCGCTATTGCCAGGCGCATACGATTTTGGCCGCCGAGCGCTTCGGCGCAACGGCCGAGCGCATGGCCGCGGTCTGGGACTATGCCGACAGTCCGCTGTTTAGCGCGGCGGAAAAGGCCGCTTTCGATTTTGCCCTGGCCGCGGCGGGCGTGCCGAACGCGGTGACGCCGCAGATCGCCGCGGCGCTTAAAGCGCACTGGAGCGACGACGAGATCGTGGAGATCCTCGGCGTCATCGCGCTGTTCGGCTATCTCAACCGCTGGAACGATTCGATGGCGACCGCGCTCGAGCCGATCGGCGTGTCGGCCGGCAAACGCAATCTCGCGAGCCGCGGCTGGACCGCGGGCAAACATGGCTGAATAATAAGGGTCGTCAAATTCGGGCGCGGCCTGCCAAGGCGATGAGGAGACACCTCGATGGGAGGACTTGCGGCAAGATTATGTGTGCTGGCTGGCCTGACCACAGCGCTGGCGGCGTGCACCGTGTTCGAGACGAAGCGAGAAAATCTCGATCCCAATGTTTTCCCGGGCAATTACAAGCAGGAAGTTCTCGATACGCTCACCAACACGCTCGACAACCCGGCCAACGTGCGCGACGCCTTTATCACCGACCCGACGCTGGCGCCGGTCGGCAACGATCAGCGCTATATCATCTGCGTGCGCTACAATGCGAGGAACCTTCTCCAGCAATATGCCGGCAGCAAGGATCGCATCGGCTATTTCTACGGCGGCCACCTCAATCAATTGATCCAGGCGACGCCGGAGCAATGCGGCAACGCGCCCTACAAGCCGTTTCCGGAATTGGAGCACCTGTGCCAGGTCAAGAAGTGCCCGTAATCCCGCCGGCTAGTAATTGACCTCCTGCGCCGGCGGCGCGTCGACCTGCACGACCTTCACGTCCGGCAGCAGCGGCAGATGGCGGCGCTTCTTGTCGGCGATTTCGGCGGCGGTCTTGCGCATCTGTACAAAGCGCGCCGGCGCGGTCGGATGCGTGTGGGCAAGCCGGATGCTGTTGGGGTTCTCCAGCGCCATAGCGCGCCAGATGTTCTCGCTGCCGGAAATATCGTAGCCGGCGCGCGCCGCGTAATAGGCGCCGACATAGTCGGCCTCGCGCTCGAACTCGACACTGAAGGCCATGGCGCCGGCGCGCGCGAAATGCTTGGAGAACGTCCGGCCGCTATAGATGCCGCCGAGCAGCAGGCCGCCGTCGATGACGGCGCCGCCCAGTTCGCCGACCAGCGCGTTCTGCAGTCTCTTGCCGTAGTGGCCCATGGTCACATGCGCCAGCTCATGCCCGACGATGACGGCAAGATCGGCGTCGCTGCGCGTCAGCCGCAAGACGCCGGATTGGATGACGATCTTCTTGTAATCGGTGTAGGCGTTGGCGGTGCCGTCGGTCACCAGCTTGACCGGAATGGCGCAGGCCATGACCGGCCGCACCGTACGCAAGGTGTCGGCGCCGTCGCGCCGCACCATGATCTCAACCGGCTGCCCGCTGTGCGCTTTAAGCCAGTCGTTTATCCAGGCGACGGATTTTTTTGCCGGCACCGCCTCGTTGCCGAGTGTGAGAATCCGGTCGCCGCGCCTGATGCCCGCGCGCGCCGCCGGCGAGCCGCTGGCGACCGAAAGCGCCGTCGGTTCGGTCCAACTGATATTCAGCGCCTCGCTCGCATAGGATTGATATTTGCGCGGGAGGTTGTGCGCCGTCGCCGCATCGATGCCGATTTGCGGCGCCACGGTCTTGCAGAATTCAGCGTTGGCGGCGGCGACATGGAAGGCGACATTATCGACGCGGGCGAGCTGCGCGTAGTAGTCGTGCATCTGCGCGATTTGCTGGCGGCGCTGCTCGGCGGCGATTTCATCGGCCGGCAGCGGGGGAAGCTCGCTGACCGGCCCGGCACAGGCCGCGCACAGCAGCAGACAGCCAATCACCCATGAGCGGCGACCCACACGCAACACGCACACCCCCCCCACGCGCCAAGATTGCAACGGCGACACAACCGAAGCAAGCATAAGTTGTGGGGCGGGCCGTCCGGCTAGCCCCTCAGCCGGCCGATCAGGCCGTGAATGTCGCCGAGGACGTAGAGGTCGCGCACTTTGGCGCCCTCGAAGGTGAAGATCGGCATGCCGGTCCACCAGACGTGCTTGCCCGTGGGCGGCACGCCGAACAGCTCTTGGCGATGAAATCCGTGGAAACGCATTTTGCCGCTGACGCGGTCGCCTTCCTCGATCAGCGCCAGAATGTCGGTGGTGTATTGCCCGAGCGCGCCGGTCACCCAGTCAACGTAACCGGCGAACGCGTCGTGGCCGATGAGCGACGGCCCGAGCGAGCCGCGAAACGTGAAATCGGGATGGAAGATTTTCGCGATCAGGCTCTTGTCGGCATGGTCCCACATGTCCTTGTAGAACGCGCGCACGGTTTCCTTCCGCGGCGACAGCGCGACTCCTTCGAAACTGAGTGCGGGTTCGTCCATGCGGCGAGGCTATCGCCGCATGGACGCGCGATCCAGCATTGGATTTGCCTGCCGGCTAATTCTGACCGGTCAGCAGCGGCGTGGCGCGGAACACGGTGACGCGCCGGTTGCGCCGTTCCGCAGCTTGCGTGTTGATCTTGGGAAATTGCTCGCCGTAGCCTTGCGTCGTCAGGTTCTCCGGCGGAATGCCGAATTCCTGAGTGAGGATTTCGGCCACCGCCTCGGCGCGGCGATCCGACAGCGACAGGTTGTCGACGTCCGAGCCGACCAGGTCGGTGTGGCCCTCGATCATGAAGACCTCGTTCGGATTGCGCTTGATGGCGCGCAGCATCGCCTCCGCGATCGGCTCGAGCAGCCGCGCCTGATCCGGGGTCACGTCCCATGATCCGGTGTCGAAGGTAATGGTGTCGAGATCGATGCGCGGCATGCGCTCGCGCAGCGTCTCCGTGTAGCGGATTTCATCGAGCGTGTAAGGGCGCTCGATGGCCATGACCGGCGCCGCGATCAAGGTGGCGTAGAGCAAAGCGCGGTCGGCGCGGTTGGCTTCGACGATGTAGTGGTCGCGCGGAATGCGCACCACCGGCCGCGCCAGATTGAGGATGAAGCTCAAGCCGGGGCGTGGGCGGTTGTCGAGCAGAACGAATTCGTGGCCGCTGCGGTCCCGGCGTGTGCGCCGCAGCAGGCGGCCGTTGGCGTCGGTAATGGTGATGATCGTGTCGCCGTCCGGCCGCACGATGATGGTGACGGTGTCGTTGCCGCGTTTCTCCACATGGACGTTGCGCGCGCCGATGCGGAAGCGGTCGGTGTCGTCATGGCGGATGATGGTGTGGCCGCCTTCCTTGATGATGGTGCGGTTTTGCTCCTGGATCACCGTGCGGTTGCCTTCGTGCGTTTCACGCCGCGCGCCGCGCACCTGATCGAGCCGCCGGTTGCCCGGCGCCAGAACGGGGGCTTGCTGCGTCTGCACTGTCGGCTTCGCTGCAGGCGGCTGGCCGGGCTGGATCTGCTGCACCGGTTTTTGCAGCTGTTGCTGCTGCTGAATCGGCTGCACGGCTTTTTGCTGCTGCTGTTGTTGCTGCTGTTGCACCGGCTTCTGCAATTGCTGCTGCTGTTGCTGCACCGGCTTCTGTAGTTGCTGCTGCTGCACGGGTTTCTGTAGTTGCTGCTGCTGTTGCTGCACCGGCTTCTGCAATTGCTGCTGCTGCACAGGTTGCTGCACGGGTTTCTGTAGTTGCGGCTGCACCGGCTGTTGCGCCGGTTTCTGCAGTTGCTGCTGTTGCTGCGCTGGCTGCTGCACCGGTTTCTGTGGTTGCGGCTGCTGCGCACCGGGCGGCGGCCTGTGGTCTTTGCCCGCGGGCGGCGCCTTGTCCTTATCCTTGTTCGTGTCGACATTCGCCGGCGGCGCTTGCGCGACCACCATGCCGGAATGGCGCTCGGCCGCGGTTGCGGCTGCGCAGAACGCGAAGATCGGGGCAACAGCGCCGGCGACCACGAGCAATCTGAAGTTCATTTGTTGGGCCTTTCCTCACCCGAAATGGTTGCATCATTCCGACTGCACATAGTTGGCTGCGGCTTACGACCAAACTGTGGCTGAACAAACGTTCAGCCGAAGCCGCGTGCACTCGCTATCCGAGGGACAAACGGCGGCGGTCGGCGATTCCTGCTGCGACCAGATGTCGTTGGCGGCCGGGCTAGACTTGCCGTTCCACCATCGCCTTCTTCAATTCGGCGATTTCCTTCGCCGGATTGAGCCCTTTGGGGCAGGCCTTGGAGCAGTTCATGATGGTGTGGCAGCGGTAGAGGCGGAACGGGTCCTCGAGATTGTCGAGCCGGTCGCCGGTCGCCTCGTCGCGACTGTCCTTGACCCAGCGGTTGGCCTGCAACAGCGCGGCCGGCCCGAGATAGCGATCCGAATTCCACCAATAGCTCGGGCAGGAGGTCGAGCAGCACGCGCACAGGATGCACTCGTACATGCCGTCGAGCTTGACGCGGTCCTCGTGGCTTTGCGTCCATTCTTTCTCCGGCGTCGGCGACACGGTCTTGAGCCAGGGCTCGATCGAAGCGTATTGCGCGTAGAAATTCTTCAAATCGGGCACCAGGTCCTTCACCACCGGCTGGTGCGGCAGCGGATAGATGCGCACCGGCGCGCTGGCGTCGGCGGTCGCCTTGGTGCAGGCGAGCGTATTGGTGCCGTCGATGTTCATGGCGCAGGAGCCGCACACGCCTTCTCGGCAGGAACGGCGGAAGGTGAGCGTCGGGTCGACGGTGTTCTTGATCCAGATCAGCGCGTCGAGAACCATCGGCCCGCAATCGGCACGGTCGACATAATAGGTGTCGATACGCGGGTTGGCGCCGTCGTCCGGGTTCCAGCGATAGATGCGGAATTCGGTCACCTGCGTCGCGTGCGGCGTGCGCGGCCAGGTTTTCCCCTGCGTGATCTTTGAATTTTTCGGCAGCGTGAATTCGACCATGTGATTGCTTTCGGGTCAGTAGACGCGCGCTTTCGGCTCGATATAGGCGATGTCATTGGTGAGCGTGTAGGTGTGCACCGGCCGGTAATCGATCTTCACTTTGCCCTTGTCATCCATCCAGGCGAGCGTGTGTTTCATCCAATCCTTGTCATCGCGGTCCGGATAATCCTCGCGCGCATGCGCGCCGCGGCTCTCGGTGCGGTTCTTCGCCGAATCCATGGTGACCACCGCCTGCCCGATCATGTTGTCGAGCTCAAGGGTCTCGACCAAGTCAGAATTCCAGATCAGCGAGCGGTCGGTGATGCGCAGGTCGGCCATGCCGGCATAGACCTCATGGATGCGCTTGTGACCTTGCTGCAGCACTTCGCCGGTGCGGAACACCGCGCAATCTTCCTGCATCACCTTCTGCATCTTCAGCCGCAGCTCGGCGGTGGGCGTGCCGCCGGAGGCGTGGCGGAACCTGTCGAGGCGGGCGAGCGCGCGGTCGGCGGAATCTTTTGGCAACTCGGGCTGGCTGTCTCCGGGCGTGAGGATTTCGGCGCAGCGGTGGGCGGCGGCGCGGCCGAACACCACCAGATCGATCAGCGAGTTCGAGCCGAGCCGATTAGCGCCATGCACTGAGACGCAGGCCGCTTCGCCAAGCGCCATGAGGCCGGGGATGATGGTATCGGCGTTGCCGTTCTTCTTGGTCAGCGCCTCGCCGTGATAATTGGTGGCGACGCCGCCCATGTTGTAATGCACTGTCGGCAGCACCGGGATCGGCTCGCGCGAGATATCGACGCCGGCGAAGATGCGCGCGAGGTCGGCGATGCCTGGCAGCCGTTCGTGCAGGATGGCGGGGTCGAGATGATCGAGGTGCAGCAGGATGTGGTCTTTGTTCTTGCCGACGCCGCGTCCCTCGCGAATTTCGATAGTCATGGCGCGTGAAACAACGTCGCGTGACGCCAGATCCTTGGCAGACGGCGCGTAGCGCTCCATGAAGCGCTCGCCTTCGGAATTGACCAGATAGCCACCTTCGCCGCGCGAGCCTTCGGTGATCAGCACGCCGGCGCCGTAAACGCCGGTCGGGTGGAATTGCACGAATTCCATGTCCTGCACCGGCAGGCCGGCGCGCAGCACCATGCCGTTGCCGTCACCGGTTTGCGTGTGGGCGCCGGTGCAGGTGAAGTAGATGCGCCCGTATCCGCCGGTGGCGATGATCACCATGTTGGCGCTGAAGCGATGGATGGTGCCGTCGTCCATGTTGAGCGCCACCACGCCGCGGCAGCGGCCCTCGTCGTCCATGATTAGGTCGAGGGCAAAGTACTCGACATAAAACTCGGCCGCATGCCGCAACGCCTGGCCGTACATGGTGTGCAGCATGGCGTGGCCGGTGCGGTCGGCGGCGGCGCAGGTGCGCTGTGCGGTGCCTTTGCCGTAATGCGTGGTCATGCCGCCGAATGGGCGCTGGTAGATCTTGCCGTCTTCTTCGCGGCGCGAGAACGGCAGTCCCCAGTGCTCCAGCTCGTAAACCGCTTGCGGCGCGTTCTTGCAGAGATATTCGATGGCATCCTGGTCGCCGAGCCAGTCGGCGCCCTTGACGGTGTCGTACATGTGCCAGCGCCAGTCGTCCTCGCCCATGTTGCCGAGCGCCGCGGCGATGCCGCCTTGCGCCGATACGGTATGCGAGCGCGTGGGGAAGACCTTGGTGATGCAGGCGGTGCGCAGGCCGGCTTCGCCGCAGCCGACCACAGCGCGCAAGCCGGAGCCGCCGGCGCCGACCACCACCACGTCGTATTTGTGGTCTTCGATCGGATAGGCCTTGCCGTTGATCGCCGGTGTGCCGCTTCCCCGTCCGTTCGTCGCCATGGCTACACTCCGAACGACAATTTGAGCAGCGCGAAGGCGCAGGCAAAGCCGACGGCGAAAGCGAAAAAGGTATTCGCGAGCAGGCTGATGAATTTGAATTTATCCTCGTGCACGTAGTCGAGGATGATCTCCTGCATGCCGATCCACATGTGATAGACGCTGTTGATGATGAACAGCAGCATGGTAATGGCGACGATCGGCGAACCGAGAATTTGCTTGGCCGCGGCGTGGCTGCTGCCGAGCAGAGAGATCACGATCACCAGCAGGGCGATGGTCAGCACAATGCCGGCCACCGAGGTGATGCGTTGATGCCAGAAATGTCCGGTGCCGGTGCGGCCCGGGCCAAGCCCGCGGACGCGCCGCATGGGTGTGCGCATCGGCGCGTTCATCGCGGCGCTCCCATGGCGAGATAGCCGATCACCCAGAGAATGATCGTAAGCGCGATGGAGCCGATCAGCGTCGCCAGCGTCAGCAACTCGCGTTCGTTCGGCTCCAGTCCATGCAAGGTGTCCCAGATCAGGTGACGGATGCCGCCGAGCATGTGATGAAGCAGCGCCCAAGTGTAACCGAACAGGATAAGCCGCCCGATCAGGCTGCCCATGAACCATTCGACGTTGGCGTAGGCGTCCGGGCCGGAAGCCACCGCGATCAGCCACCAGGCGAGCAGCAGCGTGCCGAAATACAGCGCGGCGCCGGTGATGCGATGCACGATCGACATCATCATCGTCAGCATCGGCTTGTAGATTTGCAGATGCGGCGAGAGCGGGCGTGGATGTTGCGGCCCGGTCGTCGTTCCTGCCTCGAGCTCGGCCATCGTATTTCTCCGAAAGCGCCAAACGTCCGATGCAATCGCACCGGGGCAACGCGCCCGGCTCGCCAACCGGTTACCGCCGCCCCCGCGAACGCAGTCTCTTTCAGTGCAAGTTCCGGGCTTGACCGCCGGTCGAAGCCGGTTACTTTATCAAATACGAAGCTTGAACCGTTCTAGTTTACGGAGCAATCTGCATTTTACGTAGTCTGCCTTCGCGAAATAAGAAGGTGGTGGCCCATGCGCTTTGATTTCACCGATCTCAACCTGTTCCGCCACATCGTGGAGGCGGGCAGCATTACCCATGGCGCGGCGCGCGCAAACCTGGCGCTGGCGGCAGCCTCGACGCGCATCCGCAAAATGGAACTCGGCTTCGGCGCCGAATTGCTGGTGCGTGGCCGCGCCGGGGTGACGGCGACCCAGGCCGGGCGCACCCTTTTGACGCACGCGCGCTCGATACTGGCGCAATCCGAGCGCCTGCAAGAAGACCTCAGCCCTTACGCGCGCGGACAGGCCGGCCAAGTGAAGGTGCTGTCCAACACCAACGCGCTCACCGAATTCCTGCCGGAAACCCTAAGCTCGTTCCTCACCGCATTCCCGGACATCAGCGTCGATCTCGAAGAGCGGCTGTCCGACGAGATTGTCGGGTTGATCGCCGAAGGCAGCGCCGATATCGGCATCGTCGCCGGTACCGTCGATTACAGCAACCTGCACACGTTCCCGTTCCGCAGCGACCGCTTTGTGCTGGTTGTCGGGCGCAACCATGAGCTCGCGGCCCGCTCGCGCATCGGCTTCGCCGAAGTGCTCGACTACGACATGGTCGGGCTCGACCGCGCCAGCGCCATCCAACGCTTCCTGGCCGACAAGGCCAACCGCATCGGCCGTCCGCTGCGGCTGCGCGTGCAGTTGCGCTCATTCGACGCCATCTGCCGGCTGGTCGAGTGCAATGTCGGCGTCGGCATCGTGCCGGAGACCACCGTGCAGCGCATCGGGCGCAACATGGCGATCAGCGGCGTCCGCCTCACCGACCCCTGGGCCTTACGCGAACTGACCATTTGCGTGCGCGACGAGAACGCGCTGCCGCCTTACGCGCGGCAACTCGTGGATCACTTGAGGGCGAGCGTCTGATTGCAATTCGGGCAGCGCGGCCGAGCATGCAAACAAAAATCCATCGCCGAATTGCGGCGGACACGAAAAGAGCATGAACTGACGATCTCATGAGCATCCTTTGTCATCCGAGGTCCGCGATGCGCCGATTGACGATCTCTCTTTGCGCCGCCATGGTGCTCGCCGGCATGGCGGCGCGCGCGGCAGCGCAGGATGCAAAGCCGCCACTCATCACTAACCAAGCCTATGTGGAAGACCTCGCGCGCAAGAGCAGCCTGGCAGTCGGTGATCCCATGGCGGTCTTTGCCTATGTGCTCGACAGTCTGCCCGAGCGGGTCAAAGTCTATCCGACCGAAAACCACTATTACTTCGCCTTTGACCTCAACGGCGTCCGTTATGCCGGCAATATCAAGCTCGTCCCGCAACTGCGCGCGGAAGGAAAAGTTGCGTTCGCGTACTACGAGGACCGGGCCACCTGGCTGCCCGACGCACCGGGCACCGATCTTGTCGTCGGCTCGGCGCAGGGCGTGACGGTGGAAAAGATCGAGCCGCTGGCCTACCGGATAACATACAAGACAAAAAGCGTCGTCTTCGCGCTCAACGATTTGTCAAACGTGAAGCCGCCGGCCGCCGTGCTTGGCCCGGATGATCGATTCATCGGTCCGATCTTCGACGAGTCCGGGGTGAGGTTTTTTCTGGTCTTCAATGCCAAGCTGAAATTGTTTCATTTCATTCTCGACGAAACGATCAAGCCCGCCGACGTGTTCGTGCCGGCGCCCGTCGGCGGCGGCCGTATTCTCATCGGCAAGCGCACTGGATTTGCGGTTTACCGGGATCAACATCGCGATCGAAAAATCATGATCGGCGTCTTCCACGACAATGTGGAGGCGAACAATTATCTGGACGGCCCTTTCGACCAGATGCCCGACAATTTTATCGAGGGCGAATCATTCCGCGAGGCCATTCTTGCGGTCGCGCCCTATTTAAAAGGCCAGATCGACCGCTACGGAAGCTTTGCCGACGGCTCGCGCTTTGTGCTGGAGCCCTACATGGAATACCGCAGCCCGAAGGACCTCGCGGTTTTCGACCGCTGCGCCACCAGCCGTCGCATTCCGGCGGCCGACTACGAAGCATGTTTCTCGCTTGCATTGGACGAAGATCACGGCGCCGGCGCGCTGCCTTTGGCGATGCTGCGTCATGGGCGGTGAGTAGTACGCAAAAGCAAACGGGCCGCAGGCTTATCGCCCGCGGCCCGTGGAAAAATCCCTGATTAGGATTCTACCACCACCAGCAACGCCTGCGCGAGCGGCGGTGGTGAACGCAACGGCGACGACGACGACGCCTTTGCACCTGTTCGAGGGGAGAGACGGATTTGGCAGCCGTGCTCAGCCCAGCGCCATTGGCTGTGGCGGCCTGCACGACCGGCATGCTGAACAGCCCGAAGAACAAGGCCATCAGCGACGCTACGAGAAGTCTCTGCATACGGGTTACCTCCCTTTCAATTGAACCAAGACGAGACGAACGCGGCCTTACGTCAACAGTAGCCCAGCTAAATCGACGCTCATATGACCGGCGCATTCATCCTGCGTTCATAAATCCGCGGTCGCCCTAAGCGTCTAGAAACGTACACAGCCTGGAACGGTTCTACAAGCAAAGAAATCCGGGCCCGCCTGCAACTATCAACGTGCCTTATTTGGCTGTACGGGTCCGCGATACGATACGCTTAATCGGTCTCGTCCCGTCCGCGAGCCATCGATTCGTAATAAACTTTTATGAATGGCGATAAAATTCGATAGAGCACGTTCTTTGACACCAACGTGTTGTGCAGTGCGAGATAGTCGATCCCGGTATAGATGAAACAGTTCATCGCGTCCTGCGGCGTCTCGACGATGGGCTCTCCCTTGATATTGAACGACGTATTGATCAGGACGGGGACGCCGGTCAGCTTCTCGAATTCGGTCAGTAGATCGTAAATCCGTTCGTTATGCTCGCGCCGCACCGTTTGCACGCGGGCTGTGCCGTCGACATGCACGATGGCCGGAATGCGGTCTTTCCACTCCGGCCGTACATGTTTGGCGCGCAGCATGAACGGCGATTCGTCCTCACCGACGAAAATGTCCTTGGCCTTTTCGTAAGTCACGATCGGCGCAAAGGGACGGAAGGCCTGCCTAAATTTTACGCGCCGGTTCAAGATATCTTTCATCTCGGGCCGGCGCGGATCGCCGAGAATACTGCGGTTGCCGAGCGCGCGCGGTCCGAACTCGGCGCGGCCCTGGAACCAGCCGAACACCTTGCCGTCCGCCAGCAGCTTCGCCGATTCACGGCAGATGCCATTGTCGGCGCCGTTGAACGTCTTACGGCTGATCAGCAGCGGATTACCGGCGCGGCGCGCGACGTCGTCACCGTATTCAGCGCCGAGCGTGGCCTGCTTCATCACAAAGCTGCGCGGTTTTTTTTGTATTGCCAAGTGGCCGTAATAGGCGCAGCCGATTGAGATGCCGTTGTCGCCGGCCGCCGGCTGAATCCAGACGTTGTCGAATCCCGCTTCGCGGATGATGCGTCCGTTAGCGACGCAATTTAGCGCCACGCCGCCGGCAAGGCACAGGTTCTTGGCGCCGGTGGTTTCACGCAGCCAGCGTGCGCGTTCGAGCAGAACTTCCTCGGCGTCGTGTTGAACACGCCAAGCCATGTCTTCCCAATGCGGCATGGCGGGATGGTCTTCCCACTTCTCCGTTCCGTCTGGCGTCCAGGGCTGGTTGAAACTTGCGTCCCATTGCGGAACGTGAAGCTCGCCATCTTTCATTTCCAGCAGCCTCCGGAAATTGTCCGGTCGGCCGTAAGGTGCGAGCCCCATGACTTCGCCGCATTTGTTCCAGTCGGCGAAGATGTAGCTGGAGACGCGGCTGTAAAGCGCGCCGAGGCCGTCCATGTTGATGAATTCGTCGCTGAGAAGTCCGCGGCATGGCTCAAGCCAGACCTTTTTCAGCGTCTCGAGCTCGGTACCTTTAAACCGGTAATAGCTCTCGGATTCGCGGGCGAGCGGATTGACGCCCTCGGTAAGCTGTCCCGGCTCCTTGACGTCCGCGCTGTAGCTGCCGACGCCGTCGACGATCATGACCACGCCTTCCTCGAACGGGCAGACGGCGAAGGCACTGTAGGCGTGGGCGAGATGATGCGAGACCGTCATCACCTTGTTTGACTTGGGCAGAAAGAGCGGGCTGTTGCGCGTCTGTTCGCGCTCGCGGGCGTTCATGTCGCCCTGGTAAACCGTGCGCATTTCCAGCTCTTCGACCGGCAGCACGTAGCAATTGCGCACCACCAGATCGACGTCGTCGAGCGTGATGCCCTCGGCCTGCAACAGATAATCGACGACCTCCTGGAAAAACCCGCCGGCGTGTTTTTCGCGCGTGATGCGTTCCTTCTCGATGCCAAACGCGATCTCGCCGTCGCGCAGCAGACAGGCGCTCACGTCGTGGTCGTAGGCGTTTATGCCGAGGATGTAGGCGTGCTTCTTGGACATTGTATTCCCGCTGACGCGTCGTCGAACGGAGGTTGCAACATGCCGCGCGATATTTTGCAACTGTAGCGGCGGGGCCGGCGGATATGGCACAATTCCGCTGACAGACTTAACACGCTCGTCGAATTGGCAAGCCCAACGGTAGCGATATGAAAACGGCAAAGCGCGTCGACCCGGATCGCTGCTGCGGTGTGATTGTCGATGTCCAGGGGTTTTTCCTGGCGCAGATCGACAAGCGTCTCGGTTCCCGCATCAAGACGAATACCGGCAATCTCGCTCGTCTGCTCGACTATTTCCGCATCCCGATTGTCGTGACGCTCGAGCACCCGGTCGATCGTAAGGGAACGTTGCCGAAGGAGATCGGCCGCCATTTAGGAAATCGTGCCCGAACTTTCGAAAAAAACACTTTCGATCTCTGCAAGGACAAGACGATCAAAGCTTATCTCGCGCGCTTGAAAAAGCGGCAGGCAATCGTGGCGGGCTGTGAAACCGATGTCTGCGTGCTGCAATCGTGCCTCGGTCTGCTCGACCTCGGATACGACGTTTTCGTGGTGGAGGAATTGATATTCTCCTCGGCGCAGAATGTCGCAGCCGCCATCGAGCGCATGAAAGCGGCGGGCGTCGTTTTCCTCAGCTACAAAACGCTTTACTACGAGCTGATTGAGTTGGTGGACGGCCCCGATCTTCAAACGGCGGAAGAGTTTCCCGAAGATCTTCCGGATGCGGCGGTCTAGCTCAGCGCGGCATCAGCACCCAGTAATCGAGATCGAGGATCACCGCCGGGTCGTAGTCGTCGCCGTCCTTGAAGGGAAAGTCGGGGCAGGGCCGGTCCTTGGTGGCGACGGTGCGCAGGCGCAGCGCGCCGACGTCCTTGCGGCCGGGCAGTTCGGCGGTTTCAAGCACTTCGGACCAGGCGAACACCGTCAAGCCGGCGAACAGCGGCGCCACGTGGCGCCCGCCATTGATCGCCGCCACATGGAAGGCGTTGGCAAGTCCGTTGAACGACAGCGCGCGCGCCAATGAAATGACGTGGCCGCCATAGATCAGCCGGCGGCCGAAGCGGCCTTTGCTTTCGGCGAACTGGTTGAAATGGATACGCGCGGTGTTGTGATAAAGCCGCGTCGCGATCATGTGCTCGGCTTCTTCCACGGTGATGCCGTCGACGTGGTCGATTTTTTCGCCGGCTTTGTAGTCGCCGAAACGATTAAGGCTGCCGGCGAGCACCGAGTCGTAGGCCGTTGCGTCGATCGGCGGACAGGCGGCGCCAAGCTTGGACACGTTAACCTGCTTCGGCAGTTCGGGCACTTGTTCAGCGGGCGCCGGCGTTGCCTCGTCGCGCTTGCGCACCATCACCCAGCGCACATAGTCGAGCACCGCGTCGCCGTCCTGGTCGAAGCCACGCGAGCGCACATAGACGATGCCGGTCTTGCGGTTGGAGTTTTCCTTCAGCCCGATGACTTCGGAAACGGCGTTGAGCGTGTCGCCGGGATAGACCGGTTTCAAGAATTGGCAATCGGCATAACCGAGATTGGCCACCGCGTTGAGCGAGATGTCGGGCACGGTCTTGCCGAACACCATGTGGAACACCAGAAAATCGTCGAGCGGCGAGCGCGGATATCCGATCGATTGCGCGAAAGTATCGGATGCCTGTACGGCAAAGCGCGCCCCGAACAGCCCATGATAAAGCGCCACGTCGCCGACGCTGACCGTGCGCGGGGTGGCGTGCCGGATTTGCTGGCCGAGGCGGAAATCCTCGAAAAAATTGCCGGGGTTGGTCTTGGTCGAGGACGGCTCGCTCACGCGGAGGCTCCTTCAGCGCATTTTTGTCCGGCGCGGCATTTTCACAAATCTATGCACAGAACGCCAGCCGCGCGTCACGTCGGCGGTGGTGGTGGTGGCGGTTCGGGACCGGTGATCAGCCGCGCGCCGCGCTGGAAGGTGAGATAGCTCCATAGCCAGGTGAAGGCGACGACAAATCGGTTACGCAGGCCGATCAGGAAATAAATGTGCAAGACGCTCCAGAACAGCCAGCCGATAAATCCGCGCAGCTGCAACCGGCCGAGTTTCACCACCGCGGCGCGACGGCCGATCGCCGCCAATTCGCCGAGACGCACATAGCGGAATGGGCCAACGTCCGCACGCCCGGCGATACGCACGGCAATCAGCTTGCCGATATATTTGCCCATCTGCTTGGCCGCCGACGCCATGCCGGGGACTGGGCGGTCGGCGACCGTCGCCGTATCGCCAATCACGAATATTTCCGGATGCCCGGGCACCGACAGATCGGGATTCACTTTCACGCGGCCGGCGCGGTCGGCCTCGGCGCCGAGCCAGCGCGCGGCCGGCGAAGCGACGACGCCGGCAGCCCAGATGATCGTGTCGGCGTCGATCCTGCCGCCGTCGGTGTCGACGCCGCGGGCATCGCAACGGGTTACTTTGGTATCCGTTTTAACCTCGACACCGGCGCGCTCGAGCACCGAACGTACATAGTCGGACTGATGGGGCGGGAAGGATGACAACAGACGCGGGCCGGCCTCGACCAGCACGATGCTGGCACTGCGCGGATCGATGCGGCGGAAATCGGCAGCGAGCGTCTGCCGTGCGATCTCGGCGATGGCGCCGGACATTTCGACGCCGGTGGCGCCGCCGCCGACAATGACAAAGGTGAGCAGCCGGCGGCGCTCGGCCGCGTCGTTATGCAGTTCGGCGCGTTCGAAGGCGATGAGGATACTGCGGCGGATGCGGGTGGCGTCTTCGATGCGCTTGAGGCCCGGCGCGAAGGTCTCCCATTCGTCGTGGCCGAAGTAAGCGTGCGTCGCGCCGGTCGCGATCACCAGATAGTCATACGGCACGTCGCCGAAATTCGTGTGCAGCAGTTTCTTCTCGGTATCGACGCCGCTGACCTCTTCCATCAGCACCGTCACGTTCTCCTGCGTGCGCAGGATGTGGCGGATCGGCCAAGCCACGTCCGCTGGCGACAGCGCCGCCGTCGCCACCTGATAGAGCAGCGGCTGGAAGCAGTGGTGGTTGCTGCGGTCGATCAAGATTACGTCGGCGGCGGCACGGCGCAGCGCCTCGGCGGCGTTGAGGCCGCCAAAACCGGCGCCGACGATGACGACTCGCGGCCGCTGTACTGCCATGGCCTTTCCCACTGCAATGGTCTGTAGTGTCGGCCCTTCGGCGCCCCGTTGCCAAGCGTGCCGGGAGCCTTTAGCAATCCGGCATCTTCGTCCTGGCCGGACAAGCCCGGCCATGACTGAGGACCACGAGGTAACGCGTATGGCCACCCACAATCTGCTGCTTCTCCCCGGCGACGGCATCGGCCCGGAAGTCATGACGCAAGTGAAGCGCGTCATCGACTTCTTCAACAAAAAAGGCCCCGATAAGTTCGCCACCGAAGAGGCGCTGGTCGGCGGCTGCTGCTACGACGCCCACGGGGCCGCCATCACCGACGAGACCATGGCGAAGGCAAAAGCCGCCGACGCGATCATCTTCGGGGCGGTGGGCGGGCCGAAATGGGACAAGGTCGGCTACGACGTGCGGCCGGAGGCTGGCCTGCTGCGCCTGCGCAAGGATCTCGATCTCTACGCCAATGTACGCCCGGCCATCGTCTATCCGGCGCTCGCCGATTCTTCCTCGCTCAAACGCGAGGTGGTGGAAGGCCTCGACATCATTATCTTACGCGAACTGACCGGCGGCGTTTATTTCGGCGAGCCCAAGACCATCACCGATCTCGGCAACGGCCAGAAGCGCGCGATCGACACCCAGGTCTACGACACCTACGAGATCGAGCGCATCGGCCGCGTCGCTTTCGAACTCGCGCGCAAGCGGCGCAACAAGGTCACCTCCATGGAAAAGCGCAACGTCATGAAGTCCGGCGTGCTGTGGAACGAGGTGACAACGGCGCTGCACGCGCGCGAATTCAAGGACGTGCAACTCGAGCATATGCTGGCGGATGCCGGCGGCATGCAGCTGGTGCGTTGGCCCAAGCAGTTCGACGTGATCGTGACCGACAATCTGTTCGGCGACATGTTGTCCGACATCGCCGCGACGCTTACCGGCTCGCTCGGCATGCTGCCGTCGGCCTCGCTCGGCGAAGTCGATCCCAAGACCAAGAAGCGCAAGGCGCTGTACGAACCAGTGCACGGCTCGGCGCCCGATATCGCCGGCAAAGGCATCGCCAACCCGATCGCGATGATCGCCTCGTTCGGCATGGCTTTGCGCTATTCATTCAATCTGAGTAAGCAAGCCGACATGATCGATGCTGCGATCGCCGCCACGCTGGCGCGCGGCCTGCGCACCGCCGACATCAAGTCGGAGGGCACAACGGTCGTCGGCACCACGGAGATGGGCTCGGCTATCCTGGAAGAGTTGGAGAAGCTGGCGGCCTGAGCGCGGCCTCGATATCGATAACAAAAACGCGGCCGCAGGGCCGCGTTTCTTTTTCAGCCTTGGTCGTGCGCGCTAGTACTGAAGCCAGGGATTGTTCCGGCTCGGCAAATCGAATGGACCCGGCAACGGCGATTGGCTGGTGCCGAAGATTGTATGGTCGAGCACGCTCGAAGCGTGCTGGTCCGCCATTTGCGTATAGTCGAGGCCTTGCCGTTCGCCCGGGAACAACTCGGTGCCGGGATCGAGGTACGAGCGCTTCTGCACCAGGACGCGGGTGCGCGCGCGGCCGTTTTCGTCGCGGCTGACAAACACCGTATGCCCGCGGCCGTTGATATAGACCGTGCGCTTCTTCTTGGCCGCTGCGTCGGCCGGCGCCGCCAGCAGTGCGAACGCTCCGGCAAAAGCGAGCGTGACGGCAAAATGTCTCAAGCGCATACTGTCCTCATTTCCCGGTCCCGTATTGCGAATGCACTGTAACCGGCTTTGGTTCAGTGTAACAGGCCCTCAATCACAGGCATTTGTCCGCTGCAAAGCTTAAAAAAGGCCCCACAGCAACGATGGAGCGTTTTTCCGCCGAATTGGAGGCAAAGGCGGTCCGGCTCCGGCCGATCTTGTCGGCGGCGTTGATCCGCACAAATCTCGCCGTGCTCGCCTGCGCCTCGCCGCGCCTGCTACTGACCGACGCGCGACATCATTCTCCGACTTGGAAGCGAGTGCGGCCGAGTAACTTGCGGGCCAAATGCTCTCGGTCTGTAGGCGTTATTGCAGCGCACATACGAAAGTTATTGATAATCATATAGATGTTGAAGAATATATTTCTCCAATGCCTGCGTGCGGTCGTAGCGTGCAGGCTGGCCGTGGGGGGCATCGCACAACAAAACATAAAAACAGTGGTTGGCGAGCCCGCGCGGCTGCGCGGCAGCGAAAAAAAACCGACAAATGAAGGGGGAGAAAATGAACGGCAGTAGCCAAGGACTCAGCGAAGACTGGCTATCTCTCATTATCGGCCTCGTAATTTTTGTCCTCGCGCTCGGCTTGCTCGCGGGCGTGGACATTCTTGGTTGGGTGGTAACCACCGGGGTGTGGACGGATCTGGGCAAGGCGCTGGCGCCAGTCTCGAAAGCTTATGCCGGTTTGGGCGGCGTCGGTTCGTTGATCGCCACCTATATCGGGTTGCTGGTGCTGATGACGGCCGGCGCGGCGGCCCTGAAGGCCAATCTCGGACGCTTCATCCTCGGTTTCACCGCAGTGTTCTGGATCAGTTACGCGTGCTGGATCATTGGCAGCTACGCCAACATGGCCGTGAACACGCCGGACGCTATGCATAAATTCGGCGTCACTTGGTCACTGCGGCTTACCGCCGAGGGTGGCTTCGTCGTCGCTCTTATCGTCGGTCTCATCGTCGGCAATTTTCTGCCAGGCTTGGCCAATTGGATGAAGGAAGCGATCCGGCCGGAATTGTACATCAAGATCGCCATCGTCATTCTCGGCGGCTTCCTCGGCATCGTTTCGGCGGAGAAGCTGAGCCTGGCGACCGAACTGATGTTCCTCGGTCTGGCGTCAATTATCGTCGCCTATCTGATATTCTGGTCGGTGGTCTATTACGTGGCGCGCGTGTGGTTCGGATTCAGCCGTGAATGGGCAGCTCCACTCGCGTCTGGCATTTCCGTCTGCGGCGTGTCGGCGGCAATCGCCACCGGCGGCGCCATCCGCGCCCGGCCTATGATTCCGATCATGGTGTCGTCGCTGGTGGTGATCTTTGCGGTGATTGAGCTGCTTATTCTGCCGTTCATCGCAGGTTATTTCCTCGATCAGCAGCCGATGGCAGCGGGCGCATGGATGGCGCTCTCGGTTAAGACCGACGGCGCGGCGGTGGCGAGCGGCGCCATCACCGAGGGGCTCATTTACGCCAAGGCCGCCGCGCAAGGCATCAAGTACCAGCCGGGCTGGATTCTCGGTACCGCTGCGACGGTGAAGGTGTTCATCGATATCTTCATCGGCGTATGGGCTTTCGTGCTCGCGTGGATTTGGACCAAGCATATCGAAGTGCGCAAGGGCGATACGGTAAAGGCCCGCGAGATTTGGGACCGTTTCCCGAAGTTCGTTATCGGCTACGTCGTAACGTTCCTGATCATCCTGTTGGTTGCGCTCACTGCGTCGGCCCCAGTGGTGGCAAAGGTCAAAGCGGCGATGGGTGAAGCCAATACCTTCCGTGGCATTTTCTTCGTGCTGACGTTCTTCACCATCGGCGTCATGAGCAACTTCCGCAAACTCTGGGAAGAGGGCATTGGCCGGTTGGCCGCGGTGTATCTGCTGTGCCTGTTCGGATTCGTTATCTGGGTAGGACTGGTGATTTCGCTGCTCTTCTTTGCCGGCGTCAAACCGCCACTCGTGAGCTAACAGGGGAATATCATGGCACAGCAACCTAAGCTCGCCGAAGAAATGCAGAAGATGGCACATGAGCCTCTTCTGCCGATCGAAAAAAAGCTAATCGTCTGGAGCCTGTCGCTAGGCATCGTGCTTTTGGTGGTGCTGGTGCTCATCAGCCGCGCGTTCGTCCACGCCTAGTGGGGGCTCCGACTTGATCCGCAATCATGCCGTTTCATGATTGAACGCGAATTGGATGCGCGTTAGACGGCTTTGGCAGGAAAGGCTCAGCGGCCGACGCGGCGCGGTCGCGGCCGGTTGGCGAGCGCCTGCCATAGCAATTTGTACTTCGGCGTCGGCGCCAGGATGGGATCGCGCTGGCCACAGAAGCTGCGGTTGAGTTCGGCGCGCGCGAACAGGGCACCGACCTTGGGCTCGCTGCCGGCCGCGAGCAAAGTGAGACGATCGAGCGCGCAGGCGAGCGTCGAGCGGTCGATGGCGTCGGCGCCGCCCTGGCAGAAGCGGCCGGACAGTTGCAGCTTAGGGTCTTCGAAGTCGCGCACGAAGCCGAGGCAGTGGCGCACCGTCGGGCCCTCCACATCGAAGGCAGCAATATGCAGCGGCCCGAATTTGCTCGATAGCGTCTCTTGCGCGCGTAAGGCCGATACCGGCCCGGCGTCTTTGGCAAGCGCTGAAAGGTCGGCTTGCGGATCGGCGAAATCGGCGATTTCGGTACCCGGCCGGTAGACTTCAACTTGCAAATACGGCGCGACGCCCTCCGCCTCCCCCAGGCTCAAGATGTCCTTGCGGCCGCCGCCAGAGGCGTGGCGGCGAATGGCATAGGCCGCGGGGGCGTCGGCCGCTTCGGGAATGGCGAGCGCGAAAGCCGGGAACGGCCTCTCGACTTCGATCCAGGCTGATCGATGCACCGGCGTGATGACACTCATCACCGCCGACGATTGCGAAAGCCAGGCGCAGGCGATTGATAGAACGAACGCCGCACACACATAGGCGAGCGCGCGCACAAAATTGGCGGACAGTTCCTCGCGCCAGGAATAAAGGGCCGGATGCATCGCGTCGCTCTCGCACACCGCCGTTGTGTTATGCGGCATATATGCTTAGAAGCGCTGCCATCCGGTAAGGTTCGATCACTTCTGGCTGAAGAACCATTTTGGAGCGTTAACAATGGGTTACAAAGTGGCGGTGGTGGGAGCCACCGGCAATGTCGGGCGCGAGATGCTGGGCATTCTGGCCGAGCGCAATTTTCCGGCCGACGAGGTGGTCGCGGTCGCCTCGCGCCGCAGCCAAGGCACGGAGTGCTCGTTCGGCGACAAGACGCTGAAGGTCAAGGCGCTCGATCATTTCGATTTTTCCGACGTCGACATCTGTCTGATGTCGGCGGGCGGCGCCGTGTCGAAGGAATGGTCGCCGAAGATCGCAAGCGCCGGTGCGGTGGTGATCGACAATTCCTCCGCCTGGCGCATGGACCCGGACGTGCCGCTGGTCGTGCCGGAGGTGAATGCCGACGCGGTTGCCGGTTTTGCCAAGAAGAACATCATCGCCAATCCGAACTGCTCGACCGCGCAGCTCGTGGTCGCGCTCAAGCCGCTGCACGACAAGGCGCGTATCAAGCGCGTGGTGGTGGCGACCTATCAGTCGGTGTCGGGCGCCGGCAAGGACGCGATGGATGAATTGTTCTCGCAGTCCAAGGCGGTGTTCACGCTCGACGAGGTGGAGGCGAAGAAGTTTCCCAAGCGCATCGCCTTCAACGTCATCCCGCAGATCGATGCGTTCATGGAAGACGGCTACACCAAGGAAGAATGGAAGATGGTGGTCGAGACCAAGAAGATTCTCGACCCCAAGATCAAGGTTACCGCAACTTGCGTGCGCGTGCCGGTGTTCGTCGGCCATTCCGAAGCGGTCACCGTCGAGTTCGAGCAACCGATCAGCGTCGATGAAGCGCGCAACATCCTGCGCAACGCGCCCGGCTGCCTGGTGATCGACAAGCATGAGGCAGGCGGCTACGCCACGCCTTACGAATGCGTCGGCGAGGACGCGACCTATATCAGCCGCATCCGCACCGACCCGACGGTCGATAACGGGCTGGTGCTGTGGGTGGTGTCCGACAATCTGCGCAAAGGCGCGGCGCTCAACGCCATCCAGATTGCCGAGTGCCTGATCAACCGCAAGCTCATTCAGGCGAAGAAAAAGGCGGCGTAGCCCTCAATTTTTGCGCCGCTGGGCCGGTACGGATCATCCGGAAAGCTTCATCATCTTGAGCGCGGCACGTCCGTTCGGCCCATAGGGGTTGCCCAGCGTTTCGCACATCTCGAAGTGATTAAATCCCCGCGCCGATACGAGCTCGACAGGCTTGCTGGCCGCTTTGACGGCGGCGGCGAAGTCGCGGCTTTGCCGTTGAAACTCCGGCGTCTCGTGGGTGCCGTATGTGACGATCACCGGCGCGTTCAGCAAACCGAGGTGCCGTTGCGAGCTCATCGTCTGCTCCATCTCGTCGTTGAACTTCACATACGAGCTACGCTTCGACATGCGCACCGGCTTTAAGTCGTACATGCCGCTCATCGAAACGGCGCCCTTCACCGCATCGGCCGGCAGCCCGAAATCTTTCTGCCAGTCGGTCACTACCGCGACGCCACAGAGATGCCCTCCGGAAGAATGCCCGCCAATGTAGAGCCTGTTTGAGTCGCCGCCGAAACTCGCCGCGTTCTTGTGCACCCAGGCAATGGCACGCCGCACCTGCTCAGCCATGGGCCGCAAATCCCCACCCACTGCTTTTATCGCCGCAAAATCAAGCGCGATGTAATTCGCGCCGGCCTTGACGAACATTTCGGCCGGGAAGCCGTAGTCCTTGGCAGCGCCGCCGAGCCAAGCGCCGCCGTGGATGAAAACGAAGGTCGGTGCGTTCGCCGCCTTGGTGCGATAGATGTCGAGCTTCTCGGGTTCGCTCGGCCCGTAGGCGACGCGTTGCGGATCGCCAATGCGACGACGGACTTCCTCGCTTTCGGACGCGTAACGCTTGATCACATCCAGCCGTAGGGGCGCGTAGAACGCTTGATCGTACGCGGCGTCCAGTTCGACCTGATCGAGACCGTTGAATACGACCGGGCCTTTTTCGTGCGCAGGCGGGCCGATCTGGCACTCTGCTGCCAGCGCTGGGCTCGCCGCCATGACCGCGGCGGCGCCGAGGATCGTTCGGCGGGATATCGAATGGCCGGATTTCGCGGTAGGCATTTGCATCGTCGTCTCCCCACGATCGGCACCGGGATGGCGCATACACGCGGAAAGACTAGGCGTGATCCGGCGGTATGAAAACGGGGGTGTCTTGGGACCGCGCGATAGTGCCCAAGGCGATCAGCGCAAAACGTCTGAGCCTGCCGGCACCGGTCGAAAGGCGCCGCTGGCGCGATCCAGTACCGACAACGCACCGCTCGCCACGCCGAAATAGGCGCCGTGCACGCCGATCTTTTCGTTCTCGATCAGCTTGGCCAGCCGCGGAAAGGTCATCAGGTTGTCGAGGCTGTTGACGATATTGGCCTGCTCCAGCCGTGTTTGATACTCGGCCGCCGAGAGGCCGTCGCGCGAAATCTTCTGCGCCGCCGGCGCCATCAGTTCCATCCAGTTGCCGATGAAGTCGCCGGGCGACAACGGCTCGGCCTCTTCGGCGAAAGCTTTGATGCCGCCGCACTGGGCATGGCCGAGCACGACGATGTGCTTCACGCGCAGCGCGCCGACGCCGAATTCGAGCGCCGCCGAGACGCCGTGCGCGCGCTCGTCCGGCGCGTAAGGCGGGATGATATTGGCGACGTTGCGCACCACGAACAATTCGCCCGGCCGCGCGTCAAAGATCACCTCCGGCGAGACGCGCGAGTCGCAGCAGCCGATCACCATGATTTCGGGCTGCTGCCCGGTCTCGGCCAGTGTGCGGAAACGGCTCTGCTCACGCGGCAGCCGCTCGGCGAGGAAGGCGGCATAACCCTCGATCAGGCGCTGGGGGAAATCCATTGTGGTGCTCACTCCAGTGATACCGGTTCAATTCCATGCCGGGCCGAGCGACGCAAGCGTCATGCCCGAATGCCCAAGTGGCGACAGGCGCCGACTAACCTGTTGTCGTCTCCGCCTTCGCAGGGACGACGAAACGAGACGCCTGTCGCCATAATCCTGAGTGGCACACGGCTTGCTCCGCCGCTAGGCTGAGGAGGTCAAGTTATGGGGAGCCATCGATGACCATCCGCCCGCGCCGCAGCGTGCTCTATATGCCAGGCTCGAATGCCCGCGCGCTGGAGAAAGCGAAAACTTTGCCGGCCGACGGCGTCATCCTCGACCTCGAGGATTCCGTCGCGCCCGACGCCAAGGAGGTCGCGCGGACGCAGGTGGCGGACGCGGTGAAGGCCGGCGGTTTCGGTGCGCGCGAAGTGTTCATCCGCGTCAACGGTATCGACACGCCCTGGCATGCCGACGATCTGTCCGCGGCAGCGCATGCCGCGCCCGACGCCATTTTGGTGCCGAAAGTGTCGAGCCCCGACACCCTGGAGCTGATCGGCCGCCGCCTGCTCGACATGCACGCCGACCACAAAACGCGGGTCTGGGCGATGGTCGAGACGCCGCTCGCCATCTTCAACATTCTGGCGATCGCGGCCGAGGCGCGCGATTCCGAATCACGATTATCCGGCTTGGTGATGGGCACCAACGACCTTGCCAAGGATACCCGCGCGCGGCTGGTGCCGGGCCGGGCGCCGATGCTGGGCTGGCTATCGATGTGTGTTGCGGCCGCGCGCATCCACGGCATCGATATTCTCGACGGCGTCTATAACGACCTCGCCAACGCGGAGGGCTTCGTGGCGGAATGCAAGCAAGGCGTCGAACTCGGCTTCGACGGCAAGACGCTTATTCATCCCAACCAGATCGAGCCCTGCAACACGGCGTTCTCGCCGTCGGCGGAGGAGGTGGTGATGGCGCGTAAAATTATCGCCGCCTTCGACTTGCCGGAGAATAAGGACAAGGGCGTGGTCTCGATCGACGGCCGTATGGTCGAGCGCCTGCATGCGGAGATGGCGCGGCGCACGGTGGCGATCGCCGAGGCGATTAACGCGCGATAATCGCCATGCACGAGACGCGGACCATCGCTAAATAAATCGCTCCGCCGGCGGCGCGATCTCGGTGACCAGATCGCGCACCAGAATCTTGTTCGATAGCGGCGCCAGCTTCATTTCGCGCGGCTGCAGGCGCGCGGTGCAGGCATAGACGGTCTTGCCATCGAGCTCGATCATGCATTCCTTGCAGGCGTTGGCATTGATGCAGGAAAAGCGGATGGCCAGGCCCGGGTCGCGGTTGACGCGGATCCAGCGCAAGCCGTCGAGTACCGACTGGCCGGGTTCGAACGGCACATGGTAGCTCTCCCAGCGGCCGGCGTCGCGATCGCTGCCGCGCCAGATCGACAAGATCGCGCGCTCGCTCATGCCGCCGTCTCCGCATGCGCTTTCACCGCACCGCGCGATAAATGAATGTGGCCGCCGTCAAGCGAGACGAACTGATTGACGGCCCAATCCGGCGACGTCTGCGGATAGTCCTCGCGCTGGTGTGCGCCGCGCGTCTCGGTGCGCGAAAGCGCTGCCTCTGCCACCACGCGCGCCACCAGCAGCATGTTACGCAGATCGAACCAGTCGATCCGCCGCATGTCGAAGCCATTGCCGTCGCCGGGCGGCGCCTCGCCGAGCGCCTGGGTGAGATCGTCAATCTGCCGCAGTGCGCGCGTGAGCTTACCGGCGTCGCGCAACGGGCCGACGTCGTCTTGCATGGCGGCCTGCAGCGCTTGCAGCATTTCCGCTGTGTTGAGATCGGATTGCCCGCGTGCAGCGAGCATCGCAAGCGCGGCGCCCGCGCTGGTGCCGTGATCGGGAGCCGCGGCCATTTGCATCGCGTAGCTCGCGGCGCTGCGGCCGGCTTGGCGGCCGAATACCAGCGCTTCGGTGACGGCGTTGCCGGAGAGCCTATTGGCGCCGTTGGCACCGCCGACAGCCTCGCCGGCGGCATAAAGGCCTCGCAATCCGGTTTGCATCTGCGCGTCGGCCGCGATGCCGCCCATGTGGTAGTGCGCAATCGGCGCCACTTCGACCGCCGTCTTGGTGAGATCGATACCGTTGGCGGCGAGGCGGTCGACCACCGCGCCGAAGGCGTCACGCAAGTCACGCTCCGGTACGTGCTGGAAGCTTAAGAAAACGCCGCCATGCGGCGAGCCGCGACCGGCTTCGACTTCCTTGACGATGGCGTAGCTGCCGACGTCGCGCGTGATCACATATTTCCCGTCTTCGGCGACGCCGTAGGCTTTGGTGAATTCCTCGCCTTTGTTGTTCAAGAGCCGCCCGCCGAGCTTGTAGCGGAACGGGTCCCACATGATCGGGTCCATGCCGATCAGGCGCGGCGCCAGATGGCCGATGGGAAAAAATTGCACGAATTCCATGTCCACCAGCGAAGCGCCGGCGCGCAACGCCAGCGCATAACCGTCGCCGCCCATATTGGCGGAGGCGCTGTTGCGCCGGTAAAGCCGGGTGAGACCGCCGGTGGCGATCACCGTGGCTTTGGCTGAAACGATGACCGGCGCACCGCTGCCCACGTGCAACGCCAGCGCACCGACGATCTCGCCGTCACGGCGCAACAGTTCGACGACGCGGAGATCGCCCGCCTTGCGGATGCCGGCGGTCTTGTTCACCACCGTGCGCAGCGTCTTCGACACCGCCGGGCCGGTGTTGAGGAAATCGACATAGACGCAGCGCGGCCGATCATGGCCGGGAGCCATCGCTTGCGTGATACGCCCGTCCTTGCGCGCCCAACCGACGCCCCATTCATCCATGGCGCGGATGCAATCGGGTCCTTCGCGGCACAACAGTTCCGCCAGCGCGGCGTTGCACAGGCCGCGGCCGGCCTTCAGCGTGTCGTCATAGTGATAATGCCAGTCGTCCGGTGTTTCCGCGCCGAGCGCGACGGCGACCGTCATCTGCGCCATCACGGTGGCGCCACCGCGTCCGATCAGGCTGCGGTCGGCGAGCAGCACGTTGGCACCGGCGCGCGCGGCCTCGATCGCCGCGAACATGCCGGCGGCGCCGGAGCCGATCACCAGGACGTCGGTGTCGGCGCGCATGGACGCGTCAGCCATGCGGACCTCGCGCCGGTCCGACGTTTTTCATGTTGTCACTCATTGCGGCAGCGTACAGGCGCAGGCCGCGCAATGGCAATTGCGCTCAAAGCTTGAACGCCACCAATGACGCAGACGAGCAGGAGCAACGGCGTTTTTAGCCGCGGAGGGGACGCAAATGCCGCCGGTGCGCCCACTCGAACTGCATGAGGATGACGATACTCGCGGTAGCGGCAAAGAAACACCAGACCGAGACGAAGGATTGCCAAAAGAGTGTGTAGGAGACAACGGCCCCGATCACCACAATGACGCCAAGCGTGAGCATCGCGCGGTGCGATGAAAGTAATATCGCGAGGCCGGTCGCAACCAAATAGGCCGTGCCCATCGGGAAGGAAATCTTGCCTCCCGTAACATAGACGACATGACCGCCGAGAATGCGTGCCGTGTGCGGATGCGTGAGGATCGACGACAGGTAATAAACGGCCACGACGAGGCCGACGATCAGGCAGGCCAGTATCGCCAGCCGGCGCGCGCGGACCGGCTCGATGAGCAGGCAAGCGGCCGGCGCGTAGACCGGCCAGAAGACCTCGGCAAACAACAGATAGAGATAGGTGAGGGACGTCGTGACGGCCCCGTCGGGCGCCACGGGCAACTGCAGCCAGAGTAATCCTTCAATGCTCTGTTGGGCCGCAAAGAAGAGCGGCACAGCCGCCAACGGCCATTCGCGCGGCTCACGCGCTCGAACTCAGTGCGACAACGCCGACGGCGCCGGTAATGCCGGCGGCCACGAAACTCGCGGTAGCAGAAAAGCACATCTCGCGGAGACGATGCGCCCCCGCCGCGGCTAAGTCGAGTCAGCGACCAGTGCCTACGCCCAGGGCCGCGCGGCGCGTGCGCTTTCCTCGTAGTTCGCGATCTTGCTCTGCTTCTGCTTGGTCAGGCCGATATCGTCGAGGCCGTTGAGCATGCAGTGCTTGCGGAAAGCGTCGATCTCGAAATGCACCACGCCGCCGTCGGGCCCGTGGATTTCCTGTTTCTCCAGATCGATCGAGAGCGTGGCGTTGGCGCCGCGGTCGGCGTCGTCGAACAGCTTGTCGAGGTCCTCAGGGGTTACGCGGATCGGCAGCACGCCGTTCTTGAAGCAGTTGTTGTAGAAAATGTCGCCAAACGAGGTGGAGATCACGGCGCGGATGCCGAAATCCATCAGCGCCCAGGGCGCGTGCTCGCGGCTTGAGCCGCAGCCGAAATTGTCGCCGGCGACCAGAATCTTGGCCTTGCGATAGGCCGGCTTGTTGAGCACGAAGTCGGGGTTTTCGCCGCCATCGTCCTTGTAGCGCATCTCGGCGAACAGGCCCTTGCCCAGTCCGGTGCGCTTGATGGTTTTCAGATACTGCTTGGGGATGACCATGTCGGTGTCGACATTGATGATCCGCAACGGCGCGGCGACGCCTTCCAAGGTGGTGAACTTTTCCATATCGCTTCGCCTCTTTGTTGGCGGCGCGTTCTTTAACGCGAAGCCGTGGTGGCGACAAGCCGTCCCGTCGGGCCGGGCCCGGCGCGGACGTCCCGTCTATCGTCGAGGTGGAGACTAGCGCGTTCCAGCCGCCGGGCCCTATAATATCGGAACCCTAATATCGATACTTAATGGATATGGCGGATGGAGCTGCGACACCTGCGTTACTTCATCGCCGTCGCCGAGGAAAAGCACGTCACCCGGGCGGCGGAACGGCTCGGCATGCAGCAGCCGCCGCTCAGCCAGCAGATCCGCGCGCTGGAACGCGAGCTCGACGTCCAGCTGTTCCACCGCAAGCCGCGCGGTGTCGAATTGACCGACGCCGGCGCCGCCCTGCTCGCCGACGCCCGCGCGATTCTGTCCCACATCGATCACGCCTTCGCCGCCACCAAGCGCACCGCGCGCGGCGAGCAGGGGCGGGTTTGCGTCGGATTCACCAGCTCCGCGCCGTTTCATCCGTTTGTGCCGCGCATCGTCCGCGCCTACCGCGAGGCGTTCCCGCTGGTCTCGCTCACATTGGAAGAAAGCGGCACGACCGAGCTGATCGACGACTTGCGTGAAGAACGGATCGACGCGGCATTCGTGCGCATGGCGATTCCGAAACAAGAGGGGCTCGTCGTCGCGCCGCTGCTGCACGAGGCGATGGTGCTGGCGCTGCCGCAGGCGCAGAGTCTCGCGCGGCGGACAAAAGCGGGCGAGCCCGTGCCGATGAAGGCGCTGGCGAATGAGACGTTCATCCTCTATCGGCGTCCGAGCGGTCCGGGGCTTTACGATGCGATCTTGGCGGCCTGCGCCGCCGCCGGCTTCAGTCCGCGTATCGGACAGGAGACGCCGCGGATCGTGTCGACCCTGAGCCTCGTTGCCGCCGGGCTCGGCATTTCGCTGGTGCCGGAATCGCTGCAGTGCGTGCGGATGGACGGCGTGGCGTTCCGCCGCCTCGCCGGTGCGGGGCAGCCGAAAGCGCCGCTCTATCTCGCGTCGCGCCGCGGCGAGCGGTCGGCAGCGGTCCGGCAGTTTCTCGAACTGGTCAAGCGGACCGCACAGGACGCGTAGCCCTCAACCGGTTCGCGCTCGGGCAGATTTCATTCTGCCGCCGCGCCGCTTGCGTCGCGCTCGAATTTCGACTCCCGCTTAAGCTCGCAGATCTGCAGGCTGTAGGCCGAATAGTAGGTGTCGCGCCCCATCTTTTGTGCATCGCGGTGCTCGGGATGCATCCGCCAGGCGCGTTGCGCTTCTTCCGACTCGAATTCGACGATGGTGCAACGCTCGCCGTCTTCGGCGAAGAAACCTTTATGCGAAATGTAACCCGGCATGGAGGCCGCGAGCTCGGCCATGCGATCGACCAGCGCCACATATTCGTCGCGCAGGCCCGGCATCAAGCGGGAGCGGAAAACGGTGACAATCATGATGTCTCTCCAAACCCGAACTTTGCATGCTCGACTCTATGTTCCGAAGCGCGCCGACCGTCAAATGTCGCTTTGCGATGACATCCATCGCCGGCGTTGATGGCACGGTCAGCCGGCGCTCGCTTCGATGGCCGCCATGTCATCGTCCGACAGCCCGAAATGGTGGCCGATCTCGTGCACCAGCACGTGGGTTACGATGGCACCCAAGTTATCGCTGTGCTCGGCCCAGTAGTCCAAGATCGGCCGGCGGTAGAGCCAGATCATGTTGGGCATCAGCTGCGGCATGGTTGCCGACTGGAACGGCAGGCCGACCCCCTGGAACAGGCCGAGCAGGTCGAATTCGCTGTCGACGTGCATCGCGTCCATGACTTCGGCGGACGGAAAATCGTCCACGCGGATAATCAGGTCCTCGCACAGTTTGCGGAATTCGTCCGGCAGCCGCGCATAGGCATTGGCGGCCAGTTGCTCGAACTCCGCCAGTGACGGCGCCGCGGCCGTGTGCCAGGGCCGGGCGTTTTCGAATTTGCCACTCATATCAAAGCTCTACGAGCGCCGTTCGGGCATTGGACTGTTGACGGCGAAGGTGGAATGCGCGAGCGTTAGCCATTGGGATTTGGGCGCCATTATGCCGGGGACCGTAGCGAAATATTGGATTTTTTGCGCGCTGCTGGCGGCGACCTTTGGCGTCGATGGCCTTCTCGCAACGCCGGCTCAGGCGCGCGATGCAAACAAGGCCGCCGCCGGGACGAGCAGCGAGCTTGCCGCGCGATCGCGGCCGCGCATCACCGTTTATCCGCGCCATCGCTACCTCGGCCCCAACGCCAAACGTTATTGCCAATTTTGGCTGGCGAAGGAATACCGGGTCAGCGGGACGGTGATCACGCCGCAACAACGCTGCTGGTGGCGTTGAGTACGCGGCGCTCGCGTCAACGAACTGCGGTGATCGCGAAGGCGCGGATTCGGCCGTCGACGGCGCCATCGCCAAATCGCCGCGCCAGAGCTTCGGTCGAGCGCTCCGTTGCCTCTTGCATGCGGGAGGCGTCGCGAGCTTCAATTTCGTTCCTCCACGGAGTGCCCTGGCAATAAGCAATCGCAACGTCTCGCGGCGAGGGGGCCTTGCTGCGATGCTCCACGGCCTCGATCGAAACCTTGCTAAAATCCGCGGCTGTCAATTCGTCACGGATTTTGGCCGTGTCATGGTAGCCGTGCGGAATGCGTGCCATGAAACGAGGCGGATCTTGCGGAAAGACGGCGGCGAGTGCCTCGGCGACGACGTCGGCGAATTCGTTTTCTGAAATTCTATCCCATACGTTGAAGAAAAAATGGCCGCCCGGCTTCAATACGCGGCGCGCCTCCCTATAGCCCTCAATCTTGTCGGGGAAAAACATCGCACCGAACTGACAGACGATCGCATCGAAGCTTTGATCGTCGAATGGCAACGCTAAAGCGTCGGCCTGTCGCCATACGATCCGGTTGGCATCGGGCTGACGTGCCGCCGCATGATCCAGCATCGGTTGATTGAGATCGGTTGCGACAATGCGAGCGCCGGCCGGAAGCCGCGCGGCGATCGCACGGGTGAGAACGCCGGTTCCGGCGGCTGTTTCCAAAACATTCCGCGCGCCGGCTTTCGCCAATCGCTCGGCGAGATCTGCGGCATAGGGTTCGAAGATGAGAGGAACGAGGTATTGATCGTAAAGCTGAGGGATCGATCCCGCGAACAGCTTGTCGCCTGCCGCCATCTCGCCGCTCCCGAAGTGAAGGCATAGGCCGGCAGGCTAGCAGCCGCGGTGATTTGCGGCTACTTCCACTCGCGCACGTCGACGAAGTGGCCGGCAATGGCTGCAGCGGCGGCCATAACGGGCGATACCAGGTGGGTGCGGCCCTTGTAGCCTTGGCGGCCTTCGAAGTTGCGGTTGGAGGTGGAGGCGCAGCGCTCGCCGGGTGCCAGCTTGTCCGGGTTCATGGCGAGACACATCGAGCAGCCCGGCTCGCGCCAATCGAAGCCGGCGGCCTTGAATATCTTGTCGAGGCCTTCGGCTTCCGCCTGCTCCTTCACCAGCCCGGAGCCCGGCACGATCATGGCGCTGACATTGGCGTTGACGCTCTTGCCGTTCACGACGCGCGCCACCTCGCGCAAATCCTCGATGCGCGCATTGGTGCAGGAGCCGATGAACACGCGATCGAGCTTGATGTCGGTGATTTTCTCGCCGCCTTGCAGGCCCATATAAGCGAGCGAGCGCTCGGCGGCATGGCGCTTGTGCTCGTCGCGGATGTCCGTGGCGATCGGTACGCGGCCGCCGATCGAAGCGACCTGCTCGGGGCTGGTGCCCCAGGTCACCAGCGGCGGCAACTCGGCGGCGTGCAGCCTGATCTCGTGATCGAAATGGGCGCCGTCGTCGGAATGAAGCGTCTCCCAATAGCGCATGGCCTGGTCCCAGGCTTTGCCCTTGGGCGCTTTCGGCTTGTCCTTGAGGTATTCGTAGGTCTTCTCGTCGGGCGCGATGAAGCCGGCCTTGGCGCCGCCTTCGACCGACATGTTGCAGACGGTCATGCGCCCTTCCATCGACAGCGCGCGGATTGCATCGCCGGCATATTCCAGCGCATAGCCGGTGCCGCCGGCGGTGCCGATCTCGCCGATGATGGCAAGGATGATGTCCTTGGCGGTGACGCCTTCCGGCAATTTGCCCTCGACCAGCGCGCGCATGTTCTTGGATTTCGATTGGATCAGCGTCTGCGTCGCCAGCACGTGCTCGACTTCCGAGGTGCCGATGCCGTAGGCCAGCGCACCGAAGGCGCCGTGCGTGGCGGTATGACTGTCACCGCACACGATCGTGGTGCCGGGCAGGGTGAAGCCCTGCTCGGGCCCGATGATGTGGACGATGCCCTGGCGCTTGTCGAACTCGTCGAAATACTCGATGCCGAAGTCCTTGGCGTTCTGCGCCAGCGCCGCGATCTGCGTGATGCTTTCCGGATCGGGATTGGGCGTTGTGCGCCGGTCGTGCGTCGGCACGTTGTGGTCGACCACGGCGAGCGTCTTTTCCGGTGCATGCACCTTGCGTCCGGCGTTGCGCAAGCCTTCGAAGGCTTGCGGCGAAGTCACCTCGTGCACCAGATGGCGGTCGATATAGAGCAGGCAGGTTCCGTCCGGCTGCTCGTCAACCAGATGGTCGTTCCAGATTTTGTCGTAGAGCGTACGCGGTTTCATGACTCGGAGGCCTTGGCTTGACGGATGGCGAAATATGGATTGCGCGCGAACCGGCACCACGCCGGTCAAGCCATCAAAGCGCCGCTTGCGCGCAAACAGCCAACCGGCCGAAGAAGCGCCACGGCAGCCGCACGTGATCGGCAAGAATGATGCGCTGAGCCTCGGAAACCATGGGCGCTATATAGCCAATTGCGCCGGGTTGGACAATGAAGCGGAAACGGCCGCCTATTCGGCCTTGGCCTCGGCGGCTTCGCCTTCGCCGCCCGCGCCTTGCGCTTCGGAAATGCGCGCCTTCTTGCCGCGCAGGCCGCGCAGGTAATAGAGCTTGGCGCGGCGCACCTTGCCGCGGCGCACGACCTTGATCGAGTTGATCATCGGCGCGTAGAGCGGGAACACGCGCTCGACGCCTTCGCCGTAGGAAATCTTGCGCACGGTGAAGTTCTCGTTGAGCCCGCGGCCGGAGCGGCCGATGCAGACGCCCTCGTAGGCCTGGATGCGGCTCTTGTCGCCCTCGACCACCTTGACGTTGACCAGCACGGTGTCGCCCGGCGCGAAGTCGGGAATGTCCTTGCCGGCGGAGAGTTTTTCCACCTGCTCTTTTTCGAGTTGTTGGATGATGTTCATGGCTTCAATCTCCGGCGGCAGCGCCAGCATCCGGCGCGCGGTCTTTTGCACTGTTCTGAATGGGTCGGGCGAGCTTCTACGACAAAGATCGGCGGTTGTCACCCTCGGGATTGAGGCCCGTTTTTGGCCTTCTGCCGGGCCAAATAAGCGGCCCATAAGTCTGGCCGGCGCTCCCGCGTCAGCCGCTCGGCTTCCGCCCGGCGCCAGGCGGCCACCTTGCCGTGGTCGCCGGCGGTAAGGATCTCGGGGATCGGCTCGCCCTCGAACAGCGGCGGCCTGGTGTATTGCGGGTATTCCAACAGCCCGTCGGTGAAACTTTCTTCGGCGGCGGACGCTTCCTTGCCCATGACGCCGGGAATGAGCCGCACGCAGGCATCGATCAGCGCCAGGGCGGCGATTTCGCCGCCCGAGAGCACGAAGTCGCCGAGCGAGATTTCCTCCAGCGCCCGCGCCTTGATCAGCCGTTCGTCGACGCCCTCGAAGCGGGCGCAGACAATGACGACGCCAACTCCCGCCGCCAGATCCACTGCGCGCGCTTGCGTCAACGGCGTGCCGCGCGGGCTCATCAGCAGCCGCGGGCGGGCGTCGTGCGGCAGCGTGTCGAGGGCGCGCGCCAGCACATCGGCCTTCATCACCATGCCGGGCCCGCCGCCGGCCGGCGTGTCGTCGACGGTGCGGTGCTTGTCGGTGGCTGCGTCGCGGATGTCACGCGTGTCGAGCGACCAGACGCCGGCCGCGAGCGCCTTGCCGGCGAGGCTTGCCGCCAAGGGGCCGGGAAACATCTCCGGAAAAATCGTCAATACGCTTGCGCGCCACATAGCTCGCTAACCTCTCCGTTGTCGTCCCCGCGAAGGCGGGGACCCGTAGCCCCGGTCTGTCCACATCTTGACCACAGGGGTTATGGGTCGCTGCGCTCGGCCGGGACGACAATTTCTTCGGGCAAAACCACCACGATCTGTTTTGCCTGCACGTCGATCTTCGGCACCGTGGCATCGGTGAACGGCAGCATCAGCGTATCGCCGCCGCCCGCCGGTGCGATTTCGAACACGTCGCCGGCGCCGAAATTATGAATGGCCGACAGTGTGCCGAGCACCGCGCCGTCTTCGCTCATAACCGACAAGCCGATCAGGTCGGCATGATAGAACGTGTCGGCTTCCTCGATTGGCGGCAGGCGGTCGCGCGGCACAAACAAATCGAGATTGCACAGGCTCGCAGCCGCGTCGCGGTCGGTGACGCCGGCGATGCGCGCCACCAGAAAGTTTTTCCCCGGCCTTAAAGTTTCGATCTCGAAAGCCCGCGCGCCGTCTTCCGTTTGCAACGGCCCGTAACTGGCGACGGCCATCGGGTCCTGCGTGAACGGCCATAGCCTCACTTCGCCGCGAACGCCGTGCGCGGCCCCGATGCGCGCAACGCGGATGCGCTCGGTCACGGCGCGCGGCGAACGTTAGCTCGCCGCCGGCTGCGCGGCCTTGTCCGCGGCAGCTTTGGCGGTCGCCGCCGTCTTGGCCGCCGCATCGGAGGCTTCCTTGGCCTTGAGCGCTTCCTCGGCCTGCGCCTTGCGTTCCTTGCGCGGGATCGCCTTGACCGGATTACTGCGCTTGGCGCGTTTGGCGATGCCGGCGGCGTCGAGGAAGCGCATCACGCGGTCGGACGGCTGCGCGCCCTTCTTCATCCAGGCCTGCACCTTGTCGAGATCGAGTTTCAACCGCTCGGTCTTTTCCTTCGGCAGCAGCGGATTGAAATAGCCGAGCCGCTCGATGAAGCGGCCGTCGCGGGGGAAACGCGAGTTGGCGAGCACGATGTGATAGAACGGCCGCTTCTTGGTTCCGGCGCGGGCCATGCGGATGACGAGAGACATTCGAGTTTTTCCTTTCTGACTAGATCGCTGTGAGGTGTTGCTTCATTTTTTCTTTCCCAAGCCGGGCAGGCCGGGCAATCCGGGAAACTTTCCGCCCGGCAGACCGGGGAAATTCGGTGGCAGGTTGGGCAAGCCTGGAATGTTGCCCGGCATGTTCGGCGGCAGTCCGCCGGCGCCGGGCATGCTTGCCGGCAACCGGCCGCCCGGCATTTTCTTGGCGAGCTCCGCCATCTGCTCCGGCGTCGGCCCGCCGCCGAAGCCCAGCATTTGACCGAGACCGGCGAGCGCGCCGCGTTTGCCCGAGCCCATGGCCTTCATCATGTCGGCCATGCCGCGGTGCATTTTCAGCAGCTTGTTGATCTGCTCAGGGCTGGTGCCGGAACCGGCGGCGATGCGCCTTTTGCGGCTGGCCTTGAGGACGTCCGGATTGCGCCGTTCCCGCGGCGTCATCGAATCGATGATGGCGATCTGGCGCTTGAGCACGCCGTCGTCCAAGCCGGCATTGGCGATCTGGTTCTTCATCTTGGCGACGCCGGGCATCATGCCCATCAAGCCGCCGATGCCGCCCATGGCCGCCATTTGCGTCAACTGCTCGCGCATGTCGCCAAGGTCGAATTGGCCCTTGCGCATTTTCTCGGCGGTGCGCGCGGCTTTTTCCGCGTCGATGGTGGCGGCGGCTTTCTCCACCAGCGCCACCACGTCGCCCATGCCGAGAATGCGTCCGGCGATGCGCGAGGGATCGAACTCCTCCAGCGCGTCGAGCTTCTCGCCGGTGCCGATCAGCTTGATCGGCTTGCTGGTGACCGCGCGCATCGACAAAGCGGCGCCGCCGCGGCCGTCGCCGTCGACGCGGGTAAGCACAATGCCGGTGAGGCCGACGCGCTCGTCGAACGAACGCGCGAGATTGACCGCGTCCTGGCCGGTGAGCGCATCGGCAACGAGCAAGACCTCGTGCGGATTAGCGGCCTTTTTTACGTCTGCCGCTTCGCTCATCATGGCGTCGTCGAGCGTGGTGCGCCCGGCGGTGTCGAGCAGCACCACGTCGTAGCCGCCGAGGCGGCCGGCTTCGAGCGCGCGCTTGGCGATCTGCGCCGGCATCTGGCCCGCGACCACAGGCAGCGTGTCGATTTCGGCATCGCGGCCGAGCACGGCCAACTGCTCCATGGCCGCCGGGCGGCGCACGTCGAGCGAGGCCATCAACACTTTCTTCTTCTGCCGCTCGGCGAGCCGGCGCGCGAGTTTGGCAGTGGTGGTGGTTTTGCCGGAGCCCTGCAGGCCGACCATCATGATGGCGACCGGCGGCGCGGCGGCAAGGTCGATGCTCTCGCCTTGCGCGCCCAGCGTTTCGATCAACTGGTCGTGCACGATCTTCACGACCATCTGGCCGGGCGTGACCGACTTCATCACCTCGACGCCGACCGCGTGCTTTTTCACGCCGTCGGTGAAGGCGCGCGCCACGTCGAGCGCGACGTCGGCTTCCAGCAGGGCACGGCGCACTTCGCGCAACGCCGCGTCGACGTCGGCTTCGGTGAGCGCACCGCGCCGCGTCAGGCGATCGAGAATGCCACCGAGTTTTTCCGACAGACTGTCGAACATCAGCTCTCTTTCTTCCACCTCTCCCTTTGGGAGAGGTCGACCGCGAAGCGGTCGGGTGAGGGGTTACACCCTCGAATTCAGTTTCTCACTCACCCGATCTCCCCAGAGGGGAGAGGTGAAGAGAGGATCGCAAACACATTTTGCGCCCGAGGGCGCATCGCGCTGTCGGGCGGGGGCCTCCGGCCTCTCAAGGACCGGGCGGCGAACTTGTATTTCACGTCTTAAGCGAAGACGGGCGGAACCTAGGGACCGGGCAGGGTCAAGTCAAGGCGCGGCCCAAATTACGGCATTAACTCGTAGCTCACGGTCACCGAGGCGCGCAGCGTCTGTTCGCCGGGGGCAATGGGGACCGCGCCGGCACGTAGCGCCTTCATCACCGGATGCGGCGGCGAGGCGCCTTCTTCGGTGATCGCCAAAACAGGACCGATTTTTGCTCCGGCGGCCTTGGCATAAAGCTCGGCCTTGCGGTGTGCGTCGGCGATGGCCTCGCCGCGCGCCTGATCGAGCAGGTTCGATTGCTTCGACACGATGAATTCGATGCCCGACATCTCGTTGGCACCGGCGCCGACCGCGCTGTCGAGAAGCTCGGGCAGTTTGCCGATGTCGCGGATGGTGACGGTGAGCTGATTGGTCACCTGGAATCCGAGCAGGCGGGCGGTGCCGGCTTTGTTGGGATCGTATTGCGGCTGCAGCGACAGGCGCGAAGTTTGAATGTCGCGTTCGGCGATGCCGCTGGCCTTGATCGCCGCCAGCACGGCCGTCATTTCCTTGGTGTTGATTTCGCTCGCGGCCTTGGCGGTCTTGCCCACGCTGGTGACGCCGATGCGGATCACCGCGGCATCGGGCGCAACCGACAGCGACGCCTCGCCGGTGACGGTCACCAGTTTGTCGATCGCCTGCGCCGGAAAAATCGGCGCGGCCGCGAAGAACACGATGAACAGAAGGCGAGAGGTCGATTTGATCATTTCACCGGCACCAAAACATTGACCACTAGATTATCCTGATCTGCGGTCAAGAGGTCGGAAGCATATTCCTCGATGAACGCCTCTTTGGCCTCGAGCTGCTTGTCGTCTAGATAATTGGTTATCGCTTCATAAGTTGTGCTCATCGAATCGTAGGAACCGCGGTGGACGAATTTGAGCATCTTGCCGGATGGCGCCGGGCCGACGGCGAGGTCGCCCTTCGGCGGGTCCTTCGGCGCCTCGGCGACCGGCATCGCCGCCTCGAAATCGAAACCGGCGTCGTCGGTCTTGGTGTAGATGGTCATGGCCAGACCGTTCGGCTTGATGCCCTGCTTGTCGAGATATTCCTTGAGCGACTTGAAAGCGTCGACCAGCGAGCCGAAGGCGTCATCCCAGCTGCTGTGACCTTTGAGATAGATCATGGTGCGCTCCGGCAGCGTCACTTCCACGCCGAAGGCATCGCCGGATTGCAGCGGCATGGGCGCGTTCGGCTCGGCCGGCGGCGTCGGCGACACCGGCTGCGCCAGCGCCGGGGCGATCCAGAGCAGCAAGGCAATCGACGCCGCCAGGCGTAGGCACGACATAGCGGTTCTCCGTGGCAGGGACGCGGCAGTCCGGGTCTTGCCGCACTTTAGCACGGCTCTGGTCAATCCGTGGCCATTCGCCATATAAACCGGGCGAAACCCGGGCAAGGCCCGATTGCGGCGGGGAAGATGGGCGCGCTGGCCAACCAGTCCTTTGTGAAAATGAACGGCATCGGCAACGAGATCGTCGTGGTCGATCTGCGCGCGCACGCCGCCAAGATCGAGCCGGAGGAAGCGCGCGCGGTGGCGCAGGACATCCCCTACGACCAGCTGATGGCGCTTTATCCGCCGCGCAGCCCCGGCAGCGAGGCATTCATCCGCATCTACAATAATGACGGATCGGAAGCCGGCGCTTGCGGCAACGGCATGCGTTGCGTCGCCGATCTCATCGCCAAGCAGAGCGGCAAGAGCACGCTGACGTTCGAAACCACGGCCGGCGTTTTGAACTGCTGGCGCGGCGAGGGCGGCCTGTTCACCGTGGACATGGGCGTGCCGCGTTTCGCATGGAACGAAATTCCACTAGCCGAAGAATTCCGCGACACCCGCGCCATCGAATTGCAGATCGGCCCGATCGACAAGCCGGTGCTGCATTCGCCGTCGGTCGTCAACATGGGCAACCCGCACGCGATCTTCTGGGTCGACGACGTCGCCGCCTACGACCTGCACAAATTCGGGCCACTGCTGGAAAACCATCCGATTTTCCCCGAGCGCGCCAATATCACACTGGCCCATATTTTTTCGCGCGATCGCATCATCATCCGCACATGGGAGCGCGGCGCCGGCCTGACGCAGGCCTGCGGCTCGGCCGCCTGCGCGACATTGGTCGCCGCCGCGCGGCTCAAGCGCGCGGAGCGCAAGGCGACGGTGATCTTGCCGGGCGGCGAACTCACTATCGAATGGCGCGAGAAGGACAACCACGTGCTGATGACCGGCCCGGTCGCGTTCGAGTTCGAGGGCAAGTTCGACCCGGCGCTGTTTGCCAAGGCGCCGGTGCCATGAGCGTGGACGTCGTCACCTTCGGCTGCCGGCTCAACGCCTACGAGTCGGAAGCGATCCGGCGTGGAGCCGCAAATTTAAGCGACGCGGTGGTGGTGAACACCTGCGCGGTGACGGCGGAAGCCGTACGCCAGGCCAGGCAAAGCATTCGCCGCATCAGGCGCGAGCGTCCTAACGCCTCGATCGTCGTCACCGGCTGCGCGGCGCAGACGACGCCGGAGATTTTCGCTTCGATGGCGGAGGTCGACCGCGTCATTGGCAATGAGGAAAAATTCGATGCGCGTTCGTGGGCGAGTGGCGAGCGTGTTGTCGTCGGCGACATCATGGCGGTGACGAAGCAACGGTTGCACGCGGTGGACGGCCTCGACGGCCGCGCCCGCGCCTTCGTGCAGGTGCAGAACGGCTGCGACCACCGCTGCACTTTCTGCATCATTCCGTTCGGCCGCGGCAATTCGCGATCGCTGCCGATGGATGACGTGGTGGCGCAGGTGCGGCGGCTCACCGAAAACGGCTATCGCGAGGTGGTGCTCACCGGCGTGGACATCACCAGCTACCACGCGTCGGGGGCGCCACTCGGCGCGCTGGTGAAGCGGATTCTCAAAGACGTGCCTGAGCTGACGCGCCTGCGGCTGTCGTCGATCAACTCGGTGGAAGCCGACGCCGATCTGATCGACGCGCTGAGCGATGAACCTAGATTGATGCCGCATCTGCATCTGTCTCTGCAGGCCGGCGATGATCTGATCCTCAAGCGCATGAAGCGGCGGCATTCGCGTAAGGATGCCATCGCCTTTTGCGATTTGCTGCGGCGCCAGCGCCCCGACATGGCGTTCGGCGCCGACATCATCGCCGGCTTCCCGACCGAGAGCGAGGATATGTTCGCGCGCTCGCTCGATCTGGTGGACGAATGCGGCTTGACGCAGCTTCACGTCTTTCCGTTCTCGCCGCGTCCCGGTACGCCGGCTGCGCGCATGACGCAGCTCGATCGTACGCTGGTCAAAGAGCGGGCGCGCCGTCTGCGCGAAAAGGGCGAGGCGGCGCTCGCGCGCCATCTCGACCGCGAAGTGGGTGCGCAACGCCGCGTGATGGCGGAATCTTCCGCCGTCGGGCGCACAGAACAATTCATCCCGGTGCGGCTTGCCGCAACGGCCGGACCGGGAACTGTTCTTGATCTCACCATGATGGGGCACGATGGCCGCCAATTGCAGGCCGCGTGAAAGGACAAATGAACGCAAGCGATCATCTCGTCACGACCATGCAGCAGCTCGAGCAGCTCTACGGCGAGAAGGTGCCGACCTCGGTGATCAAGGAGATCGATCACATCAACGACGGCTACCGCAAGCTGATCGAGGCGGCACCCTTTGTCGCGATCGCCACCAGCGGCCCGGAAGGACTCGATTGCTCGCCCAAGGGTGACCCTGCCGGCTTCGTGCGTATCCTCGACGACAAGACGCTGGCCATTCCAGACCGTCCCGGCAACAACCGCATCGACGGCTTCCGCAACATCGTGCGCGACCCGCGCATCGCGCTGCTGTTTTTGATCCCCGGCGTCGGCGAGACGCTGCGCGTCAACGGCCGCGCCAGCATTTCGGTCGATCCTGCGCTGATGCAAAGCTTCGCCATCAACGGCAAGCTGCCGCGCAGCGTGCTGGTCGTCCATATCGAGACGATCTTCTTTCATTGCGCCAAGGCGATCGTGCGCTCGAAATTGTGGGATGAAGCCACCAAAATCGACCGCAGGAGCCTGCCGTCGACCGGGGCCATCATCGCCGAATTGAGCCAGGGCAAACTCGGCGGCGAACAGTACGATCGCGAGTTGCCGGAGCGGCACAAGGCGCAGCTTTATTGACAGTTGCCGTCATGGCCGGGCTTGACCCGGCCATCCCGCTTGGGAGGCGATGTTGCGTCCCTGAGCGACATGAAAGGCTGCCTAGAGCGCGGCTAAAAGTGCGAGGGAAAAGCCCGCCCCGAGCACGACCCAGCGCCCATGTCCGTTGCTGGAGTAACAGCAGACATTGGTCAAAGCGGGCACGAAACGGCTTGTCCGCGAATGACCCGGAACGGACATCGCATCGCGGGTCAAAACGTCAATAATTGAGCTAGCCATCAGTGGCGGACTTCCCCGCGATAGCCCAACACTATGACCCAAACGCCCCGCGGCTTATAGCGGCGGTCAGCCGCATTCCATTCAATAAAAAATAGACCCCGGCGGGGAGGCAACTTGCCGGGGGCCTAAGGCATCACACAGCACGGCCGGAGGATTGATGCGAGAGACCCGCCGTGCCGAGACAACATACGAGACGGTCGAGCAGCGGTCGCATTAAAAGTACATAAACAGGATGATCGAATAGGCACAGGCATTAGTTAGAATCAACGTCGATTGCCAAAGCGGCGCAGTGACAACAATATGTTGGCAACGAGTTTTATGCCCTCCGTTATTCGCTTGCCCTTTAGTTGAACCAACCCGATCCGCCGTTTTGCGCGTGGCCTAATCGCGGCGACTTGCATGTTCCTAGTCGAGACATTTCCTAAGGCAAGACGGGGGATAATCGAAGCCCCCAGTCCCACGGCCACCAAGCTCTTAATCGCTTCGACGTTGTCGAACTCCATGACGGGCTTCGGCGGCGGCCCGGCAAGTGCGAGCCAGTCGTTTACGGTTTGACGCAGTGCGGAGGTCTCGTTGCCCAGAATGAGCGGACTCCGCGAAAGAAAGGCGGGCGTCACTTTTTTGGGCACATTTTTTTGGTGGGCAGGAAAAATGGCGAATAGCTCGTCGTCGAACAATGGGGTTATTTCAAACGCCGGATCATTGATGGGAATGGCACACAAGCCGAGGTCTAAGTCATTCGTCTTGAGCATTTGCAGGGTTGTCGCCGTCAGACCCGCTTTGAGATGCAAGTCCAATTGGGGATGCTCAGTTTTAATCTTTCGCAAGATCGGCGGCAGCGCGTACACAAGGACAGTCATGCTGGTGCCGATACGCACTCGGCCGAGCCATCCGTCATTGAACCTCCGCATACTCACGGCTGTGCGCGCGTCTTCTTCTAAGAGATGACGAGCATGTTCAATAAGGCTCTCGCCAGCGTGCGTAGGGTAGGCTCGCTTGCCGATTCGCTCTAAGAGCGCGACCTTGAACCGGCGTTCCAGTTCCTGCACCTGATGGGTGATTGCGGGCTGCGAGAGATTTAGCACCTTTGCCGCAGCAGTGAAGCTGCCACGGTTGGCGACTTCGACGAAAGCTCTGAGTTGATCGAGGTTCAGGCTGCGCATCCACTATAAAGCTACATTATCATTTTCATTAAAACAATAATGTTGTGCTCTAGTTCTAGGGGCAGCATGATGATCAAGTTTCATCGGAGGGGTCTAAGGCCGAGTACAGGCCGATTCTTGGAATTGCAAAAGGAGACTTCGATGACGACCACAAACGAACAACAAACGACCCAATCAAAGCAAGCCAAAAGCGGTTACCCAACGTCGGGCGAGATGGTTGCGGGCATAATATGGGTCGGCTTCTATTTAGCGATAGTTGCGATTTCGATCGCATCGCCGTTGAATCTCAATGCGATAGAGATTGCGTCGCGACACTAAGGCAAGAAGACGGAAATCAAGCTATTTCGGTAATTTCAACCGGACGAGTTTATTTGGACGCGAACCGCCGCTCGGTTGTTTTGTTCCTCGATGTCTGACTGTGGCACATAGCGGACAATCGCGGCACCGCAACATTGAGTCCGCTCTCTGAGTAACACCGGACATTGGCGAGCCGTTGTTTACCAGCCTCAATCTATGACGACATGCCCTAACTCTCGCCGCTCCACCCGCAGGCGCGCAGCATCTCCTGCAGATGCGCCGGCACCGCCGCGCTGACTTTCACCGGCGGCTTGTTCTTGGCAATCGGCACCACGATCTCGCGCGAATGCAGATGCAGCGGCGGGCCGCCCAAGGAAACTGAATTACGCGGGGCGCGGCCGTAGATGTTGTCGCCGAGAACCGGGAAGCCCATCTCGGCGCAATGCACGCGCAGTTGATGCGTGCGCCCGGTCAGTGGCTCAAGTGCGAGCCAGGTCAGGCCGTCGCCGCGCCCCATCACCTTCCACGTACTCACCGCAGGCGCGCCGTGCGGATCCGGCTTCATCCACCAGCCGCGCTCGACGTCGAGCTTGCCGAGCGGAATATCGATGCGGCCCTCGTCGGCGTCGGGCCCGCCTTCGACAATGGCCCAATAGGTCTTGCCGACCTTGCCCTGCTTGAACAGCTTGCCGAGCAGCGCCAGCGCCTTGCGGTGGCGGCCGAGCACCAGGCAGCCGGAGGTGTCGCGGTCGAGTCGGTGCGCCAGCGCCGGGTCGCGGGGCAGGCCGAAGCGCAACGCGTCGAAATAATCGTCGAGTGCGATGCCGCCCTTCGGCCCGCGGTGCACGGCGATGCCGGCCGGCTTGTCGATCACCAGCATCAGCCCGTCGCGGTAGAGCAGGCGGGCGAGCATCTCTTCCGGTGTCATTAATCCCCCGTCATTCCGGGACGGCGCGTTAGCGCCGGACCCGGAATCCAGGTCTGGATTCCGGGTTCGCGAGCTGCACTCGCGCCCCGGAATGACCGATGAACGATCCCGGCTTTCAGTGTCATGCCGAAACGGCTATCACGGCTCCGGCATGAACGACAGCACACAGACAAGCTGGTGGAAACGCCTGAGCGGCGGCTTGAAGCGCACATCCTCCGCGCTCGGCGGCGCCATCGGCGATCTGGTCAGCAAGCGCAAGCTCGATGCCGCGTCGGTGGAGGAACTGGAACACGAACTGATCCGCGCCGACTTGGGGCCGGAGGTGGCCGAGCGCATCGCCGCGGCCTTCGGCGAGGGCCGTTTCGAGAAGGCGATCACGCCGGAGGAAGTGAAAGCGCTGCTGGCCGGCGAGATCGAGAAGGTGTTGGCGCCGGTGGCCCAGCGGCTAGAGATCACCGCGCGGCCATTCATAATTTTGGTCGCCGGCGTCAATGGCTCGGGCAAGACCACGACCATCGGCAAGCTTGCCGCCAAATACCGCAAAGAAGGAAAGTCGGTGATGCTGGTGGCGGGCGACACCTTTCGCGCCGCGGCCATCGATCAACTAAAAATCTGGGGCGAGCGCAGCGGCGCCCGCGTCGTCGCCAGTACGCCGGGCGCCGATGCAGCGGGCCTCGCCTTCGATGCGCTGACGACCGCCAAGGCGGAAAACGTCGACATCGTGCTGGTCGATACCGCCGGCCGCTTGCAGAACCGCGCCGAGCTGATGGGCGAACTGGAAAAGATGGTGCGCGTAATGCGCAAAGTGCAAGCCGACGCGCCGCATGCTGTGCTCTTGGTGCTCGATGCCACCGTCGGGCAGAACGCGCTTAATCAGGTGGACATTTTCGGCAAGACCGCCGGCGTCACCGGGCTGGTCATGACGAAGCTCGACGGCACCGCGCGCGGCGGCATCCTGGTAGCGATCGCCGCGCGCTTCAAGCTGCCGGTGCATTTTGTCGGCGTCGGCGAGGGCGTCGACGACTTAGCGCCGTTCACGGCGCGGGATTTTGCCAGGGCGGTGGTGGGGCTGGAATCCTGAAAACATGCCCGCCAAGACGCAACTCAATCCCATTCTCAAGCTGGTGCTCGACATCGGGCCGCTGGCGCTGTTCTTCGCGGTTAATGCGGCGCTCGGCATCTTCGCCGCGACCGGCATCTTCATGGTGGCGGTGCTGATCGCGCTCGCCGTCTCCTATGGGATCACCCGGCATCTCGCCATCATGCCGCTGGTCACGGCCGGTATCGTGCTGGTGTTCGGCGGGCTGACGATCTACCTGCACGATGAAACCTTCATCAAAATCAAGCCGACCGTCATTTACGTTTTGTTCGGCGGCACGCTGCTGGCCGGGCTCGCTTTCGGTAAGTCGTTTATCGGCATCCTGTTCGAATCGATGTTCGATCTGACCGATGAGGGCTGGCGCAAGCTGACCTGGCGCTGGGCCATTTTCTTCCTGGCAATGGCGGTTGTGAACGAAATCGTCTGGCGCAATTTTTCAACCAACGTCTGGGTCAGCTTCAAGTTTTTTGGCGCGATGCCGCTGACGTTTTTGTTCGGCGCGCTGCAATATCCACTGCTCGTCCGCTACGCGCGCGACCCTGAGAAAGACAAGGGTTAGCGCGACGGGACGTGCGCTGCCTGTGCCGCCGGCGCGCGCAGATAGTGCTTGCGGTAGACCAGGAAGATTTTTTCAAAATAAGTGTAGGACAGCCCCGCCACCGGCAGGAAGGCGAGGAAGGCGAAATTGCCGATGATCAGCGCGAGAAAGAAGTTGTCGGCGCTACCGATGCGGTCCCAGAAGATATTGCGCAGCAGAACGATCGGAAAGAAGTGCAGCAGATAGATCGAATAAGACCACTCGCCGACCTTGGCGAGCGGACGGTCGAGCCACGCCGGCATCTTGAACGTCGTGCCGTCGTACCAGGCGATCAGCGAGCCCCAGGTGATTGCCTCGACGGTCGGAATGAAGATCCACAGCAGGCTCGGCGACGGCGTGCCGTTGTAATGATAGTAGCCGCCCATGCGGTCGAATTCGGTCCACAGGATCAGGAACGAGACGAACGCAATGCCGGCGGTAACGTTGATCACATTGCGGCGGATGGGCACCAGCGCGAAGAGCATACCGAAGACGAACTGGTCGATGCGCCCGACGATGGTCCAATAGGCGATGTGCTGCGCCTCGCCGTAGCTGCGCCACCACTCGTAGCGCAGCAGCATCGCAAACGCGACCACGCTCAAGAGTGCGAAAGGCCCGTGCTTGCGGAACAGCAGCAGCAGCAGCGGAAACAGCAGATAGAAGTGCAACTCGATGGAAATCGACCAGGTGCCGCGCGGCCAGGTCGGAAACAGCACGCCGCCGAGAATGTCGCTCAGCGGCAGCGGGGCGCCGGCAAACCAGGCGATCGCGCACCAGGCGGCGATGCACACGATCAGCAGTGGCGCCAGCCGCACCGTGCGGCTCCACAGGAAGTTGCCGAAATCGATGCCGTGATCGCCGACCAACTTGGCGAAGAGATAGCCGGACAGCGTCATAAAAAGCGCGACGCCGGTGTGGCCTTCGTCGAGCAACGCGAAGGGGAATACCGGGTTCGACGCGTAGGGAACCGGAAAGTGCGGCGTCATGTGCAGGAAATGCCACATGAAGACCAGATAGGCGGCGAAGGCCCGCACATGGTCGAGCCGCGAGTAATAAATGCCTTCGGTCGAGCGCATGACGCCCTGGTATAGAGCGCCGTGTCTAAAGATTGGTTACGAGCTTTTTCCCTCTCCCCGCTTGCGGGGGGAGGGTGGCGAGCCGCGTAGCGGCGAGACGGGTGAGGGGGCTTTCTAGGCGCTCAGGATAACCGCAACGCCCCCTCACCCGACCCGCACTCGCTGCGCTCGGCGGGTCGGCCTCTCCCCGCGTACGGGGAGAGGTGAAAGAGGTCACCGCCCCAGCGCCTTTTCGATTTCCGGCAGCACCACGCCCTTGAGGTTGGCCGCGGTGATCGGCCCCACCAGCTTGTAGGCGATGCGGCCGTCGCGGCCGACCAGGAACGTCTCCGGCACGCCATAGACGCCCCAGTCGATCGCGGTGCGGCCGTTGCCGTCGCGGCCGGTGGCGATAAACGGATTGCCATAGCGGTTGAGGAAGCGCCGTGCATTGTCGGGCGCGTCCTTATAGTTGATGCCGACGAGTTGGATGCGCCTGTCCTTGCCCAGCGCTTCGAGGAACGGCACCTCGTCGTGACAGGGCACGCACCACGAGGCCCAGACATTCACCAGCGTCACCGCGTCCTTGAAGGTCGCGTCGGTTAAACCCGGCACCGGCTTGCCGTCGCGCGTAAGCTCGGGCACCGGCGGCAAGTCGGTTGGCGGGATCGGATGCCCGATCAGCGCGGAGGGAATGCGCGAGGGATCGCCGCTGCCGAGGCGGTAAAGGAACAAAGCCGCCAGCGCCAGAAAGACCACCAGCGGCAACAGCACCAGGATTGTGCGCCGCGCCTTGCCCGGCGTTTCGGTGGAAGCCGTGCTCATGATCGGTCACCACCCGCGCGTTGCGAGCGGCGCGTGACGCCGCGTTCCTCGAGATCGCCGAGGATGCGCCGCTGCGCCAGATAATCGAGAATGACCCAGGCCGTCAGCGCCGCGACCACGAAGACGGTGATCGCGTAGGCGGCAACGATGAAATCGGCGTGCGGTCCCAAATTCATGACGCAACCTCCGCCAGTTCTTGCGCCTGCATCATCCGCATCGTGCGCACGCGCCGCCGCAATATCTCGTTGCGCATGACGGCGAGATGCAAGGTGAAGAACAGCAGCGTGAAGGCCAGCGCCATGACCGCCAGCGGCCACAGGATCGACGGGTCGATGGTCGAGCCGCCGGCGCGGAAAATCGACTCGCCTTGATGCAGCGTGTTCCACCAGTCGACCGAGAATTTGATGATCGGCAGGTTGACCGCGCCGACCAGCGTCAGCACCGCCGCAGCGCGCGAGCCGCGGCCGGGATCCTCGGCGGTCCAGTAAAGCGCCATCACTCCGAGATAAAGCAACAGCAGCACCAGCATCGAAGTCAGCCGCGCGTCCCACACCCAGTAAGTGCCCCAGGTCGGCCGGCCCCACAGCGAGCCGGTGACCAGACAGATGAAAGTGAAGGCGGCGCCGATGGGTGCCGCAGCCTTGCCGGCCACGTCGGCCAGCGGGTGCCGCCACACCAAAGTGCCGAGCGCGGCGAGACTCATCAGCCCCCAGCCCATCATGCCGAGCCAGGCCGCCGGCACGTGCAGGAACATGATCTTGACGGTGGCGCCCTGCTGATAGTCGTCCGGCGCATTGACCGTGCGCACAAGACCGACGGCGAAGGCGATCACCGTCGCCGCAATCAACCACGGCAGCACGCGCTCGACGATGCGCAGAAACCGCGTCGGGTTGGCGAGGTCGATGACAGCCATGGCAGTTATCTAGTCGCGTGCACGATGTTGGGCAATGCGATCACTCCAGTCCGTGGCGTAGCGCCGCGGCGGCGGCGAAGGGGCCGAGCACCAAGCTCGCCAGAGATAGCGCGCAAAGGATGGTGAAAGGGGGACCAAACGGCTGCTGTCCCGTGATCGCCGCATTGGCGGCGGCGACGCCGAATATCAAAACCGGAATGGTCAGCGGCAGCACCAAGACGGCGAGCAGCAAGCCGCCGCGCCGCAATGCCACCGCCAGCGCCGCGCCGATCAGCCCGATGAAGGTGAGCGCCGGCGTGCCGGCGAGCAAAGTGAGTGCCAGCGGTCCCATGGCGCGCAGTTCGACGTTGAGCAGCAGCGCGAGCAGCGGTGAGATGACCACCAGCGGCAACCCGGTGGTGAGCCAATGCGCCACCGCTTTTGCCGCCACCGCCAGTTCGAGCGGCAGCGGACCCATCATCAACAGATCGAGCGAACCGTCGTCATAGTCGGTGGCGAACAGACGGTCGAGCGCCAGCAGGCTCGCCAGCAGCGCGCCGAGCCAGAGGATCGCCGGACCGATCAACGCCAGCAGCTTGAGATCGGGTCCGACCGCGAACGGCGTCATCACCACCACGATGAGGAAAAACAGCGCGCCCATCAGCGCGCCGCCGCCGACGCGCACCGAAATGCGCATGTCGCGCACGATGAGAGCCAAAAGCGCGTTCACGCGCGCCTCCATGTCAAAAGTGCGCTCATGCGCATTCGCTCGACAAAAAGCGACGCGCCTCGACTCTTGCGTTCCCTCCCCCCTTGTGGGGGAGGGACAGGGAGGGGGGTGCTTGCGAGCGAAGAAAACGACCCCCACCCCTAACCCCTCCCCGCAAGAGGGAGGGGAACAGGCTGTGGCGAATGGACAATTTTCGTTCGATCATTCCACCGGCCCCAGTTTCAATTCGCGCGCGCGCTCGAGCCCGATCGGCCCATGCGCCGCGGCGACGATGATGCCGCCGCCGGCCAGGTGGTCGCGCATCAATCCGGCAAAGCGGCTTTGCGACGGCGCATCGAGCGCCGAGGTCGGCTCGTCGAGCAGCCAGAGCGCGCGCTTCACCGCGACCAGGCGGGCAATCGACAGCCGCCGCCGCTGCCCGGCGGAAAGATAGGCGGCCGGCAGATCGGCAAGCGGCGAAAGTTCGACCGCCGCCAGCGCCTGCCCAACCAGCGGCCGGTCGCCACCGAGAAATGCGGTCCAAAAATCCAAGTTCTCGGCGACCGTCAGCGACGGCTTCAGGGCGTCCTGGTGACCGAGGTAATGGGCCTGCTCGCCGATGCTCGCTTCAGCCTCGCCACCGGCAAGCTCAAGCCGCCCGGCCGAGCGCCGCAGCAGCCCGGCGATGATGCGCAACAGGGAGGATTTGCCGGCGCCGTTGCGTCCGGTGACCATAAGGGCCTCGCCGCCCTGCAAACTGAAACTAAGGCCGGAGAAGACCTCCCGCCCGCCGCGCACACAGGCCAAATTGTCGGCTGCGAGCTGCATCAGGCCGGCCGCGCCCGAAAGCGGGGCCACCAAGCGCCTCGGTCGGCCCCAGCGGGCGCGAAAAACCCTGAATTTCTCCGCATCTTAGCTGGCATTCCTCGTAGAAGTGGCATCCGCCTCGAAAAGACCTTATAAGCCCGCAGTAGCGCGGCGGCGTAAGGGATTTCGGGCGCCGGCCCGTGCTGCTCAAGAAGACTTGTCTTTTCAAGCCTTTACGACACTCTACGCCAAACTCCCCGCCGGGAATGGAACAGCTGACATGACTTCGCTCGACAGTTTTAGGTGCTGCAAGACGCTGCAAGCCGGCGGCAAAACCTACGCCTATTTCAGCCTCCCGACCGCCGAGCGGAACGGCCTCAAAGGCATCTCGCGCCTGCCGTTCTCGATGAAGGTGCTGCTGGAGAACCTGCTGCGCAACGAAGACGGGCGCACGGTGACCAAGGACGACATCAAGGCGGTGGCGGAGTGGCTCAAGACCAAAAGCTCCGACCGCGAGATCGCCTTCCGCCCCGCGCGCGTGCTGATGCAGGACTTCACCGGCGTGCCGGCGGTGGTCGATCTCGCCGCCATGCGCGACGCCATGAAAGAGCTCGGCGGCGACCCGAAGAAGATCAATCCGCAGATTCCGGTCGACCTGGTCGTCGACCATTCGGTGGCGGTCACCTTCTTCGGCAACAATCAAGCGTTCAAGAAGAACGTCGAGGAGGAGTACCGGCAGAACCAGGAACGCTACAAATTCCTCAAATGGGCGCAGCGCTCGTTCGATAATTTCAGCGTGGTGCCGCCCGGCACCGGCATCTGCCACCAGGTCAATCTCGAATATCTCTCGCGCGTGGTCTGGAGCAAGAAGGACAAGGTCAAGGTCGACGGCAAAGAGCAGACCCTGGACCTCGCCTATCCCGACACGCTGGTCGGCACCGACTCGCACACCACCATGGTCAACGGCCTCTCGGTGCTCGGCTGGGGCGTCGGCGGCATCGAGGCGGAGGCCGCTATGCTCGGGCAGCCGCTGTCGATGGTGCTGCCCGAGGTGATCGGCTTCAAGCTCACCGGCCGCATGAAAGAAGGCGTCACCGCCACCGACCTGGTGCTCACCGTCACCGAGATGCTGCGCAAGCGCGGCGTGGTCGGCAAGTTCGTCGAATTTTTCGGCCCCGGCCTCGCGCATTTGTCGATCGCCGACCGTGCCACGCTCGGCAACATGTCGCCGGAATACGGCGCCACCTGCGGCTTCTCGCCGATCGACGACGACACCCTCGTATACCTCAAGAACAGCAGCCGTCCGGCCGACCTGGTGGCGCTGGTCGCGGCTTACGCCAAGGCGCAGGGCATGTTCCGCGTCAAGACGACGCCCGATCCGATGTTCACCGACGTGCTCAAGCTCGACCTCAACACGGTCGAGCCCTCGCTCTCCGGGCCCAAGCGTCCGCAGGACCGCATCGCGCTCAAGGACGTGAAGAGCGGCTTTGCCGCTTCGATGGAAAAGGAATTCAACAAAGCCTCGGAGATGAAGAAGCGCGTGGCGGTCGACGGCAAGAATTACGACCTCGGCCACGGCGACGTGGTGATCGCGGCGATCACCTCCTGCACCAACACCTCCAATCCGAACGTGATGATCGGGGCCGGTCTGCTGGCGCGCAAGGCGGCGGCGAAAGGGCTTGCCGCCAAGCCGTGGGTGAAGACCTCGCTGGCGCCGGGCTCGCAGGTGGTCGGCGAATATCTGGAGAATTCCGGGCTGCAGAAAGACCTCGACAAGCTCGGCTTCAACCTGATCGGCTACGGCTGCACCACCTGCATCGGCAATTCCGGCCCGCTGCCGCCGGAAAATTCGAAAGCCATCAACGACAGCGATCTGGTGGCGGCCGCGGTTCTCTCGGGCAACCGCAACTTCGAAGGCCGCGTCAACGCCGACGTGCGCGCCAACTATCTCGCCTCGCCGCCGCTGGTGGTGGCCTATTCGATCGCCGGTTCGATGAATATCGATCTCGCCAAGGACCCGCTGGGCACCGACCAAAAGGGCAAGAAGGTGTTCCTCAAGGACATCTGGCCGTCGAACAAGGAAATCGGCAGCTTCGTCGCCAAGAACGTCACCAAGCAGATCTTCGCCAAGAAATACGCCGACGTGTTCAAGGGCGACGCCAACTGGCGCAAGATCGCGGTCAAAGGCGGGCTGACCTACGAATGGGACGACCGCTCGACCTATGTGCAGAACCCGCCGTATTTCGAGGACATGGCCAAGCATCAGCGGCCGATCGAGGACATCGTCGACGCCCGCGTGCTCGGGCTGTTCCTCGACTCGATCACCACCGACCACATCTCGCCCGCGGGCTCGATCAAGCAAGACAGCCCCGCCGGCGAATACCTGCGCGATCACCAGGTGCGCCCCAAGGATTTCAACCAATACGGCACGCGCCGCGGCAATCATCAGGTGATGATGCGCGGCACCTTCGCCAACATCCGGCTGAAGAACCAGATGGTGCCGGGCGTAGAGGGCGGCTACACCGTCCATTACCCGTCGAAGCAGCGCATGACGATCTACGACGCGGCGATGAAATACAAAGCCGACAACGTGCCGCTGGTGGTTTTCGCCGGCAAGGAATACGGCACCGGCTCCTCGCGCGACTGGGCGGCCAAGGGCTCGCTGCTGCTCGGCATCCGCGCCGTGATCACGCAGTCCTTCGAGCGCATCCACCGCTCCAATTTGATCGGCATGGGCATCCTGCCGCTGGTCTTCGAGGAGGGCACCTCCTGGCAGTCGTTGGGCATGAAGGGCGACGAGCAGGTCACGATTCGCGGACTGCATGGCGAACTCAAGCCGCGCCAGCGGTTGATCGCCGATATCGTCGCCGGTAACGGCACCCTCAAGCGGGTGCCGCTGATCTGCCGCATCGATACGCTGGACGAGCTCGATTACTTCAAAAACGGCGGGATTTTGCAGTACGTGCTGCGCCATTTGGCCAAATAGATGAGGGTTGGGCGGCAGCCCCGCGGCTCACTGTGAAGTGAGTGGCGGGTGATCGGTGCGGCGCTTTATAAGCGGCCTCATCGGGCAGGGCATTGTGGGAACGACATGCGCTATCGCCACATCACCTTTGCGGCCGCATTCATTGGCGCTTCGCTAGCATCGCTTTCGCCGCTTTCGGCCGGCGAGCCGCGCGCCGTCATCGAACTGTTCACCAGCCAAGGCTGTTCGTCCTGTCCACCGGCCGACAAATTGCTGGCCGAGCTGGCGCAGGATTCCTCGCTCATCACCATGAGCCTGCCGGTCGACTATTGGGACTATCTCGGCTGGAAGGACACGCTGGCGCTGCACGGCCATTCCGACCGCGAGCGCGCTTACGCCGCCGCGCGCGGCGACCGCGAGGTCTATACGCCGCAAGTCGTGGTCAACGGCATTGTTCACGTTCTCGGCAGCGACAAGACGGCGATCGAAAACGCGATTGCGCAGACGCGGCGAAGCGCGGCGCCGCTGACTTTGCCGGTGACGATGAAAGTTGCTGACGGGAAAGTGACGGTGAACGTGCCCGCCGGTGAAGGCGGGCAGCGCAGCGCCGAGGTCTGGCTGTGCCCGATCACCGCCAAGGCGCAGGTCAAGATCGGGCGCGGCGAGAACGGCGGACGCGAACTGACCTACAGCAATGTGGTGCGCCGCTGGGTCAAGCTCGGCGAGTGGAACGGCGCGCCAAAGACCTTCAGTCTGCCGGTGGCCGAGATCGCCGACGCGGACTTCTCACTGCACGATGTCGATCGCCTCGACGTCGTCGTGCAGAGCGGCGGTGCCGCCAAGCCTGGGCTGATCCTCGGCGCCGCCACCGCCAGCCTGCACTGAATTTTCCATTTGTCATTCCGGGGCGCGCCGTAGGCGCGAACCCGGAATCCATACGCCGCAGCGCTGGGGTTTTGGATTCCGGGCTCACGCGCTTTCGCGCACGCCGCGGAATGACGGAGAAGCAGCACAAAAAAATCGGGCCGGCGATAAACCGGCCCGAAGGCTTAGGGGATTGAACCGTACGCGGAACTCAAACTGACCCGGCCGGCTGAGCCCCGGGGGGCTGGGGGGCTGAGGAATCCGGAGCTCGCACCGGACCGGGCCTTTGAGGCAACGCTAGCAATATCGTCGCCCAGCATGTCCGGCGATTGACGGAAATTGGGCGTTATTATGGTTCAATTGACGAGTTCGTGATCGGAAGTGCGGCGTTTTTGCACGTTTCTCGACCGATCTTGCGCGGAGGAAGGTCTTGCCGTCACCCACTCCCGGCGCGATCATGCGCCATAGACAAAAGGAGGCGCCGCATGACGTTCGGTTCCGGCGAAGTCGATCCCAGCCAGTCCCCCGGGGGCGGAACCCCGGCGCGACGCAACCCCGCCCCCGCCAGTCAAGTCACCTTCAGCCGCCGCGAGCTTAATCGCATCCTTGATCTCTATGGCCGCAAAGTCGCCGCCGGTGAGTGGCGCGATTACGCCATCGACTTCCTCAAAGACCGCGCGGTGTTCTCGGTGTTCCGCCGCTCCTCGGAAGTCCCCATCTACCGCATCGAAAAACATCCCAAGCTGACGCGCCGGCAGGGCGCCTTCAGCGTGATTTCGGCGACCGGCTTGATCGTGCGCCGCGGCCATGAGCTCGACCGCGTGTTGCGCGCGATTGAACCGCTGGCGTTAGTGGCGAACTGACGTCAATGCAGATTGTCGGCCGCCGTGCCGCGCGGCCGGATCCCGGTGTCTTGCGGCGTCGTCGTGCTGCCGGGTCCTAAGGGACGCTGCATCAGCACGGTGTCGAGCCAGCGCCCAAACTTGAAGCCGATGTTGGGGAATGTGCCGATCGGGGCAAAGCCGAGCGCGGCGTGCAACGCGATCGACGCTGTCTGGCTGGAATCGCCGATGATCGCGATCATCTGCCGGAAGCCGCGCGCGGTGCTCGCCTCGATCAAGGCGCTGAGCAACGCGCGGCCGATGCCGCGGCCGTGCATTTCCGGGGCGACGTAAACCGAATCCTCCACCGTGAACCGGTAAGCCGGCCGCGTACGGTAGAGCGCGGCATAGGCGTAGCCCGCGATCTTTCCCTCGACCTCGGCGGCCAGATACGGAAAATTTCCGCTGAGCAAATACTGCATCCGCGCCGTCATTTCGACGTCGTCAGGCGGCGACATCTCGAACGAGGCCGTCCCGTGTTCGACAGCATGCGCATAGATGCGTGTGATCGCGGGGATGTCGGTGAGGGCCGCGGGGCGGATGGAAACGGCAGGCATTCCAATACCAGTCATGCGCGGGCTTGACCCGCGCATCCATGATGAATCACCACGCGACGAATATTACAGCCGCGCCGTGGGGCACCGCATCATGGATTGCCGGGTCAAGCCCGGCAATAACCAGAAATGCAAAACGCCCCGGCACTGGCCGGGGCGTTGCATTGCAATCCCGTATCCGTGGCTTATCGGCGGTCGCCCATAAAGCGCAGCAGGAACAGGAACAGGTTGATGAAGTCGAGATAGAGCCTCAGCGCGCCCATCACCGCCTTGCGGCCGGAGACGGTGCCGTCGTCGTTGACGTCGTACATCTCCTTGATCTTCTGGGTATCCCAGGCGGTCAGCCCGGCGAAGATCAGCACGCCGATGACGGAGATGGCGAACTCAAGCCCCGTGCTCTTGAGGAAGATGTTCACGATCATCGCCAGGATCAGCCCGAACAGGCCCATCATCAGGAACGAGCCGATCGGCGAGAGATCGCGCTGCGTGGTGTAGCCGTAGAGGCTAAGCGCTCCGAACGACGCCGCGGAGATGAAGAAGGTGCGAGTGATCGAGGCGCCGGTATAGGCGATGAAAACGATCGTCAGCATCACTCCGAGCAATCCGGCATAGAGCAGGAACACGCCCAGCGCAGTGCTCACCTGCAGGCGGTTAATACGTGAAGCTCATGAAGAACACCAGACCGATTGTGACGATGAACAGAACGATCGTCCCCGCGCCGCCGACCATCGTCCGCCCGATAGGCGGTCAGTCCGGTGATCTTGTTACCGACGACGTCGGTCACTCACCGCCTGACGCTTGATAGCTCAGCCAAGAACGACGCCGGTGAGCGCGACGCCGGAGGCCATGTAGTTGTAGACCCGGATCATGTAGGCGCGCAGGCCTACGTCGATCGCGGCCGCCTGATCGGCGCCGAAGCCCCGACGGGCAGCAATGTTACGGTCGAAGTCCGACATCGAAGTTCCCTCTCTTGTGCGCCGGCTTGTGGCCGGTCGCGTCATGCGCGCCGGCGGCAGCGGTCGCGCTCATGTCCCGCATATTTAGTTATGGACAAGTGTGGGCGCCAGATATGGCCCCTTGATGACCCTGCCGCATTGCGGATCGTTAACGTTCAAGTGGCGGCACTATAGCCCAAAACCAATGGCCGGATCAGGGGGGTGACGCTCACGCGGCGGTTTGTCGCGAATTCTACAGATTCCTCAATATAGGAGCCGGTTTCTGGCCGAGGGCGCCGTAGGTGCCGACGAGACCAAGTCCTACGGTTACCGCGACGGCCCCGATCGTCGCGGCCAGCGCTGGCAAAGGCAGCCAGGCAAAGCGAAGGTGCATCAGCTCGGTGACGATCAGCCAGGCGGCGAGCGAACCGCTGAGCACGCCGAACACCGCGGTTGCGGTGCCGAGCAGCAGGTACTCGATCGCGTAGGCGCCGATCAGGCGCATGCGCGTGGCGCCGAGCGTTTTGAGGATCACCGCGTCATAGACGCGGTAGCGGTGTCCTGCGGCCAACGCGCCGCCCAGCACCAGCGCCGCCGCCAGCAAAGTGACGGCGCTGGCGCCACGGATCGCCAGCACCAGATTGGTGACGATGGCGCCGATGGCGTCGAGCGCATCCTTTACGCGCACCGCGGTGACCATGGGGAAATTTTCGGAAATGGCGCGGATGATGGCGCCTTCCTGCGCCGGCGTGCCGCCATCGGGATAGGTGAGGGTGGCAAGATGCGTGTGCGGCGCGCCGTCGAAGGCGTGCGGCGAATAGACCATGACGAAATTGATGGCCAGGCTTTGCCAATCGACGGTGCGCATATTGGCGATGGGCGCGGTGATGTTGCGGCCGAGCACGTTGACGGTGACCGGGTCGCCGATTTTCAAGCCGAGGCCGTCGGCGATTTTCTTCTCGAACGAGATCAGCGGCGGCCCCTGATAGTCGGGGCCCCACCACTGGCCTTCGACGAGGCGCGAGCCTTCCGGTACCTTGCCGGAATAAGTGATGCCGCGGTCGCTCTGCAGCACCCAAGCGGCGTTGTCCTTCGGCTTGAGTTGCTCGGCCGGAATTCCGTTGGCGGAAACGATGCGTCCGCGCAGCATCGGCACTTCCTCGAGCTTGGCCGCCGGCGCCTTCTCGCGCACGAAGGCGTCGAAGCGCTGCGCCTCAGCCGACGGAATATCGAGGAAGTAAAACGACGGCGCCTTGGCCGGCAGTTCGTTGGAGAATTGTTGCCGCAGATTGCCGTCGATCTCGATCACCGTCACCAGCAGGGCAATCCCTAAACCGAGCGAGAGCACGACCGTCGGCGTCAGCGCGCTCGGCCGGTGGATATTGGCGACCGCCATACGCAGCGCCGTCGAACGTGCCCGCGGCGCCCGCGCCGCCAGGAACATCAGCAACGCGGCGACCAATCGCAACAAGACGAATACCGCGGCGGCAGTGGCGACATAGATGAGCGCGACACGGCGGTCATAGGCCGTGACCACCGCCAAGGCGGTCAGCGCCGCCGCGGCGATCACCGTGAGCGCGATATAGACCTTGCGCGGCCAGCGCGGCTGCGGCGCCACCGCGTCGCGGAATAGCGCCCCGACGGGCACATCATGCGCGCGCCCGAGCGGCCAGAGCGCGAAGGCGAGCGCCGTCAACAAAGCATAGACGAGCGACAGCAGCAGCGCGCCCGGTTGCACCGAGGGCGCGATCGGCAAAGGGATGATGGCGGCGAATGCCCAGGCGGTGAGGAACGGCAGCACGGCGCCGAGGGCCATGCCGATGACGCCGCCGACAAATGCCAGCAGCAGAACTTGCGTCAGAAAAATCGCAAAGACGCGCGCGCCGCTGGCGCCGAGCGCCTTCATGGTGGCGATCACTTCGCGGCGGCGGTCGAGATGGCTTTTCACCGCGTTGCCGACGCCGACGCCGCCGACCAGCAAGGCGGTCAAGCCGACGATGGTGAGGAATTGGGTGAAGCGCTCGACGTCGCGCTCGAGCCGCGGCGTGGCGTTGCTGCGGCTGCGGATGTCCCAGCCGGCTTCGGGAAATTGTACGCGCGCTTGCGCGGCGACCTGTTTGGCGGCGGCATCGCTGCTGTTGTTGGCCGGCAGGCGCACGCGATAATGCCAGTGCACCAGACTGCCCGGCTGCACCAGGCCGGTGGCGGCGAGCGCATCCTGGCTGAGCATAAGTCGCGGCCCGAAGCCGATGCCGCCGGCGAGCTTGTCCGGTTCACTGGTCAGCGCGGCGCGGATTTCGATTGTGGCGCCGCCGACGGTGAGCCGCGTGCCGGGTTTGATTCCAAGCCGCGTCAGCAGCAGCGGATCGGCGGCCGCGCCGAAGACGTCGCCGCGTTTTACCAGCGCGTCGCTCAACGCGATGGGCGGATCGAGAACGGCGTGACCGAACAACGGATAGGCGCTATCGACCGCTTTGATTTCCACCAGCGTGGCGTGGCCGTCGGCGGTGCGCGCCATGGCGCGCATCGTGGCGGCGCTCGACACTTTGCCGTTGCGTTCGAGAAACGCCCTCTCGTCCGCCGTCGCCTCGCGCTGCACCAGCGTAAATGCAAGATCACCGCCGAGAATGACCCGGCCCTGGCGCGCCAACCCGTCGGCGAGACTGGATGCCAGCGAGCCGACGCCGGCAATCGACATGGCGCCCAGCGCGATGCAGGCGATGAAGACATAAAAGCCGCGCAGGCCGCCGCGCATTTCGCGTAAGGCAAAGCGCAACGGGAGCCAATGGCCGTTGCGCGCCGCCGCGATCGTTGCGGCGGTCATAGTGTGCCCTTTCCGTCGATATGTCCCGAGCGCAGCCGGATCACGCGGCCGCAGCGCGTCGCCAGCGCCGGATCGTGCGTGACCAGCACCAGCGTGGTGCCGCGCTCGGCATGACCGGCGAACAACAGATCGATGACTTCCTTGCCGGTGTCCTCGTCGAGATTTCCGGTTGGCTCGTCGGCCACCATGATGGCGGGATTGGGCGCCAGCGCGCGGGCGAGCGCCACGCGCTGCTGCTCGCCGCCGGAGAGTTGCGCCGGATAGTGATGCAGCCGCTCGCTTAAGCCCACACCGGCCAGCTCACTACGCGCGCGGGCGTCCGCGTCGGCGATGCCGGCGAGCTCCAGCGGCACGGCGACGTTCTCCAGCGCGGTCATCGTGGGAATGAGATGAAACGACTGGAAGACGATGCCGACATTGCGGCCGCGAAAGCGCGCCAGCGCGTCCTCGTCGAGCGCATTCAAGTCCTCGCCGGCGACCATGACCGAGCCGGTATCGGCGCGCTCGAGGCCTGCCATCACCATCAGCAGCGTCGACTTGCCGGAGCCGGACGGACCGATGAGGCCGATCGCCTCGCCGCTGCCTATATTGAGGTCGATGTCTTTGAGGATATGGACGCGGGCGGCGCCCTGCCCGAGCGACAGGTTGACGCCGGCCAGCGCAATAGCCGGCTGCGTTGAAGGTGCCTTCATGCGGTTCTACCGATCACGACCCCGCTCATATGGGACAAAACCCGCCCGGGTCCAGCGGCTTGCATGCACGGCATTGATCACCGGCCTTTTGGCGCTTTTGCCTGCCGTTGCCGTGGCGGCCGGCGATCGGCCGGTCAAGCTGGTGGTGTTGGGCGATTCGCTCACCGCCGGCTTCGGGCTGACGGCGAGCGCGGCGTTCCCGGCAAAGCTCGCTCAAGCCCTCAAAGCCAAGGGCGTTGCTGCGACCGTCACCAATGCCGGTGTCTCCGGCGACACCGCATCCGGTGGACTTGGCCGGCTCGACTGGTCGGTGCCGGCGGATACCGACGCGGTCATTGTCGAACTCGGCGCCAATGACGCGTTGCGCGGCATCGATCCGAAGATCACCAAGACCGCGCTCGAAGGGATTTTGCGTAAGCTCGACGCGCGTCATATTTCTGTCTTGCTCGCCGGCATGAAGGCGCCGCGCAATATGGGCCCGGATTATGGGCGCGATTTCGATGCCATCTATCCGGCGCTTGCCTCGACTCACCACGTCGTCTTTTATCCATTCTTCCTTGACGGCGTGGCGGCCGATCCCAAGCTCAACCAGGCCGATGGCCTGCATCCCAATGCCGCCGGGGTCGACATGATCGTGGGACGGATGCTGCCGCAGGTCGAGGAGCTGATTGCCCGTGCGCGTACGGCGCGCGGATCTTGAGACGAGAATTGCAATGCCGCGGCTCTTTACCGGTGTCGAAATCCCGCCGGATGTCGGCCAGGCGCTGGCAAGCTTGCGCGGCGGCCTGCCGGGCGCGCGCTGGATCGATCCGCAAAACTATCATTTGACGCTGCGCTTCATCGGCGATGTCGATGACGTGACCGCGCACGAGGTCGCCTCCATGCTCGGCCGGGTCAAGCGCAACGCCTTCGAATTGCATCTCGACGGCGTGACGTCGTTCGGCGGGCGTAAGCCGCGCGCCGTCATCGCCGCGGTGGCGCCGGCGCAGCCGCTGCTCGAGGTGCAGGCCGAACACGAGCGCTTGATGCAGCGCATCGGGCTGGAGCCGGAAGGCCGCAAATATACCCCGCACGTGACGCTGGCGCGCTTGCGCGATTCGTCGAGCTTTGAGGTTGCGGACTATTTGTCGGCGCGCGGCTATTTCCGCACTTCGCCGTTCCGCGTCTCGCATTTTGTGCTGTTTTCCTCGCGCGCTTCGGTCGGCGGCGGGCCCTACGTGGTCGAGGCGAGCTATCCGCTGAGCGCCTGAAGCTACGCCGTCCGCAACATCCGCGTCTGCGCGTCGAGGATCATGTGAGCGACGCCGTCGGCGTCGGCCAGCGCCTCGCGCATCAGCGACAGCGGCGTGAAACGCGCCGCGCCGACTTCTCCCACCACACTGCCGAAATCGAAAGCAAGATCGGCGGCAAATTTGCGCGCCAGTTGCTGCATGCGCCGATTGTCGGCGAGACAATGCATGTGCAAGGCATTGATGCCGCGGTTGCGCGCGCTCAACAGTGTGCGCTCGAGCAGCACGGTTCCGACGCCTTGGCTCTGCCAGGGCTGTTCGACGCTGAAGGCGGCTTCGGCGCGGCGCGCGAACACCGAGCCGATGCGGCGCAGTTCGCCGGCTCCGCGCAAAGTGCCGTCGACGAAAAATCCGTGCACCACGACGCCGACCTCGTTGGCCGTCGCCGCGTGGCGGGCGAGAAAGTCGACCGACACCGCGCCGGAAAAGCGCCGATGCCTGCTGTCACGGTCGAGGCGCAACAGGTGGTCGCGGTAGGCCTCGGTCTCGCTGATCCACAGTTTGCGGATGATGCCGTTGTCGGGCAAAGGCTCGCTCATGTCGGTCTCCTTCATTGTCACAAGCCCTGCGCGCGAACGTTTCCCTGGCAAAGCGCGGATCGCTCCGCGACTCGCCCCCTGATGTTATATGGTGCAATGCAGCAAAAACGCGACTGAAGTCGGCCCACAGGAAGGCCTAACCAGCGAAAAACGCATGGCTAATAAAGTGTTAACATTGCTTTTTTGCGAAGCAAAAATGACCTAGTTTCCCGCCCGCCGGTTCCCGCGATTTCTCAAGCGCCAATGCCCGAAACATTCAGCACGCGCTACGCAGCGCTTGTGAACGCCGACAAGATCGAGGCCGACGCCGGCCAGGCCGCGCTCGCCGAGCGGCTGGTTGCGCTCGAACGCCGTCTCGAGCAGCACCACCTGGCGCGAAAATCATCATCCCTCGGCTGGCTGTTTGCCAAGCGCGACAAGCGCGAGCCGTTGAAAGGCCTTTACGTCCATGGCGACGTCGGCCGCGGCAAAACCATGCTGATGGATTTGTTTTTCGAAACCAATCCGGTCGCGCACAAGCGCCGCGTGCATTTCCACGAATTCATGGCGGACGTCCATGAACGCGTTCACGGCTACCGGCAGGACATCAAGAACGGCGCGATCCCCGATCAGGATCCGATCCAGCGCGCCGCCGCCGTTCTGGCCGACGAAGCCTGGTTGCTGTGCTTCGACGAATTTCATGTCACCGATATTGCCGACGCCATGATCCTCGCCCGGCTGTTCACGCGGCTGTTCGAGCTCGGCGTGGTCGTGGTGGCCACATCCAATCTGCCGCCGGGCGAGCTGTACAAAGACGGCCTCAACCGCGCGCTGTTTCTGCCCTTCATCGGCCTGCTGGAGCAGCATTGCGACGTGGTGCGGCTGGACGCGCGCGCCGACTTCCGTTTGGAGAAGCTGACCGGCGTGCAGACCTGGTACGTGCCCGACGATGCGGCGGCCGAGGCCGCGCTCGATCGAGCCTGGCGGCGGCTCGCCGGCGATGGCGCCGGCGTGCCGCTCGAACTGATGGTCAAGGGGCGCGCGGTGAAAGTGCCGCAGGCCGCGATGGGGATCGCACGGTTTTCGTTCGGCGATCTATGCGCGCAGCCGCTGGCGGCGTCCGACTACCTCAAGATCGCGCATGAATTCCACACCCTCATCGTCGACCACATCCCGGTCATGGATGTCGCGCAGCGCAACGAAGCCAAACGCTTTATCATCCTCATCGATACGCTGTATGACCATGCCGTGAAGCTGCTCGCTTCGGCGCAGGCGCAGCCGGATGAGCTTTATCGCGGCACCGAGGGCTTCGAGGCGCTGGAATTCAAACGCACCGCCTCGCGCCTGATCGAAATGCGCTCACAGTCCTATCTTGGCCTGCCGCACGGTCCGCGCCAGGCGCAAGGCTTGGACTGGTCGGATAAGATCGTGGAGACTTGACGCGTCATTCTCTCAGCGGAGATGGCCATGCCGGATCAGACCCCTAGTTCACCTTCGGCGCCCGTGTCACCGCCGCACAAACGGCCGCGCGCCCATTGTGCCCTTTGCGGCAAGGAAGCGCGCGTGCCGATACGCTTTGGCTCGGTGCGGCCCGCCATCACCGGCCTGATGAGCGCCGAACATCCCAATCTCACGGCGGACGACGTGGTGTGTGAGAGCCACGTCAGCGACTACCGCAACCGCTATGTCGCGGATTTGCTCGAGCGCGAGCGCGGCGAGTTGTCCGACTTGGATCGTCAGGTGGTCGAAAGCCTGGCCAACGAAGAAACGATAGCCCGCGACGTCGAGACCGCTTGGGACACCCACCGCACCGTCGGCGAGCGCGTCGCCGACGTGGTCGCCGATTTCGGCGGCAGTTGGACCTTCATCGGCGCCTTCTTCGCCGTGCTGGTGGTGTGGATGGCATACAATGTCTGGGCGGTGTCGCGCGCGGTCTTCGACCCATACCCATTCATCTTGCTCAATCTGGTGCTGTCCTGTCTGGCGGCAATTCAGGCGCCGATCATCATGATGAGCCAGAAGCGGCAGGAGGCGAAGGACCGGCTGCGCTCGGAGAACGATTACCGGGTCAATCTCAAGGCCGAGCTGGAAATCCGCAACCTGCACGAAAAAATCGACCACCTGATCAACCGGCAATGGGAGCGGCTGGCGGAAATTCAGCAGATTCAACTTGAGATCATGCAGGACATGGGCCGGCACAAGCGATGATCCGACGCGAAGTCACCTGATCTTTCGTCGGCTGCAATTTGCGCTGGACTCGGGACCATGCGTCTGTTGGTATTATGTATACACGATCGATTTTGGTCCGGGGGCATATTGCTGCAGCACAGCAAAAATTGTTAAGCCACATTCGGCCGCGCCCCGCGGCTCACAGCAAAGAGCTTTCCCGTCATGGCGCGTAACAAGATTGCGTTGATCGGCGCCGGCCAGATCGGCGGCACGCTGGCCCACCTCATCGGCCTCAAACAGCTCGGCGACGTCGTGATGTTCGACGTCATGGAAGGCATCCCGCAGGGCAAGGCGCTCGACATCGCCCAGTCCTCGCCGGTCAACAAGTTCGACGCCAAGTTCGAAGGCACCAACAGCTACGACGCCATCGCCGGCGCCGACGTCTGCATCGTCACCGCCGGCGTGCCGCGCAAGCCGGGCATGAGCCGCGACGATCTGCTCGATATCAATCTCAAGGTGATGGAGCAGGTCGGCTCCGGCATCAAGAAATACGCGCCCAATGCCTTCGTCATCTGCATCACCAATCCGCTCGACGCCATGGTCTGGGCGCTGCAGAAGTGTTGCGGCCTGCCGCAGCACAAAGTGGTCGGCATGGCGGGCGTGCTCGACTCGGCGCGCTTTCGCTATTTCCTCGCCGACGAATTCGCCGTTTCGGTGGAAGACGTCACCGCCTTCGTGCTCGGCGGCCATGGCGACACCATGGTGCCGCTGATCCGCTATTCGACGGTCGCCGGCATTCCGGTGCCCGATCTGGTGAAAATGGGCTGGACCACGCAAGCCCGCATCGACGAGATCGTCAAGCGCACCGCCAACGGCGGCGCCGAGATCGTCAATCTGCTCAAGACGGGCTCTGCCTTCTACGCCCCGGCGGCGTCCGCGATCGCCATGGCGGAGAGCTATCTGCTCGACAAGAAGCGCGTGTTGCCGTGCGCCGCCTGGCTCAACGGCGAATACGGCGTCAAGGATCTTTACGTCGGCGTGCCGGCGGTGATCGGCGCCAAGGGCGTCGAGCGCATCGTCGAAATCGATCTCACCGGCAGCGAGCACGACATGTTCGAACGATCGGCGGGGTCGGTGCAGAGCCTGGTCGAAGCCTGCATAAAAATCGCGCCTAGCCTCGCCGCCTAAAGACCAGCGCCGGCGACAACGCCCGGAAAGCTTCCATGAACATCCACGAGTACCAGGCCAAAGCCGTGTTACGCGAATTCGGCGTACCGGTGCCGCGCGGCGTGCCGGCATTTTCCGTCGACGAGGCGCTTAAAGGCGCAAAAGAGCTCGGCGGCCCGGTCTGGGTGGTGAAGGCGCAGATCCATGCCGGCGGGCGCGGCAAGGCCGGCGGCGTCAAGGTGGTCAAATCCATCGACGACGTGAAGAAGGAATTGACCCGCATCCTCGGCTCGACCTTGGTGACGCACCAGACCGGCCCGCACGGCAAGAAGGTCAACCGCATCTATATCGAGGAAGGCTCGGCCATCGAGCGTGAGTTCTATCTTTCGGCGCTGGTCGATCGTGAGACCTCGCGCGTCGCCTTTGTCGTCTCCACCGAAGGCGGCATGGACATCGAGCAGGTCGCCCACGCGACGCCGGAAAAAATCCTCACCTTTTCGGTCGACCCGGCCACCGGCATCATGCCGCATCACGGCCGCCGCGTGGCGCAGGCGCTCGAGCTTAAAGGCGATCTCGCCAAACAAGCCGGCGACCTGCTGCCCAAGCTCTACGCCGCTTTCGTCGGCAAGGACATGAGCCTGCTGGAGATCAATCCGCTGGTGGTGACCACGGACGCAAAGCTGATCTGCCTCGACGCCAAAGTCGGCTTCGACGACAACGCGCTTTATCGCCACGCCGATATCGTCGCGCTGCGCGACCTGAGCGAGGAGGACGACAAGGAAGTCGAAGCCTCCAAATACGACCTCAACTACATTTCGCTCGACGGCTCGATCGGCTGCATGGTCAACGGCGCCGGCCTTGCCATGGCGACCATGGATATCATCAAGCTCTACGGCATGATGCCGGCGAACTTCCTCGACGTCGGCGGCGGCGCCACCAAGGAGAAGGTGGCGGCGGCGTTCAAGATCATCACCTCCGATCCCAACGTGAAGGGCATTCTGGTCAACATCTTCGGCGGCATCATGAAGTGCGACGTGATCGCCGAGGGCGTGGTGGCGGCGGTGAAAGAGGTCGGCCTCAAGGTGCCGCTGGTGGTGCGGCTGGAAGGCACCAATGTCGATCTCGGCAAGAAGATCATCGCGGAGTCGAAGCTCAACGTGACGTCGGCTGACGATCTCGACGACGCGGCGCAGAAAATCGTGAAGGCGGTAAAGGAAGCGGAATGATGTCCGCGCGCGAATTCGGCACTCCTGAACCTCCCCCTGAAAGGGGGAGGTCGGCTCGCGAAGCGAGCCGGGTGGGGGTCAAATCGGTCTCTCGGTTCAATCGCACAACAGTCAAAACCGAACGAGCGCGTCGCTTGCGCCATAATTTGACAGAAGTCGAAATGCAGTTGTGGCAAAAGCTTCGAGATCGTCAGCTCGGCGTGGATTTCCGACGTCAGCACCCCGCTGGTTCCTTTGTTCTCGATTTTTATTCGCCGGCACTGCGGCTCGCAATCGAATTGGATGGCGGCCAGCATGCGCAAACGAATGCAATATCGCGGGATCGAGAGCGAGCACACTGGCTTGCTGAACGCGGCGTGACTTTACTCCGATTCTGGAACACCGATGTGAGTCAAAATTTGACGGGCGTGCTGGAATCCATTGCAACGAAAATTACCGAATTGCGCGCGTCTGAAGTGACCCCCACCCGGCGCTGGCGCGCCGACCTCCCCCTTTCGGGGGGAGGTGAGAAAGCGAAAGGCCGCGCCTGATGGCCATCCTCATCGACAAGAACACCAAGGTGCTGTGCCAGGGCTTCACCGGCAAGAATGGCACCTTCCATTCGCAGGCGGCCATCGACTACGGCACCAAGATGGTCGGCGGCACCTCGCCGGGCAAAGGCGGCGGCGCCCATCTCAATCTGCCCGTGTTCGATACCGTGGCGGAAGCAAAGGAAAAAACCGGCTGCGACGCCAGCGTCGTCTATGTGCCGCCGGCGGGCGCCGCCGATGCGATATGCGAAGCGATCCAGGCCGAGATACCGTTGATCGTCTGCATCACCGAAGGCATCCCGGTTGCCGATATGGTCAAGGTCAAGCGCGCGCTCTCCGGCTCGAAATCGCGGCTAATCGGCCCGAACTGTCCGGGCGTGATGACGGCGGGCGAATGCAAGATCGGCATCATGCCGGGCAACATCTTCAAGCCGGGCAAAGTCGGTATCGTCTCGCGCTCCGGCACGCTTACCTACGAAGCCGTGTTCCAGACCAGCCGCGAAGGCTTGGGGCAGACCACCGCGGTCGGCATCGGCGGCGATCCGGTCAAGGGCACCGAATTCATCGCCGTGCTGGAAATGTTTCTCGCCGATCCAAAGACCGAATCCATTGTCATGATCGGCGAAATCGGCGGCTCGGCCGAAGAGGACGCGGCGCAATTCCTCAAAGACGAAGCCAAGCGCGGGCGCAAGAAGCCGATGGTCGGGTTTATCGCCGGGCGCACGGCGCCGCCGGGGCGCCGCATGGGCCATGCCGGGGCCATCATTTCCGGCGGCAAAGGCGACGCCGAGTCCAAAATTGCGGCAATGGAATTGGCTGGAATTAGGGTATCACCGTCGCCGGCCCGGATCGGGAAAACGCTGGTAGAAGTGCTGAAGTCCTGATTTAGTCTTTCGGCCTTTAATCGACTTACAGACGTCATAAATGGAGTTGAAACAATAACGCCGGGCGGCTACGGGCCGATTAGGGTCCGGCCGCCGTAGCCGCGGGTTTCCAATCCCGCAAGGATCAAACCGACCATGTCCCGCCAGGACGCCAACGCCGCCTTCGCCCGCACTTCGTTCCTCTACGGCGGCAACGCCGCCTACATCGAAGACCTCTACGCCAAATACGAAAAAGACCCCGCCGCGGTCGACGCCGAATGGCGCGCGTTTTTCCAGAGCCTGAAGGACGAGGCAGCCGACGTCGTCAAGAGCGCGCGCGGCGCTTCCTGGCAGAAGCCGAACTGGCCGCTGCGCGCCAACGGCGACCTGGTCGCCGCGCTCGACGGCAATTGGGCCGAAACCGAAAAGGCGATTGGCGACAAGATCAAGGCCAAATTGGGAACTTTGGCGCAAGCCAAAGGCGTCGAGATATCCCCGACCCATGTGCAGCAGGCGACGCGCGATTCCATCCACGCGCTGATGCTGATCCGCGCCTACCGCATGCGCGGCCACTTCCACGCCAATCTCGATCCGCTTGGGCTGCAGGCGGTGCCGAACGAGGAGGAACTCGATCCGCGCTCCTACGGCTTCACCGAAGCCGATCTCGACCGCAAGATTTTCCTCGACATGGTGCTCGGCCTCGAATTCGCGTCGATGCGCGAGATCGTCACCATCCTGCGCCGCACTTATTGCCAGACGCTGGGCGTCGAGTTTATGCACATCTCCAACGCCGCGCAGAAAGGCTGGATCCAGGAGCGCATCGAGGGCAAGGACAAGGAAATTCAGTTCACCCGCGAAGGCAAGCGCGCCATCCTCAACAAGCTGATCGAGGCGGAAGGCTTCGAGAAATTCCTCGACGTCAAATATACCGGCACTAAGCGCTTCGGCCTCGACGGCGCCGAATTGCTGATCCCGGCGCTCGAGCAGATCATCAAGCGCGGCGGCAATCTCGGCGTGCAGGAAATCGTGCTCGGCATGCCGCACCGCGGCCGGCTCAACGTGCTCACGCAGGTCATGGGCAAGCCGCACCGCGCGCTGTTCCACGAGTTCAAGGGCGGCTCGGCGACGCCGGACGAGATCGAAGGCTCCGGCGACGTCAAATATCACCTCGGCGCTTCCTCCGACCGCGAGTTCGACGGCAACAAGGTGCATCTGTCGCTCACCGCCAACCCCTCGCATCTGGAAATCGTCGATCCGGTGACGCTCGGCAAGGCGCGCGCCAAACAGGATCAGCACAACGCCACGCCGGAAGACCGCACCATGGTCTTGCCGCTGTTGATGCACGGCGACGCGGCGTTTGCCGGGCAGGGCGTGGTGGCGGAATGCTTCGGCCTGTCCGATCTTAAAGGCTACCGCACCGGCGGTTCGGTGCATTTCATCGTCAACAACCAGATCGGCTTCACCACCTATCCGCGCTACTCGCGCTCCTCGCCCTATCCCTCCGACGTCGCCAAGATGATCGAGGCGCTGATCTTCCACGTCAACGGCGACGATCCGGAGGCGGTGGTGTTCGCGGCCAAGGTTGCCACCGAGTACCGCATGAAATTCCAGCGGCCGGTGGTCATCGACATGTTCTGCTACCGCCGCTTCGGCCACAACGAAGGCGACGAGCCGGCGTTCACCCAGCCGCTGATGTACAAGAAGATCCGTTCGCATCCGACGACGCAGGAGATCTACAGCAAGAAGCTGATCGACGAAGGCGTCGTCACCGCCGGCGAAGTCGACAAAATGCGCGCCGATTGGCGCGCGCGGCTGGAAGCCGAATTCGAGGCGGGCGGTGGCTACAAGCCCAACAAGGCCGATTGGCTCGACGGCCGCTGGTCCGGCCTGAAGGCGGCGCGCGACGCCGACGATCCGCGCCGCGGCGACACCGGCATCGCGCTCGAGACGCTGCACGAGATCGGCAAGAAGATCACCGTCGTGCCGAAGGACTTCCACGTCCACCGCACCATTCAGCGCTTCCTCGACCACCGCGCCAAGACGATCGAATTGGGGGTCGGCATCGACTGGGCGACCGCCGAGGCGCTCGCGTTCTGCGCGCTGCTCAAGGAGGGACGCCCGGTTCGTTTGTCGGGACAGGAACTCCGAGCGCGGCACCTTCTCGCAGCGCCATTCCGTGCTGTTCGATCAGGAGACCGAAGCGCGTTATACGCCGTTCAACAATCTCGGCGGCGAGCAGGCGCGCTACGAGGTGCTCAACTCGATGCTGTCGGAAGAGGCCGTGCTCGGCTTCGAATACGGCTACTCGACCGCCGAGCCGAACGCGCTGACCCTGTGGGAAGCCCAGTTCGGCGACTTCGCCAACGGCGCGCAGGTAGTGTTCGACCAGTTCATTTCCTCGGGCGAGCGCAAGTGGCTGCGCATGTGCGGCCTGGTCTGCCTGCTGCCGCACGGCTACGAGGGCCAGGGGCCGGAGCATTCCTCGGCCCGGCTTGAGCGCTTCCTGCAGATGTGCGCGGAAGACAATATGCAGGTGGCCAATCTGACCACGCCGGCGAATTACTTCCACGCCTTGCGCCGCCAGTTGAAACGCGAAATCCGCAAGCCCCTGATCCTGATGACGCCGAAGAGCCTGCTGCGCCACAAGCGCGCGGTCTCGCGCCTCGACGAAATGGCGCAAGGCACCTCGTTCCACCGCTTGCTCTGGGACGACGCGCAGATGTTGCCGGACGAGAAGATCAAGCTCGTCCCCGACGACAAGATCCGCCGCGTCATTCTCTGCACCGGCAAGGTCTATTTCGATCTCTACGAGGAACGCGAGCAGCGCGGCATCGACGACATCTATCTGCTGCGTGTCGAGCAGCTGTTTCCGTTCCCCTCCAAGGCGCTGGTCACCGAACTGTCGCGCTTCAAGCAGGCGGAGATGGTCTGGTGCCAGGAGGAACCGCGCAACCAGGGCGCCTGGTTCTTCGTCGACGTTTTCCTGAATTGGGTGCTCAACCAGATCGGCGCCGAGCATCGCACTTGCCGCTATGCCGGGCGTCCGGCGTCGGCGTCCACCGCCGTCGGGCAGATGTCGAAACACGTGGCGCAGCTCAAGCAATTGCTCGACGAGGCGCTGGGGTAAATAAAGGCCGTCGTCCCCGCGAAAAGCGGGGACCCAGTAATCACCGCCGGTGCGATATCGCGACGTCGGCGGCTACTGGATCACCCGCCTTCGCGGGTGATGACACCCGAGAATGGATTTGAACGAGCAGGGACCATGACTGAAATCCGCGTGCCCACCCTCGGCGAGTTCGATCACCGAAGCCACCGTCGGCAAATGGTTCAAGCAGCCGGGCGATGCGGTGGCGGTGGACGAACCGCTGGTGGAACTGGAAACCGACAAGGTGACGCTGGAGGTGCCGGCGCCGGCCGCCGGCGTGCTGTCGGATATCGCGGCGAAGGACGGCGATACCGTCGGCGTCGGCGCGCTGCTCGGCCAGATCAAGGATGGCGTCGGCGCCGCGGCAAAGCCGGCGGCCGCTGCTGCCGCCAAGCCGGCGGAAGCGCCGAAGCCGGCGCCGGCTCCTGCCGCGAAAGCCACCGATACGGCAATGCCGCCTTCGGTGCGCAAACTGGCGGCGGAAAGCGGCGTAGACCCGGCCAAGGTCGACGGCTCCGGCCTGCACGGCCAGGTCACCAAAGGCGACATGATGGCGGCGATCGAACGCGCCGCCGCGGCGCCGACCCCGGTCGCAGCGCCGGTGCAGATGCGGGCGCCGTCGCCGGCCGACGACGCGGCGCGCGAAGAGCGCGTGCACATGACGCGGCTGCGCCAGACCATCGCGCGGCGGCTGAAAGACGCGCAGAACACCGCCGCCATGCTGACGACCTTCAACGAGGTCGACATGGGCGCGGTGATGTCTTTGCGCAATCAGTACAAGGACCTGTTCGAGAAGAAGCACGGGGTGAAGCTCGGCTTCATGGGCTTCTTCGTGCGCGCCTGCATCCAGGGCCTGAAGGAAATCCCCGCCGTCAACGCCGAGATCGACGGCACCGATCTGGTCTACAAGAATTATTATCACATCGGCGTCGCCGTCGGCACTGAGAAGGGCCTGGTGGTGCCGGTGGTGCGCGATGCCGATGGCAAGTCGCTCGCCGAGATCGAGAAGACCATTTCCGATTTCGGCCGGCGCGCGCGCGACGGCCAGCTCAAGATCGAGGAAATGCAGGGCGGCACCTTCACCATCTCCAACGGCGGCGTCTACGGCTCGCTGATGTCGACGCCGATATTGAACGCGCCGCAGTCGGGCATCCTCGGCATGCATAAGATTCAAGAACGGCCGATGGTGGTCGGCGGCAAGATCGAGCCGCGCCCGATGATGTATCTCGCCCTCTCCTACGACCACCGCATTGTCGACGGCCGCGAGGCGGTGACCTTCCTGGTGCGGGTGAAGGAATGCCTGGAAGATCCGGCGCGGATGGTGCTGGATTTGTGAGCCTCTTTCTTCACCTCTCCCCTTTGGGGAGAGGTCGCGAGCGAAGCGAGCGGGTGAGGGGGCTCATTCCTCGTTGGCTATGTCCCCCCTCACCCGATCCTCAGGCTTCGCCTTCGGATCGACCTCTCCCCAAAGGGGAGAGGTGAAGAAGCAGCGGGCTAACGAATATGTCCTCCTACGACCTCATCGTCATCGGCACCGGCCCCGGCGGCTATGTCTGCGCCATTCGCGCGGCGCAGCTCGGCATGAAAACCGCCGTGGTCGAGAAGATGCCGACCTTCGGCGGCACCTGTCTCAACATCGGCTGCATTCCGTCCAAGGCGCTGTTGTATTCCTCCGAGCTGTTTGAAGAAGCCGGCCACTCATTTTCCAAGATGGGCATCGGCGTTTCGCCCAAGCTCGATCTCAAAGCCATGATGGCGTTCAAGGAGCAGGGCGTCGACGGCAACGTCAAAGGCGTCGATTTTCTGCTCAAGAAGAACAAAGTGGACAGCTTTCGCGGCGTTGGCCGCATCACCGCGCCCGGCAAGGTCGAGGTGAAGAGCGCCGACGGCAGCACGCAAGTTCTCGACACTAAATCCATCGTCATTGCCACCGGCTCGGACGTGGCGCGCCTCAAGGGCATCGACATCGACGAAAAGCGCATCGTCTCCTCGACCGGTGCGCTGGCGCTGGCTGAAGTGCCCAAGCATCTGCTGGTGGTCGGCGCCGGTGTCATCGGGCTGGAGCTCGGCTCGGTCTGGCGCCGGCTTGGATCGCAAGTGACGGTGGTGGAATTCCTCGACGGGGTCTTGCCCGGCATGGACGCCGAAGTGCGCCGCCATGCGCAGCGCCTGTTCGAGAAACAGGGCCTGACCTTCAAGCTGTCGTCGAAAGTCACCGCTGTCGATACTTCCGGCAAGCGCCTGAAGGCGACCGTCGAGCCGGCCAAAGGCGGCGCGGCGGAATCAATCGAAGCCGACGTGGTGCTGGTCGCCATCGGCCGCGTGCCTTGCACGGAAGGCCTCGGCCTGAAGGAAGCCGGCGTCAAGCTCGACGAGCGCGGCCGCGTCGCGGTCGACGCGCATTACGCCACCAACGTCCCCGGCATCTGGGCCATCGGCGACGTCATCGCCGGGCCCATGCTGGCGCACAAGGCGGAAGACGAAGGCGTGGCGGTGGCCGAAATTCTCGTCGGCCAGGCCGGTCACGTGAACTACGACGCCATCCCTAATGTCGTCTATACCTATCCGGAAATCGCCACTGTCGGCAAAAGCGAAGACGAATTGAAGGCGGCGGGCGTCGCCTACAATGTCGGCAAGTTTCCCTTCACCGCCAACGGCCGCGCCAAGGTCAACATGACCACCGACGGTTTTGTGAAAATCCTCGCCGACGCCAAGACCGACCGCGTGCTCGGCGTGCATCTGATCTGCGCCGACGCCGGCAACATGATCGCCGAAGCGGTGCTCGCCATGGAGTTCGGCGGCTCGGCGGAAGACATCGCCCGCACCTGTCACGCGCACCCGACGCTGTCGGAGGCGGTGAAGGAAGCGGCGATGGCGGTGGCGAAACGGTCCATCCACATGTAGCATCTGTCATGGCCGGGCATAGCCGTTCGAAGAACGGCGTCTCTTCGAGACGCCTATGTCCCGGCCATCTCGCTTAGGGAGGCACGGTGCGTCCACAAGCGGGATCACCGGGACTCGCGCTCGCGCGGCCCGGTGATGACAAGAAAATACGAGGATTGAAATGGCCAAAGGTCACAAGGACAAAGTCGCCGTCATCACCGGCGCCGGCGGCGGCATCGGGCAGGCGTTTGCCAAGAGATTGGCGGAAGACGGCGTGCATATCGCGGTCGCTGATCTCGGCGACGGCGGCGAAACGGTAAAAATGGTGCAGGCCGCCGGGCGCGACGCCATCGCCGTCAAATGCGACGTCGCCGACGAAGCCTCGGTCGCCGCCATGGCCAAGCAAGTGCAAAGCAAATTCAGCCACGTCGATATCGTGGTGAACTGCGCCGGCATCTTCCCGCAGAAGAATTTCCCCGACATGAGCTTCGCCGACTGGCGCCAAGTGATGTCGATTAATCTCGACGGCACCTTCCTGGTCACCGCCGCCTTCGTGCCCGGCATGCGCGCGCGCCAATGGGGCCGCGTGGTCAACATGGCGTCGTCCACGCTCGGCTCGGTGGTCACCGGCTTTGCCCATTACGTCGCCAGCAAAGGCGGCATCGTCGGCTTCACCCGCGCGCTGGCCACCGATCTCGCCGGCGACGGCATCACCGTCAATGCCATCGCGCCCGGGGCTGACGCGTTCGCCCGGCACGGTGGCGCGGGCGCCGCGCCCGGCGTTCAAGAGCATGGACGAGGAGTTCACCGCGGTGGCGCAGATGCAGGCGATCAAGCGCGTCGAGGTGCCCGACGACCTGGTCGGCGCGGTGTCGTTTTTGACCAGCGACGACGCCGCCTTCATCACCGGGCAGACGCTCAATGTCGACGGCGGCCGGGTGCGCTCGTAGCCGGCCTTAATTGCGGCCTTCGAATACCCTATATAGCCCGCCATGCGCCGCTGGCTCCGCCCGCTTTGGGTCGTCCTCGCTCTGCTGTTCCTGCTGGAAGCATGGCTGTGGGATCACCTCGAGCCCATCGTCGCGCGCGCCGTCAATCTCATTCCCTGGGGCCGGCTCAAGGCGCGGCTGGCGCGAATGATCGAAAGCCTGCCGCCGTGGGCGACATTGTTCGTCTTCGTCGTTCCCTTCATTGCGATGCTGCCGCTGAAATTTCTCGAAGTTTATTTCATCGCGACACGCAATTGGCTCGGCGCGGTCGCCGTCATCGTGCTGGTGAAGCTGCTCGGCCTCGGCGTCACCGCTTTCATCTTCGACGTCACCCGCGACAAGCTCTTGCAGATGGCATGGTTCAGGCGGCTCTACGAATGGGTCCTATGGCTGCGCACCTGGGCGCACGAGATAACCGCGCCGGTGCGCGAGCGCATGAAGCAATTGGCCTGGCTGTTGAAGCCGCAACGCGCCGGCCGTTTCTTGCGCCGGCTGATGCGTCTGCGCCGCCGCGCCTATCGCAGCCGGCCGGCGTAAATCAACCAGGCGAGGCTCACAAACGGATAGCGAGCGTTGTCGTCTGATCGCCCTAAGGGTGCTCTCTTTAAAGATCGAGCGGACCCATCGCAAACGCCCGGCCGGCGTGATTAGAATTTAGTGCGCGGCGGCGCCGGCGTGCAGAAGGAAATCCAGCGCGTGCGGCGCCCACAAGCCAAGCGCCATGAAGCCGATGCCGATCAGGCCGGCCAGCCCGGAGAACCAGCCGAGGATGGTCATGGCGGTGATCACTTGCGCCGAGGCCAAGACGATGCCGATCTGGAACGCCGCCGAGGCGATTTCGTATTGATGGTAGCGCGCCAGTGCGTTCTCGCGCTTCTCCTCGGCTTGCTTGGCGCGCTCGGACAACTGTTTGCGGCCTTCGTGCGAAGGCGGGTCGTCTTCATAGCGCGCGGCGGTCTTCTTCCAGGCGTCGATAGTCTTCAATAACCGCGCCTTGGTCTCCGGGTCGGTGGCACGGTCGGCTTCGAGCTGCAGCTGCTCGCGCGCCGTATTGAGCACGGTGATGCGGATGGTCTTGGCCTGGAAAAAGGCCCAGAGGTCGTTGGAGAGGACGTTTTGGTGGATGGTCGTGGTCTGCGCGCTTTTGCCCAGCGTCTCGGAAAACGCCAAAAACAGCGCCAGCACCGAGATCAGCAGCGCGATCTTCTTGTTACCGCCATGCGAGGCATGTTCGGCATGCTCGGCGTGTTCGAGATTTTCGTGCGCACTCATCGCCCCCTCCGCCATTTATGGCGCGGCGACGTTGATATGAATTGCCGGTCGGGCGCAAGTGGTACTGTTGTCATTTCGGGACGGCGCGCAGCGCCGGACCCGGAATCCAGATGAAAATTCAGCAGGTGTTTCTGGATTGCGGGTTCGCTCGCTTCGCTCGCGCCCCGGAATGACGAAAAAATCGCCTTACGCGCGCGGGTGCGCGCTGGCATAAATTTCCAGTAAACGCTCGGCGTCGACTTCCGTGTAGATCTGCGTGGTCGACAGCGAGGCATGGCCGAGCAGTTCCTGAATCGCGCGCAAATCGCCGCCGCGCGCCAGCAAATGCGTGGCGAAGGAATGGCGCAGCGCGTGCGGCGTCGCCGTATCGGGCAGGCCGAGCGCGCCGCGCAGGCGTTCCATGGTGAGCTGCACGATGCGCGGCGATAGCGGTCCGCCGCGGGCGCCGACGAACAATAATCCATCGGGCGGCAGATCAAACGGACAAAGCTTGACGTAATCGGCGATCAGTGCGTTGACCTGCGGCAGCACCGGCACCATGCGCGTCTTGTTGCCCTTGCCGGTGACGGTGATGGCGTCGCGTTTGCCGTCGGCCTCCTTGCGTTTCAGGCCCAGCGCTTCCGAGATGCGAAGACCCGAGCCGTAGAGCAGCGCCAATACGGCGGCGTCGCGCGCGAAAATCCACGGCTCGCGCTCTTCGCCGGCGCGCAAGTCGACGTCGGCGATACGCCGGGCGGTGTTAATCGCCAGCGGCTTCGGCAAAGTCTTCGCCACCTTGGGCGCGCGCACCGCGGTGAGCGCGGCCACCTTGCCTTTGCCGTTGCGCTCGAGGAAGCGGGCAAACGATCGCGCCCCGGCCATCCCGCGCATCAACGAGCGGCTGCTTATGCCCTCGGCCCGCCGCGCCGCCATGAAGGCGCGCACGTCGGCCGGCGTCAGCTTCGCGAGCTGCTTGAGCGACGGCGCGCCGCCCAAATGCTCCGCCAGGAAGGCGAGGAATTGGCGGGCATCGCGCGCATAGGCGTCCAATGTCTTTGGCGACATGCGTTTTTCGTCGCCGAGATAGCCGAGCCAGCGGGCGACCTCGGCGATGACTTCAGGGGTGATGGCAATTTGCGATGTCATGACTATCTGTCGATCCCGCAACTTGTCGTCCCCGCGAAAGCGGGGACCCAGTAACCCTGGTTTTTCCTGATTGCGCAGGCCGGGGTTACTGGGTCCCGGGTCTCTCTCGCCATAGCGCGTCGAAGACGCGCGTAAACGCGCTTTAGGCTCGCTCGCCCGGGACGACACTATGCGGCGTTTCTTCACCCTTTCTTAAACGGCCGGAATCGGCCAGACCAACACTATGACCGTACGTTTTGTCGATGTTCTGGTGCCGGTGGCGCTGGATCAGACCTATTCCTACCGGGTGCCGGACGGGCTTTCGCTTGGCGTCGGCGATCTGGTGGCTGTGCCTTTGGGCGCGCGCGGCGAGACCATGGGGGTGGTCTGGGCCGACGATGCCAAGCCCAGTCCGCGCCTGCACAACCGCATGAAGGACGTCACCGACAAACTCGACGTGCCGCCGCTGAAACCCGAGCTGCGCAAATTCGTCGACTGGGTGTCGGACTATACGCTCGCCTCGCGCGGCATGGTCTTGCGCATGACGCTGCGCATGGGCGCGCATCTCGGGCCCGAGCGCGAGCGCGTCGGCGTCCATCTCGCCGGACCGCCGCCGCAACGTATGACCGCGGCGCGTGCGCGCGTGCTGGCGCTCTTTGCCGACGGGTTCACCCGCGCCAAGGGCGACGCTGCGCGCGAGGCGGGCGTCTCGGCGGGAGTCATTGACGGCCTGATCGACGAGGGCACGCTGGCGACCGTGGTGCTGCCGGCAGAGCCGGTCGCCGCGCCGCCCGATCCGGATTTCGCCAAGCCCGATTTCGTGCTCACGCAGTTGGCCGCCGCCGACGCCCTGCGCACCACGGTCGACCAAGGCGGCTACACCGTGACGCTGCTCGACGGCGTCACCGGCTCCGGCAAGACCGACGTCTATTTCGAGGCGGTGGCGGAAAACATCCGCAAGAAGCGGCAGACGCTGATCCTGATGCCGGAGATCGCGCTCACCGCGCAATTCCTCGACCGCTTCTCCGCGCGTTTCGGCGTGCGGCCAGCGGAATGGCACTCGCAGCTTTCACCGCGCAAGCGCGCGCGCACCTGGGCGGCGGTGGCGGCGAACGAGGTCTCGGTGATCGTCGGCGCGCGCTCGGCTTTGTTTCTGCCTTACGCCAATCTCGGCCTCATCATCGTCGATGAGGAGCACGACCCGGCCTACAAGCAGGAAGACGGCGCGCATTATCACGCCCGCGACATGGCGGTGGTGCGCGGCTCGATCGTGAAGATCCCCGTGGTGCTGGCCTCGGCGACGCCGTCGGTCGAATCGGAAGTCAACGCCCGGCGCGGCCGCTACAAGCGCATCCATCTGCCCGAGCGCTTCGGCGGCCAGCACATGCCGATGATCGAGGCGATCGACATGCGGCGCGAGGGCCCGCCGCGCGGCAGGTTCATCTCGCCGCGACTGGCCGAAGCCGTGGTCACCTCGCTGGAGCGCGGTGAGCAGGCGCTGCTGTTCCTTAATCGCCGCGGCTATGCGCCGCTGACACTGTGCCGTGCGTGCGGGTTCCGCCTGCAATGTCCGCATTGCGACGCCTGGCTGGTCGATCATCGTTTCAAGCGGCGGCTGGTCTGCCACCACTGCGGCTTCTCCACGCCGCCGCCGGCGCAATGTCCGAGCTGCCACGCCAGCGAAAGCTTCGCCGCCGTCGGCCCCGGCGTCGAGCGGCTGGAGCAGGAGGCGGCCGAATTGTTTCCGGGAGCGCGCGTCCTGGTGCTGTCGAGCGACATGGTCGAATCGATCGAACGGCTTACGCGCCGAGCTCGACGACGTGGCGCAAGGCCGCTTCGACATCGTCATCGGCACGCAGCTGGTCGCCAAGGGGCATCATTTCCCGAAGCTCAATCTGGTTGGCATCGTCGACGCCGACTTGGGGCTGGGCAACGGCGACCCGCGCGCCGCCGAGCGCAGCTTCCAATTGCTGCATCAGGTGATCGGCCGCGCCGGCCGCGAGGAGGGGCGCGGCGTCGGCCTGCTGCAGACGCACCAGCCGGAGCATCCGGTGATGCGGGCGCTGATCTCCGGCGACCGCGATGCTTTCTATTCAAGCGAGATCGAATTGCGCGAGCGCACCGGTTATCCGCCGTTCGGCCGGCTGGCGAGCCTTGTGATTACCGCCAATGATCGGCACGGCGCCGAAAGCTACGGCCGTGTGCTCGTCACGCATGCGCCCAAGGACGAGCATGTGCGCGTCCTCGGGCCCGCCGAAGCGCCGATCGCAGTGGTGCGCGGCCGCCATCGCTTCCGTGTGCTGGTGAAAGCGCCGCGCGCCTTCGACCTATCGGCCTATCTGCGGCGCTGGCTTGCCGCCGCCCCCAAGCCGCGCGGCAATGTGCGGCTCGAAGTGGACGTCGATCCGCAGAGTTTTTTTTAGGTCCGGGCCTTCCGGGCGTCTTGCGTGTTCGCCGCGTAGCGCACCAGCGGCGGCTTCAGACCCACTTGGTTGAGTGCGCGCCGTACTTTCGGCCGCGCCGCCGCGAAACAAACCTCCGTGCCGGCACGCCTGAGCTTGTTGACGAAGGCGAGTAGGGAGCGGGCGGCGGTCGAATTGATCAACGGCACGTTGGAAAAATCGAGCACGAACAAGCGAGGTACCGCGCCCATTCGCTCCAGAGCCGCCAGCACCCGGGCAGTGGCGCCGAAGAAAAAAGCGCCGCTGATGTGGTAGACCATCACATCGCGGTCGGTCGCGGCGCCGGAATTGTAGCGCCCGCGCGCCGCGTCGTCGTCGGCGACGTCCTCCCAATGCGCGCCGGAGCCGTCTATTTCTACGGCCTCGGCCATGCGGTGCAGGAACAAGAGCGAGCCCATGACCACGCCGACCATGATGCCGGTGATCAAATCGACGAAAATCGTCAGCAAAAAAGTGGCCAGCAAGACCGCGGCATCGCCGCGCGAAGAGCGCAGCAGTGACCAGAACTCTTCTTTTTCCGTCATATTCCACGCGACCACCACGAGGACGCCGGCAAGGGCCGCCAATGGAATAAATCCGACCAGCGGCGCTGCCACGGCCAAAAACAGCAGCAGATAACCGCAATGAAACAGGCCGGACATCGGACCGCGTGCGCCGGAGCGCACGTTGGTCGCAGTGCGGGCTACAGTGCCGGTCACGCAAATGCCGCCAAAAATAACCGAGACAATGCTGGCGATCCCTTGCGCGCCCAATTCGCAATTGGAGCGGTGGCGTCGCCCGGTCATCCCATCGGCGACCACCGCCGACAACAGCGACTCGATCGCGCCCAGCAAGGCAATGGCGAACGCATCGGGGAGGATCGCCTGCAATTTCGCCATGCTGAATGTCGGCAGCGCCGGTGCCGGTAGCGAGCGCGGCACGGCGCCGAAACGCGACGTTACTGTTGCGACGTCGAAATGAAAGATGGCGCAAAGCAACGCGGCGACGGCTACCGCGATAAGAAAACCTGGCCAATTGGGACGCAATCGTCGGACGATGACAATGACGGCTACGGAAATCGCGGCGATCCCGACCGTTGGCCAATGCAACGTCGGCAGCGCCGCGCGAATGGCGACCAAGCGCGGCACTAGCGCCGTCGGCTCCTGCGCAATCGTGAGCCCGAGGAGATCCTTGATCTGGCTTGCGGCAATGATGACGGCGATGCCGGCGGTGAAACCGACGGTAACAGGAAAGGGGATGTACTTGATATAAGTCCCGGCGCGCAGCAGGGCGACGGCAATCAGGATCAGCCCAGCCAAAACCGTAGCCAATGCTAGGCCGTCGTAGCCTTGCCGTTCGACGATGCTCGCGACCAAACCGATAAACGCACCGGCGGGGCCCCCGATTTGGAAGCGGCTTCCGCCTAAGAGCGATACAACGAAACCGCCGGCAATCGCGGTATAGAGACCGCGCTCGGGCGATACGCCCGACGCGATCGCTATCGCCATCGATAGTGGCAGCGCTACAACCGCGACAGTCAGGCCCGAAACAGCGTCGGCGCGTAGATCGCGCCAGTCGTAGCCCTCGCGCATCACCGTCACGAGCTTAGGCGTGAACAGCTCCGAAAAGCTCGGTTCCGTCAGGCGCGTTTCGGGTTTGTGCATTGGACGGGAGATTCGGCAGACCGGCGGCGGATAAGGTCAGATCGCGGGCTTGGAGGCAAGTAGGGGAAAGCCGTCGCGTCCTCACTCCGGCATTTCGTCGTGGCGCACGCTCGGCTGCAGCAGCACGGTCGCCGCCGCCGCAAAGATCAGCGCAAAGCCGATAACGTCGGTGAAACTCGGCCGCTCTCCGATGATCAAAGTCGAAGCAATCACCCCGACCACCGGCACCAACAGCGAGCCGAGCGATGCGGTCGTGGTCGGCAATCGACCGACCACCTCGAACCACAGGAAATAGGCAAGTCCCATCCCGATGAAACCGTTATAGCCGATCCAGGCCCAGATATTGGCCGGGAGCTGTGCAAGGTCGGGCAAGCCTTCGAAGGCGAGCATGCCGGCGATCAGCATCAGTCCGCCGAGTAGTACCTGCCAGGCGGCCGATATGAGCGTAGGCGCGGCGATGTTGGCGCGCTTGAGATAGACGGTGCCGCTCGCCCAGCACCAGGCGCAGCCGAGTGCGAACAGCGCACCGAGCGGCAACCCGGCGCGCGCGGCCGGCCCGATCAGGAACCCGAGGCCTGCGGCGCAAAGGCCGAGCGCGGCAAGCTTCACGGCATCGAGCCGCTCGCCGAGCACGATGCGGGCGAGCAGCGCCGCCCAAATCGGCATGGAATAAGCGATGACAATGGCGCGCGATGTTGTGCCGTAAATCTGCGCGTAAGCCGAGCAAGCGCCGAAGGCGGCTACGTTGAAGAAGCCACCGACGACGACTTTCGGCCAGTCTTCTCGCGCAAGGGAAAGTCGCGCGCCGCGCAGCGCCGCCGCAGCAAACAACGTCAGCGCGCCAAGCCCGATACCGATCGCCCGCATGCTCCACGGCGGCAGCGCGGTCAGGATGAAGCGGGCGGCGACCCAGTTGAAGCCCCAGGCCATGCCCATCATCACGACGAAGAGCTTGGCGCTTGCCGCGGCGTCGGCGGGCTTGCCACGCGTCATTCCGGCATCTCGGTGTGCTTCACGTTCGGCTGCAGCAATACGCAAGCGGCGGCGGCAAAAATCATCGCAAAGCCGACGACGTCGGGCAGCGTGAGGTGCTCGCCGAGAATGAGGGCCGAGGCGCTGACGCCGACCACCGGCGTCATCAGCGAGCCGAGCGAGGCGGTGATGGCGGGCAGCCGCCCGACGATGGTCCACCACAGGAAATGCGCCAGGCCGACGCCGAAAATTCCGACAAAAAGGACCGCGAAAATAGTCTCGTTGTTGAGCGGCCAAAGGTGTGGCAGGCCCTCGAAGACGAACGTGCCCGCAAAAATAAAAGCAAGGCCGAACACCAATTGCCACGCCGCGCTCGCCAGCGGCTCGATCGTGAGCTTGGCCCATTTGATGTAGACGGTGGCGCCCGCCCAGCTCAGCGCGCAGCCGAGCGAGTAGAGCACGAAGGGCGGGAATCCGTTAGCAAACAGCGGCCAGACCAAAATCGTCAGACCGGCGATGCACAAACCGAGCGCGACCAGCCGCACCGGAGAGAGCCGCTCGCCGAGCACGAAATGGCTCATCATCGTCGCCCAGATCGGCATCGAGTAGGTGATGATGATGGCGCGCGAGGTCGCGCCGTTTAGCTGCGCGAAGCTGGAAAGAATTTGAAACGCCGCGACATTGAGAAAGCCCGGTATCATGACGTGGATATATTCGCCACGCGGTACGCGCATGTTGTGGCCGGTGAGGGAGGCGGCCGCAAACAGGGCAGCAACCCCGATGCCGGTTCCGGCGCAGCGCAGACTCCAGGGTGTCAACTCGTTGAGCGCGATGGCCGCGGCAATCCAGTTGAGGCCCCAGGCGAAGGCGAGCAGCACGACCAGCAGTTTCGCGCCGGCCGCGGCTTGCGAGGGCCGGCCGGCGCGCGACGTCGTCTCAAGCGTCGTTCTGACGGGATCTGTGTGCATTACTCCGGGCGCCGGCTCGCTGCGGACGGGGCAAACTATCGTGCGCCGCCCTGCAAAGCGAGGCATTGCTGGGTTGCGTTTTTTGTTTGCTGCATGATGGCCATGACGCCTTCGGCCATCTGGCGCCGACATGGAGACGACATGAATTTGCTATAGGGAGGTCATTGCCTTTTCAGCGCGTTGATTTGTGAATCGTGCGCGCGCGAAAAAGGCCGCCCGCACCGCCCGATACCGCTTCGGCATGTTGCGCTGCGGTGCACGCTGTGTTAGCTAGCCGCTTGATTTCATGGGGGGTTCCGCGGACTTCCGCGACGTCCTCCAAAATCGGAATTCCCTCTTGGATTCCAATAATTTGCGCCGCCATCCCGCGACGGCGCCCGGCCTGTGAACAGTTGACGTCAAAACGAGCGTGCCCGTGGCAGGCAAGGACCCAATCGTCTCCGGAATGGCAGGCCGCTACGCCTCGGCTTTGTTCGAGCTCGCGCTCGAGGAAAAAGCCACCGATGCGGTGAAGGCGGACCTCGACGCGTTCGACGCGATGATCGCGTCCAGCGCCGACCTCGACCGCCTGGTGCGCAGTCCGGTGTTCGACGCCGACGATCAGTTGCGCGCGCTATCGGCGATCCTCGACAAGGCCGGCATCAAGGGACTGACCGCAAATTTCCTGCGCGTCATCACCACCAACCGCCGGCTATTCGCGGTGCGCGCCATGATCCGCGGCTATCGCGCGCTGCTCGCCCGCCACAAAGGCGAAGTGGTGGCGCAGGTGACTGTCGCCGAACAACTCAACGACAAGAATCTCGACGCGCTCAAGAGCGCGCTCAAATCGGTGACCGGCGGCAAGGACATCGACCTCGACGTCACGGTCGAGCCCGCCATCATCGGCGGGCTGATCGTCAAGGTCGGTAGCCGCATGGTCGATAGTTCACTCCGCACCAAGCTCAATGCGATCAAATTCGCGATGAAAGAGGCCCGCTGATGGATATCCGCGCCGCAGAAATTTCCGCCATCCTGAAAGAGCAGATCAAGAACTTCGGGCAGGAAGCCGAAGTCTCCGAAGTCGGCCAGGTGCTCTCGGTCGGCGACGGCATCGCCCGCGTCTACGGCCTCGACAACGTGCAGGCCGGCGAGATGGTCGAGTTCGAGAACGGCACGCGCGGCATGGCGCTCAATCTGGAAACCGACAATGTCGGCATCGTCATTTTCGGCGCCGACCGCGAGATCAAGGAAGGCCAGACCGTCAAGCGCACGGGTTCGATCGTCGACGTGCCGGTGGGCAAGGGACTGCTCGGCCGCGTGGTCGACGCGCTGGGCAATCCGATCGACGGCAAGGGCCCAGTCAAGGCGGAAAGCCGCGCGCGCGTCGACGTCAAGGCGCCTGGCATCATTCCGCGCAAGTCGGTGCATGAGCCGATGGCGACCGGCCTCAAAGCCATTGACGCGCTGATCCCGATCGGCCGCGGCCAGCGCGAACTGATTATCGGCGATCGTCAGACCGGCAAGACTGCGATCGCGCTCGACACCATCCTCAATCAGAAGCCGCTCAACGCGCAAACCGACGAGAAGATCAAGCTCTACTGCGTTTATGTCGCGGTCGGACAGAAGCGCTCGACCGTCGCGCAGTTCGTGAAAGTGCTCGAGGAGCAGGGCGCGCTCGACTACTCGATCATCGTTGCCGCGACCGCTTCCGATCCGGCGCCGATGCAGTTCCTGGCGCCGTTCGCCGGCTGCACCATGGGCGAATATTTCCGCGACAACGGCATGCACGCGGTCATCATCTACGACGACCTGTCGAAGCAGGCGGTCGCCTACCGCCAGATGTCGCTGCTGCTGCGCCGCCCGCCCGGCCGCGAAGCCTATCCCGGCGACGTGTTCTATCTGCATTCGCGCCTCTTGGAGCGCGCGGCCAAGATGAACGACGCCAACAAAGCCGGCTCCTTGACCGCGCTGCCGATCATCGAGACGCAGGCCAACGACGTCTCGGCCTATATTCCGACCAACGTGATCTCCATCACCGACGGTCAGATCTTCCTGGAGACCGACTTGTTCTATCAGGGCATCCGCCCGGCGGTGAACGTCGGCCTGTCGGTGTCGCGCGTCGGCTCCGCGGCGCAGACCAAGGCGATGAAAAAGGTCGCCGGCAAGATCAAGGGAGAGCTGGCGCAATACCGCGAAATGGCGGCCTTTGCGCAATTCGGTTCGGACCTGGATGCCACCACCCAGCGCCTGCTGAACCGCGGTTCGCGGCTGACCGAGCTGTTGAAGCAGCCGCAGTTCTCGCCGCTGAAGATGGAAGAACAGGCCTGCGTGATCTGGGCCGGCACCAACGGCTACCTCGATCCGCTCGCCATCGACCGCGTGCGCGCCTTCGAGAGCGGCTTGCTGACGCTGCTGCGCACCAAGCACGCCGATCTGCTCGAACTCGATCCGCAAGAGCGGCGATTTGTCCAAGGACGACGAAGCCAAGCTCAAGGCCGCGGTCGACGGCTACGCCAAGACATTTAGCTGATAGCGCGCGCAACGGGAGCGATCAGGACAAACTCGACATGGCCAGCCTGAAGGACATGCGCGTGCGTATCGCCTCGACCAAGGCGACGCAGAAGATCACCAAGGCCATGCAGATGGTCGCGGCCTCCAAGCTGCGCCGCGCGCAGGCAGCGGCGGAAGCTGCGCGGCCCTATGCCGAGCGCATGAGCACGGTGCTGGGCTCGATCGCCGCCGCGGTCGCCGGCAGCGATTCGGCGCCCAAGCTGTTGGCCGGCACCGGCGCCGACCAAGTGCATCTCTTGGTGGTCTGCACCGCCGAGCGGGGCTTATGCGGTCCGTTCAATTCCTCGATCGTGCGGCTGGCGCGCGAGAAGATCAATGCGCTGACCGGCCAGGGCAAAGAGGTCAAAATTCTCTGCGTCGGTCGCAAAGGTTACGACCAGCTGCGCCGGCTTTACGGCAGGCAGATCATTGAGACGGTCGAACTGCGCGGCATCAAGCAGATCGGTTTCGAGCAGGCCGACATGATCGCCAAGAAGGTCATCGCGCTGTTCGATGAGGGCGGCTTTGACGTCTGCACGCTGTTCTTCTCGCGTTTCAAGTCGGTGATTGCGCAGATCCCGACCGCGCTGCAGATCATTCCGCCGGTATTTGAGGCCGCCGATAAAGCCGCCCCGGCCGCTTCGTACGATTACGAGCCGGAGGAGGGGGAAATCCTCAGCGAACTCCTGCCGCGCAATCTGTCGGTGCAGATTTTCCGCGCGCTCCTGGAGAACGCCGCCTCCGAGCAGGGCGCGCGCATGAGCGCCATGGACAACGCGACGCGCAACGCCGGCGAAATGATCCGCAAGCAGACGCTCACTTATAACCGCACCCGCCAGGCGATGATCACCAAGGAGCTGATCGAGATCATCTCCGGCGCCGAGGCGCTTTAATTTTCGGTAACGAGGACGAAATGGCCACACCACAGAACGCAGTCGGTAAAATCACCCAGGTCATCGGCGCCGTCGTCGACGTGCAGTTCGACGGCGACCTGCCGGCGATCCTGAACGCGCTGGAAACCAAGAACCACGGCAACCGCCTGGTGCTGGAAGTCGCCCAACATCTCGGCGAGTTGACCGTGCGCACCATCGCCATGGACTCCACCGAAGGGCTGGTGCGCAGCCAGGAAGTCACCGACACCGGCGCGCCGATTTCGGTGCCGGTCGGCCAGGCGCTGCTCGGCCGCATTATCAACGTGATCGGCGAGCCGGTCGATGAAGCCGGTCCGGTGAAGGGCGAGGCGATGCGCGCCATCCATCAGGAGGCGCCGACCTACACCGATCAATCGACCGAAGCGGAAATTCTGGTCACCGGCATCAAGGTCGTCGATCTGCTGGCGCCTTACGCCAAGGGCGGCAAGATCGGCCTGTTCGGCGGCGCCGGCGTCGGCAAGACCGTGCTGATCATGGAATTGATCAACAACGTCGCCAAGGCGCACGGCGGCTATTCGGTGTTCGCCGGCGTCGGCGAGCGTACGCGCGAGGGCAACGACCTCTATCACGAGATGATCGAATCCGGCGTCAACAAGGACCCGCACAAAGGCTCGGTCGAAGGCTCCAAATGCGCGCTGGTCTACGGGCAGATGAACGAACCGCCGGGCGCGCGTGCCCGCGTCGGCCTCTCCGGCCTCACCGTCGCCGAATATTTCCGCGATCAGGGCCAGGACGTTTTGTTCTTCGTCGACAACATCTTCCGCTTCACGCAAGCCGGTTCCGAAGTGTCGGCGCTGCTCGGCCGTATTCCGAGCGCCGTGGGCTATCAGCCGACACTCGCGACCGACATGGGCACGCTGCAGGAGCGCATCACCACGACGCATAAAGGCTCGGTCACCTCGGTGCAGGCGATCTACGTTCCGGCCGACGACCTGACGGATCCGGCGCCGGCTACCTCGTTCGCGCATCTTGGATGCCACCACCGTGCTGTCGCGCGATATCGCCGCCAAGGGCATCTATCCGGCGGTCGATCCGCTCGATTCGACCTCGCGCATGTTGTCGCCGCTGGTGGTCGGCGAGGAGCACTACGGCGTGGCGCGGCAAGTGCAGCAGATCCTGCAACGCTACAAGGCGCTGCAGGACATCATCGCCATTCTCGGCATGGACGAGTTGTCGGAAGAGGACAAACTCACGGTCGCCCGCGCGCGCAAGATCGAGCGTTTCCTGTCGCAGCCGTTCTTCGTCGCCGAAGTGTTCACCGGCTCGCCCGGCAAGCTGGTCGACCTCGCCGACACCATCAAAGGCTTCAAGGGCCTGTGCGAGGGCAAATACGACAACCTGCCGGAGGCCGCCTTCTATATGGTCGGCACCATCGAAGAGGCGGTTGAGAAGGGCAAGAAGCTGGCGGCGGAGGCGGCCTGACCATGGGACGCTCGCCCGTCGTCGTCTTCCTCGTGATCGGCCTGCTGGTCGGCGCGCTTGCCGGCTATCTGACGAGACCCGAGTTGGCGGAAATCAAATTAGGGCCGATCAAACTGGAGGTCAGCGGCAATCAAGCTGCGCGCGGCGATGGCCCGCTGACATCGAGCCAAATCCAGCACATCGCCGTCCTGACGGCGATCGGCGGCGCCATCGGATTCGGTCTTGGATTCGCGATGGGCAAAAGAAAAGGCTGATTGAGCAATGCCGTTCCATTTCGAACTGGTCTCGCCGGAAAAGCTGGTGTTCTCCGGCGAAGTCGAGCAGGTCGACGTGCCCGGCGCCGAGGGCGATTTCGGCGTGCTGGCGGGACACGCGCCCGTGGTCACCACGCTGCGGCCGGGCATCCTGACCGTGCACGGCGCCGGTGCGGCGCAGAAGATTGTCGTGCTTGGCGGCTTTGCCGAAGTCTCGGCAACAGGGCTTACCGTGCTCGCTGATCTTGCCGAAGCGGTCGAAGACATCGACCGCGGCATGATCGCGGCCCGCATCGGCGAATTGGAACAGCGCATCGAAAAGACCGAAGCCGGCTCCGCGCTCGACAGACTGGTGACGCGGCTCGATCACTTCAAGGACATCGACCGGCATCTGACCGGCACGGCGATGCATTAGCGTTGCCGTTCGTCCCCGCGAAAGCGTGGACCCAGAGCACCAAGCATTGAGCGTCCCGCTTGCGCCGGAATGAACGGAGTGCGGGTCACGCCTTGGCGAACTTCGCGAATTCTTTCACCACCCGCTCATAAGTCTCGCGCTTGAACGGCACCACCAGGTCGGGCAACTCCTGCATCGCCGCCCAGCGCCAGTCGACGAATTCCGGTTCGTGGCCGTCGCCCGGATCGAGGATGTTGATTTCATTTTCGGCGCCGGTGAAGCGCAGCGCGTACCATTTCTGCTTCTGTCCGCGATATTTGCCGCTCCAGGCGTGCCCGACCAGTTCGCGCGGAATGTCGTAGGAAAGCCAGCCGGCGATCTCGCCGAGCTTCTCCACCGAGCTGATGCTGGTTTCCTCGTAAAGCTCGCGCAGCGCCGCCTTGTAAGGGTCTTCGTCCTCGTCGATGCCGCCTTGCGGCATCTGCCAGACATGGACGGCGTCGATATGCTCGGGGCCGCTGGTGCGCCGTCCGATAAAGACGCGGCCCTGGCGGTTGAGCACCATCATGCCGGCACAAGGACGATAGGGCAGAGATTTAAAGGGGGGCATTGTGACAAATCCGGGATTGCGGCCGCGCGCATCCGGCGCGCAGTCAGAAATGCATAACCGCTGACCGAAGCGAAATCGAGGATTTTGTGATCGGCGGATTGGCGCGCCGCCGCGCGGCTTATTGCGGGATGACAATGTCGCGGCGCTTGCCGCTGGTGCCGTCGATGATGGTGATGGTTTTCGATCCGGGCGGCGCGGCGGGCTTCGCAGGCTGAGCGATCGAGCCTGTGGGGCCCGGTTCGTCGGCGGCCGCCGGCTGCTTGCCGTTGTCCGGCTTTGCTCCGGGAATGGCGACGACCGCCACCGGCTCGCCACCCAACGGATCATTGACGAACATGGCCCAGGCCACCACTGCGAGCACAAACAAGCCGAGCGCGCCGACCAGCAATCCCGGCACGGCGCCGGGCAGCTTGGAGACTCGTTTTCGTTTGTGCTGGCCGAGCGGGGCGTTCAGTTCATCCCACGTCACGGCCGCTATCCTGGCGAATCATTGCCGGAGTTTAGCACGCTCGATCCGGCGGCTTGGCCACGGTTTCGCCCCACAAAAGCAAGGGGCGGCCTTTTGGGCCGCCCCGGGAACTCATTCGTAGAGATGAACCATACTTAGTTCGGCACCGGCGCCTTGCCGTTCGGCGGGAAGGCCGAATTGACCTGCGTGCCGCGCAGCAGCTCGTCGGCCATGATCAGCGCCTTGTCCTTCTTCGGGTCTGGCGGGACATAGGCCTGCGAGCCGGTCTGCTCCTTGCCTGCATCGCCCTTAAGATGGCCGCGCAGCGAGGCTTCGCCCTTGGTGTCGGTCGACGACTTGATGTCCGACGGCACGTCCTGCAGCACTTCGATTTCCGGCGTGATGCCCTTGGCCTGGATCGAGCGGCCGGAGGGCGTGAAGTAACGCGCCGTGGTCAGCCGCAGCGCGCCGTTGCCGGAGCCGAGCGGGATAATGGTCTGCACCGAACCTTTGCCGAACGAGCGGGTGCCGAGCAAGGTCGCCCGCTTGTGATCCTGCAGCGCGCCGGCGACGATCTCCGAAGCCGAGGCCGAGCCGCCGTTGATCAGCACGATCACCGGCTTGCCCTTGGTCAGGTCGCCCGGCCGCGCGTTGAAGCGCTGTGTCTCCTCGGCATTGCGGCCGCGGGTGGAGACGATCTCGCCTTTGTCGAGGAACGCATCCGATACCGAGATCGCCTGGTCGAGCAGGCCGCCCGGGTTGTTGCGCAGGTCGAGGATATAGCCTTTGAGCTTGTCGTTGGAGACCTTGGCCGAGATGTCGGCGATCGCCTTCTTCAGCCCCTCGCTGGTCTGCTCGTTGAACTGCGTCAGGCGGATATAGCCGACGTCGTCGCCTTCCACGTGCGAGCGCACCGAGCGCACATGAATGACGTCGCGGGTGATCGACACCTCGATCGGCTTGTCGCTGCCCTTGCGCATGATGGTGAGCTTGATCTTGGTGTTCACCGGTCCGCGCATCTTCTCGACCGCCTGGTTCAGGGTCAGGCCCTGCACCTGTTCGTCGTCGAGCTTGGTGATGATGTCGTTGGCCATCACGCCGGCCTTGGCGGCGGGCGTTTCGTCAATCGGCGCCACCACCTTGATGAGGCCGTCTTCCATGGTGACCTCGATGCCGAGCCCGCCGAATTCGCCGCGGGTCTGCACCTGCATGTCGCGGAAGCTTTTCGAATCCATGTAGCTGGAATGCGGATCGAGCCCGGCGAGCATGCCGTTGATCGCGGTTTCGATCAGCTTGCCGTCGTCCGGCTTCTCGACGTAGTCGGCGCGCACGCGCTCGAAAACATCGCCGAACAAATTGAGCTGGCGATAGGTGTCCGCCGCCGCGGCTTTGGCACTGGCGCCGACGAAGATCATATGAGGTTGAGTTGCGAGCAGCGTCATCGCCGCTCCCGCCGCCGCGCCGAGTAGAATGAGTGTGGTCTTGCGCATCATCCGCGAACCTTTTCGCCTTCGCCAGTCGCCCACCATGGGCCTGGATCGACGGGTGTCCCGTCCTTACGAAACTCGATGTAGAGAACCGGTTGGCTGGAACCTGCAGCGAGGATAGCGGCTAGATGGGAGCCGTTTCCCATCATCGCAACGGGTTCCCCGGTCAGCACGAACTGCCCGAGATCGACTGATATCCGTTCCATCCCAGCGAGCAAGATATGATACCCGCTGCCGGCGTTCAGGATCAAGAGTTGCCCGTAGGAACGGAACGGACCGGCGTAGACCACCCAGCCGTCGGCTGGCGCGGTGACCTGGGCGCCGGCGCGGGTGGCGAGGGATATGCCCTTTTCCACCCCGCCAATGCCGTCGGGCGCACCAAAACCCTTTAATTTGACGCCATTAACCGGAATCGGAACTTGTCCACGCAGTGACGCAAAAGCGGCCGCCGGCGCCAGCCTTCCGGGATCGTGCAGCGCCGCCAGCGCCGTCTTCGAATCGGCCGGAGGCGCCCGGCGCGCGTGTTGCGCGGCTGGGGTTTCCTCCAGTTTGGCGATCAAATCTCTGAGATCGTGCACCTGACTGGCCAGTTCCTTGGCGTGTGCCCGTTCGGCGTCGAGCTCCTTCTCGCGCTCGGTCTGCTGCTTTTGACGCGCCGCGATCAGCGCGGTCATGCGCGTGCGCTCGGTGCCGAGCGAGGCCACCTCGGTTTTGAGCTGATCGCGTTCGGCACTGATCTTTTTTCGCAAACCGATCAGCTCGGTCAGGTCGTTGGCGAGCGCGGCAACCTCGTGCCGCATCTCCGGTAGCACCGCGCCGAGCAGCATGGCGCTGCGTACCGCTTGCAGAGCGTCTTCCGGCGTGGCGAGCAGCGCCGGCGGCGGGCGGCGGCCGATCCGCTGCAGCGCGGCGAGCACTTCGCCGATAACCGCGCGCCGTCCTTCGATCGATTTGCGAATCTCCTGCTCGCGTCCGTCGAGCGACTTCAGCCGCGTTTCGGTCGCCGCCACTTTGTTTTCAACGGCACGGGTGCGTGCGGCGGTGTCGATGAGGTCCTGGTTGAGCTTGCGGCGATCGGCGCCGATCTTCTCGATCTCGCGCTTGAGTGCGGCTTCGGTGTCGGCCGACTTGCGCTGTTGGTCGCGCGCCGCCTTCAACTCCTGCTGGTGCTGCTTGAGCGCTTCGGCCTTCTCGGCCTTGTTCTCGGTCTTGCTGTCGGTCTTGTCCTGCGCCGGCGCCGGCATGCTGAACGCAAGCGGCAGCACCAGTGCGAGCCCGGCGATGAGCGCGACGCGCGGATCGAGACGATGGAGCCCCCCAAAGCAAATCATCGGGTCCAAACTATCTCCGCCGATTGAAACGACAAGACCCTTCTGATCCGGAGACATTGCGTCCGCATTAAGACCGAGGCCGATCTTTCGCCCGTTCCGCAAAAAACGGTCATCCGTGGTGATAGGGGTGGCCGGTCAGGATCGTGGTGGCGCGATAAAGCTGCTCCAGCAGCATCACCCGCACCAATTGGTGCGGCCAGGTGGCCGCGCCGAAGGAGAGCCGCAACTCGGCCTTGTCACGCAGGCTCGGGCTTAAGCCGTCGGCGCCGCCGATCAGGAAGACCGCCGCCGGCCGGTCGTTGCCGCGCCATTTCGCGAGCTGCGCGGCGAGGCTGGGGCTGTCGAGGGTCTCGCCATGCGCGTCGAGCAACACGACGGCAGCGCCCGCGGGGATGATATTGGCGAGCGCGATCGATTCCTCGAGCATGCGCTTGCCGGCGTCGGCGGCGCGGCTTTCTCTGATTTCAATGATCTCAACGTCGCGCAGGCCGAGATTGCGGCCGGTCTGCGCCGCGCGTTTGCGATAGCGCTCGGCGAGCTCGGTTTCGGGGCCGCGCTTCAGGCGTCCGACGGCGGCAATGACGAGGCGCATCTTGCCGCCACTCTATCAGCTAGGGCGGCGCGCGGTGGCCCACATCTTCTCCAGATTGTAGAAGTCGCGCACTTCCGGCCGGAACACGTGGACGATCACGTCACCGGCGTCGATCAGCACCCAGTCGCCTTGGCGCAGACCCTCGACCCGCACGCCCGGCACGCGGGCTTGGTGCAGGTCCTTGATCACATGCTCGGCGACGGCCGCGACATGGCGGTTGGAGCGGCCAGAGGCCACCACCATGAAGTCGGCGATTGCGGATTTACCGGTGAGATCGATGGTGACGCTGTCCTCGGCTTTCATATCTTCCAGTCGTGCGAGGACGAGGCGGAGGGTCTCCTTGGCGTCGGAGCGCCGGGAGACGGGTTCGGGCGTACGACTTGACACCCGAGGGAGTGCCGATGTTGCCAGGGGACTTGGTCCTTTCTCTGCGTTGCACTCAACCCCGATTGTCATCGAGGTTGGTTAAAAGATAGCTATTTCGCCCGCCGCTTTCCAGCCTTGCCCGGTTTGCGCTTGCCGCCGGCGCCGGGCCTCTTTTTTGGCCGCCGCAAGGCGCGCAGGGCCGTGGAAGATAGCGGTGATTTGAGCCCGTGCAGGAACGCCCAGGCCGGCGGCTTGCGGCCGGGAAGTGCGGAGGCTGCGTGTTCGGGAATGCGCGCGCGGCCAAACGCCTGGCTCGCCGGACTGGCCGAGGCGTAGAGGCTCGGCCCCAAGCGGTCGATGACCACGATTGGAACCAGCTTCGCGATGCCGCGCCATTTCTGCCAGCGGTGAAAGCTCCGCAGATTGTCGGCGCCCATGATCCAGACGAAGCGGACCCGCGGGCAGCGACTCAGCAACCACCTGATCGTATCGTAGGTGTATCGCGTATTGATGACAGCTTCGAGACCGGTCACGTCGACGCGCGGATGATGCGTCAGCGCGCGGGCGGTATCGATGCGCTGCCGCAACGGCCCCAGCCCGCTGGTGTTCTTGAGCGGATTGCCCGGGGTGACCAGCCACCAGACCCGGTCGAGCTTGAGCCGCTTGAGGGCGAGCAGGCTGGCCGCGACATGGGCCTGATGCGGCGGATCGAAGGTGCCGCCGAACAGGCCGATCTTCATGCCGGGCGCATGCGGTGGAAGCATGCGCTCGGGGCTGAAGGGTATGGGTGGTTTCACGGCCGGATCTGACCGCTTCCGTGGATACGGTATTTGAACGTGGTGAGCTGGTCGACGCCGACCGGCCCGCGCGCGTGCAGCCGCCCGGTGGCGATGCCGATCTCGGCGCCGAAGCCGAATTCGCCGCCATCGGCGAACTGGGTGGAGGCATTGTGCAGGACGATCGCCGAGTCGACCTCGCGCAGGAACTTGTCCGCCGCCCCGGAGTCGCCGGTGACGATGGCGTCGGTGTGATGTGAACCGTAACGCTCGATGTGTTCGATGGCGCCGTCGACGCCGTCCACCACCATGACGGCGATGATGGCGTCGAGATATTCGGTGGACCAATCCGTTTCGGTGGCCGGCTTCACGCGCTTGTCGACCGCTTGCGTCGCCTTGTCGCCGCGGATTTCGCATTTGGCGCCGATCAGCATTTCGACCAGCGGCTTGAGATGCGTTGCCGTTGCGGCGCGATCGACCAGCAAGGTTTCCGCCGCGCCGCAAACGCCGGTGCGCCGCATCTTGGCGTTGAGCACGATGGTCTTGGCCATGTCGAGGGATGCTGCCTTGTCGACATAGACATGGCAGACGCCTTCCAGGTGCGCGAACACCGGCACGCGCGCTTCCGCTTGCACGCGCGCCACCAGGCCTTTGCCGCCGCGCGGCACGATGACGTCGATGTTGCCGTCGAGGCCGGCGAGCATCAGCCCGACCGCGGCGCGGTCGCGCGTCGGCACCAGTTGGATGGCGGCTTCGGGCAAATTCGCTTCGCGCAAGCCCTGCTCGAGCGCCGCCTGGATGGCGCGGCTCGAGCGCAGGCTGTCGGAACCGCCACGCAAGATGGCGGCGTTGCCCGACTTCAGACACAACGCGCCGGCGTCGGCGGTGACGTTGGGCCGGCTCTCATAGATGATGCCGATCACGCCGAGCGGTACGCTGACGCGTTCGATGCGCAGGCCGTTCGGCCGCGTCCAGGATTGCGTGATTTTGCCGACCGGATCGTCGAGCGCGTCGACGGCTTCGATGGCCGCGGCGATCGCCGCGACCCGTCCGGCGTCCAGCGTCAGGCGGTCGAGAAAAGCGCCGGTCAGACCGCCGGCGCGCGCCTCCGCGATATCCTCGGCGTTGGCCGCCAGAATTGCCGGCGCGTGCGCCCGCACGGCGGCTGCCATGCGCTTAAGGGCGCGGCTTTTCTGCGCGGTCGGGGCGAGCGCCAGCGCCCGGGCGGCGGCACGCCCGCGGCGGCCGATCCCGTCCATCATGGCGGCGATATCGCCCGTTCCCTCGATGCTTTTGAGCGGCGCGCTCATTCCAAAGCCTCTTTCGAGCCCACTTCGGTCAAGTTCCTATCACGGCAGGCCGCAGGCGGCGAGATCGCCTCGACGGCACTAATCCCCGACAATCGCTGGGATTTGACCTGGGGATAGTGTGGATAAGCTGCCAGGGACCGGAACGGTCAATTGACCTTCACATTGCAATGGCAGGGTCGCATGTCGCTAGGAGGTTGTCATGGCGTACAATTTAAGCCGGCTTCCCAGCCGTTTTCCGGTCGGCACCAAGTTTGTCATCGAAGGCCGGCGCGGCCGCGAGGGCCAGGTTCAGATCTTCAGCCGGCATCTCGAATTTCCGGACGGGACGTTGCTGCCTTTGCCGGCGCGCCCCGCCAAGCGAAAAACGAGAGCGAGCGGCCGCCGTTCCCGCCGTGTGCGCCGTCCCTGACGGGAGGTCGCCGACGGCGAATGGCCGGACCGCGTGGTCCAGTGGCCGAGTTCGCGGCTGCAAATTGCCTATGAAATAGGGCTTCGCTTTCGCTCGGCCATTGGCCGACGTGTTTTAACCACGCTTGATTGCGCGCAAAAAAAGAGGGGCCCGAAGGCCCCTTGGGGGATAGTCGTCATCTCCAGCGCAATGTTTGCGCCGTCGATACCTGCCGCAGCTGGTCCGGGGCGGGGTGCATCGTGCATTCCCCGGCGCCACAGCTTTATGGCGCCAGTGGATGCGCTTCGCCTTGGCGGCGCAATTTGCCAAAACGTCGCGCGGCGAATTGGCCGCCGGCTATTCCCCGCCGAGCACCAGGTCGTCGCGGTGCACAATTTCGGTACGGCCGGTGTAGCCGAGGATCAGCAGCACGTCGGCCGAGGAGCGGCCCTTGATCTTGTCGGCGTCGGCGGCGTCATAGGCGGAGAGCCCGCGGCCGACTTCGGCGCCGTCCGGCCCGCGCACGAGCACGGCGTCGCCGCGCTCGAAACCGCCTTCCACTTTGATCACGCCGGCGGGAAGCAGACTTTTTCCCGAGCGCAGCGCGCGCACCGCGCCGGCGTCGATCACCAGCGCGCCGCGCGGCTCCAGCGAACCGGCGATCCATTTCTTGCGCGCGGTCACCGGATTGGCCGGCGTCAAAAACCACGAGCAGGGCGCGCCATCGACAATCGCCTGCAACGGATGCGCGACGCGGCCCGCGGCGATCACCATATGCGTGCCGGCGGTGGTGGCGATCTTGCCGGCCTCGATCTTGGTCAGCATGCCGCCGCGCGACAGCGCCGAGCCCGAAGCGCCGGCCATCGCCTCGATCTCCGGCGTTATGCGGGCAATGAGCGGCACCCGTTTGGCGTCGGCGTTGCCGGCCGGCGGCTTGTCGTAGAGCCCGTCGACGTCGGATAGCAGCACCAGAAGATCGGCGCTCATCATGGTGGCGACGCGCGCGGCGAGGCGGTCGTTGTCGCCGTAGCGGATTTCAGACGTCGCCGTGGTGTCATTCTCGTTGATCACCGGCACCGAGCGCCATTCCAACAGCTTGGCGATGGTGGAGCGCGCGTTGAGATAGCGGCGGCGCTCTTCGGTATCGCCGAGCGTGACCAGCACCTGGCCGGCGGTGAGCCCATGCGCGCCGAGCGACTTCGGCCCAGGCGCGCGCCAGCGCGATCTGGCCGACGGCGGCGGCGGCCTGGCTGTCCTCCAGCTTGAGCGACGCCGGACGGCAGCTTGAGCACGGCGCGGCCGAGCGCGATGGCGCCCGAGGAGACCACCAGCAGATCGCGCTTCTCCTTATGCAGCGCCGCGATATCGGCGGCGAGCGCGTCGAGCCAGTCGCGCTTGAGCTTGCCGGCGGCGGAATCCACCAGCAGCGACGAGCCGACCTTCACCACGATGCGGCGGAAGGATTTGAGCGAGGGCGTCTTGGGCATGGTCCCGGCGGCGGTTAACGGCGGGCGCTGTGTAGCATGGGGATTCCAGCACCGTCATGGGCGGGCGATGGATCAGCGGATATGGCATCCGGTCCATGACAAACTCATTGTCCTGATCGAGATAGGCGTTCTGCCAGACAATGTTGGTGCGGCCGTTATTGATGAGGTACGGCCATTTCTTCTTTTCGGCTTCCTTGCCGGGCGCCTGCAGGCCGCGCCATTTGCGTTTCCATGAAGGTAGCTTTGCCGTCCTTTGAGTTGAACTTGCCGTCGGCGAACAGGCGCTTGGTGCCGACGATCATGCCGTCCTTGAAGTCCACCGCCGGCTCCTGGAAGCCGTTGGTGCCCATGGCGCGCCGCCGCCCGTAAGCCACGCCTTCCCGCCTTGTCATGGCCGTGATAGCCCTCCAACAAAGCGTCTTCTTCGGTTTTCCAGTCGAAGCCCTTGAACTGGTCGGCGTATTTCGCCTTGCCCTGCTCGCGCAACACGCGCTCCATGGCGTTGGCGATACGCGCGGCGATGAGACTATCGGGCATGGCTTGCCCGGGCGGGTCCATGTAGCGCTCGGTGAGCCGCATACGCCGCTCGCCGTTCATCGAGGTGAGATTGGCTTCTCGCCCGACGTCGCCGCCGGCAGCCAGACGTGACAGGCTTCGCCGATCTTGGTCGGCACGATATCGACGTCGACGGCAAAGAGCCCGCCTTTCTTGATCGCACCCATGACAGCGTCGCACCATGCGCCGGGCGATCGCCATAGGGCGCCGCGAGCATGGCGTCCTTCACCATGTCAGTGCGCTTCTTGTAGGCTTGCTTGAACTTGAAGGCGTTAAGTGTCGTCTTGTAGTGGTCGCAGCCCCAGATGTGATGCACGCCGCCTTTGCCGCCGATCAGCAGCTGGTCGACGTAGGCCGCCGGCCGCCCGACATGGGCAGTCCGACGGCCGCGAGTAACCTTCCTGATGCCCGCCCATGCGCACGCAACCGCCGCCGGGCCGGCCGATATTGCCGGTTGCCAGCGCGACGTTCACCAGCGCGCCGTTGGTGCGGTAATTGTCGTTGCCCCAGATCAACCCCTTCTCATAGGCAAACATAGTGCGGCGACGGGCGCCACCTTGCTTCGGTTCGGCGATCCACTCGGCCGACTTGTCGGATTTCGATCGACCGTGAGGCCGGTGATTTTCGCCGCCTCTTCCAGCGCTGGTCTTGTTTGCTTTTGACTGCCTTGTCGAAATCCTTTGGTGGAGGCGGCAATGAAAGCTTTGTCGGTCCAGCCTTTGTCCGCGATGTAGGTGAGCCAGGCGTTGAACAGCGCGAGATCGGTGCCCGAATTGATGGCGAGGTGCATCACGCGATCCTTGCCGGCCTCTACTTCGCAGGCGTTCACCGTGACAGTGTGGCGCGGATCGACGATGACGATGCGGCCTTCGCGTCGGCTGGCTCCGAACCGAATTCGGATTTTTTCTTGTTCACTGAAGTCCCGCGCAAATTCGGGATCCAATGATTGAGGAAGTAGTTGGTCTGGGTCTCCAGCGCGTTGGTGCCAACCGCGACGATGGTATCGGCAAGCTCGGCGTCCTCGTAACAGTTGTTGAGTTCGCCCACGCCCATGTCGCGCGTGGCATGGACTTCGGAGTTGTAGGCCGGACGATTGTGGATGCGGATGTTCTTTACCTTCATGGCGCCGAAATAAAGCTTGCCGGTGCCCCAGGTATTCTCGTAGCCGCCGCCGGCGCCGCCGTGATCGAAGGCGGAGACGAACAGGCCGTCTTCGCCTATCTCGTTGATGACGCCGACGGTGACGCGGGCGACCAGATCAAGCGCATCGTCCCAGCTCGTCGGCTGCATCTGTCCGTAGCGCCAGACCATGCGGGTCGGTGAGGCGCTGCAATTGCGTGCTGCGCTGGCGCGAATAGCTCATCTCGGCGATGCGCGCGCCGCGCACCGAGCCGAGGCCGGAATTCACCACGCAGTCCTTGTCCGGCTTGATGACGATGTGCACGTCCTCGCCGTTCTGCTTGACGATGTTGTACATCGACGGCGCGTACCAATTCGCCGTTTCCGCCGGCTGCTGCTTGGACAAAATCGGCGCCGAATGCATTCTGGTCGGCGGCGGTGCCGCCCTGCTTGTTCGTGTCGGCCAGCTATAGGCGTGATAGCCGCAGCCGACGATGCAGTAGTGGCAGACCACGTTGTGACTGCTTGGCGTCCTTCGGGACGATCGGAAGCCGGTCGATTTGACGCTTGTAAGCCATTGTGTTCCTCCCTCAGAGCACGTTGGACAGCCGGCCGTACAAAAGCTCATCGATGCCTTCGGCAAAGATGTCGCCTTTGTCGTCGACGCGCAGCACGTACTGCGGGAGGTTTTGCGTAGCTTGTCCCCAAATTTGCAGACCGCCGGTTTCGCAGTCGAAGCGCGAATAGTGGCCGGGTATGTGACGATATGTCGAGAATTATCGACATATCGCGGCAAAGTTTCTTGCCCTGTCATCTGCTAAAGGTTTCCCGGCGGGGCAGGCGTGAAAGTCACGCTATGCGCAAAGGAAACCTGGCCGTGGTCAGCCACATCGGTCCGGCCGCGCGCGGCGACAGGATGTCGGCGCCGCATGCGCTCGCTGCGCTGGCGGCGCTCGGGCAGCCGACGCGGCTCGCCATTTTTCAGCTGCTCATGAGCGCGGAGCCGGACGGCCTTGCCGCCGGCAGCATCGCCGACAAGATCGGCTGTCCGCACAATACGCTGTCGACGCATTTGAGCATTCTGGCGCGCTCGGCGCTGGTGCGCGGCGCGCGCGAGGGCCGCTCCATCGTCTACCGCGCCAATGTCGAGGCCATGCGCACGCTGATCGGCTTCCTGGTCGACGATTGCTGCGACGGCCACCCCGAGCTTTGCGATCTGCAGGACGCGATCGAGGCGGCGCGGTGCTGCGCGCCCGCCGGCAAAAGTAAGAAGCGGAGGACGACATGAACGTAACACGGGAAAGATCCCGCCAACCCGATCTACAACGTCCTGTTCCTGTGCACCGGCAACTCGGCGCGCTCGATCATGGCGGAGGCGATCCTCAACCGCGCCGGGCGAGGGAAAATTCCGCGCGTATTCCGCCGGCAGCCAGCCGAAAGGCAAAGTGCATCCCTATACGCTCGATCTGTTGCGCAAGCTGCATTTCGACGTCAGTGGCGCGCGCTCGAAAAGCTGGCTGGAGTTTTCCCAGACCGGTGCGCCCAAGCTCGATTTCGTCTTCACCGTCTGCGACAACGCCGCGGCCGAGGCCTGCCCGGTCTGGCCGGGGCAGCCGATGACGGCGCATTGGGGCGTGCCCGATCCCGCGGAAGCGACCGGCACCGAGGCGGAAATTCGCTTTGCCTTCGCCGACACGCTGCGCATGTTGAACAACCGCATCAATATCTTTGTCAGCTTGCCGCTCGCCAAGCTCGACCGCCTGGCCCTGCAGCGGCGGCTGGACGAGATCGGCCGCAGCAAGGACGCCGCCTCGCCGGCGACCGCCGCCGAATGAGCGAGACGCCCGCTCCACTATCGCGCCGCCTGCTGGCGGAAGCACTGGGCACCGCCATTCTGGTCGCCACCGTCGTCGGCTCCGGCATCATGGCCGAGCGGCTTGCCGGCGGCAACGACGCCATCGCGCTGCTCGGCAATACGATTCCGACCGGCGCCATCCTGGTCGTCATCATCACCATTCTCGGCCCGGTCTCCGGCGCGCATTTTAATCCGGCGGTGACGCTGGTCTTCGCCACGCGCGGCGAGACGCCGTGGAACGAGGTCATTCCTTACGTGGTGGTGCAATGCCTTGCCGGTATTGCCGGCACCGTGCTGGCGCATCTGATGTTCGATCTGGCCCCGCTCGCCGTCGGCATCAAGCCGCGCGCCGGTCTGTCACAATGGCTGGCCGAGGCGGTCGCCACCTTCACGCTGGTGCTGGCGATCCTCGGCGGCTTGCGCCATGCGCCGCAAACCGTGCCGTGGCTGGTCGGCTTGACCATCACCGCCGCCTATTGGTTCACCGCCTCCACCTCCTTTGCCAACCCGGCGGTCACCATCGCGCGCGGCTTCACCACGACCTTTTCCGGCATCGCCATCAATCACGTTCCCGGCTTTATCGTTGCGCAGCTCATTGGCGCAGGCGTCGGCGCCAGCGTATCGCTAATTCTCTTTCCGGTGCGGCGACGCTCGTCCGTGGGCGTGATGGCGCCGGGCGAATAGCGGCGCCCAATAAAAATGCCGGGGATCGAGCCCGGCATTTTTTTCGCGTTACGGTATTGAGTCTGCCTGTTAGCCGCTCAGCCGTTCCACCTCAACCGGCGCCAGTCCGGAGAAGCCGAGCGCTTTTGCGCCGGCGGGCGTGAGATCGATGACGCGGCCTTTCACGAACGGGCCGCGATCGTTGATGCGCACGATGACGCTGCGGCCGTTGCGTTTGTTGGTGACGCGCACGCGCGTGCCGAACGGCAGCGTGCGATGCGCGGCGGTCAATTTATTCGGCGAGGCATGTTCGCCGTTGGCGGTTTTTTCTCCTTCATAAGCGTAGACGGAAGCGATCCCGGATTGTGCATTTGCAGCGAAGGGACACACGACAGACAGCAAGACGACTCCGCACAAGAGTGCGGCCACACGTACGGTCATTCAGGAATTCCCCGTGATTGGCCCCCGAGCCAATGTGCGGGTACTAACGTGCGCGCGTGCGCTTATGAGGCAGGAATGCGGTCATAGCGGGATATGTTTGCGACGCAGGGAACAAGTTGAATTTCGCCTGCGAAAACGCGTACTTCGCGCGTCGGTAACCGATCTGACTTTTTGTTACCGACCTTTACAAAAACGATTCATTCCTGTGCCGAAAATGTGTCGCAGAATTGCGCAATGTCGGACCGGGATCGCGGCATCAGTGACGGAGAAATTTCACGTCACACGCGAAGTCACGCGCCGATGCGAAATGCCGGCGGCAGGAAATTTTCGAGGCTCGCGCTTGGTACGCTCAACCTCGCCGTATGGGGGTGACGGAAGCAAAGGCGCCATTCCGGCGAGGCCGGCCCCGAATATTTGTTTGGCTTTTTCGCCGGATTGGGCGCCTCCCGGCCGTCATTTGGATAACCGGCTATCGCGACAGATAGCGCTTTTTAACAGGGGCTTTACCATGCGTTCCATTAAACCGGCTCTCGCCGCCGCCTTCATGTTGTCCTCGGCTCTGGCGGGCTTTCCGTCCGCCGCGCACGCGACCGCCACTGACGGCGACTGGCGCGTGGTCATCATCACCGAAAAGGGCAGCTGCGACCGCGCCTATAGCTACAACGTGAACATCGCGAACGGGCGCGTGAATTATAGCGGTTCGTCGCTCGTCCATATGGGCGGCACCGTGAGCCCCAGCGGCGCGGTCAAAGTCAACATCTCGGCCGGCAACAAGGGCGCCAGCGGCTCGGGCCACCTCTCGGCCAACGAGGGCGTCGGCACCTGGCGCGGCCATGGCTCCGGCGCCGAATGTGCCGGCCGCTGGGAAGCGCAACGCCTCTAAAACGCATGGCGCTGGCCGTTTGGCCTGCGCTGGCGGGCTTGCGTGGCCGCGACAAGGGGGCATATCGCCGAATCTTTCACCGTTTGTTAGTGTCGGACGGCGATGACAGTCGGGCGTGGCGAGGGGTACGGGGAACCGGGCTGTCATCAAAGCCGCGGTGCAGGGGTGATAAAGTCGGCGTTGGCACCCCAACGCGTTACCTTTCGAGGCGCGAGCAATGCCGTTTTTGATTTATATCGCCATCGCGCTGGTCACCGTGTTCAGCGTGATCGTCGAGATGGACGTCCTGGTCGAACCGACGCGCCACATCGAGCGCGCGGCGATCGTGGCGCAGCAATCGCTGCCGCCGACGCTGCCGGCCGGATCCCTGCGCGCGCAAGTCAAGACGCCGGCGCGGCCGGCGGTCAAGAAGGCCGCCGTCAATCCGCCGGCGGCGCTCGCCAAAGCCGCGACGGCGAAAGTCGTCGACGATGCCGCCGGCGCCAATGCGTCGGCGCCGCCGATCGCCGCGCCGGAGCCCTCGATCGCGGAAAAAAAGCCGCAGCCGAAATGCGACGTCGCCGCCTGTGAAGCAGCCTACTTCACCTTCACGCCGTCCGACTGCACCTATCAGCCGAGCAACGGGCCGCGCCGTCTGTGCAGCAAAGGCGCGCCGCCGGGGGCTTCGGCCGATGCCGCGCCGAATACGAGTGCCGCGACCGCGCAAGCCAGTGCGCAATGCAATCAAAGCGCCTGCGCGCAGCGCTACATCTCTTTCAATCCGGGGGACTGCACCTATCAGCCCAGTCACGGCCCGCGCCGGCTCTGCACGAAATAAATTACGCGCGCGACCTTGCTGGTGTCATGCGCGGGCTTGACCCGGCAATGACGGCCGAGAGACAGCGGACACTTCGTCAGTAAATCACCACGCTCCTGATCGATTTGCCCTCGTGCATCAGCTCGAAGGCGTCGTTGATCTTGTCGAGCGGCATGGTGTGGGTGATCAGATCGTCGATGTTGATCTTGCCCTCCATGTACCAGTCGACGATTTTCGGCACGTCGGTGCGCCCGCGTGCGCCGCCGAAGGCGGTGCCTTTCCAGACGCGGCCGGTGACGAGTTGGAACGGGCGCGTGGCGATCTCCTGGCCGGAGCCGGCGACGCCGATGATGATGCTCTCGCCCCAACCGCGGTGGCAGCATTCCAGCGCCTGCCGCATCACATTCACATTGCCGATGCACTCGAACGAGAAGTCGGCGCCGCCGCCGGTCAAGTCGACCACCGCCTGCACCACCTTGTCGCGGCCGACTTCGTCCGGATTGATGAAATGCGTGAGGCCGAATTTCTCGGCGATGGCGCGCTTGCCCGGATTGGTGTCGATGCCGACGATCTTGTCGGCGCCGACCATCTTGGCGCCCTGAATGACGTTGAGCCCGATGCCGCCGAGGCCGAACACCGCGACATTGGCGCCGGGCCAAACCTTGGCGGTGTTGATGACGGCGCCAATGCCGGTGGTGACGCCGCAGCCGATGTAGCAGATCTTGTCGAAGGGCGCGTCCTCGCGCACTTTGGCGAGCGCGATCTCCGGCAGCACGGTGAAATTGGCGAAGGTCGAGCAGCCCATGTAGTGAAACACGTTATCGCCGTCGCAGCGGAAGCGGCTGGTGCCGTCCGGCATTAATCCTTTGCCCTGCGTTGCGCGGATGGCAGTGCACAGGTTTGAACGACGAGAGAGGCAGGTTTTGCACTGCCGGCATTCCGGCGTGTAGAGCGGGATGACGTGATCTCCGACTTTCAACGACGTGACGCCGTCGCCGATTTCGCGCACCACACCGGCGCCTTCATGGCCGAGGATGGCGGGGAAAATTCCCTCAGGATCCGCGCCCGACAGCGTGTAGGCGTCGGTGTGGCAGATGCCGGTCGCCATCACTTCGACCAGCACTTCGCCGGCCTTCGGACCTTCGAGGTCGATGGTTTCGATGGAAAGCGGCTCGCCGGCTTTCCAGGCGACCGCGGCGCGCGACTTCATGACGTCCTCCCCAAACTCGCCGACGAATAGAACCGTCTCATTTGGCGCCGCTTCTGACATGGCTTGTGCCAAGCCTCAAACGATCTTTGGTAGAATATTTTGCTAACAAATTGAGTATCTTATCTATTATATAGAAAATCGTTCTAACAAACGTGGGATTTCCCCCAATGCGTTTCCTGCCGCTCTTTGCCGACCTGTCTTGGGGCACCGTCGCTTTAGTCGGCGCCTCAGCCCCGGCGCGCGCCAAGCTGCGATTGCTGCACTCGGCCGGCGCCGATGTGCACTGGTTTGTCTATGGCGGCGACGTATTGGAAGCGCTGCCCGAAGGCGGCGACTCGCGCGTCACCATCGACCGCACCGATCCGCTTTCCGCCGACTTCGCAAGATTCTCGCTGGTGATCGCAGCCACCGGCGATGCGCGCGACGAACTGGTCGCCAAACGTGCGCGCGCCGCCAACACGCTGGTCAACGTCGTCGACCGTTCCGAATTGTCGAATTTCATCATGCCGGCGATCGTCGATCGCGGCGAGGTCGTGGTGGCGATCGGCACTGGCGGCGCTTCGCCGGTCTTGGCGCGGCGCCTGCGCGAGCGCATCGAAGCGGTGCTGCCGGCGCGCGTCGGCGAGCTTGGCGGCGCTGATGGGCCGCTATCGCGAAAAATTCGCCGCGAGCCGTCACGCCTCGTCGTCGTTGCGGCGCTTCTGGGAGCGCGTGATCGATGGTCCGGTCGGCGCTGCCGCTTTGGCCGGACGCAAGCGCCAAGCCGAGGAAGGTCTTGTCGCGGCCATCGCGGAGACGCGCGCGCCTGAGCGAAAGTCCGGCGTCGTGCACCTTGTCGGCGCCGGCCCGGGCGATCCCGATCTGCTCACCTTGCGCGCGCTGCAGGCTTTGCAGAATGCCGATGTCGTTTTCTACGACGAGCTGATCACGCCGGAAATTCGCGACCGCGCGCGGCGCGATGCCGAGCGCGTCTTTGTCGGCAAGCGGCGCGGCCAGCCGGGCATCGGCCAGCAGGCCATCAACGAGCGGCTGGTGGCGGCAGCGCGCCAGGGTCTCAACGTGGTGCGGCTAAAAGGCGGCGATCCTTTCATCTTCGGCCGCGGCGGCGAGGAGCTCGAGGCTTTGCGCCAAGCGGGCATCGAGGCCGTCACTGTGCCTGGCGTCACCGCGGCGCTGGGCTGCGCGGCCGAAGCCGGACTGCCGCTCACGTATCGTGAGGAGGCTTCGCGCCTGACCTTCATCACCGCCTATCGCGCCGCCGAAGCGGCCGCCACCGATTGGTCCGGGCTCGCCGATCCGCAAACGACCGTCGTCGTCTACATGGGACTGTCCGCCGCCGCCACAGTGCGCGACGGGTTGATCGCGGCGGGCCGCGATCCGCAGACGCCCGTTGCGGTTTTGGCACGCGGCACCCGTCCGGATGCAAAGAGCGTCGTCGGCAAACTCGAGAATATCGCCGTGTTGGCGACGCAAGCCGGCGAGGGGCCGGCTTTACTCGTCATCGGCCAGGTGGTCGCACGCTCCGACATCTGGCGCACCGCAATCGCGCAATCACAAGAGTTCGCAGCATGACCTCACCGATGGAGCAAAAACTGAAGATCACCGGGCCGGTAGTCGTCACCGCCAACCGCCTCGATGATGGCGCCGTGGTCTATCGCACCGCCGACGGCCGCTGGACGACCAAGCTCGATCAAGCCGCCATCGCCACGGCCGCGCCCGCTGCGGCGGAGCTGCTGACGGCGGCCAAAGGCGAGGGCCTCGTCGCGGTCGGCGCCTATGTCGCGCCGGTCGAAACGCAAGGCGGCAGCGTGCGGCCGGCCAACTTGCGCGAATACATCCGGCTCAACGGGCCGACCATCGAATTGCCGGCTACTTTCGGAATCTGAGCCATGTACCAATACGACGAGTTGGACCGCCAATTGGTCGACGAACGCGTCGCCGAATTCCGCGACCAGGTGGCGCGCCGCCTCTCCGGCGAGTTGACGGAAGACGAATTCAAGCCGCTTCGCCTGATGAACGGCGTCTATCTGCAGCTGCACGCCTATATGTTGCGGGTCGCGATCCCCTACGGCTCGCTGTCGTCGCAGCAGATGCGCACGCTGGCGCGGCGTCGCCCGTCGCTACGACCGCGGCTACGGCCATTTCACCACCCGGCAGAACCTGCAGTTCCACTGGATCAAGCTTGCCGAGTTGCCCGACGCCATGGCCGAGCTTGCCGCCACCGGCCTGCACGGCATGCAGACCAGCGGCAATTGTGTGCGCAACATCACCACCGACCATTGGGCGGGCGTCGCGCCGGACGAAGTCGAGGATCCGCGTGTCTGGGCGGAGATCCTGCGCCAGCATTGCACGTTGCATCCCGAGTTCTCGTTTCTGCCGCGCAAGTTCAAGATTGCCGTCACCGCCTCGGCGCTCGATCGCGCCGCGGTCAAGATTCACGACATCGGCCTGCGGCTGCATCGCAACGGGGCGGGGGAGGCGGGCTTTGAAGTGTCGGTCGGCGGCGGCCTCGGCCGCACGCCGTTCCTCGGCAAGACCATCAAGCCGTTCCTGGCGAAGCGCGATCTGCTGAGCTACGTCGAAGCGATCCTGCGCGTCTACAATCAGTTCGGCCGTCGCGATAACATCTATAAAGCGCGCATCAAGATCCTGGTGCACGATCTCGGCGCCGAGAAATTTGGCCGGGAAGTCGAGGCCGAGTGGGTCAAGATCAAAGACGGCGCGCTGGCGCTCGATCCGGGTGTCGTCGACAACGTCAAAACGCGGTTCAGCTATCCCGGCTACGAAACGCTCGCCGACAGCCCGCCGGAGCTTATCGCGGCGCGCAAGGACGACGCGCAATTCGCCATCTGGATGAAGAACGCGGTCGCCAATCACAAAGTCCCGGGCTACGCCATCGTCACGCTCTCGCTCAAGCCGCAAGGCGGCACGCCGGGCGATGCCACCGCCGAGCAGATGGATGCAATCGCCGATCTCGCCGACCGTTACTCGTTCGGCGAAATTCGCGTCAATCACGAGCAAAACCTGACGCTGCCGCATGTGCCGCAGCGCGACCTGCCGGCGCTCTGGCGCGCGCTCGATGCAATCGGCGTGGCGACGCCGAATGTCGGGCTGGTGTCCGACATTATTTCTTGCCCGGGGCTCGACTATTGCAGCCTTGCCAATACGCGCTCGATCCCGGTGGCGCAGGACATCTCGCGCCGCTTTGCCAACCTCGACACGCAACGCGAGATCGGCAAGCTGCACATCAACATTTCCGGCTGCATCAATGCCTGCGGCCACCACCATGTCGGCCATATCGGCCTGCTCGGCGTGGAAAAGAACGGCGAGGAATTTTTCCAGGTCACCCTCGGCGGCCGCGCCGACCAGAACGCCGAACTGGGCGCGCTGCTCGGCCCGGCCGTGCCCTATGCGGAAGTGGTCGACGTGATCGAGGACGTGGTCGCGGCCTATATCGAGCTGCGCGAGCGGCCTGACGAATTGTTTCTCGACACCGTGACGCGGATTGGCGTCGAACCGTTCAAGGAGCGCGTCTATGCAACTCGTTAAAGCGAACCGGGTAATGACCGACCGTTTTGTGCGGATCGTGGATGATGCGCCGCTGCCCGATGGGCCGATCTTGCTGACGGCCGAACGCTTCCTGGCCGACGCCGCGGAGCTTTTCGGGCGCGCTGGTCCCGTCGGCGTGCTCTGGCCCAACAGCCGCAAGGTGTCGGAACTCGTCCCCTATCTCGATCGGCTGGCGCTGATCGCCTTGGTGTTTCCGAAATTCCAGGACGGCCGCGCCTACAGTCAGGCGCGGCAACTGCGCGAGCAGTACGGCTTTCGCGACGAACTGCGCGCCACCGGCGATGTGTTGCGCGACCAGCGGCTGTTTCTGCTGCGCGCCGGTTTCGACGCCTTCGAGGTCAAGAAGGACGCCGACGTAAAGTCGTTTGTCGAGCACAACGTGCGCTACAGCGTGTTCTATCAGCCGGCCGGCGATGCGCGGCCTTCCGCGCTGCGGCGGCGTTCGGCCGCACCGCGGACGGTCGAGAAGCCGGCACCCGCCATTCAGCCGATCACGGCACATTTTTAGTTCAGGGCTGCCAGGCCGCTTCCTGCGATTGCGGCTGCTTCGCATTCTCGCGCGCGGCGTCGATCACTTTGCGCAGCGCGCGCAAGACATCTTGCACGCCTTGCCCCGACGCCGACGACAATACCAGCGGCGTCTTCTTGCAGGCCTTTTTCAACTTGGCGCTTTGCGCCTTGATCTCATCGGGCGTGAGCGCGTCGGCCTTTGACAGCGCCACGATTTCCGGCTTGTCGGACAAATCATGCCCGTAAGCTTCTAATTCCGCGCGTACCGTTCTGTAAGCGGCGCCGGCGTCCTCGACGGTGCCGTCGATGAGATGCAGCAGCACGCGGCAGCGTTCGGTGTGGCCGAGAAAGCGGTCGCCGAGGCCGGTGCCTTCATGCGCGCCTTCGATCAGGCCGGGCAGGTCGGCGAGCACGAATTCGCGTTCGTCGACGCGCACGACGCCGAGCTGCGGATGCAGCGTGGTGAAGGGGTAGTCGGCGATCTTCGGCTTGGCCGCGCTCACTGCGGCGAGGAAAGTGGACTTGCCGGCATTGGGCAGGCCGATCAGGCCGGCATCGGCGATCAGTTTGAGCCGCAGGCGAATGGTGCGCTCCTCGCCCGGCTGGCCGGGATTGGCGCGGCGCGGCGAGCGGTTGGTCGACGACTTGAAATAGGCATTGCCAAAGCCGCCGTTGCCACCCTTCATCAGGGTGACGCGCTCGCCCACTTGCGTGAGATCGGCGAGCAGCGTCTCGCCGTCCTCTTCATAGATCTGCGTGCCGACCGGCACCTTGAGCACCACGTCCTTGCCGTTGGCGCCGTGACGGTCCTTGCCCATGCCGTTGCCGCCGGCTTTCGCCTTGAAGTGCTGCTGGTAGCGGTAGTCGATCAGCGTGTTGAGCCCGTCGACCGCGGCGAGGACGACGTCGCCGCCTTTGCCGCCGTCGCCGCCATTGGGTCCGCCGAACTCGATGAACTTCTCGCGCCGGAACGACACGCAGCCGTTGCCGCCCGCTCCGGACTGCACATAGACCTTGGCTTCGTCGAGGAATTTCATGGCGTTAGCGTATATGGCATTGCCCCGGCCAGTTCCACAGTCCGCTCGGGAATAAATCTCCTGCATGTCCGATCTGGTCCTCTGCAAGCGGGCATTTGCAGGGAGACGAGCCCATGACAACGCACGACCATGATCACAACGACGGTCCCAGCCGCCGCAGAGTGCTGGAATGCATGACCTGGGTCGGCACCGGGGTGCTGTGGAGCGTCGCCGGCGGCGTGCCGCATTCGCTCGGCCTCGTCGATCAGGCACTCGCTGCCGAGCCGGCGGGCTTCACCTTCCTGCAGGTCAGCGACAGCCATATGGGCTTCGACAAGCCGGCCAACCCGAACGCCAAGGGCACGCTGGAAGAAGCGATCGGGCGCATCAAGGCGCTGCCGCAAAAGCCCGCCTTCATGATTCACACCGGCGACATTACGCATCTGTCGAAGGAGTCCGAGTTCGACGACGCCGAACAGATCATCGGGCAGGCCAAGCTCGACGTGCACTACGTGCCGGGCGAGCACGACATCGTCGATCCCGACATCAAGCTCTACAAGGAACGCTACGGCCGCGGCACCAAGGGCTCGGGTTATTATTCATTCGACGCCAACGGCGCGCATTTCATGGGCCTCGTCAACGTCGCCAATCTCAAAGGTGGCGGCATGGGCAGTCTCGGCGATGAGCAACTCGAATGGATCGAGGGCGACTTGAAAGGCCGCTCGGCCTCGACGCCGATCGTGGTATTTGCGCATATCCCGCTGTGGACGGTCTATCCGCAATGGGGCTGGGGCACCGAAGATAGCGCGCGCGCGCTCGATTACCTCAAGCGCTTCGGCTCGGTCACCGTGCTCAACGGCCACATTCATCAGGTGATGCAGAAGGTGGAAGGCAACGTCACCTTCCATACCGCGCGCTCGACCGCGTTTCCCCAACCGGCGCCCGGCACGGCGCCGTCGCCCGGGCCAATGAAAGTGCCGGACGACAAACTGCGCACCATGCTCGGCACCGCCAGCGTGACCTTCAAGCAGGGCGTCGAACGCCTCGCCATCATCGACACCCCGCTGAAGAGCTGAGCGCAATGACATTCGCAAAGACTTTCGCGCAGGCCGCGATGGCCGCCTTTTTGATCTTGGCGATCGCGGGGAACGCGGCGAAGGCCGCCAACGTCGAGGTGAAAATTTCCAACTTCACCTTCAGCCCGCAGCAGGTCACGGTGAAGGCCGGCGACACCGTGACCTGGGTCAATCACGACGATATCCCGCACACGGTGACGTCGAAGACGTTCATGTTCCGCTCCAAGCCGCTCGACAGCGACGACAAGTTTTCGTTCACATTCGCGACAGCGGGCAGCTTTCCATATTTTTGCTCCTTGCATCCGCATATGACCGGCACGATTGTGGTGGAGGCAGCGAAATAATCATCGCCGACGAGGTTGGGTACGTAATGATGGCGGGCGGCGTAGCCAGCCTGAGCGGCGACAAAGCCGAGCGTTTCAAGGCGCTCGCGTTGCCGCATCTCGGCGACATCTACACGCTTGCACGCTATCTGCTGCGCAGCGCGAACGACGCCGACGACGCGGTGCAGGAATGTTACCTGCGCGCATTCCGCCACTTCGACACGTTCCGCGGCGGGCCGATCAAGCCGTGGCTGTTCGCGATTCTGCGCAATGTCTGCCATGCGGCGCATGCTGGCGAGCGCCTGGTGTTCACGGCGGATGAAAAGATAGAGACCAAGCCGATCTGGCGCGAGGAGATCGACACGCCGGAGCAGGCGATGTCGCGGCGGCAGGATGCCGACGCAATGCGCCGGCTGATCGGCGAATTGCCGCCCGAATTCCGCGAGGTCATCGTGCTGCGCGAGATCAGCGATTTGTCCTATCGCGATATCGCGGCGGTGATCGAGACGCCGATTGGCACCGTGATGTCGCGGCTGGCGCGCGCGCGCGGCATGTTGCGCGAGGCCTGGATCGCGGCCGAAGGCAGGAGCACGTCATGAATTGCGGCGAAGCCGAAGTCTTGATGCACGCGCTGATCGACGGCGAGCTCGACGCCGGACACGCGCGCGAAGTCGAGGCGCATATCGTGGGCTGCGCCGATTGCGCGGCGCGGTTGCGCGAATTCCAGGATTTGCGCAAGGCGATGACGCCGGCGGCCTTGCGCTTTGCGGCGCCCGCGGGATTGCGCGAGCGCATCGAAGGCAAGCTGCCGGCCCCGCCAGCGGCGGCCAGCCGGCGCGGCGTCGTCAAGGGCTTCGCCGCCGGCGCGGCGCTGAGCGCAATCGCGGCATCGGGCGTGCTGTTGATGGTGACGCGCGATGACAACCAGCGCCTCGTTCTGGGCGAGGTGGTCTCGGCGCATCTGCGCTCGCTGCAGGGCCAGCATCTGATCGACGTGCAGTCGAGCGACCAGCATACGGTGAAGCCGTGGTTCAACGGCAAGCTCGACGTCGCGCCGCCGGTGGTCGATCTCACCGCGCAGGGCTTCACGCTTTTGGGCGGGCGGCTCGATTACATCAACGCCAAGCCGGCGGCGGCCATTGTCTATCGCCGCCGCGTGCACATCATCAATTTGTTCTGCGCGCCGGCGCCCGGCTCAGACGACCGTGCCGCGTCGATGCAAAGCCTGCAGGGCTATAACGTACGGCACTGGCGCGAGAATGGTCTCAATCTTTGGGCGGTAAGCGACATCAACGCGGATGAGTTGATGGAATTCGGCGAGAAGTTTGCGGCGGCGGTGAAGCAGTGAGGGTTTGATCTGGGTCCGGCCTTCGCGGAGACGACAGGCCTAAGATGCCTTACTGAAATGCGTGGTGCCGTCGCGCTTGATACGGTCGAGCAGATCGACCTCCCACGACAGGTAAGCGTTCATCGCCGCCTCATTGTCGTTCGGCCGTTCGTAGGGCTTGAGCCAGACGTCGAGCGGCTCGTCCGCCATCTTGCTGTCGGTCGAGAGCGGGATGCCGGCGGCGGCCCAGGCGGCGTTGCCGCCTTTGAGCCAGTGCACCGGCGTCTTGGTCAATGCGCGCGCTTCCTCGACCGCGAGGCTCGCCAGCAGGCCGTCTTCGGAGGTCAAAACGATCATCGGCCGCAGCGGAATTTTCGGCAGCGCGCGGTCGAGCCGGCCGCGGATGGCGAACCAGGCGCCGGGGATATGCCCGCGGCGATAGTGCGGGCTGCTGGAGAGATCGATGACCGTGACGTCGTCAATCTCGATGATCTTCGACACATCGACGGCGGCGTCCGCTGCCGGCGTGCCGAGCACAAGCGCGGCGGGCTCAGCCGTTTCGTTGCCGGCTTCCGGCAAGACAAAGACATCCTGCCAGCCCATCTGCTTGAGCCAGGATGCGGTCATCGACGCGCGCGCCTCGGCGTCGTCGGCAACGACGATGCGCGCGCCGAGCACGCCCGCATAGACGTCGGTCGCCTGCACCAATTGTCCGCCGGGCGCCGAGACGGCGCCGGGCAAATGGCCGGCTTCATATTCCGCCGGATCGCGCACGTCGAACAGGTAGGTCGTGCGCGTCTCGTCCTGGCGCCAGTTGTCCAAGGTCTTGCGATCGATGCGCGTGACGCCGAATTTCTGCGCGACTTTATCGGCCGCCGCTTTCGCCCAAGCGAGACCCTTGCTCGAATAATCCGGCGTGCGGCCGGTCTCGCCACTGGCGCAGGTCAATCCCGCCAGATGCCAGCCCATGGTGCCGTTGCGCAGCGCCACCACTTTGTTGGGCACGCCGGCATTGATCAGCGACTGCGCGCCGATGATGCTGCGGGTGCGGCCGGCGCAATTGACCACGATCAGCGTGTCGGGGGAGGGCGCGATGTCGCGCGCGCGCAACACCAGCTCGGCGCCCGGCACGTTGATGCCGGTGGGAATCGAGACGCGCGTGTATTCGTCGAATGGTCTTGAGTCGAGCACCACCATCTTGGTGCCATTACGCATCAGCGCGTCGAGCTCCTGCGCGCTCACATTCGGCGTGCCGCTGTCGTGCTCGACAAATTCGCCGAAGGCCTTGCTCGGGACGTGCACGCCGGAGAAGGTGACAAAGCCGGCCTGCTCCCAAGCGGCGATGCCGCCGTCGAGAAAGCTAAGATCACTGTAGCCGGCGCGCGATAGAATGGCCGCGGCGCGCGCGGCGAGGCCGTCGCCGTCGTCACACAGCACGATGCGCGTGCCTTTTCGCGGCACCAGGCGCGCGAAGCGCAACTCCAGCCGGCTGAGCGGTACGTTGCGCGCCCACAGCAGATGGTTCTGCGAGAAGGTGAGTTCCTCGCGTACGTCGATCAGCGCCAGCTCTTGGCCGTCGCCGAGCATAGTTTTGATGGCGGCGGCGGTGAGGGGGCGGGGGGATTTCGAACTCGTCATATTTCTTTCCGGCAGGCGTGCGGCAAACTCGTGTCACCTCTCCCCAACGGGGAGAGGGAGTCCGCCCGAGTTTCGTGGCGTTTCTGAATACTGGACGCTGCTACGTCGCCTGCTGCGCGTACATTTGTTCGACTTCGCCGGTCTTGAGGTCGATCTTGATGCGGTCGATCTTGTCCAGATTGGTGCCGGTGACGCGGATGAAGCGAGCGTAATCGGGATAGTCGATCGAGTGGATTTTGCCGTCCTGATAGATACCGGCGCGGCCGGGGGTGAGGCGGTATTTCTTTGCCGGCTTGAGCTTGGCATGCTTGGCATCGGAGCCGTCGTCCTCGCGCTCCCATTCGATCATGTCGGTGTATTTGGTGGCCTGGCCGTAGATCGCCCAGGAATCGCCGTGGTCGTGCGGCGGCGACACGCGCGCCTTGTCGTTGATGTGCGCGAGAACCTGGAAGCCGAGCTTCGGATCCTCGTAGAGCACCTTCAGTCCGCGCGGGACGTCGTCGCTGCAATATTCGCGGATGAAATCCGGATTGGCGAGCAGCTTCTCGAGATTGACGCGCACCTGCTCGCGGCCGCTGGGGCCGGGATCGCGCGCGAGGGTCGTGCGGCAATCGGCGATGAACTGGTTGAGGTCGTAGGCCATGAAATTCCTCCCTGGCGAAGGTTGACGCCATTTTCGCTCAAGTTGGGGCAGGACGCCAGCAGGCTTGGTCATCGGTTTGGAGGCCGGTTTCATGTATATCGGCGGACGCCATGATGCCGGGACCCCACGACAGCCGCCTTGCCGGCATCGCCATGATGCTGATCGGCATTTTCTTTTTCGCGCTCAACGACGCGCTGGGGAAATGGCTGATCGCGACCTATTCGGTCGGCCAGTTGTTGCTGGTGCGCAGCGTGGCCGGGCTGGCCTTCCTGGCGCCGTTCGTCAAGCGCGAGGGCTGGAGCGCCTTTACCGACGCTCCGAGGCCGTGGGTGCAAATTTTGCGGCCGCTGTTCTCGACGCTCGAAGTCGCCTGCTTCTACTGGGCGCTGGCCTATATGCCGCTCGCCGACGTGATGACGTTCTACCTCGCCGGTCCGATCTATGTGACGGCGGTGTCGCCGCTGCTTGGCGAGCACGTCGGATGGCGGCGCTGGCTTGCCGTTATCGCCGGCTTTGTCGGCGTCATGATCGCGCTTCACCCCTCGGCCGGCTCGCTGACGCCGGCGGCCATGGTGGCCATCGCCGGCAGCGTCTCGTTTTCCATCCTGATGATCCTGACCCGCCTCGTGCGCGGCACATCCGATATCGTTTTGGTGACGACGCAAACCGCGGGTGCGTTGATATTCGGGATGATCGCGGCGCCTTTCACCTGGGTGGCGCTGAACGGACGCGACACGGCGCTCCTGGTGCTGCTAGGCGTCGTGGCCATGGTCGCGCATGCCTGCGTCAACCGGTCGCTCAAGCTGGCACCGGCATCGGTGGTGGTGCCTTATCAGTATTCGACGATCTTCTGGGCCATCTTGCTCGGCTTTGTCTTCTTCGGCGATGTGCCGGGCCCGGCGATGCTGCTGGGCGCCGGCATCATCATCGCCGCCGGCACGTATATCTTCATCCGCGAGCGGGAGGCGGCGAAGCCGGTGACCTTCGCCGACCCGCCGTGACCAACGTCAATTAGCAAGCCGTCCGCGCTCGGCCACCAGATCCGACATGGCTTCGGCCGTTTGGCCGCCGTTGCGTAGCCCGGCGACGACACCGGCGCGATCCACTTCGGGGCGGTTCTGGCTGACCTTCCATTTGCCTTCGATCCTGTCGATGGGAATTTCAACACCGACGATACCTTTGATCATCGCCGCGACGTAAAACTCCGGAGCATCGGAGACCTTCCACGGCGCGGTCAGGGTCGCTTCATTGTGCGTTGTCAGGTCCTCGATTTGGCGACGCAGCCAAGCTGCATCGTCGACGACGCGCGGGCGTCCCCACGCGTGCACCGTGATGTAATTCCACGTCGGCACGGCCTTCCCATGCTCGTGCTTGGTCGGATAGAGCGACGGACTGATATAAATCTGCGGCCCCTGGAAGACGACCATGCATTCGCTCACCGCGGCCAACTCGCGCGCTTGCGGATTGGCGCGCGCTAAGTGAGCCCGAAACGTACCGTGCTCCGAGTTGTCGTCATCGACCAGGAACGGAATGTGATTGGCCTGCAATCCGGCCGGTCCGCTGGTCACCAGCAAACCAAGGGAATGCGCGCGGATCAGTGCGTGCTGAACCGCGCGCCGATCCTCGCGGAAGTGCGCTGGTTGATACATGGCTGCCTCACATCACCTTTTTCATCCGGCCCCAGCCCTTGAGCGCGGTCCAGATGCCGCGCTCCAGCCGGAAGCGGTCGATCGGCGCCGATGAGTTGATGGCGCGGATGCGATAGAGGCCGACGCCGGTCCACTGGAAGCCGCACTTCTCCAGCACCCGGCGCGAGGCCGGATTGGTGACGCGGGCGCCGGCCTGCAGCGACTCGTGGCCCAGATCGGTGAAGGCATAGTCGATCACCGCGTGCAGCGCCTCGGTGGCGTAGCCTTTGCTCCAATAGGGCACGCCGAGCCAGTAGCCGAGTTCGGCCGCCTGTTCCTGCAATACGATGCCGCAGGCGCCGACGATCGTCTCGTCGCGCAGCGTGATCAGAAACACCACCTCGCCGGTGACGTTGACGCGGCCGATGAAAGTTTCGGCATCCGACATTTTATAGGGATGCGGAATGCGCGCGACGTTCTCGGCAATACGACGGTCGTTGGCGAGCATCGATACCGCTTTAGCGTCCTCAAGCCGCGGCGCGCGCAGAGAGAGCCGCTTGGTCTCGAGGACGGGGATACTGGCTTCGCGGAATTGCTCGCTTGGTATCTCTTCCAGCAGGGTCATGACACGGGCTCCATGGTTTCAACGCGAGTTGAAATGCGAAGAGGGGGAGCCGGTCACCCGTCTCCCCCTCTCGAAGCCCTGAAAGGCCCCGCCGGTTTGACTGAATGACCGGCGGACCTCGAATTTGGTCTACCGTCTTACTCGGCCGCAGCCTCCGTCATCGGAACTACCGACACGTATTTGCGGCCTTTGGCTTTGGTAGCGAACTGAACCTTTCCATCGACGAGGGCGAACAGCGTGTGATCCGTGCCACAACCGACATTGCGGCCGGCGTGCCATTTGGTGCCGCGCTGGCGCGCAAGGATATTGCCGGCGAGCACGATTTCGCCGCCGGTCGACTTCAAGCCGAGCCGCCGGCCCGCCGAGTCGCGACCGTTGCGTGAGGAACCGCCTGCCTTTTTGTGCGCCATAAAGTCTCTCTCGAATTCCGCTACTTGATACACCGATTCCGTGACGGAATCATCTCACTTCTTCTTACCTTTTGTCGTCTTCGGCTTGCTGGCCGCTCTTGCCGGCTTTTTTGCGGCCGGTTTCTTGGCCTTTTTGGCTGGCTTTGCCTCGCCTTCGGCCGCGTCAGACGCGGCTTCCGGCTTTTTGGCCTCGCGTTGCGGCCGTGCCGGCGGGGTCGGCGACGCCTTAGCGCCGTCGGTGAGGATCTCGGTGATGCGGATCACCGAGAACTCGTGCCGATAGCCGCGCTTGCGCCGTGAATTCTTGCGCCGGCGCTTCTTGAAGGCGATGACCTTGTCGCCGCGGCTGTGCTGCAGCACCTCGCCGGCAACCGTCGCGCCGGCAATGGTGGGCAGGCCCAATTGCGGCGTGTCGCCGCCGAGTACCAGCACCTCGCCGAATTCAACGACTTTGCCCGGCTCGGCATTTACCCGGTCGATCCTGATCACGTCTTCCGGGGCAACCCGGTACTGCTTGCCGCCGGCTTTGATGACTGCGAACATCATTCTTCCCTCGTGTTCGATCCCGGCGCTCGGATTGATCCGGACCGGCTTCTTTCAGTCGGTTTTTCTGTGTGTTTTTAGGGGCTTAATCGCGCCCCGCAAAAAGCACCGCGGACCCGAGGGCCCGCGTTCGGCAAGGTTATGGCGAGGCAACGCGAAACTGTCAAGAAAAGGACCGGTTCGGCCGCGTGCGAATTTGGGCCGGCCGAAACTTGCCTCCGGCGGCGGGAGTATCCAAGCTGTCGGCGGGCGCGTCTAAGGGGTGAAAGGCGCCAGCCTGACAACGGCCGCATTCGTTAATGCCGCGCCATAAGCGGCAAGACCATGAGCGGCGGACTGAAAAATGGGAGGATTCAATGTTCAATCGTATGATGTTTGCAGCGCTGACCGGGCTCGGCGTGCTCGGGCTGGTGCCCGGCGCATCGGCGCAGCAGCCGATCGCCATCGCCACGCCGCCGGCGGGATCGATCTACAACTCGACCGCTGCCGCCATCGGCAAAGTGCTGGCGGAGAAAGCCGGCCTGAAGATGACCATTCAGGCGCTCGGCGGCTCCAGCCAGTATGTGCCGATCGTCAATGCCGGCGAGGTGCCGCTCGGCATCAACAATGTATACGAGACCAGCCTAGCCGCTTTGGGCGAGGAATATTTCAAGGGCCGGCCCAACAAGAATATTCGCGTGGTCGCGATTCTCTATCCGCTACGCAACACCATCTTCGTCAAGAAGGACAGCAAATATAAGAAGCTCGCCGATCTCAAGGGCGCGCGCGGGCCGGTCGGCTTCACCAATCAGAAGATTCTCACCGCCGTCACCAACGCAGCCTTGGCGCCCGGCGGCGTCTCGCTGGCGGATATGCAGGGCGTCAACGTCGCCAACATCATCGCCAACGTCAACGCGTTCAAGGAAGGCCGCACCGACTTTTTCGTCTTCGCGCTCGGCGGCGCGCCGGTCAGGGAAGCCGACGCCACGGTCGGTGGCATTCGCGCGCTGGCGGCGGACAACACGCCGGCAAACATTGCCGCTGTGAAGAAGGAGGTGCCGGTCGCTTACCTGCGCCATGAAAAGCCCGGCCCGGCGAATTTCGGCCTGCTGGAGCCCGGCTATCTCGTGTCGTATGGCGTCAATCTATTCGCCAATGACAAAACGCCCGATGACGTGGTCTACAAGATCGTCAAGGCGTTGCACGACAACGCACCCGATTTGGGCAAAGTGTTTCCGCCGCTGCGGCTGTTCGACAAGGGCGACATGGCGCAGGAAGTTGCCGGGGTCGAATACCATCCGGGCGCCGTGAAGTTCTACAAGGAAATCGGCCAGTGGCCGCCGAAGAAGCAGTGAGCGGGACATCCCGTAGCAAAAGTTCGGTCGCATGACCGAAGACCCTGCAAGGCATCGGCTAGGGCTGCTCTCTTTCGCGAGAGCGGCCCTGCCTTTTCCACAACGCCTCATCGATGCGCTCGCGATCCTGCTGACGTTCGGCGGCATCTGCTGGGCGCTCGACGCCTATAACCGCGTCGGGCTGGCGCTCTACGACCAGCAATATCTCGCCGGCATGCTTGCGATCGTGCTGCTGATGTCTTTCCTGAAATTCCCGATCACCGGCAAAGAAAAGAAAGACCTGCCGTGGTATGACCTGGTCGCGGCCGTCGCCGGGTTCGCGGCGACCGTCTATCTCGCAATTTTTTATCCGCGCATTGTCGACCTGATTTATCTGCGTCAGACCGACAGCGTCATTGTCAGTGTCATCATCATCCTGCTGATCATTGAGGCGTTGCGCCGAGCCACTGGCTTGGTGCTGCCGATCCTGGTGACCGTTTTCATCGTTTACGCGCTGTTGGCCAATTATCTTCCCGGCTCCGGTATCCCGACCGACTGGCGCAAACTTTCATTGACTCTCGTCGCCAACTACACCGGCATTCTCGGCCTGCCGATCAAGGTCGCCACGACCATCGTCATCGCCTTTGTCCTGTTCGGCCAGGTTCTGCAGCACACCGGCGGCATGCAGTTTTTCACCGACATATCGATGGCCCTGATGGGCCGCTTCCGCGGCGGCTCGGCCAAGATCGCGGTGCTTGGCTCCTGCCTGTTCGGCTCGATTTCCGGCAGCGCGGTCGCCAATGTGGTGGCGACCGGCGTGGTCACGATTCCGTTGATGAAGCGCGCCGGTTATCCCGCGCATAAAGCGGGCGCCATCGAAGCGGTGGCTTCTACCGGCGGGCAACTGATGCCGCCGGTCATGGGCGCCGCCGCCTTCCTGATGGCGGAATTCCTGGAGACGTCCTACACGACGATCCTCATCGCGGCGATCGTTCCGGGATTTCTCTATTACATCGCCCTGTTCATCCAAGCCGACTTGGAAGCGGCCAAGGAGGGGATTCCGCCGGTCGATCCCGCCGGGATTCCGCGCGCCGGTCCGGTGTGGCGCAAGGGCTGGTATTTTCCCATCGCCTTCGCCGTCCTGATCTACTGTCTGTTTTATCTCAACTTCCAACCCGAAAAGGCCGTGCTATGGGCGATCGTCGCCGTCATTGTCCCCGCCGTCGTGTTCGGGTTCGACGGCAAACGGCCGAAGTTCCATCAGTTGATCGACGCGATGTGTGAGACCGGGCATGGTTCGCTCGATCTCATCTTGATCACGGCCGCTGCCGGCGTCGTCATCGGGGTGTTGTCGATTTCCGGTCTCGGTTTTCAATTGACGCTGGGGCTGGTCGAGGTCGGTCACGGCCATCTGTTTCTGCTGTTGTTGCTGTCGGCCATCGTCTGCATCGTCCTTGGCATGGGGTTGCCGACGGTGGGCGTTTATGTGCTGCTTGCCACCCTGGTGGCGCCGTCGCTGGTCGAAGTCGGCGTCAAACCAATCGCGGCTCATTTCTACGTTATGTATTTCGGCATGATGTCGATGATCACGCCCCCGATCGCGATTGCTGCCTTCGCGGCCGCTTCGCTCGCCGAGGCCGACGCCATGCGCACCGGCTTTGCCGCGACGCGATTTGGCTGGACCGCCTTTATTGTGCCTGTGCTGTTTGTCTATTCGCCGAGCCTGTTGTTGATCGGCAGCCCGGCGTCCATTTTGGTCAATTTTGTCACTGCCATTTTTGGCGTGGGGCTGATTTCCTGCGCGAGTGTCGGCTATTTCCTGCGTCCGCTCGGGGTGCGGATGCGGCTCCTGTTCGCGGCCGTCGGGCTGGCGTCGCTGATCCCGGCCGACGCTTTTGCCGGCGGCGTCGTGCTCGACATCGTCGGCGTCGTCGGCGGCGTGGCGGTGGTCTTCTACGAATATGCCGCGGTCACGCGCTTGCGGGCGGTTGCCGCGCCGAAAGCGGGCGGCACGCGCGCCTGATCCGCCGTTTTGAAACTCTCACACCGGTAAAGCAGCCATGACCGTCATCGACGTGCACACCCACATGCTTACGCTCGGCTTTCTCGATCTGCTGCGCGAGCGCAGCGCGGGCAAATATCAGATCAAGAAGACCAAGGCGGGACAGGACACCATTTGGCACGACGGCGTGCCGTTCATGACGCTGTTTTCCGGTATGTGGGACTATGCCGAGCGCATTGCCGCGATGGATGCGGCCAATGTCGACGTCGCCATCGTCTCGCTCACCTCGCCCAACGTCTATTGGGGCGATCGCGCGACAAGCTTGCAGGCGGCGCAGGCCGTCAACGATTCGATGGCGGAACAGCAGCGCGCGCGGCCCGAGCGTATCCGCTGGTTCTGTTCGCTGCCGTGGCAGTTCGCCGACGACGCCAAGGCGGAACTGGCGCGCTGCACGGCAAAAGGCGCGGTCGGCGTCATGGTGCTCGCCAATATCGATGGGCGCGACCTGACCGATCCCGGCTTTGCAGCCGTGTGGGCCGAGATCGACAGGCTTGGGCTACCGGTGCTGGTGCATCCGACCGCGCCGCAGGGCGCGCGCGAATTGCACATGCACGAATTCGGGCTGGTGCCGCCGGTCGGCTTCATGGTCGACACCACGCTCGCCTTCGCGCGCATGATCTACGCCGGCTTCATCGACAAATATCCGAACCTGAAATTGATCGCCGCGCACGGCGGCGCGACGCTGCCCTATATCGCCGGACGCCTCGACCGTTGCCACGAGATGATCCCGGCCTGCGCCGAGGTGATCAAGGAGAAGCCGAGCACTTACTTGCAGCGCATCTGGTACGACACCGTGGTCTACGACCAGCGCGCGCTCGAACTGTGCATCGCGGTGGCGGGATCGGACGAGCGGGTATTGTATGGCTCCGACTACCCGCACAATATCGGCGACATGGCCGGGTGCCTCGCCCGCGTCAACGCGCTGGCGCCCGCGTCCGCCGCGCGCATCGCCGGCAAGAACGCCGAGAAGCTGTTCAAGTTTTAGGCCGGCGGCTGCGCCGGCGCCGCCACCGGTGTCACCGAACCGTTCTCGCCGTCGTTTCCCGACTGCGCCAGCCGGTAGCCGACGCCCAGTTCGGTCACCAGGATCTTGGGCGAATCCGGTTGCGGCTCGATCTTCTGCCGCAGCTTGCGCACGAAGATGCGAAGGTAATGCGTGTCGTGCACGTGGATCGATCCCCACACTTCCTTGAGCAGATGCTGGTGGGTGACGACGTTACCGGCGTGCTGGCCGAGCACCTGCAGCAGGCGGTATTCTTTTGGCGTCAAAGAGAGGCGGGTGCCGCTGAGCATGACCGCGCGGGCGGCAAGGTCGATGGTCAGCGGGCCCACCTTGATGGTCGGCTCGCCCGAGACCGCGCGCATCTGGCGGCGCAGCGCCACGCGCACGCGCGCCAGCAATTCGGCGATGCCGAACGGCTTGACCACGTAATCGTCGGCGCCGAGTTCGAGCAGGCGCACCTTCTGCGCCTCGTTCGAGCGCACCGACAGCACGATGATCGGCACGCTCGACCAGGAGCGGATGCGCTCCACCACTTCGGAGCCGTCCATGTCGGGCAGCCCGAGATCGACGATCACCAGGTCGATGGGCCGCAGCGTCGCCGAGCGGATCGCTTCGGCGCCGGTGCCGGCTTCGTGCACGACAAAGCCGTTGAGTTCGAAACCCGTGCGCAGGAAGCGGCGGATTTGAATCTCGTCGTCGACGACGAGCACGATGGAGGGCGATTCAGTCATCTGTATCGCTTTCAAGTTGCGGGACGACGGTTTGCGTCACCGGGAGGTCGATTGCAACCGTGCTGCCGGAACCAGGGCCGGCGCTGACGGCGGTCATTTTGCCGTCATTGGCGGCGATAAAGGCGGCGGCGATCCAGAGGCCGAGCCCGGATCCGCTAGTGGTCGTGGCCAGGCGTTCGCCGCGTGCGAAACGGTCCCACATGCGTGACTGCTCGGCCGGGGTGAGCCCGGCGCCTTGGTCGCCGATGCTGAGGATCAGGCGCCCGTCATGCGCGCGCGCGGTCACCGAGATTTGGGTGCCAAGTTGCGAATATTTCACTGCGTTATCAAAGAGCTGCACGAGCGCCTGCTTGACCAACACTGGATCAACGCGGATCAAAGGTAAATCCTGCGGCAGGTCGAGCGCCAGGGCATGACCGGCAAGCCGGTTGCGGCAGCGCTCCAGCGCCGAATTGACGATATCGGCCGGATCGGCCCATTCGATGTGCGGCCTCACCCCGTCGCTGCTGATGCGGCTGGCATCGAGCAGGTTCTGGATGTCGTTGTTGAGGCGTTCGGCTTCGTCGCGCACGCCGTCCGCCAGCGCCTTGAGCTTCTTGTCGCCGGCGATCGCCGGCGCCGCGCCAAGCACCGTGGCGGCGCCGAGGATGGAGGCGAGCGGGGTGCGCAGTTCGTGGCTGACCGAGCCGATCAGCGCCTCGCGCAATTGCTCGGTTTCCGAACGCATGCGCGCCTCGCTGATGGCATGCGCAACGCCCAGCCGCTCGAGCGTCGCGGTGGCGTCGGCCAGCACCGCATCGACACGGATGCGCAATTCGTTCGAGGCTTCCGGCGTCTCGCGGCCGAGGTTGATGGCGATGACGCCGAACTCCGAACTCTTGGGCGAGACCGCGCGGACGAGCCAGATCTCGCCGTTGTCGGCCGGCACCGTCGTGCCGCTTTTGCTATCGCGCCGGCCGGAGGCGACCTCGACGACTTCGGCGAGAACCTGCGGCGGCACCGCGACGCCGGCATGGCGGCCGCTGCTGGTGGAGGCTTCGCGCGCGCTGGCGAACAACACGACTTTGCGCTGCATGACGGCGGCGAGATGGTCTTCGATCGCGGCGTGGATATCGCGAACGTCGAACGCCACCGCCAACCGCCGTGAGAAGGCATAGAGATCGCGCACGTCGATCTCGCGTTGGCGCGACAGTTCCAACTGCCGCTTCAGGCGCGTGGCGAGCTGGCTCACCACAATGGCGGTAAAAACATAGAGGACGAGATTGATGACCTCTTGCGGATCGCGGATTTGGAAACTGTAAAGCGGCGGAAAGAAGAAAAAGGCCGAAGCGATGACGCCAAGGACGGAGGCGAAGATCGCGGACACGATGCCCCAGCGGATCGCCGCGATCAGCACCGGGATCAGATAGATCACGGTGCCGCGCGTCAGCCCGATTTCTACAATGATGCCGTAGATCAGCGCGGTGGTCGCCACCACCAGCAAAAAAGACAGAGCGATGCCGCGCAATTCCTGGCGCAATTGGGCAAATCGAGGGGCGCTTGGCATGCTGGCGCGGTGTGGCGGCCGGTTCCTATGCGAAGCGGCAATATACGCCGCTCCGCCCTTGTCTGTCTCTGCCTGCTTGGTTACATAGCCGCCGTCCAATGAGGGCGTTTTCAGGCCCTTTGCGGTCCACCGGAGAGGTGGCAGAGCGGTTGAATGCACCGCACTCGAAATGCGGCATACGGGTAACCGTATCGGGGGTTCGAATCCCTCCCTCTCCGCCAGCAGTCTTCTCGATATCGGATATTTTTAGCGGCTTGGGCAATGGCGGCTCTTTAGGCGACAATACGGGTGTGGGCGTTTAAAGCTACCGGCGCAGTACCGCGGATGCCGCGCACACCGCGCGCGTGCCGACGCAGGTCTTGTTCCGGCGCCGGTGATCCGCTTATTTGTCGAATGAAAGGGCCGTCCCTGTGACCAATCCCCGTTTCATCCGTCTTGCCCCCGAAGACAATGTCGTTGTCGCCGTCGATCAGATTGCGCCGGGAGCAACGCTTGCCGGCACGACCGCGCGCGAGCGGGTTCCGCGCGGTCACAAGATGGCGGTCGCGGCCATTCAGCCCGATGAACCGGTGCGCAAATATGGGCAGATTATCGGTTTTGCCGCAAAAGCGATCGCGCCGGGCGATTGGGTGCATGAGCACAATGTTGCTCTGCATGATTTCGCCCGCGACTACCGCTTTGCCGAAGGCGCCAGGAACGATGAAGTGCTGCCGCCCGAGCAACGCGCGACCTTTGAAGGCTACCTGCGCCCGAACGGCAAGACCGGCACCCGCAATTACATCGGCGTGCTGACCTCGGTGAATTGCTCGGCGACGGTCGCAAAATTCATTGCCGAGGAGGTCAAGCGCTCCGGCCTGCTGGCCGACTATCCCGGCATCGACGGCGTGGTCGCCTTCGTGCACGGGACCGGCTGCGGCATGGCCTCGCGCGGCGAGCCCTGGGACGTGCTACGCCGCACACAATGGGGCTACGCCACGCATCCCAATCTCGGCGGCACGCTGATGGTCGGGCTCGGCTGCGAGGTGTTCCAGATCGACCGCATGAAAGATGAATACGGGCTGGTTGAGGGCGAGCATTTCCAGAGCATGACCATCCAGGCAACCGGCGGCACCAAAAAGACGGTGGCCGAGGGTGTCGAGCGCATCAAGGCGATGTTGCCGGTTGCCGCGCGCGCGCGCCGCGAGACGCGCCCCGCTTCCGAGATCGTGCTGGCGCTGCAATGCGGCGGCTCCGACGGTTACTCCGGCATCACCGCCAATCCGGCGCTCGGTTCGGCGGTCGATCTCCTGGTCAAGCACGGCGGCACCGGCGTGCTGGCGGAGACACCGGAAATCTACGGCGCCGAGCATTTGCTCACCCGCCGCGCGGTGAACACGAAGGTCGGCGAGAAACTGGTCGAGCGCATTCGCTGGTGGGAGGATTACACCGAACGCAATCGCGGCGAGATGAACAACAATCCTTCCCCGGGCAACAAAGCCGGCGGACTGACGACCATTCTGGAAAAATCGTTGGGCGCGGCGGCCAAAGGCGGCTCGACCACCATGCGCGCGGTCTATGAATATGCCGAACCGGTGAGAGAGAAGGGCTTCGTGTTCATGGACACGCCCGGCTACGACCCGGTCGGCGCCACCGGACAGGTGGCCGGCGGCTGCAACGTGATGTGCTTCACCACCGGCCGCGGCTCCGCCTTCGGCTGCAAGCCGACGCCGTCGATCAAGCTTGCCACCAACAACTATGTCTACCAAAGCATGATCGACGACATGGACATCAATTGCGGCGACATCCTCGACGGCGTATCCGTCGCGCAGAAGGGCGAAGAGATTTTCGGGAAAGTCTGCGCGGTCGCCTCCGGCGAGCACACCAAGTCCGAAGACCTTGGTTACGGCGATCTGGAATTCGTGCCCTGGCAAATCGGCGCGGTAATGTAACCAAGAACGAGGTTGACGGTGAGCAATCGACTGAAGGGCAAAACGGCGCTTGTGACGGCGGCGGGACAAGGCATCGGCCGCGCCATCGCGGAGGCCTTCATCGCCGAAGGCGCCAAGGTGATCGCAACCGATCTCGATGCATCGAAGCTCAAAGGTCTCAAAGCCGCCAAGACCTTTGCGCTCGACGTACTGTCCACCAAGAAGGTCGAGGTCCTGGCCAAGACGGTGATCAAGCAATTCGGCGCGCCCGATATCCTCGCCAATTGCGCCGGCTATGTGCACCAGGGTTCGCTGCTCGATTGCTCGGAGAAGGATTGGGATTTTTCCTTCGACCTCAATGTGAAGTCGATGCACCGCGTGCTGCGCGCATTTCTGCCGGCCATGCTCGCGCATGGCGGCGGTTCGATCGTCAACATTGCCTCGGCGGTGTCGTCGATCCGCGGCGTGCCCAACCGCTACGCCTATGGCGCCACCAAGGCGGCGATCATCGGGCTCACCAAGGCGGTGGCTTCCGACTTCATCCGCAAGGGCATCCGCGTCAACGCCATCTGCCCCGGCACCATCCAGTCGCCCTCGCTCAACGAGCGCATCGAGGCGAACGCGAAGAAGACCGGCAAGTCGCTGAAAGCCGTGCGCAGCGATTTCATCGAGCGCCAGCCCATCGGCCGGCTCGGCACCACGCAGGAGGTGGCCAATCTGGCGGTGTTTTTGGCCTCCGACGAGTTCGAGCTACATTACCGGCCAAGCGCATCTGGTCGACGGCGGCATGGCGCTTTAGCGATAAATCTCCGTTCGTCGCTGCGACCCAGCCTCCGCAGCATGAGTGGCCGAAATCATTTTTTCCGAATCCGGAACGTCAGCACACCCTCGGCTTCGGCCTTGCCTTCCAGCGTGTCGCCGGTCTGCCGCAGCAGATTGGGAATGTCGATCGTGGTCAGCGGGTCGGTACATTCCGCCACGATCAGATCGCCGGATTTCAGGCCCGACAGCATCTTGCGCACCCGCAGCGCCGGCAGCGGGCATTTCAGGCCGCGCAGGTTCATGGTCTTTTCGCTCATGCTGCCACGGCCCGCTTAGTCCCTCGAAAACCTACGCTGCACCTTATCTGCCGTTGGGGTAGACTGAATATCCCGACCGCAACAAGGTCAAGCTCAGGAAGACGATGGCTGCCGCGCCCGAGGCAATACAGTCGATCACACGCTTGACGCCGCTCGCCGAGGTGCTGGCGGGCCTCGACGCGGAGGTAAAGCAGGTGACCCAGCGCCCGCTCGACCTTGCCTCGGCGGCGGGCCGAATACTGGCGGTCGACACCTCGGCGCCGGCGCGGCCCAACGCGGCGCTTGCCTTGATCGACGGGTGGGCGTTGAACGCGGACGCGACGGTGGGCGCGGGCGGTTACGCGCCGACGCCGTTGCCGCGCATGCCGACGCGCGTCGACTCCGGCCAGCAATTACCGGTCGACACCGACAGCGTGGCGCCGCTCGACGCGGTGAAAGTGACGGGCGGCAGCGCCGAAGCGCTGGTGACGATCAATCCCGGCGACGGCGTCTTGCAGGCCGGCGGCGATTGCGATCCGGCGATGCCGCTGCGCCACGCCGGTGACCGCTTGCGATTGACCGACATCGCCGCCTTCGACGCCGCCGGACTTGCCCGCGTCACGGTACGTGAGCCGCGCCTGCGCGTGCTGCCGATGCGCGGCAACGGCATGATCTTGGCTGCCGCGCGCCTGGTGGCGGGCGACATCGACCGGCGCGGCGGTTTGGCGCGGCTCGACAATCCTGGCCGGGATTTTGGCGGCGTGCTCGGCTCGGAAGCGGCCGATGCCATCGTAACGATCGGCGGCACCGGCAGCGGTCGCAACGACTTCAGCGTGCGAACGCTCGCGCGCGAAGGCCGGCTCGCGGTGCATGGTATTGCCCTGACGCCAGGCGACACCGGCGCGCTTGGTTATGTCGGCGCGCGGCCGATCTTGCTGCTGCCCGGACGGCTGGACGCGGCGCTCAGCGTCTGGCTGACCATCGGGCGGCCGCTGCTGCAGCGGCTCTGCGGCGCCAAGATGAACGAAGACGAGCCGACCGAGACTTTGACGCTGACGCGCAAGATCGCCTCCACCGTGGGCCTCGCCGAAGTCGTGCCGGTGCGCCGCGATGGCGGCAAAGCCGAGCCGCTGGCGAGCAAATATCTGCCGCTGTCGGTGCTGGCGCGCGCCGACGGCTGGGTGCTGGTGCCGGCCGACAGCGAAGGCTATGCCGAGGGCACGCAAGTGGAGGTCAGGCCCTGGCCATAGTCATGAGCACGATGAGCACGGCACCATGAGCGAATCGCGCAAGGCACGGCCGGATAAGGACGCCGACCTGATCGCGCGCGTGCGCGCCGCCGCGCGCCAGGAGCAGTTCCTCGAAGTGGTCTCGCCGGAGGAGGCGCGCGCCCGCTTCGAGCGCCATCTCGATGTGTCGCCGCTTTCCGCTGAGCGCGTGCCGCTTGCGGCTGCGCTTGCGCGCGTGCTGGCGCACGACGTGGTGGCGGCGGTCGACGCGCCGCCCTTCGACCGCTCCAATGTCGACGGCTTCGCGTTGCGCGCGGCCGATATCGTCGGCGCCGGTGACACCAGCCCCCAGCTCCTGAAGCTCAATGCCGAGGTGGTCGCTTGCGGTCACGCGCCGGCGCTGGAGGTGACGCCCGGCACCGCCACGACAATTGCCACCGGCGGCGTCATCCCGCGCGGCGCCGATTGCGTGGTGATGATCGAGCAGACCGAGTTGATCGAGAGAAACGGGCCGGCGATCGAAGTCCGCCGCGCTGCCGCGCCCGGGCAGTTCATTTCCTACGCCGGCTCCGACATTGCCCGCGGCGAGACTTTGTTGCGGCGGGGCGCTCGAATCGGCTCGCGCGAGATCGGCATGCTGGCGGCGAGCGGTCTCGCCGAGGTCGACGTGGTGCGGCGGCCGAAAGTGGCGGTGCTGTCGACCGGCGACGAACTGGTGCCACCCGGTGAGCCGCTGAAACCGGCAAGCGTCTACGACAGCAACGGCGCCATCATCGCCGCCGCCGTCACCGAAGCCGGCGGCGAGCCGGTCGTCTTCGGCGCTTATCCGGACGACGCGGCAGCGTTGGAAAAAGCGGTACGCAAGGCGCTGAGCGGCAGCGACATGGTCGTGCTCTCCGGCGGCACCTCGAAAGGCGCCGGCGATCTGTCGCATGCCATCGTCGCCAAGCTCGGCAAGCCCGGCATCCTGGTGCACGGCGTCGCGCTCAAGCCCGGCAAGCCGCTCTGTCTCGGCGTCGTCGATCATAAGCCGATCGTGGTGCTGCCCGGCTTTCCGACGTCGGCGATCTTCACCTTCCACGCCTTCGCCGCTCCGGTGATCCGCGCCTTTGCCGGCCTGCCGCCGGAAGCCGCGCAGACTTTGACGGCGCATGTGCCGGTGCGCGTCGCCTCCGAAATCGGCCGCAAGGAATTCGTGCTGGTGTCGCTGATCCAGAGCGACGACGGCACGGTAGCGTTTCCCACCGGCAAAGGTTCCGGTTCGGTCACCAGCTTTTCGCAGGCCGACGGCTTCCTCGAGATCGACGCGCTCGCCTCCGCACTCGATGCCGGCAGCGAGGCGCAGGTGACGCTCATCGGCAGCGCCGCGCAGGTGCCGGATGTCGTCATCATGGGCAGCCACGACGTCGCCCTCGACGTGGTGGTCGGCGCGTTGGCCGAGCGCGGCTTTTCCGCCCGCACGCTGGCGGTCGGCAGCCTCGGCGGCGTGGCGGCAGCGAGCCGCGGCGAATGCGACATCGCCCCGGTGCATCTGATCGATCCGAAAGGCGGCGAGTATAATGTGCATCTCGCGGGACCCGGCTTGAGCCTGGTGCGTGGCTGGCAGCGCATGCAAGGCATCCTGTTCCGCTCCGGCGACACCCGCTTCGAAGGACGCAACGCGCAAGACGCGCTCAAGGCGGCGCTCGCCGACACCTCGGCGCTGATGGTCAACCGCAATGCCGGTTCCGGTACGCGCGTGCTGGTCGATCAGCTTTTGCAAGGCGCGCGGCCGGCGGGCTACGCCAACCAGCCGAAATCGCACAACGCGGTTGCCGCGGCCATCGCGCAGAACCGCGCCGACTGGGGACTCGCTATCGAACCGGTGGCCAAGCTCTACGGGCTCGGCTTTCTGCCGGTGGCGCCGGAGCACTACGATTTTCTGCTGGTGGAGAAGCGCAAGGGACGTCCGGCGGTGCAAGCGTTCCTGGCGGCGCTGAAAGACGAAACGACACGCGCGCGCGTCGCCGCCCTCGGCATGCAGCCCGCCGGCTGACTGCGATGGACCTCATCATCTGCAACGCGCGGCTGGCCGGCGGCCCGGGCGAGCCGCACGACATCGGCATCGCCGGCGGTCGCATCGCCGCGATTGAGCGCGGCATTTCCGCCGACGCCAAGGTCTATGACGCCAAAGGCCTGCTCGCTTGTCCTGGCCTGATCGAGAGCCACATCCATCTCGACAAGTCGCGCATCATCGACCGTTGCGCGCCGCAGGAGCGCAAGACCCTGAGCCCCGTGTTCGGCGTCACGCCGGTGAAAAAGGATATGAGCGTCGAGGACGTGCACGCGCGCGCCGCCGTGACGCTGGAAGAATGCATCAAGCACGGCACCACGCGCATGCGCACGCAGGTCGAGGTGGATCCCGGCATCGGCATGCGCGGCTTCGACGGCGTCGAAGCGCTGATCGGCGAATACAAATGGGCGATCGATATCGAGCTATGCGTCTTCCCGCAGGAAGGCCTGATCAGCTTTCCCGGCACCGACGAATTGCTGGTTGAGGCGCTCAAGCGCGGCGCCAAGGTGATCGGCGGCGCCCCGCGCTACGACAAAGACGGGCCGGGACAAATCCGTCGCATCTTCGAACTGGCGCGCGAGTTCGACGTTGACATCGACATGCATCTCGACGTCGGCCCCACCGCCGATGACATGTACATCCATCTGGTGCGCGAGCTGACCGACAAATACAAACGCGGCGGCCGCGTGGTCGCCGGCCACATGGCGAAATTGTCGTTGCTGCCGCCCGCCGATCTGGCGGCAATGGCGCGCTCGCTCGCCGACAGCGGCGTGGCGGTGACGGTGCTGCCGGCGACCGATTTGTTCCTCATGGGCCGCGACCAGGAGCACAGCGTGCGCCGCGGCGTCGCCGACGCCAACGTGTTGTGCGCGCACGGCGTCAAGTGCTCGCTGTCGAGCAACAACGTGCTCAACCCGGCGACGCCCTACGGCGATTGCTCGCTGATCCGCATCGCCAACATGTATGCCAACTTGATGTTCCTCGACCGCCCCGCCGAATTGCGCGAATGCTTCGAGATGCTCACCACGCGCTCGGCGCGCGTGCTCAATTTTGCCGACTACGGCTTTGCGATCGGTAACCCCGCCGACGTCGTCATTTTCAACGCGCAGTCGCCGGAGCAGGCGGTGGCCGAGATCGCGCAGCCGCTGGCCGCTTTCAAGAACGGCCGGCAGACCATGGCCTGGAGCCTGCCGGAACTGATGCGGCCGCAGTAGCGCCGGGAACAATTGACCTATTGCGGGCCTAACAATGAGCAAAATTGCCGCTATGAATAGTCCCGCCGCGTATCCCGGATCACCCGCAATGTCTTTTTCGATCAAACGCTGTTGTGCCGTGCTGTTGCTGCTGCCGCTCGCTTTGAGCGCGGCGCAGGCGCAGTTGCGCGGCCACGGCGGGCCGGTGCGGGCGCTGGCGATTTCGCCGGACGGCAGCGAGGCGGTTTCCGGCAGCTTCGATACCTCGGCGATCCGCTGGTCGCTCAAGCGCAACGTCGCCGAGCAGGTGATGCGCTTCCACGACAACGCGGTGAACGCGGTCGCCTGGCTCAAAGACGGCCGCATCGTCACCGCCGGCGCCGACGCCCACATCGCCATCTGGACGCCCGGAAAGCCCGATCCCGACCGTGTGCTCAACGGCCACAGCGGGCCCATCGCCGGCCTCGCGGTGTCGCCGGACGGCAAGACGCTGGCCTCGGCGTCCTGGGATCACAGCATCCGCCTCTGGCCGCTTAGCGGAGACAGCAAGCCGCGCGTGCTGGAAGGCAATGCGCAGAACGTCAATGGCGTTGCGTTCACGCCCGACGGTGCCGCGCTGGTGAGCGCCGGCTACGACGCCACGCTGCGCATCTGGCCGATGCGCGGCAATGGATCGGTGATCGTGCGCAACCTGCCGACGCCGCTTAACACGGCGGTGGTGGCGTCCGACGGCGAGATCGCCGCCGCCGGCGCCGACGGCAAGGTTTATTTCCTCTCGCCGCAAGGTGTCGTCGAGACCGATGTCGCGGCGTCGCCGACCCCGATCATCAAGCTTGCCATTTCGCCCGACGGCAAATTGATCGCCGCCGCCGGCATCCGCGGCTCGGTGGCGTTGATCGACCGCAAGCAACGCAAGCTCGAACGCACGCTGGTCGGTCCTGGCCTGCCGGTGTGGTCGGTGGCGTTCTTTCCCGACAGCCGCACATTATTGACCGGCGGTACCGACCGCATGATCCGGCGCTGGGACGCGATCAAGGGCGAGCCGATCGGCTCGGTGGTGGTCGGCACGCCGGAGGATCCGCTTGCGGCTTACGCCGGCGATCACGGCGCGCAGGTATTCCGCGCCTGCGTTGCCTGTCACACGCTGTCGCCCGACGAAGGCAACAAGGCCGGCCCCAGCCTGCACGGCATTTTCGGACGCAAGATCGCGACGCTGCCCGGCTATCATTATTCCGAGGCGCTCAAGCATATGAATATCGTGTGGTCGCCGGCGACGGTGGCGAAGATGTTCGAGGTCGGCCCCATGACCTACACGCCCGGCACCAAGATGCCCGAGCAGAAAATCGGCTCGCCCGAGGACCGCCAGGCGCTGGTTGAGTTTCTGCAGAAAGCGGCGATGAAGAAGTAGCGGCCGCCACCATGATATTGGCAGCGATGACGCTTAATTTCTGGGCGCGCGGGGCGAGAACCGGAGAACAACAGTCATGAGCCAGGACGGGGTCACCGTACTCGTTGGCACGACGAAAGGTGCGTTCTTGATTGCCGGCGGCGGCGACCGCCAGGGTTGGACGGTCAAGGGGCCGTTTTGCGGCGGCTGGCCCATCAATCATATCATCGGTGATCCCGCCACGGGACGGCTATGGGCCGGCGGCGGCGGCGATTTTCATGGCGCCGGTGTGTGGCGCTCCGAAGACGCGGGCGAGACGTGGCAGGTCGCCAAGCTCACCAAGGGGCAGATTGACGACTGGGCGGCAAACGATCCGCAACTCGCCGCCATGATGAACTGGACCGCTCAACCGCTGCCGTTCGCGGATCAGTTCGCGCAAATCTGGTCGCTGGGTTACGCGCACGGAACACTTTATGCCGGAACCAAGCCGGCGCGATTGCTGGCGAGCAAGGACGGCGGCAAGACTTGGCAAGAAGTGCGCGGCTTGCGCGATCATCCGTCGGCCGGTAGCTGGAATCCCGGCGGCGCCGGACTGGTCCTGCATACGATTCTGTTCGATCCGGCGAACGCGAAAAAGCTCTGGGTCGGCATTTCGGCCGCCGGCGTCTTTGCCTCGGAGGACGGCGGCGGCACCTGGGAGCGCCGCAATCGCCTGTCGAATATCGGCACCAGCGGCGAACACAGCCATCCGGCGGGGCCGCGCGACGGCGAGATCGGGCATTGCGTCCACAATATGATGCGGGCGTCCGGCACCGCCGACCTGCTCTATCAGCAAAATCACCATGGCGTCTGGCGTTCTGCCGATGGCGGGCGCAGTTGGGACGACATCACGCGCGGTCTGCCGTCGACGTTCGGCTTTCCGATCTGCGTTCATCCGCGTGACCCGGAAACCATCTGGACCTTGCCGTTGAACGGCGACACCGTCGGCCGCTTTCCGCCCGACGCCGCCGCGGCCGTGTGGCGATCGCGCGACGGCGGCGAGAGCTGGCTGGCGATGCGCGATGGATTGCCTCAGCAAGCTTGCTACTTCACCGTTCTGCGGCAGGCCATGGCGCGTGACGAGCGCGATCCGGTCGGGGTCTATTTCGGCACCAATAGCGGCTCGGTCTTTGCCAGCCGCGACGAGGGGGAGAGTTGGCAGGAGATCGCGCGGCATCTGCCGACGGTCCTGAGTATCGAAGCGCTCGATCGCCGAGCCTAGGACTCTCCCTTTTCCTGCTCGCGCGCGCAGTTAATCCTCGGCGGTGCGGGTCACCGGGCGCGCCGGCCAGTTGATGAGCGCGACGCCGACGATTGCCGCCGCGATACCGGCCGCGGCCGGCAGCGAAATCGTTTCGCCGAGGAAAACCATTCCCAACATCACCCCGATCCCGGCGCGCAGGTAGGCTTGGCTGGCGACGCCCAGCGAGCCGATGGTCCGCACCAGGCGGAAATAGATGAGCAGCGCGACGCCGGTGCAGAAGATCGACAGCATAGCGGCGGCGCCGATGGCGGATCTCGACGGCTCGATCGTCCACGGTCGCTCGAAGATCAGCGCAAGGGGTATGAGCGTCACCGTCGCGCAAATCATGGTGCCCGCCGCGGTCGCCACCGCGGGGAGATGGTCGAAGCGCTTGCCGTAGATCGCGGCGCCGGCGTACATCATCGCGGCCAGGATGCAGGCGATCTGGCCGACGACCTGCGCGCCGAGTCCCTGCAAGGCTTCCAGCCCGACGATCAACACGACGCCGGTGAATCCGAGGAGCGCGCCGAGCAGTTTGCGCCCGTTGAGCAATTCATGGCGCGTGACAAGCGCGGTGAACAGGAAGACGAAAATCGGCGAGGTCGAGTTCAACACGCTGGCAAGGCTGGCGTCGACGAACTGCTGGCCCCAGGCCAGCACGGTCCAGGAGGCGATGCTATTGAGCAGCGCCTGCGCGTACAGCATGCGCCAAGTACGCGCGTCGCGCGGAAAGGATTCATTGCGCAAGCGCATGACCATCAGCAGAAAAACGGCTGCGCCGGTGACGCGCAGCGCGATCAAGGTGATTGGCGTGATCTCCGCGACCGCGACCTTGAGGAAGAGATATGAGGAGCCCCAGAGCAGCGCCAGCAGCGCGAGCAGCGCAAATTCAATCCTGAGATCAGGCCGTGCCGTCATCGCAGCTCCTTGCCGGGGTGCCTTGCGCATCCCCCCAAAGGGCGGAGCTGCGACCACTGCAAATCCGTCCAGTTCCTGGATAACCTGCGCGGGTTGGCGGCCGCCACCCGAATACTGGCCATGCCGGGGACGGCATTGTTCTCAGCGGCGATGCGCTGCCCATAAGCGGGGCGATCGATCCTCGCCATTCATTCCGCCTATCGGATCGATCAGGATTTCTGTTTTTCTTCGCGCTCGCGGATATAATCTTCGGTCGTGCGCGTCACCGGGCGCGCCGGCCCGGCGAAGGGATCGAAGTTCTCCGCCGCCATGGCGCTGACGCGGCAGTCGGCGCACATCTTGATGACGTCGAGCCGTTTCTTGGAATCCTTGAACATCCAGTGCTGGCCTTCGAGCTTGGCCACCACGCGTTCGACCGAGCTCTTCACGCCGAACGGCTTGCCGCAGACGATGCAGGAATAGGGCTCTTCCTGCTTGATGACACGGCTCGACGCGGTGGCGGCGCGGAAGTCGATCTGCGGCTTCAGGCTTATCACTTTCTCCGGGCAGGTCGCGACGCATAGCCCGCATTGCACGCAGGCGTCCTCGGCAAAGCGCAGCGTCGGCCGTTCCGGGTCGTCACTGAGCGCGCCGGTCGGGCAGGCCGGCACGCAGGACAGGCACAGCGTGCAGCCCTCGACATTGACCTCGATCGTTCCGAACGGCGCGCCCGCCGGCAGCGCGATGACATCGGCCGGCGCGGGGGCGGCGCCGTGCAGTTCGCGCAGCGCCAGCCGCACCACTTCGCGTTTTTTGCCGACGGCCGCGAACGTCGCGGGTTTTGCCGCGCCGTCCATAACGGGAATTGCGCGCAAGCTTTCGCCCAGCGCATCCGGATCGTCGCTCTCGATGGTGGCGACGCGCGGGCCCGCAAAGCCGAGACCTGCCAGGATCGGTTCGGCCAGCGCGACGGTCTTGGTCAGCCCGGCCACGTCATGGCGCGGCTTGGCGCGAATGAGCAAGCGCACCGCCGAGGCGCCATAGGCAAAAGCGCCGGCGATGGCTTCCAGCCCGACTTGCGTCACCTCGTTGACCTGCAGCGGCAGCACGTTTGCCGGCAGACCGTCGCCATAGCGCGCCAGCGCCTCGATCATCTCGGCGCCGTGCTCGCCGTCGTGGAACATTACAATTGCCTGCTTGCCGCCGGCGTCGCGGTACGTCGTGAGCATCGCGCGCAACGTGCGCAGCAACGCATCGGATGTGGGCAGCGCGTAAGCTGCCGCTCCAGTCGGACACACGGCGGCGCACTGGCCGCAACCGGCGCAGATGAAGCTGTTGATGGCGACATGATTTCCGTTCGGCACGATGGCGCCGGTCGGGCAGAGATCGAGGCAGCGGCGGCAGCCGACGATCTTGGAGCGCGCATGCGCGCACAGGTCCTCGGTGTAGGTGACGTAGCGCGGCTTGTCGAAACTGCCGGTCAGGTCGCGCGCCTTGAGTACCGTGCGCAAAACCGCCGACGGATCGCCGGGGTCGGCGCGCAGATAGCCGTCGCGCAGATCGGCGGCCGGGAACAGCGATGCGCCGCCGCTGAGATCGATCAGCAGGTCGCAGCGCGTTTGCGTTTCGGCACGCGGGGCGCCGAACTCAAGCGCATCGCGCGACGACGGCTTGGGCGTGGCGTAGCCGTCGATCACGATGTCAAAGGCGCCGAGGTAGCCGGTGGCCGTGCGGATCGAGCCCCGCACGATGGGGAAGTCGGTCACGCGCAGCGGCAGCACGGCGCCGCCGCTCGTGATCAGCACCGTGACGTCGAGATGATCCTTCAGCAGCTTGGCGGCTTCGAGCGCCTGCTCGTCCTTGCCGTAGATCAGCGTCACGCCTTCGCTGTTGAAGGGAACGACCGCAATCTCCGGCGCCGGCTCGGCCGCCGCGGCGAGCAGCGCCGCGATCTTGGGAGCGGCCGCCTTGGCGTCTTTTGACCAGCCGGCGGTCTCGCGAATATTGACGTAGGTGATCGCCTCGCCGCCCGCGAGCTCGGCGGTGACTTCGGTGAACAGCGGCGCTTCCTGCGTGCAGGCAATGGTGAGCGGCGCGCCGTCGCCCGCCGCCTTGCGCACGCGCTCGAGTTCGGCGCGGCAGAACTGACGGCCTTCGAGCACCTCGGCGCCGCGGCAGGCGCGTTCGATCGCCTTGCCGTCGAGCGGCATGGTGTCTTCGCAGGAACAGATCAGGACTTTACGCGGCCGTTCGGCCATCGGGCTCGTTACCCTTTGTGCTGGCCCGCCGCTGCGCAATGCCGTTTGCGGCATCGCTTTTTCGTTAAGCATCCGCAAAGCCGCGGGACTGGCCTCCGGACCTCTATGCCTATAATTATAGTCATTCCAAGAAGAAAGTCACAGGTGAGGCCGGATGCCGCTGCCGACGCGGGAAACGCTCCTGGAACATAAAGTGTTGCTGCCGCCGCCGTTTACGCTGGTGAGCTTGCGTGAAATGGGCGACGCCTTCGCGCATGCGATATCGATTGCCGATGCGCAGGGCGCCGGCACATTGGTGCATGTCGGCCGCTTCGACCTTGCCGAATTCGCCGTGGTGCTTGAACCGGAGGAGCCGCTGAAGACGGCGCGGCGCGCTTTCTATGCCGGCATGGCGGCGCTCACCGATGCGCTGGCGGCACACGCTCAACCGGAAACCGCGATCCGCATCGATTGGCCGGACTCCGTTTTGGTCAATGGCGGGCTGGTGGGCGGCGGCCGACTGGCCTGGCCGCAAGGCGCCGGCGAAGACAAAACCCCGGCCTGGGTGGTGTTCGGCGCCATGGTGCGCACCGCGTCGCTCGCCGGACATGAACCGGGCGCAAGCCCTTTCACCACCGCGCTGGACGAAGAAGGCTTCGCCGGCAATTTCGCCGGTCAACTGGTCGAAAGCTTCGCCAAGCATTTGATGGTCGGCATCGACGGCTGGCAGGCGGATGGCTTTGCCGCCGTGGCCCGGCATTATTTCGAGCACATGCCGCCCGAGAAAGGCATGCGCCGCGACATCGACGACAACGGCGACCTGCTGATCCGCCGCATGGGCAAGCCTGACGTCGAGCGCAAGGCGCTTCTGCCGCTGCTGGCGAAACCGGCCTGGTTCGACCCGGCGAGCAAGGGGCCGCGCGCATGAAATTGTTGCGCACCATCCAGCTCGATCAATCGGACACTTTCATCTTCGAGCCGGCGGCCGCGCCCGGCGAATGGGCGGTGCCCGGCGCCTTTGTGTTCTGGGATCGCGATCCGGCGACGCTTGAAGGCAAGGCGCGCTCGGCGTTCCGCGGCGGCTTTCTCGGCGTCGACAGTCTCGGCTGGTCGACGCTGGTGCAAATCGTCGAGGCGAGCCAGGCCGACCGCGCCCGGCTGGTGGAACTGCTGGCGCAGCGGCTGTGCGAGCGCTTCGGCGCTCCCGACATGACGGCCGCGCGCGCGGCGGCGGAAGAGGAAGTGACCTTCGCCGCCTCGCTGTGCAGCGAGCCGCAGGACACGCTGATCGCCGTGCATCGCACTTACGAGGACGGCGAAGTGCATGAAATCCTTCCGCAGCCTGAAGCCGCGTGAGGGAGCCAAGCCCGCGCGCGCCTTCTCGTTCCTCGAAGTGGAAGGCGAGGACGAGGAGCCGGCGGAGCAGGTGGATTTGATCGGCATGGCCGAACGGGAACGCAAATGAACGACTTCTGGATTTCCTGCGGCCATCATCTGCTCGACCGCGACGAGGGCGGCGGGCTGTTGGTGACCGACGAATTCCTCAAGGTCTATCTGGCGCGGCCGGAGCTGGTGCCGCCGCCGGAGGCTTGCGCCGTGGAAAAGACCTTGCACGCCGCGCTGCTTAGCCATCCGCGCATGCCGGTGGCTGCGTCCGACATCGCGGCCATCGCCGATGCCGATGCGCGCGAGAATTGGCAGATGATGGTAAGCTTCCGCGATCACCTGCTGCGGCACAAAACACTGGAAGGCGCTTACGCCGATCTGATGCGGCACGATCTCGGCGCCACGCCGCCGCTGTTCATCAACCAGCTCGTCCATGTCGTGCTGCGCAACGCGCTCGACGGCGTCGAGGACGCCAGCGTCGTGCGTGCCGCCGAGCTGTTCTACCGCACGCAGCGCGTCACGCTGCACGAGGGTTCGCTGATCGCGGCCGACGAGGAAACCGTCGGCGGCTCCAATCCGGCCTCGGTCTCGCCGCTGGTGTCCATGCTCGGACTGCCGGCCGAAGCTGAGATCGACGTACTCAACGATGAGAATGCCGCGAGCTATTGGGAGCGCAGCGACCAGTTCGACATGGCCATCGATCTGACCGCGGGCCAGCCCGGACTGGAGGCGCTGGCGCAAGCGATGCAGCGCTGGGTCGCGCATATCCTCGGCGTCGAGGTAACGATCGAACCGCTGAAGGAACTGCGCGAGGTCAATCTTGCCTGGTATGTCGGGCTCGATGCCGAACTCGACCAAGATCGGCGACATGATGTGGAACGGCGAGGAGATCGACGAGGCCACCATGAACAAGGTCGTCGGCTTGTTCCGCCTGACCTTCCGCGATCCCTCGATCGTGCTCGACAAGGTCAAAGGCGAGCCGGTCTATCTGATCCTGAGCATGACGGCGGACAAGTTGATCCGCATGAAGCCGCAGAACCTGGTGACCGGCCTGCCGATCCGGCATCTGGAGGCGGTCAGCTGAAAGGCGATCACCCTCGAGTTGCATCGCACCGGGCGAGCGAATAAGAACCGTCAACAACCGGCCGAGGAACCATGGCCAAGAACGAGACGATGGATCAGGGACTGCAGGAAGCCATCCGCGCGGTCGGTGGCGTCACCGAATTGGCGCGCCGCATCGGCATTTCGCAGCCCTCGGTTTCCAACTGGTCGCGCGTGCCGGCCGAGCGCGTCTTGACCGTCGAGGCGGTAACCGGCGTCGCGCGCGCGGTGCTGCGCCCCGATCTCTACGGCGAAGCCAAAGCCGGCGCTGTTGACGAAATCGATCTCGCGCGCGCGCAGGAATATGCCTTGCTGGCGGCGCTGCTGTCGCATGCGCCGGAAGCCGACATGTTAAAGCGCCTGTCCGAATTGCGCGGCGATCCGAGCCCGCTCGGCATGGCGCATATCGCGCTTGCCGATGCCGCGGGCCGGACCGACGCCGGCAAAGTTGAGCGCGAGTATTTCGATCTGTTCATCGGCATCGGGCGCGGCGAGTTGCTGCCCTATGCGTCGTATTATCTTTCCGGTTTCCTGCACGAGCGTCCGCTGGCGCGGCTGCGCGACGATCTCGCCAAGATCGGCGTCGAGCGCGCCGAAGGCGTGGTGGAGCCGGAGGACCACGCCGGTATCCTGTGCGAAATCATGGCGGGCCTTGCGAGCGGCACGCTGCCGGCGCCGGCGGATTCCGACCGGCTGATCTTCGATAAGTACCTTTTGCCCTGGATCGGCCGTTTCTTCACCGATCTGGAACACGCCGAAGGGGCGGATTTCTATCGCCATCTGGGTACGCTCGGGCGTATCTTTATGGATATCGAGACGGAAGCTTTCAAACTGCCGGCTTGAAGCGGCGCGAGCCGCGACCAATATCAAGGAGGAAATGGCAATGAAAAAAGACGACGCAAAACTGGGACGGCGCGATTTCCTGCGCACGCTCGGCCTTGGCGCCGGCGTGGCGGTGACCGCAGCGGCGGTCGCTGTGCCACTTGCCAGCACCGTAGCGGTGGCCGCCGAGTCGGAACAGGAAAAGAAGAAGGCGCGCTATAATCCGAATTCCGAGGACGTGAAGAACTACTACCGCGTCAACAGCTACTAGGCGGGACCGCGCGCGGACCGCCGAAGATATAAAGAGAGAGCGACAGCAAGCATGGCGGCCGATGCCGTAATGCCCCTCAGCGTCGTCATCGAACGGCGCGACAGCAAAAGCGCCTGGCAGGATTTCGAGTGGCGGCCGCTCGGCGTCTTGCCGAAGACCGGCGTTGCGCGCGGTCAGCTGCTGGCTTCCGGCGAAGGCTGGAACCATATCCACGGCGGCGCGCTCGATCTCGAACTGTTTCGCGGCGAGACCGAAGGCTATCTCACCAATCTGTCGCAGGAGGTGCCGGTCGTCTTTGTCGTCCTGCGCCGCAAAGAGGATGCCGAAGACGGCTTGGACTATGCGCCGTTTCTGGTGACCGTCTGTCCCTACGAGGCCATGGGCTATACCACCGGTGGCGACGACATCGTCGAGGGCGTGGCGATGCCGCCCGAGGTTGCGCTCTGGTTGCGCGAATTCGTCACGGCGCATCACGTCGATGTTCCGTTCCTGAAGCGCAAGAACAAGCGCCATCAGGATGACTACGGCGGCAACAAGCCGCGCCGCGTGCGCGAAGAGGAACTCTGGTGAGCGACGAACCGAACGGAACGCTGTCGCGCTGGTCGCAGCGCAAGTTGGCCGCGCGCCATGGCGCCGTCATCGACGAGCCGCCGCCGGAAAAAAGCTCCGTGGTGCCGCCGACGACGGCGGGTGAGAATTCAGCGGCGGCGCCGGAGGCGGACACCGAAACACCGAAATTGCCGCCGATCGACGAACTCACATTCGAGTCCGACTATACGGGTTTCCTGCACAAGAACGTGCCGGAAGCGCTGCGCCGCGCGGCCTTGCGCAAGTTGTGGGCGAGCGATCCGCTGTTCGGCTTTATCGACGGGCTCGACGATTATGCCGAAGACTTCAACGTCATCGACACGCCGATCACCTTGGCGCAGACCAGCTACAAAGTGGGGAAAGGCTATCTGGACGAGGTCAAGGAGGCCGTCAGTGAGATCGAGTCTGAGGTCGCCAAGCTCGAGCCGGAAAATGTCGGCAAAGCGCAACCGGAAAGCAGCGCCGAATCGCTCGATGAACCGACGGCAGGCGAAGACAGCGCGGCCGACGATGCACCTGATGAGTCGCGGCAGTTAGCCGCAGCCGCGCCCGAGGCCGGCGAGTTTCCGGACGACGGCGCGAAACCTGACCTCGCCGCGCCGGCAGACCAGGAAAGTGGTCCGCGCCGCCGAACATAAATTTATATCCGATGCGGTGGGGAAGTACCTTCCGCACATAAAATGCTGTGAAACCGCGTCGTTGTTAGTGACGCGCTAATTTTGGCGCGACGCGCGCCCACAGCGGCGCCGCGCACTGGGCGATTTTTTGCCAGCGCCCCTAGTGTGCACTGCAACAAAAATTATGCGGCTATTTCAGTCGATTTAATGCAACAGAGGCCCGGGGCGCATTGTTAATCGCCATAGCACAAGGCTATAATTGGAATAATGAAGCTATAGGGCGACGCTATAAGACGTCGGATCGGGAGCAGAAACAATAATGGCGATCGTTAGCTTGGTTGTACCCAGCTACGCAAAACCAAAAGCAGCCTCCGCCGACCTGTTCGATCGCGCGGCCGCACTTCAACTGTGCCGTTTCCAACCATCGATGCACGTACCGTCGCCGCGCGCGGGTTCCGCGCCGCGGCCGTTCATCCATTCGCTTGCGGAGGACTGACAATGCGCAAAGAAACAAAAGGCTCGGTCGCGCTCGACCGCCGTCGGCTGCTGAAGGGCGCGGGTTTCGCGATTGGCGCGGCCGCTGCAACCACCGCGGTAGCGTCCGGCGAGGCGGCGGCTTGTGAAGACAGCACCCCGCAACAGCAGGCCGGCTATCGCGAAAGCGAAGACGTCAAGAAATACTACAAGCTCGCCCGCTTCTAGACGCGCTTTAAGTCATTCGCCGCCCGCGCAATAACGCGAGCCGGGACGATCCACTTCAGGAGGCAGACATGCTCAGGAAAAAATCCAACGGCAGCGCGAAGACCACCCGGTTGCTGCAGGGGCTGGCGCCGGTTGCCGGCACCGCGCTTGATCGGCGCACGTTCTTGGCGCGGTCCGGGCTGCTTACCGGCGGCGTCGCCTTGGCGAGCATGATGCCGGGCGCGGTGAAGAAAGCCGACGCGGCGGCGGCCGGTCCGCTCACCGCGGGCGCCACGCGCATCAAATCGGTCTGCACGCATTGTTCGGTCGGCTGCACCGTCATCGCCGAAGTGCACAACGGCGTCTGGGTCGGCCAGGAGCCCGGGTGGGACAGCCCCTTCAACATGGGGTCGCACTGCGCCAAGGGCGCCTCGGTGCGCGAGCACGCGCACAACGAGCGCCGCCTGAAATATCCGATGAAGCTCGAAGGCGGCCAGTGGAAAAAGGTGTCCTGGGAGCAGGCGATCAACGAGATCGGCGACAAGATGCTGGAGGTGCGCAAGGCCTCCGGTCCCGACTCGGTCTATTGGCTCGGCTCCGCCAAGTTCAGCAACGAGCAGTCCTATCTGTTCCGCAAGTTCTACGGGTTCTGGGGCTCCAACAACGGCGACCACCAGGCGCGCATCTGCCACTCCACCACGGTCGCGGGCGTCGCGAACACGTGGGGCTACGGCGCGATGACCAATTCCTACAACGACATGCACAACTCGAAACTGATGATCCTGTTCGGCTCCAATCCGGCCGAGGCGCATCCGGTTTCCGTGCAGCACATCCTGCACGCCAAGGAAGCCAACAAGTCGAAGCTGATCGTCTGCGATCCGCGCTTTACGCGCACCGCGGCGCATGCCGACGAATACGTGCGCTTCCGTCCCGGCACCGACGTCGCGCTGGTGTGGGGCATTCTCTACCACATCCTGAAAAACGGCTGGGAAGACAAGGAATACATCAAAGAGCGCGTCTACGGCATGGACGACACGCGCAAGGAAGTCATGAAGTGGACGCCGGAGGAGACCGAGAAGGTCACCGGCGTGCCCGGCGCGCAGCTCGAACGCGTCGCCAAGATGATGCACGAAAACCGTCCCGGCACGCTGGTTTGGTGCATGGGCGGCACGCAGCACACCAACGGCAACAACAACACGCGCGCCTACTGCGCGCTGCAGCTGGCGCTCGGCAACATCGGTGTGCAGGGCGGTGGCGCCAACATCTTCCGCGGCCACGACAACGTGCAAGGCGCCACCGACGTGTGCCTGCTCGCCGACAGCCTGCCCGGCTACTACGGCCTGGCGACCGGTTCGTGGAAGCACTGGGCGCGCGTTTGGGACGTCGACTACGACTATCTGAAGGGCCGTTTTGCCTCGCAGAAGCTGATGGAGTCGAAGGGCATCCCGGTGTCGCGCTGGATCGATGGCGTGCTCGAGAAAAAAGAGAACATGGACCAGCCCAACAACATCCGCGTGATGGTGTACTGGGGCCATGCGGTGAACTCGCAGACCCGTCTGCCCGAAATGAAGAAGGCGATGGAAAAGCTCGACATGATGGTCATCGTCGACCCGGTGCCGACTTTCGCCGCCGTCATTCCCGACCGCAAGGACGGCATCTATCTGTTGCCGTCGACCACGCAGTTCGAAACCTCCGGCTCGGTCACCGCGTCGAACCGCTCGCTGCAGTGGCGCGAGCGCGTGTTCAAGCCCTGGTTCGAAGCCAAGGTCGACCACGAGATCCTTTATCTGTTCGCCAAGAAGTTCGGCTTCGACAAGGAGATGTTCAAACACATCGAGGTCAAGGGCAACGAGCCGGTGATCGAAGACATCACCCGCGAATGGAACCGCGGCTCCTGGACCATCGGCTACACCGGCCAGTCGCCGGAGCGGCTGAAGCTGCACATGGCCAACCAGTCGAGCTTCGATCCCACCACGCTGCAGGCCAAGGATGGGCCGTGCAAGGGCGAGTACTACGGGCTGCCGTGGCCGTGCTGGGGCACGCCGGAAATGAAGCATCCGGGCACGCCGGTGCTTTACGACACCTCCAAGTCGGTGGCGGAAGGCGGTCTCACCTTCCGCGCCCGTTTCGGTGTCGCGCATAACGGCACCAACATCCTCGCCGAGGGTTCCTATTCGAAAGACTCGGAGATCAAGGACGGCTACCCCGAGTTCACCATGGCCATGCTGAAGAAGCTCGGCTGGGACAAGGACCTCACGGCCCCCGAGCTCGCGGCGATCGAGAAAGTGGCGGGCGCAAAACCCCTCGCTGCCGGTGCTGATGCGGCCGCGCAGGCCGACTACGACAAAAAAGTCGGCGGCGTGAACTGGAAGATCGACCTGTCGGGCGGTATCCAGCGCGTCTCGATCAAGCACGGTTGCGCGCCGTTCGGTAACGCCAAGGCGCGCACCATCGTGTGGCAGTTCCCGGATCCGATCCCGCTGCACCGCGAACCGCTCTACACGCCGCGGCGCGATCTGGTGGCCAAGTATCCGACCTACACCGACCGCAAGGCCTGGCGTCTGCCGACCTTGTACGCCTCGATCCAGAAGGTCGATCACTCGAAGAACTTCCCGACCATCCTCACCTCCGGCCGGCTGGTCGAATACGAGGGCGGCGGCGAGGAATCGCGCTCCAACAAGTGGCTCGCCGAACTGCAGCAAGAGATGTTCTGCGAGATCAATCCGGCCGATGCCGGCAAGGCCGGCGTGAAGGACGGCGCCAAGGTCTGGGTGCATTCACCGGAAGGCGGCAAGGTCCTGGTGGCCGCGTTGGTCACCGAGCGCGTCGCCCCCGGCGTGGCGTTCATGCCGTTCCACTTCGGCGGCTACTGGCAGGGCAAGGACCTGCGCGGGAAATATCCGAAGGGCAGCGATCCATACGTGCTCGGCGAAGCGTCGAACATGGATGGCACCTACGGATACGATTCGGTCACGCAGATGCAGGAAACCAAAGTCACCCTGTGTCGCATTGAGGCGGCCTAAGGCGCCGGTAAGGGAGAATTGACATGGCACGCATGAAATTCCTTTGCGACGCCGACCGTTGCATCGAATGCAACGCTTGCGTCACTGCCTGCAAGAACGAGCACGAGGTGCCGTGGGGCATCAATCGACGGCGCGTCGTCACGCTCAACGACGGCAAGCCGGGCGAGCGCTCGGTCTCCATGGCCTGCATGCACTGCACCGACGCGCCGTGCGCGGCGGTGTGCCCGGTGGACGCCTTCTACACCACCGCCGACGCGGTCGTTCTGCACTCCAAGGACATCTGCATCGGTTGCGGCTACTGCTTCTACGCCTGTCCGTTCGGCGCGCCGCAATATCCCAAGGTCGGCAACTTCGGTTCGCGCGGCAAGATGGACAAGTGCACGTTCTGCGCCGGCGGCCCGGAAGCCGACGGCAGCAAGGCGGAATACGAAAAATATGGCGCCAATCGCCTCGCCGAAGGCAAGCTGCCGCTGTGCGCCGAGATGTGCTCGACCAAGTCGCTGCTGGCCGGCGACGGCGACGTCATCGCCAAGATCTACAAAGAACGCGTCGCCAAGCGCGGCTACGGCTCCGGCGCCTGGGGCTGGCAGACGGCCTACCGCGAGTCGATCGCGACCTGATCTATGATCGGCGGTGCGGGAGGGAGCCCGCGCCGCCGGTCTCGCCGAACAAAAACACTCGGAAAGCATGGGAGAAGTTGGCATGGCGAAGATTTTTGCGCAGATGCGCGTGATCGCCGGGGCCTTGGGGGTCGCGTTCCTCGTCGCGATGGCGATGCCCGCGCCGGTTTCGGCGCAAGGCGGCCCGACCGCGGCCACCAGTGAACAGCAACTCTTGAATCAATTGCATGGCGGTGTGATTTCCGGCCAAGTCAGCATTCCCGACAAGAAGGCCGCCAACCTCATTCACCCGGCCGGCCGCGAATGGCGCGAATTCCGCACCGTCACGCTGAAGTGGATCGGCGGCGTTGCCATCCTCGGCATGCTGGCGCTGGTCATCATCTTCTATCTGTGGCGCGGCACGATCAAGATCGAAGGCGGCCGCACCGGGCGCACCGTTGTGCGTTTCAACGGCTTCGAGCGCTTCGTGCATTGGCTCACCGCCACCTCGTTCGTCATTCTCGGCATCACCGGCCTCAACGTCACCTTCGGCCGCAGCCTGCTGCTGCCGTTGATGTCGCCGCAGGCCTTCAGCGACTGGTCGGAATGGGCGAAGTACGTCCATAATTACATCAGCTTCGCCTTCACCATCGGCGTCGTGCTGATGTTCCTGATGTGGATCGGACAGAATTTCCCCACCGCGGCCGACGTGCAGTGGCTCAAGATGGGCGGCGGCATGGGCAAAGGCCACCAGCACGCGCCGGCGCACAAGTTCAACGCCGGCCAGAAGCTCTTGTACTGGTTCATCGTGCTCGGCGGCGCGGCCATGATCATCTCGGGCTTCATGCTGATGTTCCCCTTCTATTACGGCTTGACCGTCGCCAATATGGAGCTGGCGCAGGTCTTCCACGCCGTGGTCGGCGTGCTGTTCGTCGCGCTGATCGTCGCGCATATCTATCTCGGCACGGTCGGTATGGAAGGCGCCTTCGAGTCGATGAGCGACGGCACCGTCGACGTGAACTGGGCCAAGGAGCACCATAACCTCTGGTATGCAGAGGAAGTGCAGGGCGGCGGCGCCAAAGGCGCGCAGCAGCCGGCCGAATAGCCGCACATCCAGTCGCGAAATTCAAACGCCCGGCCCCACGGCCGGGCGTTTTGCCTTCGTTTGCTGTCGTCCCCGCGCAGGCGGGGACCCATAGCCACTGCGCTATCGAGAGGCTGCGGCGTATGGGTCCCGGGCCTTCCTCGCGGAGCCTGTCATCGGGCCGCGCTTTGCGCGGACCCGTTGGCTCGGTCGCCCGGGACGACCAGGATTTCCTACGGCCTTGCCGCTTTGGCGATATCCACCTTCACCTTGGTGCCGAGATCGGCGAGCGAGTCGAGCAGCAACTCGCTGGCATAGGCGGAATTATGCGCGAAAGCGCCGGGGTCTTTGGTGACGAATTGATAGTTATAGGCCGCCTTCATCAGGCGCGGCGTCCATGACTTGTAGCGGTTGGGGAACTTGGCCTCGTCCTTGTCGGCCGCGCCGTTCGCGTTGTTGTCGTTGAAGAAGTAGGGATAGACTTCCGGCGTATAGACCACCGGCTTTTTCGCCACCGTCTTGGCGTAGTCCATGATGGCGGCGAGCAGCTTGCCGCGCAGATGGTCAAGTTCGGCCGCCACACCCTCGGTGACGTTGCCGTTGCCGTCGCGGTCGATCTTGTCGGTGCGGATCAAATGCAGCGAGGCCTTGTCGGTCACTTCCTTGTGGCACGCGGCGCAGTCCTCGACCTTGACCGCCAGCGAGTGGGTGGCGTGGCAGGCGGTGCAGCGCGTGTAGGGCTCTTTGTGTTCGAAGCGGCCGGCATAGGTCTTGCCGGGATATTCGTAGCCGACCTTGGCCACGTTGCCGAACAACATCGAGCCGGCCGCCGTGTAGTGCACGTTGATGAAATCGAGCTTGGGCTCGATCGCGTCGTCGGCCATGCCGGCGAGCTTGGCATTGACGCTGTTGGTCGAACTCGACGCCCTGGTGGCACGTCATGCAGCGGGTATTGGTGCCCTGATTGGCGACTTTCACCCCCGACGGGAAGGTGACGGTGGTGAGCGCCAACGCCTTGTCGTTATGGCAGGCGATACAGGTGATGACGGTGCCAACCGGCGCCGGGTGATCGACCTTGCCGGGGGCGGTGCCGTCGGCGCCGAGATAGTCGCGGAAGCCGGGTGTCGAATGGCAGCGCGCGCACTCGACGGGAATATTGCCTTCCTTGTTCCAGTGATTGAACGGCTCGGCCTTGTGATCGGCGTGCGGCGAGGAGGCCCAGTCGGCATAGAACGGCACGTCGGTGGTCGGGATCATGCCGGGTGTGGGCGCGGCTGCGGCCGCGGCGGCAGGCGCGGGCGGTGCCGGCGGCGTCTGCGCGTAAAGTTGCGGCGCCAGCACCAGCGCAGCGGCGCCGAGTCCGCCGGTCAGGAGCGCGGCGGCGAGGATTTTCGGTATCCGGCCTTGGGTGCTCATCGCAGTCTCCTTAACTTTTTGCGTCGCGCACGATCTTGTCCGAACACCGGTACCCACATTTCGGGATCATACGCGTGCTACTTCGGTTTTCCGCCGATGCCCGAACCGCGGATGAATTCCAGCGTCGGCGGCACCGGGGCGTGGACGAGGTTGAAATGGCAGTCGATGCAGGTCATGCGGCCTTCGCGCAGCATCGTGTGCGCCGCCTGCCCGCGCGGGCTTTTCGGATGGACGCTGGCCGCGTCGTGGCAGCCGCGGCAGGTCACGCTGTCCTGCGCGCGCATCCTGGCGCGGACGTCATGGGCAAGCTCGACCCGGCGCTTGTCCCAGACCTTGGGGTCGCTGAAATCGTGGGTCTTCTCGGCGATCACGTCGTGCACGCCGGACGACACATGCGTCCAGGTTTCGACGAACCAGTTGGTCTTCGGAATGTGACAGTCGCCGCAGCTCGGCCGCACGCCCTCGCTGTTGGTGCGGTGCGCCGAGTTGAGGAAGTGGGGATCGTTCCCCACGAAGGTCATGCTGTGGCAGGAAGTGCAGAAAGCGTCGGTCGAGGTGGCGCGGTTGACCTCAAGACTCGCGATCAGCGCTCCTGCGCCGGCGAGACCGCCGATCACCAGCACGACGAGAATTAGGAACCAGCGCGAGCGCGCCATGGCCCTTACCTTCCACCTGGCCCCAGCAGAAACCTAACCCGGTCGCGCTGACACATTCAAATCAAAATAACTAAAAAGAGTGTGACAGGATTGATTCAAGTCAATGCGGATTGGCAAATCCGTCAGGCGGTTACCGCCAACCCGACCGCCAGGCAGGCGGAATAGGCGACGGTCAGCATGGCCATACGGGGCGTCATCGGCACCAGTTCGGCGAAATTATTGCGCGATCCACACGGCGCAGGCGACCATAAAGGCGAGCGGTAGCGTGATAAGGGGCAGCAGCACCCAGGCGCTGAAGCCGAAGCCGCGCCAGAACCAGAACGGCGCGAGGTAGGCAAAGACCAGCAGCCCGGCGAATTCGTAGCGGCTCCAGATCTTGCCGAAGCGCACCGCCACCGTGTTCTTGCCCTTCACCACGTCGAACTCGCAGTCGCGGATGTCGTCGATGATCAAGATGTTGGTGATCAGCGCGCCGATCGGCAGGCTCACGGCGACCGCGGTGAGCGGCAACGCCTCCCGCCAGTGCTCCGGTCCCAGCACCACGGCGGCCTGCACGTAATAGGCGCCGATCACCGAGACGGTGCCGAAGAACAAGAAGAACAGCGGATCGGCGAAGCCGTGACGGCCGAACGGCCAAGGGCCGGCCGAATAGGCCCAGCTCGCCAAGATGCTTGCCAGCCCGATCACGATCACCGGCCAGCCCGCCAGCGCCAGCAGCGCAAAGCCTAACAACACCGCCAGGCTGTAGCTCACCAGGATGGTGTTGCGCAGGTCGGCGAGCGAGAGCAGGCCGCTTTTCACCGCCTGCACCAGTTCGGGATGCTCGCGGTCGTCCGGCTCGCGCTTGAGGTTGCTGTAATTGTCGGTGACGACGCCGGCGAACTGGATCAGCCAGCCGGCGAGAAAGGCGAGTGCAACCGGCAGCGCGGCGAACACGCGGTCATGGTCGGCAAGCCCGATGGCGACGATCACCGGCGCGGCGGCGGTCGGAAGGGTGTGGCCCGGATAGATGAGTTTGCGCGTCCATACCTCGCGCCACGTCCATGCCGAAGCTTGGTTCATCGTCATCTCCGCTGCTCCGCCGGGCGCAAAACTGCTCCCATCCGCCAAACGGGGCAATCCCGTAGTTTGACGGAGGTCGCCGCGGCGTCGTGCTATACCTGCCGGTTCATTTCGGGGGCGGCTGTCTTATATGGGCACCATGCGCATTATCGGTCTCGCCGGCTGGAGCGGGTCGGGCAAAACAACGCTGATCAAGAAGCTGATCCCGTGCCTGATCGCGCGGGGGAAAAGCGTGTCGACGCTCAAGCACGCGCATCACGGCTTCGATCTCGACCAGCCGGGCAAGGATTCATTCTTCCATCGCGCCGCCGGCGCCACCGAGGTGATCATCTCCTCGGCCAAGCGCTGGGCGATCCTGCACGAGCTGCGCGAGGAGCCGGAATGGGATTTGCCGGCGCTGGTCGCCAAAATGTCGCCGGTCGATCTGGTGCTGGTCGAGGGCTATAAGCGCGACGCGTTTCCCAAGCTCGAAGTTCACCGCGCCGCCAACGGCAAGCCGCTGATCCATCCGGAGGATCCGCACATTGTAGCCGTTGCCGCCGATGGTGCCGTGCCTGCCGCCACGGTGCCCGTGGTCGATCTCAACGACATCGAGCGAATTGCCGATCTGCTGCTGAAAAATGCGGTGGCGGTCGAGACCGTCGGCAAAGGCTAAGCCATGGCGCAGTTGACCGACGATTGCTTCGCCTTTTCCGGTCCGTTGCTGCCGCTCGCGGACATGGAGCGGCTGATCGGCGAGCGCGTTGCGCCGGTCACCGAGACGGAACGTCTGCCGCTGCACGACGCGCGCGGCCGCGTCAGCGCGGACGACATCAAGGCGCCGGTCGATCTGCCGCCGTTCGACAATTCCGCGGTTGACGGTTACGCCGTGCGCCATGCCGATCTCAAGCGTGACGGCGATACCACGCTTGTCATCGCTGGGCGCCTAACCGCCGGTGCCCGCGCTGAGCAAGCGCTGAAAGCGGGCGAGGCCATTCGCATATTCACCGGCGCGCCGATGCCCAAGGGTGCCGATACGGTGTTCATGCAGGAAGACGTGACCGCGGACGGCGATCGCGTGACCGTGCCAAAAGGCCTGAAACTCGGTTCCAACCGGCGCCTCGCCGGCGAAGACGTGCCCGCCGGTCATGTCGTGCTGGCGGCCGGCACTGTGCTGGAGGCGCAGCACATCGCGCTCGCCGCCGCGCTCGGCATTACGGAGATCGAGGTGCGGCGGCGGCTCAAAGTGGCGATCTTTTCTACGGGCGATGAGGTGGTCGAACCCGGCGCTGCGCGCGACGGCGCCGCGATCTACGACGCTAATCGTTATCTGCTGAATGGGCTGTTGCAGCGGCTCGGCGCCGTTGTGACCGATCTGGGAATTCTCGCCGACGACCCCGACGCACTGGCGCGGGCTCTCTCCGCCGCCGCCACCGATCACGACCTCATCGTCACCTCCGGCGGCGTCTCCACCGGCGAAGCCGATTTCGTGCGCAGCACGGTCGAGCGCATCGGCAGCTTGGTGTTCTGGCGCGTCGCCATCAAACCGGGGCGGCCGGTGGCCATGGGCGTGATCCGCAGTGCCAACGGCCACGGTGCCGCCTTCGTCGGACTGCCGGGCAACCCGGTGGCGGTGTTCGTGACTTTCGTGCGCGTGGTGAAGCCGTTGCTGCGGCGGCTCTCAGGCGCGCGGCCGCAGCAGCTCATGCCGCTGCCGGTGCGCGCCGCCTTCGCCTACAAGAAGAAAAAAGATCGCCGCGAATATGTGCGCGTGGCGTTGCGGCGCGGTTCGGACGGCGAGATCGAAGCGGTCAAGCATCCACAGGACGGCGCCGGCATTCTGACGTCGCTGACGGAAACCGACGGCTTGCTGGAGTTCCCCGAGGACGTGACCGCGATCGAGCCGGGCGCCCGCGTCGGCTTTTTGTCTTACGCCGCGCTGGTCAGTTAGCTAGGCGCCAACCCGCACGTAGGGCGTGGTGAACGCTTCGTCTACCGGCCGCTGTATGCTGTCGAGCACACCCCAGCCGATGACCGCGAGGACGATCGCCGCCACGCAGGCAATGAGGAATGATTTCATTGTTGTAGCTCCTCTCCCAGACCCATAGCCTATCACTATAGCAAATATGGAACAGGAATGAGGCGCGTCAAGCTGCGCTATTCCCCGTCAGCTATGTTGCAGCGCAATGCGCGTGGCGCGGGCGGCGTCGTCCGGCGTGTTGACGTTGAAGAACGGGTCGATCGGCTCAGCCGGCCATTCGGCGATGGCGATGCCGTGACGCGCCGTCCACACCTCGATCTTGCGCAGGTCTTCCTCGACCAGCGCCTTGCGCAGATCGGCACGCAACGCTAGCGGCCACAAGCCTACCACCGGATGGCGCCATTCGCCCGAGCGCGCGCAGGCGAGCGGCACCCCGGCGCCCAGTTTGCGGCGGGCGAGGTGGAGCTTTTCGACCAAGTCGTCGGGCAGAAATGGGCAATCGCCCGGCACGCTGACGATCCATTCGACGCCATTGTTCTGGTCCGCCAGCCAATCGAGCCCGGCGAGGATACCGGCGAGCGGGCCGGGATGACCGGCGACATTGTCGGGCACCACGGTGCAGCCGGTGTCGGCAAAGCGGGCAGGGTCGCCGTTGGCATTGATGATGATGTCGGTGCATTGCCCCGACAGGGCGCCAAGCACGCGGTCGAGGATGGTCACGCCGCCGATTTTAATCATCGCTTTGTCGCCGCCGCCCATGCGGCGCGCCAGGCCGCCGGCAAGGACCAGGCCGAGGGTGGGGGGCGTCAAAATCATGCGCACGACCTCACGATCTTCCTCCCCCGCTTGCGGGGGAGGGATGGGGAGGGGCATGCGATCGCCGAAGAGCCCCCTCCCGGCGCGCCATCGCGCGTTGAAGACGCACGTAAACGCGCTTATGGCGCGCCGACCTCCCCCGCAAGCGAGGGAGGTGAAGAAGAGGATCACTCATCATGCACGGCGGCCTTGCGGCGGTGCTTCGAACTTTCTTCCTCGACAAACTTGAGGTCCTGGTCGAATACGATGCGATCCTCGCCGGCAAGCGCGACAAAACGTTTTCCACGCGCGCGCCCGATCAGCGTCAGGTTGGCCTTGCGCGCCAGCTCGACGCCCCAGGCGGTGAAGCCCGAGCGCGAGATCAGAATCGGAATGCCCATGCGCACGGTTTTGATCACCATCTCCGAGGTCAATCGCCCGGTGGTGTAGAAAATCTTGTCGGCGGCTGAGACCTTCTCCTTGAACATCCAGCCGGCGATCTTGTCGACGGCGTTGTGACGGCCGACGTCCTCCATATAGACCAGCGGCCGGTCTTCTTGCGCCAGCACGCAGCCGTGGATGGCGCCGGCTTCGAGATAAAGCGAGGGCGTGGTGTTAATCGTGTTGGTCAGCGCGTAGAGCCACGAGGTGCGCAAGGTCGCCTTCGGCAGAGAGACGTTCTCTAGCGCCTCCATCAGGTCGCCGAACACGGTGCCTTGCGCGCAGCCGGAGGTCTGCACCTTCTTCTTCAGCTTCTTCTCGTAATTGGTCTTGCGCTTGGTGCGCACAACGACGACCGCCAGTTCCTCGTCGTAGTCGACGCCGGTGACCACGTCGTCGGGCAGCAGCATGTTCTGATTGAGCAGATAGCCGACCGCCAGATATTCGGGGTAGTCGCCGATGGTCATGGCGGTGACGATTTCCTGCGAGTTGAGGAAAATCGTCAGCGCGCGCTCGACCGTGACCGAGGTTTCGATCTTGGCGCCGGTCTGGTCGATACCGCTGACGCGCTCGGTCAGCCGCGGGTCGAGCGGGTTGGGCCGGATGATGTAGCCGTCGGTTTTCTTGTCCATGACGAACTTATAGCAGGTTTTTCGCCCTGCCGAATATTGCCCACGCCGGTGGGCAGTTGGGCGTCGCGCCGGCCGCGGCATGTAAAAATTTCCATGCGCGTGACGGCGGTTCTAATATGGTGTCGGTAACGCGGGCCGCCAACGGCCGGCGGCATGCCTCGGGAGGGACTGACGATGTACCGCGCGACCAAGGATATCATTCTGCCGACGACCATCACCGGCTCGCTGCCGCGGCCGAGCTGGTACACGGAGAATCTCGGCACCCGTCATTTCCTCGAAGCGATGGTCAGCCGGCGTTTCCGCGAGCAGTACGAAGATGCGCTGACCTGCTATCTGCGCGATCAGGAGTTAGCCGGACTCGACATTGTCACCGACGGCGACTGCCGTTTCGACGATGACGTCGGCGGGCAGAGCTGGACCGCCTATCCGCCCAACCACATGACCGGCCTCGACGTTGCGCACCCGGTGCCGACGCCGGCCGGACGCGGCGGCATCTGGTTTCCCCGCGGCCACATCCTGCACGATTATCTGGAATCGCGGGTGATGCCGATCATCACCGGGCCGATCGGCCGCGGCAACCTGCAGTACACCGCAATGTGGAAGGCGGCTCAGCGCTTTACCGAGAAGCCGGTGAAGTTCGGCGGCGTCTCGGCGGAGATCGTCGCCTTCGCGTTGCAGGACCGCTATTACAAGAGCATCCCGGAGCGGATGTTCGCCATCGCCGACGCCTTCAACGAGGAATACCACGAACTGGCCGACGCCGGCTGCCCGGTGATCCAGATCGAGGAGCCGCAGATCCATCTGATCGCGGTGCGCAAGATCGTCGACAAGGTCATCAACCCGCAATTGATGGTGGAGGTGTTCAACCGCACGGTCAAAGGCCTGCGCGCAAAGACCGAGGTGTGGGCGCATTCCTGCTGGGGCAATCCCTCGCAGCAACGCATGTTCGCGGATGTGCAGAGCTACAAACCGGCGCTGGAGACCTACAATACGATCGACGCCGACGTCATCACGTTCGAATCGTCGAGCTCAGGCGGCATCGACTTGGAAGCGATCGGCAAGACCATCACGGATAAGAAAATCGCCATCGGCGTCATCGATCACCACACGCTGCAAGTCGAGCAGCCCGAGCAGGTGGCGGCGCAAATCCGCGCGGCGCTCAAACATATTCCGGCCGAGCGGCTGATGGTCTCGACCGATTGCGGGATGGGCCGCGAGGGCATGAGCCGCCGCCATGCCTTCTACAAGGCGGTCGCCATCACGCTGGGCACCAATATCGTGCGCAAAGAACTCGGCGTGCCGGAAGCGAGAATCCCCGCCGCCGACGAGCGCTATTCGCTGGTGGTGCCGGCGAAGTAACGCACAGCGTTACCGAAAGCTGAACGCGGAAAGGTAAAATCCGACCTGCGCATTCGCGCGCCTTCAACGAGTTTGTGGTTATTGTGGCGGCATGACCCAATACGGCCTTCCGACGAAGACACATCGGATCCTCGCGTTCGCCTTGATCCTGGCAGCCGGCGGCATCAGTCTGTCGGCTATGGCCCCGCGGCCCTCGACGACCGAATCGGACGTGGCGGCCGTGGATATTGATTTTGCCGGTTTGCATCGGCAGGCGAGCGACGCGCTCGCTAACTTGCGTCGCGCTCCGGGACCGGCGCTCACCAGTCCCGACACTCTCTGATCGGTCTTATCCGGGCAAGAACGCCACCGCGCCGGTTTGCGGATCGGTGAGCCGTTCCACCGGCGCGCGATAAAGCTCCTGCAATTGCGTCTGATTGAGCACGCTCGTTACCGGCCCCTCGGCGATGCGCGTGCCTTCGCGCAATAGAAAAGCGCGGTCTGCGGCGCGCAGTGCGTGATTAGGGTCGTGCGTCGTGAACAGTACGCCATGCCCGGACGCGGCCAGCGCCTTGATCTCGTTCATCACCTTGCCTTGATTGCCGAAGTCGAGGCTCGCCGTCGGCTCGTCGAGCACGATGAATTGCGGCTCCTGCGCCAGCGCGCGCGCCAGCAGCACGAGCTGACGTTCCCCGCCGGAAATCATGGTGTACGGCCGATCGCTGAGCCGCGCGATGCCGAAGCGCTCGAGCACGGCGCCCGCGACGGCGCGGTCATGCGCGCTCGGCCGGCTGAACAGATTGCCATGTGCGGTGCGACCCATCAGCACCACGGCTTCGACGGTGAAGGCGAAAGTGCCGATGTGCACTTGCGGCACATAAGCCAAAATACGCGCGCGCTCGCGGATCGAATAGTCGCGCAGCGATTTTTCGCCGAGCCGCACCTCGCCGGCCTTCGGCTTGAGCAGGCCGAGCAAAGTCTTGAGCAGCGTCGTCTTGCCGCCGCCGTTTGGCCCCAGCAGCGCCAGCACCTCGCCGGTCTTGAAGGCGACGTCGAGCCCGCTGCCGACGGTGTGGTCGGTGTAGCCGATGGTAAGTGCGTGGCCGGAGAGGATCATTTCGCAATCACCGCGACAACTTCTGCTGTCATCACCCGCGAAGGCGGGTGACCCAGTAAACGCGAGCGTCTCATATGTCCGGACACCGCCAATGCACCGGGGCTACTGGGTCCCCGCCTTGGCGGGGACGACGGCAAGTAATTTCTCATGACCAGGTTTTCTGCACACTTGCCAAAAGCCAGATGAAAAAGGGCGTCCCCACCACCGCAGTCAGAATGCCGAGCGGGATTTCGACCTCCGCCGCGGTGCGCGCCAGCGTATCGATCAGCAACAGATAGCCGCCGCCGAGAATAGCCGCCGCCGGCAATAGCCGCGCAAAGTCCGGCCCGACCAACGAACGCGCCAGATGCGGCACCACCAGCCCGACCCAGCCGATGATGCCGGCGGTGGCGACGCTCGCCGACGTCACCAGCGTTGCCGCGGCGACAATCACGATGCGCAAAGGCCCGGTGGCGAGCCCCAGCGCGCGCGCTTCTTCTTCCGGCAGCGACATCGCATTCATGCGCCAACGCAAGGCGATCAGCACGACCGCCCCGATCGCCACCGGGCCAAACAGCGGGATGAGATCGGGGACGGTAACGGCGGAGAGGCTTCCGAGCAGCCAGAAGGTCATGGCGGGAAGCTGGTTGTAGGGATCGGCGAGGTATTTCACCAGACCGACGCCGGCGCCGAGCAGCGAGCCGACCACCACGCCGGTCAACACCAGCACCAGGATCGGATCGCGTGAGCGCACCATCGAACCGATCAGATAGACGGCGGCGACCGCAAACAATCCGCCGATGAAGGCGAAGATCTGGATGAGGAAGATACCGAGCGAGAAATAGATGCCGAGCACGGCGCCGAGCGCGGCACCCGACGAGGCGCCGAGAATGTCGGGCGACACCAGCGGATTGCGGAACAAGCCCTGGAATGCGGTGCCGGCAACCGCCAGCGCCGAGCCGACCATGACCGCGGCGAGCACGCGCGGCCCGCGCACCTGCAGGATGACGCTCTCGACCGCGGCCGGCACATGCGGCTGTTGGCCGCTCGCTTTCGCGAACAGCACGTGAATGAGATCGCCGAGCGAAACCGGATAGCGCCCGACCGTGAAGGCAAACAGCAGCCCGGCGATCAGCACCGCGGTCGCGATCGCAAAGCCGGGTAGGGCGGAGCGAGTCATAGTCTTCTCCCTCTCCCCGCTTGCGGGGAGAGGGTCGGGGTGAGGGGGCCGTTCCATTGCCCTGCGCATTGGCGATGCCCCCTCACCCGACTATCGCGCGCGGCGCGCGCGACAGTCGACCTCTCCCCGCGTGCGGGGAGAGGTAAAGAGCGCACGCCTCGCGAAGACATCAATCCCGCCCCGCCAGCACATGGTCGATCTGCGCATCGGTCGGCGTCACGTGATAGAATTTTGTGTAGAAATCACGCGTCAATGTCTGCAGGTCTTCCTTGAACAAGTCGGGATAGAGGATCTTTCCCAGCCACCACAGCCCGATCAGCCGGTTCACGCTGGGCGGAAAATCCACCCAGCCGAACGGCATTTTCGGCGACAAATGCACGCGCCCGCTTTTCACCGCGGCAACGGAAGACCAGGCGGGATCGTTGCGCACGTTCGCCGCGAAATCCTGATCGATGGTGACGATCACTTCCGGATTCCACAGCAGCACCTGCTCGATCGAGACGTTAGCGAGCCCGCCATGGGTGCCGCCGGCGACGTTCTGCGCCAACATTTCGATGGTCTCGACGTTGATCGAGCCGCCGAGGCCTGTCACCAGTCCGCGCGGGCCACGCGCATAGTAGACGCGCGGACGTTGAGCGGACGCGATGCCGGCAATACGCCCGGTAATCGTTTTCAGCGTGGTGGCCGAATATTCCGCGAGCTTTGCGGCGTCGGCCTGCCGTCCGGTCAGTTCGCCGAGCTTGCGATAGGTGACGGGGATGGCGTCAAAGCGTCCGTCGAGCAAAGCGTAAGGAATCCCGGTCTGCTCCTGCGTGCGATTGGCCAGCGACACGAAGGTGTCGCGCGTCGAGCCGACGTCGAGAATGAGATCGGGCTTGAGCGCGATCACCGTTTCCAGATTGGCGGTATTGCCGCGGCCGGTGATGCGGCCGACTTCCGGTTTGCGGCAGACGTCCGGCAGCATGTAGGCGCATTCTTCCGGCCGGTTGGCGCGCGGCCAGCCGAGCAGCAGATCGGGTGCAAGCGTGTAGAGCAAGATCGCGGCCGGCGGCCCAGCGGGAAAGACGCGGGTGACCTTGGCCGGCACGGCGACGCTGCGGTCTACCGCATCGGTGACCGCCGCGGCATGAGCCACGCGCGGTGCGAGCAGCGCCGCGGATGTTGCGGCGAGGAATGCGCGGCGGGTGAGGGGCACGGAGCGCTTAGTCCACACCCACCATCACGTTGCTGGCCTTGATGATGGCGTAGGCCGTCTTGCCGGCGGCGAGGCCGAGCTCGTCCGCCAATTCATTGGTGATCGAGGCGGTGACGACTTGTCCGCCGATGTCGATGCGGACATGGGCGGTGGTGGCGCCCTTCTTGACGTCGACGATCTTGCCTTTGAGCTGATTGCGCGCGCTGAATTTCATAGGGGCTCCTTTACGAGACATGTCGTGCCCCGCGCAGGCGGAGCATCCAGTCCTCACTGATCGCTATCATAGCCTAAGTCGGGGGCCGCGTTACGTCCCCGGCGCGAAGCCGTAACCGGCCAAGATCGCCTGCCCTTGGGCCGACAAGATGAACTCGGCAAATTCCTGCGCCGGCACCGGCGCCCCGCCGATGACGGTCAAGCCGTAGTCGGCGCCGACCGCAAGCGCCTCCGGCAGCTCGACGACCTGCTGGCCGGGGTATTGTTTGCGCGCGGCCAGCGCGTTGGTGCAATAGGTGAGAAAAATATCGGCGCGTCCTTCTGCGACATGCCAGCCATAGGCGCTGCTTCCGGCTGGCGGCGTGGCGCTGTCCTTGGCGCCGGTGAGTCTGAGCGCCTTTTGCTCGAGCGTCTGCTGCGCGCCGTGCTTGAGCGCCTCGGCCCTGGTGAAAACTTCGATCGCATAGTCGCCGGAAGGGTCGGCCCGCGGCGTCGACATGCCAAGCTTCACTTTGCCGTCCAGCATGCGCGCGAGCAGATTGCCGCTGCTGACTTCGAGCCCCGGCTTGACCAGCGCGCACAGTTTATTGCGCGCGAAGCGGACCACCGGACCGCCGGTGCCGTCGTCGAACAGTGCTTGCGGATGCTGCATGTTGGCGGAGGCGAAAATATCGGCTTTGGCGCCGTCGGCGATCTCCTTTTTGAGCAGCCCGGAAGGGCCAAATTTCATCGCGACCTTGTGGCCGCTTTTCGCCTCATAGGCTTTCGCCACATCGGTGAGCGCGCCCTTCAGGCTGCCGGCGGCGAAGAGCTGGATCGTCTCCGCCGCCGCGGGGCCTGTCATGGCGAGCATCGCCAGCGTGAGCGCAATGGCGCGCATCAGGCGTTCGAATCGGTGGCGTCCGGGAAGAACAACTCCTGGCCGTTGACCTTGTAGCCGGCGATATCCTTCTGCCCTTGCGGCGAGATCAGATAATCGATGAAAGCCTGGCCGAGGTCCTTTTTCACTTTCGGGCATTTTTCCGGGTTCACCAGCATGACGCCGTATTGGTTGAACAGGCGCTTGTCGCCTTCCACCTCGATCACAAGGTTCTGCTTGTTCTTGAAATGGATCCAGGTGGCGCGATCGGTCAGCGTGTAACCGTTGCCGGCGGCGGCCGTGTTGAGCGTCGCGCCCATGCCCTGGCCGAGCGCTTTGTACCAGGGGCCTTTGTCCTTCTCGATGTCGATGCCGACGGCCTTCCACAGCCGCAGCTCGGCGCTGTGCGTGCCGGAGCGATCGCCGCGCGAGAAGAAGGTCGCGCCCTTGGCCTTGATCTGGTTGAGCGCTTTGGCGACGTCTTTCATGCCCTTGATGCCGGCGGGATCGCCGCTCGGGCCGACGATGACGAAATCGTTGTACATCACCGGAAAGCGCTTCACCCCATGGCCTTCCTTGAGGAATTTTTCTTCCTGTGATTTGGCGTGCACGAACACTACGTCGGCGTCGCAGCGCGCGCCGGTGTCGAGCGCCTTGCCGGTGCCCTGCGCCACCACTTTCACGGTGATGCCGGTTTTCGTCTTGAACAGCGGCAGCAGATATTCGAACAGACCGGAGTCTTGCGTCGAGGTGGTCGAAGCGACCACGATCGACTTATCCTGCGCGAAGCTCGCCGGTGCGGCAAAAACGGCGATGCCGAGCGCGGCGGCGGCAATGAGTGTGCGACGATTGAGCATAGTGTCCTCCTCGTTCTGATTTTCGTTAGACCAGCAACTCGCCGGCGATGAATTTCCTGCCTTCCTCGCTGTGCGGCGCGGTGAAGAAGTCCGCAGCCGGAGTGTTTTCGATCAGGCGTCCGCGATGCAGCAGCACCACGTCGCCGGCCAGCCGCTTGGCCTGGCCAAGATCGTGGGTGGACATCACCACCTTGACGCCGCGCGCGGTGACGGTGCGCACGATATCCTCGATCGCCTTGGTGGCGGCGGGGTCGAGGCTGGCGGTCGGTTCGTCGAGAAACAGTACCGCCGGGTCGCGCGCCAAGGCGCGCGCCAATGCCAACCGCTGTTGTTCGCCGCCCGACAGCCGCCGCGCCGGCCGGCGCGCGAGGTTTTCCAGGCCGACGTCGGCGAGCAATTCAGCGGCGCGGCTCGCGCGCTCCGCGCGCGGCAGGCCGGCGGCGGCGAGCGCATAGCGGATATTGCCGGCGGCGCTGCGCCGAAGCATGGCCGGGCGCTGGAACAGAATCGCGCGCCGCGTCGGCAGCGAGGTCTCGCGCCCGCCCCAGGTGATGAAACCGCGCGTGACCGGCACCAGCCCCATAGCCGCGCGCAACAGCGTGGTCTTGCCGGAGCCGTTGGGGCCGATCAGCACCGTCGGCGGGCCGGAGCCGAGCGTCAACGTGATGCGGTCGAGGATGGTCACGCCGCCGGCGACCAGCCCGACGTCCATGAACATGATCGGCAGATCGAGTGCGGGAGGGCGCATGGTCATCCCGCGTAGATTTCGCCGGCGCGGCGCGCGCCCCAGGCGAGCGCGTTGATGGCGACAACGATGGAAATGAGCACCATGCCTAAGCCGATCGCCAGCGGCAGGTCGCCCTTGGAGGTCTCCAGCGCGATCGCCGTGGTCATGGTGCGGGTGAAGCCGTCGATATTGCCGCCGACGATGATGATGGCGCCGACTTCCGCCGCCGCGCGGCCGAAGCCGGCGAGCAGCGCGGTGACCAGGGAAAATCGCGCGTCCCAGATCAGCGTTGCAATTCGGCCGAACGGCCCAACATTCATGGCGGCGAGCTCGTCGCGATATTCGAGCCACAGGTCTTCAATGGTTTGCCGCGCGAGCGCTGCGATGATCGGCGCCACCAGCACGGTCTGCGCGATCACCATGGCCTGCGGCGTGAACAAAATGCCGAGTTCGCCGAGCGGCCCGGAACGCGACAGCAGCAAATAGACGGCGAGGCCGACCACGACCGGCGGCAATCCCATCAGCGCGTTGAGAATGACGATCACGCCCTCGCGGCCGGGAAAGCGCGTCAGCGCGATGAAAGCGCCGACCGGCACGCCGATCAGTGCCGACAGCAGTACGGCGGACAGGCTGACGATGAGCGACAGTTCGACGATGGCGAAAAGCGCCGGGTCGCCGGTGAGCACCAGATGAAGCGCGGATCCGTCACCCGTCATCGCGTTGCCAAAAGTCCGGTCGCCCTACAGCTAAGGCATGGAAAATACGCTAAAAAAAGCTGCATCTAGCCATATTGCGCAACTATTTCTATCGCGGTCAATGCGCCAAAATGGTGCATATTTCTGCAGCTTGTAGGCGGTTAGAGCGACCAGATTCGAGCGAAATGGCCGGGTTGCCCGACAGAAAGCCGCGACTATAGTGCCCCCGCCTTCGACCGCGCCTTGAGATAAAGGCGGGTAATTTACCGCGAGCTGGAGGGGTGGCCGAGTGGCTGAAGGCGCATAAGCGCGCCTCGCGCGCGTCTTTGCTTAAAGAGCGTGCGCGGTGACGAGAGCTGGAGGGGTGGCCGAGTGGCTGAAGGCGCACGCTTGGAAAGCGTGTTTACGGGAAACCGTAACGTGGGTTCGAATCCCACTCCCTCCGCCAGCTTCTCGATGGCTCACAGCTTCCGATGCCCTAATCCCGCATTGTCATAGAGCTCATTGATGTGCGCTTTGACCTCGGCCGGCGTGGTGTCGTTCTTCGCTTGGTGTGCCCATCCGCTCTTTTCCCGCGCGTAAATCGCGATCGCTTCGTCCTGCTGCGAGGTCGCGCCGCTGACACCATAGGCGCCGACCATCTCGTCATCCTTGAACACCGGCGCGCAGCCGCCGGAGACCGCGGCTTTGCCGTTGGTCATGGCCGAGAGGTTCACCAAGAGCTGCGGGTTGCGCTCGCGGCACCATTGCTGAATCAACAGACCGTCCTGAAAGCGCGGACTCATGGAGCGGAAGGCGGCGGCCGTATAGGCCTTCGCCCAAGCGAGCTCCGGGGTGACAAAGCCGGCATCGTCCATGCGCTCAAGCGCGATGAGGTTGCCTTCCGGACCGACCACAGCGATCGAGACCGGCACGCCCATCTGTTCGGCTTTCTCAACGGCGGCCTTGATGAATTCACGGCACTCGACTGCGCGCAACTTTGCCATCGCTCTCTCCCCGTTTCGCCGTTTGGCGCCTCCGAGGATCGGAGACCGGGCTCCGACCGAAGTCAACAACCCGCGCCCTGCGCGTTCTGAGATCCGGAAAGTCGAAATTGCCGACGCGGTTTAGCCCAGCCGTCGGGTTTGCCGTGCAGAAAAAAGCCCCGGCTTTGTGGCCGGGGCTTTCAGATCGATGGCGATGCCGGTTAGCTATTGTATTTGAATTGCGGCATGGCCTTCAGCTGATCCTTGGTCGACTGAATCACCGCATGGTCCGGATACCACTTGTGGGTATCGCTGTTACTGGCGCTGGTCGTTGTCGTCGACCCTGGTGCCGCGCCCGTGGTGCCGCCGGGGCGCGGGGCCGTGCTTGCGGTATTCGCCTTCACCGGCTCGTTCACGAACTTGACCTGGTCAAAGGCTATCAGCACGTCGTGCTCACCCATACCGAGGAAGCCACCGACGCCAATGACGAAGCCGGTCACTTTACCCGTTTGGTCGACCAGTACCTCGTTGATGTCGCCGACCTTTTCGTTCTGGCCGTTGTAGACATCGAGGCCGATGAGCTTCGATGTCCGCCACGCCTGCGGCATAGTCGCCGGAGTCGTCGCGCTCTGGGTCGCCGGCGCCAGTGCCGGCTTATTGTTTTGCGCAAAAGCAGGAAGCGCCATCGCCGCCGTCGCTAAAAGTACGGAAATCGTCACAGATGATCGCACGTTAATCTCCCTCGTTGATATCATATTGAAATAAGCGACGTTGGAAGCTTTGGTTCCGTTGGAACTTGGCTTCTTTGACGCGCTTGCGCTTGCGCACGGCGGGGAGCTATCGAGCGATTTGTTCCGAGAAAATTTCTAAAAAACTTGTGCGAAAAACCTTATGGCAGACGCGCTCAGCTTTGGGCGTCCGCCTTATCCGTACCGTATTGCAGGACCTGCACCTTCTCGATGGTGACCAGGCCGCTGCTCATCATCTGATCGAGCACCGGCAGGAACGCGTCGATCTTCTCCTTCGAATCGACGATCTCCACGACGACCGGCAGGTCCTGCGACAAGCGCAGAATCTTGGTGGTGTGGATGCGGCTCGAATGTCCGAAGCCGGACTGGCCGCGCAGCACGGTAGCGCCGCCCAGATGCAGTTCGCGCGCTTTGAGCACGATGGCTTCGTGCAGGGGCAGACCGCCGGCCTTGTCGTCCTCGCCGAAGTAGATGCGGAGCAGCACGGCGTCGCGGGGAATCTGCATGGCGTCAAATCCACTTCATGGTGTTGAGGCTGGCGGCAAGCAGGCTGCCGATCCAGACCGCGAAAAGGCACAGCACGACCGAACCGCCAATATTGGCCGCGGCGCGCAGCCATTCGCCGTCCTCCATCAAATTGAGCGTCTGGATGCTGAAAGAGGAGAACGTTGTGTAGCCGCCGCAAAAGCCGATCAGCACGAATTGCCGGGTCACCGATCCGACATAGACCCGGCCATCCGGGCCGGTCAGCGTGGCGAAAAATCCGATGATGAAGGAGCCGAGCACGTTGACGATCAGAGTGCCCCAGGGAAAGGTCTCGCTGATCAGGCGAGCGGCCAGGCCCGAGCAGCCAAAGCGCGCCATGCCACCGAGCGCACTACCGATTGCGATCCAGAAATAGGCGGCCATCGAATCAGACCTCCCTGCCGGAGGAGATTAGACCAAACGGGCGGCCGCGGGCGCGCACGCAAGGCGCGGTGCAGGCAAAATCAACAGCGGGGATGGTTGGGGTCTTCATGCACAGCTCCTCTCGTCCGCGTTTCGGATGAAAGGAGTCATCAGCCCCAGAGGGCGGTTTTAGGCGGAACCCCATCGCCTTGCCGGATTGGACCGGCGTTTGAGGTCATGAATAAGGACCGGGCGAGGCCGGGTCAAGCAGCGGGCGCGGCGGTCCTCGCCCGATGCTCAATCGTTTCGCCTCACGCGACGTTGCGCGCCGCGATATGCACGCGGTGGCGGCGTACCCGATCTTCGTCGACGTCGATGCCGAGGCCGGGCCGCTCGAGACTTTCGGCGTGGCCTTTCCCGGTCGGGATCGGATGCGCGGTCACGTCTTCGCTGAGCGCAATATGGGTGAGGGTGAGCCCCCAGGCGATGGCCGGAATGACGCAGGCGACATGCAGCGCCGCCGCGCAGGCGACACTGGATTCGCCGGTCTTGCAGGAGATGTTGACGCTCATGCCGAGCCGGTCGCAGAGCCGGGCGGCTTCGATCACCGCGCCGATGCCGCCGAGCTTGATCGCCTTCAGGCTGACGCCGCGCGCGGCTTTGCAATCGTGGTGCCGGCGGACGTCGTCGAGCGAATGGATGCCTTCGTCGGCGCCAATAGCGATCTTCGTCGTGGCGGCGACGGCGGCCATGCCGGCGAGATCGTGCGCCTCCACCGGCTGCTCGAAGAAATCGAGACCGCAGCCTTCGACGGCGCGGACATAGGCGATGGCTTCCTCGGTGCTGTAGCCCTGGTTGGCGTCGGCAGAAATCAACAGGCCGGAGCCGAGCGCTTTGCAGATCGCACGCGTGCGGGCGGCGTCGTTTCCCGGCGTGTCGATTCCGACTTTGATCTTGTAGGCGGTGACGCCCTCGGCTTTCTTCTTTGCGGCGTCGCGCAAGTCGCCGTCGAAATCGCCGCCGGCGACGACGCCAAGCAGCGGCAGGCGGCTGCGCTTCTTCTCACCGAGCAAGGCATGCACCGGCTTGCCGGCTGATTTTCCGGCGAGATCGTGCAGGGCAATCTCGATCGCCGCCTTGGCGCCGTGGTTGCCGTACAGGCGGCCGTCCATTGCCGCGAGCGCGCCTTCGATATCCGCTGCCTGGCGTCCGCGCAGCACCGGCGTCAGCAAATGCACTGCGGCGACGATACTCTCCAGCGTCTCGCCGGTCATGGTGGGGGCGGAAGCCGCCTCGCCCCAGCCGACGAGGCCATTGTCGGTTGCAATATACACAAGGACATTGTCGGCGCGCCGCACCTCCTCGCCCGCCATGATGACGGGCTTGCGCATCGGCAGGCTGACCGCGATCGGCTCGATTGTCTTGATTTGCACGGCCATTTCTCATTTGCCGGCGCACCCGCCGTCAAGGTCGGGTGACGGCGGGCGCGTCAGCTCTGGCGTCGATCTTATATCTTCTTGATATGCGCCTTCTCGATGATGTCCTTGAACAAAACGATTTCCTTGTTTACCCGCGCCCAGGCGGCGTCAGCGCCTTGCGGCCGCACCAGGAATCCGGCCTTGTGCAATTTGTCCTGGATATCCTTGGTCTGCAGAACCTTCACGGTTTCCGTCTCCAGCCACTTGACCGCCTCGGGCGGCGTCTTGGCCGGCGCCAGCAGCGCGCAATCGACCCCAAACACGAAGTTCTTGTAGCCGGCCTCCACCATGGTCGGCACATCGGGCATGTCGGGCCAGCGCGTCTCGCCGGTGACCGCGAGGCAACGCAGCGTGCCGGCCTTGATATGCGGCAGCGCCGGCGCCAGCGAGCCGGAACTCAGTTGCACGGTGCCGCTGAGCAGCGCGGTGATGGCGTCGCCGCCACCCTTGAACACGACGTCGGTCAGCTTCGGCAGCTTTTCGACGTATTTCAGATATTCCAGTTGCAATTGCGATGAGGTGCCGATTGGCGGCGTCGAACTGTTGTACTTTTCCGGGTTGGCGCGGGCGAGCGCGACAAATTCCTTCATCGTCTTCGCTGGCAGATCGGATTTCACCGTGAACGTATTGGGTGAGCTCACCAGTTCGCTCACCGGGACAAAGTCGTCGATCTTGTAGGGCAGCTGATGATAGAGGCTGACATTGACCGAGAAGGAGTTGGTGATTAGCAGGATGGTGTAGCCGTCCGGGTGCGACTTGGCGGCATAGCCGAAGCCGATATTGCCGCCGGCGCCGCCGCGGTTTTCCACGATGAAGGTCTTGCCGGTCGATTGCTGCAAGGCGGCGGTGACGATGCGCGCCGTGATGTCGGACGGCCCGCCCGGCGTGTTGGCCACCACGATCTTGACCGGGCGGTCGGGGTAGGCGGCGAAGGCCGAGGTTGACCGCAGAAATGCCGGGCCAGCGACACCCGCGGCCAGCGCGGTTTTGATAAATCGGCGCCGTGAGGGCGCCGAACCTGAATTGGTTGTCATCTTCTTCCTCCCCCAGTGTCCGGCCCATTTTGCGCTTCGCGCCGGTGACCCCGTTAGGGTAGGCTTTCGCGCGGAAGTGGGCAACGCCGTCCACTTCCGTGCTCAGCCGGGTCAAACATGCAAGTTCCGAAATATTGCTACCGGCGAAAATTGCGGTCGCGCGCACCATGATCGAAGCGCAAACGCGGTCCTGGCACGAGATCGTGCTCGCAACTCTTAAAAATAACGACGTCACGCTGGCGGTCTATGTGCCCGACCGGGTGTTCACGCCGTTGATCGCGGCGTTGCACGCCGACGACTTTTTCACCACCTTTGCCTGCACGCGCGAGGAAGAGGCGCTCGGCATCGTCACCGGCGCCTGGATGGGCGGTATGCGCGGCGCGGTGCTGATGCAGACCTCGGGCTTCGGCACCATCCCCAACGCGCTCGCCTCGCTGGTGGTGCCGAGCCAGATCCCGACGCTGATCTTCGTGTCGGAGCGCGGCACGCTCGGCGAGTTTAATCTCGGCCAGGCCATGGTGTGCAAGACCATGCGGCCGGTGCTTGATTCGCTTGCCGTGGAAAATATCACCATCACGCGGCTCGACGAGCTCGAATTCATTGTCGACCGGTCGATCAAGCAGGCGGTCGCGACGCAAGCGCCGGTGACCTTCATCCTGTCGCCGCTGTTGACCGGCGGTAAAGTGTTCGCCTCATGACCGTGCCGCACGCGCACAACGCCAAAGTGATGAACCGCTATGAGCTGACCAAGCGGCTTGCCGCCCAGCTCAAGCACGAGGAAGCGGTGATCGGCGGCATCGGCAATTCCAACTTCGATTTGTGGGCGGCGGGGAATCGTCCGCAGAATTTCTACATGCTGGGGAGCATGGGGCTGACCGTTCCCATCGCGCTCGGCGTAGCGATCGCGCAGCCGCAGCGGCACGTGGTCGCGCTGGAAGGCGACGGCTCGTTGCTGATGCAGCTCGGCTGCCTCGCCACTGTAGCCACGCTGGCGCAGAAAAATCTCACCATCGTGGTCTGGGACAACGGCATCTACCAGATCACCGGCGCGCAGCCGACCGCGAGCGCGGCGACTGCCGATCTGGTTTCGATCGCGCGCGGCGCCGGTATCGCCAAGAGTGCCTGGGCGGCAGACGAAGATGAGTTCGACCGGTTGTTTGCGCAAGCGCTGAAGGAGGGCGGCCCGAGCCTGATCGCCGCGCGCATCGACGACAAGCCCGGCGTCGCCGCCACTGACCGCGATCCGGTACAGATCCGCGAGCGCTTCATGCGTGGGCTCGGGGTCAGGCGCGAAGTTTGATTGTCCGCGCGCGGAGCTACCCGCATTGCGGGCCAACTCGACCATTTGTGGGAAGGGCCTCACTTCAACTAGACTTGTCGGACTAGCCTTGCCGGACAAAAACAGCCGCCAGACGGAAATGGCGCCAAGGGAGGCCTCATGGAGACCATCGGTCTCATCGGTATCGGCAAGATCGGCCTGCCGATTGCTGAAAACCTGATCAAGAGCGGCTACCGTGTGCTCGGCTATCGCCGCAGCGCCATGACCGACTTTGAACAAATCGGCGGGATATCGGCAGGCTCGCCGGCCGAGATCGGAGCGCAAACCGATATCGTGCTCACTTGCCTGCCGTCGGCGGAAGCGCTCGATGCGGTGGTGCAGGGCAAGAACGGACTGGTGAATACGGCGCGGCCCGGGCAGATCGTGGTCGAGCTGGGCTCGCATCTTGTTCCCGACAAGGAGCGCCAGATCGCGCCGCTCGCCGCCAAGGGCGCAATTTTCCTCGACGGCGAAGTCGGCGGCACGCCCGGCATGGTGCGCGCGCGCAAGGCCGTCATTTATCTCGCCGGTGACGCACAAGCGGCCAAGAAAGCCGAGGCGGTGGCGCGCGCCATAAGCGACATCGTGCACTACTTCGGCGCGTTCGGCGCTGCCAGCAAGGTCAAGCTGATCAACAATCTGCTGGTGGCGGTCCACACCGCCGCCGCCGCCGAAGCCATGGCGCTGGGCCTGAAGGCCGGCGTCGACGTCGATCTGATGATCAAAGCGGTGGCCGCCGGCAGCGGCGGCTCGACCCAATTCGGCATCCGCGCGCCCTGGATGGCAGAGCGCCGGTTCCTGCCGGCGCAAGGCGATCCCATAGGCCTGTCGCATTATTTCGAGCTAATTGGGGATTTCGCCGATCGCGCCGGCGTGGCGACGCCGATGCTCGACCGCGCGACCGAGCTGTTTGAGCACTGCATCGCGACAGGGCTGGGCAGCCACGACAATGCCGTCATGGTCGACGTGATCGGCGCGATGCCGCGCGTCAAGCGCAAGACAGCGGCCAAGGCAGACAAAAAGAAAACCGCCAAAACGAAAAAGCGCGTCACGAAATCCAGCAAGACATCGAAAAAGACATCGAAGAAAAAAGCGTCATCGCGAAGGAGACATGCATGATCCGCGTCCGCAAGATCGCCCACGCCGGCTACGAGATGCCAGATCTCGACAAGCAGGCCGAATATTACACCAACATCCTCGGCCTTACGCTGGCCGCCAAGGAGAAGGATGCGGTGTTCCTCGCCAACACCGTCGATCATCACTCGGTGGTTCTACGCAAGGGCGACGCCGCCAAATGCACGCGCGTCGGCTTCCAGATCGGGCCCAACGACGACCTCAATGAATTCGAGAAGCAGACGCAGAAACAGGGCGTAAAGACCGCGCGCAAGAAGGACCCTGAACCGTCGATCTCCGACATGCTGGTGTTCGAGGATCCCAAGGGCACCACCATCGAGGTGTTCAAACGCGATGATTTCTCCCACCAGAAGTTCGACAAAAAGGGCATCGTGCCGCACAAGCTCGGCCACGTCGCCTTCCACTGCGAGGACGTGAAGAAGGTCTCGGATTTCTATGTCAACGTGCTCGGCTTCCGTGAATCGGACTGGATGGCCGACTTCTTCGTATTCCTGCGCTGCGGCCCCGACCACCATACCATCAACCTGATGGGCACCGGCTCCAACCGGCACTTTCATACCGCCTTCGAGGTGCGCAACTGGGGCCATCTGCAGGAGGCCTGCGATTTCCTTTCCCTTAACGGGTACAAGATTTTGTGGGGCCCGGGCCGCCATGGCATTGGCCACAATCTCTTCGCCTATCACCGCAGCCCGAACGGGCTGATCACCGAGTTGTTCTGCGAACTCGACCTGATGAAGGACGAGGAGCTGGGCTACTTCGAGCCGCGGCCCTGGCACCGCGACAACCCGCAGCGCCCGAAGGTGTGGGCGAAAGACCCCAACGCCTCCAATCTATGGGGCCCGGGTCCGCCGGAAGAGATGATGAAGTAACTGTCTCTTGCGCTTCGACTGGACACCGAACAAGAAAATATTGGGAGGACGTCATGTCAACAAAGCTTGCAACAGCGATGCGCAGATTGGGCGTGGCGGCCATCGTTGCCGTCATGGCCTGGATCTCGGCGCCGGTGACGGCGCGCGCCGCCGATCCGATCAAAGTCGGGTTCTCGATGGCGTTGACCGGCGGCGTGGCGCCCAATGGCCACCAAATTCTACTGGCGCTGGAAATCTGGCGCGACGACGTCAATGCCAAGGGCGGCTTGCTCGGGCGGCCGGTCGAACTCGTTTATTACGACGATCAGAGCAACCCGGCGAACGTCCCCGGGATTTATACCAAGCTGATCAAGGTCGATAAGGTCGATCTGCTGATCGGTCCCTACGCCACCAACATGGTGGCGGCCGCCATGCCGGTCATCATTCAAAACAAAATGACCACCATCTCGCTGCTGGCGATCGGCGTGAACGGGCACTTTCACTATCCGCAGTATTTCTCGATGGTGCCGGCCGGGCCGGAAGGCGTGAGCGCGTTCTCGCGCGGCTTCTTCGAACTGGCGGCGGCGCAGAAGCCAAAACCGCAAACCGTGGCGATCGTGTCCGCCGACGCCGAATTTGCCAAGACCGCGGCGGACGGCGCGCGCGGCAATGCCAAGGCCAGCGGGTTCAAGATCATCTACGACAAATCCTATCCGCCAAAGACAACCGATTTCGCGCCCGTGGTGCGGGCCATCCAGGCGGCCAATGCCGATGTGGTGTTCGTGGCAGCCTATCCGCCCGACACGGTCGGCATCGTCAATGCCGCGCACGAAGTGGGGCTCAAGCCCAATTTCTTTGGCGGCGCCATGATCGGGCTTTTGGTGACGCCGCTGAAAGTGCGGCTCGGCCCGCTGATGGACGGGATCGTCATCATGGAGAGTTTTGTGCCGTCGCCGGGCTTTAATTTTCCCGGTTTGCATGACGTGTTAGCCGCCTACCGGAAGAAAGCGGCCGGCCAAAAAATCGATCCGTTTGGCTACGGTTTCGTTCCCTTTGCCTATGCCGCCGGCCAAATCCTCGCCAAGGCCGTGACCGAGACCAAAAGCCTCGATCATGAAAAGCTCGCCGCCTACATTCACGGCAACACGTTTTCCACCGTCGCCGGTGAGATCGCCTACACCAAGAATGGCGACTGGACGCAGTCGCGCATGATATTCACGCAGTTCCAGAATGTCGCGCCAAACGAGCTCATGCAGTTCAGCAAGACCGACCACCAGGTGATCGTGTGGCCGGACAAATATAAGACCGGCAATATCATCTATCCTTACGCGGCGGCGACCAAGAAATAACCGGCGCCCGGCTTGCCGGTCGCACCTCTGAACGCATGAGCGCCCGCCGCGCGCGGCGGCTGGACGCGTTGCTTCAGCCGTAAAAAAGTTTCGGCAGCCACAGCGCGAGCTGCGGAAACCAGAACATCAGGATGATCAGCAGCAGCGGCGCGAACAGAAACGGCACGATGCCGCGGTAGATGCTGGTGATCTTGATGTCGGGCGCGTGCGCCTGGATGACGAACAGATTGAGGCCGACGGGCGGATGGATCAGCCCCACCTCGGCAACGATGACGACGATGATGCCGAACCAGACCGGGTCGTAGCCGAACTGCGTCACCAGCGGCAGGAACACCGGCACGGTGATCAGTAGCATCCCGATCGCCTCGAGGAAGCAGCCGAAGATGATGTAGGCGATGACGATCAGCGTCATCACCGCCGGGCCCGACAGGTTGGCCGCGTGCGCGCCTTCGGCCAGCAAAGCGGGGAGTTGGGTCTGCACGATGAAGAACGAAAACAGGTTGGCGCCGAAAATAATCACGAACAGGATGCCGCAGGTGGCAACCGTATTTTCGATCGCTTGCAGCAATGTTGCAAACGACAGCCGCCGCCCCAATACGCCGAGCACGATGGCGCCGAAAGCGCCGATCGAGGCCGCTTCGGTCGGGCTGAACACGCCGGCATAAATGCCGCCGATGGTGACGATAAAGAGCGTCAGGAATTGCCAGGGGCCTTTCAAGGCCGCCAGCCGCTCGCGCAAGGTGGCGCTGCCGCCCGGTGGCGCATAGTGCTTGCGCAGCGACACCACGATTACCACCACGGCCATATAAAGCGCGGTCAGCACCAGTCCGGGCAGCAGTCCGGCGGCGAACAGCCGCGGTACCGATTGCTCCGAAATGGCCGCATAGATCACCAAAATGATCGACGGCGGGATGAGAATGCCGAGGCTGCCGCCGGCGGCGAGCGCGCCGGAGGCGAGCCCGGGGTCGTAACCGGCCGCGCGCATATCCGGCAGCGCAATGCGCGTCATGGTCGCAGCGGTCGCCAGCGAAGAGCCGCAGACGGCGCCGAAGGCGGCCGACGCCGCCAACGCGCCGATCGCCAGCCCGCCACGCATACCGGCGAGCGTCACGCGCGCCGCCCTGAACAAGTCCGACGACAGCCCGGTGACCGACGTCACTTCGCCCATCAGGATGAACAGCGGCAGCACCGACAGATTGTAGCTGGCGCCGGTGTCGAACGGCACCGTGCCGGCGAGCGCAAAGGTCGGCGTCACGCCGTTCATGATCGAATTGCCGATGAAGCCGACCAGCGTGAGCGCGATCCACACCGGGACGCGCAAAAACAGCATCGCGAACAGCGCCAACACGCCGATGGCGCCGATGATTTGCGCGCTCATCAGACCGGCTCGTTGTCGTGGTGCGGATCAGCCGGCGCGATCAACGTGCCGATCGCGCACAGGATAGCGCCGGCTATGCCGAGCAGCGCCACGGCCCACAGGTACCAGATGGGAATTTGCAGCTCCATTTTGAGCTCGCCGTAGGCGTAGGACTGCATCGCCGGCTTGATCATGGCATAGGCGAAAAGCACAACCGTCAGGACCGTCAACACATCGGAGATGCGGATCAGCGCGATCACCACGTAGCGGTGGACGAAGGAGTCGATCAGATCGATGACGATGTGCCGCCGTTGCAGGAACGCGGTCGACATGCCGTGGAACACGAACACCGCCAGCATGGTCTCGACCAGATCGTAGGAGCCGCGGATCGGCCGGTTGAACACGTAGCGAAGGAAGACGTCGCATAGCGTGACGCTCATCATCACGATGAGCGCCAGCGACGCCAGCCGCAGCTGGGCGAGGCGAAGCTTTTCCAGGTGCGAGTGAATCCGGTTCATCGTCCGTCGCCGGCAAAGTCAAAGCGCGTCCGATGCCGAAACATCGGGCGCGCACGGGGCGGGCGGACGTGCCGCGTCGTACGCGGCACGCCGCTCAGGCGTTCACTTGGTGTAAGCCGCGAAGAACTCGCGCGCCTTGTGACCGGCCTTTTCCTGCGCCGCGAGGGCATCCTCGATGATGGGCTTTGCCAGCGCATGCATCTTGGCGACTTCTGGCGGCGGCAGGGTGATGATCTTCAGCCCTTTCTTGACGAAGAAGTCGCGGGCGAAGTGTTCGAAGTCCTGCCACTCCTTGGCAAAGCTCATGGCGCCGGCGACGCCGGCTTCCTTGTCGAGGATCGCGCGCAGATCCGGCGGCAGAGAATTGTACTTGGCCGGGTTCATCACCAGCGCGAAGGTGGCCGACGCCAGCGGCGGCTCGATGGCATAGGGCGCGACTGAGTTGAGCTTGTAGGCAAAGCCGGCTTCATAGGGGAAGGTGGCGCCCTGTGCGATGCCCTTGGCCAGCGCATCTTGCGATTCCGGCGGCGGGATCAGCATCGGCACCGCGCCCATCGCCTCGAGCAATTGCTTGTTGGTGATCGAGGCATAGCGGATCTTCTTTCCCTTGAAGTCCGCTACCGAGTTGATCGGCTCCCTCGACCAGACCACGATCGGATTGGCCATCACCATGAACAAAATGTGCAGGCCCTTGTGCTCTTCGGCGAGATATTTCGGCGCCAGCTCGGTCATCCGCTTTGCCATCTCCGGCAGGTTGACGCCGTCGGACGGCCAGGTGAACGGCAGGTTGGCGAGTTCGGTCATCGGGTAACGCCCCGGCGTCACGCCGTGCAGGCAGAAAGCGATGTCGGTGATGCCGTTACGCGCGGCGTCGAACTGGCGGTTCGGCGGGCCGACCAGTTGACCGTTTGGATAGATTTCGAATTTCAGCCGCCCGCCCGATTCCTTTTCGATCTTCTCGGTCCATTTCACCACCCACTTGTGGAAGGCATGCACCGGTGGGACGAAGTGGGATAGTTTGAGCGTGATGGTCTCGGCGCGCGCGCTTCCCGCACCAAGCGCGAGCACGGCAGCCAAGGCGAGACCCTTGGCCAGCTTGGTCAATGTCATGGCAATCCTCCCTTTGGATCGGCTTCTCATGAGCCGTTCGCCCCTTGATTTTTAATGGAAAATCGCCCGCTTGTCATCCGAGCGGCAGAGCGGTTTGGCTCGCATCGCGGGACAGGGCCGGCTAGCCGGCCACCATCGTGTTCGTGAGCGTGCCACAGCCGCCGATGTCGATGCGCACCTCGTCGCCCACCTTGAGGAACTCGCCGCGCGGCATGCCGACGCCTGCGGGCGTGCCGGTGGCGATCACGTCGCCCGGCTGCAGGGTGAAATGTTGGCTGAGATAGGCGATCTGCTCGGCGATGTTGTGCACCAGGCGGCCGGTGTTGGAATTCTGCTTGAGCACGCCGTTGACCCAAAGCTTGATCGGCATGTCGGCGGGATCGGCAACATAGGCGGCCGGCGTCAGCCACGGTCCCATCGGAGCGGCGTCCTCGAAGCATTTTTGTCCGACCCAGTCCATGCCGAACGGTGAGCCCTCACGCTTCATCAGGTCGCGCGCCGAGAGGTCGTTGACGATCAGATAGCCGGCGACCACGTCGAAGGCTTTCGCCTCGGAAACATTGCGCGCCGCTTTGCCGATCACAACACCCAGCTCAGCCTCCCAATCGATTTGTTTTGAGAATGGCGGCAACCGCGCCGGTGTGCCGTGGCCGATGATGGAGCCGGCACAAGTTTTCATGAAGAAATAGGGATCTTTGGCCTTGACCATCGACGGCGCTTTGCCGGTGGCGCGCTTGGCGATCTCGGCCATTTCCTCCAGATGGTCCCAGTAATTGGCGCCGGCGCAGTACAGCGCCCCGGGGTAAAGGATCGGCGCCAGCAACTTGACGGCGCCCAAGGGAATGCCATCGTCCGGTTGCAGGTTATGCGCGGCGGCGTGCAGCCGCGGGTGTACCGCATCCCAGGCGCGCAACAGGCCGAGCACCGAGGTGGCCTCGACATCGACGCCGGGCAACAGTGACGCCGCCGGCACCACCTGTTCGCCGACCAAGACGCCGGCGCTGGGCTTAGCCCCGTCCTCCGTATAGCTCACCAACCGATACCCGGATGTCATGGTTGTCCCCGTCGCGTATTGCCAAATATTCGCGCGCGGGACTCGATCATCACGATGAGAGATTGGCAAGTCCCGTCAGCGCGCTTGCTTGCCCGGGCCATCCAGGATGCCCGCCGTCATCGCCATGCGCACCAGATCGGACAGGCTGTTCGCCGCCATCTTGGTCATCAGATTGGCGCGGTAGATCTCGACGGTGCGCGGGCTGATGCCGAGATCGAAGGCGATGACCTTGTTGGCCTTGCCCGCCACCAGGCCGTCCAGCACCTCGCGCTCGCGATTCGACAGCGCGGCGAGCTTGTCGTGAACCTGCGCCAGGTCAGCGTTGCGCGCGGCGGTGTCGAGGGTCTTGTTGAGCGCGGCGCGCACCGCGGCGATCAATTGGTCGTCGTCGAACGGCTTTTCCAGAAAATCGGCGGCGCCTATCTTCATCGCTTCTACCGCAAGCGAAACGTCGCCGTGGCCGGTGACGACGATCACCGGAATATCGAGGTTGCGCTCCTTGACCTTGCGCAGCAGGTCGATACCGCTGATGTCGGGCATGCGCACGTCGGTGATGATGCAGCCCGACGTTATTTCCGGCAGCACGGCAAGAAACGCCTTGGCCGACTCGAAGCTGCGCACGTTTATCCCGGCGGCGCGCAGCAGGAACTCGAGCGATTGCCGCACGGCGTCATCGTCGTCGATCGCATAGATGATCGGCTCAGGCGGCATCGTCGACGTCCCCTTCGTCCACGGTCGCCAGCGTGAAATGGAAGATCGTGCCGCCGGCCGGATTGGGCTCTACCCATATGCGTCCGCCATGCGCCTCGACGATGGCGCGCGAAATCGACAGGCCGACTCCCATGCCCTGACGTTTGGTGGTGATGAACGGCTGGAATAGTTGCTCGGCGATATCGGGCGAAATGCCCGAGCCGGTGTCGGTTACGCTGATACGCACCTGGCGTTCGTCGGCGCCGGCGATCGCGACGTTGAGATCGCGCAGTTGCGAACCCTCCATGGCGTCCATGGCGTTGCGGATCAGATTGAGCAGGACCTGCTGAATCTGCACGCGGTCGGCAAGCACCAGATCGGTTGCCGGATCGAATTGGAAGCCGACGCGAATGCCGCGATCCTTGACGCCGACCAGCGCCAGGGCGCTGGCTTCCTCCACCAGCTTGGTGATGCTTTCCACCCGCCGTTCGCTTTCGCCGCGCGAGACGAAATCGCGCAGCCGCCGGATGATCTCTCCGGCGCGCATCGCCTGGTCGGCCGCTTTGTCGAGCGCATCGCGCATGACCGCCGAGCGCTCGTCGCCGGCGCCTTCGAGCAGCCGCCGCGAGCCCTTCAGATAATTGTTGATGGCCGATAGCGGCTGATTGAGCTCGTGCGCCAGCGTTGAGGCCATCTCGCCCATGGCGGTGAGCCGGGAAATATGCACGAGTTCGGATTGCAGCTCCTGCAGCCGCGCCTCGGTTTGCTGGCGCTCCGTCAGGTCGCGGATGAATCCGGTGAAAAACCGCCGGTCGGCCGATTTCATCTCGCCGACCGCAAGCTCCATCGGAAAGGTCGACCCGTCCTTGCGCTGGCCGACCACGACGCGGCCGATGCCGATGATGCGGCGCTCGCCGGTGGTCTTGTAGCGATTGAGATAAGAGTTGTGATTTTCGCGATAGGGCTCCGGCATCAGCGTCTTGACATTCTGCCCGAGCGCTTCGGCCGGCGTGTAACCGAACAGCCGCTCGGCGGCGCTGCTGAACGATTGCATCAAGCCGTGCTCGTCGATGACGATCATCGCCTCCGGCACGGTATCGAGGATCGATTGCAGATGAGCTTCGCGCGCGCGCGCGTCGCGGGCGAGGGCGTTGGCGCGCCGGCGGCTGCGATGCAGCAGTTCGCCGCCCCATGCCACGCCTATCGATGTCACGACGAACACCGCACCGTTGACCAGGCCGAACTCCGACGTCACCGTCGGCGAGCCGAGCCCCGAAAGCACAGCGGCAACGCTGAGCCCCGTCGCCAACAACGCCGGCCCGAGACCGCCGACTCCCGCCGCGATCAGCACCGGGGGCATGAAATAAAGAAAGATTGCCTCGCTGGGGAAAAACGGCGTCAGCAGACTGCGCACCGCCAGGGCCAAGGCAACGGTGGTCGGAGCCACTCCGTAGCGCAAAAACTTGCCGCGCTCGGCCGGCGCTGAATACCTTGATATTTCAATGGCTTCTGACATTTAACCGGCCGTTGAAAGCGCCGTTTCCGGGAGCCTCCGGGAAATCCCCTATGGAGATTATCTGAATTTCGCCGCCCGGGCTCCAGCGCTATCCCATGACCATCGAATTATTCATCGAGGACAGAGCCATGCTCAGCCAGACGATGGTCAGCCGCAAATCTTCTCAGCAATTCACCGCGCCCTCCGCAACGCCGGTCAACGCGCTCGCCCTCAAAGGTTCGATCGAGTTGATGGGCGCACCGATGCCGTTTGCGCGCAACGCCGAGATCTTCGGCGAGAACGAGCCGGCAGAGTATCTTTACAAGGTCGTCAGCGGCAGCGTGCGCACCTACAAAGTGCTCAACGACGGCCGCCGCCAGATCGGCGCCTTCTATCTGCCGGGCGATGTGTTCGGCCTGGAAATCGGCGAGGTGCACACGTTTTCCGCCGAGGCAATCACCGACTCCAAGGTGCTGGTGTTCAAGCGTAGCGCGCTGGTCAATCTGGCGTCGCGTGACAACGAGGTCGCGCGCGAGCTGTGGACCATGACGGCGAGCGAATTGCAGCGCGTGCAGGAACATATCCTGCTGCTGATCAAGACTGCGCAGGAGCGGGTGGCCGGGTTCCTGTTGGAAATGGCGACGCGCGTTTCAGCCGGCAACGGGATCGACTTGCCGATGTCGCGTCAGGATATCGCCGACTATCTCGGTCTCACCATCGAGACCGTGTCGCGCACGCTCACCCAGCTCGAGAACACCGCGGCCATCGCGGTGCCGAGTTCGCGTCACATCGTGTTGCGCAATCGCGCCGCGCTCAGCCGGCTGAACGCCTAGAGATTGTCGACACTCTATACCGAACATCGTCCTCCCTCGACAGAGTTCGGTCAGTCTGCCCCGGCACCCCCGTGCCGGGGCTTTTTCTTGTCGGCGCTCACGCCCATTTGGCGCGCTCCTTGAGACCGTCGGCCGCTTCCGAAGCTTCCTCCACCACCTTATCCTCATCGATCGCTGCGAAACGGTTATTCCGCCGCAGGATGCGGCCGTCGACCACGACGGTATCCACGTTCGGCGGCTGCGCGAGCTGCACCAGCGCATCGTAAGGGTCGCCGACCGGCGCCATGTTGATGTCGCCGGTGCTGACCAGGATCAGATCGGCGCGCTTGCCGGGCGTCAGCGAGCCGATGCGCTCGGCAAAGCCGAGATCGCGCGCGCCGTCGATGGTCGCCAGCTCGACGAGCCGCTTGGTCGACAGTTTGAATTTCGTGCCCATGCGATGCATGTTCAGCGTGAACAGCGTGCGCATCTGCATGAACATGTCGGCGTCGTAGGTGGTGGTATGGTCGATCGACAGGCTCATCTTGACGCCCGCCATCAGCATTTCGGCGAGCTGGGTTTCGCCGGCGCGGCGCGCTTCACCGATCGGCGAGGTGGAATAGCTCACGCCGTGCTTGACGAGCGCTGCGCGGTCTTCCTCGGTGGTGCCGAGCGGATGCACGAGCTGCAGGTCAGGCCCGAGCAGACCGGCCTCGTCGAGAATCTTGATGGCGCCGGTGCCGGAGGTGTGCAGCGTGATCGGTAGTCCGAGTTCGCGCGCCGCGCCCCATTCCTTCTTCGCCATCTCGGCGGTAATGCCGCCGCGGGTCCTGGCATTGGCGCCGTCGACACTGCGCGAGCAGATGCCGAGCGTCAACATGCCGTCGGTGCCGACCCAGTCGCGCTTGGCGCGCGCCAGATCGGCAAGATCCATGGGCTGGTCGTTCGGAAGGCGCACCGGGCAGCCGTAGGCGAAGCGGCCACGAATTCCGGCATCGCGCATCGCACTCATCTCGGCGTCGGCATGCGCCGGGCTGCGCACGTTATGCGCCCAATTCTGCGTCATGGTGATGCCGGCGGCGAGCGCCTGCATCGTCCCCAGCCGCACACCGCGATAGCTGTCCTCGGGCGTGTAGACGACGCCGCAGGCCGCCGTCACCGGAAAATAAGTTAGTTTCGGATCGTCCTGCCGCATCAGCGGGCGCAACACGCTGGTCCAATGATGCCAATGCGTATCGACGAAGCCGGGCATGCAAATCATGTTCTCGCCGGGGATCTCTTGCGCGTCCGGCGCCTCAACTTCCTCCGCCACCGCGACGATCGCCCCGTCGCGAACATGCACGTCGCCGCTTTCCAGATCGCCGATTTTGTCATCCATCGACAGCACATTGGCGCCGCGCACCACGAATTCGCTACGCGCGGGAAGGGCGGCGGGGCGATGAACTCCCGATGCGGCGGCCTGCGCCCGCACGCGCCGCGGCAACAGGCTGGCGGCGCCAAGCGCGGTCGTTCCGGCCAGAACCGTGCGCCGGTCGAACGTATTTTTGGACATGATTTCCTCGTACGGTTCGCGCCGGCGCTTTAAGGCTGGCGAACGTTTGCGGCCGGTGCGGATGCAAATAGAAGGCGCACAAGGCTAGCGCCAATTATTTTCCGAAAGCAATTGGGGTCGCGCGGCCCACAACATTGTTGCCCGTGCGGGAATGGATTAGCTTTTGCGCCGTCTTGAGAAACTGCCGGGGGACTTAAATGGCGAGTTTCGACGGGATCGTGATCGGCGCCGGTCACAACGGCCTGACGCTTGCCGCTTATCTCACGCGCGCCGGCTTGCGCGTTGCGGTGCTGGAGCGCAACGATCGGCTCGGCGGCGGCACCTCGACTGATAGCGAGAAACTTCCCGGCTTCCGCCTCAATCTGCATTCAAGCTTTTTCATCGGCATCCAGTATTGCCCGCTGATCGCCGATCTCGAGCTTTACCGTTTCGGCTTTTCCCATATCGAGCCGCCGGTGCAGCAGGGCGCCGCCTTCCGCGACGGCACCTGCGTGGTGGTGCACAAGGACATCGACAAGACCTGCGCCTCACTGGCGCGCTTTTCCAAGCAAGACGCCGACAGCTTCCGCGATCTCTGGCACACCTACTGCATTAAGATGCGGCCGCTGTTGGTGTCGCTGATGTACAACGCGCCGCTGCCGCGCGAGCAACTGCTCGACCGCCTGAGCGGGCCGATGGCCAAGGAATTGCTCTCGCACGCCCAGCACGATCTGTTCAGCGTGGTGCGCAAGCATTTCGTCGACGAGCGCATCCGCACGCTGTTCACCTCGCTGATGCACGTCATTACCACCGAGAACGTGCCCGGCTCCGGCATCGTGTTTCCCGCGCTGTTTTCCAATATCGCCAGCCTCGGCCTGCCGGCCGGCGGCTCGGTCACGCTGGTGCAGGCGCTCGCCCGCGTGGTCGAAGCCGGCGGCGGCGAAGTCATCACCGGCGCCGAGGTCAAGGAGATCGCGGTCAGGAACGGCCGCGCCACCGGGGTCAAGCTCGCCGACGGCCGCGCCATCGCCGGCGATAAATTCGTCGCCAGCGCCATCGACTTTCCCAGCACCGTGTCGATGACCGGCGAAGAGCTGTTTCCGCAAACCGTGCGCGACAAGGCGAAGAATTGGCATTGGGGCAGCCACAGCCTAGTCACCTTGCACCTCGCGCTCAAAAACGCGCCGCAATATCGCGCCGCAGCCTTCGATCCCGACATGGCGCGCGCCTACAATATTTTCTTCGGCATGAACAACATCGACGACGTCGCCAGCACTTTTTCGGATTGCGCCGCCAATAAATTTCCGCAAATCCTGCACGGCAACGGCGCCTGCAACAGCCAGTTCGACCCGAGCTACGCGCCGCCCGGCCGGCACGTCGCGTTTTGGTGGCCGTTTGCGCCTTATGCGGTGGAAGGCAGCGCGCAGGGCTGGGACAGTCACCGCGCTGAGTATTCCGAGCAGTTATTGAGGACCTGGCGCGAATACGCCTCAAATCTCGATGACGGCAACATCGTCGGCAGCCATCTCTTTACGCCGCTCGATATCGAGCGCCTCAACATCAACATGCACCGCGGCGCCGTGCGCATGGGCGCCTACATCCCCGACCAGCTCGGCATTAACCGGCCGCATGCGGCGATGCCCGGCTCGCGCACCCCGGTGGAGGGGCTCTATCTGTGCGGCTCGTCGTCGGGCAATGGCGGCGGCATCAACGGCGCCCCCGGCTATATCGCCGCCAACGCCATCACCGAGGATCTAGCCCTCAAGCGCGCCTGGACCCCGGTGCCGCCGCCGGAATGGAAGCATTGATCGTCTTTATTTGACCCAAATCAACGGCGCCTCCCGGTTTTCGTGGTGCCATTCCTTGCGAATAGGGAATGGAGGATGCCATGAAAGCCGAAGACGTGATGACTCGCGGCGTGATCTCGATTGGTCCGGATGCGACGGTATTGCAGGCGGCGCGGCTGATGCTCCAGCACGGCATCAGCGGCCTGCCGGTAATCGACAAAGGCGGCAAGCTGGTCGGTATCCTGTCGGAAGGCGACTTCCTGCGCCGCCGCGAGACGAAGACCGAGCGCCGGCGCTCGCGCTGGCTCGAATTCCTCATGGGCCCCGGCCGCATCGCCGCCGAATATAGCCACTCGCACGGCAGCCGGGTTGCCGAAGTGATGACCACCAATGTGCAGAGCGTCGATGAAGTCACCCCGTTGGAAGACATCGTCGATCTGATGGAGCAACATCACATCAAGCGCGTGCCGGTGCTTTGCGGCGGCGAGTTGGTCGGCGTCATCACGCGCTCGAACCTGATGCGGGCGATGGTCAGTCTGGCGCGCACGGCGCAGGCGCCGGCCGAAAGCGACGCCGCCATCCGCGAGAGGCTGCTGGCGGAAATGCAGAAAGAACAATGGGCGCCGGTGGCCACGACCAACATCGTGGTGCACGACGGCGTGGTCGAATTATGGGGCGCCATCATTGACGAGCGCCAGCGCGAGGCGCTCAAGGTGGCGGCCGAGAACATATCCGGCGTCAAAGCGGTCAAGGATCACTTGGTCTGGATCGAACCGACCTCGGGCGTGACCATTGGGCCGAAGGACGAGGCGCTCGCTAGTTAGGAGGCGCGTGGAAGGGCGCGCCTGCGCGGCTCAATCGGCGCCGGGCGCGCCTTTTCACTGTTGCACCACGTGACCCTTAGTCCGTTGCCGCGACCACGGCGCACGTCGTCACGATGTCGTCCACGCTCGCCCCGCGCGACAGATCGCTGACCGGCTTGGCGAAGCCCTGCAGGAATGGCCCGATCGCCTGCGCGCCGCCCAGCCATTGCGCGAGCTTGTAGCCGATATTGCCGGCATCGAGATCGGGGAAGATCAGCACATTGGCGCGGCCGGCAATCGCGCTGTCGTCTTTCACCTTCTTGCGCGCGACCTCCGGCACCAGTGCGGCGTCGGCCTGCAATTCGCCATCGATTAAGAGCGCCGGCGCGCGTTGACGTGCAATGTTGAGTGCCTCGCGTACCTTGTCGACGCGGGCGTGTTGCGCGCTGCCTTTGGTCGAGAACGACAACATGGCGACGCGTGGTTCTTCGCCGAGCAGGCTTTGCGCGCTACGCGCCGAGGCGAGCGCGATATCGGCGAGCTCTTCTGCCGTGGGATCGGCATTGACCGCGCAATCGGCGAACACGAAAGCGCGCGGCCCTTGCCCGAGGAAATTCGGCGCCACCATCAGGAAATAGCTCGACGGCAGCGCGATACCCTCGGCCAAGCCGACCGTCATCAGACCCGCTTCGATCACGCGGCGGGTCGGATTGGCGCAGCCGGCGACCACGGCGGCGGCCTCGCCTTGCCGTACCATCATGCCGCCGAAATAAAGCGGCTTTGCCAGCAAGCGCGCCGCCATGGCCGGCGTCATCGACGGCCGCAGCGCAGCAAGGGTGGCGCCGTAACTTTGCAGCTGTGTCGCTTTGCGCGGGTCGACCAGCGCGATCCCGTCGAGCGAGACTTTCAAATCCTGCGCGGTTGCCGCGATGGCGTCGGCGGCGCCGAGCAAAATCGGCTGCGCGAGGTACTCTGTTTTCAGCCGCGCCGCGGCGGCAACGATGCGTGCGTCCTCGCCTTCCGGCAAAACGATTTTGCGATCGCGCCGCCGTGCGATATCAAACAGCCGATCGAGCAATTCCATGCGTCTCACCGTGTGAGAAAACCGCGAGCGCGCACGACCCCCGAAAAAGCATGTCCTCGACTTGGTCGGGGATGGGTACCGGTTTTCGGATAAGGATCAAGCGCAACGAAAGAGGCCATCAATGACCGAAACGACTGAAGCGATCAAGATTTATCGCGGCCTCACAGGCGTCTATTTCGATCGTTCGCCCTGCACGTTCATCGATGGCAAGGCCGGTGAATTGCGCTATCGCGGCTATTCGATCCACGATCTCGCCGAACATTCCAGCTTCGAGGAAACCGCTTGGCTGCTGATGCACGGAGAACTGCCGGACGCGCAGCAGATAGCGAGCCTGGACGCCGAACTCAAAGCCGCGCGCAAACTGCCGCCGCCGGTGCTCGACATCATCCGTTTGACTCAGTCCGGCCATCCGATGGACGTCCTGCGCACGGCGGTTTCAGCGCTCGCCGCTTTCGATCCCGAGACCGCTGACAATTCGCAAGAAGCCACCTTGCGCAAGGGCGTGCGGCTGACCTCGCAAGTGCCGATGATCGTCGCGGCGCATTCGCGCATCCGCGCCGGACTTGAGCCGGTGGCGGCGGACGGCTCGCTCGGGCATGCCGCCAATCTCCTGTGGATGCTGACCGGCAAGAAACCCAGCACTGACGCCGCGCAATTGATCGACCGCGATCTCATCTTGCACGCCGAACACGGCTCCAACGCCTCGTCTTTTGCGGCGCGCGTCGTCATCGGCACCCAGGCCAATCTGCACGCGGCGATCACCGCGGCGATCGCCGCGCTGTCGGGGCCGGCGCATGGCGGCGCCGCCGAGGACGTCATGAAGATGGCGGAGGAGATCGGCGATGCCGCCAACGCCGCCGACTACGTCAAAGACAAGCGCAAAGCCGGCGTGGCGATCACCGGTTTCGGCCACCGTGTCTATCGCGCCGAGGATCCGCGCGCCCGCCACATGCGCGCCGGCGTCGAGCGGCTGTCGAAGGAGATGGGCGAGCCGAAATGGTTCGAGATTTTGCAGGCGGTGGTGAAAGCGATGGCGCCTTACGCGCGCCACGGCGTCAACGTCAATGTCGATTTCTATTCCGGCGTCGTCTACCACCTGCTTGGTATCAAGCGCGATCTGTTCGTGCCGATCTTCGCCATCGGCCGCGTGCCCGGCTGGGTGGTGCAGGTGATCGAGCAGCTCGACAACAATATCCTGATCCGGCCGCTCACGCTGTACAACGGACCGGACGCGCGCGCCTACCTGCCGCTGGCGCAGCGCTGACGTCACGGCGTCGCTGCCGCCGCCGGCAAAATTTTTCGGGGGAACATTCATCGTCGATGCGCGGGTCACGCCCGCGCATGACGGGTTCGCCGCAACCGGGCCAACATGGTCGGCGCAAGATGGCGTCCGTCTGCCTAATCCCGCGTGGCCACGCGGCTTTATAACCATAGTCTCAAATTGCGGGACGCAACGCCTCAGATTCACGGTTGCGAGCCCTTACGGCTCTGCTAGGCTGCTGAGAACAGCAGTCTCATTGAATGAGATATTGCCAGCCGGCAGCCATAAGCCGGGCATCGCTTTCACCGTGCACGGCCGTGCGGGGAGGCGCGCTCAAAGCAAGCGGCCGATGGGAGGTTGTTCTATGCGTTCGACCACGCGCACATTGCTTTTGGCCGTTGCCGCCAGTGCCGCTCTGTTCGGCATGGCGCAGGCTCAGACCCCACCGCCGGCCACAGCACCGGCAGCGACGCCGGCGGCGCCGCCCGTGGCAACGCCTGCACCGCCCGCGCCAACGGCGACACCCGCACCGCCGCCGGCAGCGGCAGCGCCCGCGCCCGCTCCAGCCCCGGCCGTAGCCGCTGCGCCCCCACCGCCGCCTTATCCGACGCGACCGATCGAATTGATCGTGCCCTGGGGTCCGGGCGGCGGCGCCGATCAACTGGCGCGTCTGGTCAGCAGGCTCATGGAGCCTATGCTCAAGCAGGGCATCCCGGTGATCAACGTGCCGGGTGGCACCGGCGCTGCCGGCATGGCCAAGATGCTGGCGTCGCCCGCCGACGGCTACTCGATGACGATCTACATTGCCGACAGCCATGCGCTGCTGGCCGGCAAAAATCCGCGCTGGAAGATGAGCGACATCACGCCGGTGGCGGTGATGATGAAGGTGCCGTCCTTCCTCTTCGTGAAAGAGGACAGCCGCTTCAAGAACTGGACCGACTTCGCCAACATCGCCAAGACCAATCCCGGCAGGCTCAAGGTGGCGACGCTTGGTTTCGGCAGCGTCGACGATTTCTCCCTCACCGTGCTGGCGCGGCATGACATCAAAGTGGTGCAGGTGCCGTTCTCCAAGCCGAGCGAGCGCTACGTCTCCATTCTCGGCGGCCACGCCGACGCGCTCTACGAACAGGCCGGCGACGTCGGGCAGTTCCTGCGCAGCAAGCAAATGCGGCCGATTTTGCTGTTCGGCGAAAAACGGATGGACGCGTTCAAGGACATCCCGGCGTCCTACGAACTCGGCTACAAGATCGCGCTGCCGCAGTTCCGTGCGATCGTCGTGCGTTCCGGCACGCCGCCGGAGATCGTGAAGAAGCTGTCCGACTCGCTCGCCAAGATCGCGGAATTGCCCGAGTACAAGAAATTTCTCGAAGTCCAGTTCGCCGATCCGAACAGCTTTGAGGATTCGACCAAGGCGCCCGCCTTCGTCGCCGAGCAACTCGACGACATGAAGAAGACGATGGCGGCCAAATAGCCGGCGCGCGGTCAAGGCCGATTGTCATGGACAGAAGCGTTATTCGCTCCACATTGCCCTATGTCGCCGGCCTTGCCGTCGCGGCGGTGCTCTATCATTTCGCCCAGCAAATCCAGTACGACCCGCGCCCGGGCGCGCTCGGACCGGATTTCTGGCCGAAGGCGGCGATCGGCCTAATGGCCGTGGTGTGCCTTTTTGAAATCGTGCGCCGCTTCGCCGGCTTCGCAACGGAAACGCGCGGCGTCGCCGACGAACTCGAAAAAGTCGAGGACGAGGAGGCGCCGGCCAAGACCTATCCCTGGCTGCTGATCGGCGGCATCGTGCTGGTTTCGGTCTACGCCGTGGTGGTCGATATCCTCGGCTTCCTGTTGTCGAGCTTTTTGTTCTTGTCGGCCTTCATGTATCTCGGCCGTTACCGCAATCATCTGGCAATCTGGGGCACCAGCACCATCATCACCTTCTTGGTGGCGCTGCTGTTCATGCGCTTTGCCTACGTATCGCTGCCGCGCGGCGAGCCGCCGTTCGATGCGTTCACCGATTTCATCCGCGTCATGCTCGGTGGGTGAGGGCGGGTCATGAGTTACATCCTGCTGCAGCTTGGGCACGGCTTCGTCGACTGCCTGACGCCGTTGAACATGCTGATGCTGTTCATCGGCATCGTGATCGGCCTGCTGATCGGCGTGTTGCCCGGGCTGACGCTGGTGATGGGCGTGGCGCTGGCGCTGCCGTTCACCTACCGCATGGACGTCACCGCTTCGATCGTGCTGCTCACCGCGATGTACGTGTCCGGCACCTATGGCGGCGCCTTCACCGCTATATTGTTCCGCATCCCCGGCGAGCCGATCGACGTGCCGATGTTGTGGGACGGCTACACCATGGCGCGCAAAGGCCAGCCGGCCAAGGCGCTGGGCTGGACGCTGATAGCCGCGCTCGGTGGCGGCCTGTTGTCGGCGACCATCATGGTGCTGTTGACGCAGCCGCTTGCGCATTTCGCGCTGCGTTTCTCCTCGCCGGAATATTTCGCCATTTTGGTTTTCGGCCTCTCAAGTGTGGTGGCGCTCGGGCGCGGCTCGCTTGGCAACGCGCTGATCAGCCTGTCGGTCGGCCTGCTGATCGCATGCGTCGGCACCGACGAAACCTACGGCGCCTATCGCTTCACTTTCGGCTCGCGCATTCTCGCCGACGGCATCGAGTTTTTGGTGGTGATGGTGGGCGCCTATGGCGTCGGCGAGGTGCTCGCACGCCTGGAGACCGGCTTTGCCACTAAGCCGATCGAGAAGATCGGCGACACGCATACCGAGCTGCCGACCATTCGCGAAATGTGGGGGCTCAAAAATATGTTCCTGCGTTGCAGCGCGCTCGGCAACATCATCGGGCTCATTCCCGGCGCCGGCGCCACCATCGCGTCCTTCGTCAGCTACGGGCTGGAGGCGCAATTCGGCAAACGCCGGCACGAGATGGGCACCGGCATTGCCGAAGGTGTCGTGGCGCCGCAGGCGGCGGCCACGGCCTCGGTTGGCGGCGCGCTGGTGCCGCTGCTCGCGCTCGGCATTCCCGGCAGCGGCGCCACGGCCATCATCCTTGGCGCCTTCATGCTGCACGGCGTGCAACCCGGGCCGCAGGTGCTGGCGAGCTCGGCACCGATTGTCTACACCGTGTTTGCTTCGCTCTATCTCGGCATTCTTTTGATGTGCGTGCTCGGCTATTTCGCCATCCGGCCGCTGGTCAAAATCCTCGATTTTCCGGAAGCCGTCGTCTCCGCCTATGTGCTCATTCTGTGCTTCATCGGCGCACTGTCGATCCGCAACGACGTCACCGACCTGTGGCTGATGATCGGTTTCGGCATCATCGGCTATCTGTTCGAGCGGCTGAAGTTCCCGGTCGCCCCGCTGGTGCTCGGCTGCATTCTCGGCCCGCTGGCCGAAGCATCCTTCATGAACTCGATGATCAGCTTCGGCAACGACTGGACGGTGTTCTTCACGCGTCCGATCGCCGGCACGGTCATGGCGTTCACGATTGTCATGTTGTTGCTTCCCTTCGTGCAACAGTGGCGCGCAAAGCGCGTGGCCGCTGCTTGAAACCGGATCAGGTGACCTATGCGTAGCAATCTCATCCTCGATAGAAGGCCGGACGATGCGGAATCCGCGCCGGCGCCGCCGCGGCGGACGGTGGCCGACCTGCAGCCGGTTTCGCGCGCGGCCAAGCCCAGAGGCGGCCGCGAGCAAAAGCTTGGCGCCACCGCGCGCTCGTTTGCCATTCTCGAACATGTCGCCGGCGCGCGCGCGCCGGTCGACGTGCTCGACATCATTGCCACGCTCAAATTGCCGAAGGCGACCGCCTATCGTTTGGTCGACTGGTTCGTCACCCATGGCTATCTGGCGCGCGAACCGGGGCGCCGGCGTCTGATCGTGGGCCCCAAGCTCACCAAGCTCGCCTTCGGCGCCTTGTCGGCTTCGATGCGCAATGACGCGCCGCATGTCGTGCTGCAGCGGCTGGTCAATACGCTCAACGAAACCTGCAACATCGGCACCTTGCTCAATGGCGAGGTGGTCTACCTCGACCGCGTGGAAGCCGAGCATTGGCCGCTGCGTCTGCACTATACAATCGGCTCGCGCGTGCCGGTGCATTGCAGCGCGATCGGCAAGCTGTATCTGGCGCTGGCCGCGGCGCCGCGTCGCCGCCGCTTGCTGCAGAGTCTTGAATTGCGCCGCTTCACACCCCACACCATCACCGACCACACGCAACTCGACGCCGAGTTGCGGCAAATCCGCCGGGAACAAGTCTCGTTCGACCGCCAGGAATACCTGGTCGGCGTGATTTGCATGGCGGTGCCGGTGATCGGAAGCAACGGCGAACTGCTCGCCGCGCTGGCGATCCAGGGTCCGGAGGCGCGCATGAATGTACAAACCGCACGCAGTCATCTTACGGCGCTGTCCAATGCCGCCGGCGAGCTGGCGGAAATCTTTCAAGACAAGAACTGAAATCGCAACGGCAGTGAAATTGAAGATTGGAAGGGCGAAGCCATGAAGATGACGACCGAAGAAGCATTCGTGAAGGTGTTGCAGATGCACGGCATCGAGCATGCCTTCGGCATTATTGGTTCAGCCTTCATGCCGATCTCCGATCTGTTCCCCAAGGCAGGCATCACGTTCTGGGATGTCGCCCACGAGTGCAACGGGGCGCTGATCTGCGACGGCTACACCCGCTCGACCGGCAAGATGGCCATGGCCATCGCGCAGAACGGGCCGGGCATCACCAACTTCGTCACCCCGATCAAGACCGCCTACTGGAACCACACGCCCATGCTGCTGGTGACGCCGCAGGCCGCCAACAAGACCATCGGGCAGGGCGGCTTCCAGGAAGTGGAGCAGATGGCGCTGTTCCGCGACATGGTCTGCTACCAGGAAGAGGTACGCGATCCCTCGCGCACCGCTGAAGTCTTGAACCGCGTCATCACCAAGGCCAAGCGCCTGTCGGCGCCGGCGCAGATCAACATCCCGCGCGACTACTGGACGCAGGTCATCGACATCAACCTGCCGGCCATCATCGAGTTCGAGCGTCCGGCCGGCGGTGCCCAGGCGGTGGCCGAGGCGGCCAAGCTTTTGTCGAGCGCCAAGTTCCCGGTCATTCTGTCGGGCGCCGGCGTCGTCCTCGCCAACGCAATCCCCGAATGCGCGGCATTGGCCGAGAAACTCGATGCGCCGGTGTGCAGCAACTACCAGCACAATGACAGCTTCCCCGGCAGCCACCCGCTGGCGGTCGGCCCGCTCGGCTATAACGGCTCGAAGGCGGCGATGGAGTTGATCGCCAAAGCCGACGTGGTGCTGGCGCTCGGCACGAGGCTCAATCCGTTTTCGACGCTGCCGGGCTACGGCATCGACTACTGGCCGAAGACCGCCAAGATCATCCAGGTCGACATCAACGCCGACCGCATCGGGCTGACCAAGCCGGTCACCGTCGGCATTTGCGGCGACGCCAGGCTGGTTGCGCAAGGCATCCTGGCGCAGCTGGCGCCGAGCGCCGGCGATGCCGGGCGCGCCGAGCGCAAGGCGCTGATCCATCAAACCAAGTCGCGCTGGCTGCAGACGCTCTCCAGCATGGATCACGAAGACGACGACGAGGGCACTACGTGGAACGCGGACGCGCGCAAGCGTGACGCCGACCGCATGTCGCCGCGCCAGGCCTGGCGCGCGATCCAGGCCGGGTTGCCGAAGGGCGCCATCATCTCAAGCGACATCGGCAACAATTGCGCCATCGGCAACGCCTATCCGACCTTCGAGCAGGGCCGCAAATATCTGGCGCCCGGGCTGTTCGGGCCGTGCGGCTACGGCTTTCCCTCGATCATCGGCGCCAAGATCGGCAATCCGGACGTCCCTTGCGTCGGCTTTGCCGGCGACGGCGCCTTCGGCATCTCCATGAACGAGATGAGCTCGATCGGACGCGAGGAATGGCCCGGCATCACCATGATCGTGTTCCGCAACTACCAATGGGGTGCCGAGAAGCGAAATTCGATCCTGTGGTTCGACGACAACTTCGTCGGCACCGAGCTCGACCCGCATCTCAGCTATGCCAAGGTGGCGGTGGCCTGCGGGCTCAAAGGCGTGCAAGTCAAAACGCCGTCCGAGTTGACCGAGGCGCTGCGCCAATCCTGTGAAGACCAGAAGAAGCGCGTCACCACCTTCATCGAGGTGCTGCTGAACCAGGAACTGGGCGAACCCTTCCGCCGCGACGCCATGAAGAAGCCGACGGTGGTGGCCGGCATCAAGCGCGAGGATATGCGCGCGCAGCAAGTGGCTTAAGGAGTGGTGCAATGACGGTGGCAGTGAAATCGCCGGACAGCGCCAACGCGGTGGTCGAGGAGTTGATGCGGCGCGCCCGCGCCGCCATGGCGATTTTCGCCAAGGCGGATCAGGCCCGCGTCGACGAGGCGGTCACGGCGCTGGCCTGGGCGCTCTATAACCCGGCGCACGCCAAGGAATTGGCGGAGCTCGCGGTCGCCGACACCAAGCTCGGCAACGTGCCCGACAAGATCATCAAGAAGACGCGCAAGACCTTTGGCACCTTGCGCGACCTCATGCGGGTCAAGACCGTCGGCGTCATCGAAGAGGATAAGAAACGCGGCATCGTCAAATACGCCAAGCCCGTCGGCGTGGTTGCCGCCATCACGCCTTCGACCAATCCGGGCGCGACGCCGGTGAACAAGGCGATGTTCGCGATCAAGGGCGGCAACGCCGTCATCATCGCGTCCTCGCCCGCCGGCATGAAGACCACGGGCAAGACCGTCGACTACATGCGCGCCGAATTGAAGAAGATCGGCCTGCCGGAAGACCTGGTGCAGATCCTGCCGCCGCCGGCGTCCAAGGACATGACGCAGGCACTGATGCAGGCCGCCGATCTCGTCGTCGCCACCGGCTCGCAGGACAACGTACGCCGCGCTTACTCCTCCGGCACGCCGGCGATCGGCGTCGGCACCGGCAACGTGCCGGTGATCGTCGACGAAACCGCCGACCTCGACGACGCGGCGCGGAAAATCTGCGCCTCGAAGATTTTCGACAATTCGACCTCATGCTCCTCGGAAAACGCAGTGATCATCGTCGACGCCGTCTACGAACCGATGATGGCGGCGCTCGAGCGCGCCGGCGGCTATCGCGCCTCGGCGGCCGAGAAGGAGAAAATCCAGCGCGCGCTGTGGCCGGACGGCAAGCTTTCGCGCACGCTGATCGCGCGCGATGCCGACGTGTTCGCGCGCGGCTGCGGGTTGCCGCAGGCGGCGGAGTCGAAGAAATTCTTCATGGTCGAGGAAACCGGCATCGGCCGCGATTTTCCGTTCTCCGGGGAGAAACTGTCGCTGGCGCTCGCCGTCTACCGCGCCAAGGATTTCGACGACGCCATCGCCGTCGCCGATGCGATCCTGCGCCACCAGGGCCGCGGCCATTCGGTCGGCCTGCATACCAAGAAGATGGAGCGCGGCCGCACGCTGGCCGAACGCTCCGACGTGGTGCGCGTGCTGATCAACCAGGCGCATACCTTCGGCAACGGCGGCGGCTTCGACAACGGACTGAACTTCACGCTGAGCATGGGTTGCGGCACCTGGGGCGGCAACTCCATCACCGACAATCTCAACTACACCAACTTCATCAACATCACCCACCTCGTCACCACCATCCCCGAAGACAAGCCGAGCGAAGAGCAACTGTTCGGCGCCTATTGGAAGAAGTACGGGAAGTAGGACGCGGTTGCGATGAATTTTGAGGAACACGCGGCGAAGTCGCTGGTGCTTGCGCCCGCCGGCATTGCGGTGCCACGCGGCATTCTGTGCACAAGCGCGGCGGAGGCGGGCAAAGCTGCGGCCGAGATCGGCCCCTGCGTGGTCAAGGCGCAGGTGCCGGCGGGAAAGCGCGGCAAGGCCGGCGGCATCAAGCTCGCCAATTCGCCGCAGGAAGCCGAGCAGGTCGCGGGCCAAATCCTCGGCATGCGCATCGGCGAGTACGTTGTCGAGCGGCTGCTGGTCGAGGAGCAGGCAAAAATCGCGCGCGAATTCTACGCCGCGGTGCTGCACGACACCCAGGCGCGCAAGCCGCTGGTTTTGTTTTCCACCGAAGGCGGCATGGACATCGAGGAGATCGCCGCCGAAAAGCCGGCCGCGATCCGCCGGCTGCCGGTCGACATCGATGGGACGCCGCGCGCGCGCGACGTCGCCGCCATGCTGGCCGGCCTCGACCTCGGCGCGGCGCAGCAGCAAATCGCTGAGATCCTCGATCGGCTCTACGCCGCCTACCGCGCGCGCGACGCCGAGTTGCTGGAGATCAACCCGCTGGCGCTGCTGGCGGACGGCCGTGTGGTGGCGCTCGACTGCAAATTCGTGCTCGACGATTCCTCGGTCTATCGCCAGCAGGAGATCGCGGCCGCAGGCTCGCTCGGCGCCATGACCGCGTTGGAGAGCCGCGCGCATCAAGCCGGCCTCAAATTCATCCAGCTCGACGGCAATGTCGGCGTCTTGGCGAATGGCGCCGGTCTCACCATGACGACGATGGATGTAATCAGCCATTTCGGCGGCAAGCCGGCGAATTTCCTTGAGATCGGCGGCGAGGCCTACACCAAGTCCGAAATCGCGCTCGATCTGGTGCTGTCCAATCCCGGCGTCAAAAGCCTGGTGATCAATTTTTGCGGCGCCTTCGCGCGCACCGATGTCATGGCGGAGGGCGTGGTGAAGGCTTGGGCCAAGCTCAAGCCCAAGGTGCCGGTGTTCTTCTCCATCCACGGCACCGGCGAGGACGAGGCGGTTGCGCTGGTGCGCTCCGCGCTCGGCATCGAGCCTTACGATTTCATGGAAGACGCCATCAAGGCGGCGGTAAAGGCGGCACAATGATCGTGCGCAAAAAAGACCGCGTCATCGTGCTCGGCATCACCGGCAAGCAGGGCACGTTCTGGACCGAGAAGATGATCGCCTACGGCACCCACGTGGTCGCGGGCGTCAACCCCAAGCGCGCCGGCGAGACGCATGTCGGCGTGCCGATCTTCGCTTCGCCTGCGGAGGCGGTGAACAAAGTCGGCGGCGACGTCGCGGTGATGTTCATCCCGCCGCCGATGGCGAAAGAGGCCGCGGTATCGGCGGCGCAAGCCGGCGTCAAATTGCTGGTGGTGCTGACCGAGCACATTCCGGCGCAGGACGTGATGGCGATGCATGCGGCGGCGGCTCGGCACGGCACCCGCATTATCGGCCCCAACACCGCCGGGCTGGTGACGCCCGGCGAATGCTTCGTCGGCATCATGCCGGCTTTCGTGCCCAGCGTGTTCAAGCCGGGCCGCGTCGGCGTCATTTCGCGCAGCGGCAGCCTGGGTACGCTGGTCTGCCTCAATCTGACGCGCGCTGGCCTCGGCCAATCGGCTTTCATCGGCATCGGCGGCGATCCCATGCTCGGCACCACCACGCGCGACGCGCTCGTTGCGCTCGACGAAGACGCGGGCACCGACGCCATTGTCATCGTCGGCGAGATCGGCGGCGGCATGGAGGAGGAGGCGGCCGAGTACGCGCGCAAGGTGAAGAAGCCGATGATCGCTTTCATCGCCGGCGCCGCGGCGCCACCGAACAAGAAGATGGGCCACGCCGGCGCCATCGTCACCGGTTCGGCCGGCAGCTACGCGGGCAAGCGCAAGGCGCTGGAAGCGGGCGGCGTGGTGGTGGTCGACACGCCGGCGCAAATCGCGGAGGCGCTTGCGGCCAAGCTCGGCGCCGGCGCGCGTAAGGCCGTGGGCTGACGGCCCGCTCAATAGCAGCCTGCGGCATTATTCGACTCGCTGCCGGCGACGATGCTATGCTTTGCACCTCGCCCTGATCGGAAGGCGAAGCCATGGCCTCGCGATGCGCCTCTGTCGGCCTCGGTACCGCGCTGATCCTGTTCGGCATCTCAACGGCATCCGCCGACGACACCTGCTATTGCCGAACGGCGACCGGCGAGCATGTTGAGCTCGGCAAGACGGCATGTCTGAAGACGAACAATGGTATGCGGGAAGCGCGCTGCGGAATGGTTCTGAATAACACGGCGTGGCAATTTACCGGAAAGCCATGCCCGCAGGTATCGAACGGCGGCAAACAGGAAAAGAATTCCGAACTCGCAACGAATCTTGCCCGCTAACCGGCCAGCGCGCGCTCGCGCCACTGCGCCATAAGGCGCACCAGCTCTTCGACCGCAAGCCCGTAGGTATCCGGCAGCGCGCCGCTGCGGCCCGCCATCGCGGTGTTGACCGCCGCGAGCGCCTTGCCCTTTGCGGTAACGTCGTCGAAGCCCACCATGGCTTTGGGCGAAAACGGCACAGAGATGGCTTGAAAGCCGGTCACGTTCTGCCAACGCGACCGGTTGGCGCGAAACAGACTTATGATCGTGAAGCCGTCTCGGTCGAGCGTGAGCCCGCCGGCGCCGGGCAGCAGCATGACCACGGAAACGATTGTGCCGGCCCCGAAAAATATCAAAACGGCCCAGCCGTGCGGTTGCGCGGTTACGACCATGTCAACGCCCGCAGCCGTGAACGCAGCAGCGGTCAAAAGCAGCAGCAGCCATTTCCGCCGTGACGGTTTAAGCGTCACCGGGCCGGGAAACCGGGCCAGGATCGCATCCGCTTCGTTCGCCATTGCTAAAGCCGGCGCGTTATTTCGGCAGCGTCACCGTATCGAACTCCGCCGGCAGGATGATTTCCAGCAATTCGCAATCGTCGGAATAGCCGCGCACGGTGTGCTTGATCTTCGGCGGCTGGATCCAGCACGAGCCGGCACGAAAGGTCTGCACGCCTTGGCCCTCGAACTCGCTTTGGAACCAGCCCTTGAGCACATAGACCATCTGGAATTCGACGTCATGGTAATGCGGAATATCGACCTCGCCGGGTGTGAACGGCTTGGTCATGCGGATGACGTGGGCCTGCACCATGCCGCCGGTCGCCGGCGCGATGCCGAGGTCGCGATAGGACGAATAGGCGCGCAAGCCGGCGTCGAAATCCTCCTCGCGATGATGGCTGACCACGAATTTCTGCGGCCGCGGCTTCTTGGCCGCCGTCTTCGCCTTTACCGCGCGCCGCGCATCGGCCTTGCGGGCGGCCGGTTTACGGCTTGCAGACTTCCTTGCCTGGACTTTCCGGTGTGCCTTGGCCATTGATGCCTCCCTGATTTTGTTTGGACGGATTGGACCATGGCAGCGGCAGCGATGGAAGAGCCTCAAGCAACCCGCCATCCGCATCTTCATCGATGCCGACGCCTGTCCGGTCAAACCGGAAACCTACCGGGTGGCCGAGCGCTACGGCCTCAAGGTCTTCGTGGTGGCCAATTCGTTCATGGCGGTGCCGCGCAGCGACCTAATCGAACGCGTGATCGTGAGCGAAGGCGCCGACGTCGCCGACGGCTGGATCGTCGAGCGCGTCACGGAAAACGACATCGTCGTCACCGCCGATATTCCGCTGGCCGGGCGTTGTGTGCGCAAAGGCGCGACGGCGATCGGGCCGACCGGCAAGCCGTTCACCGAGGATTCTATCGGCATGCAGCTTGCGACGCGCGACCTGCTCACCGATTTACGCAGCGCCGGCGCCACCACGCGCGGGCCGCCGCCGCTTCAACCGTCAGGATATTTCGCGGTTTCTGTCGGCGCTCGATCTGGCGGTGACGCGGCTGAAGCGGAAGTTGGCGGGGCAATCTTAGTTCCGTTCGTCCCCGCGAAAGCGGGGGCTCAGTACGCCATGACCTCTCGATAGACGGCAGAGTTGCCTCATACTCCGCTCATTCCCGCGAAAGCGGGAATCCAGCTCTTTGGCAAAGCACTGGGTCCCCGCTTGCGCGGGGACGAATGGAGATAGTATTGGCGTTTGCGTCTCGATTATTCCGCCGCTTCCGCCACGCCGCCATGCGCCTTCGACCAGCCGGCCGGATCGGCGATGAACTTCTCCACCTCGGCCAGCATCTTTGGGTCGAACTTGTTCGCTCGCCTTGGCGACGGCTGAGCAGGTCCTTCCAGGTGGTCAGCCAATGCAGGGTGACGCCGAGATCGCCGAAGATTTTCGCCGCCGTCGGATAGATGTCGTAGAAGAAGATCACGAAGCAGTGGTCGCATTTGCCACCGGCCTCGCGCAGTGCCTTGATGAAGTTGACCTTGCTCTTGCCGTCGGTGGCCAGATCCTCGACCAGCAGCACGCGCTGGCCGGCATCGAGCTTGCCTTCGATCTGCGCGCCGCGGCCGAAGCCCTTCGGCTTCTTGCGCACGTATTGCATCGGCAGATTGAGCCGGTCGGCCACCCAGGCGGCGAACGGAATGCCGGCGGTCTCACCGCCGGCCACGGCATCGATCTTCTCGCGGCCGATGTCGCGGGTGATGGTATCGACCGCAAAATCCATCAGCGTCGAGCGCACGGCGGGAAACGAGATCAGCCAGCGCGAGTCGTTATAGACCGGGCTCGCCCAGCCGGAGGTGAAGATGAACGGCTTTTCCTCCATGAAGCGCACGGCGCCGGTGTCGAGATACATGCGCGCCGTCAGTTCGGCGATGGTTTTGCGGTCGAGGAAGTCGGCGGTCATGGGCTAACCGATAATCCACCGCGGCGGCGAAACCAAGGGCGGCAATGCCGTTTTCCCAGTTGTCGTCCCGGGCGACCGAGCGGAGCGAGGGAGGCCCGGGACCCATACTCCGCAGCTTCTCGACAGGCTGCGGCGTATGGGTCCCCGCCTTCGCGGGGACGACAACGCAGTGGTTCTTCTACGGTGCCTTCGGCCCCGCCTTGACGAACCAATCCGCGATCTGCGCGCCGGTCCAGAACAGCACGTCTTTCTTCTTTCTGATCTTCTCGAAAATCTTGCGGAAATATTTGGCGCGGTGCGGCGCCCCCATGATGTAGGGGTGCACCGAAATCGCCATCACCCGTGCCGAGCCCTTGGCGTCCTTGTAGATCTGCTCGAACTGGTCCATCGCCCGCTCGTAGAACTCGCTCGCCTTGTGGTGCTGGATCAGCATCATGGCGACGTCGTTGCATTCCTGCGTGTAGGGGATGTTGAGGATCGGACGCCCGCGCGTCTTCATCCACACCGGCTGGTCGTCGAGCACCCAGTCGGCGACATAGTCGTAACCTTCTTCCGCTAAAATATCCGGCGTCTCCCAGGTCTCGGTGAGGCCGGGCCCGAGCCAGCCGCGCGGGCGCTTTCCCGTCGCGCGTTCAAGCACCTCGATGCACTTGCGCACGTCGGCGCGCTCGTTTTCCACCTTCTGCATATTGCGCTGGGTGTAACCGTGGCCGACGAATTCCCAGTTGCGCTCGACGCAAGCCTTGACGATGTCGGGAAACGCTTCGACGGCGACGCCGTTGATGTTCATCACGCCGGGAATCTTGAACTCGTCGTAGACTTGCAGCAGCCGCCAGAATCCGACGCGATTTCCGTATTCGTGCCAGCACCAGTTGGGAATGTCGGGCATCGGCGAGCCGCCGGCCGGCGGCGTCAGCACCGTGCGCGGCATGGTCTGTGTCGGATCCCATTCCTCGACGTTGGTGACGGTCCACACCACCATGCGCGCACCTTTCGGCAGCTTGAGCGGCTTGCGCTTGTTGATGGCGGAGTAGGCGAGGCGGTCGTTCGGCAGCATGCCGACGGATGGTTTGGGGAAGTTCATGAAGGTATCCTTCGCCTTGCTGTCGTCCCCGCGAAGGCGGGGACCCAGTACGCCGTAGCCTATCGAAAGATCACGGAATACTGGACTCCCGCTTACGCGGGGGTGACGGAAACCGGGCGCGTCGTCAGCTCCCGCTCAGACTCATAGGCTTCCGGGAAGAAATAATCTTTCCACGACTCCGGCTTGGCCTTGAGCCGACCGACGCTGGCCATGAAGTCGGCGAACTTCATGGTGTTCTCCGGCACCATGGTCCAATGCACCTGTTTGCCGGAGACGATCTTGCCCACCATATCGAGCGGCAGCTTCGATTTCGAATCCTCGATCCAATAGGCCGCCGCCGCCTTGGGGTCCTTGGCGACGATCGCAGTCGCCTCTTTCAGGGCGGCGACGAAGGCCTGGTACATTTTCGGATTGCCGTCGCGAAATTTCTTCGAGCACCAGATGGCGGTGAAGGTGTGCGAGCCGCCCATCACATCGAAGGAATTGAGCACGGTATGCACGGCGGAATCTTCGAGCTGCTGATACTGGAACGGCGGCACGCTGAAGGCCGCCGAGATCTGCGCGCCGCCATGCAGCAGCGCGACGGTGGCGTCCGGCGGCGTCATCGAAATCGTCAGCGGATCGAGCTTGTCGAATTGTTTGACGCCGAAGGCCTTGGCCGCCGCCATCTGCAGCGTGAGCGCCTGCACCGAGGATTTCACCGCCGGCACCGCGATGCGGTCCGAGTCCTTGAAGTCGGCGATGGTCTTGATCGCCGCATTGCGTGTGTTGAGCAGGAACGGTTGCGAGCTCAAGGCGGAAATGCCGCGGATTTCCTGCGCCGTGCCCTTGGTTCGCGACCACAGCGTCAGCAGGCCGGGCACGCCGCCGGAGCCGATGTCGACATTGCCGGAGATCAGCGCTTCGTTGACCGCGGTCGGTCCGTTGAATTTGAACCACGACACCTTCGCATCGGGGATGCCGAGCGCGGCGGCGTGTTTTTCGATGAGCTTCTGGTGCTCCATGACATTGAGCTGCAGGTAGCCGATGGAAAACTGCCGGGCCAGCCGGATTTCCTGGGCTCGGGCCGGCGTCAGCGCAAGCAGCACCGCTGCGGCGAGCGCGCCACAGACCAATCCCCTGAGTTTCATGACATTTCCTCCGCGCGGGACGCCCGTTTTTGTTTTATGGGCGCGCGCCCACTTTAGGCAGCGGCATCGATGTTGGCAACGCCGCGGTGCCGGGCGCCTTTCCTCAAGCGCCCGCGAATTTTAGCGCTTGGCTGGCCAGCGCAGCCCCTTCGGCGAGCGCTTTCAGTTTCGCCCAAGCGATCTGCGGATGCGATCGGCCGCCAAAACCACAATCGGCTCCGGCCATGACGTTTTCTTTTCCGACATGCTTGGCAAAATTCTGAATACGCTGAGAGACCAGTTCGGGATGCTCGACGACGTCAGTTGAGTGCGTAATGACACCGGGCACCAAAATCTTGCCGTCCGGCAATTTCACATCTTCCCACACAACGTGCTCGTGTTCGTGGCGCGCATTGGCGGCTTCGAAAAGATACGCTTGCGCGCGCACACTTAGCATAATGTCCACCATGTGAACCATTTCTATGTCGAAGGCATGCGGCCCGTGCCAGCTTCCCCAGCATAAGTGATAGCGGATCTTGTCCTCAGGAATATTGCGAAGGGCATGATTCAACGCTTCGATGCGCACCATGCAGCGCTTGCGAAACGCCTCCAATCCCATCTGGATACCGATGCGGTCCCACAAGGCCGGGAGCCACGCGTCGTCGACTTGCAGGACAATGCCGGACCGAGCGATCATTTCATATTCGGTGCGTAGGGCTTCAGCCAGTGCGAATACGAATTCCTCGTCCGATTTATAGAACTCGTTGCGCCAGTAGGGCTCAAGACTGGCTGGCGCCGTTGCCGTCAGAAATGCCTCCCGGCCGGCGGGCACCGATGCGCGGAGCAGGTCGATTTCGCGTTGCACGGCGGCTTGCCCACAATAGCCAATCGGCCCGGTACAGACCCAGTGCTGGCGGGCCTTCTTGATGTCGTCCGAGGCGACGTAAAAAAGCGTGCCGCGTTCGGTCGCATACTTGTAAAATTCGCTGAACTCCTCGCGATCCTTGCCCTCCAGGATGATTGACATCGTGGGCGCAGAGCGCGGTGCGAAACCGCTGAAGCGGTGGTCGGCGTAGGAAAGCCAGTCGCCGCCCTTGGTGTATTCGCCCTCGTTGACAACATCCAGACCGGTTTCAATCTGTCTTTTGACGATGGCATCGACCGATGCCTTGAGCCTTTCCCCGTAACTGGGATCGGCCGGATTAAGTTGCGACAAACCGGGCAGACTGCCGACGTGCGTGGTCAGAATTCCATCAGTACTTCGTTTCACTTGGACCCCACAATTGCTTGGTCGCCAAGCGTGCGCCTTCGGGCGGCGATTTGAGCTTTTCCCAAATCATCGCGCCAGGCTGCCGACATGCGTCGTCAGAATCTGATCGGACTCAGGCATTCCTATTTCATCCGCTCTTTGATCGGATCCTTGACGTTCTCCACCTTGTCGATGGTCACGTTGACGATCTTGCCGTCCGCCTTTTTGACCTCGCGGATGTAGATGGTCTGCACGACGTCGCGCGTTCTCGGATCGATCGACATCGGACCGCGCGGGCTTTCCCACTGCATCCCCTTGGCGGCTTCGATGAGAGCCTTGCCGTCGGTTTTGCCGTTGGTCTTTTTCAGCGCTTCATAGATGACGTGCATGCCGTCGTAGCCGCCGATCGAGAACGTATCCGGGTTGCGATGATGCATTTCGTTGTACAGCTTCACGAATTTCCGATTGAGTTCGCCCGCTTGATGGTAGTCATAGTTCCACGCCGAGATGATACCCAATCCCACATCGCCGATACTTTTGAGCGCCGATTCGGAGGTCGCCTCGCCGGATCCGAGCAGCGTGGTCTTGTGGGGGTCGATCCCTTGCTCGGCGAATGTCTTGGCCAGCGCGGCGGGCTGCGCGCCGCCCGGAACGAAATAGAAAATCGCCTCGGCGTTGCTGTCCTTGGCCCGCTTGACATAGGTCGAAAACTCGACGCTGGCGGGCGGGTAACGGACCGAACCCAGGATCTTGCCGCCCGCCGCTTCGAACGGCTGAACGAACGAGGTTTCGGAATCCTTGCCCGGGGCGTAGTCGGGAACCATGGTGAACGCGGTTTTGATGCCGTGCTTGAAGGCCCAGGCGGCGAACGGCTCGGTCGCCTGTGGCGTCGTCACCGACGTTCGCACAATGTACGGCGACTTTGTCGTGATGATCGACGTGCCGGCATTCATGACGACCATGAACTTGTGGCTCTCGGCCGAGACGTCCGCCGCGGCGAAAGTGTTTGGGGTCAGAAGAAAGCCGGCAAGCAGATCGACGTTATCGCGCGTGATCAGTTCCTGCGCCAGTCGCTTTGCCACTGCCGGATTGATGCCGCCCACGTCGCGGCGAATGATTTCAATCTTTTTTCCGGCGACCGTGTCGCCATGTTCCTTCATGTATGTCAGCGCGCCGTTTTCCAGCTGCTTGCCGGCGTCCGCAAATACACCGCTGAGCGTGTTGATAAAGCCGATCTTGATTGCGTCCTGCGCGTAGGCTGGCGCGCTTATCAACATCGCCGCGAGGAGCAATAAACGACCGTACATAAAGCCTCCTTTGCGTTTTCGAGGGCCTTTGTGCGCGCAAAAATCCAGGGATACTTTGCGGCCGCCGCGCCCAGATGAATTGTCGTTTGGAGATGTCGGGGAAGTTTTGCTCCGCACCGGTCCTGTCGGTGATGCGGATTCCAAAATGATGCCCGCGCAACCTCCCCTTGGCCTCTATTCCCTTTGTGACGGGAGGGGCCTTAATTAAATATAGGTCTAAAGTTCGCCGGTACGCAAACTCACGCGCGCGGTTCGTGTTTTGGGAGGCCGCCCACGCCGCGGTACCAGTCGAGAACCTGCGCGCCGTTCCAGTGCAGCACGCCCTCGTGTCTGTTGACGTAATCGTAGATTGCCTCGAGGTATTTGATGCGGTGCGGCTGGCCCGAGATGTAGGGGTGGATGGCAAGCGTGCAGATTTTTGCGCGCTGTTCGCTCTCGGCGTAGAGCCGGTCGAACTGATCTTTCACGAGCTGCAGCAAGTAATCGCTGTTGTGATGCTGAATGAGCATCACCGGGATGTCGTTGCATTCGATGCTGTAGGGCAGCGTCACCAGCGGGCCGCCGGTGGTTTTGATCACCGTCGGCTCGTCGTCATAGACCCAGTCGCCGATATATTTGACTCCCGCGGCGGCGAGCAGGTCGGGCGTCTCCAGCGTCTGCGTCAGGCCGGGGCCGAGCCAGCCGACCGGCCGCTTGCCGCAAAATTTCTCCATGATGTCCATGGTGCGGTTGATCATGCCGGCCTGGTCCGCCTCCTTGTGGATCGGACCCTGCTCATAGGCGTGGCCCATGAACTCCCAGCCGTCCTCGCGCGCGGCTTCGGCGACGCGCGGGTAGTCCTCGCAAATGCGCGCATTGGCGGCGAGCGTCGGCTTGATGCCGAGGCGCTTGAACAAGTCGTGGAAGCGCCAGCAGCCGACGCGCATGCCGTATTCGTGGAACGCCCAATGCACCACGTCCGGCATCAGCGGCACGCCGGTCGGGGCGGGGAGCAGTTGCCGCGCCATCGGCTTGGCGATGTCCCACACCTCGTAATTGACGATGGTCCAGAACACGATGCGCGCCTTGCCCGGCAGCTTGAGCGCGGGGCGGTCGACGATCGCGGAGTAGGTGGCGCGGTCGCGGGGGATCATCGGAGGGGGCATGGATATTCCTTGTCATTCCGGGGCGCCGCGTAGCGGCGAACCCGGAATCCAGGGTCTCACCGAAAGCTTTGCCGTATTGCTCTGGATTCCGGGTCCGGCCCTTCGGGCCGTCCCGGAATGGACCGGGCGCGAGATTGTCACGCCGTCGCCGCCACGCGCAACCCGACCAGCCGTTCGAGCGTGGCGAGGTCCTTGGCGAGGTCAGCGGACGGCGCGCGGTGCGCCACCGCGCCGCGCTCGAGCACGATGGCATCGGCGGTCAATTCCAGCGCGATATCGGTGTGCTGCTCGACCAGGATAATGCCCATCGTGCGGTCGGACAGCATCAGCTTCATCGCCGCGGTCAGTTCCTCGACAATGACCGGCGCCAGGCCCTCGAACGGCTCGTCCAGCAGCATCAGCGCCGGATTGGTCATCAGCGCGCGCGCGATCGCCAGCATCTGCTGTTCGCCGCCGGAGAGCTGGTTGCCCATGTTGTTGCGCCGCTCGGCCAGCCGCGGAAACAGCGTGAAAACCTTTTCCGTGTCCCAGGCGCCCGGCCGCGCCGCCACCGTGAGGTTTTCCACCACCGACAGCGAGGGAAAAATCTCGCGCTCCTGCGCCACCCAGCCGATGCCGTTGGCGGCGCGGCTATGGGGCGGCTTTCGCGATATGTCGGCGCCGCGCCAGGTGACGTTGCCGCCGCGCAGTTGCGTATAGCCCATGATAGTCATCAGCAGCGTCGACTTGCCGACGCCGTTGCGGCCGAGCACCGCCAGGCTGCCGTTCTCCGGCACTGCCAGCGAAATGTCGTGCAGCACCACGGCGTCGCCGTAGCCGGCGGTCACTTTGTCGAGGGCGAGCAGGTCAGCCATGCTTGCGCGTCCCCAAATAGACTTCGCGCACGCCCGGATCGGCGGCGATCTCGGCCGGCGAGCCCTCGGTGAAAACGCTGCCGCCGACCAGCACGATGATGTGGGTGGCAAAACGGAACACCACGTGCATGTCGTGCTCGATGAACAAAAGCGTCAGATCGTCGGAGAGATTCGCCACCACCTCGAAGATTTCGCCCGATTCTTCGTGCGGCACGCCGGCGGCCGGCTCGTCGAGCAACAGCACCTTCGGCTTGGTGGCGAGCGCCAGCGCGATCTCCAGCAGGCGCTGGCGGCCGTAGGGCAGTTCGCGCGTCTGCTGATAGCAGTCGTCGCCCAGCCGCAGTTTGACCAGGATTTCGTAAGCTTCCTCGATCGCCTCTTTGTGCACGGCGATGTTGCGCCAGAATTCGCGCGCCACCCCGCGCCGCTCGGCCACCGCCAGCGTCACCGCTTCCAGCGCGTTGAGACTGGGAAATAATGTGTTGATCTGGAAGGTGCGGGCGAGCCCGCGCTGCACGCGCTGCTGCGGCTCGAGATCGGTGATGTCCTCGGCGCCGAGCAGGATCTGCCCGGCATCGGGCGCCAGCATGCCGGTCATCAGGTTGATCAGCGTGGTCTTGCCGGCGCCGTTTGGCCCGATCAGCGCGTAGCGGGCGCCGACCGGCAGCTTCAGTTCGATGTCGCGCGCCACCACCAGCGAACCGAAGCTCTTGGCGAGGCCGCGTGTGGCTAAAGCGATCGCGCTCACCGGCGCCTCCAATGCGCCGCGAGCTTCGACAGGCCGCCGAGGATGCCGTTGGGCAGGAAGACCACCACCACCACCAGGAGAATGCCGATCCAGAAATACCAATATTGCGGGTTGATGCCGGAGAACTGGTCGCGCGCCACCATGAAAATCATGGCGCCGACCAGCCCGCCGTAAAGCCGGCCGGCGCCGCCCAGCACCAGCATCACCAGCAATTCGGCGGAACGGTCGAAGGACAGCGAATCGAGCGACACCGTTTCCGTGGTCTGCGCCAGCATGGCGCCGGCGATGCCGGCCATGGCGGCGGAGAGCGTATAGACGGTGCGGATATGCTGGCGCGTCGGCGCGCCGATCGCCGGCATGCGCAGGCGGTTCTCGCGGATACCGCGCAGCGCCAGGCCGAAGGGCGAATTGATCAGCCGCCGTGAAAACAGGAACAGCAGAAACAGCACCGCGAGCGCATAGCCATAGGCATTGGTGCCGTAAAGACCGAAGTGGAAGAGGCCGAACAGGTCCCAGGTCTGGATGCCCTGCAGGCCGTCGACGCCGCCGGTCAGCCAACTGGCGCTATTGGCCAGTTCGCCGAGCAGGAGCCCGAAGCCGAGCGTCAGCATGATCAGCGCCAGGTGGCGGAAGCGCGCGATGATGAAGCTCGTCGCATAGCCGACGATCGCCGCCACCGCCGCCGCCGCCGCCAGCCCGCTGAGCGGTTCGCCCCAGCCATGTTTCGACAACAGCCCGGCGGTATAGGCGCCGAGCCCGAAAAACGCGGCGTGCCCGAGCGAGACGATGCCGGCGTAGCCGAGGATGAGGTCGAGCGAGAGCGCAAACAGCGCGGTGATGGCGATCTGGCTGGCGAGCGACAGGTAATTCGGCAGCAGCACGAAGGGCAGCAAGGTCGCGAGCCAGAACACGATCTCGACAGGGTGCCAGCGGCTGAGCGACTGGAAGTAAGCCTCCGGCTTGCGGGCTGTGTCGGTGAGCGCCATCTAGCGTTTCCCGAACAGGCCGGCCGGCCGCCACATCAGCAGCGTGATCATCACCAGATAGATGAGGAAGGCGCCGAGCTGCGGCACGTAATATTTGCCGGCGACGTCGCTGATGCCGAGCACGGCGGCGGCGACGAAGGAGCCGGCGATCGAGCCGAGCCCGCCGACCGAGACAACGATCAGCACATAGACCAGGTAAACAAGCGCGAAAGACGGATCGAGGCCGACGATCTCGATCGCCAGCGCGCCGCCCAGGCCGGCAAGCCCGGAGCCGAGCGCGAAGGTAATGGCGAAGGTGCGGTCGACATTGATGCCCAGCCCGCGCGCCATGCGCTCGTTGTCGACGGCGGCGCGCACCTGGGCGCCGAAGCGGGTGTATTCGATGCCGACGATCAACGCCGCCGTGATGGCGAGCGCGATGGCGATCATGATCAGCCGATAGACGGCAAAGCGCAGCCCCATGAAGGTGAACGAGGTGTGCAGATAGTCCGGCAGTTGCAGCGGGTGCTGCTCGGTGCCGAACACGTAGGCCGCGGCGGCGACCGACATGAAGACGATGCCGATGGTCAGCAGCACCTGATCGAGATCGGTGGCGCGGTAAAGCCGCCGGTAGAGCGTGCGCTCGAAGGCGATGCTGGTGACGGCGGCGACGGCAAACGCCATCGGCAGCGTCCAGAAAAACGGCCAGCCGTAGCGGCTCATCAGCGTCACGGTGACGTAGCCGCCGAGCATGGCGAAGCTGCAATGCGCCAGGTTGATGAAATTCATCATGCCCAGCGTCACCGACTGCCCGACCGACAAAAGGAATAGCAGCATGCCGTAGGCAAAACCGTCGAACAGCACGCCGACTACGGGAGGGAGCATGGGCGGGTGGCGCCTTTAAGAGGCGGTCAAAGTAACGGATCGCACCGCGGCGGGCCAGATTGTCTCCGGCCCGCCGCGCGCAATCATCGAAAAGCGGTACCGCTCGCGGCGGGCTTATTTCTTCATCGCCGCCTTGAACGGGTCCTTCACGTCGGGAAACTTGTCGATCACAACGTTCTCGAGCTTGCCGCCGACCTTTTCGACCTTCTGGATGTAGACGGTCTGCACGATGTCGCGGGTCTCCGGGTCGATCGAGATCGGACCGCGCGGGCTTTCCCACTTCATGCCCTTGGCGGCGTCAACCAGCGCTTCGCCGTCGGTGTTGCCCTTGGTCTTGGCCAGCGCCGCGTAGATCAGGTGCATGCCGTCATAGCCGCCGACCGAGAAGAAGTCTGGGTTGCGCTTGAACTCGGCGTTGAAGGCTTTGACGAAGTCCTGGTTCATCTTCGATTTGAAATTGTAGTCGTAGTGCGCGGCGGTGATGATGCCGATGGCGCCGTCGCCCATGCTTTTGAGCGCGTGCTCGTCGGCGATCTCCAGTTGTCCCATCACCTTGGTCTTCTTCGGATCGATGCCGCGCTCGGCCAGCGCCTTGCCGAAGGCGCCCGGCTGCGCGCCGCCGGGAATCATGACGTAGATGCCTTGCGGGTCGAGGTCCTTGGCGCGTTGCACGAAGGCCGAGAAATCCGGGTTGGCGACCGGCATGCGCACGGAGCCGGCGATGCTGCCGCCGGCGGTGGTCAGGCCTTTCTGGAACGAGGCTTCCGCGTCATGGCCGGGACCGTAGTCGGTCACCATGGTGTAGGCTTTTTTGACGCCGCCGTTCTTTTCCGCCCAGGTGCCGAGCGTCTGGTTGAGCTGCGGCACCGTCATCGATACGCGCGCGCTATAGGGCGACTTGGTGGTGATGATCGCGGTGGCCGCGTTCATGATCACCATGAACTTCTTGGCCTCCTTGGAGACGTCGGAAGCGGCGAGCGCGTTCGGCGTCAGCGCAAAGCCCGCCAGGATGTCGACCTTGTCGCGGGTCACCAGTTCCTGCGCCAGCCGCTTGGCGACCGGCGGATTGATGCCGCCGACGTCCTTGCGGATGATCTCGATCTTCTTGCCGGCGACGGTGTTGCCGTGCTGTTTCATGTACAGCTTGATGCCGTTGTCGATCTGCGTCGCCGTGTCGGCGAACTGGCCTGAATACGGGTTGATGACACCGATCTTGATGGTGTCTTGCGCGCCGGCGGCGCCCGGCAGCAAGGTCGTGGCGAGCAGGCAGGCGCCCGCTAAAAGTAACCGTTTCATTGTCGTATCCTCCCCTTTGGAATTTTCTTGGCGTGAGAATGCCTGAGGTTCCCGGCAAAGAAAAGCGCCGCAAACCTTAAGTTTGCGGCGCGGCAATATGGCCCAGCAGCCGGATTTCGGGAATTGTTAGCCCAAAGACAGCGTCGCCTGTTCGTATTTGCCGCTGCCCATCTTGCCTTCGGGGAAGATGCCGTGGGCAGCGATCCATTCGAAGGATTCCTCGTAGACCTCTTTGCTGTAGGGCTCGAACACCAGCCGCTCGCCGGGGCCCCAGCGCCGCGTATCCATGCGCGCATGAAAGCGGTCGGGGAATTCGTTCTTGTAGTAATGCGTGTAGAGCTCCGGCCGCAGGTCGATGTCGCGTTGTGCCTTGCGCAGCGCGCGGAAGAACTTGCGCAAATCTTCCGGATCGGGATTGCCGTGGATCATGGTGCCGATCATGAAGGTGGTGTCGATCACTTTGCGGAAGCCGAGCTGCTCGGCGAAATAATAAGGGCCGCCGAACAGGCTGCAGGCCGGCGACTGGCCGTCGAGCAGCAATTCCATGCGCTTGAACAGCATACCGTCGGCATAGTTGAGATTGATCTCGGCCGGCTTGAGATAGACCTCCAGCGCCTGCACCGTGGCGTAGTGGCTGCCGGACTGGAAGCCGACCGACACCGGCACGCCGGCGAGATCCTCCGGCGTCTTCACCTTCGAATTGGCCGGCACGAAGATGCCCGCCGGCGTCACCGAGTAGACATCGGTCATCATTTTGCCGTGGCCGTTGGAGGCGGCGACGTTGACGGTCCAGTGGCAGGCGCAACTCACGTTCGCCTTGCGCCCTTCCTCGAACGACTGATAGGCGCCGTTGCTGCCTTTGTCGTGGATCTTGCCGTCGGTCGCGCGCATCAGCTCGCGGAATTCGTAGTCGAGGCCTTCCTGGCGGAAATAGTCCTTCTCCTCCGCCACCCATTCCTGCAGGCGGAAATGCGGTTCGATGATGAATTTCGCCATGTGTCTACTCCCTTTGTTTCTTCGTGATTCAGCAACAGGAATTCTGGCTCTCGGTCTTCTTGCCGCGTTCGGCGACGCGCCGGGCGCGGATCATCTTGACGTGGTCGTCCATCAGCGCGCGGCTCCCTGCCGCGTCGCGCAATTCGATCAGGTCGGCGAGCTTGCCGTGGATGTCGAGGATGTGGCGCGCGAGCTTGGCCGTGGCGGTGACGTTGCGGCGCGGCCAGGAGACGTGTTCGAGCGAAATCAGCTGCACGACGAGCACGCGGTTGTGCGAAGCCTCGGCGACGGCGAGATGGAAGTCGCGCGACAGGCGGGTGAAGAGATCGAGATCGGGCAGGGCGGCTTCCGCCTCGTCGAGCAGGCGGCGCAATTTGGCGATGTCGGCGGCGGTGGCGTTCTCCGCCGCCAGCTCGGCGCCGAGCGTTTCGATGGCGCGCTGCGCGTCCATGATCTCGGCGGCGGAAACGCCGGTGAGGTCGAGCTGCACGGCGAGCGCCTCGGCGAACAGACGCGGGTTGCCGGACGCGATGCGGGCGCCGCCGCCTTTGCCCATGCGGATTTCGACGATGCCGAGCGCCTCCAGCGTGCGCAGCGCGTCGCGCGCGACGATGCGGCTCGAGCCGAAGCGGGCCGCCAGTTCCTTCTCGGTGCCGAGGAAGTCGCCGGGCTTGAGCTTTTTCGCGAACAAGTCGTCGCGCACCTGGGTGACCATCTGCGCCGACAGCGAGGAGGCGCGGCCGGCGAACATGATGCGCGCGGTCAGGTCGCCGCTCATCGAAACCGGTTGCCGCAAGGCCGCGCGCGCCATGTCCGTCCTCCGATCGAGGGCTGAGTATCGGCCGATTTTCAAAGCTAGTAAAGATACTATCTTATAAAATGATCCAGAACAAATTCCTAAATCTGCTTGACATCCGCTGCTGTAGGACTATATTCCACGTTATCCCGTCTCGATACCGAGGGTGTCTGATCAAGCATCTTCAGACAGAGGCGGGGAAGCGGTGGCCGGGGAATGAGGTGGCATCGGAGATGCGGTGCCATCGCCCGGCGGTCCAAGCCGCGAAAGACCCGGCCCGTTCGGCGTACGGGTCGAGGGCCCTGACGGCCGGTAGGCTGAAGATTTGTCAGAAATCTCCAACCTCAAGTGGCCTGGCCCTCAACGGTGGAAAGTTGGTGTAAACCGCCTAAGCGGTCGACCACCGGGGGATTTCGCGGAGCAAACCTATAAACACCGCGCGCGGGACGCCTTGGGACTGGCGGACTTGCGGCAATACTTTCCTGCGTAGCGCCTTGAGCGCGAAGCAGGACGACAAGCCTCGATGTCGCGAGGTGTCGAGGCCCGTGGGTCTGAGCACTTTTAGTTTGCGCCTACTTGCGTAAACTTGAGTGCGCTCTGGACCCCTGGCGTCCCGCGCGCCCTCGGTACTTTTTCCGGGAGCGGCGGACAAGGAAGTTGGAAGGCGGCTTACCCCGGGCCGATCAAAGAATAGGGGCGGCGGAGCGTTGGCTAAACTCGTCATCCCCGCGAAGGCGGGGATCCAGTACTCCGCAGCAGACGTTGGTGATTGCTGGGTCCCCGCTTTCGCGGGGACGACAGAATGAGATCGACGACAGGATGAACTCAATGCGCCGGAACGTGCGCCTCCTTGATCACGTCGCCCCAAAGCTGGGTCTGCTGCTTGATGAAGGCGGCCGCTTCCGCGGTTGAGCCGCCGGCGGCGTGCAGGTTGACCTTGGCGAACAGCGCCAGCGTATTCGGCTCATGCAGCACTTCGTCGATCGCCTTGTTGAGCTTCTCGACGATGGGCTTCGGCGTCTTCGGCGGCGCGCAGATGGCGTTCCAGGTGCCGGACTCGAAATCCTTCAGCCCCACTTCCTCGAGCGTCGGGATGTCGGGCAGGTTGGCGATGCGCTTCTTCGTGGCCACAGCCAGAATATGCGCGCGGCCCGCCTCGTGCAGTTTGATCGCCGAGGCGAGCTCCATGAAGATCACGTCGACCTGATTGCCGATCAGCGCGTTGAGCGCCGGCGAAGTGCCCTTGTACGGCACGTGCACCATCTTGGTGCCGGTGACCTTCTCGAACAGCGCCGCGGTCAGATGCGAGGTGGTGCCGATGCCCTGTGAAGCGTAATTGACCTTGCCCGGGTTGGCCTTGACGTAGGCGATGAAGTCCTTGGCGGTCTTGGCCGGAAAGTCCGGACGCACCAGCAGCACGTTGGCGATTTCGGTCATGATCGCCACCGGCTCGAATTGGGTCGGGTCGAATTTTATTTTCTTGTAGAGCAGCGGATTGACCGTAATCGGCGAGGGCTGTGAGGCGAGCAGCGTGTAGCCGTCGGGATCGGCGGTATAAACCGCCTCGGCGCCGATATTGCCGCCGGCGCCGGATTTATTCTCCACAATGACCGGCTGGCCGAGCTTGCGGTGCAGGCCTTCGGCGACGATGCGGGTGACGCGGTCGACACCACCGCCGGCCGGCACCGAGACGATGATCTTGATCGTCTTGTTGGGATAGCTGGCCGCGGCATCCTGCGCGGAAGCGGCGGACGTGCCGATGACAAGTGCGGAAATCAGAGCCAGAATCGTGCGCATCTTTATCCTCCCTTGCCCCCTTTTTATTCACGCCACTTTTGCCAGTTTCTCCGCCGGCAGTTTGAGATTGAACAGCCGCTTGGCGTTGCCGCCGAGAATGTTGCGCTTGGCCTGCTCGTTTAAGAAAGGCAGATCGTAGATGGTCGACGGCAAATCGAAATCCCAGTGCGGATAGTCGGACGAATAGAGCATCTGCGTGTCGGCCTTCATGATGCGGAAGGTCTGCTCCAGCATCGCCATGTCGGACATTTCCATCGGCTGCGAGGAGAAGAACATGTCGCGCATGTAGTCGCTCGGCAGTTTCTTCAGCGCCGGCGCTTCCGAGGAGCGCATCATGTATTCGTTGTCGAAGCGCTGCATCATGAACGGCACCCAGGCGAGCCCGCTCTCGACCCACAGCACTTTCAGCTTGGGAAAGCGTTCCGACAGGCCGTTGGTGATCCAATTCGCCAGATGCACCATGTTGTAGAAGACGAAGCCGAGCGCGTGCACCGAAATAAAGCGGTTCATCATGCCGACGCTCTGGTCGTTCCAGTTGTAGCCGGCGTGGAAGGCGAGCGGCAGGCCCATCTCTTCCATTAGGGCGTAGGTCTTCATGTAGGAGTTGTGGTGCACCGGCCGATACCGCGCCGACGTCACCATGAAGCCGACGACGCCCTTGGTGTCGCCGAATTCCTGCACCGTGCGGAACGCGGCGTCGGCGTCGTTGAACGGCAGATAAAGCATCGAGCGGATGCGCGGCTCATGCGCCAGCACGCGCTCGCAAAGCCAGCGGTTATAGGCGCGCGCCAGCGCCACCTCGACCTCGACTTGCGGATGCAGGCCCAATTGCAGCATCGGCGTCGGAAACATCACCGCGACGTCGATGCCGATGGCATCCATCCAGCGCCGCGTCAGCGAGATGTCGCGCTGCACGCCGGGCTCCGTCTTTTCCATGCCGCGCATCGAATAGCGCATTACGCGCCCGCCCATGTCCTGATAGCCGACGCCGGCCGGCAGCATGCCGACGCTCTTGGCGTTGGCCTGGCGCGCGCTGCGCGCCAGCTGTTGCAGCACCGGATCGTCCATGTAGTCGAGGATCTCGCCGATCGATTCGCTTTCGTAGTGGTGCGAGTCGACATCGACGATGGGGAAATTCTTGTAGCCGCGCTCTTGCGCTTGTTTCGCCGCGTGCGCGAGCAATTTGCTGGTGTCGAATTCCTCGACCGCCATGCTGCGGAAATCGGAAAGCGGAAGTTCCATGCGCTTTAGTCCTTATGCCTTGCCCGACCAGGCCTGCCACATGCCGAGTTCGAACACTTGCAGGTTCACCGCCTTGAGCATGGCGGTCACCGTCACCATCACTTCGGTGGCAGTCATCGGCGCATCGGCGGGAAAGGCCGGCGGCGCCGTTTCGCTTTCCATCGCGCGCTCGGCATAAAGCCGCACGGCCTTGGCCAGCATTGCCTGGATCTCGGCTTCGGCCGGTTTTTCGAGGGTGTCAGCTGGCGACGACATAGACGTCCTCCCCACGCTGCACGACGGCGAAGCTTTTCAGCTTCAGGCTGCGGTCGGCGGCGCATTCGCCGGTCTTCAGGTCGTATTCGTAGCCGTGCCACGGACAAACGAAGTGAATTTCGTCCTCGGAAAACCGCTGGCCGTGCCAGGTGCGGTCGGGGCCGATCACGTCCTCGACCTTGTGCATCAGCACGCCTTCGCAGGCCGGCCCGCCCTGGTGCAGGCACAAATTCTCATAGGCGTAGAATTGCCCCTGCCAGTGGAACACGCCGATCTCGCGTTCGCCGTGCTTGACGATGCGGCGCTCGCCGTCTGGAAATTGCGAGGTTTTGGCGACGAAAACGTCCGGCATGGATGGGAATTCCCGGCTGTGGTTGACCCCGAAAGTATGGCACCGAACCGCGCGCCGCGGCAACATATCTAGTATCGCGCGGCCCGATATGATCGATTAGCGCATGATCCCGAAAAGTGAGAACCGGTTTTCGCATAAGACCATGCGCCAAAAAAAGCAAAGCTCAAGGACTCCGTGATGAAGATTGTCGATCTCTCCCACGTCATGAACGTGCACACGCCCGGCTGGGTCGGCTATGCCGGCAACAAGATGTATTACGCGCAGAATTTGCAGACGGTGCGTATCGTCGCCCAGCGCATCGATACCGCGCTGCATGTCGGCACGCATTTCGACGGCGCCATGCACGCAACCGACAATCCGAAAGGCGACATGGCGCATCTGCCGCTCGATTATCTGGTCAACCGCGGTGTCGTCGTCGACATCTCCAAGCACATGCACGACTGGGCGGTTATCACACCGCAGATCATCGAGTCTTCAGGGGCCGATATTCGCGATGGCGACATCCTCATTCTGCACACCGGCTGGCACCGTCACTACGAAGGTCAACCGCAACAGGATCTGGTGAAATACTTCTGCTACCACCCCGGCCCGAACCTCGACACGCTGCACTGGATGCTGAAGAAGAAAATCAAGTGGTGGGCGATGGACACCGGCTCCTGCGACCACGCCATGAACACGTCGATCCGTTATATGCGGCCCGATCTCGCCGAGGAGTTCACCAAGAAGCACGGCAAGACGCCGGGCGAATTCTTCGGCACATTCGAATACACGCACAAGCTTTCCGGGCGGAAGATTTCGGCCGACGTGTTTCCGTTCCACAATTGGGCGTTTCAGGAGGGCCTGCTGCACGCGGAAAATCTCGGCGGCGATATCGAACTGATGCTGGGCCAGCGCTGCCTGATCGGCGCCTTTCCCTGGCGCTACGAGGGCCTGGAAGGCTGCCCCTGCCGCATCGTCTGTTTCCTCGACACTGACATGTCGGTCGAAGCCGTGGGGGACGCGGCGAAGGCAATTTTCTCGCGTTAGCGCGCCAGCCGCGCGTCCGGCGCGTTGTTCTGCAGCGTCGCCTGGATCGCCTCGCGCAAAATTCCGTAGTCACTGGCAGGCCAGGCGGCGACATGGATGTCGGCGAGCAGCTTCGCCGACTTACCGAACACGATGATGCGGTCGCCGACGCCGATGGCTTCTTCCAGCTGATGCGTGATCAGGATCGCGGTCGATCCGCTCTCGCGCGCCAGTGCCAAAAACGTGTCGCGCAATTCCGCCGCCGTGACTTCGTCGAGATGTCCAAAGGCTTCGTCGGCCAGCATGATGTCGGGCTGCACCGCGAAGGCGCGGGCGATGGCGACGCGCTGGCGCATGCCGCCGGACAATTCGTGCGGAAAGGCATTGGTGAAGCTGCCAAGGCCGAGCCGGTTGAGCCAGGTCAGCGCGCGCTCACGCTGCTCCGTCCTCGGGCAGGCCGATCAGTTCGAGCGGCAGCTTGGCGTTGTCCAGCGCCGAGCGCCAGGGCAGCAACCGGTCTTGCTGGAACACGGTGGCGATGCGGCCGCGGAAGAAATCGAAGTCGGCGTGTGGGCTCTTGTCGCCGATGGTGAGCGTGCCTTCGGTCGGCGCGGTGAGCCCGATCATCAGATCGAAGAACGTCGACTTGCCGCAGCCGGTCTGGCCGACGATGGCCACCACTTCGCGCGGCGCAATCGACAGATCGAGCCGGTCGATGGCGATCACCGATTGCCCGGAGGTGGTCTGGCGAAACACTTTGCGAAGCCCGCGCACTTCGATCGGCGGCGGGCCGCCATTTTTGCCCGCGCTCATGCGCGCCACCGCAGCAACCGCGCCTCGACGCGCGCGACCAAAGCTTCCAAAATGAACAGCAGCGCCACCAGCACGATGGTCCAGGCGAACACGTCGGACACCGAGAACAACTCCTGCGCCACCGACAATTGATGGCCGATGCCGGTCACCGCGCCGACCAGTTCGGCGATGGTGACGACGCGGATCGCCAGGCTGATGTTGACCTTCCAGCTGGTGAAGATGGTCGGCACGATGGCCGGCAGGATGAGCTTGACGAAATATTGCAGCGTGGTCGGCCGGAACGACTGCATCATATGGCGCAATTCGCGCGGCACCGAGCGCATGGCGTCGAGCGAGTCGACCAAAAACACCGGCCCGCACACCACGACCAGCACGAAACCGATGCGGAATTCGACGCCGGGAAACCATAAGACCGCGAACAAAATCCACGACACCACCGGCACCGCCATCAAAATGCGGATCATCGGGTGCAGGTAATTGTCGAGCGCCTCCGAGCGGTACATCGCCATCGCCAGGAACACGCCGAGAAAAAATGACACGATCAGCGCGCCGATCACGCGCGCCAGCGTCACCGCGATGTCGATCGGCGTGATGGTGGCGATGCTGCGGGCGATCTTCAGCAGGCTGGGAATGGCGAAGGGCGGAATCCCGAGATAGGGCGCCAGATGCGATAGCGCCTCCCAGCAGACGGCAAAGACCAGAAGCGAGACGAAAGTCTGCCGCGGAAAAGTCAGGACCGGAACAGACTCTCGGTGCTCCTCAAACGACATCGACGTTATGGGTGGTAGAAAATCTTTTCGTCGGCCGCTTTCGGCGCAAAGCCGGCCTTCACCGCCCGATCCATGATGTCCCTGATCGATTTTTCAACGCCGGGATCGGACACCGGCTTGACGATGAACTGCAGCCGGCCGCTGGCGATCGCGGCGGTGAGAATGCCCGGCGGCAGCTTGGTGGTCTCCACCGCGATCTTGTCGCCGGCCGCGGTCTCCTTGTGCATGACCTCGGCGACGTCCTGCAGCGCCGCGATCAGCATTTTCGGCGCATCGGGATGTTTGGCGATCAACTCGGCGCGCATGGCGGGCACGATCTCCCAGCCGGCTTCGCCGGTGATTTCCTTCCAGCCCTCGGCGCCGTTGAAGATCACGTGCCAGTCGGGCCGCTGCTTGTTGATGATGCTGGCGAGCGGTTCGATCACCAGCGCGGCGTCGACGCGGCTCGCCTCAAGCTGCGCGCGCGCTACCGCGAAATTGGCGTTGACCACGGTGATGTCTTTGCCGAGGTCGATGCCCTTGGCGGCGGTGTAGATCTTGACCACCTGATATTGCGAGCCGCCCATGTCGATGGCGAGCTGCTTGCCCTTCAAGTCGGCGAGCGACTTGATCGCCGGGTCCTTGGCGAAGATCACCAGGTCGCCGAGCGTGAAGCCGGTGCCGATGATGCGCAGCGGCACGCCTTCATTGTAGAGTTTCTGGTAAACCGTCGGGCCGCCGATCAGCGCGTCGGTCTCGCCGGTGGCGAAGGCCGCATAGAACGCCGAGATCGACGGATAGGCGTGGATGTCGAGCGTAAAGCCGTGCTTGGCGTCGAAGCCGCGCGCCTTCATGATGTTCCACACCAGCGGATTGAACACCGGCAGCGTCAGGCTGGAGACCTTGATCGTCGGCTTGTCCTGCGCCTGCGTTTGCGGCGCGGCAATTACCGCAGCGAAGACAAAAGTCGCGGCCATCGCGGCGAGGCCGCGTCGTGTCAACTCGGACATGAATTCCCCCTGTGTGGTCGCTTCCCGCGGCGATCTTGCGCGTCACCGGCCCCGAAGGCGAGCCTCGACTTTACTCCGCTTTCAATTGCGTGCAAATAATTGCCGGTCACGGGGTGCGTACCAGATGCCGCACATTACCGCGCGGGACGGCACGCGGTTGTATTGCGAGGAGGCGGGTGAGGGTACGCCCGTCGTCTTCGTGCACGAATATGCCGGCGACTGGCGGACCTGGGAGCCGCAGATGCGGCACTTCTCGCGTTCCCACCGCTGCGTCACCTACAGCCAGCGCGGCTATCCGCCCTCCGATATTCCCGACGAGCCCGACAAATACAGCCAAAACAAATTCCGCGATGATGTGATCGCGGTGATGGATGCGCTGAAGATCGACAAGGCGCACGTGGTCGGACATTCGATGGGTGCGGCGACGGCGCTGCATGTCGGCATTCATTATCCCGAGCGTTGCATTTCGGTGGTCGCGGCGGGCTGCGGCTACGGCTCCAGCCCCGACCCGAAGGTCGTGGAAGAGTCCCGCGCGGCCTCCCGCGAGACGGCGAAGATGTTTGCGCGCGAAACCATGCAAGCCGCCGCAGCACTCTACGGTAATGGTCCGACGCGCCAGGCGCACAAGAACAAGGACCCGCGCGGCTACGCCGAATTCATCCGCATGCTGGGCGAGCACTCGTCCAAAGGCCACGCATTGGTGATGGAGAATCTCCAGGCCAAGCGACCGACGTTGTGGGACATGGAAGCGGATTTGCGCCAGTTCAAGCCGCCGCTTTTGGTGCTGGTCGGTGACGAGGACGAGTGGTGCGTCGACGCCAGCGTTTTCCTGCGCCGCATCGTGCCGACCGCCGGTTTGTGCGTTATTCCGCGCTCCGGCCACACCATCACCAGCGAGGAGCCGGCCGCCTTCAATGCCGCCGTCGCCGACCTCATAGCCGCGGCGGAAGCCGGCCGCTGGCTCGCGCACAAGCCCAAGGGTTGAGGGGCGTGGAAATCACTCACCAGATCGAGTCTTGGCGCGACCTCTACGTCATGCTCGGCACTTCATCGGCGGCGCTGCTCGGCCTCTTGTTCGTCGCCGCGTCGCTGCATCTTGACGAGATCACGAAAAACTTCTCGTACCGCTCGCGCGCCCTCAACAACAGCTACATCCTCATTTTCACGTTGGTCGAAGCAACGATCGTTCTCACCCCGCAACCGATCGCGTTGCTGAGCGGGTCGCTCATTGTCGCCAACCTCGCCGTCATGTGGATCCCTGCCAAGAACACGTATCTTTACGCCTACAAGGACCGGGACATCGGCCGCCGCGGCGGCTGGACGATCTGGCGCGGAGTGTCGTATTTGCTCGCGCTGACGGTCGGCGTCGCCGGCGCGGCGCTCACGCTCGTATCGCTGAATATCGGCCTTTACCTGGTCACGGCCAGCTATGCCGCGCTGCTGGTGATCGTCGCTCTTAACGCTTGGTCGGTCTTGATCGGGATCGGGCAGGCGGAACAGACGCCGGAAGAGAAACCGGCTCGCAAGGCGCGCAAACAAAAGGAGTAGAGCATGGACCTCAAGCTCAACGGCAAGACCGCGCTGGTGACCGGCGGCTCGGAAGGCATCGGCAAGGGTATCGCGCTGGCGCTGGCGAAAGAAGGCGTTGACGTCGCCATCTGCGCGCGGCGCAAGGAACCGCTTGAGGCCACAGCGAAGGAGATCGCCAAAGCGACCGGCCGCAAGATCGTGCCCATCGCCGCCGACCTGCGTCAGGACAAGGACGCCAAAAATTTCATCGAGCAGGGCGCCAAGGCGCTCGGCCGCGTCGACATCATGGTCAACAATGCCGGCTCGGCCGCCGGCGGCGTCATCGAGCATCTGACCGAAGACGATTGGGACAAGGGTCTGCAACTCAAGTTCATGGGCTACGTGCGCTGCCTGCGCTACGTGCTGCCGCTGATGGTGAAGCAGGGCGGCGGCCGCGTGGTCAACCTGATCGGCAATGACGGGGTGAAGCCGTCTTATTGGGAAATCTGCCCGGGCGCCGCCAACGCCGCCGGGCAAAACCTCACGCTGTCGCTCGCCGGCCAATACGGCAAGGACGGCATCTCATTCGTCGCCGTCAATCCGGGACCGGTGCGCACCGAGCGCTGGGCGGGCCTGGTCGACGCCATGTCGCGCGACATGAAGATCCCGCGCGAGCAGGCCGACAAACTGGCGCCGGCCTCGATCCCGATGGGGCGCATCGCCGAGGTCGAGGAGGTCGCCAATCTCGTGGTCATGCTGGCCTCGCCCATGATGCAAATGGTCAACGGCACCATGATCGAAATCGACGGCGGCCAGGACAAGGCGCTGATGGACAAATTCCGCGACAAGCCGAAGGGCTAAGCGAAAGCGCGGCAATCGGCTTGCTTGACAAGTTCGGGCCTACGGCCCGACTATTTGCGCACAAACAAGTTCGCCCGCCGGAGGCGACGAGTCGCAATGACGTCACGGCCCCGCGCTAGCGCTTGAATGCGCGGTCGCCGCCACGCAGGGAGCTTCGTCATGACAGCCAAGCGTACCGTGCTTTATCTCGCCCTCGCCGGTTTTCTCGCCGCCGGCTTTGCCGCGCCGGCCGCGGCGCAGGACACCATCAAGATCGGCGAGCTCAACAGCTACAAGGCGTTTCCGGCTTTCCTCGATCCTTACAAGAAGGGCATGGAATTGGCGGTCGAGGAGATCAACGCCAAGGGCGGCGTCAACGGCAAGAAGCTGGAAGTGATCTCGCGCGACGACGGCGCCAATCCGGGCGAGGCCGTGCGCGTCGCTGAAGAGCTGGTCACCCGCGAGAATGTCGCCATGCTCGCCGGCACCTTCCTCTCCAATATTGGCCTCGCCGTCACCAACTTCGCCGGGCAGAAGAAGGTCGTTTTCCTCGCCGCCGAGCCGCTCACCGACAAGATCACCTGGCAAGACGGCAACAAATACACCTTCCGGCTGCGGGCCTCGACCTACATGCAGACCGCGATGCTGATGCCCTATGCGGTCGACGCCCACAAGAAGCGCTGGGCGCTGGTCTATCCCAACTTCGAATATGGCCAGTCCGCCGCCGCCAATTTCAAGGAACTGCTGAAAAAGGCGCAGCCCGACGTCGAGTTCGTCACCGAGCAGGCAACGCCGCTCGGCAAGATCGACGCCGGCGCCGTGGCGCAGGCCATCGATGACGCCAAGCCCGACGCCATCTTCAACGTGCTGTTCGGCGGCGACCTCGCCAAGTTCGTGCGCGAAGGCAACACCCGCGGCGTGTTCAAGAACCGCACCGTGGTCAGCCTGTTGTCGGGCGAGCCGGAATATCTCGATCCGCTCAAGGACGAGGCGCCGGTCGGCTGGATCGTCACCGGCTATCCGTGGAACAAGATCAAGACGCCGGAGCACTTCGCCTTCGTCAATGCCTATCGCACGAAGTACAAAACCTATCCGCGGCTCGGTTCGGTGGTCGGCTACGTGACCATCAAGTCGGCGGTGGCGGCGATTACAGCGGCGAAGTCGACCGATCCGGAAAAGCTGGCGGCGGCGTTCAAGGGCTTGCATGTCGCCAGCCCCTTTGGCGCCTTCTATTACCGGGCGATCGACCATCAAGCGACCATGGGCTGCTTCGTCGGCAAGATCGCGCTGGAGAACGGCACGGGCACCATGAACGACTTCAAATATGTCGACGGCGCGTCGGTGATGCCGCCCGACGCCGAGGTGAAGAAGCTGCGGCCGGCGGCGGATTGATTTCGACTGTGCGATCGGGCGCTCTTTCCCTCTCCCCGCGTGCGGGGAGAGGGTGGCGAGCAGCGGAAGATGCGAGCCGGGTGAGGGGGCGTCGATGGTGGTACTCTGTCGTGATGCCCCCTCACCCGACTTCTTCGCTGACGCTCGGAAGCTTAGCCGAGGCTTTGCCTCGGCGTTCTTCCAAAAAAAGTGAACGGCCACCGCAAGGCGGCCTGTGCTCTCCCCGCAAGCGGGGAGAGGTGAAATGACTCTCAACGCCTTCCTTTTTCAAGCGCTCAACGGCCTGTCCACCGCCTCCGGCCTGTTCTTGGTCGCGGCCGGGCTGTCGCTGATCTTCGGCGTCTCGCGCATCATCAATATCGCGCACGGGTCCCTGTACATGTTGGGGACCTACATCGCCTATTCCTTCGCCACGCGCGTCGGCGGCGCCTTCGGCTTCTGGGGCGGCATCGTCGCCACGGCCATCATTGTCGGCATCATCGGCGCGGTCATCGAAGTCGTGCTGCTGCGGCGGATTTACCGCGCGCCGGAATTGTTCCAGTTGCTGGCGACCTTCGCGCTGGTGCTGATCATCAACGACTTAACGCTTTCCATCTGGGGACCGGAAGACCTGCTTGGGCCGCGCGCTCCCGGAATGCGTGGGGCGATCGAGGTGCTTGGCCGCCAACTGCCGAGCTACGATTTGTTTCTCATTGTCGTCGGGCCGGCGGTTTTGCTGGCGCTGCATTTCACGCTCTCCGGCACGCGCTTCGGGCGCCTGGTGCGGGCGGCAACGCAAGACCGCGAAATGGTCGGCGCCCTCGGCGTCAATCAGGCGCTGCTGTTCACCGCCGTGTTCGCGCTCGGTGCCGCGCTTGCCGGCTTTGGCGGCGCGCTGCAGGTGGCGCGCGAGCCGGCCAATCTCGCCACCGACTTGACGGCGATCAGCGACGCCTTCGTGGTCGTTGTGGTCGGCGGCATGGGATCGATCTCGGGCGCCTATCTCGCCGCCGTCATCATCGCCGAGGTCAAAGCCGTCTGCATCGGCATCGGCGTCGTGGACTTCGGCTTTGTCACTATCAACTTCTCCAAGTTCACGCTGGTCGCCGAATTCCTGGTGATGGCGGTGGTGCTGATCGTGCGGCCTTACGGCCTGCTCGGCCGCGCGCAAGGCGCGGTGCGTTCGGTCGCCGAACCGGAGGACCCGCTGCGGCCGGCGACGACTCTCCTGAAAGCACTCGGGGCTGTCGTGCTGGTGGTCTTGCTGTGCCTGCCGCTGTTCGCAGGCAGCCAGCCCTATCTGCTCATCCTCGGCATTGACGTGCTGATCGCGGTGATCTTCGCCACCTCGCTGCATTTCATCGCCGGTCCCGGCGGCATGCATTCCTTCGGGCACGCGGCCTATTTCGGGCTCGGCGCCTATGGCGCGGCGCTGCTGGTCAAAGGCTTGAGCCTGCCGATGGGGCTGGCGCTGGCGGCAGCGCCCGTGGTCGCGCTATTGGGCGCGCTGCTGTTCGGCTGGTTCGCTGTGCGGCTCTCCGGCGTCTATCTCGCCATGCTCACGCTCGCCTTCGCGCAGATCGTCTGGGCGGCGGTGTTCCAATGGGAGGAATTGACCGGCGGCTCCAACGGCGTCATCGGCGTATGGCCGCCGCCGCCGTTTGATCGAGCGTTGGGCTCTACTTCCTGCTCACCCTGGTGCTGGCCGTGATCGCAGTCCTGCTGTTGCGCCGATTTCTGTTTGCCCCGTTCGGCTATGCCATGCGCGCCGGGCGCGATAACGCGCTGCGCGCCGAGGCGATCGGCATCGACGTCAAGCGCGTGCATTGGCTCGGCTTTGCCGTCGCCGGCGCGGTCTGCGGCGTCGCCGGCGGATTGTTCGCCTTTGCCAAGGGCTCGATCTCGCCGGAAGTGATCCATGTCGGCCGCTCCATCGACGGCCTCGTCATGGTGCTGCTCGGCGGCATCCAGACGCTGACCGGGCCGATCGTCGGCGCCACGGTGTTCGCGACACTGCAGGACACGGTGATGCGGCAGACCGAATATTGGCGCGCGCTCTTGGGCGCGATCATTCTGCTGCTGGTGCTGGTGTTCCCGAGCGGCATCGTCGGCGGCGTCGCGCAGCTGTTCGGCAAAGCGGGAGCGAAGCGATGAGCGTGCTCGCCGTCCGCGCGCTGTCCAAGGCTTTCGGCGGCGTGCATGCCGTCGACGGCGTCAGCTTCGGCATCGGCGCCGGCGAATTCCTCGCCATGATCGGGCCCAACGGCGCCGGCAAGTCGACCTGCTTCAACATGATCAACGGCCAGCTGACGCCGGACGCCGGCGCGATCGTGCTGGAGGGTAAGAACATCGAAGGCCTGGCGCCGCGCGACATCTGGCGGCGCGGGGTCGGCCGCACGTTCCAGATCGCGGCGACGTTCGGCTCGATGACGGTGGCCGAAAACGTGCAGATGGCGCTGATCTCGCACGCGAACGAAATCTATCGGCTGTGGAAGCCGGCGGCGGTGTTGCACCGTGAGCGCGCGCTTGACCTGCTCGGCCAGGTCGGCATGCAAGATGCCGCCGACCGGCCGAGCCGCGAACTCGCCTATGGCGACGTCAAACGCGTGGAGTTGGCCATCGCGCTCGCCAACGAGCCGCGCCTGCTGCTGATGGACGAGCCGACCGCGGGAATGGGCACGCGTGAACGCCACGGATTGATCGAATTGGTCAAGCGCCTGGTGGTCGAGCGCGGCATTTCGGTGCTGTTCACCGAGCATTCCATGGATGTGGTGTTTGCCTTCGCCGACCGCATCATCGTTTTGGCGCGCGGAAAGCTGATCGCAGACGGCGACGCCGCGTCGATTCGCGACAACGCGCAAGTGCAAGAGGTTTATTTCGGCAGCGGCAAGACCTTTGCGGGAGTGACGTCATGAGTATCGTCGTCGCGCCGCGCTCCTCTTCTCCTCTCCCCCTTGTGGGGAGGGGTCGGGGGTGGGGATGGTTGCCTCTAAACACCGACCCCCACCCCGACGTGCTTCGCACGTCGACCCTCCCCACAAGGAGGAGGGTAAAGAAAGAGGACGCATCGGCGTGAGCGAGGCGATGCTCACCGTGCAAAATCTGAGCGCCTGGTACGGCGCCGCGCGCATTCTCTACGACCTTGCCTTCGAAGTCGGCCGCGGCGAAGTGGTTGCCCTGATGGGGCGCAACGGCGCCGGCAAGTCGACCACCATGAAAACGATCATGGGCCTGATCGGCGAGCGCCAAGGCAATGTGCGCTTCAATGGCGACGACATCTCCGCCTTGAAGCCGTTCGAGATCGCGCGCCGCGGCTTGGGCTTCACGCCGGAGGACCGCCGCATCTTCGCCGACTTGACCGTGATGGAAAATCTCGATCTCGGCCGCCAGCCGCGGCGCCGCATTCGCCGACGGCAAACCGGCGCCGTCATGGACGCCGGAAAAGCTGTTCGCTTTGTTTCCCAATCTGGCGGAAATGCCCAATCGCCTCGGCGGCCGCATGAGCGGCGGCGAGCAGCAGATGCTGACGGTCGCGCGCACGCTGATGGGCAATCCGTTGCTGGTGCTGCTCGACGAACCGTCCGAGGGCGTAGCGCCGCTGATTGTCGAGCAGATGGCCAACACCATCGTCGAGCTGAAGAAGGAGGGGCTGTCGATCCTGCTCTCGGAACAGAACCTGCATTTCGCCCGTTTGGTCTCCGACCGGGCCTATTTGCTGGAGAAAGGCCAGATCCGCTGGCATGGTTCCATGGCGCAACTCACCAACGATGAGGACGTGCAGCGCGCCTATCTGACGGTCTAGAGGCCGTCCGGCGGGCGCTGTTATATTCAAGAAACTGCAAGTTTGCCCTTTCGCCAGGCACAAAGACCGGTCATGATTTCGTGGGGGACGAGATTGCATGCGACCTGAAAAATTAAAGGTTGTGGCGCCGCTCGGCGAACCGGCTCCATCCGCCGAGCGCGGCCGTTATGTGCTCGACGATCAGGTCGGATTTCTCCTGCGCGTGGCCATGCAGCGCCACACCACGATTTTCATGTCGCGCATGGTCGAGGGGCTGACGCAGACCCAGTTCGCCGCGCTGGCCAAGCTTTACGAAGTGGGGCCGTGCTCGCAGAACCATCTCGGCCGGCTGATCTATCTCGATGCCGCCACCATCAAGGGCGTGGTCGACCGTTTGTGCCTGCGCGGCTTTGTCACCGCGCTCAGCGACCCGAAGGACCGCCGCCGCCGCGCGGTGGCGCTGACCGAGCGCGGCCGGGCGGCGACCGAAGCGGCGATGCGCGTTGCCGCCGAGATCACCGCCGAGACGATGACGCCGCTGACGGCGGACGAGCAGCGCTTGGTGGTGAAGCTGCTGAAGAAGTTGGGCTGAGTTTTGCGCCCGCAGATCGTCACCACAGGCCTTTCAGCCGTCCCCCGTCCATATTAAGCGACACCCCGGTGATGTAGCTCGCGCGTTCCGAGCAGAGGAATACGGTGGCGTTGGCGAGTTCTTCCGGCTTGCCCATGCGGCCCAGCGAATTCTTCTTGGCGGCGACCTTGCGCGCTTCTTCTTCGCTCTGCACGCCGAATTCCTTCTTCATGCCCTCGGTGTTGCGATCCCACATCGGGGTTGCCACCCAGCCGGGGCAGATGGCGTTGACCAGCACGTTGTCCTCGCCGAATTCGGTCGATAGCGACTTGGTGAGATTGAGCAACGCCGAATTGGTCATGCCGGACCCGAACATATACGGGTCGGGCTCCTTGCCGGCGCCGCCGATGGTATTGACGATGCGGCCCCATTTCTGCGCCTTCATCATCGGATAGACCGCGCGGATGGCGCGCAGGAAGCCGAACAGCTTGGTTTCGAGCTGCACCTTCATCGCGTCGTCGTCGAGCGCGGCGAAGCGGCCGGAATACATTTGCCCGGCGTTGTTGACGAGAATGTCGACGCCGCCGAGTTTTTCTTTCGCCGTCGCCACCATTTTCGCGATGTCGGATTCCTTCGTCATATCGGCGACCACGGCATGAACCTCGCCGCCGCTGCGCTTGGCCAAGTCGTCGCGGGCCTGGTTGAGCTTCTTCTCGTTGCGGCCGGTGATCAGCACACGCGCGCCTTCTTCCAGAAACTGGCGTGCGGTCTCGAAACCGATGCCGCTCGAGCCGCCGGTGACGATGGCGCGGCGGCCTTTGATTCCCAGATCCATGTTTTCTCCCCTTGCCTTGACGCCTGTGGCGCCGCCATAGACTATCCACACCACGCGCAAACCAACAAGGCGCAAAGCATTCAAGCGCCGCACCGGGAGGGTGAATTGTTCACTGTCGGCGAAGCCACCATCACGCGGGTCGAGGAAACCTATCGGCCGAGCTATCCGCTGCGCGACATTTTCCCCGAGTTCACCGACGCCCATATGGCCGAACATAAGTCGTGGCTGGCGCCGCATCATTACGAGGCGGAGACGGGCTGCATCAAGCTTGCCGTTCATAGCTGGCTGTTGCAAATCGGCGGCAAGAAAATCCTCATCGACAGCTGTTGCGGCAACAACAAGAACAAACCGGGCCGTCCGTTCTGGCACATGCTCAACGAGCCCTATCTGCAGCGGCTCGCCGCCGCCGGCGCGCGGCCCGACGAAATCGATATCGTGATGTGCACGCATCTGCATCACGACCACGTCGGCTGGAACACGCAACAGAAAGACGGCAAATGGGTGCCGACCTTCCCCAACGCGCGCTACGTGTTCTCGAAGCCGGACGTCGATTACTTTTCTAAAGTCGACGCCGATCCGAAGGAAGGACCGGCGGAGCTCGGCACCTTCCGCGAATGCGTGGTGCCGATCCTGGAATACGGCAAAGCCGATCTGGTGGATTGCGGGCCGCACCGGCTCAACGACTTCATCGAGATCGACTCGGCGCCCGGCCATTCGCCCGGTCACGTGTTCTTCAAGCTCGAGAGCAAGGGTAAGCGCGCCGCCTTCATCGGCGACGTCTGGCATCATTTGCTGCAGGTCTATTATCCGGACTGGAATTTTCCCAAGAACTCGGACGCAGCCCAGGCGAAAGTGAGCCGCCGCAAGGTACTCGACTATTGCGCATCAAGCGGCGCGTTGGTGGTGCCGGCCCATGTGGGGCTGCCGTTCGCGGGAACGATTGAAGCAACCGGCAAGGGCTACCGGCCGCACTTCCATCCTTGATCGGCTACGGGCAGATGTAGCCGGCGCCGTTCGGGTTGGGGAAGCAGCCGACCGATTGCGGCAGCAGCGTCTTCGGCAGCCACAGCACCACCTCGGGAAAGAAGATGCAGAAGCCGATGGCCGCCAGGAAGATGACGTAGATCGGCAGCGAGGCAAACATCGCCTTGTAGAATTTCACCCCGACGAATTTCGACGCCATCAGCAGCGCCAGCCCATAAGGCGGCGTGATCAGCCCGAAGGCCAGCGTGACGATGATCACCACGCCCATGTGCACGGCGTTGATGTCGGCATTCTTGGTGAGGTCGATGATGATCGGCATGAAGATGATGATGGCCGGGATGGCGTCGATGAAATCGCCGACCACGATGAACAGCAGCACCAGCAGCATCATGATCTTGGTCGGATCGTTGCCGGCGGCGTTGGCGATCCATTCGGACACCACCGCTGGCCCGCGCAGATAGGCCAGCATCCAGCCGAACACGGACGCCGCGCCGATGGTGATGAGCGGAATGGAATACAAGAGCCCCGTCAGCGCCATGTCGCGCGGCAGGTTGACCAGATGCCGCGGGTTGAGGAACGGGATCGCCACAAACACGATATAGGCGACCGCGATGACGCCGGCCTCGGTCGGCGTGAATTTGCCGGTGAGGATGCCGCCCATGATGATGATTGGAATCATCAGCGGCACAGCGGCTTCCTTGGCCGCCATGGCGAAGGCGCCGAAGGTCGCGCGCTTGCGCTGCACGCCGACCGGGCCGAAGAAATGGCTGTAGATCATCAGCCCGACGCCAACGAGAAATCCCGGCACCACGCCGGCGAGAAACAGCCCGCCGATGGAGACGTTGCCGGTGGCGCCGTAGACCACCGCCATGATGCTGGGCGGGATCAGGTTCGCCATGGTCGAGGCCGAGGCGATCAGCGCAGCGGTAAAGGCGCGCTCGTAGCCTTCGCGGTTCATCTCCGGCGCCAGCGTGCGGGTGAGCACCGCGACGTCGGCCGCCGACGAACCGGATATGCCGGCAAAGAACATGCTGAACAGCGTCACCACCTGCGCCAGGCCGCCGCGGAAATGCCCGACCAGCGTCTGCGACAGCGTGATCATGCGCACGGTGACGCGCGCCGAGGTCATCAGATCGCCGACCAGCAGAAAGAACGGCACCGCCAACAGCGCCTCGACGTCCATGCCGTTGAACAGTTGCGCCATCATCGAGGCGAGGCTGATCGGCGTGAACGCCGTCACAAGCAGCACCGAGGCGATCAACGCGAAGGCGACCGGCACGCCCATATAACCGAAGAACAGAAACAGGAAACCCATCACCACGATGAGCAGGCCGTTGGAGGTCACAGCGTTTGCCTCCGCTCGTCGCCCGCCGGCGCGTCGGGGAAGCCGTTGCGCCAGCCGTTCACCATCTGCTCGACCGTGAACAGCGCGACCAGAATGCCGCACAGCGGAATGGCGGCGTAAAAGCTCGCCATCGGCGTCATCGACGGCATGCGCAGGCTGTGAAAGCCGTCGAGGAAATTCAGGTAGCCGAAATAGATCATGCACAGCGCGACGCCGAGCACGACCGCGCGGTTGAACATCTCGAAGAACAGCCGCCGGCTCCCGGTCATCGATTCGGCGAGCACGGCAAGATAAAGATGATCGTTGCGGCGCGTGGCGGCGGCGACGCCGATGAAGATACCGTAGATGAAGAAGGTCATCGTCACTTCCTGTAGCCACAGCCAGGGGTGGCCGATGGCGCGGGTGACGACGTCGCACAGCACCAGCACGCTGAATCCCGTGATGGCGATGCCGCCCAGGACCATCAGCGCCTGTTCGAGGGGGTCGAGCACGCGCCATTTCAAATGGCGCTGCTCTTGCAGGACGAGGCTGCCGGACATCGTCGGACTGTAGCGAATATCTAAAAATAAGCGAGGAGCCGGGGTGAGCGGCTCCTCGCGTCTCGCCCTTCGGCTATTTCACGTTGCGCACGAGTTCGAGGACCTTCTGGGCATGCGGCCCGAGATCCTTGGCGAGCTTGTCCTGGATCGGCTTGCTGATGTCCTGGAAGCCCTTCTTGTCGACGTCCTTGACGATCTTGACGCCCATCTTCTGCAGCTTGGCCAGTGCGTCGTGCTCGAGCTTGAAGGCGGCGGTCGGCTCGTTCTTGCTGATTTCGTCGGCGGCTGCCTGCACCCATTTCTTCTGCTCGTCAGTCAGGCTCTTCCACACCTTGTCGCTGACGAACAGCGCGGCGTTATTGGCTTCGTGCTCAGTGATCGAAAGAACCGGCGCCACTTCGTAGTGCTTGTTGACGAGGTAGTTGTTGATACCGTTTTCGGCCATGTCGACCACGCCGGTCTGCAGCGAAGTGTAGACTTCGCCGAACGGCATATGCACGACCTGCGCGCCGTAAGCCGGGAACAACGTGTCCTCGGTCACCGTCGCCTGCACGCGCATCTTCATGCCTTTCAGGTCGGCAACCTTCTGCACCGGCTTCTTGCCGTAGATGTCGCGTAACCCTTGCGAGCCGAGCCCGATCATATGCGCGCCGGTCATCTTGGCGGCATAGAGGTCCTTCATCGCCGCGATCACCGTCGGATCGCCGAGGACTTTGATGGCGTGCGCTTCGTCGCGGAAAATGAAGTGGATGGAGAACACGCCCGATTCCGGCTGCGCGGTCGAGGCGTTCGCGGTGGCGACGATGGTAAAGTCGATGTCGCCGGTCTGCACCTTCTGCAGGGCCTGCGGCTCGGTGCCGAGCTGGGCGCCGGGATATTGATTGATGGAGAGTGTGCCTTTGCTCAATTCCATCAGCTTCTTGTTGAACATGTCGGCGCCGATGCCGTAACCGCTGTTGCGCGGCTGGTCGTAGGCGAACGAGAACGCGCGCTTTTGCGCCTGTGCCGTTGACGTCGTCACAGCCAATCCGGCGCACAGCGCCAGAGCGGACAGAATCGTAGACACGCGAAAGATGGACATGGTGACTCCTCCCCGGAGGGTCGCGTTTCGCGCCACGGTCGGCGGCGCACGGACGAATGCCTTTGAACAGGCTTATGGCGTGAAGGGTGGGGCGGGCGGTCCGGCATTGTCAATGCGGGGGTCTCGCAACGGCGCGATTGGAGCTGCCGCCGCCAGTACAACGCCGTGAAAGCTATAGCCCGCCCATCATCCGGTAATGCAGATCGAACATGATCCAAATCGAGCCGCCCATAAGAATAGCGATCAATATCGCGGCGAAGCAGAGCGTAAGCAGCTTGTCGCGCGCCGCCGCACGCAGCCCGAGCCGCAGGAAAAATCGCAAGTGCACCGCGATTTGGACGACTGCCGCCACGGCAATGGCGATAAACGTCAACCCGGGCGGCAGCAGGCGGGCGGCGACCAAGCCGAAGGGAAGGGCGGTCAGCGCCAGCGCCAGGACGAAGCCGACAAGATAAGGCCTCGCACTCGCGTCGCGGTTAGGCGTTGCGGATTGCATCAGCGCAGCCCCGGCAAGTAGACGATGGAAAAAATGCCGATCCAGACGATGTCGAGGAAATGCCAGAAAAGCCCGAGGCGGTGAATGTGCGAGACCACCCGCGCCTTCGGGCCACGCACGGCAAGTTCAATTCCTAACACGACGATCCAAATAAGCCCAATGCTGACATGAAGCCCGTGAGTGCCGACCAGCGTGAAGAAAGCCGAAAGAAAGCCGCTACGATCGGGTCCGGCACCGGCAGCGATCATGCGTTGGAATTCGGAAATTTCCATGCCGACGAAACTGGCGCCAAGTAGAAAAGTAACGCACAGCCAAAGCAGCGTCGTCGAGCGCTGCCCGAGCTTAAGCGCCACGCTGGCGCATCCAAACGTCGTGCTGCTTGCCAAGAGCAGTATGGTCTCCACGAATGTATGTGTCAGATCGAAAAGGGCTCGACCCGATGGGCCGCCCGCCGTATTGGCGGACATCGTGGTAAAGGTAGCGAACAGCAATGCAAAGACGATTGCATCGCTCATCAGATAAATCCAGAAGCCGAACGCCTTCACTTCGGCGGTAGCGCCGACTTCATCGGCTTCGTTTGCGGCGACGAGCGCGGCGGCGTGTTCGATCATGACGCTGCGCCTGCCGGCAGGGAAGCATGACGGCCTTCTATGTTTTCGATTTTGCTTGCCGGGATGCAGTGGTCGGTATGGGTGTTGAAGGTCCGCGCCAGTAGGGGGACGCACATGGCGGCGGCAGAGAGGATGGCGAGCCACCAAATATGCCAGATCATGGCGAAGCCGAAGATGAACGAGAGCGCGCCGAGAAATACGCCGGCGCCGGTGTTTTCGGGCATGACGATGTCGTGAAAATGCCGGGACTTGAGGTCGCCGGCGCCCGCCTTCTTCATGGCCCACACGGGATCGATGCCGTGCACGCGCGGAATGGCGGCGAAATTATACTGCGGTGGCGGCGAGGACACCGCCCATTCCAGCGTCCGGCCGTCCCAAGGATCGGGTCCTGCTTTCAGCGCCTCGCGATTGCGAATGCTGGCGATGAGCTGGACGATGAGGAATACGATCCCCATCATGATCGAGATCGCGCCCAGCTCGGCGACCAGAAGATAAGGCTGCCAAATCGCGAAATCGTAATGCGCCATGCGCCGCGGCATCCCCATGAAGCCCAGCAGATAGAGCGGCATGAAGGCCAGATAGAAGCCGATGATCCAGGCCCAGAAAGCGCGCCGCCCCCATTTCTCCTCCAACCGGAAACCGAAGGCCTTGGGAAACCAGTATTGGTAGCCGGCGAAGTAGCCGAACAAGGCGCCAGGAATCAGCATGTTATGGAAGTGAGCGACCAGGAAGGTCGTGTTGTGCATCAGATAATCGACCGGCGGCACCGCCAGCAGCACTCCGCTCATACCGCCAATGACGAACGTGACGATGAAACCCAGCGTCCACAGCATGGGTACGCTCATGCGCACGCGGCCCCCGTACATCGTGAACAGCCAGTTGAAGATTTTGACGCCGGTCGGCACCGCGATGATCATGGTGGTCGTGCCGAAGAAGGCGTTGACGTTGGCGCTCGAACCCATGGTGAAGAAATGATGCAGCCAGACGCTGAACGACAGCAGAGTGATCACCGCTACCGCGTAAACCATCGACCGGTAGCCGAACAGCGCCTTGCCTGAAAACGTGGCAACGACTTCGGAATAAACGCCAAACGCCGGCAGAATCAAAATGTAGACCTCCGGATGACCCCAGATCCAGAACAGGTTGACGTAGTTCATCATGTTGCCGCCGCCGCCATTGGTGAAGAAATGCATGCCGAGGTAGCGGTCGAGCCCGAGCAGCGCGCTGGCGACGGTCAAAGCGGGGAACGCAAACACCATGAGTACGCTGGTGCACAGCGCCGTCCACGTGAAAAGCGGCATCGTCATCAGCCGCATGCCCGGCGCCCGCTGCCGCAGAATCGTGACCATGAAATTCACGCCCGTCAGAGTCGAGCCGATGCCGCTGATTAGGATGGTCCAAATCCAGTAGTCGACGCCGACACCCGGACTGAATCGCAATTCCGAATAAGGCGGGTAGCCGCTCCACCCGGCCGTCGAGAATTTTCCGAGAAGCAGCGAGCACATGACGAGGCCGGCGCCGGACGCCGTCAGCCCCAAACTTACAGAGTTCATGAACGGGAAGGCCACATCGCGGGCGCCGATCTGCAGCGGAACCACAAAATTGATCAATCCGACGAGCAGCGGCATCGCCACGAAAAAAATCATGATGGTGCCGTGCGAGCTGAAAATTTGATTGAAATGATCGGCCGGCAGATAGCCCTGCGAGTTGAGCGCGATTGCCTGCTGCGTGCGCATCATGCTGGCTTCGGCAAAGCCGCGCAGCAGCATCACCAGCGCGAGTACCACATACATGATGCCGATTTTCTTATGGTCGAGGCTGGTCAGCCATTCGCTCCACAGGTACCGCCATTTTCCCAGCCATGTGATCGCCCCGATTACTGCGAGCCCGGCCAGCACGGTCATCGCGGCGGCGCTGAAGGCAATGCCGCTGTAGAAAGGCAGTGCGTCGATTGTCAGCTTTCCAAGCACGTCAATGAGCTCCGGTCATTGTCGCTGCGGTATGAGATTGACGGTGCGGGTTTTTGTATTTTTCGATGACGCGCGCGAATAAATTCGGTTCGACGCCCGAATAATATGTCGGCGGTACCTTGCGGCTCGGTTTTGCCAACGCGGCGTAGCTGCCGGCATCGAGTGTTGCCGGCGAACGCCGCGCTTGCGCCACCCAGGCCTCGAATTGAGCCGGCGTCGCCGCCCGCACCGTAAATTGTTGGTCCGCGAAGCCTTCGCCGCTGAATTGGGTATTGCGGCCGACGAATTCGGCCGGGCCCGAGGCCAAGACGTTGAGTTCGGTCCGCATGCCGGCCATCGCGAAGATCTGTCCGACCAGGCCGGGGACGTAGAAGGAGTTCATCACCGTGTCGGACGTCAGCTTCAGTCGAAGCGGACGGGCGCTAGGAAAAACCAACTCGTTGACCGCGGCGATGTCCTGCTCCGGATAGACGAACAGCCACTTCCAATCCTGCGCGATGACGTCGACTTCGAGCGGCGTGGAAGCAGACGCGATCGGACGGTAGGGGTCGAGCTTGTGGGTGTAGTCCCAGACCAGATAGGCAATGCATGCCACGATCAGCGTCGGCACCAGCCAGACGACCGCGTCGAGTGGTGCCGAATAAGACCATTCCGGGGTGTAGCGTCCTTTGCCGCTCGGCGCGCGGTAGCGCCAGACAAACCAGACGGTCAGCACAAACACCGGCACGACGACGATGAGGATCAGTCCGCTGACCAAATACAACAGGTCGCGTTCCGCCAGCGCGGCCGAGCCGCGGGCGTCGATCACCGGCGCATTCGTTAGCGCGCAGCCGCTCACCGCCGCCGCAAAAACAAGCGCTAATGCATGCTGGGCCGACCGGGAGATTCTCACGAAAGCGCCAATAAAATAAGGATAGCACCACCAACGTTCTAACGACTGAGCCGTGATAGTCGTTCCCCGGTCACGACAAGGTAGAAGAGAAATGTTGCGCCGTTTCGGGCGTTGCAATGCTGAGAGTGCCGGCAGCAAGGCGTTTCCGGCGCCTACTGGCGTCGGCCCATGAGTGCTTTCAGCCGCTGCGGCGTGACCGGCAATTGCGTGACCGCGCCGGGGCGGCCCAGTGCATCGTCGATGGCCGAAGCGATCGCCGCGCCAACCGGCGTGATGCCGCCTTCGCCGGCGCCCTTGAAGCCGTAGGTGTTGAGCGGGGAGGGCGCGTCCTCGGTCACGATCACCTCGACGCCCGGCATTTCATGCGCGGTCGGCATCAGATAGTCGGCGAGGGTGACGGAAAGCGGCTCGCCGTTCTCGGCATAGAGAAATTCCTCATAGAGCGCACCACCCAGGCCTTGCGCCATGCCGCCGGTGATCTGGCCTTCCACCAGCATCGGGTTGACCGCCTTGCCGATGTCGAACGCCATTAGATAGCGCTCGATGGCGACGCCGCCGGTCTCGGCGTCGACCTTGAGCTGCACGACATGGGCGCCGTACGGATAGACCATGTGCGTGGATTTGAATTCGGCTTCGGCGCTGAGCCCGCCCGCGGCCGCGGCCAGCGCTGAAAGCTGCATCGACGGGCCGGGCTTGCCGGTGCGCACGACTTCGCCGTCGACGATGTCGAGCGCGTCGGGCGAAGTCTGCATCAGCTCGGCGGCGGCGGCGAGCGCCTGATCGCGCAATTTGGCCGCGGCCATGCGCGTCGCCTCACCGCACATCACGGTGACGCGCGAGGCAAAGGCGCCAAGCCCCTTGTCGATGCGGTTCGTTTGCCCGTGGGTCACCTTGATGCCGGCGTAATCGACGCCCAGTGTCTCGGCGGCGATCTGCGCCATGGCGGTTTCCACGCCTTGTCCGATCGAGGCGACGCCGGTGACGACCTCGATAGCGCCGCTCGGCGCAACCTCGATGCGCACTTTATCGAACGGGCCGAGCCCGCTTTTCTCGACAAAGATGGCAAAGCCGCAGCCCACTTTTTCACCCGCCGCGCGGCGGTCCGCGCAGGCAGCTTTCATCGTCGGCCAGTCGGCGGCGGCGAGCAATTTGTCGGTGAGCTTTGCGTAATCGCCGGAGTCGTAAACGATGTCGGTGCCGAGTGTGCCGAAACCGAGCGCGTAGGGCATCGCGCTTTTGTCGATGAAATTGCGGCGGCGGATGGCGATGGCGTCGATGCCGGTTTTCGCCGCGATGGCGTCGATCAGCCGTTCGCGCACGAACGTCGTTTCGTAGCGGCCCGGTGAACGATAGGTGCCGCACGGGGTCTTGTTGGTGAGCCGGATATGGCCGCGCGCGCGATAGGCCGGCACGCGATAGGGGCCGGGCAGCATGGCGGCGGCGAGATCGGGCACGGTCGCTGCGTGGGTGCGCATATAGGCGCCGTTGTCGTGGAAAAATACGTTGTCGATGCCGAGGATGCGGCCGTTTTTGTCGATGGCCGCTTTGATCCTGTGGCGCTGCTGGCGCGAGTGGTTAGCGGCGATCAAATGTTCGCGCCGGTCCTCGATCCATTTGATCGGTCGCTTGAATTTGAGAGCGGCGGCGCAGACCAAAACGTCTTCCGGGTACATCTCGCCGCGGATGCCGAAACCGCCGCCGACATGGCCTTCGTAGAGTTGAACCTTGTCGGTGGCGCGGCCGAACATCAGCGCCAAACGATCCCGGTTCCAGTGCGGCACCTTGGCGGCGCCGTGCATTTCGAGGATGTCGTTCGCCTCGTCATAGCGCGCGATGGCGCCGCGCGTTTCCATCGGCACGCCGCTGTGGCGGCCGATCGACAGATCGAGTTCGACCATATGGTCGGCAGAGCGAAAGGCGGCATCGATGTCGCCGGATTTCTTCTCGATCACCGTCGTCTCGGTCGAACGCTCCCCGTCGAATGGGCCCGGCGCGCCGGCGGCATCGAGGATGACCGGCAGCGCCTCGATGTCGAGCGCGACCAGATCGGCGGCGTCCTCGGCGAGGTATTGGTCGTCGGCGAAGACGGCCGCCACCGGCTCGCCGATATAACGCACTTTATCCGACGCCAGCGCGCATTGCCGGTACGGCTCCAGCGCGGTCAGCCCGGTCAGCCGAAAGCCAATCGGCGGAATGTGCGCGATATCGGCAAAAGTCCACACCGCATGCACGCCGGGCAGTTTGAGCGCAGCCGATGCGTCGATCGACTTGATTTTTCCGTGCGCGACGGGCGAACGCACCACGCGCATCACCCATTGGCCGGGAAATGAAATGTCGGCGGCAAAGCGGCCTTGGCCAAGTAGCAGCGGGCGATCTTCCAGACGCGGAACGGAGCGGCCGACGAATTGTTGTTTTTCGGAAAGAGGCATCACCGCGCACCACAGCGCGACTCCCTCTCCCCTCGGGGGAGAGGGTTGGGGTGCGGGGGCAAGTGACTCTCGATAGGCACTAACCCCTCACCCGACGCGCTTCGCGCGTCGACCTCTCCCCTTGGGAGAGATGAAGAGAGACAGGCCCACGGTTCAAGGAAACCCTCATCACTTCCGCATCTCTTTCGCCGCCGCGCGCACGGCCTTGATGATGTTCTGGTAGCCGGTGCAGCGGCACAGATTCGACGACAGCACGTCGAGCAGATCGTCGTCGCTGATATCCGGTTCGCGCTCCAAAACGCCGACCGCCAGCATCAGGAAGCCCGGCGTGCAGAAGCCGCATTGCAGGCCGTGGTGGTCCATGAAGGCCTGCTGCATCGGGTGCAGCGTGTCGCCGGTTGCCAGGCCTTCGACGGTCCGGATTTTCTTGCCGTCCGCCTGCACGGCGAAGATCAGGCACGCGCGCACCGGCTCGCCATCGATGATCACCGTACAGGCGCCGCAGATGCCGTGCTCGCAGCCGATGTGGGTGCCCGTCTGCCCGCAGTCTTCGCGGATGGCGTCGGCCAAAGTGCGGCGCGGCTCGACGCCGATCGGGTGATCGCGGCCATTGATGTTGAGCGTGATGACGGTCTTTTCGGTCACGTTGGAATTGCCCTGGGTGCCGCCAAACCCACCGATGTCCTGCCCGCGCAGGCGGGCATCCAGTAAACGCAGGCGGTTGTCGTGCCGCGATACCTAGCCCCATCCAAACGTCGGCGTTTACTGGGTCCCCGCCTTCGCGGGGACGACAGTTGAGTGCGCGGGGACGACGACTGAAATTGATGTGCGCTCATGCGGCACGCTCTTTCGCGCGCAGCGCGGCGCGGATGCGCTGTGGTGTCGCCGGCATCTCGTCGACTTCGACGCCGAACGGCGATAGCGCGTCGTTGATGGCGTTGATGATCGCCGCGGGTGCGCCGATGCCGCCGCCTTCGCCCAGGCCCTTGGCCTTGGTGATCGAGGTGGTGCTTGGCGTCTCCAGATGATGCAGCTCGATTGGCGGAATCTCATGTGCGGTGGGCGGCAGATAGTCGGCGAGTGTCGCGGTGAGAGGGGAGCCGTTCTCGTCGTAGATAATTTCTTCCAGCAGCGCGTTGCCGATACCCTGCGCGACACCGCCATGCACCTGACCGTCGGCGATCATCGGATTGATGATGCGGCCGGCATCCTCCGCCACCAGATATTTCTCGATTGCGACGTGCCCGGTTTCCGCATCTACCTCGACGATCGCGACATGGCAGGCGTTGGAGAAGGTGCCGGACGGATCGTAAGTGCCGGTCTCGGTCAGGCCGGGTTCGATCTCGCCCTTGAATTTATGCGTCTGCGTGTAGGCTTCGCGCGCCATCTTAGCGATCGGCACCGCGCGGTCGGTGCCAGCGACGCGCGCTTCGCCGTCTGTCAGCACGATGTCGTCGGGCGCGGCCTCCAGCATGTGGCTGGCGATCTTGATCAGTTTGGCGCGCACCTTGCGCGCGGCGATCAGTGTGGCGCCGCCGGAGATCACCAGCGAACGGCTGGCGAAGGTGCCCCAGCCGTAGGGCGTTAAGTCGGTGTCACCGTGCAGCACGCGGATGAAACGCGGCGCGATGCCGATCTCGTCGGCGATGATCTGCGCCAGCGTGGTGGCAAGCCCTTGCCCGTGCGGCGAAGAGCCAATGCGCGCTTCGACGAAGCCTGACGGATCGACGCTGAGGATCACCGTTTCCCAGCCGGGCGTGATCTCCATGCCGCGGGCGGCGAAGGCCGGACTGCCGTAGCCGGTGCGCTCGGAGAACGTCGCAAAGCCGATGCCGAGATGGCGCCCTTGCGTGCGCGCATCCTTCTGCCGCGCGCGGAACGCCGGCACGTCGATATGCTCGACCGCCAGCTCCAGCGTCTGCTTGTAGCTGCCTTCGTCGAATATCAAACCGGTCGGCGAGGTGTGCGGGAATTTGTCGATCAAATTGCGCCGCCGGATGTCGACCGGGTCGATGCTGAAGGCCGCCGCCGCCTTGTCCATCACGCGTTCGAGCGCGAAGGTCAGCACCGGCCGCGACACGCCGCGATAGGGCGCCATGGTGCAGGTGTTGGTGATGACACCACGCGCGCGACAGTGATAGGCGGCGAAATTGTAGGGGCCGGGCAATTCCGCCATCGCCATCAGCGGTTCGACGCCGCAGGTGGTGGGAAAGCAGGAATAGGCGCCGGTATTGGACAGCACCTCGGCCTTGAGCGCGATCAGCCTGGCGCCGGCATCGAAGGCGCCTTCAAGCATTATGTATTGATCGCGCGAATGGAAACCGGCGATCAGGTTCTCGCGCCGGTCCTCGGTCCAGGCCACCGAATTCTTGAGCTTACGTGCCAGCCACACCAGCACGACATATTCGCCGGCGAGCGACATTTTCTGTCCGAAGCCGCCGCCGACGTCGGGCGCGATGACGCGCAGATCGGCTTCCGGCATGCCGAGAATGTCGGCGATCGCCGTGCGCGTCAGATGCGGCATTTGCGTCGTGCAGGTCAGCGTCACGCGTCCGCTCGAAGCGTCGTAAGCGGCATGGCCGCCGCGCGCTTCCATCGGCGTCGCATTCTGCCGGCGCGAGCGGGCCTCGACGCTGACGGTTTTCGCCGCGCTCTTCCAGACCGTATCGAAATCCGCTGTCTTGGCGAGACCCTCGACAATCACATTGCCCGGGGCTTCGGCGTGGATTTGCCGCGCGTCGGATGCAAGCGCATCGCGGGCGTCGACCAAAGGCGCCGTTTCCGCGATCGAGATTTCGACCAGATCGGCGATATCCTCGGCCTCTTCTTCGCTCGCCGCGACGACGGCGGCCACCAATTCGCCGGTAAAGCGCACCACGCCGTCGGCGAGAACCGGCTGGCCGACCGGCCGGTAGTTGAACTTGTGCAACATCGGCTTGATCGGCCTGACACCTTTAAGATCGGCGGCGGTGACGACCAGCGCGCCGTCCGGCGCCGTGATCGATTTGATCTTTCCGGCGGCGACCGGGCTGCGCACAAAGCGCACCCAATGCGCGGCCGCGAGATCGGCGGTGAAGCGGCCTTGGCCGCGCACCAGCGCCGGATCCTCCAGCCGCCGGATCGAGCGGCCGACCCAAGTCGTTCCGGAGCCTTTGGTCGGCGCGCTCATCGGGTGGAATGTTCCAAAGCGCGGCGCACCACCGCGCGCACCAGGTCGCGCCGGTACTCGCCCGTGGTCTGATGATCCTCTAGCGGATCGATGGCTGCGGCCGCCGCTTCGGCCGCGGCGCGGAAAACTTTATCGCTCGGCGTCTGGCCGTTGAGTGCGGCTTCGGCCTCGCCAATACGGCGCGGGGAGGCCTCGGCGCCGCCCAAGCCGACGCGCGCCTCGGCGATCTTGCCGGCTTGCAGGCGATAGCTGACCAGCGACGCGCTCATGGCGAAGTCGCCGGCGCGGCGGTTGAATTCGTTGAAGCCGAATTTGGCGTCGGGCGCGAGCAGCGGCAGCCGCGCTTCGGCGAGCAATTCGTCCTCCTCCAAAGCCGTGGACATGATGCCGGCGAAAAAATCTTTCGCCGCAATCTGCCGCTCGCCGCGCATGCTCTTGGCGACGATCGCGGCATTGAGCGTGGCCGCTACGAGGCACCATTCCGACGCCGGGTCGGCATGCGCCAGGCTGCCGCAGAATGTGCCGCGCATGCGGATTGGATAATGCGCGATGTGGCGCGCGACATGCGTCAGCAGCGCGCCGAGCGGATTATCGACGACCGCTTTGTGAAAGGCGGCATGGCGCACGCGTGCCCCGATCGACAGGAATTTTCCGTCGCTGGCGATTTTGTCGAGACCTTCGACTTCGTTGATGTCGACCAGATGCGCCGGCTTGGCGAGACGGAACGCCATGATCGGAACCAGGCTTTGCCCGCCCGCCAGCACACGGCCGTCCTGCGGCGCCACCTCCGCCAAAATCTTCAGCGCCTCGGCGAGCGTGCGCGGCGCGTGGCGGACGAAAGGCGCTGGCTTCATGGGGACGGCGCGGCTCCAAAACTCGCTTGTATGCTAACGATCCGGCTTCCCGCAAGTCAACGCAAGTGCCGGCGCGCTGAGTTAGATGATCGCGTGGCGCACCTTGGCGGAAACCCATTCGCTGACGATCACGGTGCCGATGATCACCAGCAGAATGAGGGAAACCTGCGTCCAGGCCAGCGTGGTGATGGCGCCGTTGAGCGGTAGGCCGATGCCGCCGGCGCCGACCAGGCCGACCACCGTCAACTCGCGGATATTGATGTCCCAGCGGAACACCGAAATGCCGGCGAAAGCCGGCATCACCTGCGGCACGACGCCATAGGCGGTGACCTGCGCGCCGCTGGCGCCGGTGGCGCGGACGGCTTCGACCTGGCTCTCGTCGATTTCCTCGATGGCCTCGTAAAGCAGCTTGGCGCAAAAGCCGATCGAGCGGAAAGCGATGGCCAAGATGCCGGCGAACACGCCGGGCCCGACGATGGTCACCAGCATCAGCGCCCAGATCAGCGAGTTGATCGAGCGCGAGGCGACGATGATGTAGAGCGCGACCGGCCGCACCAGCGTAGCGCTCGGCGTCGTGTTGTGGGCGGCACAATAGGCGACCGGCACCGCCAACACGATGGCAAACACGGTGCCCAGCGTCGCGATATTGATGGTGTCCCAGAGCGGACGCTTGATCTCGGCGATGAAGCCCCAGTCCGGCGGCACCATGCGCGCGGCAAGGTCGCCGGCCTGTTGCGGCGCGTCCACGACAAAGGCCCAAATGGTCCGCTCGGAAATCAGTTGGAAGCAGCCGACGAATATCGCCGCTGCGGCGAGCCAGGCGGCCCAGATCGCAAGCTGCAGACGCGGCTCGCGCCGGCGCCAGACTTTGCTTTGGCCGGAAACGGTAACCGCCATCACTGCACCCAACGGCGCAAGTAGCCGGAGGAATATTCCACCAGCATCACGATGGCGATGATGATCAGCAGGATGGCCGCGGCGGAATCAAATTCATAGCGGTCGAAAGCGGTGTTGAGGGTGGCGCCGATGCCGCCGCCACCGACAATGCCGACCACCGCCAATTCGCGGAAATTGATGTCGAGCCGGTAAAGCCCGAGGCCGATCATGCGCGGCATGACTTGCGGCTGCACGCCGAAATTGATCCACTGCAACCAACTGGCGCCGGTAGCGCGCACCGCTTCCGCCGGGCCTGGGTCCATCGCCTCGATGTCCTCGGCCAAAAGCTTGCCGTAGAAGCCAATGGTCGCGAACGACAGCGTGACAAAACCGGCGAACGGTCCGAAGCCGAACAGCTTGACGAAGAAGATCGCCAGGATCACCTCTTGGAAGCTGCGCGAGATGGCGAGGACGGCGCGGCAGAAATAATAGACCGGCAGCGGCGCGATGTTGCGCGCGGCGCCGATGCCCACGGGAATCGACAGCGCCACGCCGACCACGGTGGAGACAACGGTCATCCACAGGCTTTCCGAAATGCCCTCGACGATCTCGCTCCAGCGGCTCTTGAAGTCGGGCGGAAAGAAAGCGGTGATGAATTGGGCGCCGCGCGGCAGCCCTTCCCACACCCGCGTCCAGTTGACGTCGGTCGTGCCCAAAGCGAGCGCCAAATAAAGCGCGGCGCCGAGAGCAAGCGTCCAGCGCAGCCAGGCGCGCTTGATCAGCGGCGGCTTGCGCCAGCGGCGGGATGGTGCGGCGGCAGCGAGGCTCATCAGCGCAGTCCGGCGAGACGGTCGCGGTGCGGCATCGGCGCTTCCAACGAAATGATGTCCGCTTCCGCCGCTTCTGCGTTCGCCTCCGAGTCTTCATCGACCTTGCGGATGGTGGCCGACCAGTCTTCTTCGCCGTAGATCGAGGTGAGCACTTCGGCGGTGATGGCGGCGGGCGGGCCGTCATAGACGATTTCGCCCAGCCGCAAACCGACGATGCGCTCGGCGAACAACTGCGCCAGCATGACGTCATGGATGTTGATGATCGCCGAGAGGTGGCGCTCCGCGCACAGTTCCTTGATCAACCGCATGATCTGGCGCGAGGTCTTGGGATCGAGCGACGCGGTCGGCTCGTCCACCAGCAGCAATTCGGGATTTTGGATCAACGCCCGGCAGATGCCGACCCGCTGGCGCTGGCCGCCAGACAATTCGTCGGCGCGCTTGTCGGCCATGTGGTCGAGACCGACGCGCTGCAGCAGGCGGAACGCCTCGTCGATGTCCGACTGCGGAAAGCGGCGAAACCAGCTTTGCCAGAAGCCGACATAACCGAGGCGGCCGCTGAGCACGTTCTCCATCACGGTGAGACGTTCAATCAGCGCGTACTCCTGGAAGATCATGCCCATCTTGCGCCGCATGCGGCGCAGCGCACCGACGCCGAGGCCGGTGACTTCGACATCGTTGAGGGCAATGGTGCCGGCGCTCGGCTCGACCAGGCGGTTGATGCAGCGGATCAACGTGGACTTGCCGGCGCCGGACGGACCGATCAGCGCCATCACCTGGCCGTCGGGCAGATCGAGGTCGATCGCCTTGAGCGCCAAGTCGCCGGTGCGGTAGCGCTTGGTCAGCCCCTTGATGCGCAACATGCGCGTTTGCCCCAGCTGCGCCAATGCGTTCGGGATGGCCGGGTCATAGGCGTTCTGAAAAAACGCCGTTCTTCGAACGGTTATGCCCGGCCATGACGACAGAAAGTTTTCGGACTTCAGATCACTTACAAGTATATTTGACGCCGTTGGCCGCGTCGATTTTGCGGATGACGCTCCAGTCTTTCTTATAAGTGATTGGCGTGAAACGGTCCGATTTCTTGAATTCCGCCTTGAGCGCGGAGCCTTCCCAGTTGAAGCTGAAGAACGCTTCCTTGATCTTGGCCACCAGCTTGGGGTCGAGGTTGTAGGCGTAGCCGTACCCGGTGGTCGGGAAAGTCTCCGACTTGTAGATCGTGCGGATCTTGGCCTTGTCGACCACCTTGCGCTCGAACATGCGGAACATGACTTCGTTGGCGATGGCCGCGGCGTCGTAGTCCTTGTTGGCCACGCCCATCACCGAATTGTCATGCTTGCCGGAGAACACCGGCTCGAAGTCCTTTTTGGCCTCGAGATTGAAATCGGCCTTGAGAATCGCTGACGGTGCCTTGAAGCCGGAATTGGAGGTGGGCGAGGTGAACGCCACTTTCTTGCCTTTGAGATCGGCCGGCGTCTTGATCGAGCTGTCGGCGGGTACGATGATTTCCATCTCGTAGCCGAACACGCCTTCTTTGTTGGCCATGATCGCGAAGGGGACGAAGCCCGCGCAGTTCACCGCGATCGGATTGCCGCCGGTGTTCACGCCGGCCACATGCAGCCGGCCCGAACGCATCGCCTCGAGCTGTGCGGCGTTCGACTGCACCGGGAAGAACACGACTTTTTTGCCGGTCACTTTCTCCATGTGCTTGATGAAGCCATCCCACGCCTTCTGATAGACGGCGGGGTCCTCGACCGGGGTGTAGGAGAAAATGAGGGTCGGCGGATCGACCAGCTTGCTGGCGTCGGTCGGCGTATCGGCGACCAGATCGCCGTCGCGGTCGCAATAGGCTTTGTCGAGCGTGCCGCGCGGGCAGTCTTGCGCGGCAGCCATGCCGGCGAGCCCGAAGCTGAACGCCACGATCGTGACGAATCCGAATAGTACGCTGATAAATTTAGACATTTTCGCCCCTCCTGCTGTGGCTGCCGGCCAGTATGGGGATCATGCCACGGCTTTATGACAGTCTAATCTGCAAACCCCGGTTCCGTAAGCCGGATGTTTTTGCGTGAAACGGGGCTGGGCGGGCGGGCGGCGCGGCGGTTCAACTTGGCTTCTTGCGCCCCGCGAAATTGGGTTTGCGCTTTTCCATGAAGGCGCGCACGCCTTCGGCATAGTCGGGGGTCAGGCTTGCTTCGCGCTGCAGGTCGCGCTCGAGATCGAGTTGGGCATCGAGCGAATTTCCGGCGGAGGCGTTGAGCGCGCGCTTGATCAGCGCCAGGCCTTGCGTCGGTGCGACGGAGAAATGCTCGCACACCCGCCGCGCTTCGTAGATCAGCGCGTTGTCGTCGACGCTGCGCCAGATCAGGCCCCACTCCGCGGCCTTGTCTGCCGTGATCTCCTGCGCCAATAGCGCCAGCCCGCGCGCGCGGGCGTCGCCGACGAGGCGCGGCAGAAACCAGGTGCCGCCGGAGTCGGGGATCAAACCGATACGCGCGAAGGATTGGATGAATTTTGCCGCCCGCGCGGCGATGACGATGTCGCAGGCGAGCGCGATATTACAGCCGGCGCCGGCGGCGACGCCGTTGACCGCCGCGATGACGGGGAAGGGCAAGGCGCGCAAGCGCCGCACCAGCGGATTGTATAATTTCTCCAGCGAGTCGCGCGGCACCGGCGCCTCGCCGGGCTTGAGTAAGCGGTCGCTCAAGTCCTGGCCGGCGCAAAAGCCGCGGCCGGCGCCGGTGATCATTAGCGCGCGGCAAGACTCGTCGGCTTCGGCCTCGTCGATCGCGGTCCGCAGCGCCTCGTGCATCGCCTCGTTGAAGGCGTTGAGCTTGTCCGGGCGGTTAAGGGTGAGGATGCGGTAGCCGGTGAAATGTTCGACGAGGATAAGTGATTTACTCATGCGTCACGGGCCCCCGATCGTGCGGCGAGGCTTCATCGCAGAAACTTGTCCAGTTGAGCCACCTCTTTTTGAACGCCATCGTAATCCTGCGCCATGCGTTCATAGAATTTCGCGGCGACGGCGAACATGTAGTGCTCGATGTGATCCTTGCCGACAAAATTTGAAATCTCGTCGAGCTCGGCCACCCAGCGATAGGCCTTGGCATACATGCTCGGCGTCTGCCGCGTCAGCCAGGCGAGCAGCGCCGGCTGGCTTTCGGCAAGCTCGGCTTTCAAGGCCGCACCCGTTTCGCCCCGCGCCGCCGCCAGCATCATCGCGGCCGCCAAGGCGGTGAAACCCTTGGTGATGCCGGCATAGGACATTTTCAGCGCCGAGGCGGCGGTCAACGGACCCTTGAGCACGCGCACGATCAAGCCGTGGGCGTTGAGGATGGCGAAATACTCCGCCGCCGGTCCGGAGGCGTAGATCTTGGTGTTGCTCGAGCCGGGTTTGGGCGGCGGACCGATAATGCCGGCGCCGACAAAGAAGCAGCCGGTTGGCTCGATCACATTGGCGATCGCGGTCATGGTCGCCGGACTGACCGCATTGCATTCGACGTAGACCGGTTTGCTGTTGGCAGCGGCGAGCACCGGGGCAAGCCGTTGCGCCAGCCCCAGCGCCTCACCCGGAGGCACGATTGAGAGCAGCAAATCCGCTTCGGTCAATTGCGCGTCGGCAACCGCGGTCATGCCGGCTTCGCGGGCGCGCTTGGCGCTCGCTTCGCTGCGGCCGGTGAGCGAGGTGAGTACTTTCACCTTGTGTTCGGCCAGCCGCTTGCCGACGCCGGCGCCCATATTGCCGGGTGCGATGATAGCGACAGTCGGTGTCATAATCGGCTCCCGCGCGCATCCATTAGCTATTCGTTAACCGGCGCGCCATTCTGTCCGGTAGCAGACATAGCAAAAACCCTGTACGATATCAGGGAGTCGGCGTTCCCATAAATCGTGAAACAGGGTATGCGGCGGCCCGGCAGGCTGGGCGCCACCTGTTTCAAAGCCGCAAAGGATATCATTTTGATCACCGAACGTGATCCGGCCGCCGCGGCCGGGCTTGGCGAGGCGCGCGCCTGGACGCAGAAGTTGCTGCGCTACCGCGAGCCGAGCCGGGCGCGCAGCGTCGTCGAACTCATCATCTCGGCCGGACCGTTGGTCGCCCTCTGGGCGCTGATGTGGCTGTCTTACCGCTACGGCTTCTGGTGGCTCACTTTGCTGCTCGCCGTGCCGGCGGCCGGATTTCTCGTTCGCCTGTTCATGATCCAGCACGATTGCGGGCACGGCGCTTTCTTTCGCCACCGCCTCACCAATGACTGGATCGGCCGCGCCATTGGCGTGCTGACTTTGACGCCTTACGATTTCTGGCGGCGAACGCATGCTTTTCATCACGCCTCCTCCGGCAATCTCGATCACCGCGGCATGGGCGACATCGACACGCTGACCGTGCGCGAATATCTGGCGCTGCCGCGCTGGCGCCGGTTTCGTTATCGCCTCTACCGCCATCCGGCGGTGATGTTCGGCATCGGCCCGGCCTATCTCTTCATCGTGCAGCACCGGCTGCCGGTCGGTCTTATGCGCGGCGGCTGGACGCCGTGGGTCAGCACGCAGGCCACCAATGCAGCGGTAGCCCTCATCGTCGGCCTGCTGATCTGGCTGATCGGTCCTATCGCCTTCGTGCTGGTGCACATGCCGATCATGCTGCTCGCCGCCACCATGGGCGTGTGGCTGTTCTACGTGCAGCATCAGTTCGAGCACACCGTGTGGGCCGGCGAGGAGAATTGGAACCGGCACGAGGCGGCGTTGCACGGCAGCTCGTATTACGTGTTGCCCGGTGTGCTGCGCTGGTTCAGCGCCAATATCGGCGTGCATCACGTGCATCATTTGTGCAGCCAGATTCCCTATTACCGGCTGCCGCGCGTGCTGCGCGATCACCCCGAGCTGGGCGCGGTCGGGCGGCTGACGCTGTGGGACAGCATCCAATGCGTTCGCCTCACGCTGTGGGACGAAGGCCGCAAAAAGCTGATCTCGTTTCGCGAACTGCGCCGCATGCGCGCGGCGTAGACCTCAAGAGGGTGTCACCCCGCCGTCGAGGTTGATGCTTTGCCCGGTGACGAAGGCGGAAGCCTCCGACGCCAGGAATAAAACGGCGCCGACCAGATCTTCCGGCACTTCCGCGCGTTGAACGCATTGCATGGCGATGATGCGCTCTTTCTGCTCGGGCGTGATGGTCTTGCGCTCGATCTCGGTGAAGGTCGCGCCCGGCAAAATGGCGTTGACGGTGATGTTGTCGGGGCCGAGCTCGCGCGCCATGGACAGGCTCATGCCCATGAGCGCCGACTTGGTGGCGATGTAGTGCAAATAATTCGGCCGCCCCAGCCGCACCGCGCCTGAGGCGATATTGATGATGCGGCCCCATTTGGCGCGCCGCATGGCCGGCAGCACGGCGCGGGCGCAGAGAAACGGGCCGGTCAGATTGACGCGCAGCACCTGCTCCCATTCTTCAACCGGGATCTGATCGAACGGCCGCATCTCCAAAGTGGAGAAAATGCCGGCATTGTTGATCAGCACGTCGATGCGGCCGTATTCGTCCTCGACGATCTCGACCATCTCCTTGATCGAGGCTTCGTCGGCGACGTCGGTGGTGACCGCCAGCGCCTGACCGTTGCTTTTGAGGATTTCGCCGGCGACCGCGGCGGCTTTTTCCTCGTTACGCTCGGCGATGACGGCGCGCGCGCCGGCGAGCGCAAAAGCCTTGGCAAAGACGCGCCCGATGCCTTGCCCGGCGCCGGTGATGATGACGACACGGTCCTTGAGCGAGGGAAAGACGATATTTTGCAGGTCGGTCATGCCGCGCCCCGTTGCGCCTGCGCTTCCAGCGCCGCGCGCGCGTTCCACGGCGTCCACCAGGGCTTGAGCCCCAGATCCTCGGCGATGACGGCGGCGGTGATATAGCCGGCGCCGCCGGAAATGGCGCCGCCGGGATGGCCGGCGGAGCCGGCGTTGTAGAGGTTGGGGATCGGCGAGCGGTAGCCGAAGTGATTGTACATCACCTGCTCGGCGTTGAAGGCGCCCATGAAAATATCGCCGCCGCGCATGTTGAACATCTCCTGTACGTATTCGCGGCCGGTGTAGATGTAGCGTCCGAGGATGTTGTCGGATGTCATGTTCGGGCAGTAGCGCCGCCACACGTCCTCGATCTTGTCGGCGAAGTCTTCCTTCCAGCTGTCGTAGCTCTGGCTGCCGATGTCGGGATCGAGAGGCATCACGTGCCACGAATAGGTGGTGTGCTTGCCCGGCGGCGCTTGTGTCGGATCGAGCAGGCTCAAGGGTCCGGAGCCGAACTGCACGATCTGCGGCACGCGGCCGGCCTGCACGTCCTGATGCGCGGCGAACAGATCCTGCATGGTCTCAGCGCCGATCGACCACTTCAGCGAGCGATTGATGTTGGGATCGAACTTGGCGGCGGCAAATTGCGGGCTTTCATTGAGCGCGTGGTGCAGGCCGAACAGGCTCCAGGCGGTGTATTGGAAATTATCGAGCTTGTTGAGGAAGGCGCTCGGCAATTGTTCACGCCCGACCAAGGACTCGAAGGTCTGATGCACGTCGAGCGTGGAAGCGACGAATTGGCGCGCGCGCACGGTGCGGCCGTCGTCGAGTTCGATCGCCGTCGCCTTGCCGTTCTCGATGACGATTTTGTCGATACGCACCTGCGGCTGATAGCTGCCGCCGGCGGCGATGAACGCCTCCATCAAGCCGCGCGCCAGATTGAACGAGCCGCCCTGGCAAAGCTGATAGCCACTTTCCAGATCGAAGGCGCGGATCACCGAGCCCATCGGCGAGGTTTTCGACAGCGTGTCCACCAGCCAGGTGCCGAACAGCGACACCTTGAACAGGAACAGCAGTTGCACGTGCTCGTTCTCGAACAATTCGCGCACGACATCGAGCGGCTGGCGGCTGGCCACTTCGAGGAATTCACGGCCGAGCGCGGTGCGCGACAGCAGCGCCTCACGCTCGGCCTGCGGCAGCGGTTCGGCGTAGCGTTCGGGCAGGAAAATATCGCGGGTGATCTTTTCGGCCTTGCGGTTCCAGTCGCGGAAGGTCTGCGCATCTTTCTTTGAGAACCGCGCGATATTGGCGACCGATTCCTCGAGATCGCGCCCGAGCACCAGCGCGGAGCCGTCGCGATGCGCCTGGCCGAATTCGTAGCGTGGCGTGATGTAGGTCACGCGCTCGTCGAGGCCGAGATCCTTGAACCACGGTGTCTCGGAAATGTGGAAGTGATTGATCGAATGCAGGTTGTGATAGAAGCCCGGCAGCGTCACTTCGCGCGTGCAAAGCCCGCCGCCGTAGGTGAGCCGCCGCTCCACCAGCAGGATGTCGAGCCCGGCCCTGGCGAGATAGGCGCCGAGGATGAGGCCATGATGGCCGGCGCCGATGACGATGCCATCGTAAGTTTTGTCGAGCGCTTTGGACAAATCGATCTCCCGCTTCGTTTTCGCCGCTTGCCGCCAGAGTAATGCCGCCGGGCGGCGGCGGCCAGCAACCCAGCCGCGGTCTTGATAGGGCTTGCATTCTATCTAGCGCTCGTTAGAAAATAGGACATGCCGCGTTCAGGCTCGAGTTCATCATCGCGTTGGGTTGCGACCGCCCGCTGGGCCGAGCGGTACCGCGAAGTCCTTGACGCCGCGGCGATTTGTTTTTCCGATAACGGCTATCTCGGTAGCAGCACCAAGGATATCGCCGAGCGGCTCGGTATCCGCTCCGCCAGCCTCTATTACTATTTCCCGTCCAAGGAAGCCGCGCTCGCCGCGATCTGCGAATTGGGCGTCAAAGACTTTATCGAAAATTTGCGCGAGGTGCTCGCCCAGCCGGTACCGGCGGCCGAAAAGCTGCGAGCCGCGGTAGCCAATCACCTGTTGCCGCTGCGATCGCGGCCGGCGGCGGACTATATCCGGGTCTTTGTGCGGCATCGGCACCATCTGCCCGCCGGCCCGCGGCAAACCGTGGCGCGATTGGCGCTCGAATACCAAAATCTGATCGAAGAAATCTACGCCGCGGGTGTGGCGCGCGGAGAGTTCCGCGCCGACCTCGATCCGAAGCTGGCGACGCTGGCGATGCTCGGGCTTTGCAATTCGGTGCTCGCCGGCCGCGCCTTGCCGCGTGTCTACAGCGTCGACGATTTCATCGAGGAATATTCGCTCATCCTGACGCGCGGCGCCGTCGCCGCACGTGGGGAAAAAACAAAACGCTAAAAGCGAGGAACGCTCAAGATGGCTATCGATGTCGAGAAAATGCGCAGCACGCCGCCCGGCTACTTCACCGTTCGTTGGGGCCTTCCCGAGTACACCGACTGGCTCGATGAGAGCATGTCCTGGAAGGACACCTGCTACATCGGCGACTGGTCGTTTCTCTGGGAGCGGCGCTTCAAAGGTCCCGATGCGATCAAGCTTTTCTCCGACATCTCGGTCAACAGCTTCGCCAAGTTCGACGTCGGTCAGTCCAAGCACGTCATTCACACCAACAAAGACGGCAAGGTCATTCACGAGGGCATTCTGAGCCGTCTCGACAGCGAAGAATTCATGCTGTTCGGCCGCGGCTGCTTCTGGGCCGACTACAAGCTGCGGCACGGCAAATACGACGCCACCTCGAAGGCCGACGACTGGTTCAATTTCCAGGTCTCCGGTCCGACCGCTATCTACGTGGTGGAAAAGGCCTGCGGCCAGAGCCTGCGCGACGTGAAGTTCATGCACTCCGGCAAGATCAAGATCAAAGGCCATGACGTGCTGGCGTTGCGCCAAGGCATGGCCGGCGAAATCGGCTTCGAGCTGCAAGGGCCGACCGCGCACTCGAAGGAGGTCTACGACGCCATCCTGGAGGCGGGTAAGGAATTCGGGCTGCGCCGTCTCGGCGGCCGCACGGTTTTCATCAACCACCTGGAGGCCTGCTTTCCCACCATCATCACCGACTATTGCCCGGCGATGTTCGACGACGATATGGCCGAGTATCGGGCGGAATTCGAAGCGGCGATGCCCGGCTTTGCCATCACCTTCAACATCGCCGGCAGCTTCGAAGGCAAACAGATCAGCGATTGGTATCGCAGCCCGGTGGAATTGGGCTGGGGCAAGAACGTGAAGTTCGATCATGATTTCATCGGCCGCAAGGCGCTGGAGCCCGAGGTTGCCAAGCCCAAACGCCTGATGCGCACGCTCATCTGGAATGCGGACGACGTCACGGATGTCTACACCTCGCTTTACCGCAAGGGCCAGCCGTACGACTACATGGAGATGCCGCGCGACCAGCGCGGGTTCATGTACGCCGACAAGGTGATGAAGAACGGCAAGGTCGTCGGTGTCGCGACGTCACGCGGCTACAGCTATTATTTCCGGCAGATGCTTTCGCTCTCGACCATCGACGTCGAGTACGCAGAGCCCGGTACTGAAGTCACGATCGTCTGGGGCAATCCCGGCAGTCCGCAAAAGCAGATTCGCGGCATCGTCGCGCCGGCGCCCTACAAGAAGGACAATCGCAAGTTGGATACGCACCAGCTGCCGCAGCCCGCGGCAGCAGGTTGAGGCATGGGGTCCCTTGCGACAATATGACGGCGCAACGGAAATATACTTCGGTCGCGCGCCGTGGACTCGGCGCCGCCAAAGCCATTAGACTGCAGGCCACTAAAAAAGGGGGCCATTGCACGCCCCAGGGGAGCAAAACATGAAACGAGCATTACTGATTGCCACCGCGATCGCCGCGATTATGGCAGTGCCGGCGGTGGCCCAGCAGAAGACCGTGAAGATCGGTTTCGTCAGCACCTTCAGCGGGCCGGTTGCCGGCATGGGCAACGACATGCGCAATTCCTTCGAGCTTGCGCTCGATCACATGGGCCGCAAGATGGGCGGCCTGCCGGTCGAAGTGATCTACGAAGACGACGGCTTCAAACCGGATGTCGGATTGCAGAAGACGCAGAAGCTGATCCAGTCGGACCACGTCGACTTCCTCGCCGGCTATATCTGGTCGAATGTGCTGCTCGCCTCGGTCAAGCCGGCCTTCGATTCCCAAACCTTCCTGATCGGCTCGAATGCCGGCCCGCATCAACTCGCCGGCGAACAGTGCTCGCCCTATTTCTTCTCGACCTCATGGCAGAACGACCAGACGCCGCAGGCGATGGGTCTTTACATGAATCAGAAGGGCGTGAAGTCGGTGTTTCTGATCGGCCCCAACTACGCGGCCGGCAAGGACATGCTGGCTGGCGTCGCCTCGACCTTCAAAGGCAAGATTCTCGGTCAGGAGCTGACCAAGTGGCCGACGCAGCTCGATTTCTCCGCCGAGCTTGCCAAAGCGAAAGCGGCCAATCCGGAAGCGGTCTTCGTTTTCTATCCCGGCAAGGCGGGCGTGCAGTTTCTGACGCAGTACGCGCAAGCCGGCCTCAAGGGCAAGATCCCGCTCTACACCGCGTTCACCATCGACGAATTGTCGCTGCCGCTGCAGAAGGATCTGGCGCTCGGCGTGCCCGGCGCGCAGGAATGGGTGAACGATCTGCCCAATCCGACCAACAAGAAATTCGTCGAAGACTACCACAAGAAGCATCCGGGCCTGTCGCCGACGTTTTACGGCGCGCAGAGCTACGACGCCGCCAATCTGATCGCGTCGGCGGTGGCCGCGACCAAGGGCAACCTGTCCGACAAGGACGCGGTGCGCGCGGCGCTGAAGAAAGCCGACTTCAAGTCGGTGCGTGGCGACTTCAAGTACGGCAACAACCACTTCCCGATCCAGAATTTCTATCTGCAGGACGTGGTGAAGAACGCCGAAGGCAAGTTTGTCCTGAAGACGGTCGCCACCATCGTGAAGGACGACCAGGATCGCTTCCACGATAAGTGCCCGATGAAGTAATCACCGGGCGCATGTGACACAGGGCGGCAGAAGCGCACGGCGTTTCTGCCGTCTTGCTTTGTGGGGTATGCTCGTTCCGCGTCGGGAATGAGGGCAGGGGGATTTAACGGCAAACGATGCTGCTGTTCATCGAGCAATGCCTGAACGGGCTGCAGTTGGGCCTGCTGCTGTTTCTGCTGGCGGCGGGGCTGACGCTGGTCTTCGGCATTATGGACCTGGTCAACCTGGCGCACGGCTCGCTCTACATGGTGGGGGCCTATTTCGCCGCCACCTTCGCGGCCTGGACCGGCAGCTTCGTGCTCGGCGCGCTTCTGGGGCTCGTCGGTGCGTTGCTGGTCGGCATGGCGGTCGAGATCGTGGTCATGCGGCGGCTTTACGGCCGCGATCACCTCGATCACGTGCTGGCGACCTTCGGTCTCATTTTGTTTTTCGATGAGCTGGTGCGGCTGATCTGGGGACCGGAAGGCATGAGCCTGCCGCTGCCGTCCTGGCTCAATACATCGATCCAGATCCTGCCGGGCATCCAGTATTCCGCCTACAAATTCTCCATCATCGTCGTGACGCTCGCCGTGGCGGCGTTCCTTTACGTGCTGGTGATGCGCACCCGCATCGGCATGCTGATCCGCGCCGGCGCTTCCAACCGCGAGATGGTCGGCGCGCTCGGCGTCAACATCAAGCTGCTGTTTACGCTGGTGTTCGGCTTAGGCGCCGTGCTCGCCGGTCTCGCCGGATTGATGCAGGCGCCGATCCTCACTGTGCAGATCGGCATGGGGGAGAACATCCTCATCGTCGCCTTCGTCATCACCGTTATCGGCGGCATCGGCTCGATCCGCGGCGCCTTCATCGCGGCGCTCATGGTCGGCTTCATCGACACCATCGGCCGCGCTTATTTCCCCGATTTGCTGCGGCTCGTCCTGAGCCAGGACGCGGCCTCGACCGCGGGGCCGGCGCTGTCGTCGATGCTGATCTATCTGCTGATGGCGGTGGTGCTGGTGCTGCGTCCGGAAGGATTATTCCCGGCGGGCGGGAAATGACGGCCAAGCTGACTTTGCGCAACATCGTCGCCGCGGTCCTGGTGGCGGCGCTGCTGCTGCTGCCGCTTTACGTCCAACTCGCCGACGATCGCTTCATGCTGACGCTGTTCACGCGCATCGTCATTTTCGCTCTGGCGGCGGTTAGCCTCAATCTCATTCTCGGCTATGGCGGCATGATGAGCTTCGGCCACGCCGTCTATCTCGGCATCGGCGGCTACGCCGTCGGCATACTCGCGTACGAAGGCGTTCCCTCGGGCTTTATGCAGTGGCCGGTGGCGCTCGCCGCCAGCGCGCTGTTTGCGCTCGTCATTGGTGCGCTGTCGTTGCGCACGCGCGGCGTCTACTTCATCATGATCACGCTGGCCTTCGCGCAGATGGCGTATTACGTCGTTGCCGGACTGTCGCGTTACGGCGGCGACGACGGCCTCACCATCCAGAAGCGCAGCCAGTTCCTCGCCCCGATCAACCTCTCCAACAAAGTGCAGTTCTATTACATCTGCCTCGCGCTGCTGCTCGCTTCGACCTATCTCATCTGGCGGCTGGTGAATTCGCGCTTCGGCCTGGTGATTCAAGGATCGCGCTCCAACGACACCCGCATGCGCGCGATCGGCTTCCCGACCTATCGCTACAAGCTCACCTGCTTCGTCATCGCCGGCACGCTGTGCGGACTGGCCGGCGCGCTGCTCGCCAATCACACCGATTTTGTCAGCCCGGCGATGATGTATTGGACGCGCTCCGGCGATCTCATGATCATGGTCATTCTCGGCGGCATGGGCTCGATCTTCGGCCCGGTGTTCGGCGCGGTGGCGCTCTTGGTGCTGGAGGAGGCGCTGTCCGGCATCACCGAATATTGGCAGATCATTCTCGGTCCCATGCTGCTGCTGGTGGTGTTGTTCGCGCGCGGCGGCATCGATGGGGTGTTGGCGCAAGTCAGCGAAAGGATGAGCGCCCGCAGCAAGGCGGGCACGAAAACGGCGGCAAAGGTGCGCTTATGAGCGAGCCTTTGCTGCAGGTCGATCATCTCGCCAAGCGCTTCGGCGGCATCGTCGCCACCGACGACATCGCGCTCGGCGTCGAACGCGGCGAACTGCACGCGGTCATTGGGCCGAACGGCGCCGGCAAGACGACGCTGATCGCGCAGCTGTCCGGGCAATTGACGCCGGATTCCGGGCGCATCCACTTCGCCGGCAACGACATCACCGCGCTGCCGATGTACCGCCGTAGCGCGCTCGGTCTGGCGCGCTCGTTCCAGATCACCTCCTTGTTCCTCGACTTGAGCGTGCTCGACAATGTGGCGCTGGCGGTGCAGGCGCATGCCGGGCACTCGTTCCGCTTCTGGCGCGACGCCCGCTTGCAAGCGGAGTTGCGTGAACCGGCGCGCGCGGCGCTCGATCGCGTCGGTTTGGGCGCGCGCGCGGATTGGCGCGCTTCCGCGCTCAGCCACGGCGAGCATCGTCTGCTCGAACTCGCCATGGCGCTCGCCGGCGCTCCGCGCATGCTGCTGCTGGACGAGCCGATGGCCGGCTTGGGTCCGGAAGAATCCTCAGCGATGGTGGCGATGCTGCGCGCCTTGAAGGCCGAGCTGACCATATTGTTGGTCGAGCACGACATGGAGGCGGTGTTCGCGCTCGCCGACCGCATTACCGTGCTGGTCTATGGCCGCGTCATCGCGTCGGGCGCGCCCGACGACATCCGCGCCAATGCGGACGTGCGCGAAGCCTATCTCGGCGAAGCCGAGGAGGGCGGCCATGGTTGAGACAATGGCTGAGCCGGTGCTCATGCTCGACGGCGTGGAAACCGCCTATGGCCTCTCCCAGGTGCTGTTCGGCGTCTCGCTTGCCATCGCGCCCGGCGAGATGGTGACGCTGATGGGGCGCAACGGCATGGGCAAGACCACCACCGTGCGCTCGATCATGGGGCTGACGCCGGCGCGCGCCGGCACCATTCGTTTTTCCGGCGCGGAAATTCGCGGCCTGCCGTCCTACCGTATCGCCCAGCTCGGCATCGGTCTGGTGCCGGAAGGCCGGCAGATTTTTCCAAATCTCAGCGTGCGCGAGAATCTGGTCGCGACAGCGTCGGCACAGAACGGCGCCGGCTGGACGCTTGCCAAGGTCAACGACCTGTTCCCGAAACTCGCCGAACGCGGCGGCAGCATGGGCAACCAGCTCTCCGGCGGCGAGCAGCAGATGCTGGCGATCGGCCGCGCGCTGATGACCAATCCGCGGCTGCTGATCCTTGACGAGGCGACAGAAGGGCTGGCGCCGCTGATCCGCGCCGAGATCTGGCGCTGCCTGGCGCGGCTCAAAGAGTTGGGGCTTTCCATCCTGGTGATCGACAAGAACGTCGGTGCGCTGATGAAAGTCGCCGACCGGCATTTCCTCATCGAGCGGGGAAAGGTGGTGTGGTCGGGCGCCTCAGCCGAACTCGCCGCCGCGCCGGATATTCAACACAGATACTTGGGCGTTTGACCTACATCTGCTTTCGTCGCCCGGCGGCGGAATTCACTCCGCCGTCGGCGCCCGTTGGATTGTGTTGTGAGGCTAGCGGCCGATTAACAACTGGCCATGCAGGACGTCGCCTGCACCCCACAGCCGTTAAAGTAACCGCCCCGCCGTGCATTGCACTCCGCACGGATGTCCTGGCACCGATCACGGCAGCGTTCTTTTCTTGACTTGTGAACGCGCCCGCCGCGGTCGCCGTCCCTGTCCTCGTCGTTGTCGACGCACTTATTCTGGCGTTCGCTAAAGTGCCTGCCCTGGCCGCAGTCGTCGCGAACCAGTGTCATATTGCTCGTGGCGCCCAGCTGCGACTTGCCGGCTGTGGGCGGCAGCGCGTTCGCACCGATGGCAAACAGCAACGTCATGGCGCCGATCGCGACGGCGAATATTGCGGTTTTAAGCATGAATGAATCCCCCTTTTATATTTCAACGCCCCACATGGGCATTATTTATTTTTGCCCATCAAAATCAAGGCGCGGACCCGCGTGCTTTCGCTCCGAAAGCCGACATTCAGTGGGACATACGCGCGACATATGGTCGCTCGTTTGCGAGCGTCCGCTTCGGTTCATTCCGCCGGCTGAATACTGGGCGGCGGCGTCGGCCGGCGGCGCACGAAACTGTGGCTCATGCCGCCGAGCTTGCGGTGCAGTCTATCGAGCATGAGGTAGATCACCGGCGTGGTGTAGAGCGTCAGCGCCTGCGACACCAAGAGGCCGCCGATGATGGTGATGCCGAGCGGGCGGCGCAATTCGGAGCCGGGGCCGATGGCGATCACCAGCGGCAGAGCGCCGAGCATGGCGGCGAGCGTCGTCATCAGGATCGGGCGGAAGCGCTCCAGGCAGGCTTCGTGGATCGCCTGTTGCGGCGTGAGGCCGCGCCGCCGCTCGCCCTCGAGCGCGAAGTCCACCATCATGATGCCGTTCTTCTTCACAATGCCTATCAGAAGAATAATGCCGATGAAGGCGATCACCGTCAGTTCGGTGTTGAACAACTGAAGCGCCAACAGCGCGCCCAAGCCCGCCGACGGCAGCGTCGAGATAATGGTGAGCGGATGCGCCAGGCTCTCGTACAGTACGCCGAGCACGATATAGACCGCGATCAGCGCCGCCAGCAGCAACAGCGGCTGCGCGCCGATCGAGCGCTGGAAGGCTTTGACGTCGCCGGCGAAGTTGGCGTGGATGGCGTCGGGCACGTGCATCTCGCCGACCGCCTGTTCGATCGCCCCGGTGGCGTCCTGGATCGAGGTGTTCGGCGCCAGATTGTAGGTGATGGTGACCGCGGGGAATTGACCTTGATGGTTCACCACCAGCGGCGCGATGCCGCGCTCGACGCGCGCCACCGCCGATAGCGGCACTTGCGCATTGCCTTTGCCCGGCACGTAAACCTGGGTCAGGTCGGTCGGGTCGCGCTGGTACTTGCGGTCCACCTCCAAAATGACGCGGTACTGGTTGCGTTGGGTGTAGATGGTCGAAATCTGCCGCTGCGAGAACGCGTCGTTGAGCGCGTTGTCGATGTCGGTGATGCGCACGCCGAGCCGCGCCGCCGCCTGGCGGTCGATGCTGATATTGGCCTGCAAGCCGCCTTGTTCGCGGTCGGTGGTGACGTCGACGACGCCCGGCACCTGGCCGACGCGGTCGAGCACTTTCGGCACCCATTGCTGTAATAGGTCGATGTCGGGGCTCCACAGCGTGAACTGGTATTGCGAGTTGCTCTGCCGCCCGCCGAAGCGCAGATCCTGCGCGGGCGTCATGAAGATGCGGATGCCGGGAATGCGGTTGAGCTTGGCGCGCATGCGCGCCACCACGCGCTGAGTGCTGATGTTGCCGCGCGCTTCCAGCGGCTTCAGACTGATGAACATGCGGCCGCGGTTGACCGAGGCGTTGAAGCCGGAGGCGCCGACCGAGGAGCCGACGCCGGCCACCGCCGGATCGGCGATCACCACGTCCATGGCCTTTAGCTGCAATTGCTCCATCGCCTCGTAGGAAATATCGGTCGAGGCATGCAGGCTGCCGAAGATCAGCCCGGTATCGTCCTGCGGGAAAAAGCCCTTCGGCGTCTTGACGAACAGCCCGGCGGTGAGCGCGATGGTGGCGATGAACACGATCAGCGCCGGCATGCGGTGTTCGAGCACGAAACTCAGCGTGCGGTCGTAAAAGCGGATGGTGCGCGACAGCAGGCCTTCCACGCGGCGGTCGAGCCAGGTGGCGTCGGGGCTCGGCGGCTGACGCACGAAATAGGCGCAGATCATCGGCGTCAGCGACAGCGACACCACGGTGGACACCGCGATGGCAAAAGCCAGCGTCACCGAAAATTCGCGGAACAGCCGACCGAGCACGCCGCCCATGAACAACAGCGGAATGAAGGCGGCAAACAGCGACACCGAGATCGACACCACGGTGAAGCCGATCTGCTTGGCGCCCATCAATGTGGCGCGCAAAGGGGCGATGCCCTTTTCCAAATTGCGGAACATGTTCTCGATCATCACGATGGCGTCGTCGACGACGAAGCCGACGGAAACCGCCAGCGCCATCAGCGACAGATTGTCGATCGAGAAACCGGCCGCCCACATCGCCGCACAGGTGCCGGCGAGCGACAGCGGCACGGTGATGCCGGCGGCAATGGTCGCCGCCGTGCGCCGCAGGAACAGGAACACCACCAGCATCACCAAAATGCAGGTTGCGGCCAAAGTGAGCTGCATGTCGCGCACGCTGGCGCGGATGGTCTGCGTGCGGTCGGCCAGCACCGAAATCTCCAGGCCCGCCGGCACCCATTGCTTGAGTTCGGGCAGCTTTTCGTAGATGCGGTCCACCGTGTCGAGGACATTTGCATTTGCTTGTTTGGTGATGATCAGCAGCACCGACGGGTCACGGTTGAACCAGCCGGCGGAGCGGCTGTTGCGCACGCTCGGCTTGATCGAGGCTACCGTCGACAGGCGGATGACGTTGCCGTCCACCGTCTTCACCACGATCGGATCGTATTCGCTGGCGTCCCGCAGTTGGTCGTTGATGCCGATGCTGGTCGATCGCTTGTCGCCGTCGAACGAGCCGAGCGGGCCGACGGTGTTGGAATTGGCGATTGCCGTGCGCACGTCTTCCATGGCGAGGCCCATGGCGGCGAGGCGGGCCGGGTCGACGCGCACGCGCAGCGCCGGCTGCTCGGAGCCGGCGACGCTGACGTCGCCGACGCCGTCGACCTGGCTCAAGCGCTGCACGATGACGCTGTCGGCGGCATCGTAAATTGCGCTCGGCTGCAGGGTCTTGGAGGTCAGCGCCAGGATCAGGATCGGCGTTGCCGCCGGGTTGGCCTTGCGGAAGGTCGGCAGCGTCGGCATGTCGCTCGGCAGGTCGCTGAGCGCGGCGTTCAGCGCTGCCTGCACGTCGCGCGCGGCGCCTTCGATGCTGCGCGACAAATCGAACTGCACGACGATGCGCGAGGAGCCGACCGAACTGACGGAGGTCAATTCGTTGACGCCGGAAATTTCGCCCAGCCGCCGCTCCAGCGGCGCCGCCACCGTCGCCGCCATGGTGTTGGGGTCGGCGCCCGGCCGGCTGGCGGAAATGAAAATGACCGGGAAATCCACGCTCGGCAGGCTGGCCACCGGCAACTGCACGTAAGCCGCCGCGCCTACCAGAAACAGCCCGATCGCCAGCAGCGTGGTGCCGATCGGCCGGCGGATGAAGGGGCGCGAGAAGTTCATGCGCCGGCCTCCTCGTCATTCCGGACGCCACGAAGTGGCGATCCGGAATCCAGAAGCGGACACACCGCTTGCATCTGGATTCCGGGTTCGCGAGCTTTGCCCGCGCCCCGGAATGACCGTGCATTGCTTGGCGGCGACATCGCCGTCACTCCGCCGGGCCGGGCGCCAGCCCTGGCTTGCGCGGCGCAGGCTCCGGCGACAGCCGCGCGCGCAGCCGCTCCATGTAGAGGTAGATCACCGGCGTGGTGTAGAGCGTCAGCAACTGGCTGAGCAGAAGCCCGCCGACAATGGTGACGCCGAGCGGGTTGCGCAGTTCGGCGCCGGTGCCCGATTCGAGCGCCAGCGGCAGCGCGCCGAACAAAGCGGCAAGCGTCGTCATCATGATCGGGCGAAATCGAAGGAGCGCCGCCTGCACGATCGACTCCTCCGGACTCATGCCCTGGCGGCGCTCGGCCTCGAGCGCGAAGTCGATCATCAGAATGGCGTTCTTCTTGACGATGCCCATCAGAAGCACGATGCCGATGAGCGCGATCACCGACAGGTCGTAGCCGAACAACATCAGCGCCAAAAGCGCGCCAACGCCGGCCGAAGGCAGCGTCGAAAGAATTGTCAGCGGGTGGATGAAGCTCTCGTACAAAACGCCGAGCACGATGTAGATGGTGATGGCGGCGGCGAGGATCAGCCACGGCTCGCCGGCCAGCGACTTGGCGAACTCCGCGGCGTCGCCGAAATAGCTGCCGGTCACCGATGACGGCATGCCGATCTCGACCTGCGCCGTGCTGATGGCGGTGACCGCGTCGGATAGCGCGTAGCCGTCGGCGAGATCGAAGCTGATGGTGACGGAGGGAAACTGCTCCTGGTGCGCGATCGAAAGCGGCGCCGAGGTGCGCACGAAACGCGCGAAAGCCGACAGCGGCACCTGGTTGGAGCCGGTCACCGTGTTGGGCGTCGCCGTGGTGTTCGTATTGGTGGTGCCGGTCGCGGTATTGCCGACGGTCGCCGCCGTGCCGTTCGAGGTGGTGGCACCGGTGACGTAGATCTGCGACAGCGCCGCCGGGTCCTGCTGGTAGCGCGGCTGCGCCTCGAGGATGACGCGGTACTGGTTGGCCTGGCCGTAAATGGTCGAAATCTGCCGCTGGCCGAAGGCGTCATTGAGCGTGTCGGTGACGCTCTGCATGGAGACGCCGAGGCGGCCGGCCTGCTCGCGGTCGACGTCGACGCGCACGCGCGGGCCGCCTTCCTGCGCTTCGGAGGCGACCTCACGCAGCGCCGGCGAACGGCGCAGTTGGCGTGTGAGTTTGTCGCCCCAGGTGACGACTTCGGTGGGATCGGTGCCGACCAGTGTGTACTGGTATTGCGCGCGGCTGGCGCGGGTCGAAATCTGGATGTCTTGCGTTGCCTGGAAATAGACCGTCATGCCGGGAATGCCAGCCACCGCCTGCTTCAGCCGCGCGATGATCGCTTCGACATGCGTGCTGCGCTTGTCGCGCGCTTTCAAAGTGATCGCCAGCCGCCCGGCATTGGGCGTGGCGTTGAGCGGGGAGACGCCGATCACCGAGACGACGCCGGATACATCCGGATCGCCGCGGACGGCATTCTCGACCGCCTGTTGGCGGCGGCGCATTTCGTCGAACGAAACGTCGGTGCCGGCTTCGGTCACCGCGGTGATCAGGCCGGTGTCCTGCAGCGGCAGGAAACCCTTGGGCGCGACGACATAGAGCGCGATGGTCAGCACCAGCGTGCCCAGCGTCACGAGCAAGGTCGCGCGCTGATGGCGCAGCACCCATTCCAGGCTGCGGCGATAGGCATCGACGGTGCGATCGACCAGACCGTTGAAGCGGCCGCGCATGCCGCTGGTTTCGGCCTCGGCTTCGCTGCCGCTGTGGCGCAGCAGGCGTCCGCACATCATCGGCGTCAGCGTCAGCGAGACGATCGCCGAGGCGACCACCGCGATGGTCAGCGTCAGCGCGAATTCGCGGAACATGCGGCCGACCAGCCCGGTCATGAACAGCAGCGGGATGAACACCGCGATCAGCGACAGCGTCAGCGATATCACCGTGAACCCGATCTCGCCGGCGCCGCGCAGCGCCGCCTGTAGCGGGCTCTCGCCGTTCTCCATGTGGCGCACGATGTTCTCGATCATGACGATGGCGTCGTCGACCACGAAGCCGGTGCCGATGGTCAGCGCCATCAGCGACAGATTGTCGAGCGAGAAGCCGGCAAACCACATGACGCCGAACGTCGCCACCAGCGATAAAGGCAGCGCCACGCCGGCGATGATGGTGGCGCGGATGGTGCGCAGGAAAATCAGCACCACCAGCACCACCAGCACGATCGAGAGCATCAGCGTGAACTGCACGTCGTGGATCGAGGCGCGGATCGTCGTCGTGCGGTCGTTGACGATGGTGAGCTTGGCGGCGGCCGGCATCGCCTGGCGCAGCCGCGGCAATTGGGCCTTCACGCGCTCGACGGTTTCGATCACGTTGGCGCCGGGCTGGCGCTGCACGTCGATGACGATCGCCGGCTTGCCCTGGTACCAGGCGCCGACCTTGCTGTTCTCCAGGCCGTCCTTGACGTCGGCGACGTCGGAAACGCGCACCGGCGCGTTGTTGCGGAACGCCACCACCACCGACTTGTAGACTTCGGCGCTGCTGATCTGGTCGTTGGCGGCGATGGTGTAGGACTGATGCGCGCCGTCGAGCGCGCCTTTCGGACCGGCCACATTGGCGCCGACGATGGCGGTGCGTAGATCTTCCAGCGCGATGCCGTAGGCGGCAAGCCGTGAGAGGTCAGCCTGGACGCGGATCGCCGGGCGGATGCCGCCCTGCACGGAGACGTGGCCGACGCCGGTCACCTCGGAGAGGCGCGGCGCCATGATGGTGTCGGCCATGTCGCTTAAAGTTCGCTGGTCGACCGTGTCGGAGGTGAGCGCCAGCGTGATGATCGGCGCGTCGGCCGGGTTCACCTTGGAGTACAGCGGCGGGTAGGGCAGGTTGCGCGGCAGCGTGGAGCCCGCGGCGTTGATCGCCGATTGCACGTCTTGCGCGGCGGCGTCGATGTCGCGGTTCAGGTCGAATTGCAGCGTGACCTGGCTGATGCCGAACGAGCTTGCCGAGGTCATGGTCTGCAGCGCCGGGATCTGCCCGAACTGCCGCTCCAGCGGCGCCGTTACCAGCGAGGCGATGGTATCGGGATTGGCGCCGGGAAGCTGCGTGGTGACCTGGATGCTGGGAAAATCGACCTGCGGCAGCGCTGAAACCGGCAGCCACCAGTAGCCGAGCGCGCCGCCCAGCATCACCGCGATACCCAGCAAAGAAGTCGCAATGGGCCTATGAATAAAGGGCGAGGAGACGCTCACTGCTGCCGCCGCTGACTGCCGCCCTGTTGCCCCTGTTGGTTATTGCCGCTGCCGACCGCCGCCGGATCTTTGCTGCGCCGGTGCGAACCGGGCTCGCGTTTTCCGCCGGGCGCCGCAGCCGCCGGCGCGGCCGGCGCCGCGGCGCCGCCGATCGACACCTTGGCGCCGTCGGTCAGCCGCGCAAAGCCGGTGGTGACCACGCGCTCGGGCGGCGTCACACCGCTTTTCACCACGGTCTGCGTCTCGTCTTGTTTCTGCACCACGATCGGCCGCATCGCCGCGCTGTTGTCGTCCTTGATCACGTAGACGAAGGTGCCGTCCGGCCCGCGCTGCACGGCGCCGGTCGGGATCACCACCACCTGTTTCAAGGTGTCGATCAAAAGCCGCACATTGACGAACTGGCCCGGCCATAGCCGCAGATTGGTATTGGGAAACTCGGCCTTGAGCTTGACCGTGCCGGTCGAGGGATCGACCTGGTTATCGACCACGGTGAGCTTGCCGCGCTCGATCACGGCATTGTTGTCGGAGCGAAGGGCGTCGACCGCCAGCGGCCCTTGCGCGAAGGCCGTGTTGACCCGCGTCAGGTTCTGCTGCGGCAGGTTGAACAGCACGGAGATCGGCTTGACTTCGGTGATGACGACGACGGCGGAAGTGGTGTCGGAGGCGCGCACGATATTGCCTTCGTCGACCATGCGGATGCCGGTGCGCCCGGCGATCGGCGCGACGATGGTGGTGTAGCCGAGCGTCGCCTGCGCGGTCTCGATCGCCGCCTGATCGGCCTGTACCTGCGCGGTATATTGCGCCACCAGCGCGCGTTGGGTGTCGGCCTGCTGCTTGTTGATGGCGTTGGTGGCGGCGAGTTTCTCGTAGCGCTCCAGATCGTTCTTGGCGTTGCCGAGCAGGGCTTCGTCCTGCGCCTTCTTGGCGCGCGCCTGGTCGAGCTGGGCCTGATAGAGCGTCGGATCGATGCGCGCCAGCACGTCACCCTTCTTGACGTCCTGACCTTCGTTGAAGTTGACCGCGAGCAGCTTGCCGTCGACCTGCGGGCGCACGGTGACGGTGTTGAGCGCCTTCACCGTGCCGACCGCGTCGAGATAGACCGGCACGTCGGCAGGGGTCGCCGCGGCGGCGAGCACCGGCACCGGACCGTCGGCGGCAAAGCGGTTACGGCGATTCTGCTGCGGCGCCGATTGGCCGAAGACGTAATAAAGCGCCCCGCCCACCGCGATGAGGACCAGCGCGGTCGCCACATAGCGGCGCGTGCGGCCTTTCGACGTCGCCGCGACTTTCGGCAACTCACCGTGCATTTGAGGCTTCCACCGGTTTCGGCAGCCAGCCGCCGCCGAGCGCCTGATAGAGGCTGACCACCGCCATGATATGCGCCAGCCGCGCCTGCACCAAGACGTCCTCGGCCTGGAACAAAGTCTGTTGGGTCTGCAGCACGGTAACGAGGTCGATGGTGCCTTCGCGCAGCCGCTGCTCGGAAATCTGGAAGGCCTGGCGGGAACTGGTGACGACGTCGCGCTGCAGCCGCTCGCGCAACGCGGTTTGCCGGATGGCGTCGAGCGCGGTTTCCACGTCCGAGAAGGCGGAAATTACCGCCTTGCGATAGTTCTGCAGCAACTCGTCCTGCCGGCCCTTTTGCAAATCGAGATTGCCGAGCAATTGACCGCCATGGAAAATCGGCTGCGTCAGTCCGGCGGCCAGCGAATAGAACGCCGACTCGGGCCGCAGCAGCGTCTTCAGCACGGCGCTCTGGTAGCCGCCTTCGCCGGTCAGTGTGATCGAAGGCAGGAACTGCGCGCGCGCGTTCGCCACATTGGCATTGGCGGCGGCGAGCTGCGCCTCGGCTTCGCGGATATCGGGGCGCTGCGTCAGCAATTCGGACGGCAGGCCGGGCGTCACGCGCGGGATGGCGATGGCGCGCAACGAGCCGCCGCGCACGTGCACGAATTCCGGCGAGCGCCCCATCAGCACGGCCAGCGCGTTGCGGTTCTGCGTCACGGTCTGCTGCAGCGGCGGGATGGAGGCGCGCTGGGTATTGACCACGCTCTGCTGCTCGGAGACTTCGAGCGAGGAGGCGGTGCCGGCGTTGAGCCGCTGGTTGATCAAATCGAGCACGCGTTGCGCGGCGACAAGGTTCTCGCGCGCCACCTGCAAGCGGTCCTGCGCGGCCAGCACCTGGAAATAGGCATTGGCGGCGGCGGCGACCGTGGAGAGGCCGACCACCTCGCGGTCGTAGCGGCTGGCGACCGCGGTTTCTTCCGCCGCGCGCAGCGCCGAGCGGTTCTTGCCCCAGAAGTCGATCTCGTAGCTCGCCGACAGCGACGCCGACAGCAAGTCGCGTTCCGAGCCGCCGAACGAACCGCCGCCGCTGCCGGTGCTCTGCGACGGGCGCGAACGGCTGGCGCTGGCGCCAAGGTCGACCAGCGGCAACAGCGCGGCTCCGGTGACGCGCGCCTGCGCGTCGGCCTGCACGATGCGGGCGACCGCGGCGGCGATGTCGAGATTGGATTGACGCGCCTGCTCGACGATCGCGGTCAATTCGCGCGAGCGGAACTTGCGCCACCAGTCGAGCGGCGGCAGCGCAACGTGCGCGACCCGCGGATTGTGCGGGCCCTGCGTATAGAAGCGCGCAATAGCAAGGCCAGGCTCCGGCGTTTCGCCGTTGAGCAGGCAGCCTCCGAGGGGCACCGTCAGACTGAGAGCACAGAACATGGTCACAACTTTACGCGTCTGCCGTTTGTTTACGCGCCCCGATCCCTTTGGATCGCAGTTCATTCCGACCAGTTCCAAGCCTCGTAAATAGTGAGAATCACTTGGAACATACCCGGAATTACTGCCGGTTACCCGAAGATTTGCGTTTGGACCGCCAGTCGGCCAGCGCATGCCGTCCGGCGGATGACAATTGTGGTGCGGCGTCGGCGAAAACGCCCTGGATGATCTGATCGTAGGCCTGCCGCGCCGCCCGGGTCTTGGCCATGGCCGCGCGCATATCCTCGACCTTGAAGGGATCCTGGCGCAAAGTAGCGCGGATTTCCTCGCGCGCGGCTTGATAGTTGCTCTGCGCCTGCTCGATGGCGTCGTGATGGGCCTGCATCGCCTTGCGCACGATATCGCCGTCGGCCGGCGGCAACGCGGCGGCCAGCCGCTCGACCCGCACGAAGACGTTGCGGTCCCAGGTACTCGGCGCCGGCGCGCGGATGGCGATCGCCACCACGACGCCGACAAAGAACAGATTGAGCGCGAGCGAAACCAGCAGCAGCCAGCGCGAGGTGCCGCGCGCCAAGGCCGAAGGCGCGAAGGCGACGCTCATGGCCGCGCTCCGGTAAAGGTCTCGGGCTCAAATACGATCGAACCGAGATCGGCGCGGTTGCTCAGCGCAAAGCCTCCATCGAGCGCGTCGAAGTGGCGGTCGATGCCGGCGATGCCGATGGCAAAGCCGAGCACGGCGCAACCGGCGAGCGCCGCCATGCGCGGCCAGGCCGGAGCGAAGTCCCAGTTGAGCAATTCGGCCGGCCAGCGCCACAGCGCCATCTTCTGCCGCGGCAGGCTCGACAACCGCGCCAGAACGCGCGCGGCCGCCGCTTCGTCGTCTTGCGGTGCCCCATGCCCGCGCTCGAGCGCGCGCATCAGCAAGTTGTCAAACTGTTCCTCGTTCATACGCTAGTCCTCGTCGATCACGTCGTTCAGCGCGCGGCGCAAATTCTGCTTGCCGCGCACCAGCAAGGTCTCAACCGCCGACACCGAAGTGCCGAGGGCGTCGGCCACCTGCCCATTGCTCATGCCCTCATTGTAAGTGAGCACGATGGCAACACGCTGGCGGTCGGGCAAGTTGGCGATGGCCGCGGCGACCTGGCGTTCGCGCTCGCCGCGTTCGGCCAGTTCGCTCGCGCCCGGCGCCGGGTCGGCGATCTCGCCGGCCGCTTCCAATTCGACCCAGGGCGCGCGCCGCTTGCGGTCGAGACAGAGATTGACCGTGACGCGCGTGAGCCAGGTGCGGAACAATGCCAGCGGCTGCCAGCGCGGCGCATGCACCCAGACCCGCAGCATGGCTTCCTGCGCCACGTCCTCGGCATCCGCGGCATTGCCGAGGATGCGCCGGGCGAGCCCGACCATGACCGGCAGATGGCGGCGCGCGAGCGCGCGGAACGCCGGCTCGTCGCCGCGCGCGACTCGGGCCATGAGCGCTTCGTCGCTGTCATCCATCCCAGGGCATTCGCCATGCGGAAATCCCGTCCATTGTAGACTTTGGCCTATGGATTGAACGTGCCGGGGCGGGAAATCCTGTGCTTAAGGCAAACCGGCAAAACCAGGGGAAAGCGGCGTAAACTCCGCATAACCTATTGAATTATGGCGATTTAGCAAAGCGCTTGCGGGGGTGCCGGGTGGTTTGGGTTCCCGGCGGCTTAGGAGCGGCCGGCGCCCACATCGCTCAGGGTAAAGCCGGCAACGCGTTTATAGTTCTCGGACAGCGCGCGCAGCTCGTCTTGCGTGATGTATTTGTCGAGGTCGTCGAACGGCCGGTCGCCGACCAGTTGCTCTACCCGGATATTGATGAAATCCGGCGCGTGTTCGCGGTTGGTGCGCACCACTTGCGCCGTGGGGCCGCAGCGCGCCGCTTCATAGGCGGTCAGCGCTTCGCGCGGGTCGGAACTCGAGCGCAGGAAATCGGCCAGCGTGCGGGCGTCGATCGCGGCCTGCGCCGCGCCGTTGGAACCGCGCGGATACATCGGATGCGCGGCGTCGCCGGCAAGCGTTATGCGGCCGAAGGTCCATTGCCCGACCGGGTCCTTGTCGACCATCGGATATTCCAGGATCTGGTCGGCATCGCGGATCATCTGCGCCACGTCGAGCCAGGGAAAGCGCCAATTTTCGTAGAGCGGGAAAAAATCGGCGAGATCGCCGGGCTTGTTCCAGTCGTTCTGCTCGGTGGTGTCGCGCTTGATCTCGGCCATCCAGTTGATGAGCTGATTGCCGTCGCCGTCGGCGTTATCGATGATCGGGTAGATCACGATCTTGCCGGTCAGGATCGAGCCGACGCGCATATACGTGCGCCCGCCCAGGATCGGCTTACGCCGGGTCACGCCGCGCCAGGTGTTGATGCCGGCGAAAACGATCCTGTCCTGCGGATAGAACTGTTTCCTGATCGCCGAATTGATGCCGTCGCAGGCGACGATAATGTCGGCCTGCACGCTGTCGCGCGCGCGGCCGCTGGAGGTCTGGCGGAAATACGCGGTGGCGGAACGCTCGTCCTGCTCGACGCCGGTGCATTCGTGATCGGTGCGGATGGCGTCGGCGCCGAGCCGCTCGCGCGCCGCCTCATGCAGCAGCACGTGCAGGCGGCCGCGAGAAATGCCGACTTCCGGGTATTGATAGCCGGCGAACTTGCCGCGCTCCTCCTTGTAGATCAGTTGGCCGAAACGGTTGAAGAAGCGGCTTTCGCGGTTCTCGATGCCGGCGGCGAGCAGGATTTTGTCGAGGCCGAGCGCGCTGAATTCGCGCATGGCGTGCGGCAATAGCGTGATGCCGACGCCGAGCTCTTTGATCGCCGGCGCGCGCTCATAAACGCAAGCCTCGATGCCGCGCTGGTTGAGATGCAGCGCGAGCGAGAGCCCGCAAATGCCGCCGCCGACGATCGCTACTTTCATGTCCACCTCTCTGTCATTCCGGGGCGCCAGCGCAGCGAGCGAACCCGGAATCCAGAACTGTGTGAGCAGAGCCTGCCGCTCTGGATTCCGGGTCCGGCGCCGCGCGCCGTCCCGGAATGACGGAAGGGCCGCAATGGACGAAATCAGTGAAACTCTGTCAACATAGGCGCCAACCGGCCGCATGCGCCGTCCAGGCGCATGATCCCGAAAAGTGGGAACCGGTTTCCCGCCTTCGCGAAGCCTGCTTCGGCGGGCGAAGGAAGGTCGGATAAGATCATGCGCAAACCAAAGGGGAGGAAACCATGGACAAGACAGTCTACGACCGCGGCATGACCATGCGGCGCAAGGTGCTGGGCGATGAGTATGTCGACCGCGCCGTCGCCAACACCGACGACTTCAACCGCCAATTCCAGGAACTGCTCACGGAATATTGCTGGGGCGCGGTGTGGGGCGACGATGCGTTAAAGCCGCGCGAGCGCTCGATCCTCAATCTCGGCATGATCGCCTGCCTCGGCCGCATGCATGAGTTCGAGGCGCATTTCCGCGGCGCGCTGCGCAACGGCCTCACGCCCGCGGAACTTTCCGCAATTCTGCGGCAAATCGCGGTCTATTGCGGCTTTCCGGCCGCGGTCGATGCCCACCGCGTGGCCAAGGCCGTGCTGGCGGCGGAAGCCAAGAAAAGCTGAAAGGAAAGGCTGACAAGAAAAGTTGATGCGCGTTGCGGCCAACTTGGCGTTAAGCAGGGGGCGCATGGTCTTGAATGTGCCTTCATCTGCGGGCACCACAGCGGGTAGATTCGCAGGGTTGACGGCCCGGACCGTCAAAGGTGGATGGATGACTCGAGCCTTCGCTGCAATGCTCATGGCGCTGCCGATGGCGGCGTTGCTGGCTCCGGCGCCCGCCGCCGCGCAAAGTAACTCGGCGCAATATTTCCGCGATTCATCTCGCATCGATCAGCAAAATCTGCCGCCGCCCGCCATGAGCCGGGAGCAGCAGCAGGGTCAGGTCGATAGAGCGCCAGGCGCCCCACAGCGCCTGCAGCCGGAAGAGCAGGCTGCGGTGCCGCAGCCCGGTTATGCGCCGGCCGCCAATGGCGATCCCAATGCGGTCCGTCCGCCGGGCGCGGTTGGCGCTGCGCCCGCGGCGGTGCCGCAGCCGGCCGCGCCGCAAGGCCAGACCAGCGTCATGGAGCAGTTACCGCCGGAGGATCAGCCGGAGACCGGCAAGGCCAAGGAGCTGCCGCCCAATCTTAAGCGCCAGCTGGTGGATTTTTCGACCAAGGAGCCGGCCGGCACCCTCGTCGTCGATACCGCCCACACGTATCTCTATCTGGTGCTCGGCCACGGCAAGGCGCTGCGCTATGGGGTGCGCGTCGGCCGTGAAGGTTTCACCTGGACCGGCACCGAGCGCATTTCCAAGATGAAGGAATGGCCGGACTGGTTCCCGCCGCCGGAAATGATCGAGCGCCAGCCCTATCTGCCGCGCATGATGGCGGGCGGCCCGGGCAATCCGCTCGGCGCGCGCGCCATGTATCTCGGCCACACGCTCTACCGCATCCACGGCACCAACCAGCCCTCGACCATCGGCCATTACGTGTCGTCCGGCTGCGTCGGCATGCTCAACGAAGACGTCGAGGATCTCTATAGCCGCGTGCAGGTCGGCACCCGCGTCGTGGTGCTGCCCGGCAAGGCGCCGGAGACCGCCTCGAATGCCGCCACGCCGCCCGAACCGGCAAACCCGATGGCGCCGCCATCGCGCGCGCCGATGCAGGCGGCCCGTGCGCCCGGCAATCCGCCGCCGCAAAACGGCGCCGCGGTGACCGGCGGCGCGTTGCCGCCGCTACGCTGAGGACTTTAGCCTCGCATCGGGCGCGTTCACGCGTAGCCTGGCTCAAACAAGTTCAAGCCGCAATTTGCGGCCGACGACACGCGCCGCGCGCTGCAGCGTTGCGATGGTGACATTTCCGTCGCTGGGATCGAGCAGGCGGCCGATCTGGCTGCGGCTTGTCTTCATGCGTTCGGCGAGGCGCTTGCGCGATATATTCTGCGCCCTCATCGCCTTGCCGATTTGCCAAGCCAGCACCTCTTTGATGGCGACCGCCTCGAACTCTTCGAGCTTGCCCTCTCCTTTGAGGAAATCGTCGAGCGTGGAGAGCCTGGCGGCGGAGCGAACGGTTCTTTTCTTTTTCTTCATTTCGATGTCCTCACGGTTCGAATTCGCGTTTTCGTTTGCGCGCCAGCGCCATGTCTTCTTCGGGGGTCTTTTGCGTCTTCTTGATGAAGCCGTGCAGCACGAGAATTCTGCCCTGCTGGACGCTGAACAGCACCCGGGCAATTCGTTTGCTCGCAAGCTCGCTTCGCACTTCCCACAAATTCGCGCCCAAAGCCCGGCACAGCGGCATTCCGACCGGCCAGCGGAATTGAACCCGCATCAGATCTTGACCTATCGCATTGCGATCATCGTCATTCAGGCCCCGTAACCAGCTCGCACCACGTCCCTGCCTGCCGCCGCTCGATAAAACACGACCGGCACTTTCTGCGGCCTAGCGGCGGCCATGCTGTCCTATATATAGTACATGTATCATATATAGTCCATCCCTTGGGTGTGGCCGCGCCCCCGCACGTTCACGCGCGCCAGCCGCGTGACCGCCTCGATCATGGCGCCGGGGTCGGCCTGGCCCTTGCCGGCGATGTCATGGGCGCTGCCGTGCGCAACGGAAGAAAACAAAATCGGCGAGCCGATCGACAAGCCCGCGGTGCGGTTGAAGGCCTGCAGCTTGGCGGCGATGTGGCCCTGGTCGTGCAGCATGACGATGAAGGCGTCGCAGCCGGTTTTGCGGAACATGGTGTCGGCGCCGAACGGACCTGAAACGTCGGTGCCGGAGGCGGCGGCGGCCTGAATGGCCGGCGCGATGATGTCGATTTCTTCCGCGCCGAACATGCCTTCCTCGCCGGCATGCGGATTGAGCCCGCTGACGAACAGCTTTGGCCTTGCGACGCCGAGCCTTTTCAGCGAGGCATCGGCGACACGGATCACGCGCTCCACCCGTTCGCGGGTGATGAGCGCCACCGCTTCGCGCACGCTGACATGCAGCGTGGTGTGCACGATGCGTTTGTCGTCGAAGCAGATCATCAGATAGACGTCATTGACCGGCGTGCCGGTCTCGCGCGCGACGAAGGAAGGGTAGCCGTCGAATTCGATGCCGGCGGCCTTGATCGAGCGCTCGGTCTGCGGCGCCGCCACGACGGCTTCGACGTCGCCCGCAAGCGCGGCTTTGATCGCTCGCCGCGCACTGGCGAGCGAGGCGCGGCCATAGGCTGCATCCACGGTGCCGAATTTCACCGGCGCATTGGCGCCCTCGCTGGCGTCGACCAGGTTGAGCGCGCCGTCCGCCCAGTCGGCCTCGGCGGCACTGCCGATGACATTCAGCCGCGGCGTAAGGCCCGCCGCCTGGGCGTGCATCTCGACGGCCGCCGGATCGCCGACCAGCAGCGGCCGCGCCACGGCCGTCACGCGTTTATCCAGCGCCGCCTTCAGCGCGATCTCCGGCCCGATCCCGGCAGGGTCTCCGGTTGCAATGGCGATGCGCGGCAGGGACATGACGGTTGCGCTTTCTAACACCGTTTCGGCGCCTATAATGGCGGCGGGCGCCAGCATAACAAAGTCCGAGGAAACGCCGCCATGATGTCGCGCGAACAAAACGACCAGCTTTCCCGCGTCGGTCCCGGCACGCCGATGGGCAAATTGCTGCGCCGCTACTGGGCGCCATTCCTTTTGTCGTCGGAAATCCCCGAGCCGGACTGCCCGCCGGTGCGCGCCAGACTGATGGGCGAAGCTTTGATCTGCTTCCGCGACAGCAAAGGCCGCATCGGCCTGATGGACGAATTCTGCGCGCATCGCGGCGTCTCGCTGTGGTTCGGCGACAACGAAGAATGCGGCCTGCGCTGCCCTTACCACGGCTGGAAATACGACGTCACCGGCCAATGCGTTGATCTGCCCTCGGAGCCGGAGGAGTCCGGCTTCCGCAAGAACATCAAGCTGAAATCCTATCCGTGCATCGAAAAGGCCGGCATCGTCTGGGCCTATATGGGCCCGCCGGAGTTGCAACCGCCGCCGCCGGCGCTGGAATGGACCGACGTCGAACCGCCGCAGCGCTTCGTCTCCAAGCGCTTGCAGGAATGCAATTACCTGCAGGCGATGGAAGGCGGCATCGATTCCAGTCACGTCTCCTGGCTGCATGGCGGCGAACTCAACAAGGACCCGCTGTTCAAAGGCTCGAAAGGCAATGTCTACAACGAGCAGGACCGCATGCCGGCCTTCGAGGTCGAGGAATTTCCCGGTGGCCTGTTGATCGGCGCGCGCCGCAATGCCGACGCCGGCAAATATTATTGGCGCATCACGCCGTGGATCATGCCGTGGTATTCGATTATCCCGCCGCGCGCCGGACACCCTTTGGGAGCCCATGCCTGGGTGCCGATCGACGACGAGACCTGCTGGGCCTGGAGCATCAACTATCACCCCAAGCGCGCGCTGACGAATTCGGAAGTGGCGGCGATGCAGGACGGCGAGGGCATCCACGTCAAATACGTGCCCGGCACCTTCATTCCGCTCGCCAACAAATCGAACAATTATCTTTTGGACGGCGACGCGCACCGCCACAGCCATTCCGCCACCGGCGTCGACGGCATCGCCATGCAGGACGCCTCCATTCAGGAAAGCATGGGCCCGATCCAGGACCGCACCAAGGAGCATCTGTGCGCGACCGACGCCGGCATTGTGCTGACGCGCAAGCTGTTGCTGCGCGCCGCCAAGGCGGCGGCGGAAGGCGGCGCGGTGCCGGCGACCGAGCCTTCGGCGCAGCGCGTGCGCTCGGCGGCGATCGAGCTCGACCGCGACATCAAGTTCAGCGAAGGCGCACGGCACGGGCTCTACGCGGAACTCGGCACCGAGCCGCTGTCGGTTTGACGTTGCCACAAACTCGGTTCGTTCCCGCGTAAGCGGGAATCCAGGGGCTACAAGCGAGGCCTTTCGATTTTCGCTCTGGGTCCCCGCTTTCGCGGGGACGAACGGAGAAAGAATCGCTCACACGTCCCCTTATTCTGACACGATCGTCAGCGATCAACGCCCCGCTCGAATCATCCGGCAACACGGGGGCCTTGCAACATGCCGAATTTCACCGCGCTGGTCACAGTGCTGGCCGTGCTTCTGTATTTCTTCACCGGCCTCATGGTCGCCCGCGCGCGGCAGAAATTCGGCGTCGCGGTGCCGGCGATGAGCGGGCAGCCGGATTTCGACCGCGCCTTCCGCGTGCAGATGAATACGCTGGAGTGGATGCCGATTTTCCTGCCGCTGCTCTGGCTGTTTGCGTTTTACGTCAGCGACTGGGCGGCGGCGCTGCTCGGCCTGGTGTGGATCGCCGGCCGGGCGATTTACATCCGCGGCTACAGCGCGGCGGCAGAAAATCGCCATCAGGGCTTTTTCATCCAGAGCCTTGTTTGCATCGCGCTGCTCATCGGCGCGCTCGGCGGCATCGTCTGGCACATGGTGCACGGGTGAGAGTGGGATGGGACGTCACCGATCGTTACTGTCATGCCCGCGAAAGCGGGCATCCAGTAAACCCGGTCTAAGTTTGAGCCGACACGCCTGTGTTACTGGGTCCCCGCCTTCGCGGAGACGACAGCCGAGTTTGGGGGAACGAAGTTATTCCGCCGCAGCCTGCTTGCCGATCGCGGCGTTGACCCGCGGCATCACCTGCTCCGCCATCAGTTGCATCGAGCGCTTGGCGAGTGCCGGGTCGACCCAATCCATGCCGGCATAGACTAACTCGCCGAAATCGCCGGTCTCCTCGCGCATGGCCAGGATCTCATCGACCACCTTGTTGACGCTGCCGGCGAACACGCAATTCTGCATGACAAAATCGAGCGTGATCTCCGCGTCCGGCTGCTCCTTGTCGCTCTTGAACACGTAGAGCCGGTTGCCGCGCATCATCTTGGCGCGCATGTTGCCGAAATAATGCCGGTAGGGGCTGTTGGCGTCGTCGCGGCCATAGCGCGCCGCCACCTTGTCGTCGTCGGCGACGAAGATGGTGCGCGCCACGCGCCAGTCGGCGACGTCGGCTTTCTGCCCCGCCTCGGCCTTGCCCTTGGCGTAATTGGTCCAGTGCGACTTCAAGTGCTTGGCCAAAAGGAAGTTCGCCGACAGCGGATGGAAGTCGCGCTTGCCCATCAGCACCACGCCCGGCGAGAACGGCGCCACCACGGTGCCGACGATTTCCGGCCGCGGCTTCTGGAAGGGCTTGGCCAGGACGCCGACGCCGAGCTCGAGCGCGGCGGTATTGGCGAAGCCGACCTTGAAGCGGTTGTCGGGGAAATCGATGTCGTAGGGCGGGTCGCGCTCCCAGATCGCCAGGATGACGTCGATCGCTTCGGCAAAAATCTTGTTGCGGTCCTGATCGAGGATGCCGATCGCCTCGCAGTCCGAGGTGAGCGCGCCGGGCGACACGCCCATGATGAAGCGGCCTTGCGCGAGATGGTCGAACATCGCCGCGTTCACCGCGATCACCACCGGATGCATCTGCGCCAGATTGGTGGTGCCGGTGGCGAGTTTGATCGTGCTTGGTGTCGCTGATCAGCGTCGCCAGGAACAACATGCTGTTGGTGATGTTCTCGCAGGCGTCGGTCAGGTGCTCGCCCATGAAGGCGTCGTGGAAGCCGAGCTTGTCGGCGAGGATGATGGCCTCGCGATCCTCGCGCAGCGTGCGCGACCAATCGCTGCCCAAGGGGTGCACCGGCATCGTGAAATAACCAAGCCGCATCATGTTCTCCGCCGCGCCGTTCTCGTGCGCGCAAACTAACCGAACCCGGGCAAAAAGCGAACGCGCATTTAGCCGCCCGGTTCAATGATATTGTTCGATTTTGAAAGGGCGAAAACCGCGCGTGCTTTCACCTCTCCCCGCATGCGGGGAGATCGACCGGCTGAGCGCAGCGAAGCTGGTCGGGTGAGGGGCATCGCCGCGACTCTGAGCGTTTCGGAAGCGCCCCCTCACCCGGCTCGCATCTCTTTTCACGCGATTCTCGCCACCCTCTCCCCGCAAGCGGGGCGAGGGAACTACGCCGCGACGCGCGCCAGGAAGCCTTCGACCTCGCGGCGCAGGTCCGTGGCGGCCGACTCCACCGCCTGCGAGGCGGTGAGCACGCTCTCCGCCGATTGCCGCGTTTCGGTCGCCGCGCCGGCGACCTCGTCGAGTTCCTTGACCACCAGCCTGGCGCCCTCGGCGGCGCTGGCGACGTTCTGCGAAATCTCCGCGGTCGCCGCGCTCTGCTCCTCGACCGCGGCGGAGACGGTGGCGGCGTAGCTTTCGATCTCCTGCATGCGCCCGGAAATGCGGCCGATGGCGTCCGCCGCGCCGCCGGTCGAGGCCTGCACCGCGCCGATCAGCCGGGAAATATCCTCCGTCGCCTTGGCGGTCTGCACCGCCAGCGATTTGACCTCGGCGGCGACCACGGCGAAACCCTTGCCGGCTTCGCCCGCGCGCGCGGCTTCGATCGTCGCATTGAGCGCCAGCAAATTGGTCTGCCCGGCGATGGCGCGGATCAGCATGACGACGTCGCCGATCTTCTGCGCCGCTTGCGTCAGCGCGGCGATCTGCCGGTTGGTGCCTTGCGCCTCGCCGACCGCCGCGCGCACGATGTCGGTGGTCAAAGTGAGCTGGCGGGCGATCTCGCCGATCGAGCCGGAGAGTTCGTCGGCGGCGATCGCCGCGGTCTGCACGTTGGTCGAGGCTTCGTTGGAGGCGCCGACGGCGCTTTCGGCGCCTTTCGAGGTCTGCCCGGAATTGGCCAGCAGCGTGGTGGCGGTCGAACGCATCGCCTTGGCGCCGTCGGCCACCGTGTGCAGAAGGTCCTCGACGCGGCGGCGGAACGCGGCGATCGCCTGCTCGACCAGGCTGCGCCGCTGCTGCTGCGCCTGCAGGGAGGCGCGTTCGTGCTCGGCGTTGCGCCGTTCGGTGATGTCCTCGTGCGTCGCCACCCAGCCGCCATCCGCCATCGGCTCATTGGTCACCGATATGATGCGCCCGTCGGCGGATTTGATTTCGTTGCTCCGGGTCGCGCCTTCGCGCATGGCGGCCAGCAATTCGCGCCGGTAATCGTCGGGGTCGCGTGCGAAACTGCCGTTGGCGATGCGGAATTCGAGCAGGCTTGAGAGCGAGCGGCCGGGTTTGGTGACGTCGGCAGGCAGCTGGTAGAGCTCCTGATAGCGGCGGTTGCACACCACCAGCCGCTCATTGGCGTCGAACATGCACAGGCCCTGCGCCATGTTGTCGAGCGCGATGCGGGCGCGCCGGTTGTAGATCTGCAGCCGGCGGATGAGCGCCAGGCTCGGCGGCAGCATGGCGATCACGGTGGTCAGCGCCGCGAACAGCGCCGACGCCAGCCATTCGGGGATGGGCCTGAGCGCGCCGTCGACCGGCACGGCGAAATAGAAAAACGCGAAGGCGGCCGGAAAAAAGCCGCAGCCGATCAGGATGACCGGGCGCCAATCGCGCGCCACCGTCGGTGTCTCGGTCGTCTCCGTCATTACTCGCGTCCGGGTTGCCGGCAAGGCTAGCCCCGCCCGGTTGTCATGCAGTTAATTACCGGCAAGCGCGCGTGGTTAACGAAAGCTTAACGGCGCAATACCACCATGCGGCCGGCGCGCCGCGATACTATGCCGCCGCTTGCAATGATTCGGAGATCGCCGCCCATGCTTCGTTTGTGCGCGCTTTTTTTAGCGCTGATCGCGCCCGCCGGCTGCGCCTCCTACGAGCCCAAGGGCGAGCCGACGTTCTACCGCAATCTCGCGCGGCCCTATGAGAAGCTCGACGCCGCCGCCGCCGCCTCGATGATTTCCGGCTACCGCCACAATAACGGGCTGCCCTCGGTCGCGCTCGATCCGCAATTGATGCGCATGGCGCAGGCCCAGGCCGAAGTGATGGCCAAGCGCAACAAGCTCGACCACAGCGCCGGCGAGCCGTTTACCCGGCGCCTCGCCGCTTCCGGCTTCGACGCCAAGATCGCGGCGGAAAATATCGGCGCCGGCTATCACACGCTGGCGGAAGCTTTCTCCGGCTGGCGCGACTCGCGCCCGCACAACGCCAACATGCTGCTGCGCGGCGCCACCCGCATGGGCATCGCCGCGGTCTATACGCCCGATTCGAAATACAAGGTGTTCTGGTCGCTGATCCTGGCGGCCCCCGACGACAAGAAAGGCGAACGTCACGGATAGGACGTTCCGAGCCAACATTGTATCCGTTCGTCCCCGCGAAAGCGGGGACCCAGTGCTTTAAAGTTGGACGGCGCGGTGAGCGGCCCTGGATTCCCGCTTGCGCGGGAATGAACGGAGTGTGGATCAGCGCCAATGCCGCAGACGCGGCGTCGTTGCCGCGCTGTGCCGTCGGACCGTTGTTTCTCAATAACCGGAGCAGCAGCCATGCCGATCGACTTCACCCTCTCCACCGTCATTGCCACGACGCCGGAAAAGATCTTCGACGCCTGGGTCGATGCCGCCGGCCACAGCAAGATGACCGGCGGCAAGAAGGCCAACATCAACGCCAACCAGGGCGCCGAATTCTCCGCCTGGAACGGTCACATCCGCGGGCAGAACCTGGTGCTCGACCGCCCCGGCCGCATCGTGCAGAAATGGCGCAACGCCAACTTCTTCGACAGCGAGCCCGACTCGCGCGTCGAGGTGCTGCTGGCGCCGGCGCACGGCGGCACCCGCATCACCGTCAGGCACTCCGACGTGCCCGACCGGCTGACCGACATCCGCGACGGCGGCTGGCGGCGCGCCTATTTCGAGCCGATGAAGAAGTATTTCGGCGAACAGGAGCGCGAGGGCGGCGGAAAATAGCGGCGGAAACCGCGAATTAAGCCTTTGTTTACCAAACTCTGACAAGAAGTTCCGGCGTTAATCACTTTGAAAGCTTTTCCCGATCGGAGCGACTCATGGGATGGAATCTGGTCAGACCGGTCAGCCGTAGCGCGCACCAGGCGCTGCCCAATCCGGCCAATGAAGGTCCGAGTTTCGATTTCACGCCGCTGCTCGCCGAGTTGGGAAGCCTGGCGGCCCATTCGGCCCCTGAAACTCCGCATTCCGATGTCGCGCCCTTGCCCGCCGAGAGCGCGAGCGTGACGGCGATCGATCTCGTCAATCAGGCGGCCGCGATGGTGCAAAGCATCGAAGACCACGCGGCCGAAACCACGGCGCGGGCGCACGGCCTGGCGCAAAAAGCCTCCGATCAGCTGGAGTTTGCGCAGTCGCGAATCCGCGTCCTCGAGCAGGCGCAAAGCGCGGCGGAGGACCGCTGCAAAGCGGCCAACGCGCGCGCCGCCGAAGCCGAGCAAATGATCAGGCAGAGCAAGGCGGAGATCGCCATCCTGGAAGAACGCCTGTCCGCCGCCGATCACCGCGCGCGCAACGCCGAAGCCCGCGTCGCCGAGGCGGAGAAGGTCTTGAAGCGCGTCGAGGACTCGATCCGCAACAAGCTGCTGTCGAAAATGCAGCCGCCGGGGCAGGCGATGGCCGCGGCGGCGTGACGCTGCAGCGGCGCCGCGCGGCCGCAGGCGAAGCTTAAACGACAAAAGTCGATTGCCAGGCCGCGCCCGCTTCGCCGGGCCGGCTGTCATTGGCGATGCGGATAAAACGATTGCGCCGAATATTCAGATGAATGGCAAGGCTGGCGCCGGCCGCCGGCCGCCGGGAAAACGCCTAGTGCGTGTTCGAGCGCCGGTCGAGGCCCGAGCGCCGATCCTTGTTCGAACGCCGCTCGCCCATCGACTTGCGCTCTTCCTCGCTTCGCGTGTCGACGCCGCTGCGGCGGTCACCGCCTGAGCGCCTGCCGGCGCGCCGGCCGACATTCGATCGCTTTTCATGGTCGCGCATGACTGCCTCCGCCCGTGCGCCGCGCACTATGCCGGGGCGCGGTGAACAATTGGTTATTGGGGGGAGGCGGTGAGGATAAGCGTTCCCGGACCGCATCGCGCAGAAATGGCGCGAACTGTTGGCACTTTGTTCAAGAAGAACGCCTCGAAGCTCGTGCGCGCCGCGATCGTCAACGGCTTGCCCGGCTTCGTAACGCTGGAGACCGACAGCGAATTGCAGACCACCGCGCTCGACACCGAGGACGGAAGGATCGCGGCGATCTATGAGGGGTCGAAGGTCGATTGCGGCTCCGACCCCTCACCCGACCTCGCTCGGCTTCGCCTCCGCTCGGTCACCCTCTCCCACAAGGGGAGAGGGGAAGACAGCGTGTGGCGCGGGTCTTGTGAGGTGTGAGAAAAATTTATCGGTTTCATCGCGCCGCGGTCTTCGCCTCACCGGGATGCGTGCCGGCGCGCTGCGGCAAAAGCAAAATGCAGCCGATGATGAAAACCGCGATCACCGCCGAAGCGAGCGGCCGGCTCAGATGCAGGCCGCCGTGGGCGACCGGCTTGTCGAGGAAATCGCCGACGGTCGCGCCCAGCGGCCGCGTCAGGATGAAGGCGGCCCAGAACAACGCCACGCGCGAGATGTTCGTCCAATAATAAGCGCCGACCAGCACCAGCAAGCCGGCGCCGAAGACCAGCGCACCGCCTTCATAGCCGAGCCCGCCGGTGTCGGCGGCCCAGTCGCCGAGCGCGGTACCGAGCGTCTGCGAAAATGTGATGGCGGCCCAATAGAAGGCTTCCACCTTCGGCGTGCTCACCGTCGCCACCGAGATGGAGCCGAGCGACCAGTACCACAGCGCCAGCGTTGCCATCAGCAGGACGAACAGCAGCGTCGCGCCGCCGGTGTAGCCGATGCCCAGCGAGCGGTCGGCGAAGTCGGCCATGGTGGTGCCGAAGGTCGTCGAGGCGATGATGGTCGCCCAATAGAGGAAGGGATGGAATTTCTTCGCCACGGTCTGCCAGATCACCAGGCCGATCAGCAGTGCCAGAAATATCGCCGTGCCGGCGAGATAGCCCCAGTGCAGCGTCATGGTCACGCTGTCGCCGCCGGTCTCGCCCAGCGTCGTCGCCGCGATCTTGATGATCCAGAAGACGAGCGTGACTTCGGGGACTTTGGTGAGGGCTTTGTCGTCCATCGAATCTGCGTCCAGATGACATCGCCCGGCTGCCAATACACACCAGCGAAGCGGCGGTTTTGTGTCGGTGACGGTACTGGCTTTCATAGAATGGATGACAGCGTACGGCGCGCTCACTTTCCCTCTCCCCTTGCGGGAGAGGGTGCCCGAGCGGAGGCGAAGCCGAGCGAGGGCGGGTGAGGGGTCCTGCCGATCGTCAAACGCCGACCCCTCACCCGGCTCGCCTTCGCTCTCGCTCCGGCTCGCCACCCTCTCCCACAAGGGGAGAGGGAAAGACAGCGTGCGGCGCCGGTTTTGCCCGGGACGACAACAACCCTAGACCTCTCATGCACACGCGACTAGCTTCCCGCACCATGCCGGCTCTGCCTCAGGCGCGCGATTACGACGCGCTCGTTCGCGATTTCCGCTGGAACATCCCGGCGCGCTACAATATCGGCGTCGACGTCTGCGACCGCTGGGCGGCGCGCGAGCCGCAGCGCCTCGCCATTTTGCACGTGCATGCCGACGGGCGCGAAGACGCCGTCACGTTTGGGCGTTTGCGCGAACTCTCCAACCGCCTCGCCAATGTGCTGCGCGCGCACGGCGTTGAACGCGGCGACCGCGTGGCGATTTTTCTGCCGCAGGCGCCGGACGTCGCCGCCGCGCATGTGGCGATCTACAAGCTCGGCGCCGTGGCGCTGCCGATCGCGGTGCTGTTCGGCACCGATGCGCTTTCCTACCGCCTGCAGAATTCCGCCGCCAAGGCGCTGATCACCAACGCGCAAGGCGCCGCCAAGCTCGAGGAAGTCCGCAACGACGTGCCCGATCTGACTTGCGTGCTGTCGCTCGATGGCAATCTTCCCGATCTTCTCTCTCGCGCGTCGGCCAACTTCACGCCCGTCGATACCGGCCCCGACGATCCGGCGATGATGATCTACACCTCGGGCACCACTGGCCAGCCGAAAGGTGCGCTGCACGGCCACCGCGTGCTGCTCGGCCATCTGCCCGGCGTCGAGCTGCCGCATTATCCGTTTCCTTCTGACGGCGACCGCTACTGGACGCCGGCCGACTGGGCCTGGGCCGGCGGCCTGCTCGACGTGCTGCTGCCGTCCTTGCATCACGGCGTCGCCGTGGTGGCGCGCAAGGTCGACAAGTTCGATCCGGAGGAAGCCTTCGCGCTGATGGCCAAAGCACAAGTGCGCAACGCGTTTATTCCGCCGACGGCGCTGCGCATGATGCGCGCGGTAAAAAGCCCGCGCGGCCGTTTTGATTTTTCGCTGCGCACGCTGGCCTCGGGCGGCGAGTCGCTCGGCGTCGAGGCGCTGGAATGGGGCAGGGACGCCTTCGGCCTCACCATCAACGAGTTCTACGGGCAGACCGAATGCAACCTGGTGCTCAGCTCCTGCGCCCAGCTCGGCGTGCTTAAAGCCGGCGCCATCGGCAAGCCGGTGCCCGGCCACGAGGTGGCGGTGATCGGCGGCGACGGACAAAAACTGAAAAGCGGCGAGATCGGGCAGATCGCCGTGAAACGTCCCGACCCGGTGATGTTCCTGGAATATTGGGGGCGGCCGCAGGCGACGCGCGACAAGTTCATCGGCGACTGGATGGTCACCGGCGATCAGGGCGTGTTGGACGAGGACGGCTACATTACGTTTGTCGGCCGCGACGACGACGTCATTAGCTCGTCCGGCTTCCGCATCGGTCCCGGCGAGATCGAGGATTGCCTCATCCGCCATCCGGCGGTGGCGCTCGCCGCCGCGGTGGGCAAGCCCGATGCCGTGCGCGGCGAGATCGTCAAAGCCTTCATCGTGCTCAAGGACGGCCAGGCCGCCTCCGAGGCGCTCGCCGCCGACATCCAGAATTTCGTGCGCACACATCTCTCGGCGCACGAATATCCGCGCGAGGTCGCCTTCATCGACGCCATGCCGATGACCACGACGGGCAAGGTGATCCGGCGTCTGTTGCGGGAGCGGACGTGATGTTTGGTCCGCTCCGTGCCCGCAAACACGCTTCCCTCTCCCCTTGCGGGAGAGGGTGGGTCGCGCGGAGCGATAGCGAAGCGCGAGCCGGGTGAGGGGTCCGGAGTCGATGTTAAGCACCGACCCCTCACCCGCCTGGCTCACTTCGTTCGCTCGGCACCCTCTCCCGCAAGGGGAGAGGGAAAGGAACGGTGGTGCGGTGTTACTTGGAATTGCCGCCCATGATGAACACATGGAAACCGAGGCGGCGCTTGGCGACGACGTACAACATGATCGACTCGGCAATCATCGCCGTCGCCGTCGCCGACGCCGCGCCTTCGATGCCGAGGCGCGGGATCAGGACGACGCAGAGGGTGAGATTGAGCGCAAAGGCGATCGCATAGACCGAGGCGCATTGCTTGCGCATGCCGAGCATGTTGAGCAGGCGTTCGGCCGGGCCCACGGCGGCGCGCGCCAGCATGCCGGCGGCGAGAATGAACATCACCGGATAACCGCTCTCAAAACCGGCGCCAAACAAAGCCAGCAGCGGGCGTCCGAACAGCAGCATCACCGCGCAGACGGCGAGCGAGGGCCAGAACGTCCAGCGGATGGTCTCGGCGAAGAAGGTGGCGAGACGCTTGCTGTCGCCGGTCACGTGGTACTCGGTGAATTTATGCGTGGTGGCGCTGGAGATGGCGAAATAGACGAAGGCGACCAGCGCCAACAGCCGCACGGCGGCATAATAGACCGCGACGTCGCCGGGCGAACCCAAATGCTCGAGCGCCAGGATGTCGACATACGTGAGCAGCAGATAGAAGCTCTCGGCCACGAAGATCGGCAGCGAGGTCGCCAGCCAGGTCTTGATCTCGTAACTCTTGGCGCCGGGCTCGACTTTCGTTTTGAGGCGGCGGTTGAGCACCAGCGCCTGGCCGCCGGTCACCGCCCAACTGGCGATGACGGCGAAGATCATTGCCATCACCGCGTCGGTGGGGGCGCCGATCACGTAAGCCGCGCCGACCAGCACCGTGATGCCGACCTGGCGCACGATGTAGAACGGCACGAAGGCGAGGTTGGGCCAGTCGTAGGATTGCGCGATCCCGGTCTGCACCGCCGCCAGCCCGCAGACCGGAATGCCGAGGCAGGCAAGATAAAGCGGCACCACCACGAACGCGCTCATCCACGGCGCGATCAAGGTGACGATGCCGATGCCGATCAAGCCGACCGCGCTCGCCACGCCGAAGGCAAACCAGCGGCTGCCCGACAGGAACCCGCGCAGTTTGTCGAAGGCTTTCAGCTCGACATATTCCGGAATGAAACGCCGCGCGCCCGACGACAGGCCGGCGTCGGCCAGCGGGCCGATCATCAGCACCCAGGTCCAGGCATAAATGTAGATGCCGAATTCGTCGCGGCCCATCCAGCGCGCCAGCAGCACCTGCGAGATGAGCGCAAACAGCGCGCTGCCGACGCGCACGAGGAACACCTTGCCGGCGACCAGTTGCGCCAGCCGGCTGTCGGTGCGGTCGCCGAGGATGGCTTTGACGCGCGCGATCACGCCGCCGATGGAAGGCGGCGGGGCGGGGGTTACCTGTTCGGAGCCGGTCAGCGACACGGGTTCCCTTCGCGCCGGCGATGACCGCGGTGCGGGCGACGACAAAGCCATTGTCTTCGCTTAGCAAGGAAGCGTTAACATTCGGTGGGTTGGCGATTGGGGCCGCTAAATCAGGCCGTTTGCAGCGCCGCCACGTCGGCCAAGATGGCTTCGACCTGCTTGCGTTCCTCAGGCGTTAGCGCCGCTTGCGGCGGCACCGGATCGCCCACGGCATAGCCCTGGATCTGCAAGCCGGCCTTGATGCAGGCAGCGAGATTGAAGCGCGCGAAGGCCTCGTTGATGCGCCAGAGTTGGCGCTGCAATTTCATCGCCGCCGGCCATTGCCCGGCGCGGCAAAGATCATAAAGCTGCACGCTCTGCCGCGGCACGATGCAGGCGGGCCCCGCCATCCAGCCGACGCCGCCGATCAGCATCACCGCCGCCGGAATATGCGCCGACGCCGAAAACACTTTCATCTTGGGGACGCGGTTCATGATCGAGAGCAGCCGGCCGGTATTGGTTGAAGCGTCCTTGATGTAACCGATGCGCGGATGCTCGGAGAGCCGCGCGATGACGTCGAGCGTCAGGTCGCTGCGCTGGAATTGCGGATTGGTGTAGATCACCACCGGAATGTCGACGGCGTCGGCGATGGCGCGGAAATAGGATTCGACCTGCGCGTCCTTCACGGGGAAATAGGCTTCGAGGATGGCGAGAATGCCGCTCGCCCCGAGCTTCTGATAGGCCTTGGCCTGCTCGACCGCGTCGGCGGTCGAAGTCGAGCTGACGCCGGCGATCACCGGCACGCGCTTGCCGGCGGCTTCGATCGTCGCTTGCACCACCGTCTTGCGTTGCTCGCGCGAAAGATAGGCGAACTCGCCGGTCGAGCCGAGCGGGGTGAGCCCGTGCACGCCGGCGTTGATCAGGTCGTCGCAAAGTCTACCCAGCACATCGCCGAGGATGCGCCCGCCACTGTCGATCGGCGACACCAGATAGGGAAAGACGCCGTGGAAGTCGCGCATTGCTTGACTCTGCTGTCATGCCCGCGCAAGCGGGCATCCAGTACTCACTAGCATAAAAAATTTCTGCGCTACATTGAGGCTTGCGTCTACTGGGTTACCGCCTGCGCGGGGACGACAGTTGTTGTCAGCCCGCAAACCCGCCCTCATCGAGAAATTTCTGTTCCTCCGCCGTGGTGGTGCGGCCGAGCACGGCATTGCGATGCGGGAAGCGGCCGAAGCGGCGGATGATGCCGGCGTGCCGTTCCGCCCATTTCAATCCATCGGCATCGCCGGCGGCCTTATAGAACGCGATGGCGCGATCCTGGTCGGCAAGCTCTTCCGAGTGCATGAACGGCAGATAGAAGAAACCGCGCAGCTCCGCCGGAACCTGGCTGTCGAAACCGCGGATGATGGCGCCGGCGGCAACGGCGCGCGCCAGCGGGTCGGTGGCGAAGGCGCGCGGCTCACCGCGGAACATGTTGCGCGGGAATTGATCGAGCAAAATGAGCAGCGCCAGCGCGCCCTCCGCGCTTTGTTCCCAGCCGGCGAGCTTGCCGGCGGCGGCTTGCTCGTGCGTGGCGAGAAAGCGGCGGGTGATTTCTTCGTCGAGCGCGGCGTCCTTCTCAAACCAGCGCTTCGGTCCGACCTCGCGCCAGAAGGCGACAATGGCGACGGGATTATCAGCGGATGCATTCATCGGCTTGCGGGCGGTTCGGCGGCATCTTCGCGCAACGCGCGGCGCAGGATCTTGCCGACATTGGATTTCGGCAATTCGTCGCGGAATTCGATATGCCGCGGCATTTTATAGTGCGCAAGCCCGCCGGCGAGGAAGGCGCGCAATTCCGCCTCGGTGAGATCGGGCTGTTTCTTGACCGCGAACAGCTTGGGCACTTCGCCCGAATGCGCATCCGGCACGCCGACCACGGCGCATTCCAAGACGCCGCCGTGGCTCATGACGAATTCCTCGACCTCGTTGGGAAACACCTTGAAGCCGGAGACGGTGATCATGTCCTTCTTGCGGTCGACGATGGTGACGCGGCCGAAATCGTCCATCACGCCGATATCGCCGGTGCGGAAGAAGCCGTCGCTCGTCATCACCATGGCGGTTTCCTCGGGACGCCGCCAATAGCCGGGCATGACCTGCGGCCCGCGCGCGCAGATTTCGCCGCGCATGCCGGGCGGCAGCGCCTCGCCGGCGTCGTCGCGGATGGAAATATCGGTCGAGGGCAACGGCAATCCGATGGTGCCGGTCCATTCGGCGATATCGCCGCGATTGCAGGTGAGCACTGGCGAGGTCTCCGACAGGCCGTAGCCTTCGATGATCGGGCGGCCGGTGGCCTTGAGCCAGGCATCGGCGACGGGCTTTTGCACCGCCATGCCGCCGCCGACGGCGTATTTGAGCATGCGCCAGTCGATCTTGCCGAAGTCGGGATGGTGCAGCAGCGCGTTGAATAAAGTGTTCACCGCCGGAAGGGCGTTCACTTTGTTCTTGATGAGCACCTTGATGAGGGAGGGGATGTCGCGCGGATTCGGAATCAGCAGACAAAGCGCGCCGGCGCGCACGCCGAACAGGAAGCACGCGGTCAACGCGAAGATATGATAGAGCGGCAGCGCGGTGAGGATCATCGCCTGCTCGAGCGGCGGCGGCACCGCCAGCATCGGCACGTGCCAGGCTTCCACTTGCAAGACGTTGGCGACCAGATTGCGGTGCAGCAGCATCGCGCCTTTGGCGACGCCGGTGGTGCCGCCGGTATATTGCAGGAAGGCGATGTCGTCGGGCCCGACGGCGACCGGCGTGAACGGCAGCGCGCGCCCGAGTTTGAGCGCCTTGTTGAAGGTAACGGCGCCGGGCAACTTGTAGGCCGGCACCATCTTTTTGACATGGCGGACGACGCCGTTGACGGCGGCGCCTTTAACCCCGCCCAGCATGTCGCCCATGCTGGCGACGACGATGTGTTTCACGCCGGTACGCGGCAGCGCCGCCTGCAGCACCGCGGCGAAATTTTCCAGCACCAAAATGGCCTCGGCGCCGGCGTCGTTAAGCTGGAATTCCAATTCGCGCGGCTTGTACAGCGGGTTGACGTTCACCACCGTCATGCCGGCGCGCAAAATGGCGGCGATCGCCACCGGATATTGCAACAGGTTCGGCATCATGATGGCGACGCGGGCGCCGCGCTGCAGCCCGCGGCTTTGCAGCCAGGCGGCGAGCGCGCGCGAGGCGGCATCGAGCTCGGCATAGGAGAGCGATGCACCCATGCAGACGCAGGCCGCGCGTGCCGCATGCGCCTTGAAGCTTTCCTCCAGCATCGCCACCAGCGACGCATAGCGTGAGGCGTCGACCTCGGCGGCGATGCCGGGCGGATAATTCCGCAGCCAAGGCCGTTCCATGCTGTTTGCCTCGTTGGCGCCAAATTGCGGTGCCGGCGGCACCATTAGGCGAGTCGGGAACTCGCGCAAGCGGTCTTAGCGGTCGGCGCCGCCAAAGGGGACCAGGGGATTGTCGGTGAGCGCCTGCCTGTCGGGCCGGTCGAGGTTCGCCGCGCCGGTAAAAGCCTCGAATAGTTCGCGCACCGTCGCCTCCGGCAGATCGCGGGTAATGAACACGAGCCGCGTGCGATGGTCGTCGTCCGGCCAGCGCTCAAGCCGGGCGGTCGGATGAAAGACATGCTGCACGCCGTGCACCACCACCGGCGTCTCCGGCATTTCGGCGAGTTTGACGATGCCCTTGACCCGCAACAGCCGGGCGCCGTGCGTCGCGCGCAACAGCTCAAGGAACATTTCCAGCGTGCCGGCCGGAATGGCGGCGTCGCTGGTGAGCACGAAGGCGCCGATGTGCTCGTCATGGCGGTTGCGATCGTGGTGATGATGGTGATGCGCGTCGGCGTAGGCTTCTTCCGCCAGCCATTTTTTCACATCCGGAATTTTGCGTTCGGGATCGTAGAGCCCGCAGCCGAGCAGTTGCTCCGCCGTCGCTTCGCCCTTGGCGGCGTCCAAAATCGGCGCGGCTGGATTGAGGGCACGAAGACGTTCGACGATGCGCGCGCGCTGCCCGTCGTCCGCCAGATCGGACTTGGTCAGGACGATGCGGTCGGCGACCGCGGCCTGCTTGACCGCTTCCGCATGGGCATCGAGCGTGGCTTCACCGTTCACCGCGTCGACCACCGTCACCACTCCGTCGAGCCGGTAGCGCAGCACGAGATAAGGGTGCGCCATGGCGGTGTGCAGCACCGGCGCCGGATCGGCGAGACCGGTCGTCTCCAGCAGCACGCGGCGAAACTTGCAGCGCCGGTTGTCGAGATCGCGCAGCAGCGTCTCCAGCGCATCGACCAGGTCGCCACGCATGGTGCAGCACAGGCAGCCCGATTGCAGCAGCACCATGTTGTCGCCGATATACTCGACCAGCAGATGGTCGAGCGCGACGTCGCCGAACTCGTTGATGATGACCGCCGTATCGGCGAGCGCGGGGTCTTTCAGCAGCCGGTTGAGCAGCGTGGTCTTGCCGGCGCCGAGAAAGCCGGTGAGCACGGTCAAGGCGATGGGGTCCGGCCGCTGCCGCCGCGCGGCGCTATTGTCCGCCGCGCTCATTGCGCCGCCGAGCTGACCTTCGGTTTTGCCCGCTTGTGATGCTTTGCCGCTTGCTTGCGGGTCGAGTGTTTTTTGGCCTTGCGTGACTTGTGCTCGGGTGCCTGCTCGGCGTCCGGATGATTGGCGGGCCCGGTATAGACGACGACCGGCGCCTCGGTTTCGACCGGCGGCCCCAGCACGAATTTGCCGTTCGGGGCGCGCAGGCTCGACAGCAGGAAGCCTTGCCCCGCGTTGGTGTCGCCGCTGGCGGTCGCGGCGTCGTCCGGCTCCTCCTCGTTGTTATCCTCGGAAGGCGGCTTGCGGCGATGGCCGCCGCACATTTGCTCGCGCAGATTGGGCGGCTGCGCATCGATCGGGGCCAGCTCGTTGACGGTGCCGAGCGACGGCGTCAACCAGGACAGACCGCCGCTGTGGAATCCGTTTTCCAGCATCTGCGCCGCTTGCTGGGCGCGCACCGCGCCGGAATAGGCGCCGAGCACGACGGCGATCAAGCGGCGGCCGTTGTGCGTGGCGGAAGCAACCATGTTGTAACCGGACGCGCAGATAAAGCCGGTCTTCATGCCGTCGGCGCCGGGATAGCGGTCGAGCAGCGAATTGTAATTGTGGATCACGCGGCTGCCGTAGCGGATCGCGTGGATGTGCCAATAGGAATCGTATTGCGGGAATTCGGTGATCAGCGCCCGCGCCAGAATGCCGAGATCGCGCGCCGAGGTGACGTGGTCCTCCGCCGGCAGACCGTTCGGGTTGACGAAATTGCTCTGCGTCATGCCGAGCCGGCGGGCATTGGCGTTCATCATGTCGGCAAAGCCGCTGAGCGATCCGCCGACGCCTTCGGCGATTGCCACCGCGACGTCGTTGGCGGATTTCACCAGCAGCATCTTCAGCGCGTTGTCGATGGTCAGGCGGGTGCCCATCTTGAATCCCATCTTGACGGGATTTTGCGCCACCGCGTTGCGCGACATCGTGATCAAGGTGTCGAGCTTGATGCGGCCTTCCTGGACGGCGCGCAGCGTGGTGTAGGTGGTCATTAATTTGGTGACCGAGGCCGGATACCACGGTTGCGTGGCGTTCTCGGCGTGCAGCACCTTGCCGGTCGCGGCTTCGATCAATAGCTTGGCTTCGGCGCGGGCAGGGCCGGTGCCGGCGAGCGCAAAGGCGGCCGCCGCGGCAAGGCCAAAGGTCAGAAAACGGTAAGGCGCGCGATCGAGCACTATTCGGGGTCCGCTTGCGTTCTCGGGCCTCGGAAACGGCTGGGTTCCATAGGCGGTGGGCTTAAGCTATCTAAGCTGCGCACGAGAGGCAAAGCCGCCCGACCCCCCAGCAGGGGATGACGGGAACTATCGCCGCGTAATGCGACCAAAGTTCGGCAAAGGAGGCTTTCATGACCGCGGCAATCGTCGGCTGGGCCCATACCCCCTTCGGTAAGTTGACCGGCGAGAGCGTCGAAAGCCTGATCGTGCGGGTTGCCGGCGAGGCGCTGGCCGATGCCGGAATTTCCCCCAAGGACGTCGACGAAATCGTGCTCGGGCACTTCAACGCCGGCTTCTCGGCGCAGGATTTCACCGCCGCTTTGGTGCTGCAGGCCTCGCCCGATTTGCGTTTCAAGCGGGCGACGCGGGTGGAGAACGCCTGCGCCACCGGGTCCGCCGCCGTGCACCAGGGGCTCAAGGCGATCGAGGCGCGTTCAGCCCGTATCGTGCTGGCGGTCGGCGTCGAGCAGATGACGACGACGCCGGCGGCGGAGATCGGCCGCAATCTGCTCAAGGCCTCTTACGTTCGCGAGGAGGCCGACATCGACGGCGGCTTCGCCGGCATCTTCGGCAAGATCGCCGGATTGTATTTCCAGAAATACGGCGATCAATCAGACGCGCTTGCCATGATCGCGGCCAAGAATCACAAGAACGGCGTCGGCAATCCTTACGCGCAGATGCGCAAGGACCTCGGCTTCGATTTCTGCCGCACCGAAAGCGAAAAGAATCCGTTCGTCGCCGGGCCGCTCAAGCGCACCGATTGCTCGCTGGTCTCCGACGGCGCCGCGGCCGTCGTGCTCGCCGACGTCGAGACCGCGCTCAAGCTCGACAAGGCGGTCGTGTTCCGCGCCGCCGAGCACGTGCAGGATTTTCTGCCGCTGTCCAAACGCGACATCCTCAAATTCGAAGGCTGCGCGCAGGCTTGGCAACGCGCGCTGACGCGCGCCGGGGTCGCGCTCAACGACCTGTCATTCGTGGAGACGCACGACTGCTTCACCATCGCCGAACTCATCGAATACGAAGCCATGGGCCTCGCCCCGGAAGGGCAGGGCGCGCGCGCCATCAAGGAAGGCTGGACGCAGAAGGACGGCAGGCTGCCGATCAACCCGTCCGGCGGGCTTAAGGCAAAAGGTCATCCGATCGGCGCCACCGGCGTGTCGATGCACGCGCTGACCGCGATGCAGCTCACCGGCACCGCCGGCGATCTACAGATCGGCGGCGCCCAGCTCGGCGGCATTTTCAATATGGGCGGCGCCGCGGTCGCCAATTACGTGAGTGTTTTGGAGCGCATCAAATAGCTCCACCTGTAACTAATTGCGGTTTGGTGCCGGGGTTCCCTTAGGAAATATCGTTCGAAATATATCAGCCGCAGCAGCACAAATTGATCGCAAGGCGGGACCTGTTAGAATTCCATGGTACGGAACCGGGGATCGTTCGCTCGCAAATGACTTTGCCGGGGGGCGAGGGCAAGGACAGCCGATGACAAATATCCCGACCGACCTCTTACGCGCGTTTATCGCGGTGGTCGACTTGCGCAGTTTCACCAAGGCCGCGGCCCAGCTCGGGGTGACGCAGCCGGCCGTGAGCGCGCAGATAAAGCGGTTGCAAATCCTGCTCGGCGGCGAGCTATTCGATCGTACCGCGCATGGCATCGGCCTCACGCCACATGGCGAAATGGTTGTCGGCTATGCGCGCCGCCTGCTGTCGATCAACGATCAGATCGTGCACCTCGGCGGCAGCCCGCGCCCGGAGTTGGCGATCCGTATCGGGACGCCGAGCGATTTCGTGGCATCGTCGCTGCCGGGAACGCTGGCGCGGCTGCGCAAACGCTGGCCGGACGTGCGCTTCACCGTGCGCACCGACTTCTTCGATCCGCTGCTGCGCCAGCTGCATAGCGGAGAACTCGATCTTCTTATTGGCATGTCGGTGGACCCGCCGCCCGACGCGCGTCATTTCTGGGCTCGGCAGATTGTCTGGGTGCGTGGCGCGACGTCCGTGCTCGATCCAAGCCAGCCGGTGCCGCTGGTTTCCTTTGGCGAGAACTGCATCTACACGCGCCTGGCGACGCGAGTGTTGAAGGGGGTCGGATTGGACTGCGAGACGGTTTTTACCGGTCCGAGCATGGCCAGTCTCGATCGCGCGGTCAAAGCCGGGCTCGGCGTTATGGCGATCACCCGTGAACGCGCGAACTACTTCGGCATGAACGTGTGGGACGATGCTCCGCTGCCGAAGCTGCCCGAACTCTATACGGGGATCTACGTGCGCGAGGGCGGCGCCCGAGCAACCTACGAGCAATTGGCCGATGAATTCGCAACCGTGCTGCGCGCGCCGACGACGCCGGAGCTAGTGCCGGCCATCGACGGCGCGCGGGCGGCGACCAGCGCGGCCTGATCGCCCCGGGGCGGGCGCAAGCAAAAATAGAGCGCACGATGATTTGTTCTAAACGGATCGCGCTCTAATTGGCTTTGCGCTCGGCGGCCGGCGGCAGAAATGAATCGTCGAAAATATCGTCCGGCTTCGGCTTGGCGGACTTGAATTTGGCAGCGAGCGCGAGCTGGTCGATGGCGCGGGCAAATCGCGCAGCGTCGATGCCGCCATAACCATTCGCCTTCACTTCGGGCGTGAGGATGTTGTCGCGGATCGCCATCGTCAATCGTTCCAACTCGGAATCTTTCTTGGCCGCGTCGCTGCGCGCGAGCGCGGCGCCGATCGCCGCAGCCGGCGACTTCACGGTTTCCTTGAGTCCCTTCAGGAAGGCGTGCAGAAAGCCCTTCACCGCGTCGGCATGTTCGGCCGCGAATTTCGGACTAACGATAATCGCATTGCCATAAAGCTCGACGCCGTAATCGGCCATCAGCAACACGACAATGTCGTTGACCGGAACACCCTTGTCTTTGAGATCGACGAAGGAAATGTACGACGTGCCGGTGATGGCATCGACCTGGCCGGCGGCGAGCATCGGGTCGCGCACCGGCAAACCGATGTTCTCGATCGTCAATTTGGCGATGTCGATGCCGTTGACCTTTGCGAAGATCGGCCATTCGGCAAAAGAGCTGTCGGCCGCCGGCGCGCCGAGCTTTTTGCCTTCCAGGTCTTTCGGCACGTTGATGCCGCGGCTCTTGCGGCCGATCACGGCGAAGGGCGGCCGGTTATAGATCACGAAGACCGCCTTGACCGGCAGCTTGGGATTAGCGTCGCGGAACCTGATCAGCGCATTGATGTCGGCGATGCCCATGTCGTAGTTGCCCGACGCCACGCGGTCGATCGACTCGAGCGAGCCGGTGGCATCATCGATGGCGACGTTGACGCCGGCGGCCTTGTAGTAGCCCTTGTCGAGCGCCAGCAGCAGCGGCGCCGTGGGCCCTGCGAATTTCGACGCCAAGCTGAATTTGATCGGAGTTTCGGCCGCCGTGGCGCCGGTCGCCAGCATCGCGAAAAATAAGATTCCCGCCCGAGCCAACCGGCCGGCGCGCCGCACGCTCATAACCCGGATCCTTCTCTGGCGGCGCGTGCACCCGGCGATGCCTATCTCGGCCGCTGCTGAAACTTCGCCTGAGCGCAGCAAAGAACATGCCGTTGCAAAGAGCAAGATATCAGGGCTCGTATGGTGAGAATGTGCCGCGACATGGCTAACGCCGGCGCTGTTAATCGGCGGCGGTGGTCCCACGCCGCGAGAATCGCGCGCGTTTAGGTTAAGCTGGCGCGTCAGCCTGGAGGCCGATCCATGCAGTCGGCGAAACCCGACGCAGGCGTGTTCGACATTGCGTCCTTTCGGGCGCGCTACGCGCCGCCGGACGAACAAGTCGCCGCCGATCTGCTCGTTGGCGCCGAGCGTGCCGATGCCGCCGAGGCCCGCATCGACGCCCGCGCCACGCGCCTCGTCCGCGCCATACGCAACAGCATCGGCGGTCTTGGCGGCGTCGAGGATTTTCTGCACGCCTATGCGCTGTCCACCAAAGAAGGGCTGGCGCTGATGGTCCTGGCCGAGGCGCTGCTGCGCGTGCCCGATGCCGACACCGCCGACCGGCTAATCGAAGACAAGCTCAAAGCCGGCGACTGGGCGCATCATGACACGCGCTCGACGGCGTTCTTGGTGTCGGCTTCGGCGTGGACGCTGGGCATCACGGCGCGCGTCATCCATCCGGGGGAGACGCCGGAGGGTATTATCGAGGCGCTGGTGAAGCGGCTGGGCTTGCCGGCGGTGCGCGCGGCAACGCGCCAGGCGATGCGCCTGCTCGGCTCGCATTTCGTGCTGGGACAGACCATCGAAGAAGCGCTGGCGCGCGCCGGCGGCCATCACGAGTTTCTCTATTCCTTCGACATGCTGGGCGAGGGCGCCCGCACAGCCGCCGACGCGCAACGCTATTTCAACGCCTATGCTGACGCGATTGCCGCCATCGGCAAGACCGGCGGCAATGCCGTGCTGCCCAACCGGCCGGGCATATCGGTGAAGCTGTCGGCGCTGCATCCGCGCTACACGCCGCTCGACCGCGAGCGCGTGCTGGCCGAACTTCCCGGCAAGGTGCTTGAGCTGGCGCGGCTGGCAAAGCAGTACGAGCTCAATTTCACGGTTGACGCGGAAGAAGCCGACCGGCTCGAATTGTCGCTCGACGTCGTCGCCGCCGTGCTGGCCGATAATTCGCTTGCCGGCTGGGACGGCTTCGGCCTCGCCGTGCAGGCCTATCAAAAGCGCAGCCCCGCCGTGATCGACTGGATCGCGCAAGCAGCCGAGGCGCTCGGCCGCCGGCTGATGGTGCGTCTGGTCAAGGGCGCCTATTGGGATACCGAGATCAAGCGCGCGCAGGAGCGCGGCCTTGCCGACTATCCGGTGTTTTCCCGCAAGGCGATGACCGATCTCTGTTATCTCGATTGCGCGCGCAAGTTACTTGCCGCGCGGCCGCTGCTCTATCCGCAATTCGCCACCCACAATGCGCTCACGGTGGCGAGCGTCATTGAAGACGCCGGCGGCATCGAGGGCTACGAATTCCAGCGGCTGCATGGCATGGGTGACGCGCTCTATCGCGCCTTGCTCGCCGAACTGCCGGACTTAACCTGCCGGACCTATGCGCCGGTCGGCGGCCATGCCGATCTGCTCGCCTATCTGGTGCGGCGGCTGCTGGAGAACGGCGCCAATTCCTCGTTCGTGTCGGTGGCGGCCGATCCTGCCGTACCGATCGACGTCGTGCTGCGGCGGCCGCAACGCTGGATCGCCGACCCTGAGCACGCACGGCATCCGCATATCCCGCTGCCGCGCGATCTGTTCACCCCGCAACGGCGTAATTCCGCCGGCATCGAATTCGGCGACCGCGAGGCGCTCGCTGCGCTGCTGGCCGAGATTGGCGCGGCGTCGCGGGAAACCTCGGCCGCGCCGCTGATCGACGGTGTCGCGGTCGCCGGACGCGCCCACGATGTTGTTTCGCCGATCGACGGCGCGCGCATCGGCAGCGTGCAGGAAGGCGACGAGGCGATCGTTGCTGCCGCCATGGCCGCGGCGCAAGCCGGCTTTGCCGCCTGGGACGCAACACCAATCGCGGCGCGCGCCACGGTGCTGGAGCGCGCCGGTGATCTGATCGAGCAAAACCGCGGCCGGCTCATCGCGCTGCTGCAAAACGAAGGCGGCAAGACCCTCGACGACTGCGTATCGGAGTTACGCGAGGCAAGCGATTTCTGCCGCTATTATGCCGCCGAGGCGCGCCGCGCGCTCGGCCCGCTGGCGTTGCCGGGACCGACCGGCGAGAGCAATGAATTGCGCAGCCGTGGCCGCGGCGTCTTCGTCTGCATCAGCCCATGGAATTTTCCGCTGGCGATCTTCACCGGCCAGATCGCCGGCGCGCTCGCCGCCGGCAATAGCGTGGTGGCCAAGCCCGCCGAGCAGACGCCGCTGATCGCCTCGGAAGCCGTCAAGCTCATGCACGCCGCGGGGGTACCAACGGGCGCGCTGCATCTGCTGCCGGGCGAGGGCGCGGTTGGCGCCATGCTCACCGCCGACGCGCGCGTTGCCGGCGTCGCCTTCACCGGTTCGACCGAGGTGGCGCGCGTTATCAACCGCGCGCTCGCCGCCAAGAACGGCCCGATGCCGCCACTCATCGCCGAGACCGGCGGCATCAATGCCATGATCGTCGATGCCACGGCGCTGCCGGAGCAGGTGACCGACGACGTGATGACGTCGGCCTTCCGCTCCGCCGGCCAGCGTTGCTCGGCGCTGCGGCTGCTCTGCCTGCAGGACGATATCGCCGAGCGGGTGCTCGCGATGGTGGCCGGTGCCGCGCGTGAGCTGAAGATCGGCGACCCGCGCGATTTGGCGACCCAGGTCGGTCCGGTGATCGATGCCGACGCCAAGGACAAGCTTGATCGCTGGGTCGCCGGCATGGACGCGCGCGGCGCGGTGCGCTTCCGCCGGGAGCAACCACTGCCGTCCGGCGGCACTTATGTGGCGCCCGCAATTATCGAACTCGACCGCGCGCGCGAGTTAAAGGAAGAAGTGTTCGGCCCGGTGCTGCATGTCGTGCGCTGGCGCGCCGATGAGCTCGACCAACTGCTCGACGATATCGACGGCAACGGCACAGCGCTCACCCTCGGCATCCACTCGCGCATCGATGCAACCGTCGCCCACATCGTGGCTCGTCTCCCGCACGGCAATGTCTACGTCAACCGCAACATGATCGGCGCCGTGGTCGGCTCGCAGCCTTTCGGCGGCAGCGGACTGTCGGGCACCGGGCCGAAAGCCGGCGGCCCGAATTATCTGCATCGCTTCACGCTGGAGCAGGTAGTGACCGTGAACACCGCCGCGTCGGGCGGCAACGCGGCACTGCTCGCCGACGAAGAATAGCGCGCCGCTTTTTGCAGCTGCGAACAAGCCGCGACATTCCGTCACGCCATTTCGCGATCGGCCGGTTGGCCGTTTTCGCGACCGCAGGAATTGACACGTTGAGCCGTTAATTGAGTCACGCATTTAGTAGGGAGAATGATTATGCGTACACGAAGCTCACGCAGTATCGCCGTCGCGTTGACGGCTGCCGTGGCGCTCACCTCGCTCGATCTCGCGCCTGCTTCGGCGGCCAGCACCGCGGGCGGACCGCAAGCGACGAAGACCTCCACCATCGATTTGAGCGCGCGCCGCCGCCACTTGCGCCGCGGCGATGCCTTCATGCTTGGCGCCGTTGCCAGTGTTTTCGGCGCGATCGCGGCGACGGCCGCGGCGCGGCGCTACCGCGAGAGGTATTATTATTACGGCGAGCCTTATGCCGAGGGGCCTTATTATTATGGGCCCTATGGTTACGACGCCCCTTATGCGGCGGCACCCTATGCCTATTCGGCGCCGCGCGTGTATCGGCCGGGGTTGCGATTTAACGGCGGCCATCATGGCAACCACGGGCATGGCGGCCCTCATGGGCACGGCCATCATGGCAACCATCCCTGACGCGGCTCTTGGCCATGGTGGGCGCACCGCGGCAGCCATTCGTTAACGATCCGGCGTCATTCGTTAACCGGTTTGACGTCCGGATCGGCTATTCTCCGGCGCATGACTGATTCGGTCTCCCGGCTCTACAAAGCCGTAATCGCCGCCCGCGGCTCGGACCCGGCGAAATCGCGCACGGCGCGGCTGTTGCGCTCGGGCCGCGCCAAGATGGCGAAGAAGCTCGCCGAGGAAGCGGTCGAGGTGGTGATCGACGCCATGCACGGCCAGCCCGAGGCCGTGGTCAAGGAAAGCGCCGACCTGCTCTATAATCTCGTCGTGCTCTGGGTCCATTCCGGCGTGCATCCCGACGAAGTCTGGGCCGAGATGGCCCGGCGCGAGCGCATGTTCGGGATTGCCGAAAAACTGCCAAAGAATATGGTACAAGCGCCGGCGCGCCGAAAAGTCGTGGCGCTGGATGCCCGGCGCGCCCGCAAGTAGCGCTGGCGCGCGATCCGAAATACGCTTTTTCGGGTAACGTCGGGCTTCCTGGCAATTCCCTCCCGCGAGAGTTCCAATGACCGTCCAGGCTGCCGAGCCGCGTTCTTTGCTTCGCCGCCTGTACGACTGGTGCGTGGCCGCCGCCGACAAGCGTCATGCGCTGTGGATCTTGATCGCGGTGGCGTTTGCCGAGAGTTCATTCTTTCCCATTCCGCCCGACGTGATGCTGATCCCGATGTCGCTGGCGCGGCCGGCGCGCGCCTTCACCTTCGCGCTCTGGTGCACCATCGCCTCGGTCGCCGGCGGCATGCTCGGCTACGCCATCGGCGCGTTGCTCTACGACTCGCTCGGCGCCTGGCTCATTCATCTTTACGGCTACGGCGACAAGGTCGAGGCCTTCCGCACGGCCTATGCGCAATGGGGCGCCTGGATCATTTTGCTCAAGGGCTTGACCCCGATCCCCTACAAGATCGTGACCATCACCTCCGGCTTTGCCGGCTACAATTTCCTTCTCTTCGTCGTCCTATCGGTGATCACGCGCGGCGCGCGGTTTTTCATTCTGGCGTTTCTGCTCAACCGCTACGGCGAGGCGGCCCGCCATATCATCGAAAAGCAACTCGGCCTGTGGACCTTGCTGCTGGCGCTCGTCCTCGTCGCCGGCATCGTCATCGCGCTCTACGCCTTCTGAAGCTTCCTCATTTTCGCCACCAGCGCGCCCTAATGAGGAGCCTACCGGCGCAAATGCCATTGTGCGGCTGAGTTGAAGTCGGTTTGACCGGTCATGATCGACAGTCGGAGGTGGGCGTATCCTGTGGGGCGGGTTGCCATCTCGCAACTGCTGCCCTGCCTGTGCGCCGGCGCGATCCTGTTCACCGCGGCGCTGGCGCTGGCCCAGCAGCAGCCCAACCCCCCGCCGCCGGCCGGGACTACGGCGCCGCCACCCCAGAGCCTGTCGCCGCCGGCCGAGACGCCGGGCTTCTTCGCCGGCATCGGCCAGTGGTTCAATGAACAGGCAGCCAATCTCAAATCCAGCCTGAGTGGCGCGGTCTCCGGCGTGGAAGATTTGGGCCAAAAGGCGCGCCAGGGCGCCGACGATGCGGCGAAGTCGACGGTCAGTACCGTCAAGGATACCGCCGACGCCGTGGTAAAAATTCCCGCCACCCGTCTGGTCAGCGGCAACGAGCCATGCGCGCTTGCCGCCAATGGCGCGCCGGATTGCGCGGCCGCCGCCACCGCCTTGTGCAAAGCGAAAGGCTTTGCCTCCGGCAAGAGCGCCGCCACGACCGCGGCGGAAATCTGCACGCCCGAGGTCTATTTGGCCGGCCGCAATAGAGGCCCCGGCTGCCACACCGAAACCTCCGTCTCCAGCGCGCTCTGCCAGTAGGTCCGCACCGGGCCAGCCGGCGGGCGCTTGTCTCGGCCTTGCGCTTATGTTTCCGTCGCGCGCGCAAATTTAAGGAGTGCGTGGGCCGTGAACCTTCATGCCAAATTGCTCGAACGCGAAGCCGCCGGCAAGCCGGTCACCGTCGGTGTTATCGGCGCGGGAAAATTCGGCACCATGTTTTTGTCGCAGGCGCGGCTGACGCGCGGCCTGCATGTGACCGGCGTCGCCGATCTCGATATGACGCGGGCGCGCGCGCAACTGAAAACCGCCGGCTGGCCGGACAGCCAATACGCCGCCGCCTCGCTCACCGATGCGCACAAGACGCGCGCCACTTTTGTCACCGACGACGCCATGGCGCTGATCGACGATCCGCGCACCGAGGTCATCGTGGAAGCGACGGGGGTGCCGGGCGCCGGAATTGCGCACGCGCTGCGGGCGATCGCCGGCGGTAAACACATCGTCATGGTCAATGTCGAAGCCGACGCGGTCGCCGGTCCGCTGCTGGCGCGCAAGGCCAAGGCCGCAGGCGTGGTCTATTCGCTGGCCTGGGGCGACCAGCCGGCGTTGATCTGCGAGCATGTCGACTGGGCGCGCGCCGCCGGCTTCAAGGTGATCTGCGCCGGCAAAGGCACGCGCTACGAGCCGCACTACCACAAGTCCAATCCCGACAATGTCTGGGACATCCTCGACAAATATCTCAACATCAGCGACCGCAAGTCGATCAATCCGAAAATGTTCAATTCCTTCGTCGACGGCACCAAGTCGGGCATCGAGATGACCGCGGTGTGCAATGCCACCGGTCTGGTGCCGCAAAGCGACGGCCTGCATTTCCCGCCGGCGACCCGTTTCGAGCTGGCCGATGTCTGCAAGCCGAAAAGCGCCGGCGGCACGCTGGAAAAGGAAGGCGTTACCGAAGTGACGTCGTCAGTCTATCGCGACGGCCGCGACGTGCCGCATCATCTGGCGCTCGGCACTTACGTCGTGTTCGAGGGCGAGACCGACTACGCGCGGCGCTGCTTTAAGGAATACGCCATGCTGCCGGACAAGAGCGGCAAATACTCAGCGCTCTACCGGCCGATCCATATGATCGGGCTGGAGCTCGGCATTTCAGTCGCCTCGGCGGCGTTGCGCAATGAGCCGACCGGCGCGCCCACCGGCTTCCGTTCCGACGTGGTGGCGACCGCCAAGCGCGATCTCAAGGCCGGCGAGATGCTGGACGGCGAGGGCGGCTTCTGCGTCTGGGGCAAGCAGACGCCGGCCGATGTGTCGCTGGAAGGCGAATTGCTGCCGCTGGGCCTGGCGCACAACGTCAAGCTCAAGCGCGACATTGCCGAAGGCGGCGCGCTCAAATGGTCGGACGTCGCCTATGACGCCGCCGATCTGGCGGTGAAGGTGCGGCGCGAGATGGAGGCCGCCTTCGGCCGGCGCAATGCCGAAGCCGAAACCGTGAGCTGAACGGACCCGTAGAATTACGTAGGCGCCGATTTGATCGGCATCAAGAAAACGCGCCGGATAAACCGCGATCTTGCGGTCACATAGGAGAATCGTGTGATGCGCAAGATCGCTAAAACCGGGGTCCGTATCCGCTCGGACAATTTCGTTATGTGGATTATCGCGGCGGGTGTCCTGGTCGGCACCTTTATCGCATTGGCGATCTAGTCTTGCAGGCGTCTATTCGGTCTCGATCACGCCGGCGATTTCGTGGCTGAGCCCGACCTCGCCGATGGTCAGCACCATCTTGGCCTTCAGCGCCTCGTTACCCTTGATCTTGCCGTTGGCAACGGCGGCGCGGATGGCGCTTTCGATCTCGCGCTGCGAGGTGACTCCGACGGTCTTCAGGTACTTGCGCAGCGAGGTGTTGAGGACCTCTTCGTTCATGGCGATCTCCTTGAAAAAGGCATGTTTGGCCCGATTTTAGTGATCCAGGCCCCGTGGCGATAGGGCATGGCAGCGGCGTTGACCGGTGAGGACGCGCCGCTATGATCCGCGCCGCTTGCGCCGCAAAAATGCCCCTGTGGCGGAATTGGTAGACGCGCCTGACTCAAAATCAGGTGGTGGAAACATCGTGCTGGTTCGAGTCCGGCCAGGGGCACCAGCCTCCGCTCTACCGAGCTTCGGCTCGGCGAGCCGGGGCGAAGCTCGCAACTCAGCGGAGGCTGTCGCGCCGTAGTCCGCCTCGGACGAAGGCGGACCGAAATCTAATGACGACGGACTATCTCAGCCTCGCCCGCCGCGAGCCGCAGGTCACCGCCGCGGCGGTGGTGGCTATCGTCGGCGCGTTGACCATTGGCGGCTTTTTCTTCTTCCAATACGTCCTCGGCTATCCGCCGTGCCCGCTCTGCCTCGACCAGCGCAACGCCTATTACATCTGCGTGCCGCTGGCGGCCTTGCTGTGGCTCGGCGGCAATTATGGCGCCGCGCGCAAGGTGATGATCTTGGGCTTTGCCGTGATCGCGGGCGTCATGCTGTGGAATGCCGGCCTTGCCGCCTACCACGCCGGCATCGAGTGGAAGTTCTGGGCCGGGCCGCAGGACTGCAGCGGGCCGATCAGCAACGCCGGCTCCGCCGCCGACCTGCTGAAGAAGCTGCAGAATATCCGTATCGTGCGCTGCGACGAGGCGGCCTGGCGCTTTCTCGGGCTGTCGCTCGCCGGCTACGACGTGCTGATATCGCTCGGGCTTGCGGCGGTCGCCGCCTGGGGCGCGCGCTCAGCGCTCGCGCGGCCGCGCGCATCCGACTAGAATGGCGGCGGAAGGGCGCTCCTCATGGAAGTCTTGATCATCGGCGCCGGCATCGGCGGGCTGACGCTGGGCTTGATGCTGCATCGCGCCGGCATCGCAGCCCGCGTGTTCGAAGCGGCGCCCGAATTAAAAGCGGTCGGCGTCGGCATCAACATCCTGCCGCACGCCTCGCGCGAACTCTGCGCGCTCGGTCTGGAAGAGGCGCTGGCCAAGGTCGCGGTCACCACGCGCGAGTATTGTTTCTACAATCGCTTCGGCCAGTTCATCTACCGCGAACCGGCCGGGCGCTTTGCCGGCTACGACGTGCCGCAATTCTCCATTCATCGCGGCGATCTGCAGATGGTGCTGCTTGATGCTTTCGTTAAGCGCGCCGGTGCCGACAAGGTGATCCTCGGCCACAAATGCACGCGCGTCGACGCCGATGGCAATGAAGCCGTCGCCTATTTCGAGGACGTCAACGGCAAATCGCTGCCGCCGCAGCGCGGTAGTGTGGCGGTGTCCTGCGAAGGCATCCATTCGGTTTTGCGCAAGCAGCTTTATCCGAATGAAGGGCCGCCGAAATATTCCGGCATCAACATGTGGCGCGGCGTCACGCGCTGGCAGCCGATCATGACCGGCGCCAGCATGATCCGCGTCGGCTGGCATCACCCGGCGAAACTCCTGATCTATCCGATCCGCAACGATATCGACGCGCAAGGCCGCCAACTGGTGAACTGGGTCTGCGATATCGAGACGCCGCAGTATCAGGCGCGCGACTGGAATTGGCGCGGCCGGCTGGAAGATTTCCTGCCGGCGATGGCCGATTGGCATTTCGACTGGCTCGACGTTCCGCAATTCATCACGGCGTCCGATGCCATCCTGGAATATCCCATGGTCGATCAGGACCCGCTGCCGCGCTGGAGCTTCGGCCGGCTCACGCTGTTGGGCGACGCCGCGCATCCGATGTATCCGCGCGGCGCCAATGGCGCGGCGCAAGCCATTCTCGATTGCCGTGCGCTCAGCGATGCGCTCTCCGCCGGGTCCGATGCGGTCGTCGCGCTCAAGACTTACGAAGCCAAGCGTCTGCCGGCGACCGCGCAAGTCGTGCTCGCCAACCGCAAGGCGCCGCCCGACGCGATTTTGCAGGAGGTCTATCGCCGCACCGGTGACAAGCCGTTCGACAACATCGACGACGTCATCAGCCGCGAGGAATTGATCGCGCTCTCGGAAAGCTACAAGCGCGTCGCCGGCTATGACAAGGAACGGCTGAAGGCGAACTAAGCCCCAAAATGATAACGACCACGATTGAGCGGGTGCGCGTACATCCGGCGTCACCCATCATTCGTGGCCGTCCCGCAGAGCGATTTGCTCTTGCGTCAATGATGGAGCCTTGCGGCTCGACATCATCGTCGAGGCAGATATAGGCGCGCCCGCGCGCAAAACAAGGGTCAGACATGACGAAAACCGATGGCTACACCGGCACCGCGAAAACGCTGCATTGGCTGATCTTGCTGCTGCTGATCTTGCAGTTCATCATCGGCTGGAGCATGCCGCATATCGGCCGCGATACGCCGGTTACCACGCTGATCAGCCTGCACTTCACCATCGGCATTATCATCATTGCCGTCGCCCTCGTGCGGCTGGCTTGGCGCCTGACCCGGGGCGAGCCGAAGCCTTTGGACGGCCTGCCGCCCTGGCAGCGGCAGTCGGCGCGCGTGGTGCACTGGCTGCTCTATCTGCTGCTGTTTGTGGTGCCGCTGCTCGGCTGGATCAACGCCTCCTGGCGCGGCATGCCGATCGTGATGTTCGGCGCGGAGTTGCCGATGCTGGTCGCCAAGCGGGCGCCGGGCTGGGGCTGGACCGGCGACGTGCACGTGCTGCTTGCGGAATACGGCATGCTGACGCTGGTCGGCCTGCACGTCCTGGCCGCGCTCTATCACTACTTCATCCGCCGCGACGGCGTGCTGCAGCGCATGCTGCCGGGCAGGTAGCGCGCGGCGCCGGCGGTCAGAGCGAGCCGACCGTCCAGGTCACCAGCTCGGTCGCGATTTTCGCGAAGGCCTGGTTGAGCGCGGCGACCGCCTGCGGGGCCTCGGTGCTTTCTGCCGGCACCGAGGTCTTGAAAATGCGGGTCCCCACCACGTTGCCCTTGTCGCCTAGGAGCCGCACCGAGAATTCGGCGAGCGCGGTCGGCTTGGGCTCCAGCGCAATCTGGAAGTTGCGGATGCCGATCTCCAGCCGGAAGCCGCCCTCCAATTGATCGCCCGGCCGGCTCACCGACTTCAACTGATGGGCATTTTCGAAACTCTGCACGATTCTCGCCTGCAGCAGTTTCGGCAGATTATCGGCCCACTTGGCGTTCTCGACCGTCGTATAAGTTCCCGCTGCCGAGCGGATCAGAATGTTCTGCGTATCGTAGGCCAGGATGCTGGTCGGATCCGGCACCACCAGTTGCGCCTCGGCCGGCTTGTTGGAGGGCGCAAACGTCGTCGGCGCGACCAGATCGTAGACGGCGATCACCGGCTTGGGTCCGACGCCGGCCAGCTTTTCCAGGCCGCCGATCAGGCCCTCGATGCGCCCGGAATTTTTCCCGAGCATATCGGCGAACTTGCTGAGGCCGCTGATCGCGGTACCGAGCGGCTTCTTGTTTTCATCGAGGATGTCATCGATTCTTTTCAGCGTCGCGCGCGCCGAATCGGTCAGGTTCTGTCCAACCTCCGGACCGCTCTTGAGCTCGGCCGGCTGCCCGTTCTGTGCTGTCAACGCGGGCGCATTCGCGGTGCCGCCGCGCAGCGAAATCGCCGGCGCGCCGGTCAGGCCCTGGAAGCTGATATCGACCAGGGTGTCGGCGCGGATCGGCGTCGCCGGATCGACCGCGATCGTCGTCACGACGCGCTTGGGGTCCTGCGGGTCGAGCTTGAGGCTCAAAATGGCGCCGACGCGGATGCCGTTGAACAGCACGCTCGATCCGGTGGTCAGCCCGGAGACCGGCTGATCGAATTGGATGCGGTAGACTGTCTGTCCGAGCCCGCTCGAGTTTTGCAGCCAATAGACGAAGCCGAACGCGGCAAAAATGCACGCCAGGACGAAAGCTCCGATGACTGCGTAACGTGCGCGGGTCTCCATCAGACCGATCCCGTCAACCGTTCACGGCCGAGAGCGTCAGCGTGAACCGCGGTGCAGCGTAATGTTAGCCGAGATTTTGTCCTCGGTGCCGATCGTGTCAATGTTCACCGACTGGCTGCCGCCATGCGTGACCAGCACGACGTTACCGGAGAATGCCTGGCTCTCGACGTGAATCTGGAATCGATCGCCGCGCGCCTTGCCGGTCGCGCTACCGCCGACGCCGCGGCTGCGTTCGCTCCAGTTGCCGGAAATATTGCTGTCGGCGTCGGCCTGGAAGGTGCCGGAAAGGTCGAATTTGTAGCTGTCGCTGGCGCAGGTCAGCGACAACGTAACGTAGCTGTCGGTGCTGCCTTGCAGTTCGTAGCTCGCCTTGCAGCGGATGCGTTCGGTTTTGTCGCCGATGCGGATCTTGCCGCTGCCGTCCCAGGCGCCGGCCAAGGCGCTGAACGGGCCGGCGGCGAAAGCCGGCTGCCAGGCGGCGGTGGCCAAAGCAATCGCGCAACCCAGTACCGCGGCACGCAAAAGGGAAAAGCTCGAAGACACGTACAAGCTCATAGGGAATTCCTTTGGAAAATAGGCCGCGACTTACGGCTCTAGCTCGGTATCCCAATAGAGATAGTCAAGCCAGCTTTCATGCAGATAATTCGGCGGGAACGCCCGCCCGTTGCGGTGCAGGTGCTGCACGGTGGGCTGGAACGGCATCTGCGAGGGATGCATCTTGGCTTCGTTGGGCGTCATATTGCCTTTGCGCAGATTGCAGTCCGAGCAAGCGGTGACCACGTTGATCCAGGTCGTGTGGCCGCCGCGCGAACGCGGCAGCAGGTGGTCGAAGGTCAAATCCTCGCGGTCGCCGCAATACTGGCAGGAGAAGCGGTCGCGCAGGAAAACATTGAAGCGGGTAAAGGCCGGGTGGGTGGACGGCTTCACGAAGGTCTTGAGCGAGACCACGCTCGGCAGCTTCATTTCCAGGCTGGGCGAGTGCACCGCGCGGTCGTAATTGGCGACGATGTTCACCCGCTCGAGGAAAACGGCCTTGATCGCGTCCTGCCAGGACCACAGCGACAGGGGGTAATAGCTCAGCGGCCGGAAATCCGCGTTGAGCACCAGCGCCGGAAACCCACTAGGCGATACATGCACGTTCAAGCGAGGCTCCCTTAACCCCCTGAATCAGCTGCCGCCACGCAGCTAAGCCGCTACTAATAGGGCAGCGTGACAAGATTGTGAAGTGAGCCTGGGGGTTACCCTTAAGGGCGTCTATCCGGGAACGCGCAAACGCCGGGCAAGAAACTCGCCGCCCTGGCGCAGGCCTTCCTGGTCGATGCCGTGGCCCAAACCCGGCGAGATATGCCACTCCACCGGCACCTCCAGCGACGCCAGCCCTTGGGCGGCGTGCATCAGCGCCTGTACCGGGATGAGCTGGTCCTGATCGCCATGCAGCAGCAGCACCGGCGGCTTGCTCACGATTTCGGCGGCGAATTTTTCCGGCTCGACATTTTCCGGCACCACCAGCATGCCGGAATAGCCGACGATGGCGGCGGGGGGCAGCGCGCGGCGCAAGCCGACATGCAGCGCCATCATGGTCCCTTGGGAAAAACCGACCAGCGCCAGCGCCGACGGCGGCAGCTTAACGCGCTGCAGCTCGGCATCGAGAAAAGCGTTGAGCGCCGGTGCTGCGGCATTGACGCCGGTCCAACGTTCGTCCGGATCGCGAAACGTCAGCGGAAACCATTCGCGCCCCACCGGCGCCTGCCCGCAAGGGCGCGGCGCATGCGGCGACACGAAGGCGGCGTCGGGCAACAAATTCTGCCAGGCATGGCCGATCTCGATCAGGTCGTTGCCGTCGGCGCCATAGCCGTGCAGGAACACGACGAGTTGGCGCGTAGTGCCCGAGCGCGGCGCGATGCGCGGGCCGTCGAGGTCAGCCATTGCGCTTTTTCCTTTTCTTTCTTTTCCTGGATTTTTTCTTGGCCGCCGTCTTTTTCGCCGCCGGTCGCTTGGCGGTCGGCTGCAGCGAAATTCCCTCGCGCCGTTTGACGACGTGATAATAGGCCCACAAAAGATGCGCCGCCACGCCGCGCCAGGGCCGCCAGGCTTCGGCGATTTTCGCCAGCGCCTTGGCGTCCGGCCGCTTGCGCAAATTCAGCGCGATGCGCGCGGCTTCCTGAACGGCAAGATCGCCGGCCGGAAAGGCGTCGGCGTGGCCGAGGCAGAACAACAGATAAATGTCGGCGGTCCATGGGCCGACGCCATGCAGCGCGACGAGCGCTGCGTGCGCGGCATCGGCGTCCATGTTGCCGACTTGCGTCAGATCGATGCGGCCTTTAGCCACCGCCTTGCCGATTTCGCGGATCGATTTGATCTTGGGCGCGGAGAGGCCGAGGCGCTTGAGCCGCTCGGTGCGCGCCTTCAGCACGGCGTCGTGATGGAAGGGATCGAACGCCGCGAATAATCGGTTGCGGATGGCGGCCGCACTGGCGGTCGACAATTGCTGGCCGCAGACGATGGCGCACAGGCCGGCAAAGCCTGCGTCGCGGCGGCGCAGACTAAAGCGCCCTGCCTTTTCCGCCACCGGCGCCAGACGCGGGTCGGCGAGGATGAGCTGGGGCAGGGCGGCCTGCAGGTCGGCGTCGGTGTGGAGGAATTGGGTCATTCTGATGCTGTCATGCCCGCGAATGCGGGCATCCAGTAATCCGTGAAATCAGTTGGACTCGCAAGCGCTGCGGAGTACTGGATCGTCCGCCTTCGCGGACGATGACAACAGAGGGCCCATGCCGCCACCCGTTTTCCGCTTCGCGCCGTCGCCTAACGGCTATCTGCATCTCGGCCATGCGCTCTCGGCGCTGATCAATGCCGACAGCGCGAAGGCTGCCGGCGGGCGTCTGTTGTTGCGCATCGAGGATATCGACGAGGCGCGCTGCCGGCCGGAATACGAAACGGCGATTTTTGAGGACCTCGCCTGGCTCGGGCTGACCTGGGAACAGCCGGTGCGGCGGCAGTCCGAGCATATTCCCGGCTATCGTATGGCGCTCGCCAATCTCTACGCGGCGGGGTTGATCTATCCGAGCTTCGAGAGCCGCGCCGAGATCGCAGGGCTGGTCGCGCAACGCGAAAAAGAATCGCAGCAAGACTGGCCGCGCGATCCCGATGGCGCGCCGCTTTATCCGGGCGCCGCAATTGCAATGCCTGACGGCGAACGCACACGGCGGGTGGCGTCGGGCGAACCTTACGCGTTGCGCCTTGATATGGCCGCGGCCATTGCGCGCACCGGCGCGCTCACCTGGACGGAAACCGGCGCCGGGCCGGCCGGCGAAACCGGCGTCATCGCCGCCAATCCTGCCGCCTGGGGCGACGTCATCCTGGCGCGCAAGGAGACGCCGACCAGCTATCATCTGGCGGTGGTGGTGGACGACGCCACGCAAGGCGTCACCGACGTGGTGCGCGGGGCCGACCTGTTCCATGCCACCAGCGTGCATCGGCTGTTGCAGGCGCTGCTCAAGCTGCCGCAGCCCGCCTACCACCATCACCGCCTTATTCTCGACGGCGACGGCCGCAAGCTGTCGAAATCGACGCAAGCGACCGGCTTGCGGGAACTGCGCGCGCAAGGCTTGAGCCCGGCGGGCATCCGCAAACGCGTCGGGCTCGATTGAGCGCGTCATCCGTGGCATGGTTTCGCGTTCCGGGGCTGGGGAAGTGATGGCCAAACGCAAAGCCAAAAAGCGGCGGCGCCGCGAACCCGCGCGCCTGCCGAAATCACGCGCGATCGAAGCCGCGCTCGCCGGCATCGCCCATGACGTGCGCACGCCGCTCACCGGCATCGTGGCGTTGGCCGAGATGCTGGCCACCGCCGATATCGGTCCACGCGAGCGCGAATGGGCGAACGCCATCAAGAGCGGCGCCGATCATCTGACCGCGCTGACCTCGCTGATCGTCGATGCGGTCAAGGCCGACGCCGCCGGCCTGGTGTTGCAGCACGAGCCGTTTTCGCCGCGCGACCTCGCAGAGGCGGTCGGCCGGGCGCTGAGCGCGCGCGCCGGCAACAAGGACGTCAAGGCCGAGATCGATATCGCGCCCGATCTGCCGGCGCTGGTGATTGGCGATCCCTTGCGCCTGCGCGCGGCGCTGGAAAACCTCGCCGACAACGCGGTGAAGTTCACCCGCGTCGGCGTCGTGCGGTTGTCCGTACGCGCCGAAGGCGCCAGGGGCAAACAGGTGCGTCTCGTTTTCACGGTGGCCGACAGCGGCATCGGACTGAGCGCGGCCGAATTGAAATTGCTGTTCCGCCCCTTCGCGCAGGCGAGCGAAGCGGTGGCGCGCCGTTACGGCGGCGCCGGCCTCGGGCTGGTCTTTGTCAAGCGCATCGCCAAGGCCATGGGCGGCGATCTTGCGGTGACCAGCAAGCAGGGCAGTGGCAGCGTGTTCACGCTGACCGCGTTGGTTGACGTTGCAGGCCCGATCAGATCTCGCCCGGGGCCGATGACAGTTCTGTGCGTTAGAACCGGAAATTCACGCCAAAGCGTGCGACCTGAAAGACGACAGCGCTAAAGGACGCCAAGAAAGAGAGTGGTGGCTCGCCTGGATTGGTTTTCACCGCGACGACATTGAAGGAATCGCCGCCACCAAGATTGACGTAGAGATACTCGGCCCTAATGCTCCAGTTTCTCGCCAACATATATTCGGCGCCGCCGCCAAGCGTCCATCCGGTCGCTGTGCGCGAGGATGAGCCGGCAAGGCACGGGCTCCCGGCAGCACTGCAAATCGCTCCGGTACCCAGCGCGTGAATGCTTACGTTAGGAAGGTTGAAAGAGAGGTTGACGGCTTCGTCGATGCGTCCAAACGCGAAGCCGCCAGTGCCAAAAAATAGAAGGTTGTTAGCGGCCAACCAGCCCAGCCGCACGCGCACCGTGCTGTACCATTTCACCTCCTGGCTGGCAGTGATTGTTTCAGGGACGATGATGTTGACCATCCCTCCGGCTTCATAGAGTGATGAAACGGAGCCGTCCCCTTTGATCGCCGAGAAATTAAAATCGGCTTCGACGCCGACAACCAGAGACGGATGGAATTGCCAATTGTATCCGGCTTGCAAACCGCCAGTTGCGCCTTTGATGTTGAAATCGAGAGAGGTCGCTAACGGCTGGTTTCCACTTATGCCAACGGTTCCGGCGAATATTGCCGCCATGAACGGATCGTTGGGGCTGAACGTTACGGTCGGATCTTTCCGTCCATAGCCAAAATTGCCGCCGAAATAGAACCCGCTCCAGCTATTCGCGACCACCGTTGCCGGCGCTTTGACCGACATATCGGCCGCCGAAGTAGGCGCACCGGCCGCGGCCGCTATCGCGGCGATAGCAAGAACGGCTGACTTCGCAATAAAACGCGCCACGCGCGATTGCACGTTCATGAAAAAGCCCCCACGCCTACGTCTACAAATCCGAACGGACTGATCTGACGCATACGAAATGGAGGTTAGGGCTCGCCGTTAGGTCTGGCTCGGACCCGGGAGAATTTGACTAAGCCTCCTGAGAACTTTCGCGGTTTTTTGCGATGTCGTGGCGCAAATGCCACGCGACGAATGCGACCAATTTTGGATCGAAGTCGTTGATATATTGTGTGAATACGAAACGACGGCGTTCGGCATTGGCTGCTCCGCGCAAAAATTGACTTGCCGCGGCGGTGCAGTGAACATCCATGCCATAATTATATTTGAAATTTTACTCTTGCGCCGGCCCGACCAACCGGAAATCCGTATGGCCGACCAACCGGACTTCAAAAAATTCCATTTCCGGTCACCCGACGTGGTTGACCGGAAGTGGCTCGAATGGTTTCGCGAAGAGTACGGGCGCAAGTTTGCGAAAGTCGAATTCGACCTTGCCGCGGGTGTGCCGCCGCACTTGCGGCTGACCACGCGCATGAGTCATGGCCTTTCCATCGCGAGGATGTCGCTATCGCCGTTGCATTCGCGGAATATCGTAGGGCTCGCCACTGACGACGATCTTGTTCTCGGCTTGCCCTTGAAGGGGGCGGTCACAGTGCGATTCGGCGACGAGGAGGTGGCTATCGGCAACAGCAAGATCGTGTTGCTTGCCAACGATATTGCACATGGCCTGTCTTTGCGCGCACCGGTCGACGGCTTTGCCCTGCGTTTGCAAAGAAGCCTGCTCGATCATCTGGTTCCGAATCTTTCAGATGCGGTGTCCAAGTCGATCGAGCGAAACTCATTGGCCGTGCGCTTGCTGATCAGTTATCTGCTGACGCTCGACGCAGAGGACCGGGTGACCTCGCCCGACGCCAGGCGCATGATGGTCACGCACATCTGCGACCTGCTTGCGCTGGCGATCGGCCCCTCGCGCGATGCGGCGGCGCTCGCCGAAGGTCGTGGGGTGCGCGCGTCCCGGCTCGCCGCCATCAAGGCCGACATCCTAGACAATCTCACCCGCACCGACCTGTCGGCGTCGGGCATCGCTGCGCGTCACAGCGTCTCGCGGCGCTATCTGTATATGTTGTTCGAAGCCGAAGGTTTGACGTTTTCCGAATTCGTCGTCGAGCAGCGCCTCGCGCGCGCCCGCGGCATGCTGACCGATCCGCGCTTCGCGCATCGATCGATCAATGCGATCGCGCTCGATGTCGGTTTCGGCGATTTGTCGTATTTCAACCGCACCTTCCGCCGCCGCTACGGCATGACGCCGTCCGATGTGCGCCAGCAGGCAAGACGCGGCGAATGATCGCTAAATATTGCTCGCCCCGTTCGCCCGCTCGACGATGCGCACCACGTCCGACATGATGCGGTTCAGCTCGAAATCCTTCGGCGTATACACCGCGGCGACGCCCGACCTCTCCAGCGCCTCGGCGTCCTCCGGCGGAATGATGCCGCCGACCACAACCGGCACGTCGAGGCCTTCCTTCTTCATGCGCGCCACCACGTCCTCGACCAGCGGCATATGGCTGCCGGAGAGCACGGAAAGGCCGATGACGTGGGCCTTTCCCTTGCGCGCGGCTTCGACGATCTCTTCCGGCGTCAGCCTTATGCCTTCGTAGACCACCTGCATGCCGGCATCGCGCGCGCGCACGGCGATCTGCTCGGCGCCGTTCGAATGGCCGTCGAGGCCCGGCTTGCCGACCAGGAATGTCAGCCGCCGTCCGAGCTTTCTTGAAACACGATCGACGTCGGCGCGGATGTCGTCGAGCCCGCTGACGTCGTTGCGCATGGCGCGGCCGACGCCGGTCGGCGCGCGGTATTCGCCGAAGGCTTCGCGCAGCGTCCAGCCCCATTCGCCGGTGGTGACGCCGGCTTTGGCGCACTGGATCGAGGCCGGCATGATGTTGCCGGAGCCGGCGGCCGCGCGCTTTAAATCTTTGAGCGCTACGGCGACGGCGGCCTTGTCGCGCTGCTCGCGCCAGACTTTCAGCCGCTTGAGCTGGTCGTGCTCGGCGTCTTCCGACACCGTCATGATCGATTCGACGCCGCCGGTCAGCGGCGAGGCCTCGGTCTCGAGATATTTGTTGACGCCGACGACGATCTGTTCGCCACGCTCGATCGCTTCCAGCCGCGCGGTGTTCGATTCGACGAGTTGCTGCTTCATGTAGCCCGATTCGACCGCCGCCACCGCGCCGCCCATTTGCTCGATGCGCCCCAGCTCTTCCTTGGCCTCGCGCTTGAGTGCATCGACCTTGCGCGCAATTTCGCTCGAACCGTCGAAAATGTCGCCGTAGTCGAGCAAATCGGTCTCGTAGGCGAGAATCTGCTGCATGCGCAGCGACCATTGCTGATCCCATGGCCGCGGCAGGCCGAGCGCCTCGTTCCAGGCCGGCAACTGCACGGCGCGGGCGCGGGCGCCCTTGGACAGCGTCACCGCCAGCATCTCGAGCAAAATGCGCGCGACGTTGTTTTCAGCTTGCTGCTCGGTCAGGCCGAGCGAATTCACCTGCACCCCGTAGCGGAACAGACGCTGCTTGGGATCGGTGACGCCGTAGCGCTCGCGCGTGATCTCGTCCCACAATTCGGTGAAGGCGCGCATCTTGCAGATTTCGGTGATGAAGCGCAGTCCGGCGTTGACGAAAAACGAAATGCGCCCGACCACGTCGCAAAACTTCTCTTGGCTCACCTCGCCCGATGCTCTGACGGTGTCGAGCACGGCGATGGCGGTGGCGAGCGCAAAGGCGAGTTCCTGCACCGGCGTCGCGCCCGCCTCCTGCAGATGGTAGGAGCAGATGTTCATCGGATTCCACTTCGGCAGTTCGGAGGTGGTGAAGATCGCCACGTCTTTGATCAGCCGCATCGACGGCGCCGGCGGGAACACATAAGTGCCGCGCGAGAGATACTCCTTGATGATGTCGTTCTGGATGGTGCCGGTGAGCGCCGCGCGCGGCGCACCCTGCTCGTCGGCGACCGCGATGTAGAGCGCCATCAGCCATGCCGCCGTGGCGTTGATGGTCATCGAGGTGTTCATCGAGGCGAGCGGGATGCCCTCGAACAGCGCGCGCATGTCGCCGAGATGGTTGACCGGCACGCCGACTTTGCCGACTTCGCCCTTGGCCAGCACGTGGTCTGAGTCGTAGCCGGTCTGCGTCGGCAAATCGAAGGCGACCGACAGCCCGGTCTGCCCCTTGGCCAGGTTCTTGCGGTAGAGCGCGTTGGAATCGACGGCCGTGGAATGGCCGGCATAGGTACGGAAGATCCAGGGCTTGTCGCGCATTTGCTCGCCTGCGAGGCCAGTGTGGCGCAAGCTTTGCTGCATTGCAACAACAAGCGAACGCGCCGGGATGGCCGGCGCGGTTATGTCGATCTTGCCGTTGACCTTAAGTCAGGCGCCGGGCGCGGCCGGCTAGCGTTTTATCAGCCGGATCAGGAACAGCAGGATGCAGGCGCCGATGGTCGCGCTGATGATCGCGGTGAGCCACCACGGCCCGATGCCGGGAAGATGGAGTACGCCCCAGAGCCAGCCGCCGATGAAGCCACCGATGATGCCAACAATGATGTCGCCGATCAGGCCGAAGCCGCCGCCCTTCATGATCTGCCCGGCGAGCCAGCCTGCAATCGCACCGATGATGATAGTGACGATAAAGCCTTCCACGACGCCCTCCATGACTGCGGCGCTACCCCGATGGAGCGCCTGAGGCCGGGGCGATTGAATAGCAAAGGCTACGGCCCGTCGATTCCGCCCTGTGGACGGCCGCCAATTGCTGCGGTTGCGAGATGGCAAAGCTTCTTTAACACCCGCGCCTTAACGTCGGTTGCACCGGTCATTCCCGAGTTTTTGCCATGGTCACAAATTCCGCCGGCGGTCCGCGCTACAGCATCGTCGTCCCGGTCTACAACGAGGAAGCCGTGCTGCCGCTGCTGCTACGGCGGCTCGATCTGCTCATGCAGAACTTGGACGGACCGGCCGAAACAATTTTCGTCGACGACGGCAGCCGCGATTGCTCATCGATCGTCCTGCGCGCCAAGGCGAAAGACGATTCCCGCTTCCGCTATCTCGGCCTGTCGCGCAATTTCGGTCATCAGATCGCGATCACCGCCGGCATGGACGCGGCGCAAGGCGACGCCGTCATCGTCATGGATGCCGACTTGCAGGACCCGCCCGAAGTCGTCGGGCAGATGATCGAGCGCTGGAAGGAAGGCTACGAGGTCGTCTATGGACGGCGGCTGGCGCGCGAGGGCGAGAGCGCGTTCAAGCGCTTGACCGCGAGCCTGTTCTACAAGTTGCTGGGGCGCCTGTCCTCGGTCGACATCCCGCGCGATGTCGGCGACTTCCGGCTGATCGATCGCAAGGTGGTCGAGGCCTTCCGTGCCATGCCGGAGCAGGACCGCTTTGTGCGCGGCATGTTCGCCTGGCTCGGCTTCAAGCAGACCGAGGTTGCGTTCCACCGGCTGCCGCGTCTTGCCGGCGAAACCAAATATCCGTTGTGGAAGATGCTGCGCCTGGCGATGAACGGCGTCATCGGCTTTTCCGATGCGCCGCTGCGGCTGGCGATCTGGGGCGGCTTTGCGATTTCGGGCTTCGCGGTGCTCTACGGCGCCTATGCTTTGATCGACTGGCTGGCGGGCGACCAGAGCCTGGTCACCGGCTGGGCCTCGACCATCATCATCGTGTCGTTCCTCTCCGGCATCAACATGATCATGACCGGCATCACCGGCCTTTACGTCGGCCGCATCCATGCCGAGGTGAAGCGGCGTCCGCTCTACGTCTTGTCGGAAAAAATCGGCTTCGATCGTCCCGCCGTCGCGCAATCCGCGCCGGATGGCGACAGCCGCGAAACGTCCGCCGGCTAATTCTTCGGTATGATGCGCTCGTCCGCGACGTCGCCGGTGTAGGCCGTCAGCTCTCGGCGCTGCGCCAGGTCAGCGTCGACGTCATCGCATAATTCCACACCACGCTCATGGCGGCGCCGGCGAGACCTGCGATCCACCACATCGTGTGATCCTGAAACAGCAGCGTCGCGATGCCGACATTGGCGACCGCGCCAATGCCGCAGATCAGGCAGAACGACACCAGCCCGTAGACGAATTTCCAGCCGCTGAGGCGGCGGTCGCGGTAGGTCACCAGGTTGTTGAGGATGAAGTTGCCGACCATGGCGACGCCGGTGGCTGCGGCTTGCGCTGCCGCGAACGGCAACAGCAGCAGATAGAGCCCTATCCACAGCACCGCGAGATGGACGACCACGCCGACGCCGCCGACGGCGATAAACGACAGAAAGCGGATCGGCACGATATGGCCGACCAGCTTGTCGGCCAACAGCATGAGGTATTCGATAGCGATCATGGCGTCGAATTTGCTCTCGCCGGCATTGCGATTGCGGAATTCGAAGGGCAATTCCTTCACGCGCAGCGGCCGCGGCGAGGAGGCGAACAGGTCGACCAATATCTTGAAGCCGATGCTGGAGAGATTGCGCAGCGAGGCTTCAAACGCCTCGCGCCGGATCATGAAGAATCCGCTCAACGGATCGCTCACCGGAATGTCGAGAACGTTACGCCCGAGTTGCGTCGCCAGCGTGCTGATGCGCGCACGGCTGCCGCTCCAGTCGCCGATGCTGCCGTGCTCGGCATAACGGCTGCCGACCACGATATCGATGGGCTCGTTTTCAAGCGCCGCAAGCATGCGCGGCAGCAACGTTTCGTCGTGCTGCAGGTCCGCATCGAGCACTGCGACGTAAGGTGCGGTGCTCGCTTGCGCCCCCTCTACGAAAGCGGAGGCAAGACCGCGCCGGCCGATCCGGCTCAGAAGACGGACGCGGCGGTCATGTTGCGCCAGCCAGCGAACCATCGCCGCCGTGCCATCGGTGGAATTGTCGTCGATGACCATCATCTCCCAATTGCGCTCGGCGAGCGTTGCGCAAAGCAGATTGTAGAGCGGGATGATATTGTCGCGCTCGTTGCGCGTGGGCACGATCACGGTCAGCTCGGGGCCGGGCTGCGTGCGCGCCAGCCGTTCCAGCAGGGGTCCGTGTTCTGTTTCGGCCGTACCGTTTCGCGGCAGGGCGGCTGCGGGCACCGCCGTCATTGCAACGTCCCTAGATCTTTCGATGGCGGCCCGGTGCGCACATGGACCACGGCGATGTCGTCGGCATAGACGCGCGTCCAGCCCTTGAGGTGATCCAGCAGGCCGTTCGCCGGCGCGTGCGGCGTCAGCAGCGTGACGTCGATGTTGTAGTCGTGCAGCAAGCGCAGAAAGCCATCGATATCCTGCAAACTGACGGCGCGCTCGTGACGCATGAAGAATCTCTCGCCGTAAAGCTCCGTTCGCCCGTCAATGAACGGCGCCAGCCCGGAGGCGATCAGATAGCCGCCGAAATTGTAGCTGTTTAAGATGTGCATTTTGCCGGAGGCTTTGACGGCTGCCACTGCGCGTGACGGTGTCGTCAGCGGGCTGGGCCGGTAGTTCGAGAATTGCGCCATCGCACCGCTCGCCAAGCCGAGTACCAGGATCAACGCAAGCGATGCGGGCCAGAAGGAGCCGTGACGTTCGGCCGGCTTGTGCTCGCGCCGGCCGATTTGCGGTGCCAGCGGCGCTGCGACGACCAGCGGCGCCAGAAGTCCCAGCAATTCGCCGTTGCGGGCGTGCGTGAGCGCCATGTGCAGCAGGCCGATCAGCATGAGGATGCGGATCGGCGGCATGGTCAGGCCACGATTGAGCGTATAGCCGATGCCGAGCAGCAGGCAGAGCTCGAAGCCGGTGAGGATGGAAAAATCTTGCGGCTGCCACTCACGGATCAGCGCCAGCGCTTGCCCCAGCCCAAGGATGCGGCCGGTGACCAAGATCGATTCCGGCCCGTAGGGCGTGATGCAAGCGGCAGCGATCGCCAGCAGTCCGAAGCCGGCCCATTGCAACGTAACGCGCAGGCGTTCGGCGCGTGGCGCAGTCAACAGCGCCTCCAGCGCCACCGGCGCGATGAAGAAAATCCCGAACGTGAAGCCGCCGTGCAGGTTCGCCCACAAGGTCATCAACGGCAGCAGGAGGAACGGCGGCGCGCGCCGCTCGTCGAGCGCGCGGATGAGGCCGGCGATCCAGGCGACCATCACCGGCAGCGCCAATGCATGCGCCCGCGCCAGCATGTGCGGTGACGCCAGCACGAGGCCTGCCACGCTCAGCACCAACGCCGGCGTGGTTGCAAGCCGTTCGAGCAAATAGCGCGTCAGGAAGCCTTGCGCGAGCGCGATTGCCGCCGCGGTCAGGATGACTACGCCCGCCCAGCCAGCGATGGCGTAGCTCTGCGCAAACAGAACTTGCGCCAGCCACTGGCTTGAAATCCACGGCGTGCCGGCCATCGTGGCGGAAAAGGTGTCGACGTGCGGCACCTGATGATGGGCGACGATCCAGTCGCCGAGCACGATCTGCCAGTAGGTATCGGCATCGTTGAGCAGGCGGCTGCCGATGAGCAGCAGCAGAAGATAGCAGCCCGCGGCGAGAGCGAACGCGACCGGCAGGCGCCAGCGCGTGGCGCGGTCAGAGCTCTCGACCAGCAAATCGACCATGGCTCGCGGTTTCCGAGTCGCCCGGTGAGGGCGGCGCAGGCGCCAGTAGACCGCGCAACACATAATTGTCGGTAAATACGGCCCAAGATGCAGGTTTTTCCCGCCTAGGAGGCCCCGACCGCTCAGGGGCGGCATCGGCCTGGCCGGCGAAACACGTTGTTAAGGCGTGGGCGGCAATGATGCCCGCACTGCCATTCGTGTCGCGGACGGGGCTCATGAACCCACCTGCCGTAAGTACCTTCGGCGCGGTACAAGCCCGCGCCACGCCGAGTGGTGTCGTTTTCGTATTCGTCTTGCTGCTCGCGGCCGCGCTGGCGCCGGTCCTGTGGTTCAACATTCCCGCGGCGATGGTGGATTATCCCAACCATCTGGCGCGCATGTTCCTGCTCAGCCGCGACGCCGGCCATCCGCATCCCTACTACGAAGTCCACTGGTCGTTCGTTCCCAACCTGGCCATGGATCTGTTGGTGCCGAGCGCCGGCCGCCTTATCGGAGTCGAGACGGCGGACCGGCTTTTTTATCTTTTGAGTCAAATCCTGATCGTGACCGGCGCGCTGGCGCTCGAACGGGCCGTCAAGGGCCGCATGCACATCGCCGGTTTCGTCGCACTGATGTTTCTCTACAGCCTGCCGTTCGCCTGGGGATTTGAGAATTTCGAATTCGGGCTTGGCTGCGCGCTGTGGGGATTTGCTTGCGCGGTTCTTCTGCAGGATCGCGCTTGGCCCGTGCGTTTGGCGGCGCACACGGTGATCGTCGCGCTGCTCTTCATGGCGCATTTGTTTGCTTTGGGCATCTACGGTTTTGCCGTCGGCATACATGAACTCTGGCGCGCCTGGTCGCGTCGCGCTGCGCTGCTTGAAACGCTTGGCCGGCTGGCGATGCTTGGCATTCCTTCGCTTGTGATTTTTGCGACAATGATCGGCAACGGCGGCGGTGTCGGGGGCAAAGGCACGTTCTGGGTCTTCAGCCAAAAATACATCTGGCCGCTGCACATTTTTAGCGGCTACAGCCTCCCGGTATCGGGCGCCGGCTTTGTCGCATTGTTCTGGCTGACCGCTTTCCTCGCACGCCGCAGCGGACTGCGGTTCGAGCAGTCCGGCGCCTGGCTGCTGGCGGGATTCTGCGCGCTTTATCTGGCGATGCCTTTCGAGCTGTTCGATACGGCCTTTGTCGATATACGGGTGGTTATCGCCGCCGCGCTCATCCTGCCGGCGTTCATATCGGTCTCGTTTCCCAATCAGAATTGGGCGCGCGTCGGACTGGCGGTCGCCGTGGCGGTCACCATCGTCAATGTCGGTGTCGTGATCAGCGTGTGGCTGTCGTACCGGGCCGACTATGCGGCGGCCTATAAATCGTTCGAGCTGCTGCCGAAGGGGGCGATCGTGCTGGTCGGCGACAGCGGCAACGGCGACGACCCGCCCGCAAATCTGCGCGACTATCCGATTTACAATGTGCCGACGCTTGCCGTGCACTATGCCGATGCTTTCGTGCCCAGCCTGTTCACCGATCCCGGCAAGCAGCCGGTCGAGCCACGGGCGCCCTGGCGCCGGCTCGACGTTCCCTACGGGAATTTGGTGCCGGCGAAGCTGCTCAAACACATCGCCGAGCGCGGCGCGCCGCCGGGAACGCCGGTCTTTATTCACACCTGGCAGCGCGACTTCGACTATCTGTATTTGCTCGGACGCTCGATCCAGAACCCGATGCCGGAGCGGCTTGACCTCGTGTTGGCCGCGCCGCGCTTTGCTTTGTTTCGGATCAAAAAGCCGTCCAGCAGTCCAAACGCGATGCAATGATCGCGTGCCGATACTCGCCGGCTCACGCTCGGTTTGCTCGCGGTACAGCTAACCTCTTCCTGTGACAATGATTTTGCGTCTGTACAACGTATTATTGCAATGCAACATAATTTGCGCCAAACTATTATGAAGACAAGGAGAAATATCGATGCCGGCTGTCGCCACGGCGCGGAGCGTCGCCCCGCTTAAAAACCTTTATGACATCGGCGAAATTCCGCCGCTCGGCCACGTGCCGGACAAGATGCACGCCTGGGTGATCCGCCAGGAACGCCACGGCCCGCCCGATAAGTCGTTCCAGCTCGAAGTGGTGCCGACCTGGCCGATCGGCGAGGACGAGGTGCTGCTGCTGGTGATGGCCGGCGGGGTCAATTACAACGGCATTTGGGCCGGCCTCGGCCAGCCCATCACGCCCGTTCAACGTGCACAAGCAGCCTTATCATATCGCGGGTTCCGACGCGTCCGGCATCGTCTGGGCGGTCGGCAACAAAGTGAAGCGCTGGAAGGTCGGCGACGAAGTCATCGTCCATTGCAATCAGGACGACGGCGACGACGAGGACTGCAATGGCGGCGATCCATTGCTGTCGCCCTCGCAGCGCATCTGGGGTTACGAGACGCCGGACGGTTCGTTTGCGCAATTCTGCCGCGTGCAATCGCGGCAACTGATGGTCAAACCGATGCATCTGACCTGGGAGGAGGCGGCCTGCTACACGCTGACGCTCGCCACCGCCTATCGCATGCTGTTCGGTCATCCCCCGCACACGCTCAAACCCGGCGACAACGTGCTGGTCTGGGGCGCCTCCGGCGGTCTCGGCGTCTTCGGCGTGCAGCTGGTGGCGGCCTCCGGCGCCAACGCGATCGGCGTCATCTCCGACGACTCGAAAGCCGAATACGTGTTCAATCTCGGCGCCAAGGGCGTGATCAACCGCAAGGAATTCAAATGCTGGGGCCAGTTGCCGCAGGTTAACTCGGCCGAGTTCAACGATTGGGCGAAGGAAGCGCGCCGCTTCGGCAAGGCGATCTGGGACATCACCGGCAAGCGCGACGTCGACATCGTGTTTGAGCATCCCGGCGAGCAGACCTTCCCGGTCTCCTCGATGGTGGTGAAGCGCGGCGGCATGGTGGTGTTCTGCGCCGGCACCACGGGCTTCAACATCACCTTCGACGCGCGTTACGTCTGGATGCGGCAGAAGCGCATCCAGGGCTCGCATTTTGCCCACTTGAAGCAGGCCTCGGCTGCCAACCGCTTCGTGCTCGAGCGGCGCATCGACCCGTGCATGAGCGAGGTGTTCGAGTGGGACAAGATCCCGCTGGCGCATATGAAGATGTGGAAGAACCAGCATCCGCCCGGCAATATGTCGGTGCTGGTGAACGCGCCGAGCAAGGGTCTGAAGACGCTTGAAGATGCGCAGGAGGCGGCGGGAAGTTAGTCGGCGGCTTTTCCTTCCGATTTTCTTTCGCGTACTTGTACGATCGCCGAATTCAACTCGCCGCCGAAGATAAAGACCGACGCGCAGACATAAAGAAAAACCAGCGCGATCATAGCCGAAGCGAGGCTCGCATACATCGTCGTATAGGCGGAGGCGAATTGGGCGAGATAACGCCCGAACACCGCGCCGCTCACCAGCCACAGCAATAAGGTTGCAACAATTCCCGGCGCGATTTGCTGGAACGAACGCCGGCCGGCCGGCAGCCAGCGGTGCAGGATCATCAAGGCGACGATCAGAACGAGCGCCGCGATGACGTAGCGCAAGACCGTGACCAGATTGTTGAACGGCTGCACCGCGGGGACGTATTGCACGAGCTTCGCCCAGATCAACGGCGCCAGCACGACCAGAAAGGCGAAGGCGAGGATCGCCGCCGCGCCGACCAGCACATAGAGGATCGATTCCAGCCGTAACAGCCACCACGGGCGCGGCTCCGGCATATCGTAGGCGCGGTTGAGGCCGATGCGCAGGCTCTCGACGCCGCTCGAGGCAAAGTACACGGCAAACAGCACGCCGAAGGTGAGGACGTCGCCGCGTGTGCCGGTAAGCACGCCGGTGATATCGCGCGCGATCGGCCCGGCCACTTCCTGCGGCCAGGCCTCAAGCAGCAGCTTGGCGGCCTCGTCGGCCAGTTCCTTGGAGCCGAAGAAGAAGCCCGCGAGCGCCGTCACCAGGATCAGAAACGGGAACATCGCCATCAGCGTCGACAGCGCAATGTGGCTGGCGATGGCCCAGCCATCGTCGGCGAGAAAACCCCGGACCGCTTCGACCACGATCCGTAGCGTCAAACTGACAAAGCGCAATGTCTGGCTCCAAAGGCGTTGCCTTCAGATCATCCGTTATTGCGTGCTTTGCAAGGGCTACTGCGCCTCCCCCCGCAAGTGGGGAGAAGGAATTAGGCAGCCTGCACGTTGGTGAGGAACTGCCGCACTTCGGCTTCCAGGCCCTCGGCCTCGACGGAGACGGCGTCGGCGAGGTCCTTGACGTCGGCGGCGGTGGAGCGGGCGTCGGCGGTGACGTCGGCGACCCGGCTCATCGCCTCGGCGCCGTTGCGCGCCTCGCCGGAAGCGCGGCTCACGCCTTCCGCGATCGAGGCAACCGCGGAGTTTTGCTGATCGACGGTGGCCGCCACCATGGTGGCGATCGCCGACATGTCGCGGATGATGGTGTTGACCTGCTCGATCGCCTGCGCGGAGTTGGCGGCGGCCGTTTGGATCGAGCCGATGTGCTGCGCGATCTCTTCGGTTGCCTTGGCGGTCTGTGCGGCCAGCGATTTGACCTCCGAGGCGACCACCGCAAAGCCCTTGCCGGATTCGCCGGCGCGGGCCGCTTCGATCGTGGCGTTGAGCGCCAGCAGATTGGTCTGCCCGGCGATCGCCTGGATCAGGCCGACAACTTCGCCGATGCGGGTGGCGGCCTGGCCGAGCTGCGACATGGTGATGACGGTGCGCTGGGCTTCCGACACGGCGCGGCCTGCGACGTCGGTCGACTTGGCGGCCTGCGCGGCGATCTCGCCGATCGAGGCCGCCAGTTCCTCCACCGAGCCGGCGGCGGTGGTGACGTTTTCCGAGGCGGCGGTGACGCGCTGTTCGGCGGTGCCGGCTTCCGACGACACCGTATCGGCGGCCTTGTTGAGATCGCTGGAACTCATCTCGAGCTTCAAGGCGGCCGCGCGCAGCTTGCCGAGGGCGGTTTCAACGGAGTTTTTAAATTGCGTGATCGTGAGCGCAATCGTATCGCCGCGCATGACCTGCGCCTGGTTCGCTTGCGCCTGGGTGGCGGCGAGCTTTTCGCGCTCGATCATGCTGTCACGGAACACGATCACGGTGCGCGCCATTTCACCGATTTCATCGTGCGCGTGCGTAGCGGGGATGCGCGCTGAGGTGTCGCCGGCGGCCAGCCGCTTCATCACCGCGGCGAGACCGTTGAGCGGGCGGGTGATGCTGCGGCCGATCAGCCAGGAAAAGCCGAGGCCGAGCGCGACCATGGCGATGCCGACGATGATGATGCCACCGCGGGTGTTGGCTTGCGAGTTGGCGAGCGCGGTCGATGCCTGCGCCGCGGTCACGTTTGCCGATTTGATGATGGCGTCGGCCAGCGGCAACATGCCTTGGCTGTCGATGTCGATGAGCGCGCGCAGCGGGTGAATGCGATCGGTAACCACGATCCAGCGCGCGAAGCTGTCGGCGTAATCCTTCACCTCCAGCTCAAGCGACTGCTTCATCTCCGGCGTGCCGTCGATGTTGGCGAAGATGTCGGTAAATTGTTTGTAGTCCGCAAGGAATTGCTGTTGCGTCAGGTTGAGCGGGCTGAGCCGGTATTCCACCTCATGGTGCTGCATTTTCAAGAGCGCCATCATCAGCTTTGTCGAATCGGCTTCGGCGAGCCAGGTCATATTCTCGTTGAGCGCGTGCTCGATCTTGTTGCCGGCGTCGCCCAGTTTCTTGCGCAAGCCTTCGGATTCGGAATAGCCGAGCATGCGCTGCTGCGCCACCATCTGGTCGAAATTTGATTTAAGGACGCCGAGCTTGCCACGCAGCGCCTTGATGTCGTCGGCGCGCACGTCGCCGCCGGTGGCTTCGATAATATCCAGGCTGCTGTTGGCAAGCTGCTGGGATTGGCCGAAGGTGTCGATCAAAGTATGCGGGCGGTCGGTAAAGTCCTTGACGGCAATACGCATCGCCCCGATGGCGATCTTGAAATTGCGGCTGGCGTCGGCGAGCTTGCGCGAATGCGAGACGGTCTCGAAGGCGGTGCCGACGCCATTCTCGCCGGACACGTAAGAGAACACGTTGGCGATGAAGCCGACGACCGGGATGAGCGCCAGCACGACGATGCGGGTGCGCACCGAACCCGAGGTGAGCAGGCGGCTGATCTGGCCGATCGGCTTGGTCAGTTTTTCCAATGAAGTCGGCATTTCGCTGCGGCGCATGGAACCGATCGGCCTAATCGGAGGGAGTTACACCGAGAGGTATTGACGGGATGAAACCGTGAATTGGTTAATTTTGTTGCAATTTGGAACCGCCAAGTCGCCTAAGCAGTGAGAAATTCAGCCGATTTCGCGCCACTTTGCTTTTGTGCAGTGCACGCGTAGTGTCGTTGTTCAGCCGGAATCCTTCGCCTGTAGCAGGGGCTTTTAATGTCGATCGCCGCTTCCCGCGCAGCCTCCGAACCCCAATTGGCCGAGCTTGCCCGCGAGGTGAGCGCCGCGCTCGACGCGCTGTTGGCCGATGCCGTGGCCAAGGTGCGCGAGCGTGTGGTCGTTGACGGCGAGGTCACGGCAAAGCTTATCGATCAAGAACAGCGCGCCACGCACGGGCTCGCCTGGCTGGCCACTTACGTCGAGGCCGCGCGCCAGCTTGCCGCCTATACCGAGCGGATGGCGCGCGACAACGCGCTCGGCGAAATTGAAGAGCATCTGGTGCGCATCGGCCTCGGCGAATTTCTCGCCCAGATCGTCGGCGGCATTCCCATGAGCCAGGGGGAAGTGGTGCGGCCGGCCGATCTCGGGATCGGCGCGGCGCAGGTCGCCGCGCGCATCACGCCGGCGGTCGACGAGCTTATCGCCACAGGCAACACCGCGCAGCGCCGCGCGCGCCTGGTCGCGCTCATGCGCGAGAGCCATCATGCAACCATCGGTGCCTGCGGTCTCGACGACACGCTGGAATCGATCCGCGAGGAAATGCGCAAGTTCGCCGACAGCGAAGTGATCGGCAACGCGCAAGGCTGGCATCGCACCAACAGCTATATCCCGCTCGAAGTCATCGGCCAGATGTCGGAGCTCGGCGTGTTCGGCCTTACCATCCCGGAAGGTTTCGGCGGCATGGGGCTCGGCAAAGAGTCGATGTGCGTAGTCTCCGAGGAGCTGTCGCGCGGCTATATCGGCGTCGGCTCGCTCGGCACCCGTTCGGAGATCGCCGCCGAACTGATCCTCGGCGGTGGCACCGAGGAGCAGAAGCAGAAATGGCTGCCCAAGCTCGCCTCCGGCGAAGTGTTGCCGACCGCGGTGTTCACCGAGCCAAACACCGGTTCCGATCTCGCTTCATTGAAGACCCGCGCGGTGCGCGAGGGCGACGTCTACAAAGTTTACGGCAACAAGACCTGGATCACCCACCCGGTGCGTGCCGATCTGATGACGCTTCTTGTACGCACCAATCCGAAGGAGCCGGGGCACCGCGGGCTTTCGATGCTGCTCGCGGAAAAGCCGCGCGGCGACGACGCCCATCCGTTTCCGGCGCAAGGCATGACCGGCACCGAGATCGAAGTGCTCGGCTATCGCGGCATGAAGGAATACGAGATCGCCTTCGACGGCTTCGAAGTCAAAGCCGAGAATCTGCTCGGCGGCGTCGAAGGGCAGGGCTTCAAGCAGCTCATGCAGACCTTCGAGTCGGCGCGCATCCAGACCGCGGCGCGCGCCATCGGCGTGGCGCAGGCGGCGATGGAGCAGGCTGTCGAATACGGGCAGAACCGCAACCAGTTCGGGCGGCCGATCATCGAATTCCCGCGCGTCGCCGACAAGATCGCCATGATGGCCGCCGAGATCATGATCGCCCGCCAGCTCACATATTACGCCGCGCGCGAGAAGGACTCCGGCCGCCGCTGCGATCTCGAGGCCGGCATGGCCAAATTGCTCGCCGCGCGCGTCGCCTGGGCCGCCGCCGACAATGCCGTGCAGATCCACGGCGGCAATGGTTTCGCGCTCGAGTTCCCGGCCTCGCGTATTCTGTGCGACGCCCGCATTCTCAACATTTTCGAAGGCGCCGCCGAGATCCAGGCGCAGGTCATCGCGCGCCGGCTGCTCGACGGGACGAATTGACCGGCAAAGCGGGCAACCGATCGCTGCCCGCTGCGTTTGATCCAGAGCAAGACGCAAGCCTCGCCGCGCCGCTAGTCTTGTTGTCTATAGGAGGTCCTTCATGTCCGAATTATTGATCCGCCACGGCGAATGGGTGGTGGTGTGCGACGGCGCCAAGGCGCTGGTGCTGGAGAATGCCGGCGACATCAAGTTTCCCAATTTGAAGACCGTGGAAGTTTTCGAGCAAAAGAATCCGCCGACCCATGAGCTGGGTACCGGCGCGCCCGGCCGCTCGCACAGTTCGGTCGGCCATGGCCGCAGCGCGGTGGAGCAGACCGACTGGCATACGCAGGCGGAAGAGGCCTTTCTTCTGAAGCTCGTCGAGCATCTCGATGCCGCGCTTGCGGGCGGCAGGACCAAATCGCTGATCGTGGTGGCGCCGCCGCGCGCACTTGGCGTCATCCGTCCAGCCTATAGCCAGACCTTGCGCGCCGCGGTGCGCGCCGAGGTCGACAAGGATTTCGTCAAGCTGCCGGTCCACGAGATCGAAAAACATCTGACCGGCGCTTAGGCCTGAGCCCAGGCGCTTCGCGAAAGTCGCTGGCCCGCCGCAATAGCGATGCTATGGTCGCCGCGATTCCTCCCAGGGTTTCGAGGCCGGCGAATGCATCTTTCTTGGGGCCTGTGCGCGCGGGGCGGCGCCAAGACCACGCTCGGCGTGGTGCTCATGGCCGTCGCAGTTTCGGCGGCTACGGCACAGCCGGCGCGCCAGCCAGCGCCGCCGCCGCCGCCGGTGGTGGCGCCGCCGCCAACACCGCCTTCCGCGCCGGTCACACAACCGGCGAACCCGCGACTGGCCAGCCCCTCGGCGGTGCCGGGCTTCTGGGATCCGCGGCGGCGGCCGGAGCGGCCGGACCTGACGCGCATTAGCGTCATCCGCTTCCTCACCGAGACCGACTACCCGCCGTTCGACTTCGCCGGGCCGGACGGCGCGCCGGCCGGCTTCAACGTCGATCTGGCGCGCATGATCTGCGAGGAGATCAAGGTCGCCTGCACGGTGCAGATGCGCCGCTTCGATACGCTGATCGACGCGCTCAACAAGAACCAGGGCGACGCCATCATCGCCTCGATCGCCGAGACGCCGGAGATGCGCACGCGGGTCGATTTCAGCGATCCCTATTACCGTACGCCGGCACGCTTCGTGTCGCGCAAGGACGTCGACATCGAGGACGTGCGGCCGCAGGCGCTGGAGGGCAAGAAGATCGGCGTGGTCGCCGGCACCGCGCATGAGGCCTATCTCAAGGCGCTGTTCACCGAAGCCGAATTGCATCCTTATCCGAACGCCGATGCCGCGCGCGCGGCGCTACGCCGCGGCGAGGTCGATCTGCTGTTCGGCGACGGCATTTCGCTCGCCTTCTGGCTCAACGGCACCAACTCGGCCGGTTGCTGCGTTTTCCGCGGCGGGCCCTATCTGGAAAGCCGTTATTTCGGCGAGGGTGTCGGCATCGCGGTCAAGAAGGGCAATGTTCTGTTGCGACAGGCTTTCAACTGGGCGCTGTTTCAATTGTGGGAAAAAGGCCGCTTCACCGATTTGTGGCTGCGCTATTTTCCGATCAGTCCTTTCTAGCTTCACCTCTCCCCGTAAACGGGGAGAGGGAAGAAAGTTTGACGCGCGGGCTTTGGATTCCTAGTGTCCGCGCCGGAGATCATGATGTCCGTTAGCGAAACCGCCGCCTCGTTGCGCGATCTGGCCGAACAATCGAACGCCTGGCCGTTCGAGGAGGCGCGCAAGATCGTGCAGCGGCTGAAGACGCATCCCAAGGACGAGGTGATCTTCGAGACCGGCTACGGGCCCTCCGGCCTGCCGCATATCGGCACTTTCGGCGAAGTGGCGCGCACCACCATGGTGCGCCACGCCTTCCGCGTGCTCACCGACGACAAGGTGAAGACGCGGCTGATCGCCTTCTCCGACGACATGGATGGCCTGCGCAAGGTGCCGGACAACGTGCCGAACAAGGACATGCTGGAAAAGCATCTCGGTAAGCCGCTGACCCAGGTGCCCGATCCGTTCGGCACGCATGCGAGTTTCGGCGCGCACAACAACGCGCGGCTGCGCGCCTTCCTCGATCATTTTGGCTTCGACTACGAATTCCTGTCGTCGACCGATTGCTACACCTCGGGGCGTTTCGATGCCGCCTTGCTCAAAATGCTGGAGCGGTTCGACAGGGTGATGGCCATCATGTTGCCGTCATTGCGCGAGGAGCGCGCCGCAACCTATTCGCCGTTTTTGCCGATCGATCCGAAGACCGGCATCGTGTTGCAGGTGCCGGTCGTTGCCCATGACGCGAAGGCCGGCACCATCACCTACGAAGACCCGGAGACGAAACAGCCGGTCGCAACGCCGGTCACCGGCGGGCGCTGCAAGCTGCAATGGAAGCCGGACTGGGCCATGCGCTGGCTGGCGCTGGGCGTCGATTACGAGATGGCCGGCAAGGACCTCATCGATTCGGTCAAGCTCTCAGGCGAAATCTGCCGGGCGCTCGGCGCCACGCCGCCGGAAGGTTTCAACTACGAACTGTTCCTCGACGAGAACGGGCAGAAGATTTCCAAGTCGAAGGGCAACGGTCTCACCATCGACGAATGGCTGCGCTACGCCTCGCCGCAAAGCCTCTCGCTGTTCATGTATCGCGAGCCGAAGGCGGCCAAACGCCTTTACTTCGACGTGATCCCGCGCACCGTCGACGAATACCAGCAGTTCCTCGATGCCTATCAACGCCAGGACGCGCGGCAGCGGCTCGCCAATCCAGTCTGGCACATCCATGCCGGCCATCCGCCGAAGCTGGAAATGCCGGTGACCTTCACCATGCTGCTGACGCTGGTGTCGTCGTCGAACGCGGAGAATGCCGAGACACTGTGGGGCTTCATCGGCCGCTACCGGCCGGGCGTGACGCCGCAGACGCATCCCGAACTCAAGGCTCAAGTCGAGTACGCCATCCACTATTTCCGCGACTTCGTGCAGCCGGAAAAGAAATTCCGCCATCCGACCGACTCAGAGCGCGCAGCCCTCATCGATTTGCGCGACGCGCTGGCGCAATTGGAAGGCGAGGCGTCGCCCGAGCAGATCCAGAATGTGGTCTATGAAGTCGGCCGCCGCGAACCGTTCCTCGATCAGAAAAAGAAGGCCAAGGACGGCAAACCGGGCGTCTCGCTCGACTGGTTCAACATGCTCTACCAGGTGCTGCTGGGCCAAGAGAAAGGCCCGCGCTTCGGCTCGTTCGTCGCGGTCTATGGGCTACAGAACACCGTCGACATGATCGACGGCGCGCTGGCGCGCTCGGCTTAAAATTCAACCGTTCGTCCCCGCGGAAGCGGGGACCCAGGCTTTGCTTTAAAGTCGGTGTGCGCGGCTCTGGGTTCCCGCTTGCGCGGGAACGAACGGAGTGTAGTTCGGCGCGCCTCATGCTTCGAGACGGCGGCTTCGCCGCCTCCTCAGGATGAGGGACTGGCTCAACTAAACATTTCCACCTTGCCGTCGAGCGCCATCAGGCCGGTCTCGACCGCGAGCTTGGGGTGCCGTTCGCCGACCTGTTGGCGGAAATTCATCAACGAGGCCTTGTGGGTTTCCGTTTCCGCCTTTGCATTGGCAACGGCTTCCTCGCCGTATGCGATTTTCGCCGCGCCGCAGTCGCGATGGTTCATCGCGATCACCTTCGGAATGCTGTGCAACTGGATCGACGCTGCAAGATTGTCCCAGAATGCCGGTTCCCAGGTCTTGAACGCGGGCGCCACGACACCGATGGCGGCGCCGGCGAACGAAAACTGGCTGTATTTGCCGACCATGTTGCGCCCTTCCATGTATTTGATAGTCGGCTCGGGAAAGCGCGGATCGATGCAGGTCAGCAGCATGGCGTCGTAATTTCCATAGGCGCCAAAGGCGAGCGAAGGAAACGCCGCAAGCAATCCGACGCCGGCCGTCAGGTGCAGGAAGCGGCGCCGGTCGAACCGCGTTCGCAGTAGCTCGCTGCAGCAGCCGCAGCTGCCCGGATGAATGATGTTGTGTTGGCTCATGATTGATTCCTGCGTTGGCGCGAATGAATGAAAAGCGGCCACGCCGGAGCGCCGGTCGCAGTCCGACGCTAATCCAAGACCGCGAAATGCAGGAGCCGATTTAGGAAAATATGATCCGCAGCGTAAAATGTTGGCTACGAAACCGTTTCAATTTGAACGGATCGACCCTCGAAACGGTGCGGCGGTGTTACTGGCTCGCCCAGACGATGCGCGCGATCCAATCGACGTCCGACATCGGCAGCGTGCGGTCGCGGTGCTCGGCGTTGAGCGATTTGAGCTCGACGCTCTTGCTGTTCTTGCGCTTGAGCTCTTTCACCATCACCTCGCCGTCTTTGGTCTTCACCACCACGCGGTCGCCCTTGCGCACCGAGGCGGCGGGCGAGACCACGATCACGTCGCCTTTGCGATAGGCCGGCCGCATCGAGTCGCCGGAGATTTCCAGCGCGTAGGCGTGCTCGTCGTTGACGGATGGGAAGGCGATCTCCTCCCAGCCCTTGCCGACCGGAAAGCCGCCATCGTCGAAATAACCGCCGGCGCCGGCTTCGGCAAAGCCGATCAGCGGCACGTTGCTGATCGAGGGCTTGCCGGCGTCGGTAATCAAACCGACGAAGGCGTCGATTTTGGTATTGGTGGCAGCGAGCGATTTGGCGACCAACTCGGTCGAAGGCCAGCGCGGGCGCCCTTCCGGCGTGATGCGCTTGGACTTATTGAAGGTGGTCGGATCGAGCCCGGCCTTCTTGGCGAGCCCCGAGGGCGTCAGCTTGGCGCGGGCGGCCAGCCGGTCGAGTGCGGTCCAAATCTGGTTATGGGTGAGCATCGTCGCCACGCGCGAATCTCCGCCTGTTAGGAAGTGTCCAAACTATAGGAATTATAGCCTTGAGTCGTGCCCGCCGCGCAAGGGCTTCTTGTGGGGTCCGCGCCCTTGAATAGACCCAAAGCCCGCCGATAGGGTCAAAACCGGCCAAACCCGGAGCAACTCGTGGTCTTCGGTCTGATCGACCGCCTGTCCCGCCCGCTGATGCGCGCCCTCGACCCGGAGGATGCGCATTCTTTGGCGATCAAGGCGTTGCGCTTCATGCCGCGGGCGCGGCCGGCGCCGGACCCGCGCGAGCTCGGCGTGCGCGCATTTGGGCTGAATTTCCCCAATCCGGTGGGGCTCGCCGCCGGCTTCGACAAGAACGGCCAAGTGCCGGACACGCTGCTGCGGCTGGGCTTCGGCTTTGTCGAGGTCGGCACCGTAACCCCGCGTCCGCAGGCCGGCAATCCGCGGCCGCGCCTGTTCCGGCTGGAAACGGACCAGGGCGTGATCAACCGGCTCGGCTTCAACAACGAGGGTGAACTGGCGGTGCTGGCGCGGCTCACGGCGCGCCGCCACCAGGGCGGCATCGTCGGCGTCAATATCGGCGCCAACCGCGATTCGGCGGACCGCGGCGAAGACTATGTGCGGCTGATCGAAACATTCGCAGTGGTCGCCAGCTATTTCACCGTCAACGTCTCCTCTCCCAACACGCCCGGCCTGCGTGACCTGCAACAGGCCGCGGCGCTGGACGATTTGTTGGCGCGCGTCACCGACGCGCGCGAAAAGGCGCGCGCCCGCGCCGGTCCGATGCCGCTGCTGCTCAAGATCGCGCCCGATCTGACACTTGGCGATCTCGACGATGTGGTCGGCATCGCGCGCAAGCACCGGCTCGACGGCATGATCGTCGGCAACACCACGATCACGCGGCCAAGCGCGCTGCGCGAGCGCGACAAGGCGAAAGAGGCGGGCGGGTTGTCGGGGCGGCCGATGTTCAAGCTGGCGACCCGCATGCTGGCGGAAACCTTCGTGCGCGCCGAAAACGCTTTCCCGCTGATCGGCGCCGGCGGCATCGATTCAGGTCCGACGGCGATCGCCAAGATCAAGGCCGGCGCCACCTTGCTGCAGCTTTACACCGGGCTGGTCTATCGGGGCATCGGCGTGGTGAGCGAGATCAAGTCCGATCTTGTCGCCGCGCTCAAGCGCGGCCACCGCAATTCGCTCGCCTCGATGGTCGGCGCCGACGCCGCCGACATCACGGCGGAAAGCTGGCCGGGCTAACGGTCATCGCCGGCTGATCCCGAGTCGTCCCCCGGATGCGGCGCAGCACGAAGCGAAGCGCAGTGTTGCGACGCTGATCCGCGGTCCAGATAAAAATATAGGTCCCGGGTCTGCAGCGCACCGTTTCACGTTGCGCCACGCCCGGGACACGAGACATCATTTCCCTCTGGGCGCGTTGAACACGCGCATCAAAAGCCAGATCGGGATCACGATCACGGCGCCGAGCAGGAAATAGCGCCACAACCAAACCACCGCGTCCCAGCCCATGTTCCAGATGCTGCGGATCAGGCGCTCGACGCTGGCGATGATATTCCACGGGTCGAGCCCGAGCGCCGACAGGATGACGCCGACCAGCACCGACACCAGAATGAGGCGGAACAGCACCGCCAGCGGTGAGCCGCCGAAGACTTTGGTCACGGTCTCATTGGCCATCGGTGTCTCCATCCTGCCGGCCCAATAGGCGGGCGCAAGCTTCAGATATGCCTTAGAATCGAATCATGGAACCCGCAACTGCGCTCGAACTCGCCAGGCCGGCGCCGCTGCTGCCGGAAGTGTTTAGCCGCTGGTTCGCCAGCCGCGGCTGGACGCCGCGCGCGCATCAGCTCGATCTGCTGGCGAAGGCGAGGGAAGGGCGCTCGGTGCTCTTGATCGCCCCGACCGGCGGCGGCAAGACGCTCGCCGGCTTCCTGCCGACACTGGTGGAGCTGTACGGGGATCACCTCTCCCCGCGCACTGCACATTCCCTCCCCCGCTTGCGGGGGAGGGTTAGGGAGGGGGCCGACGTCGGCGCCGGCGGCATTCCCCCTCCCGCCACGCCTTCGCCCTTCGGGCTACGGCGGGCGATCTCCCCCGCAAGCGGGGGAGGTGAAAAAAGATTTGTCCGGCAATCGCAGGGCTTGCACACACTCTATATCTCGCCGCTGAAGGCCTTGGCCGTCGACATCGCGCGCAATTTGGAAATCCCGGTCAAGGAGATGGGGCTGCCGGTGCGGCTGGAAACACGCACCGGCGACACGCCCGCTTCAAAAAGGCAAAGGCAGCGCCGCTACCCGCCCGACATCCTGCTCACCACGCCGGAGCAATTGGCGCTGCTGCTGGCGTCGGCCGACGCGCCTTTTCTGTTCGGCACGCTCAGGCGCGTGGTGCTGGACGAATTGCATTCGCTCACCACCTCAAAGCGCGGCGACCTGTTGTCGCTCGGTCTGGCGCGCCTGTTCGCGCTGGCGCCGCAGCTCACCACTGTCGGCCTGTCCGCCACCGTGGCCGAGCCCGACGATCTCTGCCGCTTTCTGGTGCCGCAGCCGGCGCAAGGACAAACGCGCGCCGATCTGCTGGTCGCGCAAGCAGGCGCCCAGCCGCAGGTCACCATGCTCGATACCGCCGAGCATCTGCCCTGGGCCGGCCATTCGGCGCGTCACGCGCTCGGCGAAATCTATCAACTCATCAAGACGCACAAGACCACGCTCGTTTTCGTGAACACCCGCAGCCAGGCTGAATTTTTGTTCCAGGAATTGTGGGGCATCAACGACGACAATCTCGCCATCGCACTGCATCACGGTTCGCTCGACGTGGCGCAGCGGCGCAAGGTCGAGGACGCCATGGTCGCCGGCAAGTTGCGCGCGGTGGTGTGCACGTCCTCGCTCGACCTCGGCGTCGACTGGGGCGACGTCGATCTGGTCGTCAATGTCGGCGCGCCCAAGGGCGCTTCGCGGATTCTGCAACGCATCGGCCGTTCGAATCATCGGTTGGATGAGCCCTCGCAAGCGGTGCTGGTGCCGGCCAATCGCTTCGAAGTGCTGGAATGCCGCACGGCCATCGACGCGGTGGCCGAGAATGCGCAGGACACCCCGCCGCTGCGCAGCGGCGCGCTCGACGTGCTGGCGCAGCACATCCTCGGCCGCGCCGTCGGCGCGCCGTTTCTGGCCGACGAGCTTTACGACGAAGTGCGCGCCGCCGCGCCCTATGCGCAGCTTGCGCGCACCGACTTTGACGCCGCGCTCGATTTCGTCGCCACCGGCGGCTACGCGCTGAAAGCCTATGAGCGCTTCGCCAAGATCCGGCTCGGTAAAGACGGCCGCTGGCGCATCACGCACCCGCGCGTGGCGCAGCGCTACCGCATGAATGTCGGCACCATCGTCGAGGCCGACATGCTGAAGGTGCGGCTGGTGCGCGCGCGCGGGCGTAGCGCCTTTATTCCGCGCGGCGGAAAATTGCTCGGCGAAGTCGAGGAATATTTCATCGAGACGCTGACGCAAGGCGACACTTTCGTCTTTGCCGGCGAAATCCTCAAATACGAAGCGCTGGTCGAGGACGAGGTCTATGTCTCGCGCTCGACCGCCACCGATCCGAAAGTGCCGGCCTATGAAGGCGGCAAGTTCCCGCTGTCGACTTATCTCGCCGCCCGCGTGCGCGCGCTGCTGGCCGACAAGAACCAATGGCGCGCGCTGCCGGATCAGGTGCGCGAATGGCTGGAAATTCAACAATGGCGTTCGCTGTTGCCTAAAGCCGGCGACCTCCTGGTCGAGACCTTTCCGCGCGCGGCCAAATATTATCTGGTCTGTTATCCGTTCGAGGGACGCCTCGCCCATCAGACGCTGGGCATGTTGCTGACGCGGCGGCTGGAGCGCGCGCGGCAGAAACCGCTCGGCTTTGTCGCCAACGAATATGCGCTCGCCGTTTGGGGCGTCGGCGACCTGGCGCTGCACATCGCGCGCGGCGATTTATCGCTCGCCGCCCTGTTCGACGAGGACATGCTCGGCGACGATCTCGAAGCCTGGCTTGCGGAATCGGCGCTGATGAAGCGCACGTTCCGCTCGTGCGCCATCATCGCCGGGCTGATCGAGCGGCGCTTTCCCGGCGAGGAGAAATCGCGCCGCCAGCTCACGATGTCCACCGATCTCGTTTACGACGTTTTGCGCAAACACCAGGCCGATCATATCCTGCTGCGCGCGGCGCGTGCCGACGCCGCCAGCGGGCTCTTGGACATCAAGCGGCTCGGCGAAATGCTCTCGCGCATCAAGGGCCGAATCGTCCATAAGGCGCTCGACCATGTCTCGCCGCTGGCGGTTCCGGTGCTGCTGGAGATCGGGCGCGAGACGGTCTACGGCGAAGCGGCCGACGCGCTTCTGGCCGAAGCCGCGGATGAGTTGATCAAGGAGGCGATGCGGTGAGCTTTTTCTTTTCACCCTCCCCTGAAAGGGGAGGGTCGGATTGCCGAAGGCAATCCGGGGAGGGGTCATTATGAGTTCGACCCCCACCCGGACCGCTTTGCGGTCCGACCTCCCCCTTGCAGGGGGAGGTGAAGAGATTGCGCGGAACCGCTTCTGTATCACTGTCGGCACCGTCGTTCTTCACGCCGACCCCGCCGGCATTCTCTACTGGCCGCAACACGGTCTCCTCGCCGTCGCCGACTTGCACCTGGAAAAGGGCTCCAGCTTCGCCGCCCGCGGCCAGTTGCTGCCGCCCTACGACAGCGCGGCGACGCTCGCCCGTCTCGCCAAGCTGATCGCGCACTACACCCCGCGTATCGTGATTGCGCTCGGCGACAATTTCCACGATGGCGGCGGGCCGGCGCGCCTCGGCGCGCAAGATCGCGAATCCTTGCGCGCGCTGCAGCGCGGCCGCGACTGGATCTGGATCACCGGCAACCACGATCCCGAACCGGCATCGGATATCGGCGGCGTCTTCCATGACTCGGTTGCGATCGGTGCTCTGCTCTTCCGCCATAAGCCGACCGGCGCGGAAGGTGAAATCGCCGGTCATCTGCACCCGGTCGCCCGCGTATCGCAACGTGGCCGCGCCGTCAGCCGGCGCTGCTTTGCGGCGGACGCAACGCGTCTGGTGATGCCGGCCTTCGGCGCTTTCACCGGCGGCCTCAATATTCGCGATTCAGCTTTCGCCGACCTGTTCGGCACGCTTAAATTCACCGCGCACATGCTGGGCGAAGACCGGCTTTACGCCTTCGCCGCCAAGCGCTGCCTGCGCGACTAGGCTTTCCCCAGCTTGCGCTTCTTCACGCTGGTGCAGAATTCCACCAGCATGTCGGCGAGGCGTCGCGTCGCCGGGCTGGGATTGTCAGCCGCCGCCAGCACAAGCTCGGTCTTCAGGATCGGCTGGAATCCGTCCGCTTGCCCGATGACCCGATGCTCGGGAAGGACGGCGAGGTCCGACAGGATGCTGACGCCGAGACCGGCCGACACCGCCGCCTGGATGCCGTGCAGGTTGGGGCTGGTGTAGGCGATGTGCCAGGAGCGCCCCGCCGCTTCCAGCGAATGGATGATGTGGTTGCGGTAGAGGCAGCCTTGCTCGGCGACGGCGAGCGGCACGGGGTCTTGCCGCAGATCGACCGGGTGCGCGTGGCTGGTCACCCATTGCAGCCGCTCCGGCCAGGTGGCGATGGCGCCAGGCTGTCCCGCCTCACGCTTGAGCAGCGCGACGTCGAGTTCGCCGGCATCGAGCGCGCGCTGCAGCCTGTCGCTCAGGCCGCAACGGACGTCGAGCCGCAGCGTCGGCCGCGAGCGCTTGAAGTCGTAGAGCAGCTCCGGCAGCCGGTAGGCGGCGAAGTCCTCGGGCAAGCCCAAGCGGACCACCCCGTCGGTGACCGGGCGCGCCACCACGTCGCGCGCCTCCTGCTCGAGCGCGAGGATACGCCGCGCGTAGGAGATGAGCCGCTCGCCTTCGTCGGTCAGCTTCGCCTGCTTGCCGTTGCGCTCGAGCAAGGGCCGGCCGACCGCATCCTCCAGCCGTTTGATCTGCTGGCTGACCGTCGATTGCGTGCGGTGGACCCGTTCGCCGGCGCGGGTGAAGCCGCCGGCATCCACGACCGATACGAAGCTGCGCAGAAGGTCGATTTCCAGCATGGGGCTTCCATTCATGTTTTAACTGACAACTATTCTATCATTTAATTTCCAAATGGACAGGGGCAAGTTTATGTGCAGTGCGAAAGGAAAATTCCCATGTCCGAAGCTGTCTTCGCATCTCCCGCGCGCGCCAAATCCCCCGCCTCTATCCCGCTACCGCTCATGGTCGGCGCCTTTGTCGTGCTGTGGGCCTCCGCGTTTTCCGCCGGCAAGATCGCGATCGCAGACTGCCCGCCGCTGCTCTTTCTCGCGGTGCGGTTCCTTGCCGCCGGCGTTTTGATGATGGGGCTCGCCGCCGTGAGTGGCCTGCGCTGGACGCTGTCGAAGCGCGACGTCATCGTTTTTGCCGCGCTCGGCATCGCCAACCAGGCGGCGTTTCTCGGCATCGGATTCATCGGATTGAAGACCGTATCCTCGGGCCTTGCGGCGCTGATCATCAGCGCCAATCCGATACTGACAGCGGTGCTGGCCGTGGCGCTGCTTGGCGAACGCATGACCTGGCGCAAGGCGCTTGGGCTGGTGCTCGGCCTCTGCGGTGTTGCTTTCATCGTGCAGAGCCGGCTCACCCTCGGCACCGACCAGTTGAGCGGCATCATACTTGTCGCGATCGCGCTGCTCGCGCTCGTCGTCGGCACCATTTTGTTCAAGCTGTTCGCGCCGAAGGATGGATTCTGGATCGGCAACGGCGTGCAGAGTCTCGCCGCCGGCGTCGCGATACTGCCGTTCGCGGTGGGCTTCGAGAGCTTCGGCGATGTCGTGCCAACCTGGAGCCTGCTCGGCGCCTTTGCCTACAGCGTTCTGGCCGTCTCGGTGCTCTCCTATCTGCTTTGGTTCCGCATTCTCGCCGTGTTGGGTGCCACCGCGGCCAGCAGCTACCACTTCCTGATCCCGCCGCTCGGCATGCTGTTCGGCTGGCTCCTGCTTGGCGAGCACCTGGATCTCTCCGACCTGATCGGGATCGTTCCAGTGGCGCTCGGCATTTACCTGGTGACGCGGCCAGCAGCGGCGCGCGGCCTACACTAATCCGCAGGAGGTTGTCATGAATGCGCCACGCATCACTTTGATCGGCGGCCCCACCGCGCTCATTGAAGTCGGTGGCTTTCGCTTCCTCACCGATCCGACCTTCGATGCGCCCGGCGAATATCGTCTGCCTTACGTGACGCTGACCAAGACGACGGGCCCTGCGCTTGCGCTTGAAAGCGTCGGCCCGATCGACGCGGTGCTGCTCAGCCACGATCAGCATGCCGACAACCTGGACAATGCCGGCCGCGATTTTCTCAAAACTGCGCCACGCGTGTTGACGACAATCGTGGGCGCAGAACGGCTGGGCCACGGCGCCGAGGGCCTGGTTCCTTGGCAGTCCGTTGATTTAACCAAGCCGAACGGGAATTCGATCCGGATCACGGCGGCTCCGGCGCGGCATGGGCCTGTCGGCATCGAGCGTTTCTCCGGCGACGTCATCGGCTTTGTGCTGACGGGGAACGGCAGTGACACTCGACCAATCTACATCACCGGCGACACTGTCTGGTACAAAGGCATCGCCGAGATCGCGCGGCGATTCAAAGCCGGCATCGTTGTGCTGTTCGCGGGGGCCGCGCAGTCGCGCGGACCGTTCCATCTCACGATGGATACCAACGACGCCATCGAGACCGCGCAGGCTTTCCCCGACGCGGTAATCGTTCCCGTCCACTATGAAGGCTGGAAACACTTCAGCCAGAGCGGCGACGACCTGCGCAAGGCTTTCGACGCCTTGGGCTTCGGATCGCGTTTGCGCCTGCTGCACCCCGGCGTCGCCACCGTCATCGAGCCGCAACCGGCGGCCGTCGGCGAGGTCTAATCCCTCCGGAAGATCACACTGGCGAGCCAGCCGGTAAGCAGCGCCATCATCGTGGTGGCCAGACCGTAGAGCAGGCCGTAATCGCGGGCGGCGTCGGCGACATATTGCTCGAAGCCCGCCTTGGTCACTTCCAGCGCCGAATTGGTACTGGCGGCCACGGCGCCGTCGGCAAAAAGTTTGACGTCAATGGCGTAGTTGCCGATCGGCGAGTTGGCCGGCAAGGGAATCGCGGCGCGGAACACGGTCGGGGTCAGAAAGGTCACCGCGGTGGGGGATTCACGGTAGAGTCCGTGCTGGCTTTCCAGTTGCACGAAAGCGACGCGGAACGGATCGTCGCGCACGGTGTCGGCGATGTCCGGCCCGATGCGTTGCGGCAGCAGGAAATTGTTGAGGCCGAGCTGCAGCCTCCGCAAGGTTCCCGCGTCGGTGATTTCGGCGACCGGACGGTTGCTGAGGATGCCGAGATATGACGGCACGCGCACGAATTCGCGCGAGTTGAGGTTGACCCAGATGCCGAACGCGCGCCCCTTGCGCCGAGTGCGCACGGCTTCCCGCGGTCCGGTGACGGTCACGACCAGGTCGTAACCGGAGCGCAGCGCGTCGCCGGGCTTGTCGGGCTCGATGGCGCCGAACAGCACCAAATCCTCGCCGGTGAAATTCGACGTGATCGGCACGCGGTGGTTCGATAGCGATACCACCAGCCGCTCGGCGGCGGCGGGCCCCGCGGCGCCGGCCATAATGACCATCAGAATGAATCCGAGCTTTCGCATCATCCGGCCTTGATATGGCGGATCGAGTACAGATCGTCCGGCTTGATCACCAACTCGTAGGCAAAGCGGCAGCCGACCGCGAAGACCAAAAGGCCGAGCAACAGGCGCAGCCGTTCGCCCTGCATCTTTTGTCCGGTGCGCACGCCGAATTGCGCGCCGATCACGCCGCCGACCATCAGAATCAAGGCCAGCACCGCATCGACCAGGTGATTGGTGACCGCGTGCATGACCGTCGCCGAGGCCATGGTGACCAGCGTCAGCACCATCGAGGTGCCGATCACGGTGGCGGTCGGCACGCGCAGCAAATAGATCAGCATCGGCACCAAGATAAAGCCGCCGCCGATGCCCATGACGGCGCCGATGAAGCCGATGATGAAGCCGATCGCCCATACAGGGATAGCCGAAACATAGATTTTCGAACGCTTGAAACGCAGCTTGAACGGCAATTTATGGATCCACATGTGGCTGCCCGGCCGGCGAATGGTGGCGGGGCCGCCTTTTTGTGCGCGCATCACGGCACGCAAGCTTTCGTAGATCATGGCGCCGCCGACCGTGGTCAGCAGCGTCACGTAGGAAAGCCCGATCACCAGGTCGAGTTGATCGACGGCGCGCAGCGCGGTGAACAGCCAGACGCCGACCGCGGTACCGACAATGCCGGCGCTGAGCAGCATCATCGCCAGCGGGACGTCGATGGTGCGCCGGCGCCAGTAGCTGATCGCGCCGGAAAACGACGACGCTGAGATGTGGCTGGTCACGCTCGCCACCGCCACCGCCGGCGACACGCCGACGAAGATCAACAGCGGCGTCATCAGGAAGCCGCCGCCGATGCCGAACATGCCGGAGATGAAGCCGACCGCCAGCCCCATCCCCAGCACGAGGAAGACGTTCACGGGCAGGTCGGCGATGGGAAGATAAATCTGCAAGGCGGCGGTCCGGCTATTGCGGCCAATGCACAGCTGAACCGGGCCGCTCTGCTGGGGCTTCTACCTTGCGGTCGGCCCCATGCCTAACGGACCCGGCGGCGACGCCAGGCCATCATTCGGCGTGATCTTACCGAGGAAAATGCGCGCGGGCACGTCTTTGGTCAAACCGTCGCGTTTGTTCACCGTTTTCCCACGGTGAACGCACTCGTAGATAGCGAGCTCGGCGGCTGCAGCTTGGCTTTCGCCGGCGCCGCGCCGGAGGTGGCGTCCCAGCCGCCGGGCGGTGAGGGAACCGTGGTGGCTTCCGCCGGCTCGGGCTTGGCCACGAAGGACGCGGTCGCCTGTTTGGCCGCGGCGAGCGTCTTGGCGTCCATCTCGGCGGCGATGCTGTCGCGCTTCTTGCCGGCATCCCCGTCACCGCGGGCGGCGGCGAGCGCGAACCATTTGTAGGACTCGGCCAGGCTCTTTTCCACGCCCAGACCGCGGGCGTAGAGGACGCCGAGATTGAACTGGCTGTCGGAAACGCCGGCATCCGCCGCCTTGCGGAACCAGTGGGCGGCGTTGTCGTAGTCGGGCTTGCCGTCGAAGCCTTCGGCATAGAGCACGGCAAGATTGTGCATCGCCTTGGCGTTGCCTTTGTTGGCGGCGGCCAGATAGAGCTGGCGGGCGTGGGCGAGGTCCTTTTTCACGCCGCGGCCCTTTTCCAGCATGCTGGCGTAACGGAACTGCGCCATCGCCAGGCCCTTGGCGGCGGCGCGCGCGTACCATTGCGCCGCCTCTTCCGGGTTCGCCGGCACGCCGCGCCCCTCGGCAAAGCGCGAGGCGATTTCGTAGGCGGCGGCGGCGTCGCCGGCGGCGGCGGCGCTGCGCAGACGTACCCCGCCGATCGCCTCGGGCAATCCGTCCGTCGTTTGCTTGGCTGACGCGGCCGGCTTCGATGCCCCGTGCGATATCGATCCGGTGACGTCGTTCGTGCCGCCGATCATCGGCGGGCTGAATATCGACGGCAATTCGTTGGCGCTGGTGGTCAAATCCTGCGCCGGTTTGCTGGCGATCGCTTCGGTCGCCGGCGAGAGCGGCGGCTGGCCGTGTTCTTCGGCGATCGGAGCTTCCGCCTTGGCGGTCTTGTCGCCGTCGGAGTCGGAGATGCTGGCGGTCTTGCGGTTGGGGATCGAGGGGTCGCTGCGGTCGAGCATTTGGCCGACAATTTGCGCGGCGCCGAGCACGATGACGATGACGCTTGCCGCCACCAGCAGCGATTTCAAGCGGCTCAACATCCTGATGACGACCGACTTGCTTTCGCTCTTGGCGGCTGCCGGTTTCTGGGCGCGCGCCGCGCGGCCGCCGCCGCTGCCGTTGCTGCCGTCCTGTCCGGCTGCCTGAGCGGCGCGGCGGGCTGCGGCAATGAAGCTGGACTTGCTGCCGGGAGTGCCCGCCGGCGCCGGCCGCTCGCCGGGCTCGACCCGCGGCGCTTCGACGGCGGTTGCCGCGTTGCCGCGGCGCGGGCTAACGGAACCCGGCTCGAGCGGTTGATCGGGGGGGAGATCGGGGTCGAGCGGTGGTGCCGTCACTGCCGCCGCCGCCGTCACTGCCGCCGGCGCCGCGACGAACGGCTGCGTGCAGAGCTTGTCGATCGCGCGGCGAAGCTCGGCGAGGCTGCCGTCGATTTCGGCGCTCGGCTGGCCGGGCACGCCCTGCTCGATGGCGGCGAGGCGATCGACCACCATGCCGAGCGTGGCATGCAAGCCGTCGATCGCGTCCTGCGTGCGGGCGATGTCGGCCTTGAGGTCGTAGGCGCCCTGCATCCTGTCGGCATGCAGGGTACCGCTGCTCGCTTTGATGTCTTCGACATGAGCCAGCAGATCGGCAAGCGCGCGCTCGACCGTTTCGAGACTGCCGAGCCGCGAATCGGACGCATCCAACCGCTGCACCAGATGACCGATGCGGTCCTCGAGCTGGCTGAAGGCGGTCTTGCTCGTGTCGCGCGACAGATGAATCTGATCGATCTTGGCGGAAAGCTGCTCGACCAGGCCCTCGAAACGCGCGGCCAGCGCGCCGTCATTCTGCGGGTGCCGGGCCAATTCCTCGGCGAGCGTGGTCACGCGATATTCGATGTTGGTCAGCGTGGCGTTGCTGCTGTCGCGCGAATCGTGGATCTGCTGAACTTGGCCGACCAGTTGCTGCAGTTGCGCCGACGCGGCTGCGTCCTGCGCGGGCGCGGTCAACTCTACGGTCAGGGCATCAAGGCGATGCTCGATATTGGCAAGCGTCGTGTTGTTGTCGTGGCGCGAATCCTGAATCTGCTGGACCTTGTCGACAAGCTGCTCCAGCAGCGGTTCGATCCGCGGCGATACGGCCGTAGCGCTCGGCGTACGCTCGGCCAGCGCGTCGGAGAGCGAGGTGATGCTGCTTTCGAGGGTGTCGAAGGTGCCGCCGTCGGCGGTGGCTTTGGCGAATTGTTCGATCTTTTCGCCCAGCGCCTGCACCTCGGCGGACAGCCGCCCGACGGTTTCGTTGGAGGCGATGTGACCCGCCATTTCGCGCAGCGTGGTGACGGCGCTCTCAAGCTCGGCAAAAGTCACGGGATCCTTGTGCGCGACGATGAGGTCGATCCGGCGGGCAAGGTCGGCGACGGCGTCATTGAAGCCGACCAGGCTCTCCGCCGGCGTCAGTGCGCGCAGCGCTTCGCGCACGTCGCCGAGCCCGCTCTCGACACGTGTCAGTGCGTCGGCGTCGGCACCCGCGGTCTTGCCCTCGGCGATGCGTTTGGTGAGGTCGTGAATCCGCCATTCGATGATTTCGAGAGAATGCCGCGGCAAGGCTTCGTTGAGCGAGCGGCCGATCTCGGTGAGCTCTTCGCGCAGCGCGGTGATGGCGCGCTCGACGTCGTGTTGCCGCATCGAGTTCGATCTTGCCGGTGATGGCGCGGAGCTGCTCCTCCAGTCCGGCGAGGTTTTGCATCGGTTGCGGCGCGGCGGCCGGGGCCGGCGCGGCCGGCGGCGAGGCCACGGCGGCAGGCGCAACCGGCTCGATGGCGGGCGCCATGGCCGCGACGGCCGGAGCAGGGGCAGTGGCAACGGGGGCATCTGGAATAGAAGCAGGAGCGGTGGCAGTGGGAGCGGCAGCAGCAGCTACAGGATTCGTAAGTGCAGGAGCAACGGTGCTCGATTCGCGCGCGCCGCGCACGCTGGTGAGCACGCGTTGCCGTGTGGTGATTTCGAAAAGCGCGCGTTCCAGGCTCGGCGGCAACGGTACGTTCGGCACTGCCGCCTGCGCCGATTGGCGGCGCGGCGCATAATGCTCCGGCCCCGGCTCTGGCTTCGCCTCCGACAATTGCTTGATGCGGCGCGTGAGATCGTCGAGACGCTGGTTGACCGTACCGCGGGGCTCGGCCTGGACGTCGTGCGCGTTGGCGTGCGGCTGCGCCGGCGGGGTGTCCGGCTCGTTTTGCTCGACGTCGGAATTTTGCGGTATCAGTTTGCGCAGGCCGCCAAATATCATGGTCGCACCACTTCGAGGGGGAGGCGTTGACGCCTCACGCGGGTGGAACCGCCACGCGTTAACGTTGGGTGCACAAGGGCGCGGTCCGCAAATCTCCCGCTAACCTTTTGCCGGTTACGGTAAATAGTCAGTTAACGAATCGGGCGGCGGAGGGGGGAATTCGCGGCCGTTTGGCGCTCGGCGGCCGGGATGGCGGCTTAACAGGCTCGTAAGCGGAATGCGCGATGCTCACCTTGCCGCTTCATAAAATGGCCGCAGGCGTTCATTAGTTAACGAAAGGTTAACGGCACCGGCTCACCGGCCGGACGCCTGGAGGGATTGATGCCGAGCTACCGGGCCCCCGTGGACGATGCCCTGTTCCTGTTGAACGACGTCTTCCATCTTGACCGTTACGGCAATCTGCCGGGCTTTGCCGATGCCACGCCCGATATCGTGGAAGCGGTGCTGCGCGAGGCAGCCAAATTCAGCGAAGAGGTCTTGACCCCGCTCAACCGCGTCGGCGACCGCGAGGGCTGCACGCGCAACGCCGACGGCAGCGTCTCAACGCCCACTGGTTTCAAGGACGCCTTCAAGCAACTGGTGGCCGGTGGCTGGATCGGCATTTCGATGCCGGCCGAATTCGGCGGCCAAGACCTGCCGGCGACGCTCACCGAGACGGTCAACGAGTTCCTCTGCTCCGCCAACATGGCTTTCGCCATGTATCCGGGGCTCACGCAAGGCGCTATTGCAGCGCTGCTCGCCCATGCCGCACCCGAACTGAAGGCGAAATATCTGCCGAAGATGGTGCAAGGCGCCTGGACCGGCACCATGAATCTGACCGAGCCGCATTGCGGCACCGATCTCGGGCTGTTGCGCACCAAAGCGGTCAAGCAAGCCGACGGCAGCTACAAGATCACCGGCACCAAGATCTTCATCTCCGCCGGTGAGCACGATCTCGCGGAGAACATCATCCATCTGGTGCTGGCGCGCATCGAGGGTGCGCCGGCCGGCACCAAGGGCATCTCGCTGTTCGTGGTGCCGAAGCTTTTGGTCAACGACGACGGCTCGATCGGCGAGGCTAACGGCGTCACCTGCGGCTCCATCGAAGAGAAGATGGGCATCCATGGCAACGCCACCTGCGTGATGAACTATGATGGCGCCAGCGGCTGGCTGGTCGGCGAGGAGAACCGCGGACTGCCCGCCATGTTCACCATGATGAACGAGGCGCGCCTCGGCGTCGGCGTACAGGGGCTGGCGCTGTCGGAAGTCGCCTACCAGAACGCCGCCCTCTACGCCAAGGAACGCCTGCAGGGCCGCGCGCTCACCGGCGCCAAATATCCCGGCAAGCCGGCTGATCCGATTATCGTGCATCCGGACGTGCGGCGCACGCTGATGGGCATCCGCGCCTTCAACGAGGCGGCGCGCGCGCTGGTGATGTGGACCGCGCTGCAGGGCGACATCGCGCGGCGCTCCGAAGACGACAAGCAACGCCAGAGCGCCGACGACCACATGAGCCTGCTCACCCCGGTGATCAAAGGCGTGCTCACCGACACCGGCTTTGCCAATACGGTCGCGGCGCAGCAGGTGTTCGGCGGCCACGGCTATATCACCGAGCACGGCATGGAGCAGTTCGTGCGCGACGCGCGCATCGCCATGATCTACGAGGGCGCCAACGGCATCCAGGCGCTCGACCTGGTCGGCCGCAAGCTCGCCAAGGACGGCGGCCGCGCCATGATGGCGTTCTTCAACGAGGTGACGAACTACGTCAACGAGAAGGGCGCCGACCCGGCGATGCTGGTGTACCTCGCGCCGCTCTCCACTGTCGCTCGGCCATCTGCAGCAGGCCTCGATGTGGTTCATGCACAACGCGGTGGCCAAGCCCGACAATGCCGGCGCCGGCGCCACCGACTACATGCATTTGTTCGGGCTGGTGGCGCTCGGCTACATGTGGGCGCGCATCGCCGAGGCCGCGCTTGCCAATTTGCCGAAGGCCAACGGCGGCGCCCCGCGCATGAACGCCAAGCTCGTCACCGCGCGCTTCTTCATGGAGCGCATGCTGCCGGAAACCGCGGCGCATCTGGCGCGCATCCAGTCGGGCGCGGGCTCAACCATGGAATTGCCGGATGAGGCTTTTTAGCAATGACTCGTTACGGGCCTGGAAATCGCCGCCGCCTTCAAACCGGCGGCGGCGCTGCAGGTCGTATCAATAATTAGCCGGCTTTCAGCGCCGACACCTGTTCGGTGTCGAAGCGGGCGCGCAATTTGGCGATGGCTGCGGCGTCCGGCGGGCCAGCGGGCGTCACCAGTTTCACCAGCTCTTCGAAATATTGTTCGTGACCTGGAGGCGACACGGTCATCATCATCCGCGCCGGCTTGTCGCTCGCGTTGGCGATGTTATGCGGCACGCCCGGCGGGATAAACACGTAGGTACCCGGCTGGGCGTGGATCAGTTCGCCGCCCACGTGCCACTGGCACTCGCCTTCCAGCACATAGAACGTTTCTTCCTGGACGCGGTGAACGTGGGTGCCGGTGGAAAAACCGGCCGGCAACGTCCAGTCGAACATGGATGTGTGCTTCGTGTCCTGCCCGGTCACCAGGAACACCAGCGGCTTTCCCGCCAAGGACACTTGTTTGCCTTCGCCGGGCATGCGGACGACTGCTTTCGCGCTCATGATATCCTCCGTCGGTTTGCGCTTTCTCGCGCGCTAGGACCTGGGCATCATCGTCCGGCCGCCCGGAGAGGTCGTGAAATCGCTGCGAAAAAGTTGCAAAATGATTGCGAACAAGGGCGGACGATCCATGGCGACGACGTACGAATTCGGTCCGTTCCGGCTCGACGCGGAGGGCGAAATTCTGTTGCGCGGTGCGCAGCCGATCGTGCTGGGTCAACGCGCGGTCGCGCTGCTGCGGCTGCTTCTGGAGTATGCGGGCAGGCCGGTTTCCAAGAATGCGCTGTTCGACGCCGCGTGGCCGGGGCTGGCCGTCGAGGACAGCAACCTGACCGTCCAGATCGCGGCCTTGCGTCGAGTGTTCGGCGAAGCCGGCGGCACGGATTGGATCGAGACCTTGCCGCGCCGCGGCTATCGTTATGTCGGCCCTGCGGTCGCGGCGGCGCGCTCGCTGGCCGCGGCGCCCTCGACAGATCTGCCGTTGGCCTTGCCCAGCAAGCCATCCGTGGCGGTGCTTCCGTTCACCAACCTGAGCGGCGATGCGGAGCAGGAGTATTTTACCGACGGCATGGTCGAAGACATCATCGCCGGACTATCACGCATCAAATGGCTGTTCGTCATCGCGCGCCATTCGAGCTTCGCCTACAAAGGAGTGGCCATCGATGTGAAGCGGGTCGGTCGCGAACTGGGCGTGCGTTATCTGGTGCAGGGAAGCGTCCGCAAGGATGGAAACCGGGTGCGCATCTCCGCCCAGATGGTCGAGGCGGAGAGCGGGCATCAGTTGTGGAGCGAACGTTTCGACCGCTCGCTCGATGACGTGTTCGCGCTTCAGGACGAGATCGCCCTCAACGTCGTCAGCGCCATCGAGCCAAGTCTGCGGCGCGCTGAAGTCGAGCGCGTGAAGCGCAAACGACCCGACAGCCTCGATGCCTACGATCTCGTGCTACGAGCCCAGCCCGACATTTACTCCGGCATGCCGGAGCGCTCGACAAAGGCGCTGCCACTCCTGGAACGCGCGCTTGTTCTGGATCCCACGTATGCGCTGGCCCACGGATTTGCGGCGATGGGACATCACAACCGTTTTCTTCGGGCCGGACTGCGTGAAGACGATAGAACCGCCTCTATTCGTCATGCTCAGGCTGCGATCGCAGCTGGACAGGATGACGCGCTCGCTTTGACCTTCGCCGGATTCTCGATCGGCATGGACGGGCACGATCGCGCCGCCGCTTTCACGGCCCTGGACGCCGCGCTTGCGATTAGTCCTTCGTCTGCGCTGGCCTATATCCTTGGCAGCGTCATGCTCGCGTGGGGCGGCGAGGCCGAACGCGCAATCGAGTGGAGCGAAAGGGGCATGCGTCTCAGCCCGCTCGATTCTTGGGCTTTTGCCGCGTTCGATGCACAAGCATTGAGTCATTTCCATCTCGGCCGCTACGATAAGGCCGCTCAGGCGGCCTATAAGTCTGTTCACGCCAACCCTGGCCATAGCATTACCTATGTGCAGTTGGCCGCGGCGCTCACCAAACTCGGACGGCTGGAAGAAGCCAAAGCCGCTGCAGCCAGGGTTCTGGAACTACACCCGACGTTCCGGTACAGCCGCCAATTCGCCGGCGTCGATTGCGCACCCGCACTTGCCGCTTCCATGGCTGATGCGCTGCGAATGGCGGGGCTGCCGGAGTAATTTTGGCAACCTAGCCGGGCGGAATTGCCGCACCGCTTTTGTCCCCATCACGGCAAGACAAGGAGACAAGCAAGCTGCTTGATCGATCGAAACGTTGTAGGCTCCTGGCGATCTCGCGGGGGCGACGCGGATCATCGGAGGCTGCCGTGCGATACTTAGTCGTCCCTCTCATCCTGATCGGCGTTCTTGGCGTCAGCTCGCCGTCTCTCGCCAGAGACATCACGCTGCGCAAGCATACCGCCGACGAAATCAAAAGCGCCTGCGAAAAAGCCGGCGGTAAATTCTCGCAAGACGCCAAGGGCTATGGCTGCGGTACCGACTGTCACGGCACCCGTGGCACCGACTGCACCGTGTTCTGCCCAACCGGCGAGCGCTGCGTCGTGCAGGTGATCGGCGCGCGGCGCCCCCGGCACGTGCTCGATGCACTGAAGATACCGGAGCGGCACGCCCACTAAGCGCTGCGGATTGGCATCGCCGGCGCGCGTTTCTTCGTCATGCGCAATCGCGCTAAGATAGCCATGCTTGGTGCGGCGGGGAGGCGGGGGCATGCCCGACAAATCGATCGCCGTGATCGGCGGCGGCATCGGCGGCGTGTCGGCGGCGCTTCATCTGTTGCGCGCCGGCTTCGACGTGCAAGTCTATGAGCAGTCGCGGGCGCTGCGCGAGGTCGGCGCCGGCATCAACGTGACGCCGAACGCCACGCGCGTCGTTCACAATCTCGGGCTCGGCGACCAGCTCGCCCGCCTCGGCGTCATGCCGCTGGCCGTGCACCAGCAGCGCTGGGACGACGGGCGCACGTTGCTGCGCACGCCGCTCGGCACCGATATCGCGGCCCATTTCGGTTACCCGCAATATCAGTCGCATCGCGCCGATGTCCTGAACATGCTGGTCGGCGCCTTGCCGCGCGAGCGCATGCACCTCGGCCACCGGCTGATGGAATTCAACGAGCGCGGCGGCAAAGTCGAAGCGCTGTTCGAAAACGGCGCCCGGGTGACGGCCGACGCGTTGATCGGCGCCGACGGAATCCATTCGACGGTTCAGCGTTTGTTGTTCGGGGCGACGGCGCCGCGCTTCACCGGCTGCACCGCCTATCGCGGGTTGGTGCCGGCGGAAAAACTCGAGCATCTCGATCTCGAAATCGCGCTGCAAATCTGGATGGGCCCGGGCAAGCACCTGGTGGTCTATTACGTGGCCGGAAAACGGCTGGTGAATTTCGTCGCCAATATCGAGCAGGATTCCTGGACAGGGGAATCCTGGACCGACCGCGGCGAGGTGAAGGATTTGCGCGCCGCCTTCGCCGGATGGGACGCCAAGCCGCGCGCGGTCATCGGCGCGGTGGACGAAACATTCATCTGGGGCTTGTTCGACCGCGCCCCGCTCGAACGCTGGTCGCAAGGCCGCGTCACGCTGTTGGGCGACGCCTGTCACCCGATGCTGCCGTATATGGCGCAGGGTGCCGCGCAGGCGATGGAAGATGGCGTGACGCTGAGCGCGTGCCTGCGCAAGTATGACGACGTTGGCGAAGCCTTGGCGCGCTATCAGGCCTTGCGCCTGCCGCGCACCGCCTACGTGCAGTCATTGGCAGCCAACAACAAGACGCGCTTCCATCTGCCGGACGGCCCCGAGCAGGCCGCGCGCGACGCCAGGATGGCGGCGGGCGGCACCGACTGGTCGTTCAAGGCCATGGAATGGATTTACGGTCACGATCCCGCGGCAGCGGTGGAGACCGGCAGTCTTGGTCTGCCGGTAACAGCTTAACTTTTTTCGGCGAACGCCGGCATCACCTCGCGCGCGAACAGGCGGATCGCGTGCTGGGCTTCGTCGAAGCGCATGCTGCCGAACACCATCTGGCATAAAAGATAATTGATGCCGGTTTCGGCCTGCAGCTTCGTAATGTAGTCGCGCACGCTCGCCGGCGAACCGGCAAAGCCGTTGCCGATCGCCTGCAGCGCGGCGAAATCCTTCGGGTAAATGTCTTTGAGCAGAAAATCGACGTTGGAGCGGCGCCAGAGAAAATCCATGGCCTGGCGCCAGCGCGGATAGGCCGCCGCGGCGATGCGCTCGGCCTCGGCGTCGGTCTCCGCCACCACGATATGCCGGGTGATGCCGAGCATCGGCAGCGCCGCGTCGCTGCGCCCGAGCGCCTGCCATTCGGCGCGGTAGCGCTCGCCGATGGCGCGGGCCCGCGCTGCCGGGCCGAGCGAGACGACGTTGACGCTGCGCGGCGCCGCCCAGGCGACGGCCTCGGCGTTGGGCGCGCCGTACCAGATCGGCGGGTGCGGGCGCTGCACCGGCTTGGCCTGCACTAGATAGTCTTTGAAGTGATAATATTTGCCGTCGAACTCGATTATGTCGCTCTCGAAAGCGCGCATCAGCACGGCGAAGGCCTCGTGGTACATCGCCGCGGCGTCGGTGGGATCGATCCCATAGCGCTGGTGCTCGAGCAAGGCGCCGCCGCGGCCCACGCCCACCATCAGGCGGCCGCCGCTCAAGTGATCGAGCATGCAGATTTCTTCGTAGAGCCGCAGCGGATGGTGCAGCGGCAGCACATAAACCAGCGGTCCGAGCCGGATGCGCATGGTGCGCTGGAATGCGGCGGCCAGAAACACGCTTGGGCTAGGGGCAAGGCCGAGCGGCGTGGCATGGTGCTCGGCCAGGTGGAAGCCGTAAAATCCTGCCCACTCAAGCAGTTCGATCAGCTTGAGGCGCTGCTCGAGAAATGGGCCGAGCGCGCTGCCGTCGTCGTCGAGATGGTCAAATACACCAAACTTGAGCATCGTGATTCCCCCGGGGCGAATTGATAGTATCATCGCCTTGAGAGCCGTCGCCTGCCTTCCAACAAAGAGCGGCGGCCAGGGAGGAACGTCAATGCGAACACCCCTCAAAACGCTTTTGGCCTTTGCGGCCGCGCTCGTCGTCACATCCGCCGCGCATGCGCAAGGCACCATCAAGATCGGCTTGATCGAACCCTATTCCGGCCAGTTCGCGGACGCCGCGACCCAGCAGGACAATGCCATCAAGCTGTTCATGAAGCAGAACGGCGACACCGTCGCCGGCAAGAAGATCGAAATCATCCGCAAGGATGTCGGCGGCATCAATCCGCCGGTCGCCAAGCGCCTGGCGCAAGAGCTCGTCACCCGCGACAATGTTGATCTGCTCGCCGGCTTCGTGCTGACGCCGAACGCGATGGCCGCCGGCGACGTTTCCAAGGAAGCCAAGAAATTTATGGTGGTCATGAACGCGGCGACCGCGATCATCACCACCAAGTCGCCTTATATGGCGCGCACCTCGCTCACCATTCCGCAGTTGAACGAGGCCTTCGGCCAATGGGCGGCGACCAAAGGCGGCGTGAAGAATGCCTACACCATGGTCTCCGACTATGGCCCCGGCCATGACGCCGAGCAGTCATTCCAGACCGGCTTCAAGGCGGGCGGCGGCACCATCGTTGGCGCGGTGCGCATGGCGGTCGCCAATCCCGACTTCTCCGCCTATGTGCAAAAGGCCAAGGATTTGAACCCGCAAGGCATCTTTGTGTTCATCCCGGGCGGCGCGCAGCCGGGCGCCCTTGGCAAGGCCTTTGCCGAGCGCGGTATCGATCCGCAGAAGACCAAGGTGATGGGCCAGCTCGAGATCACCGACGAGCACGCGCTCAAGGCGATGGGCGACGCCGCCGTCGGCATCATCACCTCCGGCCACTACGACTACGCGCACAAGTCCAAAATGAACGAGGACTTCGTGAAGGCCTACAATGCCGAATTCAAGCGCAATCCGGACTTCTTCTCGATCGGCGCCTGGGACGGCATGCACCTGATCTACGCGGCGCTGAAGAAGACCAACGGCAACACCGACGGCGAAAAGTTGATCGACGCCGCCAAGGGCATGAAATGGGAAAGCCCGCGCGGTGAAATCTCCATCGATCCGGAGACCCGCGACATCGTGCAGACCGTCTATGTGCGCAAGGTCGAGAAGGTCGGCGGCCAGCTGGTCAACGTCGAAATCGACAAGATCCCGAACGTCAAGGATCCGGTGAAAGCGCGGATGAAGAAGTAGACGCGCGCTGCCGCGTTCGCGCTTCACCTCTCCCATCGGGAGAGGTCGCCCGCCGGAGCTTAAGCGACGGCGGGCGGGTGAGAGGTTACAGGCTATCGAGAGGCAAGAACCCCCTCACCCCAACCCTCTCCCCAATGAGGAGAGGGAGCGCGCCTCATTTGCCGCACCGCTTTATGCGGGCGCGAGCCGCGGCCCGCGGCGCGAGCGCAGCAGCAGAAACGACGCAATCGACAAATTGAGTAGGTTCCAGGCGAGCCCGTTGAGGAAGGCGGCCTGATAGGAGCCGGTCAGGTCGAAGATTTCGCCCGACAGCCAGCCGCCCAGCGCCATGCCGAAGACGGTGCCCATGATCACGATGCCGACGCGCGTGCTCGCCTCCTTGGGCGAAAAGAATTCGCGCACGACCAGCGCGTAGCTCGGCACAATGCCGCCCTGGAATAATCCGAACAGGCCGGAAATCACGTAGAGCGAGAACATGCTGTCGAACATGAGGTAGAGCAGCAGCGCGCAGCCTTGCAGGAAAGAGCCGAGCAAGAGCGTGCCCAGGCCGCCGATGCGGTCGGCGATGAAGCCGGAGGTGATGCGGCTGATGATGCCCAAGCCGAGCATCAGCGACAGCATGTCGGCGCCGCGCGCCACGCCGTAGCCGAGGTCGCCGCAATAGGCGACGATATGCACCTGCGGCATCGACATCGCCACGCAGCAGGCGATGCCGGCGATGAACAACAGTGTCTGCAGCGCGGCCGGTGACAGCGGCAGCGCGGCTTGCCGCAGCGCCGCCGAATCGCCGGCGGCCTGCGTGTCGTGCGCTTCGATGCGCCGCCGCAGCGCCAGCGCCAGCGGCAGCATGGCGACGAGGCAGAACACGCCGATGCCGGTGTGGGTGGCGCGCCAGCCATCGGCGGCGATGAAATGCTGCACCACCGGCGGCCAGATGGTGCCGCCGAAATAATTGCCGGATGCGGCGAGCGCCACGGCGATGCCGCGCCGGCGCATGAACCAGTGCGAAATGTCGGCCATCAGCGGCGCGAAGGTGACCGAACAGCCGAAACCGATCAGCAGTCCGTGCGCCAGCGCGACCTGCCACAGGCTTGAGGATTGGCCGACCAGGATATAGCCGGCGGACAGCGCGACCGTGCCGCAGATCAACGGAATCATGATGCCGAAGCGGTCGGCAAGCCGGCCGGCGACTACGCCGCCGCCGGCAAAGCCGAGCATGACCATCGTATAGGGCAGCGATGCCGCGGCGCGGTCGACGCCGAATTCGGCCTGGATCGCCGGCAGCGCCACCACCACCGACCACATGCCGACGGCGCCGACGGTGGAAAACAGCATGGCCGTCACCAGGCGCAGCCACGCCTTGGGCGAGTCGACGATGCTCGCAGATTCGGTAATGACGCGGTCTGTCATGAAAAAACCCGGCAAGGCCGGTCCTATCACCGGACGCCGGTTTGATCCAGTTTGATCCAGTTGCGCATGTCACCCATGCTGGGCTCTATTGTGCGCCGAACCGGGATTTCGACCTCATGGAAGCCTTGAACCTGCCGCGTCCGGCCTGGATGACCGAGGATCTGGTGCTGCTCGAGGAGCAGGCGCGGCGCTTTATCGGCGCCGAGTTCGCGCCGCAGGTCGACCGCTGGCACGAGCAGGGCAAATATGAGCGCGACGTCTGGACCAAGGCCGGCAGCGCCGGTCTGCTGTGCGCCTCGATGCCGGAAGAATATGGCGGTTCAGGCGGCACCTTTGCCCACGAGGCGGTGATCAATCGCGAATTGTCGCTCGCCGGCTTCGACGCCTTTGGCGCGCCTTTACATTCCGGCATCGTCGCGCCCTACATTTTGCATTACGGCAGTGAAGAGCAGCGAAAGCGCTGGCTGCCCAAGCTCGCCACCGGCGAAATGGTCGGCGCCATCGCCATGACCGAGCCGGGCACCGGCTCCGACCTGCAAGGCGTGCGCACTTCGGCAAAGAAATCCGGCAACGGCTACGTGCTCAACGGCTCGAAGACTTTCATCACTAACGGCCAGCACGCCAATCTGATCATCGTCGTCGCCAAGACCGATCCGAAGATGGGCGCTAAGGGCACCTCGTTGATGGTGGTGGAGACCGACGACGCGCAAGGCTTCCGCCGCGGCCGTAAATTGAAAAAGCTCGGGCTCGATTCCGCCGACACCTCGGAACTGTTCTTTGACGACGTCAAGCTGCCGGCGGAAAACCTGCTCGGCACCGAAGAGGGCCAGGGCTTCTATCAGCTCATGAAGGAACTGCCGCAGGAGCGGCTGATCGTCGCCGTGCACGCGGTCGCCATGATGGAGCGCGCGCTGGCGCTCGCTATCGACTACGTCAAGCAGCGCAAGGCCTTCGGCAAGACCATCATCGAGTTCCAGAACACGCAGTTCGAGCTCGCCGAGTGCAAGACCGAAGCGACCATCGCCAAAGTGTTCCTCGATCATTGCATCGAGCGCCACGTCAAGGGCGAACTCGACACGGTGACCGCCTCGATGGCGAAATACCGGCTCACCGACACGCTTGCCGATGTGATCGACCGCTGCCTGCAATTGTTCGGCGGCTATGGCTATATGGATGAATATCCGATTTCGCGGCTCTACCGCGACGCGCGGGTGATGCGTATCTATGCCGGAACCAACGAGATCATGAAGCTGCTGATTTCAAGGAGCTTGTGACCATGCCCGACGCCTTCATCTACGACGCCGTGCGCACGCCGCGCGGGCGCGGCAAGCCGGACGGCGCGCTGCACGAAGTCACCGCGCTCAATCTCGCCGCCCAAGCGCTCGGCGCCATCAAAGAACGCAACAAGCTCGATCCGCAATTGGTCGACGACGTGGTGCTCGGCTGCGTCGATCCGGTGGGCGAAGCCGGCGGCGACATCGCGCGCACCGCGGCGCTGGTCGCCGGCTACGGCGATCAGGTGCCGGGCATTCAGATCAACCGCTTCTGCGCCTCCGGGCTCGACGCCATCAATTTCGCTTCCGCCGAGATCATGTCGGGCCAGCACCAGATGACCATCGGCGGTGGCGTCGAGTCCATGAGCCGCGTCGGCATCGGCGCCTCCGGCGGCGCCTGGGCGATGGACCCGGAAATCGCGCTGCAGAGCTACTTCCTGCCGCAGGGTATTTCCGCCGATCTGATCGCGACCAAATACGGCTTCTCGCGCGACGACGTCGACGCCTATGCGGTGGAAAGCCAGAAGCGCGCCGGCAAATCCTGGGAGGAGGGGCGTTTCAAGAATTCGGTGATGACGGTTACGGACTGCAACGGCCTGCCGATCCTTTCCAAAGACGAGCACATGCGGCCCGCGACCACCATGCAGACGCTGGCAGCGCTCAATCCGTCGTTCGTGCAGATGGGCGAGATGGCCGGCTTCGACGCCGTCGCCGTGCAGCGCTATCCGGAAGTCGAGGCGGTCAACCACGTGCACACGCCGGGCAATTCCTCCGGCATCGTCGACGGCGCCGCCGCGGTGCTGATCGGCAGCGCCGAAGCCGGCAGGAGCGCCGGCCTGAAACCGCGCGCGCGCATCCGGCAGTTTGCCAATATCGGCTCCGAGCCCTCGATCATGCTCACCGGCCCGGTGCCGGTGACCGAAAAGGTGCTGAAGAAGGCCGGCATGAAAAAGAGCGACATCGACCTGTGGGAGCTCAACGAGGCCTTCGCCTCGGTGGTGTTACGCTACATGCAGGCGCTCGACATTCCCCACGACAAGATCAACGTCAACGGCGGCGCCATCGCCATGGGCCATCCGCTCGGCGCCACCGGCGCCATGATCCTCGGCACCGTGCTCGACGAGTTGGAGCGGCGCAATCTCAATACCGCGCTGATCACGCTCTGCATCGGCATGGGCATGGGCACCGCGACGATCATCGAGCGGGTGTGATGCCGAAGATCGATATCGACAAGATCAAGATCTCAACACGCGCGTTCTATCCGCCGCCGTTCGACAAGGCGGTGGCGGGGCGCGAGACGCAACGGCTCGGCGACGCCGTCGGGCTGACCCAGTTCGGTGTCAATCTGGTGCGGCTGAAGCCGGGCGCGGCGGCCGGCATCCGTCATTGGCATGACAACGAAGACGAACTGATCTTCGTGCTGGAGGGCGACGCCACGCTGGTCGAGGACGAAGGCGAAACCCGGCTCGGTCCGGGCGAGGCCGCGGCCTTCAAGGCCGGCGTGCCCAATGGCCACAGCGTGGTCAACAAGTCGAGTGCCGACGTGCTGATGCTGGTGGTCGGCAGCCGTGCCAAGCGGGAGCGAGGGCACTATCCCGACGTTGACCTCGCCTACGAATTCGACGGCAAGACGTTCCGCTTTTTGCACAAGTCCGGCGAACTTTATCCGAGTTAGCGCACGCAATGCCCAAGGTCGATATCGCCAAGGTGCCGGTAAAGAGCGGCACGTTCTACCCGGCGCCGTTTCAGGCCGAGCACCAGGGTCGCCACAAGCAGGCGCTCGGCGATGTCGTCGGTTTGACGCAGTTCGGCGTCAATATTTCGCGCATTGAGCCGGGACAGTCTTCCGCGCTGCGCCATTGGCACGAGCAGGAGGACGAATTCATCTATATGCTCGAGGGCGAATTGGTGCTGATCGAGAACGACGGCGAAACGGTGCTGAAACCCGGCGACGCCGCCGGCTTCAAGGCCGGCAGCGGGATTGCCCATAAACTGGAAAACCGCTCAAAGCGCGACGCGGTCTATTTCGAGGTTGGCACCCGCGCCAAATCCGAACGCGTGCACTATCCGGACGTCGATCTGGTGATGGAGCGTAACGAGAAAAGCCGCCGCTATCTGCACAAGAACGGCGAGCCGTATGTTTAGTCTGTCATTCCGGGGCGCGCGCAAAGCGAGCGAACCCGGAATCCAGAGCAGAACCGCAGGGCCTCTTTCGTGGCCCTGGATTCCGGGCCCGCGCCTTTGGCGCGTCCCGGAATGACGAGGAGAGGACCGGAGAGGCGATCATGAACAACTTCACCTTCGACCTCGACGCCGACGGCATCGCGCTCATCACCTGGGACATGCCTGGGCGTTCGATGAACGTGATCAATGACGAGGTGTCGAAGGAGTTTTCCGCCCTGATCGAGAAGGTCGCCACCGATTCCAGTATCAAGGGCGCGGTCGTCACCTCGGGCAAGGACACCTTCTCGGGCGGCGCCGACCTCACGCAGCTCGAGCGCATGAGCGCGGTCTATGCCGACCTGCTGCGCCAGCAGGGCGAGCAGGCCGCCGCGCAATTCGTGCTCGACGAAAGCAGCAAAGCCTCCAAGCTTTTCCGCCGCCTGGAAACCTCCGGCAAGCCCTGGGCTGCCGCGCTCAACGGCACCGCCATGGGCGGCGCTTTCGAACTGGCGCTCGCCTGCCATTACCGCGTCGCGTCGGACAATCCGAAGACGCGGCTCGGTCTGCCCGAGGTAAAGGTCGGTCTGTTCCCCGGCGCCGGCGGCACGCAGCGCGTGGCGCGCATGCTGCAGCCGGCGGACGCTTTGCAATTTCTGCTCAAGGGCGAGGGGGTGAGCGTCGATCGCGCCAAGGCGATGAAGCTGATCGACGCCGTGGTGCCAGCGGCCGACATGATCAAGACGGCGAAAGACTGGATCAAGGCCGGCGGCAAGGCGATCAAGCCGTGGGACGAGAAGGGTTTCCGCCTGCCGGGCGGCGCCGTCTATTCCAAGGCCGGCATGATGACCTTTCCGGCGGCGAACGCGATCTACCGCCGCGAAACCTACGACAACTATCCGGCGGCGCGCGCCATCTTGCAGGTGGTCTATGACGGCCTGCTGGTGCCGTTCGACGTCGGTTTGCGCATCGAGTCGCGCTGGTTCGCCAAGATTTTGCGCTCGCCGCAAGCGGCGGCCATGATCCGCTCGTTGTTCGTTTCCATGCAGGAGCTGAACAAAGGCGCGCGCCGTCCGGCCGCCGAGCCACCGACGCAATGCAAGAAACTGGGCATTGTCGGCGCCGGCTTCATGGGCGCCGGCATCGCGCAGGTTTCGGCCGCCGCCGGCATCGAGGTCGTCTTGATCGACCGCGATCAGGCAACGGCGGAGGCGGGCAAGGCCGGCTTGCAGAAAGCGCTCGGCGATCGCGTCGCCAAAGGCCGCATGAAAGGTGCCGAGCGCGACGCGCTGCTCGCAAAGATCGCGTCGAGCGCCGACTACGGCGCGCTGAAGGACTGCGACCTGGTGATCGAGGCGGTGTTCGAGGACCGCAAGGTGAAATTCGACGTGATGGCGAAAATCCAGGCCGTCATCGGCGACAAAGCGATCCTCGCCTCCAACACGTCGACCTTGCCGATCTCTTCGCTCGCCGCCGAGTTCAAGGATCCGGCGCGCTTCATCGGCATCCATTTCTTCTCGCCGGTCGCGCGCATGATGCTGGTCGAGATCATCCTCGGCAAGCAAACCGGCGACAGGGCGCTCGCCGTCGCGCTCGATTACGTGCGCGCCATCCGTAAGACGCCGATCGTGGTCAACGATTCGCGCGGCTTCTACACCTCGCGCGTGGTCGGTACCTATTTGCGCGAAGGCCATCTGATGCTGGCCGAGGGCGTGCCGGCGGCGATGATCGAGAACGTCGGCCGCATGGCCGGCATGCCGGTCGGCCCGCTGGCGCTCAACGACGAGGTGGCGGTCGATCTCGCCTGGAAAATCTTGAAGGCGACCGAGGCTGATCTCGGCGCCAAGGCCATCGACCCGCGGCAAAAAGCGCTGCTGGAGGAGATGGTGGAAAAGCGCGGCCGCTTCGGCCGCAAGAACGGCAAGGGCTTCTACGACTATCCGCAAGGAGGCCCGAAAAAACTGTGGCCCGGTCTCGCCGAATTGCAGCCGGTCAAGCTCGATCCCGACAGCATCGATGTCGAAGAGCTGAAGCTGCGGTTGCTCGGCATGCAGGCTTTAGAGACCGCGCGCTGCTTTGAGGAGAAGGTCTTGACCGACGTGCGCGAGGCCGACGTCGGCTCCATCCTCGGCTTCGGTTTTGCGCCGTTTTCCGGCGGCACGCTCTCTTATATCGACATGATGGGGACGAAGAAATTCGTCGCCGCCTGCCGCGCGCTGGAAAAGAAATACGGCGCGCGCTTTGCGCCGTGCAAGCTGCTTATCGATCTGGCCGACAAGGACGAAACCTTCTACGGCCGCTTCGCCCCGGCGAAGAAGAAAGAGGCGGCGTAGTGTTCCCTCTCCCCGCTTGCGGGGAGAGGGTGGCGAGCGCAGCGAGCCGGGTGAGGGGGCCTTTAGACGCGCTCAGAATTCGCCGTGCTGCCCCCTCACCCGACATTCTCGCTTCGCTCGAATGCCGACCTCTCCCCGCACGCGGGGAGAGGTGAAGATAGAACTACACCACCACCGTCAGCCGTTTGGCCGCCCGCGTGATGCCGGTGTAGAGCCAGCGCTCGCGTGTGTCGGGAAACGCGAAGCTCTCGTCGAACAGCACCACGTCGTCCCATTGCGATCCTTGCGCCTTGTGCACGGTGAGCACGTAGCCATAATCGAACTCGTCATAAGGTTTGCGCCGCTGCCAATCGATCTGCTCGATGCCGCCGGAAAAACATTCCGGCCGCACCGAGACCTTCACGCCCCGCATACCGGTGTCGTCATCCGGCAGCAGCCGCATGGTCATGATTCCGGTGCGCCGCGCGCCGCGCTCCTTCACCGTCCACAGGCCGCCGTTGAACAGCCCCTTCTTGCGGTTGTTGCGCAGGCACACCAGTTTGTCGCCGGCCGCCGGCATGGCGTCGGTAAAACCGCGCCGCTCGCGCAGCCGCGCATTGTAAGCGCGCCGCGTGGCGTTGCGTCCGACCAGCACTTGATCGGCTTCGAGCACACGTTCGGGGTCGAGGTCGCTTTTGGCGACGACTTGCGTTTCGCCGTAACGGCCGGGCTCGAGATATTCGCCGGCGCGGATGTCCATCGACAGCCGCACGATTGGATCGTCGATCGCCTGGCGGTGCACCTCGGTGAGCATGGCGTCCGGCTCGGCCTCGGTGAAAAATCCGCCGCCTTGGATCGGCGGCAGTTGCGCCGGATCGCCGAGGACCAGCACCGGCACGCCGAACGACAAGAGGTCGCGGCCGAGTTCGGCATCGACCATCGAGCACTCGTCGATGATGATCAGCTCGGCCTTGGAGACCGGTGCGTCGTCCCACAGATCGAAGCTCGGGATTTCCTCGCCGCTCTCGCGCGCCCGGTAGATCAGGCTGTGGATGGTGGAAGCGCCGCGGCAGCCTTTGCCGCGCATTACGGAGGCCGCCTTGCCGGTGAAGGCGGCGAACTTCACCTCGCCGTCGACGTGTTCGGCGAGATGGCGGGCGAGGGTGGTCTTGCCGGTGCCGGCATAACCGAACAGGCGAAACACTTGGCGCGCGTTGCCGTTGGCGCCGGGCTTGTCCTTGAGCCACGAAGCGACGGCGTTGAGGGCGGCGTCCTGGTGCGGGGAAAACTGCGGCATGCGGAAAACCAATAAAGCATGAGGGCTAGGGGCGAAAGAACGAAATAAGAACCTTGACATGCGGCCGCGATTTGATTATATTCCTAGTTCCTTCGATGCCGGTTCGGTGCCGTCATGACGCGCCGGGCCAGGGGAGAAGGGCGGTGCGCCGACAATGCGCATCGCAGTGGAGCGTCGGGGAGGTGCCGGGTCCTTTGCCAAAGGACCCGCGCGTCTCGCCAGACGCGCGGCGGGTTCGCCAACCCGTCGAGGGCGTTTGCGCCAAACGCCCTGGCACCTCCCCGGTGCTCCATTCCCCTATTTGGGGATAGGGAAAAGGGAAGCAGGCTCGCCCCGGGCCTTCAACAACAGGGCCGATGACGCGCGCCATCTGCCGTGCATTCTCTCGCATTGCCCTATTACGGTTCCCATGTTTAAGGTCCCCGCCTTTGTTTGCCGGACCCCTGCATGGCTCGTGACCAGATCGACATGACCCCGATCGAGACCCGCGACGAACTCGTCGCCTGGCTCGAAGCGGGTTGCAAGCCGAAGGCGCAATTCAAGGTCGGCACCGAACACGAGAAATTCGCCTTCACGGTCGACGGGCACCGCCCGGTGCCTTACGCCGGCCGCCGCTCGATCCGCGCGCTGCTCGACGGCATGCAGCATTTGCTTGGCTGGGAGCCGATCCTGGAAGGCGACAACATCATCGGCATGTTCGACGTCACCGGCGGCGGCGCCATTTCGCTGGAGCCGGGCGGCCAGTTCGAACTCTCCGGCGCGCCGGTCGAGAATGTGCACCAGACCTGCTCGGAGTTGATGGCGCATCTCGCGCAATTGCGCGAAGTGGCAAAACCGCTCGGCATCGGATTCCTCGGCCTCGGCATGACGCCGAACTGGAGCCGCGCCGACATGCCGGTGATGCCCAAGGGCCGTTACAAGATCATGAGCGCCTATATGCCGAAGGTCGGCTCACTTGGCCTCGACATGATGTATCGCACCTGCACGGTGCAGGCGAACCTCGACTTTTCATCCGAAGCCGACATGGTGAAGAAGCTGCGCGTGGCGCTGGCGCTGCAGCCGGTGGCGACCGCATTGTTCGCCAACTCGCCGTTCACCGAGGGCAAACCGAACGGTTATCTCTCGTTCCGCGCCCACATCTGGACCGACACCGACAACCAGCGCGCCGGCATGCTGCCGTGGGCCTTCGAGGACGGCATGGGCTTCGAGCGCTGGGTCGATTACGCGCTCGACGTGCCGATGTATTTTATCAAGCGCGGCGACAAATATATCGACGTGTCGGGAAAATCCTTCCGCGATTTCTTCGCCGGCAAGCTCGCCGCGCTGCCGGGCGAGCGGCCGACCATTTCCGACTGGGCCAATCATCTGTCGACGATTTTCCCCGAGGTACGGCTCAAGCGTTATCTGGAAATGCGCGGCGCCGACGGGGGCCCATGGCGGCGGCTGCCCTCGCTCACCGCTTTTTGGGTCGGACTGCTTTACGACGAGGAGGCGCTCGACGCCTGCTGGGACCTGGTCAAGGGCTGGAGCGCCGAGCAGCGGGAGAAATTACGCAATGAGGTGCCGCAGCGCGGCTTCCGCGCCGAGATCGGCAATCGCAATGTGCTGACGCTGGCGCAGGAGACCTTGCGCTTCGCCGCTCGCGCGCTGGCGCGCCGCCGCCGCCTCGACCGCAACGGCCGCGACGAAACGCGCTATTTGCGGCCGCTGGAGGAATTGATCGCCCGCGGCATCACGCCGGCGGAAGAATTGCTGGAGAAATATTTCAACGACTGGAACCAGTCGGTCGAGCCGATTTTCGAGGAGTATGCGTATTGATCATCGGCCGCGCCGCCAATTCTGCCGTCATCACCCGCGCAGGCGGGTGATCCAGTAGTCACGGCATTACAAATTCGGCAAAGCAGGGGTTACTGGGTCCCGCCTTCACGGGGACGACAGAAAATCACTCCGCCGCCTGCGCGGCTTCCGAAAGGTTGTCGAGCGAGGAGATGATGTGCTCGGCCAAGGCGTCGGTAAGCGCTGAGGTTTCATGCGCGCTGCGCACCAGCCCGACGCGGCACTCGGGCAGGTCGGGAAAGCCTTCCGCCGCGGTCAAGACGCGCATGCCGGGGCGCAATCCGGATTCGGCGAGCACCGACACCGCCAATCCGGCGAGCACGGCGGCGGCGACCGCGCCGGCGTTCGAACTCGAATAGAGCAGGCGGAAGGGGCGGCCGACTTTCTCCAACCGCTCGATGGCGATGCGCCGCCACGAACAGGTTGGGCGCCCGAGCGCCAGCGGTAGGCGTTCCTCCAGATGCGTCGGATGCCGGCCCGAGGTGACCCACAGCAGGCGCTCGCGCCGGAAGGTTTCCGAGGCGCGCTTGCTCTCGCAATTGGTGACGATGGCGATATCGATTTCGTTGGCGTCGATGCGATCGAGCAGATCGACCGAGGGTTCGCAGACGACGGTCAACTCGACGCCCGGATAGGCGCGCGAGAAGCGCGCCATGATCTCGGGCAGATAGCGGTCGGCATAATCGTCCGGCACGCCCAGGCGCACGCGGCCGGATAATTCGGCATCGGAGAAGGCGGCCAACGTCTCGATGTTGAGTTTGACGATGCGTCGCGCGTAATCGAGCAGGCGCTGACCATCCTCGGTGAGTTTCGAGGCGCGGCCGTCGCGCGCGAAAATCGGCCGCTCGATGCGCTCCTCCAGACGCTTCATCTGCATCGACACCGCCGACTGCGTCTTGTTCACGACTTCGGCCGCCTTGGTGAAGCTGCCGGTCTCGGCGATGGCGATGAAGGTGCGCAATTGGTCGATGTCGATCAGGGCGGTCATGGCTTTCGCGCCTTTCTGGCTGGCCGAACTATATCACTATTCCTGATCGATCAGATTAAAAACATTCGTTTCACTAATCAATCCCCCGGGCGCATATAGCGCCTGCCTGCGGAGAATTCGGGTGGGGAAACCGGGTGGTTCCGAGGCCGGGTTACGGGCGATTTTGACGCCTGAAGCCTTGAACTGAATGGAGAAATGACATGACGACCACACATTACCCCGTCCTTCCCCTTGCCGGCAGCACGGTTTTGCGGGCCTTTGCCTCGCTGCTGGCGCTGGTGACCTATTGGCTCAAACAGCTGGCGCGCGCCCGCCGCCATCGGCGCGAGGCGCAAATGCTCGCCGGCCTCGACCGGCGCATGCTCGCCGATATCGGCATCACCCGCTCCGACGTCAGCGATGCCTTCTCGGCGCCGTTCTGGGGCGACCCGACCGAGCTGTTGAACGAGCGCGCGCGTGAGCGACGCAGCAACCGCGCGCCGCGGCGCGTGGCCGAGCTTCGCCCAGTGGAAAACGGTTTCCACCGTCCGTCCACAAACCGCCCGGCGCGCCAGGCGTACTGAGGCGAACTGCCAATTCAAAAACGGCCGAGCCCTCTCATCGGCCGCGCGATCCGAGACCCGCGATCATCCCCTCTCGCGGGGCGGATCCAGCGCCCGCCGGCCCCTCCGGCGGGCGCATTATTATTCTTCATCATTCCGCGCTAGCATGCCGCACGGGCGATTGACCCCAGGACGCCACGGATTGGGCGGCGCATGCGATTTTTTTCAATTCTTTTTGCCGCGCTGATCTTTATTGCGGCTGCCGGCCTGGCCAAGGCGCAGCTCGGCTACGACCGTCCTGGTGGCGACTACACGCATTTCCAGATTGCCAATGGCGACCCTGCCGCCTGCGCCGCCCGCTGCGAGCGCGACTCCCATTGCCGCGCCTGGGCATTCTCTTACCCGCGCACCGACTTTGCGCTCGCCACCTGCTGGCTGAAAAACCGCGTGACGCCGCGCAAGCCGGAAAGTTGCTGCGTGGCGGGCGTGCGCGGCGCCGGCGTGGTCGAGCCGCGCTCGGGCACCATTGAATATTCCATCAACCGCCACGGCGGCGACTATCGGCATTTTACGCTTGCGCCTGATCCCGACGGTGCCGCCTGTAAGGCGGCGTGCGAAGGCGAGAACCGCTGCCGCGCCTGGACCTATGTGCGTCCAGGCTATGGCGGCGCATCGTCGGCGCGCTGTTATTTGAAGAGTCGCATCACGCGGCCGCGCCACAAGCCGTGCTGTATTTCGGGGGTGGTGCGGTAGCCTGCCGCGAATAGCGCGCTCAGTGCACCGCGCTGAAGAACCGCGCCAGCCGCAAACCCTGCGGCCAGGTCCAGATCGGCTGGTGCCGCGTTGCCAAATCCCAGGAACCGACGATGCCGTCGACGCGCCCGACCAGATCGTTGACCGGCAGCATACCCACGCCCCCGGCGCGCACCGGCACGCGGCTGTCTGCCGAGTTGTCGCGGTTGTCACCCATGACGAAGAGATGGCCGGCGGGGACGACCGTCTCGTCGATATTATCAAGCGGATCGACGCCGCTCAGTTTTAAGATCGTATGCTTGCGCCCGCCCGGCAAGGTTTCGATGAAGCGCGCGGCGTCGGTGCGCGAACCGTCGTCGTTTTCCGCTTGCCCGGTGCCGTCGCGTTGCAGCGGCGCGACGTCGCCGTTGATATAGACGCGGCCGCCGCTCAGCGCGATGCGGTCGCCGGGCAGGCCGATCACGCGCTTGACCCAGACCTGCGAACGGTCGCCAGGCCAGCGGAACACCACGACGTCGCCGCGGCGCGGCAGCGCGCCGAACAGGCGCTTTGTATTGGGTAGTACGATAAAGGCGGGGAGGGAGGAGGTGCCGTAGCCATACGGATATTTCGTCGCCAGCAATTCGTCGCCGATCAACAGCGTCGGCTCCATCGAGCCTGACGGCACGTAGAACGGCTCGGCGATCGCGGCTTTTGCCGCCATCACCAGCAGCACGACGACCACGATATCGACGATACTGCGCGTCCATCCGGCGCGCGGCCTAGCTTCCTTGGCCCGCGGCCTATCGTTGTCCGGCATGGAGGTCATTTAAGCCGTCCCGCCGACGGTGATGCGGTCCATGCGCAACGACGGCTGGCCGACGCCGACCGGGACGCCTTGGCCGTTCTTGCCGCAGGTGCCGATGCCCGGATCCAACGCAAAGTCGTTGCCGATCATCGAGATGCGATTGAGGTCGGTCGGCCCGTTGCCGATCAGCATGGCGCCCTTCACCGGGCTGCCGACTTTGCCGTTTTCGATTTTGTAAGCCTCGGTGCACTGGAACACATATTTGCCCGAGGTGATGTCGACCTGGCCGCCGCCAAAGGACACGGCGTAGAGGCCGTTCTTCACCGAGGCGATGATCTCTTTCGGATCGTGCTTGCCCGCCAGCATGTAGGTGTTGGTCATGCGCGGCATCGGCACGTGCGCGTGAGATTCGCGCCGTCCGTTGCCGGTCGGCTTCATGTTCATCAGCCGCGCATTCTGCCGGTCCTGCATGTAGCCGACCAGGATGCCGTCCTCGATCAGCACGGTGCGGTTCGACGGCGTGCCTTCGTCGTCGATCGACAACGAGCCGCGGCGATCGACCATGGTGCCGTCGTCGACGACGGTGACGCCCTTGGCGGCGACCTGCTGGCCCATGAGGCCGGCGAAGGCGGAAGTCTTTTTGCGGTTGAAGTCGCCCTCGAGACCGTGGCCGACCGCTTCGTGCAGCATCACGCCCGGCCAGCCGGAGCCGAGCACCACGTCCATTTCGCCGGCCGGCGCCGGCACGGCGTCGAGATTGACCAGCGACTGGCGCACCGCTTCCTCGACCGCATGGCGCCAGGCCTCCGCCGTGATGAAGCGCTCATAGCCCTCACGGCCGCCGACGCCGTAACTGCCCAACTCTTGCCTGTCACCGTCGCCGGTGACGACCGAGACGTTCAGCCGCACCAGCGGACGAATGTCGCGATAGGTCTCACCGTCGGCGCGCAGGATTTCCACCACCTGCCAGGTGGCGGCGATTGAGGCCGACACCTGCCGAACGCGCGGGTCCTTGGCGCGCGCATAGGCGTCGATCTGCTCCAGCAGCTTCACCTTTGTCTCGAAGGCCGGCGTTCCGAGCGGATTGTCGTCGCCATAAAGCTTGCGGTTGGTGCGGCCCGGCGCGTCGGCGTAGTGACCACTGTGGCCGCTTTTGACCGCGCGCACCGCTTCGGCGGCGCGGGCGAGCGCTGCTTCCGAAAGATCGGAAGCGTGGGCGTAACCGACCGCCTCGTCTTTGACCGCGCGCAGGCCGAAGCCTTGCGCGGTGTCGTAGGTCGCCTGCTTGAGCCGGCCATTGTCGAACAACAGCGCCTCGGACTGCTTGTATTCCAGGAACAGTTCGCCGTCGTCGGCGCCTTCCAGCCCGCGCCCGATCAACTTGGCGACCTTGGCTTTGTCGAGCCCGGCGCGGTCAATCAAAGAGGCAATAGCTGGGTCCATGGCTTGCTCCGCGGGGATAAGCTTCACCGCATCAGATAGGGTCACTGTGGCAATTTGGCGAGGGGCGCGGGCAATGGCGTCTTGGGCGGCCCTCTCGGGCGTCTTGCCGCATCGGCCGCTATTTCTTCTTCAAAAACGCCGCGCAGAATGCCGCTTCGAACGCCCGATAGTCATTGGTGATCTCCTGGCCCTTGCGGATGGTAGTACGAGCGAGGACGTAGCCGTTGTGGAAATAGGTGTTGGGCTTGTCGGAATGGTTCATAAAGGTGTCGTAGTCCATGGACAACAGGATTTCATTTTTCCACTGATAGCCGTGCAGCCGGATGTAATCGCGGGCGGACTTCGGCAGTTTGGCGAACTTCTTGCGCGAATAAAAACGGTCGAAGCCGATGACGAAGCGCCAAATTTTGGCGTCCTTGCGGATCGTTTCGCCGGCAAAGACGCCGATCCCGTGGATCGGGCTTTTGTCGAGATAGGTTTTGACCAGCAGCATAGGTCGCCCGACTCAGTCGCGCGTGAAGCGTACACTCACCGTGCCGATGGGCGCCAGTTCATAGCCGAATTCGTCCTCATCCGGCTCGATCAGCGGCGGCGGCACGGTCGAGCCGCACATAATAAGATCGCCGGCGTGCGCCGCCGCGCCGAAGGCGTTGAGGGTGTCGGCAAGGTGGACAAGCAGGTCGGCGATCCTGCCGGTCAGGGCCTGCGGATCGGCGGTCTCGGCCGCCAGTCTGCCGCGGCGGGTGACGCGGCTTGTCAGTCCGGCGGCGTCGCCGTTGCTGCGGCTTTGTCCGCCCAGCACGACATGTCGCTGATAGATATCGCGCGCCAACACCGCGTCGATATTGTCGGCCGTCGGCACCAGATCGAGATCCGCCATTTCGATCGCCGGCGTGAGCGAGGCGATGGCCGCGCGCGCCTCGGCGGGCGTCGCACCGGGCGCGATGTCCTTAGCGAGACGTACCGCGATCTCCGGCTCGGCCACCGGTTGCGACCAGCCTTTCACATTCACCGTTGCGCCGGAGGAAAGCAGCGCGCCCTGCATCAGGTAGCCGATCAGCGGCGCCTTGAGGCCGAGCTTTTCCATCGCGGCGGGCGCGCCGAAGCCCATCTTCCAGCCGAGATGCTTTTCACCTGCGGCAAGGCGCTCGCGCCGCTTGGCGAGTTGCATCGCCATGCCGCGCGCGACGCGCGGGTCTTCCCAGGGCTTCATCGGTCACGCCGTCACTTGTGACTATCGGGATGGACTTGATAGCCGGAATCCTCGATCGAGCCCGCGCCCATCCAGCCCCACACCAACACCACGTCGTCATCCGACGTGTTGTTGAAGCCGTGCCAGCAGCCGCGCGGCGAATAAACGACGTCGCCTTCGCCCGACGGCTTGTCGCCGGCATCGGTGTAGATATGACCCTTGCCTTTGAGCACGATGAAGAACTCGTCGCAGTTGTGATGGCGGTGGTTTTCATGACGCGCGCCCGGCTTGAGCACGGTCCAACCGACCACGTGATCGGCGCCGGCCGACTTCTTGTCGATGAGGAACTGCACCTGCATGTCGACCCAGCCGTCGTCGCGCTTAAGGCCTTCCACCTTCGGCACGTCGCGCAGGTTGGTCCGGTACATCACCGTCGCCGGCGCGTCGTCCTTCATCTTGGCGGCGGTCCCCCTGATGGCTTTCGCCAGGGCCGACCCGATCTTCTCGCCTTGTGAGCTCATGCTTGTCCTCCAATTCTTATTCTTGTCCGCCAAGCCGCCGATAGACCTGGTGCGCCACCACGAAATCGTTGCCGTCGATGCCAAGTCCGCGGCAGGCGTTCATCATCTCGTTGGCGGCGGCGGCAAGCGGCACCGGCGAGCCGAGCTGGCGGCCGAGATTGAGTGCGAGCAACATATCCTTTTGCTGCAGGGTAACGTCGGCGAGCGGCACCTCCGGCATATTGCCGTCGAGAATGAACGGCCCGCGATAGCCGAGCACCGGCGAGGCGGCGACGCTCTTGAGCATGGCGTCGAGCGCGACGGCGCGGTCGACGCCGCCTTTTTCGGCCAGCGCCACCGCTTCGCCGAAGCAGACAACCTCGACCATCAGCAGCAGATTGACGGCGATCTTCATCTGGCAGGCGAGCCCATTGCCGCCGATGCGCGTTACCTTCGGTCCGATGGCGAGCAGCACGGGCTTGGCCCGCTCGAAGGCTTGCTCGTCGCCACCGATCATGATCGAGGCGCTGCCGGCCTTGACCGTGACGGGCGAGCCGGAAAGCGGCCCGTCGAGCATGATCGCGCCGGCCTTTGCGAAGGCGGCGGCGATGCCGCGGCTTTCGCCCGGCTCGATCGTGCTCATGTCGATGAAGATGCCGCCTTTGGCAATTCCCGACACGACGCCTTCGGCGCCGAGCGCGACCGCCTTCACGGCTTTCGCATCCGTCACGATCGAAAACACCATCTCGGATCGCGCGGCGACGTCGCGCGGCGTGTCGGCCCATTTCATGCCGGCGGCGATCAGCGCCGCGGCTTTCTCGCGCGATCTGTTCCAGCCGGTCACGGCATGTCCCGCCGCCATCAGGCGCGGAACAATGAGCTGGCCCATGGCGCCCAGCCCGACAAAACCCAAACGCACTTGGCCCTCCATCGTGCCCGGCGCGGTGGGCACTCACGTCTTGCTTGTTACGCACACTAAAGAGGTGGATGGCCGCGACAAGTCCTGCGACCGGGCCGGCCAAAGGCCGGACCCGGTTGCCCGGCCAGGACGAAGAAAAAACGGGAAGGCGAAGGTGGGCAACAGGTGGGCTACGGCAGCTGATCGTAGCCCTCGGCGAAGCCGGCCAGGCTGATCGGGAAGCCGATGCCTTCCTCCGGTGTCTGGAAAATGACAAAGGTTGCGGTCTTACCGCTGCGCAATTTTTGAATCAGATTATCGTCCATGATCACTTCGGCGATGCAGCCGTTGGGCAGACAGCGCACGAAGCCGGCTCGGCCGATATCGGTGGCGTCGATCTTCAAGCCGAGCCCGGACGGCAGCAGTACGCCAAGCGGCGCCACCACCCGCATCAGCCGGCTTTTCTGGTCGGCGGTCTTGAGCACGATGACGGTCAGACCGACATTGGCCCGTTCCTCCGAGACCACGCTCTGGATCAGAGCGCACTGCTCATTTTTGGCGCCCGGCGGCTTGTCGCAGCGGACCTGCCAATCTTTATGCACAGACTTGACCGCACCCTGGGCCGCGGCCCGGTCGGCCGGGACGCTCACGAGGCCCGCGACTAGCGCCAGCGCCGCCAGCCAAATGCGGCGGTCGATCGCATGCCTGCCATGCTGGAAAATGCCCATGGTTCAATCCCTTGGCGCGTCTGCGGCGCTCTTGGCCGGCGGCAGTCTAAGCGAATCGCTGCCGCAATCTCGCATTTTATTCATTTCGCCGGGTCCTGCCCGGAATTCCTGTCAAACACACAAGACCGGCAAAGGTCCCAAGACGGTGTCATCCAAGACCCGGCTGGCGTGGCTGAAATGCGGCGATTTTCGCCGCCCGAGGGCACGCCGTTTGTCGCATAGGACTGGTTATAAGGTGCATTGCGGCAAGGCTGGAATTGTGGTTTGAGAAGCCGGGATTTCCCCCCGTCCCGCCGCACCGCTAACGCTGCCACGCCCGTGGCAAAACGCCGTGCCCAGCGGGGCCGAGCCGGACATGATGCCTGCGGTAGGCGGCAGACAGGGGCCTATCGCAGCGGTATTTCTGTCGAGGGAGCGCATTAGAAAATGCTCAAACGGTTGATCGCTTTCTTGGTCACGGGCGTGACCGTTCTCGGCTTCGGCGGCGTTGCTTTCGCCGGCCTCGGGCAGCCCACGCCCTGGGAAATCGGCCTGCAACAGTCCGCAACGCCGGTGATGGACGACATCACCTGGTTCCATGACATCCTGCTCTGGATCATCGCCGCGATCGCGCTGTTCGTGCTGCTGCTGCTGGCGATCGTGGTGGTGCGGTTCAACGCCCGCGCCAATCCGGTGCCTTCGCGCACCACGCACAACACCACCATCGAGATCCTCTGGACCGTCGTTCCGGTCATCATCCTGGTGGCGATTGCGGTGCCCTCGTTCCGCCTGCTGTTCTACCAGTTGAAGGTTCCGCCGGCCGACATCACGGTAAAAGCCACCGGCAAGCAGTGGTTCTGGAGTTACAGCTATCCGGATTCAAAATTCGAATTCGACTCGCTGATGGTGCAGGACAAGGATCTCAAATCCGGCCAGCCGCGGCTTTTGGCGGTCGATAACGACATGGTGGTGCCGGTCAACAAAGTGGTGCGCCTGATCGTCACCGGCGCCGACGTCATCCACTCGTTCTCGGTGCCTTCGTTCGGCATCAAGATCGACGCCATTCCCGGCCGCGTCAACGAAACCTGGTTCAAGGCCGACAAGGAAGGCGTCTATTACGGTCAGTGCTCGCAGCTTTGCGGTCGCGATCACGCCTTTATGCCGATCGCTGTGCACGTCGTCAGTGAGCAGGCCTATACCGCCTGGCTCGATCAGGCGAAGAAGAAATACGCCGACGACGGCGGCGCGCCCGCGCCTGCGGTCGCCAAGGATGCAGGCGCGCAGCCGACCGCGGTCGCTGTGGCGCGCCGGGTCAAGTGACATATATAGAAGTTTGAATATAATACGGGCGACGAGCACAGAGGTCGAAGGATAAGAGCGATGGCGAGCAACGCGGCAGCACACGGCGCACACGATGCCCACGAGGAACATGCGCATCCGACCGGATGGCGCCGGTTCGTCTATTCGACGAACCACAAGGACATCGGCACGATGTATCTGACATTCGCGCTGGTCGCCGGCACCATCGGCGCGCTGCTGTCGATCGCGATGCGGATGGAATTGCAGAACCCGGGAATCCAGTTCTTTCCCAGCCCGCACGAATACAACGTCTTCGCCACCGCGCACGGCCTGATCATGATCTTCTTCATGGTGATGCCGGCGATGATCGGCGGCTTCGGCAACTGGTTCGTGCCGATCATGATCGGAGCGCCCGATATGGCGTTCCCGCGCATGAACAACATCTCGTTCTGGCTGCTGCCGGCGTCGTTCGCGTTGCTGTTGTCGTCGATGTTCGTGGAAGGCGAGCCGGGCGCGCTCGGGGCGGGAACCGGGTGGACGATCTACGCGCCACTATCGACCAGCGGCCATCCGGGGCCGGCGATGGATTTCGTCATTCTGTCGATCCATCTGGCCGGCGCCTCATCGATCTTGGGCGCCATCAACTTCATCACCACCATCTTCAATATGCGCGCGCCCGGCATGACGCTGCACAAGATGCCGCTGTTCGTGTGGTCGCAATTGGTGACGGTGTTCCTGCTGCTGCTGGCGCTGCCGGTGCTTGCCGGCGCCATCACCATGCTGCTCACCGACCGTAATTTCGGTACCACCTTCTTCGATCCGGCCGGCGGCGGCGACCCGCTGCTGTTCCAGCATCTGTTCTGGTTCTTCGGCCACCCGGAAGTCTACATTCTGATTCTGCCGGGCTTCGGCATGATCAGCCAGATCGTCGCCACCTTCTCCAAGAAGCCGGTGTTTGGCTATCTCGGCATGGCCTACGCGATGGTCGCCATCGGCGGCATCGGCTTCGTGGTGTGGGCGCATCATATGTACACGGTCGGCCTGTCGACCGGCGCGCAGGCCTATTTCATCGCCGCCACCATGGTGATCGCGGTGCCGACCGGCGTGAAGATTTTCTCCTGGATCGCCACCATGTGGGGCGGCTCCATCGAGTTCAAAACGCCGATGCTGTGGGCGATGGGCTTCATCTTTTTGTTCACGGTGGGCGGCGTCACTGGCGTGGTGCTGGCCAATGCCGGCGTCGACCGCGTGCTGCACGACACTTACTACGTGATCGCGCACTTCCATTACGTGCTGTCGCTGGGCGCCGTGTTCGCGATTTTCGGCGGCTGGTACTACTGGTTTCCGAAAATGACCGGCTACATGTACAACGAGGCGATCGGCAAGGCGCACTTCTGGATCACCTTCATCGGCGTCAACATCATCTTCTTCCCGCAGCACTTCCTCGGCCTTGCCGGCATGCCGCGCCGCACGATCGACTATCCACTGGCGTTCCACGGCTGGAACGAGATTTCGTCCTACGGCTCCTATATCGCCGGGTTCGGCGCGCTGGTGTTCTTCTTTGGCATGGTGGAAGCGTTCCTGAAGAAGCGCCCGGCCGGCAATAATCCATGGGGTGTCGGCGCCACCACGCTGGAATGGACGCTGTCGTCGCCGCCGCCGTTCCATCAGTTCGAGACGCTGCCCCGGATCAAATAGGCTAGGCGCACGGTATTCATGTCGCTCGTCAGCGAAGGCGCAGAGTTCCGCGGCTCCTTGGTCGCCGGTGAAGGGCTTGCGCAGCCGAGCCTCGCCAGCGTCGGCGACTATGTCGCGCTGATGAAGCCGCGGGTAATGTCGCTCGTCGTGTTCACCGCGTTGGTCGGACTGGCGGTGGCGCCGAGTTCATTGCATCCGTTGACCGCTTTCACGGCGCTGCTCTGCATCGCGGTCGGCGCCGGCGCCGCCGGCGCGCTCAACATGTGGTATGACGCCGACATCGACGCCCGCATGACCCGCACGGCGCGCCGTCCGGTGCCGATGGGCCGCGTGCAGCCGGGCGAGGCGCTGGCCTTCGGTCTGACACTTGCAGGTTTCGCGGTCGTCACGCTCGGCCTGCTGGTGAACATGCTCGCGGCCGCGTTGCTCGCCTTCACAATCTTCTTCTACGTCGCCGTCTATACGATGTGGCTCAAGCGTTCGACGCCGCAGAACATCGTGATTGGCGGCGCCGCCGGCGCCTTCCCGCCGATGATCGGCTGGGCGGCAGCCACCGGTTCACTGTCGCTCGAGCCAGTCCTGCTGTTCCTGATCATCTTCTTCTGGACGCCGCCGCATTTCTGGGCGCTGGCGCTCTATCGCACCGAGGATTACGGCCGCGCCGGCATTCCGATGCTGCCGGTGGTCAAGGGCGACAACAACACGCGCTGGCAAATCCTCATCTATACGCTGATGCTGGTGCCGCTCGGCATCGCGCCCTGGGCGCTTGGGTTTGCCGGCACGCTTTACGGCATGACCGCAATCGGTACAGGCGCGGTCATGCTGACATTAGCCGGCCAAGTGTTGCGCGAACGCCGGCCGGTGGAACGGGCATGCCGGCAGTTGTTTGCTTTCTCGATCCTGTATCTGTTTTTGTTGTTTGCCGTCTTGCTGATTGAGCGTGGATGGGGCGGGCTGATCGCCCGGTTGGCAACGTGACCGACGGGATCGCCATGAAAGAGCAAGACCAGGATCAGGGCGTCGTGCTCACCGAGGCGCAGAAGCGCGCACGGCGCTCGCGTTCGATCGCCATCGCGTTGTCGCTCGCCGCGCTGGTCATCCTGTTTTATGTGATGACCTTGGTGAAGGGCCCGATCGTCCTGGTGCGGCCGCTGTGAGTTCGAACCCATGACGTCACCCGCGCAGCGCGACGACAAAAAGAAGATCGGACGAGACGTCGTGATCGCCGCCTGCTGCGGCGTGGTCGCCGCCAGCATGGTGGGTGCGGCTTTCGCCTCGGTGCCGCTCTACAACTGGTTCTGCCGCACCACCGGTTTTGCCGGGACCACGCAGGTTTCGCGCGCGGCACCCGACCATGTGCTCGGCCGCACCATCAAAGTGCGGTTCGATGCCAATGTCACACCCGGGCTGCCGTGGAAATTCACCCCCGAGCAGAACGAGATCACACTACGTATCGGCGAAGTGGCGACCGTCCACTACAAGGTTATCAACGAAGCCGCGCGCAGCATCACCGCGCAGGCCTCCTACAACGTCTCGCCGCCGACCGTCGGCGCCTATTTCACCAAGATCAACTGCTTTTGCTTCACCCAGCAGACCATGAAGCCGGGCGAGACGCGCGAAATGACCGTGGTGTTCTATGTCGATCCGTCGATCGCCAAGGACCGCGACCAGGACGTCCTCAATACCATCACGCTCTCCTACACCTTCTACCCGTTGCGCGAGCCGGCGCAGCCGGTGGCGGAGACGGCGGTTACGAAATCGAGCAAGCTCTAGGAATTCGGGAGACGATCATGGCCGAGGCGCACACCAAGCATCACGACTATCACCTGGTCGAACCGAGCCCTTGGCCGGCCATCGGCTCCGTCTCCGCCTTCTTGATGGCTGTCGGCGGCATCAGTTGGATGCATCATATGTACGCGGCCGCGCCCCTGGTATTCGGGCTCGGCGTGCTCGGTACGCTCTATACCTTCATCGGCTGGTGGCGCGACGTGATCCGCGAAGCCGAATTCGAGGGCTTCCATACCCGCGTGGTGCAGATCTCGCACCGCTACGGCATGATCCTGTTCATCGCTTCGGAAGTGATGTTCTTCGTCGCCTGGTTCTGGGCTTATTTCAACACCGCGCTGTTCCCCAACGAAGCGCACGAAGTCGCGCGCATGGCCATTACTCACGGCGTATGGCCGCCGAAGGGCATTGAGACCTTCAATCCCTGGCATTTGCCGCTGCTCAATACGCTGATCCTGCTGACCTCGGGCACCACGGTGACCTGGGCGCATCACGCGTTGTTGGAGAACGACCGGCAGGGGCTGAAATGGGGCCTGGCGCTGACTATCCTGCTCGGTCTGACTTTCACCTGCGTGCAGGCCTACGAATATTCGCACGCGGCGTTTCACTATAGCGGCAACATCTACGGCGCCACCTTTTTCATGGCGACCGGTTTCCACGGCGCCCACGTCATCATCGGCTCGATCTTCCTGATCGTCTGTCTGGTGCGCGCGATCAAGGGTCAATTCAGCCCCACCCAGCATCTCGGCTTCGAGTTTGCCGCCTGGTACTGGCATTTCGTCGACGTGGTGTGGCTGTTCCTGTTTGCCTGCATATATGTCTGGGGCGCCGGCGTGCCGCACGCCGAATAGACAAACGTCCGTTGGTAATTCGAAAGGGCGGCGGACGATGCGCCGCCCTTTTGTTTTGAGGACATTTCTATGCCCGATCATGCTTCGTCGAACCCGCTGCCGATCGGACGCGGCTTGCGCGGCCGCTGCCCGCGCTGCGGCGAGGGCCATTTATTCCAGGGCTTCCTCGGCCTGCGCCCTGCTTGCGAGCATTGCGGTCTCGACTACAAATTCGCCGACGCGGGCGACGGTCCGGCGGTGTTCGTGATTCTGATCGGCGGCGGTATTGTCGTGTTTGCGGCGCTGATGACCGAAGTGCTCTATCAGCCGCCGTATTGGGTGCACGCGGCGTTGTGGCTGCCGCTGATCCTGATCGTTACGCTGGCGCCGTTGCGGCTGATCAAGGGTCTGTTGATCGCACTGCAATATCATCACAAGGCGCAAGAAGGCCGCCTCGAGCATCGAGGCGACGTTTGACCGCGCGCGATGAAAGACGCGGCAGCATCTTAGCGCCGACGGCATTGACCCTGATCGGCGTCGCCATCCTGATCGCGCTCGGCGTCTGGCAGCTCGAGCGCCGGACCTGGAAGGAAAATCTGATCGCCACGATTAACGCGCGCGTCACGCAAACGCCGCAGCAACTGCCGCCGCCAGGCGACTGGCCGCGTTTGACGGCGGCGGCTGACGAATATCGCCGCGTGACATTTCCGGCCGAGTTCGTCGCGGGCCACGAAGCTTATGTTTACAGCGCCGGCTCCGCTTTGCGGCCCGACGTCAAGGGCACCGGCTATTGGGTCTTCGCGCCGGCGCGGCTTGCCGGCGGCGGCATCGTGGTGGTCGATCGCGGTGCCGTGCCGCTCGATCGCAAGGAGCCGGCAAGCCGCGCACAGGGCGCGCCTCACGGCACCATCGCTATCGTCGGCATCATGCGCTGGCCGGAAAAGCCGAGCCTATTCACGCCGGCCGCCGACCCGGTCGGCAAAGTCTGGTACCTGCGCGATCCGCCGGCGATGGCGCAGTCGGAAAAATGGGGGACGGTGGCGCCGTTCTACATCGACCAGGAGTCCCCCGTTCCGGCCGGCGGCTTGCCGCTGCCGGGCAAGGTCGTCGTCAATCTCCCCGACAACCACATGCAATATGCCATCACTTGGTTCTGCCTCGCGCTCGGTATGGCCGGCGTCTATGGAGTTCTGGGTCGCCGGCCGTTTGCGACGGCGCGGTTGAGGCGTTTCTCCCTGTGAAATGCCGGCACGATTGTCGCCGAAGGTGCGGCATGATTTAGTGCGCGCGACGCGACCAAGACTTGAAGTAGGGGAGGCCGCATGCTGCTTGCAGGCAAGAAAGTTGTCGTCGTCGGAGGTTCTTCCGGCATCGGCTTTGCGACCGCTGAAGGCGCCAAAGCCGAGGGCGCCGACGTCGTCATCGCTTCGCGCAATGCCGAGCGCCTGAAAGCGGCTGCCGACAAATTGGGGGTGAAAGCGATCGCCGCCGACGTCACCAGCGATGACAGCATTGCCAAGCTTTTCCAAAGTTGCGGACCGGTCGATCACGTGGTGGTCACCGCCGCGCAACTGCGTACCGGCCCGTTCAAGACCGTGCCACTCGATGACGTGCGCGCCACCATGGAAGGCAAATTCTGGGGCGCCTGGCGCTGCGCGCGTGCCGCCGACATCCATGCCGGCGGCTCGCTCACATTGGTTTCGGGCTTCCTCAGCCACCGGCCGCGGCCCAACTCGGCCATCGTCAGCGCCACCAATGGCGCGCTTGAATTGCTGGCACGCGCGCTGGCGCTTGAACTCGCGCCGGTGCGCGTGAATTGCGTCTCGCCCGGGCTCATCGACACGCCGATCCGCGCGGCCATGCCCGAAGCCGCGCGTCTAGAAATGTTGGCGAAAACCGCCGCCGCTTTGCCGGTCCGCCGCGTCGGCCTGGCCGACGACATCTCCCGGCAAATCCTTTCTTTCATGGGCAACGGTTTTGCCACCGGCTCGATCGTCTATATCGATGGCGGCGGCTTGATCGTCTGACGGTCCGCAGCGCCGCGGAGGATTTCTTGTGAAAGCCTTTGCGCAAGGCTAGTGTGCCCTTGAAATTGCGGCCGTGGCGGAACCATAAAAGCTAGTTAATTCAATGCGCTATGTCTCAACCCGGGGCGAGGCTGCTCCGCTCGATTTTGTCGAGGCCATGCTCGCTGGTCTTGCCCGCGATGGCGGGCTCTATGTGCCTGAGACGTGGCCTTCGATCGACGCCGCAACGATCACGGACTTTGCGGGCAAGCCTTATGCCGAGGTCGCCTGCGAGGTTATCGGGCCGTTCGTCGGCGACAGCATCCCGCAAGCCGACTTCGCCCGCATGGCGCGTGAGGCCTACGGCACGTTCCGTCATCCGGCGACCGCACCGCTCGTCCAGCTCAACGCCAATTTGTTCGTGCTCGAACTGTTCCACGGGCCGACGCTCGCCTTCAAGGACCTCGCCATGCAACTGGTGGCGCGGCTGATGGATCACGTGCTGCGCGAGCGCGGCGAACGCGCGACCATCGTGGTCGCCACCTCCGGCGATACCGGCGGTGCTGCGGTCGAAGCCTTCCGCGGCCGCGCGCAAGTCGACGTGGTGGTGCTTTATCCGCACGGACGCATTTCCGAGGTGCAGCGGCGCATGATGACCACCGCGCCCGACGCCAACGTGCACGCGCTGGCGATCGAGGGCACCTTCGACGACTGCCAGGCGCTGGTGAAGGCGATGTTCAATCACCATGCCTTCCGCGACCGTGTGCGCCTGTCGGCGGTCAATTCCATCAACTGGGCGCGCATCGTCGCCCAGGTGGTCTATTATTTCACCGCTGCGGTGGCGCTTGGCGCGCCGCATCGTAAAGTCGCGTTCACCGTGCCGACCGGCAACTTCGGCGACGTCTATGCCGGCTATGTCGCCGCCCGCATGGGACTGCCGGTCGAGCGGTTGGTTGTGGCGACCAACGTCAACGACATCCTCGCCCGTACTTTCGCGACCGGCGCCTACGAGCTGCGCGACGTGGTGTCGACGACCTCGCCGTCAATGGACATCCAGGTGTCGTCCAATTTCGAGCGGCTGCTGTTCGACGCCTATCAACGCGACGCCAAGCAGATCCGGGCGCATATGGGATCGCTGGCGCAATCGCGGCGGTTTTCCATCGGTGCCCATGCGCTGGCGGAAATGCGCGCGCTGTTCACCGCCGATCGCGCCAACGAACAAGAAAGCGCCGCCACCATGCGCGCCTGGGCGCGCGAAGCCGGCTATTGCGCCGATCCGCATACCTCGGTCGGCCTGGCGGTGGCGGAAAAAGAAGCGCGCGATCCGTCTGTGCCGATGGTCGTGCTGTCGACCGCGCACCCGGCCAAGTTTCCCGATGCGGTCAAAGCCGCATGCGGCATCGAACCGGCTTTGCCCGATTGGCTCGGCGGCCTCTATACGCGGCCCGAACGGGTGAGCGTGCTGCCGGCGGACCAGGCGGCGGTAGAACGTTTTGTCTCGGCGGCCTCGCGGGCCGCGCGTGAAGGAGCAGCGGCATGACCGTGCAAGTGACCCGGCTTTCCTCCGGCCTGTCGGTGGTGACCGACGACATGCCGCATCTGGAGTTGGCTTCCCTCGGCGTCTGGGTCGGCTCCGGCAGCCGCAATGAAGACCCGGACGAGCACGGCATCTCGCATCTTCTGGAGCATATGGCTTTCAAGGGCACCAAGCGGCGCACCGCTCGCCAAATCGCGGAAGCGATCGAGGCGGTCGGCGGCGACCTCAACGCCGCGACCAGCGTCGAATTGACCGGCTATTTCGCGCGCGTGCTCAAGGCCGACGTGACACTCGCTATCGACGTCTTGTCCGACATTTTATCCGAGCCGACCTTCGATGTGGACGAACTGCGCCGCGAGCAGAATGTGATCGTGCAGGAGATCGGCGCCAAGGAAGACGATCCGGACGACCTGGTGTTCGAACGTCTGCAGGAAATCGCCTTTCCCGGCCAGCCGGTCGGCCGTTCCATTCTCGGCACGCCGGAAACCGTGCGCTCGTTCAATCCTGCGCGCCTGCGCGCCTACCTCGGGCGCAATTACCGCGCGCCGGGCATGCTGATAGCGGCGGCCGGCGCGGTCGAGCATGCGCACATCGTCGAAGAGGCCGGCAAGTGGCTTGCGACATTCAGCGGGCCGGCGGCGCCGGAACCGGAGCCGGCGCATTTCGCCGGCGGCACGCGCGTGGAAACGCAAGACCTCGAGCAGGTGCATATCGCGCTCGCCTTGCAAGGGCTCGCCGTGCGCGACGAGGCGCTCTACAGCCTGCAGGTGTTCACCAATGTGCTGGGCGGCGGCATGTCCTCGCGCTTGTTCCAAGAGGTGCGCGAGAAGCGCGGTCTCTGCTACGCCATCCACGCCTTCCATATGCCGTTCAGCGACACCGGGCTATTCGCGCTTTATGCCGGCACCGACGAGACCGACGCGCCGGAATTGATGCGCGTGGTGATCGATGAGATCGGCCAGGCCACCGAGACGCTCAATGAAGGCGAAGTCAACCGCGCCAAGGCGCAGATGAAAGCCGGCCTGCTGATGGCGCTGGAAAGTTCGGAGGCGCGCATCGGCCAGTTGGCGCGGCAGATGCTGGCTTACGGCCGCCCGATGCCGCTTGAGGAGATCGTCGCCAAGGTCGACGCCGTGACCGTTGCCAGCGCGCGTGCCGCCGGCCGCGCCCTGATCGGCGGCTCCAAGCCGGCGATTGCCGCGCTCGGACCCGGCAATGGCCTTGAAAGCACGGCCGCAATCGCTGAGAGTCTCAGCCGCCGGGCGGCCTGATCGAAACGCCCCAGCCCATCGCCCCCATGGCGCTATTCCGTACCGTCAGCCTGAGTGAACCGATGCCGGCCATCGCCGGCGCCGGCGTTAGCTTGCGGGTGCCGCAAAGTGCCGATTATGCCGAGTGGGCGGCGTTGCGCGAAGCCAGCCGCGCCTTCCTCACGCCCTGGGAGCCGACCTGGCCGGTCGACGACTTGACGCGCAGCGCCTTCCGCCGGCGCATCAAGCGCTACGCCGAGGACCTGCGCAGCGATCTCGCCTATGCCTTCCTCATCTTCCGCAGCGACGACAACGCGATGGTCGGCGGCCTCACCCTCGCCAATATCCGCCGCGGCGTCGCCCAGGCCGGCTCCATCGGCTATTGGACCGGGGCGCCGTTTGCCAGCCAGGGCTACATGACCGCGGCGATGCGCGCGCTGGTGCCGTTCTGTTTCGGCACGTTGCGGCTGCACCGGCTCGAGGCGGCCTGCATTCCTGGCAACATGGCGTCGATCAGATTGCTGGAGAAAACCGGCTTTACCCAGGAAGGCTATGCGCGCAGCTATCTGTGCATCAACGGCAAATGGCAGGATCATCTGCTTTTTGCCCGGGTTAAGGACGGTCCGGATTGACCCACTTTGCCTTTCGGTTGCCACGCTTGGCTTGCTATAAGGCGGCGGGAACGCCGACGAGAACCGTGAGCCAGGGCATGGGTGGGGAGCTAAAACGACAGACGACGCGCGCCGGCGCGGGTGGCTTGGCGCTGCTCGTCCTGCTGCTGGCGAGCGGCTGCACCAGCTCCAGTCTTTCGACCAATATTTTCGGCACGGCGGATCCGTTCAAGTCGTTCAGATCATCAAGCGGCGCGGGCGCCGAAGCCAACGCAAATGCCATTTCCGATAGCAACGTCGAATGTCCGAGTGTCTCCATCCGCAACGGCGCCGCCACGCTGATGATCGCCAACAAATCCGCCGGCGAGAGCGAACCGGGCGCGCTCGATGTGCGCTACCAGGGCTCCATCATCCGCACCGCCCGCGAATGCCACGTCAATTCCGGCCTCATGACCATGAAGGTTGGCATCGAGGGCCGCGTCATCACCGGTCCGGCCGGCGGTCCCGGCACGGTCAACGTGCCGATCCGTATCGCCGTCGTGCAGGAAGGCATCAATCCGAGGACCATCGTCTCGAAGTTCGGGCAGGAACAGGTGGTGGTGAACAACGCGGTCGATCGCGTGACCTTCACCCACGTCGATTCCGACATCGCGTTCCCGTTGCCGGTGCCGATTTCCGCGATCGATTCATACATCGTCTATATCGGCTTCGATCCGCTGGGGGCGCAGCCGCCCAAGGTCAAGCATAAGCCCAAGGCCAGACAAAGGGCGAAGCCCAAGCCCGGCGCGCAGCCGCGGCAAAGTTAACGCCGTCTGCAAAAAAATTTCATAATCGTTCAAAGGACTCGAAGGCGAAACACTGATAGTAGTAGAGGCTCAACCGCCGCGATTTCGTTCATGTAGCGTAGAGGGTAGACCATGGCAGAAAACACCAGTCCGGAAAAATACGCGCCGCCAGACCGCCGTACGTCGGAAAAATCGAGCGAGGCCGTCGCCTACTTGCACCGGCAGCGCAACGAGCTCGATACGGCCAGCGCGACCGCGACGGAAAATCTGAATGAGGTCGTTCGCCGCGTCACCACGACGTCGGTGGATGAAATCAACCGCGTCATTCGCACGCTGGAAAACGTGCGCGACATGATGACCAAGGAAGGCGACCGGGTCACCCGTGAGATCACCAGTTACGCGAGCCTCGGCAGCTCGGCCACGGCGGCCATGTGGGTGATCCTCGACAACCTGAAGAAATGGAAAGAGACGCCCGAGCATTCGACCCGGCTCAAGGGGCTCGATCACTGAAGCTATCCGCGCGGCATCTAGCTGCGCGTTTGTGAGCCCATGTTCTAAGTCAGAAGTTTCGCGCTGGGTCCCCGCTTGCGCGCGGACGAACGATTAATATCTCGCCGCTTCAATTCAGCTTTTTGCGAACGTCGTCGATGCCTTTGGCGATCAACTCGGCGGCAAGACTGCCTTTTGTTTCCTGAGCAAGAATTTTCTCCGCCGCCGCGACGGCGGCGTCGGCGGCGGCGCCACGGACTTCGGCGGCGGCTTGCGCCTCGGCCTGGGCGATCTTGGTTTCCGCCATCTTGGTGCGCCGCGCCACGAATTCCTCGATCTTAGCCTTGGCCTCGATTGCCAGCCGCTCGGCTTCGGCGCGCGCATCGGCGATGATCGCTTGCGCTTCGCTTTCGGCCTCGTTGCGTTTGCGCTGATAGTCGGCGAGCAATTGGGCGGCCTCGTCCTTGAGCTTGCGCGCCTCTTCGATCTCCGCCTTGATGCGGTCGGCGCGGTCGTCGAGCGTCTTGGCGATCGTGCGGTGCACGCCGACATAGCCGAGCAAGGCGATAAAAAAGAAAAAGCCCAGCGCCACCCAGAATTCGGCTTCGTACAGCATGGCGGCCTAGCCTTTCAGCGTCTCGGCAACAGCAGCGGCGACAGTCTTTTCACTCGGCGCCGCGCCAATCAGCCGCTGCACGATGGCGGCGGCGGCGCCTTCGGCGATCGTTCGCACATTGGCCATGGCGGCCTCTTTGGCGGCGGCGATCGATTTGTCGGCCTGCGCCATTTTGCCGTTGAGTTCGTCCTCGATCGTCTTGCGCGCGGCCTCCGCCGCGGCGGCCTGCTTGTCACGCGTCTCGTTGGCGATGGTCTGCGCGCGGCCGCGCGCGTCGGCCAACGCCTTTTCGTAAGCCGCCACCGCCTCGTCGGACTGTTTCTTGAGGCCCTCGGCCGCGGCGATGTCGCCGGCGATGCGCTTCTGCCGATTTTCGATGACGCGGCCGACTTGCGGCAGCGCCCATTTCGCCATCAGCACGTAGAGCAGGATGAAGGCCAGCGCCAGCCAGATGAGCTGCGAGGCGAAGGTATGCGCGTCGAACGGCGGAAAGCCGCCGCCGTGCTCGCCCTTGGGGACGGCCTCGGTGCCCGTTTTATGTGCCGGTTCGGCCATCGTTCGCGCGAAGCCTCAGCTTACAGCGCAAACAGCAGCAGCAGCGCGATCAGCAGCGAGAAGATGCCGAGCGCTTCGGTGATGGCGAAGCCGAAGATCAGGTTGCCGAACTGCCCTTGCGCCGCGGACGGGTTGCGGATCGCGGCGGCGAGATAATTGCCGAAGATGATGCCGACGCCGACGCCGGCGCCGCCCATGCCGATGCAGGCGATGCCCGCACCGATGTATTTCGCAGCCACTGGATCCATAACCAACTCCTTCTCTCTTGTCCGGCCGGGCCGCTAGTGGCCCGGGTGTATCGCATCGTTGAGATAGATGCAGGTGAGAATGGCGAAAACGTAAGCTTGCAGGAAGGCGACCAGCGCTTCGAGCGCGGTCAGCGCCACGATCATGGCGAAAGGCAGCACACCGCCGGCCCAGCCGATGGCGCCGAGCGCGCCGCCCAACAGGATGATGAATCCGGCGAACACCTTGAGCGCGATGTGGCCGGCCAGCATGTTGGCGAACAGACGCACGCTGTGCGAGATCGGCCGCGAGATGAACGAAAGGATTTCGATCGCCACGATCATCGGCAGGATGTAGATCGGCACGCCCTTGGGCACGAACAGATTGAAGAAATGCAGGCCGTGGCGCTTGAGCCCGTAGGCCAGCACCGTGAAGAACACGGTCAGGGCCAGCGCCGCCGTGATGATGATGTGGCTGGTGACGGTGAAGGCGTAGGGGATCAGCCCGAACATGTTGAGCGTTAAAACGAACATGAAAATCGTGAAGACGAAGGGGAAGAAGCGCATGCCTTCCTGGCCGGCGGTCGAGCGCAGCATGCCGGCGACGAATTCGTAAGTCAGCTCGGCGGCCGATTGCAGGCGCGAGGGCACTGCCTTGCCGCCGGCGGTGCCGATCACCAGGAAGCCGGTGAGCAGCACGACCGTGACCAGCATGAAGGCGGCCGAATTGGTGAAGGCGATCTCGGCATTGCCGAGCTTGCCGAGCGGAAACAGCTTGACGATCTGGAACTGGTGTATGGGATCCATGGCCGCGAAATCAGTCGTTCAAACGTCTCTCGTTAACAACGCCTGCCGCGCGCATCACGTTGAGAACGCCGGCGGCAAATCCCAGCAACAGAAACACGATGAGCCCCCACGGCGATATTCCGAGCCAGCGGTCGATGAGCCAGCCGATCAACGCCCCGACCAGTACGCCTGCCACCAGCTCGGTCGAAAGCCGGAAACCGCGGGCGAACGCCGATGCATCGGCGGCCGGGCGAGACGCGGCGTCATTTTCGGATGCTCGGCTCGTCTGCTTGAGCCGTTCGCCGAGACGCTGGAGCCTCGCGGAGAGAGCGGCCTCGTCGTCCGGCGGTTGCTCGCGATCGCCCTTGCCGCGCGTGCCGTCAGCCATGCTTTCGACCCGCGTGGATTAAAGGCCTCGCGTTTATACCGCCGCCCTAAAAGCCGCGCGGACCATACTGAGCGTGTATGACCGAGTCAAGAAACGGCATCCACCCTGTAACTCCATGAAAGATAATACGAAACGGTGATTTTTCCCGGCGCTGTTGGCGCCGGCGCGTGCACTGCGGGATAAGGCTTGTGCAGGCGCCTGCGCGCCGTCATTTAGGCTGGAGCGGACGATGCTAAGCTTTGCCGGTTCGGAAAGGAGGCTCTTGCCATGCGGATTTTGCTGTTCGCCGTTGCCGCGGCATTCGTGATCGCCGCCGGACCCGTTTTGGCGCAGGGCGACGCAAACGGCCAGACCATCCAATCCAAGTCGCAAACCAAGATCCAGGATCGCATCCAGCCGATGGCGCCGGACAACGGCGCCGCGCTGGAAAAGGAGATCGCGCGGCTGAAGGAGGAAGTGGCGAGCCTGAAAGCGCAGATCGCGTCGTTGCGGGCGCCGTCACCGCCGCCGGTGCCGCCACAAACGGTCCCGCCGCAGCCCACTCCGCCCGCCGCGAAGGCGGGCGAAGAGAACAAGGACGGCAATATTCAAATCAGGCTGCCGACCGCCGAGGAGATCGCTTACGTGCGCGACACCATCGTGGATGCCTGGCACCGCCTGGTGGAGATGCTGGTCGGCGTTCGCAAGGACACGATGCGTAAGGGCTAGCGCATGATCCCGAAAAGTGGGAACCGGTTTTCGGAAAAGATCATGCGCAAGCAAAATGTTAGGGAAGTACAGTGATTCAATCTAAACCGATCGCGCTCTAGCCGCCGGCGCATTGCTTACGCACCATGCCCGGCCGCTTGTCAGCGATCACGCAAAACGTTCCGCAGCTGATCGCTAGCGCGAGCTTGCACATCGACACGCGCGGCGTCGGCTTTCACAACATCACCGCGCAGGCCGCCGACTTCATGGCGCAGATCGGCGCGGGCGAGGGCGCGTTGCTGATCTATCTGCGTCACACCTCGGCTTCGCTCACCATCCAGGAAAACGCCGATCCGGACGTGCAGACCGACCTCGTCGCGGCGCTCGACCGGCTGGCGCCGCAGGACGCGCCCTGGATTCACGATACGGAAGGGCCGGACGACATGCCGGCGCATGTCAAAGCCATGCTCACCGGGGTGTCGCTGCAGGTGCCCGTGCTGCAAGGCCGGCTCGCGCTCGGCACCTGGCAAGGCCTTTATCTGATCGAGCACCGCCGCCGCCCGCACCGCCGCGAGGTGCTTTTTCAGTTCATCGGCAGCCGGGCTTAGGCGGGCTCACCAGCCGGCGAGTGCCAAGACCAGCGCGATCACCCACATGACGACCGCGATGGCCGAGGTCCACAGCGCGAAGTTCAGGTAGGTTTCGCGCAAGACCGCGGCGCTCAAACGTTGCGCATAGGCGTCCGGCGGCCGCGAATCCTTGGGCAGCAAAAGCCACATCTCGGTCTTGCGGTACGGCTTGCTGCGCGCCTCGCGCGCTTTGTAGAGCAGGACGGCGGCGATCAGTACCGTGGCGGTACCGCCGGCTTTGAAGGCCAGGCGGGGCTCCTCTGCCAGCCCAATCATCAGGCAAAAAACCGCAAGCGCTCCAAACAGGCATGCGCGCTGCACGCTGACGAAAGCGACTTGACGCATCTTGTCCATGGATACGCCCGCAGACCGGCCAACGATCGCCATGGTAATGCAAATTTGATACCGCGGGCGGTAACGAATCCGTCAGGCGCTAAATTTTATACCGCCGATAGCACCAGCGCCGACATGAAGAGGATGCCGGCGACGCCCGCCGCGCTTTTGGCAAAGCGCAGCAATATCTCCTGCAGCTCGGCCCGCGCCCAGCGCTGGGCCTCTTCGCCTTCCGGCCTTTCTTCGTCGCGCAACGCGCGCCAAACCTCGCATCGCGTCAGGCGCTCCTCGGTCAGGAATCCGGCGCGGATCAGCAGGCCGATGGAAAACATCAGCGCGATGATCGCGCCGACGTCGATGGCCACCGACGGCCAGAAGCTGAACGACAGCATGACCATGCCCGACGCCAACGCAACGAAGCTGGCATCACGGGTAACGGTGTAATAGGCAAAGCGCGTGAAGGGGTTCATCCGGTCTCCTTTCCAGCCCCTCAGCCCCAGGTTTCCCGCCGACAAAAAAAGCAAACGCCGTGCCAATTACCGCCGAGCGGGCGCCTTACCTCGAACGCGAAAGCGGCCGGTCCGTTCCCGTTTGCGGCCGACCGAAGCCGCCGGAGGAGGGGCGTCCCGCTTGTTCGCCGGCGCCACGCTTGTTAGGGAGCAGACGCGGCCGCGGCGCGCACACCGGTTTTCATGCCACCGGATCGTTTCGAAAAATGACATCGGTTCGGGAAAAGGCCGTCGATTACTTCTACCAAGCCTTAAGCCTGGTCAGGCGGCGGCGTGACAAGACGCCGATCGACAGCGTCGCCAAGCTCGAGGATTTCGTCGGCACGCGTTCGGCCTACATCGCGCAGAAGACGCTTTACGGCTACGTCAAGACGCGCATGGGCATCAACTATCCGCGCATGTTCGACAACAAGAGTTTTATTCTTTCGCTGAACATCGCCAAGGAATACGTCTTTGCCGCATGTCTTTCCGACCTGACGGTCTACGCGGTCGCCATGGCGCTGCACGAGCAGCCGGCCGACAACACGGCGCGTGAGGCTTTGGCGCGCCGCTGTTATGAAAGTGCGCTGTCCAATAATACCGCCGACGCGCCCAAAGAATTCGCCGCGCAGGATTGTATCCAGGAGTTCGCGCTCCGCCTTAAGGACGTAAATTGGCAGCACGCGCGCGGGCCGGACGTTTTCACGCGCAGTCCGCAAGCACTCGTGCGCTGGGCTCCGATCGCCGACGTATTGAAGGATTTCGACCGCGAGATCGTGGAAAACTCGGTCAAATTCGCCTGGCCGGAGATTCGTTATCAGTTGACGGCGCGGATCGACGGGGCAGCGATTTATAACGACCTGTCGCGCCCGCGTTAGTGCAGAAACTGCCGCAGCATCTGCGCCACCTCGCTCTCGAGCGGGAACGAGAGCATGCCCATGACCGAATAGCCGAGCAGCCACGGCATCAGATAAAAGCGGAGCATGAAAAAGAACCAGGCGACGTAGAGCGGTACCAGCGCGTCGAGCAGGAAGCTCGGTGTGATCGGGGCAAACAGCTTCAGGATGGGATTGGTCGCCCGCACGAAAAACCGCATGAAGAAGAAATCCGAATCCTCGCGCAGAAAAACGCCCATGGCGGTGCGTCCGACCAGCGTCCACATGATGACGCCGAGGACGTAATCGATGGCGACCACCCAAATCGGGTGAATGGCGAGCGGATTATCCATACGGCGGTTCTAGCTCGTTGCGCTAACGAAAGGGGGCGGGAGAATGTCCCGCCCCCCATTATCTCTTGCAAGCCGCGGATCAGTGCGACTGGGCGAGGATCGTGCCGCCTGTCGGTACGCGTACCTCGTCGACCATCCGCTGCGTCTCCGCATCGGGCGCCGGCGTCAGCAGCGTGACGCCCACCTGGGCGATCAGGCTGACCGGCATGCCGATCATGCCGAAGCGGATGCCGTCGATGCCCCACCACGGAGCCCCGCCCGATTCGATGTACCAAAGGTACGCCGCCCCGGCGACGAAGCCGCAGATCATGCCGGCAATCGCGCCTTCGCGGTTTGCCCGTTTCCACCAGATGCCGAGCACCAGCGGGAAGAACAGGCCCGAATTGGCGAAGCAGAACGCCCAAGCCACCGCCCCGAGGATACCGGTCAAATGCAAGGACGCGATCAAACACGCCAATACACCGATGATGACCAGAAGGATTCGCGCCACGATCAGCCGCAAGCGGGAATCGGCGTTCGGGTCGATCATCTTGTAGTAAAGGTCGTGGCTGAGTGCGTTGGCGATCGCCAGCAGCAGGCCGTCGGCGGTCGACATTGCGGCGGCCAGGCCGCCGGCGGCGACGAGACCGGAGATCACGTAGGGCAGGCCGGCCATTTCCGGCGTTGCCAAGACGACGATATCCGGCCGCATGAAGAATTCGTTGATCTGCAAGATCCCGTCATGATTGCTGTCGGAAATCTTGAGCATGCCAACGGCCGCCCAGTTCTTGATCCACGCCAGATTGGCCACCTCGGCAAAGGGTTTGCCGATGATTGAAGTCGGGAGATTCGGATCAAGCAGCTGCAGCTTGGTCAGCGTCGCGAGGCACGGCGCCGAGAAGTACAGCAGGAAGATGAAGAACAGCGACCAGGCCACCGACTTGCGCGCCGAGCGCACCGACGGCGTGGTGAAGTAACGCATCAGAATGTGCGGCAAGGAGGCGGTGCCCGCCATCATGCAGAAGCACAAGGTGACGAACTTCCAGCTTTCACCGGCCGTGCCGCTGGCGTTGATCGGGGTGACCAGCGTGGCGACGCCGGGGAACTTCTCCGTCGCCTTCAGCACCCCGACTTTCACAATCGGCTCAAGTTCTTGAATCCGATGGACGGCGTCACCGTAGGAGAAGTGCGGGATGATGCCGAAGCCTTGACGGTTCGACATCCAGATCACGGGCGTCAGGTAGGCGATAATGAGCACGATGTACTGCGCCACCTGCGTCCAGGTCACCGCCCGCATACCGCCCAGCATGGAGCACATCAGGATGGCGACGAGGCCGACCCAGATGCCCACCGTGTAGGGGATTTGCAGAGCACGTGCGGCGATGGTGCCCGACGCGTCGATCTGTGCGGTCACATACGTGAACGAGGCGACCACCAGAACGACGACCGCGCAAAACCGGGCGAGGTTGCCGCCGTAGCGGGTGCCGATGAAGTCCGGCACCGTATAGCAGCCGAACTTGCGCAGGTAAGGCGCCATCAGCGCATTCACCAGCACGTAGCCGCCGGTCCAGCCGACGACGAACGCCATGTAGACGTAGCCGCCGAAATAGATGCCGCCGGCGAGCGCGACGAACGAAGCGCCCGACATCCAGTCGGCCGCCGTCGCCATGCCGTTGTAAAGCGCCGGCACCTCGCGTCCCGCCACGTAGTAAGCGTCGAGTTGCATGGTGCGCGACAGCCAGCCGATCAATGCATAGATGCAGATCGTGAAGCCGACGAAAAGCAATCCGATCGTCGGGGCGCTGACCCCGAGCTTGTCGAGGATCGCCATCAGCAGAATGAAGAGGATGAACCCGCCGGTGTAGAGGCCGTAAACTTTCGGCAGGTTATCGACCAGTCTGCCTTGCATTCGAAGTGCCATGATGTGCCCCCTTTAATCTTCGTGCATGCCGTATTCGTCGTCGATCTTGTCCTGCAGCCAGTTGTGGACAGCGATCAAAACGACGAAGGCGATCAGCGAACCCTGGGCGATGAAGTAGAAGCCCAGCGGGAAGCCGATGAATTTGTAGGCGTTCAGCGCGTGGGCGTACCACGGCAGCACAAACGAGAAGACCACCCAGAGGATCAAGATGACGATGGTGAGATTCCGCGTTTTTGCCCAGTGTTGGCGTCTTTGTTCTTCGTTGGCAGCCATGCTGGTCTCCTCCATTTCCCGTGCCTTGGTGAATCAAGGCGACGATGCTGTTCGGACGTTCCCTTGGCCGCTCACCGAGCAAGCGCGATGATGGGCCGGTCGACACGCATGCGTTTATTGTTTTGACGTCGGTTACGTCCCTGCCCAGTTCGCTCGTGCCCAGAGGCCGATCGACGGGAGCACCGGACGGTTCAGTCCCTCGCGCCTTCTCCTCCCCCGAAAGCGCGCGCGACAAGATGCGCGCGCAAACGGTTTGGGGGCGTCGATTGAGAAAGTGGCGGCATCCCCCGGACCGCTCTCGGTCTTGACCGATCTTTAAAAGCCGGCTTGGACCGTTAATTCAGCGTAACATTGCCATCGGGGCGAGCTTATACGACTTTCGGCCAAGTGCACCGCTTAATCACACTAGAAACTCTCAGCTTTTTCGGACAGCATTCATGCCGCTCTTGCGAAGAAATCATGGTGCGGCGCACTATGACTTTGGGCGGGAAAGAGATCAGGCCTTCGCGTTGCAAAATGCGCTAGGTTCGCACAGCGCATCGGCCGCAAGCTTGCCGGCCCGCCTTGGAGAGGTTGCCAGCGTTGAGTGAGGGTCCACACTACCGGCTGGTCATTGCCGACGACCATCCGTTGTTTCGCGGCGCGCTGCGCGAAGCGGTCAGCGGCCTCTTGGAACGCGTGGATATCGCCGAGGCCGGCACCTTCAACGAAGTCGCCGAGCTGCTCGACCGTAGCGGCGAGGTCGACCTCATTCTTCTCGACCTCACCATGCCGGGCGTACGCGGCTTTTCCGGCCTGCTGTATTTGCGCGCGCAATATCCGAGCGTCCCGGTCATCGTGGTGTCGGCTAATGACGACCCCGCGGCCATCCGCCGCTGCATGGAGTTCGGCGCCTCCGGCTTCATCCCGAAGACGCTCGGCGTCGACGGCATGCGCGCGGCGATTTCGCGAATTTTAGGCGGCGGCGTCTGGGCGCCGCCCGACGTCGATCTGAGCGCCGGGTCGGACGCCGAGACGGCGGCCCTGATGGCGCGCATGGCGACGTTGACCCCGCAGCAGGTGCGCGTGCTGATGATGTTGTCGGAAGGGCTGCTCAACAAGCAGATCGCCTTCCAGCTCAGCGTGTCGGAGGCGACGGTGAAGGCGCACGTTTCCGCCATCCTGCAGAAGCTCGGCGTCGAAAGCCGCACGCAGGCGGTGATCGCCGCGGCCAAGATCGAAACCGGCCAATGGCCGCAAGGCGCCACGGCGGAAGGCTGAATTGCGGACGTCGTCCCCGCGAAGGCGGGGACCCAGTACACCGCAGTAGAACGATAGGGCGCGGCGTACTGGATCCCGGGTCTCGCTGACGCTCGCCCGGGACGACGGCTCGCGCTGTCATTCCGCCGCCGCCACGCGCAACACGCGCCATTGCGCCAGCAAAGCGCGCAGCGCCGCGGGCTTGATCGGCTTGTGCAGCACCTGGATGCTCTCCGCGCGCGCCCGCTCGCGCACGGCCGGCGAGCGGTCGGCCGTGATCAGGATCGCCGGCAATTCGCCGCAGTGCCGGCGCAGCGCCATGATCGCCTCGATGCCGTTGCCTTCGTCGAGGTGATAATCGATCAACAACCCGTTCGGCATGATCGGACTTTCGGCAATCGCCGCCAATGCGATGGTGAGATCGGGCGCCTTGATCACCTCGCAGCCCCAGCCGCGCAGCAAGGTTTCCATGCCGTCGAGCACCGACGGCTCGTTGTCGATGCAGAGCGCGGCCGTGCCGATCAACTGTCCGGGATCAACGCGCGCCTCCTCGCGCAACGGCAAATTGACCGAGGCGGCGTTCGACAGCGGCACGCTCACCGCGAAATGCGAACCGCGGTCGACGGCGGAATCGACCTCGACCCCGCAGCCGAGCACGCGCGCGACGCGTTCCACGATCGACAGGCCGAGACCAAGGCCGCGCGCAATCTTGGCGCCCTGGTCGAGCCGGTGGAACTCGACGAAAATGTCGCGTTGCTTGGACTGTGGAATGCCGAGGCCGGTGTCGTAAACGTCGATGCGTAAGTTTTCCCCGCGCCGCCGGCAGCCGACCAGCACGCGCCCCGATAGCGTGTACTTGATGGCGTTGGAGATGAGATTTTGCACCAGCCGGCGCAACAGCCGCCGGTCGGAGCGCACCACCAGCGAGCAGGGCATGAAAGTAAGATCGAGCCCCTTGGCGGCGGCGAGCGGCGCGAATTCCACTTCGATCTGACGCATCAGCTCGTCGATACGGAAGCTCGCATATTCCGGGCGCATCACGCCGGTGTCGAGCCGCGACATGTCGAGCAGCGCGCCGAAAATTTCCTCGACCGCTTCCAGCGAGGCGTCGATATTGTCCACCAGCCGGCGGTCGTCGGGTTTGCCCTGGCGCTCGATCAGGCTGGTCACATAAAGGCGCGCCGCGTTGAGCGGCTGCAAAATGTCGTGGCTGGCCGCCGCCAGGAACTTGGTCTTGGACACGTTGGCGGCGTCGGCTTCGCCTTTGGCGTGGGCCAGCGCGGCATTCAGCCGCGTCAGTTCCTCGGTGCGTTCGACGACGCGGCGTTCGAGCGTCTCGTTGGCGCGTTCCAGCGCTTCGGCCGCCTCGACGCTGGCCGTGATGTCGGTGAAGGTGGTGACGAAGCCGCCGTCGGGCATGCGGTTGGCGCGGCCCTCGATGACGGTACCGGCGCCGGCGAAGCGTTCGAGGAACGGCTTGGTCCCGGACACATAAAGCGCGATCTGCTTGTGCACGAATTCATCGATGCGCTCGGGCGCGATATCACTGCGTCCGGCGGTGAAGCGCAGGATATCGGCAAGCCCGATGCCGACGCGGATCAAGCCCGGCGGCAGATTGAGGATTTCGCCGAACTGCCGGTTCCAGCAGATCAATTGCAGGTCCTTGTCGAACACGGCGATGCCCTGACGCACGTGATCGAGCGCCAACTGCAGAATTTCGCGGTTGTATTGGATCGCGGCGTTGGCGTCGTCGAGCAGCTTAAGCGCGGCCTTGGTCGATACCGTGCGCTTGCGCAATAAAAGCGACAGCACCAGCCGCGACGACGCCGCCCCGATCGCCGAAGCAAGGATGTGCTCGCCGTAGCGCACCAGCTGGAAGTCGGCTTCCTCCTTGGCTTCGAGACTGATGCGGTGGGTGACGGCAAAGCTCTCGAAGGCGGCGCGCGTGCGTTCCTCGCCCAGATAGCGCGCGACCGTGGTGGTAAGTTCCTCAACCGTCACCGAAGAGCGCCAGAGCCGGAAGCTCGGCGCGATCGGCGTCAGATCGGACGGCACGAACAGATTGGCCTGCATCCGCTCGATCGGGGTCGGCTCGCGGCGCAGCGAGAAGCCGATATAGCAGAGGATATTGATCAGCAGGCTCCAGACCACACCCTGCACCAGCGGCGCGACGTCAAACCCGAGCAGGTGTTGCGGGCGCAGCAGCATCCAACCCCACGGGCCGCTGGTGAGAATGTGCTTTCCGACCACGCCAATGTCGGCGAAGGTCGGCAGCAGCATGGTATAGGCCCAGACCAAAATGCCCGCGGTCATGCCGGCGATGGCGCCCGCCGCGGTCCCGCGCCGCCACAGCAGCCCGCCGAAAAAAGCCGGCGCCAGCTGCGCGACCGCTGCGAAAGACAAAAGTCCGATCGAGGCAAGCTGGGCGTCGCCGGCCGAGCGGTAATACATGTAGGCAAGCAGCAGCAGCGCGAAGATGGCGAGCCGCCGCACCATCAGCAGCAGCGAGCCGATGTTTTCGCGGCCGGAAATCAGGGTCTCGCGCCGCTGCAACACCAGCGGAATGATCAGATCGTTTGACACCATGATCGAGAGCGCGACCGATTCCACGATCACCATGGCGGTTGCCGCCGACAGGCCGCCGACGAATGCGGCGATGGTGAGAATGCTCGACCCGGCCTGGAGCGGCAGCGCCAGCACGAACATGTCGCTGTCGATCAGTCCTTTCGGGAAGGTCAGCAGACCGGCGATCGCGATCGGCACCACAAACAGGTTGATCAACACCAGATAAAGCGGGAACAGCCAGGCCGCGCGTCTGATCTCGCCTTCGTTGTTGTTCTCCACCACCGCCACGTGGAACTGGCGCGGCAGAAGGATTATCGCGACGAACGACAACAGCGTGGTGGCGAGGAAACTGTCGAGTGCCGGACTGCGCGAGAAGACCGCCGCGGTTTGGGGATGCGCCGAGGCCGCGGCCCACAGCGCGCCGGGGCCACCGAACATCCAGAAGGTGACGAAAATGCCGACCGCGAGGAAAGCGAACAGCTTGACCAGCGACTCGGTGGCGATCGCCAGCATCAAGCCGTCCTGGTGCTCGGTGGCGTCGATGTGGCGGGTGCCGAACAGCACCGCGAAGGTGGCCATCAAGAGCGCGACGAACAACGAAATATCGCCGAACACCGGACGCGCCGCGTCGCCGCCCTGCGAGACATGGCCGATGATCGTCTCGAGCGAGGACGACACCGCTTTGAGCTGCAGCGCGATATAGGGAACCATGCCGACGATGGCGATCAGCGCCACGGTGGCCGCCACCGCCTGGCCCTTGCCATAGCGTGCGGCGATGAAGTCGGCGATCGAGGTAATATTCTGCGCCTTGGCCAGCCGCACGATGCGCATCAGCAACGGCGAGAACAGCCCGATCATCAGCACCGGGCCGATATAGATGGTGAGGAATTCGTAGCCGGTGCGCGAGGCCGAGCCGACCGACCCGAAAAACGTCCACGACGTGCAATAGATCGCCAGCGACAGCGGATAGATCAGAAAGCGGGCGCCGCCGTCGCGGCGAAGGTCGCGGGTGCGGTCCCCGTAGCTCGCCACCAGGAACAGCAGGCCGATATAGCCAAGGGCCACCGCGATGACGACCCAGCCTTGCAGCATTAAAAGCGCTCCGATGCGGGGGCTAATCCGCGCCCCAACGGCCAGCCTCGCCTAAAGTAGTGTATCGCCACGCAGGTCACCATAGAATGCCGCCAGGGTCTATCGCGCCGGCCGGGAGCCGCGGGCGGTGGTAAACGGCGAAAATCCGGCGCCGGGCAGGGGGCCATGGCCATCGTCAGCAACGCAACGCCGCTGATCGCGCTCGATGCCTTTGTCATCGACAGCGAAACCACCGGGCTCGATCCGGCCAAGGCGCACATCGTCGAAATCGGCGCGGTACCGCTCAAGCTAGGCAGGCTCGATGAGGCTGCGGCGTTGCGCCGTCTCATCAATCCAGGCGTGCCGATCCCGGTGACGGCGAGTGCCATTCACGGCATCGACGATGCCGCGGTCGCCACGGCGCCCGGCTTTGCGCTTGCGTGGCCGGAATTTATCGAGGCGATCGCCGGCGCGGTGCTGATCGGACACACCATCGGTTTCGACCTCGCCGTGCTCAAGCGCGAATGCGAGCGCAGCCGTCTGCCGTGGATCCATCCGCGCACGCTCGACACCGCATTGCTCGCACAAGTGGCGGAGCCGCATCTCGGCGGTTACACGCTTGAGCATCTGGCGAGCTGGCTCGGCATATCCGTCGCCGGGCGCCATTCCGCGCTCGGCGACGCCATCCTCACCGCGCGCATCTTTCTCGCACTGATCCCAAAATTGCGCGACGGCAATATCCGCACCGTGGCGGAGGCCGAACAAGCCTGCCGCGCGCTGACCACCGTGCTCGACGAGCAGCATCGCGCCGGTTGGGAAGAGCCGGTCGCGGCGTCGGCGCGCGAAGAGAGCTATGCCCGCATCGATGCCTATCCTTACCGCCACCGCGTGCGCGACGCGATGAGCGCGCCGGTGCGCACGGTTGCGGCGGGCGTGCCGCTCGGCGAAGCGCTTGGACGCATGGAGCGGGAAAAAATCTCGTCGCTGCTGGTAACGGCCAATGCCGCCGGCGCAGCGCTGCGCGCCGCCGACACCGGCATCGTCACCGAGCGCGACGTCTTGCGCGCGCTCGATGCGCACGGCGCCGGCGCGCTTGCCCGCCCGGTCGACGACTTTGCCAGCAAGCCACTGGCCGGCGTGCCGGCCGACGCCTTCATCTATCGTGCCATCGGCAGAATGAGCCGGCTCAAGCTTCGCCATCTGGTGGCGGAGGACGATCGCGGCGAGATTTGCGGCATCATTACTTCGCGCGATCTGCTGCGCCTGCGCGCGCAGGAAGCCGTGGTGCTGGGCGACGGCATCGATCAAGCCGGCGACGTGCGGGAACTGGCGGCAGCGTGGGCGCGGCTGCCGCTAGCCGCCGCCGCGTTGCTGGCGGAGGACGTCGGCGGCCGCGACATCGCCGCGGTGATCTCGCGCGAGCTCGGCGCGCTCACCCGCCGCGCCGGCGAAATGGCCGAGCGGCGCATGAAAGATGAGGGCAGGGGTGCCGCGCCCTGCGCTTTTGCGCTTTGTGTGCTCGGCTCCGGCGGGCGCGGCGAGAGCCTGCTCGCCATGGATCAGGACAACGCCATCGTTTTTGCCGAAGGCGAGCCCGGCGGCGCGACCGATCGCTGGTTCGCGCAATTCGGTTCGATCGTCGCCGACATCTTGCATGAGGTCGGCGTGCCCTATTGCAACGGCGGCGTCATGGGCAAGAGCGCCGCCTGGCGCGGCTCGCTTGTGACCTGGCGTGCGCGCATCGACCATTGGATCGCGCGCTCGAAGCCGGCCGACCTGCTCTCGGTCGATATCTTCTTCGATCTGGTCGGCGTTTTCGGCGACGTGACGCTCGCCGACGCGCTGTGGCGCGCCGGATTCGACGCGGCGCGCGGCAACGCGGTCTTCGCCAAGCTGCTGGCGGAAGCCTCAGGCGACATGCCGAGCGGCTTTAATATGCTCGGCTTCCTACGCACCGAGAACGGCCGTATCGACCTGAAGAAGACCGGCCTGTTCGGCATCGTCGCCGCCGCCCGCGTGCTGGCGATCCGTTACCATCTGCTCGAGCGCGCGACGCCGGCGCGGCTGGCCGCGGCGGCGGCGCTTGGCCGCGGCGCCAACGACCTGGAGGCGCTGGCGCGCGCGCAAGCCGAGTTCCTCGATCTCATCGTGGCGCAGCAGGTTGCCGATATGCAGGCCGGCCTGCCGCCCAGCAACAAGGTTGCGGTCAAGCGGCTGTCGCGCCCGCAGCACGCGGCCTTGCGCCAATCGCTCGCCGCCGTCGGTCATCTCGACACGCTGACGCGCGATCTTTTGTTTTGAAAGCCGTTTGACGTCGGCGCCGTCGCGCGGCATTGATCGCGGCGAGCCGAAGCGTGCATAAGCGCTTGCCGGTTCCGCGAAAGCCGTCCAGCCTTGTCCGCACCTCCTGCCGTTCCTCGCACAGAACAGCTTCGCCGCCTGGCGGAAACGCTTGGCTTTGCCGCGGCGGGCGGCGTCACGCTCGGGCTGCTCGGGCTTCCGGCCGGCTGGCTGTCGGGCGCCATCATGACGGCTGGCGCCGCCGCGCTCGCCGGGCGGCCGCTCACCGTGCCGACGCTGCTGACGCGCAGCATCTTCGTGCTGATCGGTATTTCGCTCGGCGCGGTGGTAACGCCGGAAACGCTGACCGGCATGGCGCATTATCCGCTCAGCATCGCGCTGCTGATCGTGGCGATGATCTGCGTCAGCGTCGCCGGCACCGCTTATCTTTATTGGGTGCACCGCTGGCATCTGCTGTCCGCCTATCTCGCCTCCTCGCCGGGCGGCATGTCGCAGGTGCTGGTGATCGCCGCCGAGCTCGGCGCCGACCTGCGCGGCGTCGCCATCGTGCAGACGCTGCGCGTGGTGATCATCGCCGTCGGATTGCCGGCGGGTCTATCGCTCGCCGGGCTTGCCGGCGCCGCCATGCGCCGCGGCAATGGGCCGCTCACCTGGGCCGTCGGCGGTGAATTGGCAATTCTGGTCGCGGCCGCGACCGTCGCCGCGCTCGTCGCTTACCGCATCAGGTTTCCCGGCGGGCTGTTGTTCGGCGCGCTGTTCGCTTCCGCCGCTTTGCACGGCAGCGGGCTCATCCATGCGGTGGTGCCGCCGTGGGTGGCAAACGTCGCCATGGTCACGCTTGGCGGTGTGATCGGTGCGCGCTTTGCCAACACGCCGCTGCGGCTGCTGGCGAACTATCTCGGCGCCGCGTTCGGCGCCTTTGCCCTCTCGGTTGTGATCGCCACGGCGTTCGGCGCTGTGCTGATCGGCTGGCTGGCGCTGCCGGTGCCGGAAGTCGTGATCGCCTACGCGCCCGGCTCGGTCGACGCGATGATGCTGCTGGCGCTCGCCTTGCATCTCGACCCGGTCTATGTCGGCGCCCACCACGTCATGCGCATCATGTTTGTGTCGCTGATCCTGCCGCTGGTGGCGCGGCGCCTGGCGCGCGTCCCGGCCGACGCGCTCAAGCCGCCGGCGAAGCGGCCGACGTTTCAGGATTAAGCCGCCTGGTCCGGCTTCCAGCGATTGAGCCAACGCCAAATAAAGCCGTGAAATTCCGGTTCGCTCAAAAGCGGGATGTCGCTAATCAGCTTGGCGCCGCCGGCGCGGCGCTCGAGCACGAGCTTGCGCCGGTGAAACGGCTCCAGTTCCGGCCGGTGGCCGACGCTGACGATGGTAAGCCCTTCCATTTCATCGGACAGAAGTTGCATCAGCGTGTCCTGGCCTTTGGGGTCGAGCGCGGAGGTGGCCTCATCGAGCACGATGATGTCGGGACGATGCAGCAGCACGCGCGCAACGGTCAGGCGCTGCTTTTCGCCGCCCGACAGCGTCTGATCCCACGGCGCCTCTTCCTCGAGCCGGCTCTTGAGATGGTCAAGGCCGACTTTGCTCAGGATCGAGGCGATCTCGTCCGCCGGCCAGTCTTCGGCGGCGCCCGGATAAGTCACGGCGCGGCGCAATGTGCCGGTCGGCACATAGGGCCGTTGCGGCAGCAGGAACAGCCGCGAATTCCTCTGGATTGAGATTTCGCCGCCGCCCCAGGGCCAAAGCCCGGCGATGGCGCGCACCAGCGTGCTTTTGCCCGTTCCGCTATCGCCGGCGATCAACACGCGTTCGCCCTTTTTGATCACGACGGCGGTGTCGTCCACCACCGCGGTGCCGTCGTCGAGGGAGACCGAGAGATTGAGCAGCTTCATGGCCGCGTCGCCTGTCTCGCTGCGCTTGATGCGATTGAAGGCATCGCCGCTCTCGGCTTGCTCCAGCGAATCGAGCGACACCATCAGCGACGCGATGCGCCGCGCCGACGCATTCCAGTCCGCCAGGCGCGGATAATTGTCGACCAGCCAGGAAAACGCGCCCTGCACGATGGTGAAAGCGGAAGCGGCCTGCATGACCTGTCCGAGCGACATCGTGCCATTAAGAAATTTCGGCGCGCACAGAATGATCGGAATCACCGCCGCCAGCATCGACGACCCCTGCGAAACCACGGTCGTCCGCATGTGCTGATGGCAGAGTTCGCGCCAGCGCCGCAACACGCCGATGAGCGAACGGTCGATGCCGGCCCGCTCTTCCGCTTCGCCGCCGAGCAGCGCGATGCTTTCTCCGTATTCCCGTACGCGCGTGAGCTGATAGCGATAGGTCGCTTCCGCCTGATTTTTCTGCTCCGAGACGGAAACGAATCTTTTGCCGACGATCGTCATCGCCCCGCTCGCCAAAGCGGCGTAGGCGATCGCCGCAAAGACCAGGTAGCCCGGAATAGCAAATGTGCCGCCCCCGATCTCGACCGTTATTGCACCGCCAATGGCCCAGAGCACGGCAATGAAAGTGAGCGCGGACAATCCGGCCTGCACCACACCGACCGCGAAATCGACCGGCGCATCGGTGGAGACGCGCAAATCGTCGGTGAGGCGGCCGCCCGGATTTTGATGATCGCCGCTGATAAGGTTGAGCTGATAGTAGCGGCCGTTCTTGAGCCAACGGCTGATGACCGAATCCGATACCCAGGCACGCCAGCGCCGCTGCGTTGTCATGCGCGCCCAGACGTTCATCACACCGAAGGCAACGCTCGCGGCGGCGAGCGGGAAGAACACGCCCGACAGAATGAGCACCGTTGCGCTGTCGTGCCTCTCCAGCGCGTCGAAGATGGCGCGGTTCCACAGGTTGATGCCGAACTGCGCGGCAAGGTTCGCAAGAATCAGGACGACGAGACTGCCGGCAAGTATCCATGCCAGCCGGTCGCCGCGGCTGCGGCTCCAGAAGCCGCTCGCCGTGCGCCAGAAGCGATGCAACAGATATTTCCGCCGCAGTTTTTCTTGCTCGTCGCCGGCGGCAGCGTCGCGGGCCTGCCGTGCCTTTGATGCGGCGAGATCAACCTCCGGCATGTCATCGATCGACGGCCGTCTGCCGGAATCGTTGTGACGATCGCCTTCGGCCCGGAAGGCGGGGATCTCTTTGTCAGCGAAGATCTGCGACGAGGTCATGGGGCTCTATGGCGACAGTAGCGGCAGCGCACGCACGGCCGTCGGCGATATACCAATTACAATTATGAAAATATACGCCTATTGAGTACGGCGCGTGGCGTACGCTATTGGCGGCCCCTAATAGCCGAAATCCGCCTTGCGCCCAGCGTGGGAACTTTCGACCGGCCTATTTTAGCGCCCGCGCTCTTGCGGTGGTTATGCCTCACATGACGTGCCGGCGATAGGCGATTGACGGGTTTGACGAGGATTAAAGTGACCGCAACGCCGCTTTCAGGTTTGGACGTCCCCGGCGATCTCATAGACCTGCCACACCCTTTGCCGGACTGCGCGCGCATCGTCGCCAAAGGCGGGCCACTCACAATCGTCGCGCTGGGGTCGTCTTCAACGGCGGGAGCCTATGCGAGCTCGCCTGCGGCTTCTTATCCGGCCCGCCTAGAAATCGAATTGGCGGCTTTGTTTCCCGGCGCCGCAATCACGGTTTTGAACCGTGGCGAGAACGGAGAAGACGTCGCCGAAAATCTGGCGCGCTTCGATCGCAGCGTCGGGGCGGAGCATCCCGATCTGGTATTGTGGCAGGTCGGCACAAACTGGCTGATTCAAGACCGGCCGCTTGCGGAATTCAATCGTCTGGTCATTGAGGGACTAACGCGCATCCGCTCGATCGGCGCGGAAGCGGTTCTCATCGATACGCAATATGCCCCGGCGCTCTGCGCCAAGCCGGATTTTCCGGCATTCGTAAAATTGATGATGAATATTGAACGGCAGTTTCACATCAGCGTGTTTCGCCGATTTTTGATCATGCAATATTGGCACGCAAATCTGAAAATGCCGATCGATACGTTTTTGTCTTCCGACGGCCTGCACATGAACGACTGGAGTTATCGCCGCATGGCCAAGCTGCTTGCCAAAGCCTTGGCGGACGTATTCTTGCCGCCGAAGTTATCGAGGTGACGGGTCACCCCTGCTTTGCCGCTCGCTTAGGCGGCGTGTCGGGCGGCAACGAGACCCAGGGGTGGCGTGACTCTTCCCACACCGCGATACTCGGCGCGGGGAAATTCGGATCGGCAAAGCCGCCGATCGCAACTGCGATGTATCCGGGAAAGCCCGCGCCCTCCCAGTAGACGGTTGAGCCGCACGTCGGACAGAAGTGAAAGGTCAGCGCGTTGCCGCTTTCGGCCGTTCGTGTCCACGCCGTCGATTTGCCGGCGAAGGTGACCTGCTCGCGGCGGAAGCGCGCCTGGTTGCTGAGCACGGCGCCGGTGCGGCGCTGGCATTCCAGACAGTGACACATGGAGATGCGCGGTGATTCACCTTCGATCGTCAGGTGAAGCTGGCCGCAGCTGCAGGCGGCGTGTCGGGTGGTCATGTCTGGGTTCCTCGGCTGTCGATACCGGCGCAGTATAATCCGGCTTTCGAGGGGTCGAGCGGAGAATTACTCCGCCGCCAGCGCCTGCTGGCGCGGCGGCAGCTCGAGCCGCTCCCACACGTCGGACAGCGCTTCCGCCAGCCGGTCGATCAGCGCGTCGTCGTGATAGGGCGAGGGCGTAATGCGCAGACGCTCCATGCCGCGCGGCACGGTCGGGTAGTTGATCGGCTGGATGTAGATGCCGTGCTCGGCGAGCAACATATCGCTCGCCGCCTTGCACTTCTCGGCATCGCCGATCAACACGGGCACGATATGCGTCGCTGACGGCATCACGGGGAGTCCGGCGGCGTTGAGCACGGCTTTCACGCGCGCGGCGCGGTCCTGGTGGCGCTCGCGCTCCCAGCTCGACGTTTTCAAATGCCGGATCGCCGCGGTCGCCGCCGCGCAGATCGCCGGCGGCAGCGCGGTGGTGAAGATGAAGCCGGGGGCATAGGAGCGTACCGCGTCCACCAGTTCTTCGCTCGCCGCGATATAGCCGCCGAGGCAGCCAAACGCCTTGGCCAGCGTGCCCTCGATCACGTCGACGCGGGCCATGGCGTTGTCGCGCTCGCAAATGCCGCCGCCGCGCGGTCCGTACATGCCGACCGCGTGTACTTCGTCGCAATAGGTCATAGCGCCGTAGCGCTCGGCGAGATCGCAAATTTCGTTCACCGGCGCGATGTCGCCATCCATGGAATAAAGGCTCTCGAACACGATCAGCTTCGGCCGCTGCGGCTCCGCGGCTTTCAGCAACTCTTCGAGGTGGGCGAGATCGTTGTGCCGCCAGATTTGCTTTTCGCTAGCGGCCTGGCGCACGCCCTCGATCATGGAATTATGGTTGAGCGCGTCGGACAGCAGCAGACAGTTCGGCAGCAGCTTGGCGATTGTTGCGATGCCGGTCTCGTTCGACACGTAGCCGGAGGTGAACAGCAAAGCGGCCGGTTTGCCGTGCAGGTCGGCGAGTTCACGCTCGAGCTCGACCAGCGGATGGTTGGTGCCGGCGATGTTGCGCGTCCCGCCGGCGCCGGTGCCCATGCGGGCGGCTGCCTCGACCATGGCGCCGATCACCTTTGGATGCTGCGCCATGCCGAGATAATCGTTTGAGCACCAGATCACGACGTCGCGTGGCCCGGCCGGCGAATGCCAGATGGCGTGAGGAAAGCGGCCGGCGATGCGCTCAAGGTCGGCGAATACCCGGTAACGGCGCTCGTCACGCAGCCTGGCCAGGGCCGATTTAAAATAGGCGTTGTAATTCATGCGGCTTTTCTACTTGGCGTCTGCTTGTCGTCGACTTGGCGCCCCGCTCCGGAAATCTTTTTTAGAAGAGTTCCAGGGGGTTTGTCGAGGCAAGATTCGCCGCATTCCAAAGTGCCGCATTGACCTCGATCAATGGCCTATTTGCTGACTTTCGCTCAGGCGGCAGGCCGCCCCCTGACGGAAGGAGGTAACGGCGTGGGCGCGGCCGGCATCATGCGCACCGTGCCGGGCTTGCGTCGCAAATATGTCGTGGCGAACGCATAGAGAAACCAGCGCAGATAGGCCGGCAGCCATTTCACCACCTGGAAGCGGCTCGTTCCCTGCCGGCGCTCGATCCACTGCGCCGGCACCTCGCCGATAGGCCAGCCGAGCCGGTGGCACTTCACCAGAAGCTCGATGCTGTAGCAAAAGCCGCGGTCGGATTCGACGGCGATCCGGTCGACCGCGCGCCGTGAGAACAGCCGGAAGCCATTGCTGGCGTCTCGCGTCGGCAGGCGGGCGAGATGATGCAGCGTGAAATTTGCGGTGCGCACCAGCACCGCCTTCAGCCACGGGCAGCCGACCATGCTGCCGCCCGGCATGAAACGGCTGGCGCAAACGACGTCGCAGCCGGTTTCGCCAAGCCGCACCATGGCGTCGATGATGCCGGCATTATAGTCGTCGTCGGCCATCTGAACGAGCACGAACGGCGCTTGGCTTGCGGCCAAGCCGGTCAGCACGGCGCCTTGCGCGCCGCGGCCGCGGTTGCGCACGAACTCGATGCTCAGATTTCCGAACGCGGCAAGATTGTTGCGGACCGACGAAAGCGTGTTGTCGTCCTCGCGGTCATAGCAGATGAGCACGCGCGCCGGCGTCTTCACCGCGCGCCCGAGCGCGGCGAGCGTGGGCACGATATTGTCGCCCTCGTTGTACACCGGGACGACGATGTCGAGGCGCGGGGCAGCGGCATTGCTCATCGGATAACGTTGGCGTCCGAAAGGTGTCCCCAGATGTCGAACACCGGCTTGCCCTTGAAGTCGGCTTGCGCGTAGGCGGCGTGCGGCGCGCACAGGATCAAGAGGTCGCTTTTCGCGATCACCTCGTCGAGCGGACGCAGGTCGGGATCGGTAATCGCGGTGACAAAGGGATCGGTGGTGAGCACCGCGCGCGCCTGCCCGTCCAAGACCTTCTTGAACTTGTAGCTGAGCGAGGCGCGGATATCGTCGCTCTCGGCCTTGAACGCCATGCCGAGCAGGCCGACGGTCTGGCTGGCGAGATCGAAGCGCCGCTTGAGGTCGTCGACCACATGCAGCACCAGCCCTTCGTTGATCAGGAGGGCGGCGTGACCGAGCCCGAACTGGTTGCTGGCGAAAGCCGAGAGCTGCATCGTGTCTTTCATCAGGCACGGCCCGGCGGCAAATCCCGGCCGCGGCAAACTCTTCAAGCGCGGATAATCCTGTTTCATCGCCGACAGCACGCGCTGGTAATCGACGCCGGCCGATTTGGCGACCAGATAGAACTCGTTGGTCGCCGCAAATTCGATGTAGCGATAGGCGTTGGTGAACAATTTGGCGAATTCCGCCTCGATCGGCGACAGCCTTACCACCGCCGGCGCGATGCGCTCGAACAGTTCGGCGGCGGCGCGCTCGGCCTCCGGGGTGACGCCGCTGACGATCTGCGGCAGCTCGCGCAGTTCCTTCAACCCGGCGCCTTGCACGATGCGTTCCGGGCAGAACGCCACCATCAGGTCGCGGCCCTTCGTCTGCAAGTACGACGCCAGCCACGCGGTGGTGCCGGGAAATACCGTCGAGCGCAGCACCAGAAGCTGGCCGTCGGCGATCGAGGGAAGGATCGCATCGATGCAGTCTTGCACCACCTTGCGGATCGGATTGAGGAACTCATCGATCGGCGTACCGATGGTGACGATGACCGGACCGCCGGTCGCGATAAGGTCGGGCGAATTGGTGAACACCAGCCGCCGGTCGCGCAGCGCCTTGTCGAGTACCGCCTGCGCGCCGTATTCGATGAACGGCAGCCCGCCAACCGCGAGCATGTCGAGGCTCGCCTTATTGATGTCGTTGACATTGACCCGCAGGCCCGCTTCCGCCAGCGCCAGCACCAGCGGAATGCCGACATGGCCGGCGCCGCCAACCACGGTCACGTCGCAATCCTGCGCGCCGGCCGGCGTCGCCAAGAGCGTGTTGGTGTCGGACTGATTCTTCATGAATCGAACTTATACCATGAGTGTCCGCCGCCATCGACTTAGAGGCGGCCGGCCGCGATCTCCTGCCGGCACCAGCCGACAACCTCTTCGACCGCCTCTTCCAGCGGCACTTGGCTGACGAAGCCCAACCGGTCCTTGGCTTTTGTCACATCCGGCACACGGTAGGCGACATCGTATTCGAACGGCGGATCGCAGGTCACCTTGAAGGGAACGTCGGCACCGTTGGCGGTGCGCCACACCAGCTCGGCCAGTTCCAGCACCGTCGTTTGCCGCGATGTCGACAAGTTGAAGTCCTCGTTGACCGCCGCCGCATGATCGATCGACATCGCGATGCCGCGTCCGAGATCGCGGCCGTGCGTGTAGCAGCGCACTTGGCTGCCGTCGCCCAAGATATGCAGCGGGTTCTGGCCCTTGAGCACCTTCTGCGCCAAATCGGGCAGCACGTGGCTCATCGCCAGCTTGACGTTGCCGCTCATGACGTCGTGGTCGCCGAGCGCGCGGCCTTCGCCGAGGCCGACACAATTAAACGGCCGGATGATCGTGTAGGGCAGGCGGTGTTGTTCCCAAGCGCCGCGGGCAAAGAATTCCGAGGCCAACTTCTGAAATCCGTAGGTGCTGAGCGGCGGGGGGCTGCGCAACTGTTCGCCTTCGGGGGTCGGAAACACGGTCGAACTCTCGAACACCATGCTCGAACTGATCACGGTGACCTTTTTCAACTGGCCGGTTTTGAAGGCGAGGATGGCTGCGTCGAAGGTCGACGCGAGGATGCGCTCGTTCTCGGCCAGGAGATCGTAGGCGTATTTATGGAAGTAGCTGATGCCGCCGATCATGGCCGCGCCGGCGATCATATGATCGCATTGCACGGCCAGCGACGACATCAGCTCGGTATCCTTGCAATCGCCGCGCACGATTTTGTATTTCGGATGGTTATCGTGCGCCTTGGCGACGGCGCCGTACTTGGAGAAATTATCGATGCCAATGACGTCGTGACCGCGGGTCAGAAGTTCGTTGACAAGATAACCGCCCAAAAAGCCGGACGCGCCGGTCACCAGAATCCGCACTGCTGATCTCCTTCATCGGCGGCCATCGCTGCGGCGGTTGGCCGATCGTCGCGGCGTCGCCGAAGCCGCACAAAAATCATGGCTTTCCCATGCGCGGCATGGATTTGAGCTAAATCGACATGCTACGCAAGGGCGTATTGCGGCAGGTCGGGACCTCTGAATGACCTCAATGTACGAAGCCGCCGTCGGCGAGGGATGGCGCAAAGTCGCCGCGCTGGCGCTTGTCGTGGCGGCGCTCGGCCTGCCGCTCAATCAGGTGGAAAGCTACGCGCTGCTGGTCGCGGCGGCGGTCGTCATCTTCAGCGGCGCCGTCCGCGCGCGCACCGGCGCATGGATTGCCGCACTCGCCGTCGTCGCGTGTGCCGCGGCCGGACAGTATCTGCTGGCGCCGCCGCGCATCGAGGAAGGCCACAACGTGTTCCTGCCGGACGGCCCGACCGGCGCGCTGCGGCGCGAGTTGCCGACGGAAGTCTATCGCGAGATGGCGCGCGAATTCGACGCGCTCTATCCGCCGTCGGTGCGCTGCAAGCCCGGCTCGGTCGGCTGCTGGCAGGATGGCGGCTTTCCCGACCGCGCCTATGCTTTTTCCGCCGACGGCATCTGGCACAAAATCGCAGCATCGCGGTCGGTGACGGCGCTCGATTTTTCCGATCCGGTTTGGCTGCGGCTCGGCTTCATCAACGAGCTTGGCTACAACTGGTACACCGCCGCCCCCGACGTGCATCGCGCCGACCGCGACCGGCGCGTCTTTATGGGCTGGCGGCGCTGGCATCTCGCCATGCCTTGGTACGAGATGATCCGTCTGCCGGCGGCCTATGCCGGCGGGCAATTGTGCTGGCGCGGCGACATGATGTGGGAAGGCGCCGACGCGCGCTTTACCCGCTGGCCGGGCGAGGGCTGCCGCACCATCGAAGCTGCCGACGCCGGGCGGCGCGTTTTCGGCATCGCCATCAAGCCGGACGCGCTCGCCATGCGGCTTTCGCCGCCGTGGACGCTATGGCTGCAGCAATTGGCGGTCGATGCCTTGGCGCTGGCCGCCGTCGTTGCCGTGTTCTTCGTGCTGGTCGAGGTGCGGTTGAAGCGCGCGATCTTGCCGTTGCTGCTGATCGGTCTCGCGGTGCTGGCGATCGTCATCGACGATGCGAGCTTCCTTGGCGCCGTTCGCCCCTTTGATGGCGGCGACGATGGGCTGTTTTACGACGGTGTCGGACGCCAGATGCTGCAACATCTGCTGGCCGGGAATATTTGGGAAGCGCTGCGTGGGGGCGAAACTGTCTTCTACTATGGCGGACCGGGCTTGCGATATTTTCGCGCGCTCGAACACGTCGTGTTCGGCGAAAGCTATCTCGGTTATTTGTCGCTTATCTTGCTGTTGCCGTTCGTGACCCTTGCCCTGTTCCGGCGTTTCCTGCCGCAGGCTTGGGCGATCGGCCTGGCGATTCTGTTCATGGTGCCGATCGGCACATTGTTCGGGACGACCTTCGTGAATTACCTCAAATGGGCGAGCAAGGGATTTGCCGATCCGGCGGCCTACATTCTGTTTCTCGCCGGACTTCTTACCGTCGTCGGCGCAACATCTTCGAGGCCCAACGGCAAATTTCTGCCGGCCTTTTTCGCCGCGCTGCTGTTGGCGCTCGGCATTTTCATGAAACCGATCATCGCCCCGGCCGCCGCGGTCCTTCTGGGCGGCGCCGGCCTCGCCGCGCTCGCCTATCGGCAGTGGCGGCGCCTTGCCGGCCTGTGCATCGGATTCCTGCCGGTGTTTTCCATGGCGCTGCATAATTGGGTGTTCGGCCATGTCTTCGTGCTGTTCAGCACGAATGCCGGCGCCGCCAATCTGCTGGTGATGCCGCCCTCAGCCTACGCCGCTGCCGCGCGCGGACTTCTGCACTTCGATTTCAGCGGGCTGGCGCGCGTTGTCGCGCAAATTGCAAACTGGTTGAGCGGGCCGGCGGAATCCTACGCCACCATTCCGCTCAATGCCGCCGGCGTCGCCATCCTCGTCTATGTCGCCGCGCGCGGGCGGCGGTTTGATCCGTGGCTGCGGCTCATCGCCGGCGCCGCGCTCGCGCAGCATGCGGTGGCGCTTTTCTATGTCGCGGACGTCGCCCGTTATCACTTGCTGTCGTGGTTTTTGACCATGCTGGTCACGATGGTTTGGCTGAACGAGGTCGGCGTGTCCTTCCTCAAAGAACGCTATCCGGCCATGGCGCAACGTTTGGCCGGCCACCCCTTCGCCAGGCGGCTTGCGTCCGGCCTCACCACCCTGCAAAAGAGTTCCGCATGAGCAAAGAACCCGTCGGCATCGCGCTCGGCCTCACCAATTACGGCGACCGCGATTTCTCGCGTTATCTGCGGCGCTCCTTTGCGCTGTCGATGGGCTATTCCAGCGCCATGCTGGAAAAGCCGGTGGTCGGCATCGCCTATACCCCGTCCGGCTTCAACAATTGCCACCGCCATTTTCCGGAATTGCTCGACGCGGTGAAACGCGGGGTGCTTTCCGCCGGCGCGCTGCCGATCGAGTTTCCCACCGTCTCGCTCGGCGAGGTGTTCCTCAATCCGACCAGCATGAAATTCCGCAATTTGATGTCGATGGACACCGAGGAGATGGTGCGCGCGCAGCCGATGGACGCGGTGGTGTTGATGGGCGGTTGCGACAAGACCGTGCCAGCGCAGTTGATGGGCGCGGTATCGGCCGGCCGCCCGGCGATCATGCTGGTGGCGGGCCCGATGATGACCGGCCGCTATCACGGCGAGCGGCTCGGCGCCTGCACCGATTGCCGCCGCTTCTGGGCGCAATACCGCGCCGGCAAAGTCGACGACAAGGAAATCTCCGAAATTGAAACGCGGCTCGCCACTACCGCCGGCACCTGCGCGGTGATGGGCACCGCCTCGACCATGGCTTGCCTCGCCGAAGCGCTCGGCATGATCTTGCCCGGCACCGCCGCCATCCCTGCCGTGCATGCCGACCGGCTGCGCGCGGCGGAAGCGACCGGCGCCGCGGCGGTCAAGCTCATCGGCTCCAAGCTCACGCCCGACAAGATCGTCAACCAGCAATCGGTCGAGAACGCGCTGCGCGTGCTGCTGGCGATCGGCGGTTCCACCAACGCCATCATCCATCTGACGGCGATTGCCGGCCGCGCCGGCATTCCGGTGTCCTTGCAGAAGCTCAACGAGCTGTCCGACACCACGCCGGTGCTGGTCAACCTGAAGCCGGTCGGCAACGGTTACATGGAGGATTTCTTCGCCGCCGGCGGCATCGGCGCGCTGCTGCGCGAGTTGAAGGACCTCTTGCATCTCGATTGTATGACGGTGACCGGCGAAACGCTCGGGCAGCGGCTCGGCGAGGACGCCGGCTGGGTCGATCGCACAATCATCGCGGAACGCAAAAAGCCGTTGGAGCCGCAAGGCGGGCTGGTGGCGCTGTTCGGCAACCTGGCCCCGCAGGGCGCGATCCTCAAGCGCTCGGCCGCCGATTCCAAGCTGTTCGAGCACGAGGGCCGGGCGGTGGTGTTTTCCTCGCTCGAAGATCTCGCCGCGCGCATCGACGATCCCAAGCTCGACGTGACGGCGGACGACATCCTGGTGCTGCAGAACGCCGGGCCGCACTCGGCGGCGGCGATGCCCGAGGCCGGCTACCTGCCGATCCCGAAGAAGCTCGCCGCGCAAGGCGTCAAGGACATGGTGCGCGTATCGGATGCGCGCATGAGCGGCACCGCCTTCGGCACCATCGTGCTGCACGTGACGCCGGATGCCGCGGCGGGCGGTCCGCTCGCTTTGGTGCGCAGCGGCGATCGCATCAAGCTGTCGGTCAAGGCGCGCCGCATCGACCTCGCCGTCGACGAGGCGGAACTCAAGCGGCGCGCGGCGGCGAGCAAGCCCTCGGCCGAAGTTCCCAACCGCGGCTATGCCAAACTCTACGCGCAGGAGATTCTCGGCGCCGATCAAGGCTGCGATTTCGCATTTTTGAAGCCGCGCTGAGGCACCAGAGTACCGCAAACGATCGTGCAAGTTTCACGATCCGGTTCACACATTCCTAGCCTTGATTGCCGATTGACGGTAATTGCCCGCCCCCCGTTAACGCGGGCCAAAATTCAACGCTCGTAGATTGTGAAAATCGCGGATTGCCGGGGCGAGGGTCCCGCGCAGTCCGCAATCGGGATTCTGTTTCGGATGCGGGACTATATTAAGAGATATCGCGACTGGCGGACGATCGTGCTCGCCGGCGTCCTGTGCTTTGCCGTCACGCTCGCGGCGATGGAGACGATCGACGCCTATTCGCTGTCGTTGACCTCACTGTCGATTGCGGTGGCGGCCGTCGTTGGCGCGCTGTGCGGCATGTGCGTGGTTGGATCGCTGTTGGCCTGGCGCGTCCGGCACAGCCTCAGCGACCAGAACACGCAACTCGACGCCGCCATCAACAATATGATCCAGGGCCTGTGCATGTTCGACGCACAGAACCGCCTGCTGGTTTGGAACGAGCGCTACCGGACGATGTACAGCATCGATCCCAAGCTTATCTGGCGCGGCTGCGGCATTCGCAACTTGCTTGACGCGCGCATCGCCGCCGGAACTTTTCCGCTCGATCCGCACCGCTATGAAAGCCAATTGCGCGCGGCGCTCGAGCAGGGCGAAACCTTCACGGTCAATATCGAATTGAAAGACGGCCGCACCATCGCCGTCGTCAACCAGCCGATCAAAAGCGGCGGCTGGGTCGCGACGCACGAAGACATCACCGAACGCAAGCGCGCCGAGCGCAACCTGGAAAACACCCGCGCGTTTCTCGACAAGGTCATCGAGAACGTGCCGTCGCCGATCATCGTGAAGGACGTTCCGGGTCTGAAATACCTGTTGATTAACCGCGCCACCGAAAAATATCTCGGCATCGATCGCGCAATGGTGCTTGGCAAGACTGCCGCCGAGTTTATGCCAAAGACCAGCGCAGAAATGATCGCCGCCGAAGACCGGGAGGTGCTTGCATCGGGCCAAACTATCTTCGCCGACGAACACCCGGTTGCCACGCCCGGCAACGGCACTCGCATCATCACGACGACGCGACTGCCGATCATGGACGCGGACGGAAAGCCGCAGTATCTGATCACCGCTCTCAACGACGTTACCGAGCGAAAACACGCCGAACGCAGCTTGGAGAGCACGCGCGCGTTTCTTGATACGGTCATCGAGAACGTGCCGTCGCCGATCATCGTCAAGGACGCCGAGCTGAAATATGTGCTGATCAATCTTGCCGCGGAAAAATATTTCGGCCTCGACCGAAGTAAGATCCTAGGCAAGACCGCCGAGGAAGTGATGCCGGCGACCACCGTCGACACGATCAACAAGCACGATCGGAACCTGATCGACTCGGGCGAGCCCATCTCCACCGAAGAACACATCATCGTCACGCCCGCCAACGGTGTCCGCATTGTTACCGCGATGCGCCTGCCTGTGAAAGGCGAAGACGGCAACATGCAGTATCTCATCAGCGTCATCCACGACCTGACCGACCGCAGACGCGATGAGGCGCGCATTGCTCATATGGCGCGACACGACGCACTCACCGACCTGCCGAATTGGCAGGGTTTCAATCAATGCTTCGCGGCTGTGCTCGACATGGCGAGCGCTTCAGGAGAAAGCTTTGCGGTGCTATGCGCCGATCTCGACCGCTTCAAGGAGATCAACGACGTATTCGGCCACGAAACCGGGGATGCTTTGTTGCGTGAAGTGGCAAGTCGTCTGGAAGTGGCCTGTCAGGGCGCCTTCCTCGCCCGCATTGGCGGCGATGAATTTGCCGTCATCACGCCGACCGGGCCGCAGCCGGCTACGGCTGAGGCCGTTGCCGAGCGGTTGTCGGCGGCGCTCGATACCGATATCGACATCGACGGTCACGCGATGCGCGTCGAGCTGACCATCGGCGTCGCCATTTTCCCGCAGGACGGCGATGACGCCACCACGTTGGTCGCCCATGCGGATGCCGCACTGTTCCGCGCCAAAGCGGAAGCGCGCGGCTCGATCCGTTTCTTCGAAATGGCGATGGACAAAACGCTGCGTGAAAAGCGCGCGCTGCAGCAGGACTTGCGCAGCGCCATCGCTCGCGGCGAAATCGAGCTGCATTACCAGCCGCAGGCGCATATCGACGGCGAGATCACCGGCTTTGAAGCGCTCGTGCGCTGGCACCATCCAACGCGCGGACTGATCTCGCCCGCCACTTTCATCCCGATGGCCGAGGAAAGCGGGATCATCGTGCCGCTGAGCGAATGGATCCTGCGCACCGCCTGCCGGGAAGCGGCCTCGTGGCCGCGCCCGCTCGACGTCGCCATCAATCTTTCGCCGGTGCAGTTCCAGCGCGGCAATTTGCCCAAGCTGCTGCATGAGATCCTGCTGGAAACCGGCCTGGCGCCGGCGCGCGTCGAGCTCGAAATCACCGAAGGCGTGCTGATCGGGGATTTCGAACGTGCGCTGTCGATTTTGCGCCAGCTGAAGCATCTCGGCCTGCGCATCGCCATGGACGACTTCGGCACCGGTTATTCGTCCCTGTCCTATTTGCAGTCGTTCCCGTTCGACAAGATCAAGATCGACCGGTCCTTCGTCGCCAATCTCGGCCGCAGCCAGCAGGCGGCCGCCATCATCCGCGCGGTCATCGCGCTCGGCCGCGGCCTCAACCTGCCGGTGGTGGCGGAGGGTGTCGAGACCGAGGACCAGCTCAAGTTTCTTGCCAACGAGCGCTGCAACGAGATTCAGGGCTATCTCGTCGGCAAGCCAAAGCCGATCGCCGATTATGCCGCAGTGGTCGGCCGGCAGCCTGTGCCGCAAGCGCAGCGAAGCAGGCGGTTCGCTGTCGTCGGCTGAACGCCGAACCTAGCCGTGCGCGCGGCTATACGGCGCCGAGACAAAGCGATCCTGCGAGGCATCCATCCTGGCGCGATTAACCGGCGCGGGGCGCACGTCCACCCGCTGCCGATCAAGGGCGTAAATCTTTAATTTCATTTGCAATTTTCCATTGGGCAATGGAGCGGAACCGATCTCGGTTGCGCTTTATTCTATTAACCGTGGCTTGCACAACACAGACAGCGTGTGACACCATCGGCTAGTATTTCTGTACCGTTTTTGTGTGTGGCCGGCTTGCGTGCCGTGGGGCGTGAGGGGATGACGTTAAAGCGCGTATTGTTGACGCAGGTGGCATGCCTTGCGGTGGTCGGCGTAATGCCTTCAATCGCCATCGCGCAGGTATTTAAGGCACCTTCTTCTCCGGGATTATATAACTGGAGCGGACCTTACGTTGGGGTCGAAGGCGGCTATGGTGTAGGCAATTCTACGCAAACCGATCCTGGACTGCCGCCGGCGCCACCGCCACCGCCACCGATAGTCGTAATCACCAGCGCCGACGGCGCCTATCGCGTCGCCGGCGCTTTTATCGGTGGAAGCGCGGGTTACAATTGGCAAATCGCCCGCTGGGTCTTCGGCATCGAAGGCGACTATTCCTGGTCCGGCATTAAAGGAAGCCTGGCGACCTGTGGAACGGGGCCGTCGCACCCATGTGGTACGAGCCTTGATTCCTTCGGCACACTGCGCGCACGCGTCGGCCACACGTTCGGCATGGGCGGCGACTGGCTGCCCTATGTGACCGGCGGCCTCGTCGTGGGTGACGTTCATGCGTGGGACTCCTTGACGCCGGCGTCGGGCAACAAATTCAGAGCGGGCTGGACCGCGGGCGCTGGCATCGAAAAAGCGCTGGCGCGGAATTGGACCGTGAAGCTCGAATATCTCTACATCAATCTCGGCTCGGCCCAGTATTTTAACGTCGTTCCGGGCGTGCCGGAGACGGTCAGCTTCAGAGCAAATCTAATCCGCCTGGGCTTCAATTTCAGATTCTAGTGCCGCTCTTTTTTCGGCTGACGACTTCCACTCATTTGCAAATGCAGGATGATCGGCGCCGCCATTTCAGAGCGTCGAGACGCCGGCGCTTGTCCCTTAGCGACGGCGCGAAAATTGCGAGGGAAAGGGCCTAATTCCTGTTAACAGCGGCTCGAGGGGTCGACAAACATCGTGACAACTTCGGCTAGTATTGATCTACCGTCTTGTCTGTTCTCCGGTTTTAGGGCTGCGGGGTCTGAGGGAGATGAGACTGAGAACCTTGCTGCTGGCGCAAGCCGCCAGTTTCGTAGTAGGCGCAATGCCGTCTGTCGCGATCGCCCAGACGTCTCCGCCCGGACTTTACGATTGGAGCGGACCTTACGTCGGGATTGAAGGTGGCTACGGTTGGGGCCATTCCACGCAAACCGATCCCGGACTTCCACCGCCGCCGCCGCCGCCGCCACCGGTGGAAGAAATCGGCTTTGGCTCACACCGCGTTGCCGGCCCATTCATCGGTTTGACCGCAGGACATAACTGGCAGATTGGCCGCTGGCTGTTCGGCGTCGAAGGCGACTATTCCGGGTCCGACATTCACGGCAGCATGGCGACCTGCGGCACCGGCACGCCCCACGCATGCGGCGCCCGGCTCGAATCCTTCGGAACGCTGCGCGGGCGCGTGGGCCACACGTTCGGTATGGGCGGCGACTGGCTGCCCTATGTGACCGGCGGCCTGGCCGTCGGCGACATTCACGCCTGGGACAACTTAACGCCGGCGTCGGGCAGCAAATTCAGAGCGGGCTGGACGTTGGGCGGTGGCGTGGAAAAAGCGCTGGCGCGGAATTGGACCGTGAAAGCGGAATACCTCTACATGGATTTCGGCTCGGCCGTGTACTTCAATATTGTTACGACTCCGGCCGTCGTACCTGAAACCGTGAGCTTCAGGACCAGTATATTCCGCTTGGGCGTGAATTATAGATTCTAGCGTCGGCCATGCGAAAGGCTGATGCTGCCGGGGCAGATTGAACACCCGACCTCCCGTTCAACGGCGCCGGCGCTGTTGGCTGGCAATTTGAAATCCCGATTGCGATTTTTCCGCTGAAACCGCGCGCGTTTGACCTGGATCAAGGCTCGGAGCGTCGCTTTCGCCGATGTTCTCTGGCCATCAATTTCCAGCGTCAGCACGGGACAATCGCATGACGGCCACGTCCGCTATTCGGAAATCCATGACATTCGGCGAGGGCGGGTTGCTGCTCGCCCTCGGGGCTTTGGCCCTTCTGTCGATCGTGGTGGCGGCCAAAGCCTACACCGCGGAATACGCCTTTCATGCCTATCTGTTCGCCGCCGCCAGCGTCGCCGCGGTGTTCGCCATCCTCAACCGCTTCTATGAGCGCCCGGCCGACCAGCCGCCGCTGACCATCGACGGCAAACCGAACTACAATATGGGTCCGGTCAAGTTCGCGACCATCGCCGGCGTATTTTGGGGCATCGCCGGCTTTACCGTCGGCCTTTATCTAGCGTGCGAACTGGCCTTTCCGTTCCTCAATCTCGATATCGCCTACATCACCTTCGGCCGCTTGCGCCCACTGCACACCTCGGCGGTGATCTTCGCCTTCGGCGGCAACGTCCTGATCGCCACCTCGTTCTATGTCGTGCAGCGCACCTGCCGCGCCCGCCTCGCCGGCGATCTGGCGCCGTGGTTCGTCGTGCTCGGCTACAATTTCTTCATCGTCATTGCCGGCACCGGCTACCTGCTCGGCATCACGCAATCCAAAGAATATGCCGAGCCGGAATGGTACGCCGATCTATGGCTGACGATCGTGTGGGTGACTTATTTCCTGGTCTACCTCGGCACCATCATGCGGCGCACCGAACCGCACATCTACGTCGCCAATTGGTTCTACCTCGCCTTCATCATCACCATCGCGGTGCTGCATCTCGGCAATAACGCCGCCGTGCCGGTGTCGCTGTTTTCCTCGAAGTCCTACATCGTCTGGTCGGGCGTGCAGGACGCCATGGTGCAGTGGTGGTACGGCCACAACGCCGTCGGCTTCTTCCTCACCGCCGGCTTCCTCGCCATCATGTATTACTTCATCCCCAAGCGCGCCGAGCGGCCGATCTATTCCTACCGGCTGTCGATCATCCATTTCTGGGCGCTGATCTTCCTCTACATCTGGGCCGGCCCGCATCATCTGCATTACACCGCGCTGCCGGACTGGGCGCAGACGCTGGGCATGACCTTCTCGATCATGCTGTGGATGCCGTCCTGGGGCGGCATGATCAACGGCATCATGACGCTGTCCGGCGCCTGGGACAAACTGCGCACCGATCCGGTGCTGCGCATGATGGTGGTGTCGGTCGCCTTCTACGGCATGTCGACCTTCGAAGGTCCGATGATGTCGGTGAAGATCGTCAATTCGCTGTCGCATTACACCGACTGGACCATCGGCCACGTGCATTCCGGCGCGCTCGGCTGGGTCGCCTATATCTCATTCGGCGCCGTCTATTGCCTGGTGCCGTGGCTGTGGAACAAGCGGCTCTACTCGCTCAAGCTGGTCAACTGGCACTTCTGGATTTCGACCATCGGCATCGTGCTTTACATCACCTCGATGTGGGTGTCGGGCATCCTGCAGGGCTTGATGTGGCGCGCCTACACCGCGCTCGGCTTCCTCGAATATTCCTTCGTCGAAACCGTCGTGGCGATGCATCCCTTCTACGTCATCCGCGCCATCGGCGGCGCCTTGTTCCTCACCGGCGCGCTGCTGATGGTGTGGAACCTCTGGAAAACCGTGACGGCGGAAGAATCCGCGGCGCCCGCCGGCGCCACGCTGGTCCCGGCGGAATAGGCGGAGATTGCAATGTCGCTCTGGTCGAAACACGCCATCTTCGAGAAGAACTCGATCGTTCTCGTCATCGGCATTCTGATTGTGATCGCGATCGGCGGCTTGGTCGAGATCGTGCCGCTGTTCTACATCAAGAACACGATCGAGAAAGTCGAGGGCGTACGTCCCTACACCCCGCTCGAGCTCGCCGGCCGCAACATCTATGTGCGCGAGGGCTGCTACCTCTGCCATTCGCAGATGATCCGGCCTTTGCGCGACGAGGTCGAACGCTACGGCCATTACTCGCTCGCCGCTGAAAGCATGTACGACAAGCCGTTCCAGTGGGGCAGTAAGCGCACCGGACCGGATCTTGCCCGCGTCGGCGGAAAATACTCCGACGACTGGCACCGCGACCATTTGCGCAATCCACGCTCGGTGGTGCCGGGCTCGGTGATGCCGGATTATTCCTGGCTGGAGAAATCCGATCTCGATTTCTCGCACATCGCCGAGGACCTCAAGGTGCAGGCGCTGCTCGGCGTGCCCTATACCGCCGACATGATCGCCGCCGCGCAAAAAGACGTGGTGACGCAGGCGACAACCGACAGTCCCGACGCCGTCGACCTCGCCAAACGATACCCGAAAGTGAATGCGCGCGATTTCGACGGCAATCCGCAACGCATCTCCGAAGCCGACGCCCTGATCGCCTATCTGCAGATGCTCGGCACGGAAGTGGACTTCAAGCTTTACGACGACAAAGCCAACATCCGGTGACCTGATGGACCCGACCTATCGCGCCTTCGCCGAATTCGCCCAGACCTGGGGCCTCGCCTATTTCGTCGCCATCTTTTTGGCGGTGCTGGTCTATGCGCTGTGGCCCTCGCGCCAGAAGCAATTCGACGAAGCCGCGCGCATTCCGCTGCGGGAGGATTGAGCCGTGGCCGACGAACCCAAACAAATCGACAAGTTGACCGGCACCGCGACCACCGGTCACGAGTGGGACGGCATTCACGAACTCAACACGCCGCTGCCACGCTGGTGGCTGTGGACGTTCTACGCCACCATCATCTGGGCGCTCGGCTATTGGGTGGTCTATCCGGCCTGGCCTTTGATCAGCGGTTCGACGCAAGGCGTGCTCGGCTGGCACGCCCGCAGCGCCGTCGAAACGGATCTTGCCGATCTGCACAGACAGCGCGGCCCGATGATGGACAAGCTCAACAGCGCCTCGCTCGCCGAAATCGCCGGCAATCCGCAACTGCTCGATTTTGCCCGTGCCGTCGGGCGCGTCGCCTTTGCCGATAACTGCGCGCCCTGCCACGGCGCCGGCGGCGGCGGCGCTAAGGGCTATCCGAATTTGAACGACGACGACTGGCTCTGGGGCGGCAAGCTCGCCGACATCAACAACACCATTCGCCACGGCGCCCGCTCCGGCGACGACAACGGCCACCAGGGCAACATGCCGCCCTTCGCCGGCGCGCTGAAGCCAAACGAAATCTCCACGGTTGCCGATTTCGTTCGTTCGCTCTCCGGGCTGTCGACCGAGAAAGGCAGCGATCTTGCGCTCGGCAAAAAACTATTCGCCGACAATTGCGCGGTCTGCCACGGCGCCGACGGCAAAGGCAATCGCGAGCTGGGCGCGCCCAATCTGACCGACAAGATTTGGCTCTATGGCTCCGACAAGGAAACCATTGTGCAAGGCATCCAGAATGGCCGCGGCGGCGTGATGCCGAACTGGGCAGGCCGGCTGAGCGAGCCGACCATCAAGGCGCTCACGGTCTACGTCTACACTTTCGGCGGCGGCGAGAAATGAGCCTCGCCTCGACCATGTCGCTCGACCGGGCGGCGCATGATGCGCCGTCCCTCGCGCGTCTGGTCGCCGAGGCCGAAGTCGGCGGCCCGCCGTCCGGCGACGATATCCCGCTTTATGCGCCGCGGCGGAAAATCTATCCGCAAAGCGTGCACGGGCTGTTCCGCAAGATCAAATGGGCGGTGCTCGTCGTCACCCTCGGCATCTATTATCTCACGCCCTTCATCCGCTGGGACCGCGGGCCCAACGCGCCGGCCCAGGCGGTGTTGATCGATTTTCCCAACCGCCGCTTTTATTTCTTCCCGATCGAGATTTGGCCGCAGGAAATCTACTACCTCACCGGGCTGCTGATTCTGGCGGCGATGGTGCTGTTCCTGATGAACGCAGTCGCCGGCCGCATCTGGTGCGGCTATCTCTGTCCGCAGACGGTGTGGACCGATCTGTTCTTCGCCATCGAACGCTTCGTCGAAGGCGACCGCCGCGAGCATATGCACCGCGACGCCCGCAAATGGACGGCGGAAGTGTGGGCGCGCAAAGGCATCAAGCATTTCCTCTGGCTGATGGTGGCGTGGTGGACCGGCGGCGCCTGGGTTTTATATTTTGCCGACGCGCCGACGCTGGTGAAGGCACTCGCCACAGGGCAGGCGCCGCTCATCGCCTATGTCTGGATCGGCATCCTCACCGCCAGCACCTACACGCTCGCCGGCCATATGCGCGAGCAGGTTTGCCTCTATATGTGCCCGTGGCCGCGCATCCAGGCGGCGCTGACCGACGAATACGCGCTCAACGTCACCTACCGCTACGACCGTGGCGAGCCGCGCTGCTCGGTGAAGAAGGCCGAGCAGCTGCGCGCGCATGGCGAGCCGGCCGGCGACTGCGTCGATTGCCTACAATGCGTGCACGTCTGCCCGACCGGCGTCGACATCCGCGGCGGCGCCAATCTCGGCTGCATCCAATGCGGGCTGTGCATCGACGCCTGCGACCGCGTGATGGAAAAGCTCGGCCGTCCCACCGGGCTGATCGCCTACGACACCGACATGAACATCAAGCGGCGCCTGGGCGGCGAGCCGGTGATCGTCAAATGGCTGCGGCTGCGCACGGTGCTCTACGCCGCCGTCATTGCCGTCGTCGGCGGCGTCATGCTCTACGTGCTGGCGACGCGCGACAGCGAAGGCATCAGCGTCATCCACGACCGCAACCCGATGTATGTGCGGCTGTCCGATGGCGCGCTGCGCAATGCCTACACCATCCGCATCGTCAACAAGCAGCTCAAGTACCGCGAGTTCATCATTAGCGTCGACGGGCTTCCTTCAACGCTTGTGGACTTCATCGGCCTGCCGCCGCGTAGCGACGGCCGCCAGCTGGTCTCGGTCGGCCCCGACCAGACCAAGGAAGTGCGCGTGACCGTGACCGATTACAGCGCCAGCGCGCCGGCGCCGTCGACATCCATCCTGTTCAAGCTGATCGACATCGATTCGGGCGAGGTCGCCGAAATGCGCGATCATTTCTTCGGGCCGTGAACGGAGCTGCCGATGCGCATTCGCCGCGACAAACCGCGTGAGTTCACCGGCCGCCACGTGTGGGTCTGGCTGATCGGCTTTTTTGGCTCGGTGTTCGTCGTCAACGCCTTCATGGTGCACGCCGCCATCTCGACCTTCGGCGGCGTCGAAACCACGAGTTCCTACAAAGCGGGCCTGCAATTCGAGAGCGAAGTCGCAAGGGCGGAGCGCCAGCAGGCCTTGCACTGGCACGTCGACGGCAAACTCAAGCGCGATAAAGCCGGGCAGGCCGAACTCGACATTCTCGCGCGCGACGCCAACGGTACGCCGCTTACCGGTCTTGCCGCCGATGCGAAGCTGGCGCATCCGACCGATGAGCGGCTCGATCATGTCATTCCGGTTCACCCGGTCACCGCCGGCGTCTTTCATGGGCAGGCCACGGCGCAGCCGGGACAGTGGGATTTGATCGTCGATCTCTATCGCGGCGACAAGCGCGTGTTCCGTTCGCGCAGCCGCGTTAGCTTGCGGTGAGCGCTGTGAGCGAGGCGCTCGACCTCTCGCACTACGCCAAGCCCGCCGGTGACGGCACGCTGGGCATGGATTTCGCGGTCGAGGGCGTCTCCTGCGGCGCCTGCATCGCGCGCATCGAAGGCGCTGTGCGAAAGCTCCCCGGCGTTACAGACGCACGACTCAATTTCACCAATCGGCGGCTGCACGTGGCCTGGGCCCACGGCCTGCTCAAGCCGGCCGACATTCTGCAGACGCTGGAAAGCGCCGGTTATCATGGCCATCCCTTCGCGCCCTTGCGCAGCGAAGAGGAAGAGGCGGCCGAGGCGCGCCGTCTCACCCGTTGTCTGGCGGTCGCCGGCTTTGCCGCCATGAACATCATGCTGCTGTCGGTAGCCGTATGGTCGGGCAATGCGACCGATATCACGCCGGAGACGCGTGATTTCTTCCACTGGGCCTCGGCGCTGATCGCATTGCCGGCCGCAGCCTATGCCGGCCGGCCGTTTTTCTTGAGCGCTTGGCGCTCGTTGCGCGCCGGCGCGCTGAACATGGACGTGCCGATTTCGCTCGGCGTGATCCTGGCGCTGGCGATGTCGGTGGTGGAGACCGCCCATCACGCCAAGGACGCCTATTACGATTCCGCCATCATGCTGCTGTTCTTCCTGCTGGTCGGGCGCACGCTCGATCACGCCATGCGCCGCAAGACGCGGGCGGTCGCCGGCAACCTGGCGGCGCTGAAGGCGGAAACCGCGCATCGCTTTGCCGGCGACGAATTGGTCAGCGTCCCGGTGGCGACGCTGCGGGCCGGCGACCGGCTGCTGGTCAAGGCCGGCGAGCGGGTGCCGGCCGACGGTGTCGTGATCAATGGTGGCTCCGATCTCGACGAGAGCCTGATCACCGGCGAGACCGCGCGGCGCAAGGTCGAAGCAGGCTCCGCGATTTACGCCGGCAGCATGAATTATTCCGGCGCCTTGACCCTGCGCGTGACTGCCGCCGACCGCTCGACGCTGCTCGACGAGATCGAGCGGCTGTTGGAAAAAGCGGCAAGCGCCAAGTCGCAGACGCGGCAACTCGCCGACCGCGCCGCCCGTTTCTATGCGCCGGTGGTGCATGCGGCCGCGGCCCTTACGTTCGTTGGCTGGTGGCTGGCCGGCGCCTCGCTGCACGACGCGGTGGTCACCGCCATCGCGGTGCTCATCATCACCTGCCCATGCGCGCTGGCGCTGGCGATACCCGTCGTGCAGGTCGTTGCCTCAGGCGCGCTGTTTAAATCCGGCGTCATCCTCAATGCCGGCGACGCCATCGAGCGGCTGGCGGGCGCCGATACCGTGATCTTCGACAAGACCGGCACGCTCACGCTGGCGGAGCCGCGCGTCGTCAACGCGGCGGAAATCGACCCTGAATTGTTGCAAATGGCGGCGCGGCTGGCGCTGTCGAGCCGCCATCCGCTCGCGGTGGCGCTGGCGCGCGAGGCGTCAAGCCGCGCGCCTTATCCTGGCGCGGTGGAGGAGCCTGGCCAAGGCGTGCGCGCGGTCGTCGACGGCTTCGAAACGCGCCTCGGTTCACCGGCGTTTTGCGGTCTTGGCAATGTCGCTGCGCTACCGGGCGCTTCGCTCATCGCTTTCGCACACAACGGGCGCTCGGCGGCGATTTCGGTCGCGCAAACGTTGCGGCCGGACGCCGTTGCGACGGCAAGGGCGCTGCGCCAGCTCGGCCTCGATCTCCACATTTTGTCGGGCGACCGCAACGACGTCGTGCGCCCGGTCGCCGCGGCGCTCGGCATCGCGCAATGGCAGGGCGAACTGAAGCCGGCCGACAAGATCGCGGTCATCGAGGAGCTCAAGGCGCAAGGCCGCCGCATCCTCATGGTCGGCGACGGGGTCAACGATGCCCCGTCGCTTGCTGCCGCGCACGTCTCGCTGTCGCCGATCTCCGCCGCCGACATCACGCAAGCCCAGGCCGACGCGGTGTTCCTCGGCGAGCGGCTCGAGCCGGTGGCGCGAGCGATTGCAATTTCCCGCCGCGCGCGCCGGCTGATGCGGCAAAATCTCTGGTTCGCGGCGGTCTATAATGCCGTCGCCGTCCCCTTCGCGATGGCCGGTGCGGTCACCCCGCTGATCGCCGCGCTGGCGATGTCCGGCTCGTCAATTTCGGTGACACTTAACGCGTTGCGCGCGCGTTCCCGCGGAGGCCGCCGATCATGAACGTGCTCGTCTATCTCGTTCCGATGGCGGTCGGTCTGGGCCTGATCGGGCTATTTGCTTTTCTCTGGGCCTTGCGCAGTGGCCAATACACCGACGTCGAAGGCGCCGCGCTGCGCGTTTTGTCGGACGACGATATCGAGAATTAGTGGATTGCCGAGACGCCGCCGACGGCCTCGGCTGGGAGCTGATTTAAGGACGCGGCCACTTCTATGTCCGCCGCGCAACATATCCGCTCGACGAGCAATACCCTCCGATTTCAAAGAAAAATCTGGTGCTGCCGGAGTGGATTGAACACTCGACCTCCCCCTTACCAAGGGGGTGCTCTACCACTGAGCTACGGCAGCGCTCGCGCGATGCGAATATCCGATCATGCCGGTCATGTCGAGGCGGTCCGCTTGCGCCGCAGGCGCCGGGCTTCTATCTGCCTGCCCATGACGGGAACCAGGTCCGGCGATCCGAAGCGGAAAGAGCGGCTCAAGGCCGCGCTGCGCGACAACCTCAAGCGCCGCAAGGCACAGGCACGCGGGCGCCAGGCGCCGGCGGGCGGGCATCAGGCGGCGGTACCCAAAAAGCCGGATTCCTGATACCTGATGCCTGACAGCTGATATCCAGAGAAAGGGCAGGGGGCGAGATGGATCGCATTCGCATCGTCGGCGGCCAGCGGCTTACCGGCGCCATCCCGATTTCCGGCGCCAAGAACGCCACGCTGCCGCTGATGATCGCCAGCCTGCTGACCGAGGACACGCTAATCCTCGACAACGTCCCGCACCTCGCCGACGTCGGCCTGTTGCAGCGCATCCTCGGCAATCACGGCGTCGACGTGATGATCGCGGGAAAAAGGCCGGGTGACGATCCCAATAGCGGCCGCACGCTGCACATCTCGGCGAAGCACATCGTCGATACTACCGCGCCCTACGAGCTGGTCTCCAAGATGCGGGCGAGCTTCTGGGTGGTGGCGCCGCTGATCGCGCGCATGGGCGAGGCCAAGGTTTCGATGCCGGGCGGCTGCGCCATCGGCACGCGCCCGGTTGATCTCCTGATCATGGCGCTGGAGGCGCTCGGCGCCGACATCGAGATCGAAGGCGGCTACGTGATCGCGCGCGCCAAAAAGGGACTGCGCGGCGGCAAAGTCGTGTTCCCCAAGGTCACCGTCGGCGGCACGCATACCGCGCTGATGGCGGCGGCGCTCGCCAACGGCACCACGCTGATCGAGAACGCCGCGCGCGAGCCGGAGATCGGCGACGTCGCCGACTGCCTCAACAAGATGGGCGCGAAAATTTCCGGCGCCGGCACGTCGCAGATCATGGTCGAGGGCGTCGCCCGCCTGCATGGCGCGCGCCACAGCGTGCTGCCCGACCGCATCGAGACCGGCACCTACGCCATGGCCGTGGCTATGGCCGGCGGCGACGTGTTGCTGCAGAACGCGCGCCCCGAACTGCTGCAGGCCGCGCTCGACGTGCTGGCGCAGACCGGCGCTTCCGTGACGCCGACCAATGAAGGTATCCGCATCGCCCGCAACGGCGCGGGCCTGGCGCCGGTCGAAGTCACCACCGCGCCGTTCCCCGGCTTCCCCACCGATCTGCAGGCGCAGTTGATGGCACTGATGACGCGCGCCAGCGGTACCTCGCACATCACCGAGACCATTTTCGAAAACCGTTTCATGCACGTCCAGGAGCTGGCGCGGCTCGGCGCCCACATCCATCTCGACGGCCAGACCGCCACCATCGAAGGCGTCGATACGCTCAAAGGCGCGCCGGTCATGGCCACGGATCTTCGCGCCTCGGTATCGCTGGTGATCGCCGCGCTCGCCGCCGAGGGCGAGACCATGGTCAACCGCGTCTACCACCTCGACCGCGGCTTCGAGCGGCTGGAGGAAAAGCTCGGCCGCTGCGGCGCGGCCATCGAGCGGTTGAGCGGGTAGTAATTTTCCGACGGCGAGGCGATCTCTCTTCCCTCTCCCCTCGCGGGAAAGGGTGTCCGAGCGGAGGCGAAGCCGAGCGAGGACGGGTGAGGGGTCAGCCCCTCAAATCGAGTCCGGACCCCTCACCGGGCTCGCCTTCGCAATCGCTCCGGCTCGCCACCCTCTCCCGCAAGGAGAGAGGGGAAGTGAGCGTGTCGCGACGTCGGTAATGAATTAGGCCGTGGGAGTTACGGCCTTGGCGGCCGCCGGCGCTCGGCGAACCAGGGGCGGTACTTCGCCATCTTGGCGACTTGCGTGCCCGGCGCGTGGCGGCGGCAGGTCGAGCCCTCTTGGCTCCTGGCGGGCGCGCCCCAGCGCAGTTCGACGCAGTCATTGGGATTGTACGCCATCTCCAGCACATGGGCGCGCTCGAACACGTCTTTCAGCGTGAGCGTCCAGGCCGAACCGTCGCTGCGCGGATAGGAGAATTTGCGCGCGGCGAGCTCCGAAGCAAGCACCTTCTGCAACTGCGCCTTTACCCCGGCGACGTCGTTGCCTTCCGGCATGGCGTAGCGCTCGGGCCGCCGCGCCACGCGGTCGGGAAATCCGCGGACCACGTCAATGGCGATGAGCAGGCGCAGATCGCGCGCCGGCGTGGAAAAATCCTCCCACGGCCCGGTTGTCTCGAAGATGGTGGCGCCGTCCGGCATGCCGATCTCGCCGTGGCTCTTGTTCTGGTATTTTCGCCCGTTCTCCACCGAGTTCACCCGCGTCTTCACTTGTTCTTCCAGCGAGTCGAGCGCGTCCTTCATGGCGCTCAAGGGATCGAGCGGCTTCGGCGACATCACGTCGTCCATCTTGTCGTAGAAGTCTTCGACGCTGAGCTTGCCCTGCTCGAGCGAGAAATTCCCGTACTGCGCATCCTTGGCGATCTCGGCATTGGAGAGCCGGCGCAACTGGCCGCCTTTGTCGCGTTCGATCGGCCGGAAGTGCTTGAAGCCGGGGCCGCCGAGCCCGGGATCCTTGGCGAAGAGGAAATTGCCGCGCCAGAAGCGCTTGCGCGCCACCGTCCCGTCCGGCTGGCCGTCGACGGCGAGGAAGATGCCGGCGCCGCCGCCCGACTGCGGCACGCGGCGCACCAGCACCAAGAGGTGCCCGTAAGGGTCGGCGTAGGTGACGCCGGGGCGCAGCGCGTCCTGCGTCAGCGGCACCGGATAATAATCGGTGTTGTTGTCGGCGAGCGCCGTGCGGCCGTTGCCGGAATGCACGCCGTCCGCCAGCGTATGCAGGTAGCTGGCGAACGCCGCGGTGAGTGAACCGCCGCCGCCGCCGTTCTGCACGCTCGACCAGCCGACGCAGCGCGGCGCGTGGCCGCCGCCGCCGCGCGAGCAGTGCGAAAAGCCGAACGGCAGTCCCAGCTTGAAGGAGAAATAGGCGCGCAGGAAGTAGGGCAGGTCGGCGCAGTCCGGGCGCAACACCATCTTCATCTGGTCTTCGCCGAGACCGAGATAATCGAACAGGAAATTGCGCGCGCGGTCGCGTAAACCCACGTGCAGCGCCGGCCACGACAATTCGACGTCGAGCGGCGCGTCGAACAGCTTCTCGATCCAGGCCGAATAAAGATTTTCCGTCGCCCGGTTCCAGGTGTTGTGCAGCGGCCAGACGCCGCCGCCCGCGTGCGGGGCCGGCGGCTTGTCGGCGCGCACGGCGATGTCGCGCGTAATCGCGCTGCAGCCGGCCGGCGCCAGCCGCGCGTGCCAGGTTCCCGCGGTGGGCGATTTGACTTCCGCAGTCCAGAAATACGGCGGTCCGCCGTTTCGCGCGCGCGAGGTGACGGCGACGCTGCCATCGGGCGCGATCAGCGCGAGTTCGCCGGTGAGCGGTTTCTCCACGACGAACAGCACGCGCAAGGGCGCGCCCTTCCACGGCGCGATCGGCGAGGGCAGCACGGCGATATCGGACGCCTCGGCACAGCCGGGCGAACCTTGCGCCCGAGCGTTGCCCGGCACGCCGAGCCATGCGCCCGTGGCGAGCAACAGTCCCGTCGCTGCGGCAGCAAATCGCTGTGCTGGAAACACGTGTATTCCTTTTCCCGGCCGCGACGCAGCAGATAGCGCGAACGCTGTGGCTGAATTATAGCAAAATCAATCGCCGGGCGAATTCGACGATCGCGTAAACGCCGCGTCAAATCCTCTCAGGTTCAGCGCATCTGCAGCAGCACAAACCATTTCTTGTCGCTGAGCGAGCACGTTTCGGGGAGTGCCGGCTCGGCCGGCGTGCCGGCCGACGGGGGCGGCAGGGTCCATGCGCCGGGGCCGCCGCAATGGCCCTTTTGCATGCCGGAGAACTTCAGGCTGCGGCGCAGGCTCAGCTTCTTGGCGGTGACGCCGTCGAGGAAGTTGCCGCCGATGACGTACATCTTGCGTGCCGGCGCATCGATCGCGGCGACCACGTCGCAATGCGTGCTGCGCACCGTGCGCTTGTCGGGATCGCCAGAAGCCACCTCGGCGCGGATGCGCTCGCGCACCGCTTCCTCGCTGGCGTCGGCGAGCGTGTGCTCGCGCTGAAAGCAGATGAGGTCGCCGGCGCGCGGAATGGTCGTCGCGAGCGGACAGGCGCGATAGAGCTTCTCGCCGGCCGTGTCTGTGGCTTCCGCCGCGCTCGCGGCGAAGGCGTCATAGATATAGGCGCGGTGGGCGTTGGAGAACTGGAACGCGGCCGGCGCGGCGCCCGCCTGCTTGACCACGTAGCTGATGAAGGCCGCCGACCACGGCGTATCGATGATGGCCGCGCGCAAAATCGCCTCGCGCAGCACTTCGCGCTGGTCGGCGTCGGCGACGTTATCGGCCGCGCGCAGCAGGTCGCCGACGTCGAGCGGCAGCAACTCCGCGGTCTGCGTCTCGTCGGTCGCGGTCGAGGCGCCGCGATAGCCGCGCACCTCGAGCTTGTCGCCGATGGCGTCGCCATAGAGCGCGTGCCAGTATTTCATCACCCGCCACCAGGCGAGCTCGCCGACGCGCGTCGGCCGCTCGCCAACGTGCTCGGCCGCATGTTCGGCCTCGTTCAGGCCGTAGTGGAACAGCCGGCCGTTGGAGTCGATTCTGTGGCCGTTGAAGCGGGTAAATTCGTCGATCGCGGTCTGCGCGATGCGCTTGCCGAGCGCGCTCGCAGGTTTTTTGGCGGTGGCGTCGCAGCGTGCCTGCACCGCTTTCCAGAACGCCGCCGCGCCCGGCTCTTCGGCCCGCACCGGGGCCGGCTGGGCGATGAAACCGAGCACCGCAGCAATGATGCAGACGGCGGCACGCATGATCCCTCCTGGGCAAGTAGACCCCGCGCGTCAGTATAGCGCGGCGCAAGGGCGAGGACGGCCCGTTATTGGTCAAAACTGCTTCAAGCCGCCCGCCGAATTTCCCGATGTTTAGCCCTGCGCAGGGTTTGTTCTCCGTCCGGGCCGGAAATGGCCGGTCGGAACACGGGACGGCGAAGTGGACATGGGCCCTTGACTTCTTTTTATATAGGACTATATTCCACCCTATCCCGTCTCGATACCGAGGGTGTCTGTACAGCATCTTCAGACAGAGGCGGGAAGCGGTGGCCGGGGAATGACGTGGCGGCGGAGATGCGCTTGCCACGGCCCGGCGGTCCAAGCCGCGAAAGACCCGGCCCGTTCGACGTACGGGTCGAGGGCCCTGACGGCCGGTACGGCCGGAGGTTCGTCAGAAGCCTCCAGCCCGAGTGGCCTGGTCCTCAACGGTGGAAAGTTGGTGTCAACCGCCTAAGCGGTCGACCACCGGGGGATTTCGCGGAGCAAGCCTCAAACACCGCGCGCGGGACGCCTTGGGTTTGGCGGACTTGCGGAAAATACGGACTTCGACAAGCCTCGATGTCGCGAGGTGTCGAGGCCCGTGGGTCCGAGCACTTTGGTTTGCGCCTACTTGCGTAAACTTGAGCGCGTCCCGGACCCCTGGCGTCCCGCGCGCCCTCGGTCCTTTTCCGGGAGCGGCGGATTTGGAATACGGCCTACCCGGGGCCGCTAAAGAATACGGGCGATGACGCACGCCTTGCCGTCATTCCGGGGCCCGAGCGGCAGCGAGCGAACCCGGAATCCAGAGCCCACTAGACAGCCCCGCAAATTAGCTCTGGATTCCGGGTCCGGCGCTGACGCGCCGTCCCGGAATGACGAAAGGGAGAGTGCATGGCCACCATCAAAGTCATGAGCGCCGGCGCCGTACAGTCGATGGTCGAGGCGCTCGGCGCCGAGTTCGAGCGCGCGACCGGGCACAGGCTCGATCTCAATTTCGGCACCGCCGGGGCCTTGCGCGCCCGCTTCGAGGGCGGCGAAGTGCCCGATCTCTTGATCCTGTCGGCCGCGTTCATGCAGGCGCTGGACAAAGACGGTGTCTTTGTCCCCGGCAGCCGCACCGATCTCGGCCGCACCGTCACCGGGGTGGCGGTGAAGGAGGGCGCCACGGCGCCGGATATTTCCACACCGGCGGCGTTCAAGCAGGCGCTGCTCAATGCCCGCGGCGTTTCCTATACCGACCCAAAGGCCGGCGGTTCTTCCGGCAATTTCTTCGCCGGGCTGCTGCAAAAGCTCGGCATCGCCGATGAGGTCAACAAGAAAGCCGTGCTGGGCAAGCGCGGCTATGAGGTGGCGCAGGCCGTTGCCGATGGCCGCGCCGAGATCGGCACCACCTTCATCAGCGAAATCCTCACGGTGAAGGGGGTCACGGTGCTCGGCCCGCTGCCGGGCGAACTGCACAACGTCAATACCTATACGGCGGCGATCCCGGCAGCCAGTTCGCAAAAGGAAGCGGCGGCTTCCCTGCTGCGGGCGCTCACCAATCCCGCCAATGCCGCGCGCTGGGTGGCGGCCGGGCTGGAGCCGGCCTTTCCTTAAGGGATGACCATCTTGCGCGGGCGAGGGCGCTTGCCTAATTACGCCGGGACGGGAGCACGGCCATGGATCTGTTGAAATTCGTCGTCCTCGACGAAGAGGATCTTGAGGTTGTTTCCACCCATTTGCAGGACGCCGTCGTCAAGGTCGCCGACGTAATCTGGCGCCCCGCCGAAAAGCGCCTGGTGGTCGCCGTCAACCGCTTTGACTGGGAAGCCGCGCAAAACGGCGAGCCGCAATTCCGCCGGCGGCGGGCGGCGCTGCGCTTCGAGCGCGTGCTGTCGTGCAAATGCCGCGAGCTCAATCCGGCCGGCAAGGACGCCGTGCTCAACCTGCTGGCGGTCGAATTTGCCGAAACGCAAGCCCCGTCCGGCGTGGTGACGCTGATCTTTTCCGGCGGCGGCGCGCTGCGCCTTGACGTCGAATGTCTGGAGGCGGAATTGGCCGATCTCGGCCCAACCTGGACCGCCGCCAAATGCCCGGCTCACTCCGGGATTGACGAAGCCCCGGCGGCGAAGTCCAAAAGCGCCTGATCGCGCCGAGGTTGACGCGCCCGCGCCCGCGCGCCATTGACCTTCAAGCCGGGGGTGTCCCGGCGGGAACAGGCCATGCCCATCCGCCTCGACGATAGCGACGCCGATTTTTCCAGGCGTTTTAGTGACTTCCTCGGCGTCAAACGCGAGGCGGCGCAGGACGTGGAAGAGAGCGTGCGCCGTATCCTTGCCGAGGTGAAGGCCTATGGCGACCGCGCGCTGCTGCAACTGACCTTGCAGTTTGATCGGCTCGATCTCGCCAAAACCAGCATGCGCGTCACCTCCGCCGAGATCGAGGCTGCGGCGAAGGTTTGCGAGCCGCGCGCGCTTTCCGCGCTCGAACTCGCGCGCGAACGCATCGAGGCCTATCACCAGCGGCAAAAGCCGGCCGATACGCATTTCACCGACGCGCTCGGCGTCGAGATGGGGTCGCGCTGGACGGCGATCGAAGCGGTCGGCTTGTACGTCCCGGGCGGCACCGCCGCCTATCCCTCGTCGGTGCTGATGAACGCGGTACCGGCCAAGGTCGCCGGCTGCGCGCGGCTCGTCATGGTGGTGCCGGCGCCCGACGGCAAACTGTCGCCGCTGGTGCTGGCGGCGGCCAAGCTTGCCGGCGTCGATGAAATCTACCGTATCGGCGGCGCGCAAGCGGTGGCGGCGCTCGCCTACGGCACCGAGACCATCGCGCCGGTCGCCAAGATCGTCGGCCCCGGCAATGCCTATGTCGCGGCGGCGAAGCGCCAGGTGTTCGGCCAGGTCGGCATCGACATGATCGCCGGCCCCTCCGAAGTGCTCATTCTCGCCGACAAGACCGGCAATGCGGATTGGATCGCCGCCGATCTTTTGGCACAGGCCGAACACGACGCCAGCGCGCAGTCGATCCTGATCACCGACGACAAAGCGTTGGCTGACCAAGTTGAAAAGGCCGTCACCGCGCAGCTCAGAACTTTGCCGCGCGCCAAAGTCGCCGGCGCCTCGTGGCGCGATTTCGGCGCCATCATCACGGTCGCCAAGCTGGACGAGGCCATCGCGCTGGTCGACCGGCTGGCGCCCGAGCATCTGGAGATCGCCGCCGCCGACGCGGAGAAATTGAGCCGCCGCATCCGCAATGCCGGCGCCATCTTCATCGGCGCGCACACGCCGGAAGCCATCGGCGACTACGTCGCCGGCTCCAACCACGTGCTGCCGACGGCGCGTTCGGCGCGCTTCTCCTCGGGCTTGAGCGTGCTCGATTTCATGAAGCGCACCTCGCTCTTGAAATGCGGCCCCGAGCAATTGCGCGCGCTCGGCCCCTCGGCGATCGCACTCGGCGAGGCGGAAGGGCTTGCAGCGCACGCCCGCTCTGTCGCCATCCGCCTCAACCAGAGATGACGCCGGCAAAAGCACCGCCGGCTGCGATGAAGCAGCGCCTTACCTCCGTCACCCTCGACGAGGAATCGATTGGCCGCTCCAACCCCGACGTCGAACACGAGCGCGAGGTGGCGATCTACGATCTGCTCGAGCAGAACACCTTCGCGCCCATCGGCCACGAAGACAGCGGTCCGTTCGCGCTGCATCTCTCCATCAACGGCAGCCGCCTGGTGTTCGACATTCGCCGGCAAGACGGCACGCCGATCGTCGCGCATCTATTCTCGCTGTCGCCGCTGCGCCGCATCGTCAAGGACTACTACACGATCTGCGACAGCTACTATCAGGCGATCCGCACGGCGACGCCCGACAAGATCGAGGCGCTCGACATGGGCCGGCGCGCCACCCACGACGACGGCTCGCGCATCCTGATGGAGCGGCTCAAGAACAAGGTGAAAGTGGATCACGATACCGCCCGCCGCCTGTTCACCTTGATCTGCGTGCTGCACTGGAAGGGCTGATCTTCCCATGGCCGCGTCCGAGCGTTCCTCGCGCCCGCAGGCGGTGCTGTTTGCCTGCGGCATGAACGCGGTGCGCTCGCCGATGGCGGCCGCTCTGTGTCGCGAGCTGTTCGGCAAAGCGGTCTATGTTGGCTCCGCCGGGGTGCAGAGCGGCGAGCTCGATCCGTTTGCGGTTGCCGTGATGGACGAGGTCGGCATCGACATCGCCCGCCACAAGCCGATCACCTTCGAAGAATTGGACGAGCTGGAAGGGTTGAACTTTGATCTGATCGTGACCCTGTCGCCGCCCGCGCACCACAAGGCGCTGGAGCTGACGCGCACGCTCGGCGCCGACGTCGAATACTGGCCAACCGCCGATCCGACCGCGGCGGAGGGCAACCGCGAGCAACGGCTCGACGCCTATCGGGAGGTTCGCGATCAATTGATGGCGCACATCCGCGCGCGCTTTGGCCGCCAGGGCGCGGGCAACGAATAGCCTGAGCTTCGCGCCCGCTCAGGCGGCGGCTTTGCTGAGCGCCCGCTCGACCGCTTGCAGCAGCGCCGCCGGCCGGAACGGCTTGTAAAGCGTGGCAACGGCGCCGGATTCTTCGGCCATAATTTCGAAATTCGGCATTGGCGGGCAAGTGCCGTCGAACATGAAGCCAGACGCGGCGATCATCGGCATGTCCGGGTTCGACTGCCGAATCGCCCCCATGACCGTGAGGCCGTCGATATCCGGCATGAAAAGATCGACGATAACGACGTCGAATTGGTTCGCGCGCGCCGCCTCAATTCCCGCCGCCCCGCCATCGGCGAGCACGACGTCGTAACCCTGGGCGTTGAGCAGGATGCGGGTCATCTCCCGCACCAATTTATCGTCGTCGATGACGAGAACGCGCCGCATCACGCTCGCTCCATGTCGCTGATCGCCCGGCGATGATATAAATAGCAGGCGCCCAGTGTTCAATTTAGACGGGCATTCGTGAACGATTGCTTACCGAGGGCGCCGCAATCGATCAGACCGCCGCAGGCGGGGCCTGCGCCTGCTAATGCGGCGGCAACACGGCTCAGTTGTGAAAAACGCCGGCTTCCGCTAGTGACACGCGATGTTCGGTCAATGTTCGGTTTTCGGGTCCTTCATTCATAACCCTATGGCTTCTCCTGCGATGCGGCAGTCATGATCGGTCGGCCCAAATTCGTACTCGCGTCCGGCTCGCCACGCCGGCTCGCCTTGATCAACCAGGTCGGCATCGAACCGGATGCCCTCAAGCCGGCCGATATCGACGAGACGCCTCGCCGGGGCGAAATACCGCGCGCCTATGCCAACCGGCTAGCGCGCAGCAAAGCGGAAGCGGCGCTGGAAAGCATCAAGCTCGAGGACGAATTGCGCGGCGCCTATATTCTCGCCGCCGACACCGTGGTGGCGGTCGGCCGCCGCATCCTGCCCAAGGCCGAATTGCTCGATGAGGCGACGCGCTGTCTGCGCCTGCTCTCGGGCCGCAGCCACCGCGTCCACACCTCGATCTGCCTGGTCACGCCGAAGGAAGCGTTCCGCCAGCGCCTGGTGGAAACGCGCGTGCGCTTCAAGCGGCTGTCGGATGAGGATATCGAAGCCTATCTGGCCTCCGGCGAATGGCGCGGTAAGGCCGGCGGCTACGCGGCGCAGGGCATCGCCGGCACCTTCATCGTCAAGATCGTCGGCTCCTATTCGAGTGTGGTTGGCCTGCCGCTTTATGAGACCATGAGCCTGCTCGGCGGCGAGGGCTTCCCGATCCGCTTCGGCTGGCTCAATGCCATGTGAGAAATATATTTTGTCATTCCGGGACGGCGCGAAGCGCCGGACCCGGAATCCAGACGCTTCTCGGCCCATGTCTCTGGATTCCGGGTTCGCTCGCCATAGCGCGCCGAAAGACGCGCGTAAACGCCCTTATGGCTCGCGCCCCGGAATGACGAAATAAGGGCCGCGCATGAACATCGCGTCGTGGCTTCATCGCTCGGGCTTGAGCCATGCGTCCTGGCCGGCGGCGGCGACAGGGACGCGCGTCGTTGCGACTTACGGTGAATTGGCGGCGCGCGCCGCGCGTCTTGCTGGTGCGCTGCGCGGCCGGCTGAAGCTCGCGCCCGGCGAGCGCGTCGCCATCGCCGCTAAGAATTCACACCACTATGTCGAAATGCTCTACGGCATCTGGCATGCCGGGCTTGCCGCGGTGCCGGCCAATGCCAAACTGCACGGCGCCGAGCTTGGCTACATATTGGAGCAATCGGGCGCGCGCGTCTGCTTTGCCTCGGCCGGCATCGATGGCGAAATCGCGGCGCATGCTCCGAATAGCCTTGAACGCCTGATCACGGTCGGCGGCGCGGAGTACGAGGCGCTGTTCGCCGCCGATTCCGTCGCGCTCACGCCGCGTGAGGCGGACGATCTCGCCTGGCTGTTCTACACCTCAGGCACCACCGGCAAGCCGAAAGGCGCCATGCTCACGCACGACAACCTGATGATGGCGAGTGAGGCCTATGCCGCCGAGGTCGATCCGGTGATGCCGGGCGACGCCATCCTGCACGCCGCGCCGATGAGTCACGGCTCTGGCATCTACATCATGCCGCATGTGGCGCGGCTTGGCGTGCAGGTGGTGCCGGAAAGCGGCGGCTTTGAGCCCGGGGAGATCGCAGGCCTGTTTGATTTTTGGCCGCGCATGTCCATGTTTGCGGCGCCGACCATGATCAAGCGCCTGGTCGCTTCCCCTGCCGACTGCAATGCCGAGAATATCCGTACTCTGATCTGGGGCGGGGCGCCGATGTATGTCGAGGACGCGCTGGCCGCGCTCGACCGTTTCGGCCCGCGGCTGGCGCAGATTTACGGTCAGGGCGAAGCGCCGATGACCATCACGACGTTGTCGAAAGAGGACATCGCCGACCGCGATCATCCGCGCTGGCGCGAGCGCCTCGGTTCGGCGGGCAAGCCTTACGCCTGCGTCGAGGTCATGGTCGCCGACAGCGAGGATCGGCCGCTCGCCGCCGGCGAGAGCGGCGAAATCCTTTGCCGCGGCGTTGTCATGGCGGGCTATTGGCAGAACCCGCAGGCGAGCGCCACCTCGCTACGCGGCGGCTGGCTGCACACCGGCGACGTCGGGGTTTTCGACCAAGAGGGCTATTTGCATCTCAAGGACCGCTCCAAGGACCTGATCATTTCCGGCGGCTCCAACATCTATCCACGCGAGGTCGAGGAAGTGCTGTTGACCCACGGCGCGGTGCGCGAGGTATCGGTCATCGGCCGGCCCGACCGCGAATGGGGCGAGGTGGTGGTCGCCTATGTGGTCGGCGAAACGACGCCTGCCGAACTCGATGCGCTTTGCCTGCAACGCATTGCCCGCTTCAAAAGGCCGAAGGATTATGTTTTTGTCGACGGCCTGCCGAAGAACAATTACGGCAAGATCCTGAAAACCGAGCTGCGCGCGCTCGATGCGGGCCGCAAATAAAGCAATCAGGTGAGTGAGGTGAGAATGGCCGACATTGTGCTCGCAATCGGAACCTCGCACTCGCCGCTGCTCAACTCACCGGCCGAGGACTACGCCAAACATGCCGCCATCGACGCCGCGGGCCGCAAGCTGATCGACAAGAACGGCAAGCCCTGCAGCTACGGCGATTTGCTGGCCAAGGCCGACCCGGCGATCAAGCAGCAGATCGAGCCGCAGGTTTTGGAGCAGCGCGCGGCGCGCTGCACCGAGAACATAGCGCGGCTGGCGAAGGACATGGCCGACGCCAGGCTCGACGCCTTGATCATCATCGGCGACGACCAGCACGAGCAGTTCTTCGACGACAACATGCCGGCCATTCTCGTCTATTGGGGCGAGACGATCGAAAACAACCCGCTGCACATGGATGAGGACGCGCCCGAGTTCTGGCGCAAGGCGCGGTCGCAATTTCACGCCGGCAAGGACACCCGCAAATATCCGGTCGACGCCAAGCTCGGGCTGCACCTGATCGAGCAGTTGATGGGGCAGGGCTTCGACGTCAGCCAATCCAAACGCCTCGCCAAGGAGCACGGCGAGGGCCACGCCTTCGGCTTCGTGCACGTGCGCATGATGTCCGATCGCGTCATTCCGATCGTGCCGGTGGCGCTCAACACTTACTTTCCGCCCAACCAGCTGCGGCCGAAGCGCTGCTACGAGCTCGGCATGGCGATCCGCAAGGCGGTGCAGAAGGCGGACGGCGACAAACGGGTGGGCATCCTCGCCTCGGGGGGCTTGAGCCATTTCACCGTGGATGAGGAACTCGACCGCGGCGTGCTCGATGCCTGCAAGCGCCATGACGGCGCCGCGCTCAGCGCCATCCCGGTGGAGAAGCTCAATTCCGGCTCGTCGGAAATCCGCAACTGGATCACGGTGGCCGGCGCCGCGGCACACTTGAAGGATGAGTGGCAGGAATACATCCCATGCTATCGTTCGGCGGCCGGCACCGGCTGCGGCATGGGTTTCGCGTTGTGGAAGTAGCGCATGATCCCGAAAAGTGGGAACCGGTTTTCGGGCCAGATCATGCGCAAGGAAATAGCATGAACGAAGTGGATCGAAAAATTTCCGCGGGTGGGAGCTGCCCGCTTTGCGGCAAGCCGACCGATCTGGCGTTCCGCCCGTTTTGCTCCAAGCGCTGCGCCGATATCGATCTCAATCGCTGGCTCGGCGGCGTCTATGCTATTCCGGTGAAAGAGGAAGAAGATGAGGACGGCGAGCGGCCGGCCGACAACGATGCGGGCGAACGCTCATGAATGCGCCCATCCTCGATTGGCCGGATAAATTGTTCGCGACGCTCAAGCGCACCGGCGTCGCCCAGGTTGGCTACGTCCCCGACGCCGGTCACTCGCGATTGATCGAGCGCTGCCGCGCCGATGCCGACATTCGCGACATCGTGCTGACGACCGAAGAAGAAGGCGTGGCGCTCGCTGCCGGCGCCTGGCTGGGCGGCGAACGTGCCGCGCTCTTGATGCAGTCGAGCGGGCTCGGCAATTGCGTCAACATGCTGTCGCTCGCACGCACCTGCCGCTTTCCGCTCTTGATGTTCATCACCATGCGCGGCGAGTGGGAGGAGTTCAATCCCTGGCAGCAGCCGATGGGATCGATCGTCGAGCCGGTGCTGAAATTGTGCGAGGCGCAGGTCTACCGCGCAACGAAACCGGACGAGGTCGAAGGCGCGGCGGAGCGCGCCGTGCAACAGGCCTTCGGCGACGAGCGCATCGCCGCCGTGCTGTTGTCGCAAAGCTTGATCGGCAAGAAGGTGTGGACCAAATGAACCAAGGCGCACTCGAACGCCGCGCCGCCATGGCGATGCTGCTCGCCGAACGGCCGAAGGACCTGCTGGTGGTGCCCGGCCTCGGCTCGACCACCTGGGACCTCGCCGCGCTCGGCGATGACGACCGCAATTTCTATCTCTGGGGCGCTATGGGCGGCGCCGCCATGATCGGCTTGGGGCTGGCGCTGGCGCAGCCGCAGAAGCGCGTCGCGGTCATCACCGGCGACGGCGAGATGCTGATGGGGCTCGGCTCGCTCGCCACCATCGGCATCCAGCGCCCGGGCAATCTCGCCGTCATCGTGTTCGATAACGGCGTCTACGGCGAGACCGGCATGCAGCCGAGCCATACGCAAGGCGGTGTCGATTTGCTCGGCGTCGCCAAGGCCTGCGGCATCGGGCCCTGCCTCGACGTGCGCGACGAAGCGGCTTTGCGCGATCTTGCCGGGCGGCTCGCGACCTTGCGCGAGACGTTGTTCGCCCGTGTGCTGATCGCGGCCGAGGAGCCGCCGCGGGTGCTGCCGCTGCGCGATGGGGTGGCGCTGAAGGAGCGGTTCCGCGCCGCTGTCGGCGCCAAAGCGTGAGCCAGCCCGTCCGTTCTGGACAGTGCGGAACGGGGCCTTTATAACGCGCGGCACTTCGCTTGGCCCGCCTTAAACGCGGGTCCGGCCGCCCAGGTAGCTCAGTTGGTAGAGCACATGATTGAAAATCATGGTGTCGGTGGTTCGATTCCGC